>NZ_CP172003.1:0-1805000 GCF_044056785.1 Variovorax sp. UC122_21 | reverse complement strand
TCGAACTTCACGCGCGAGTAGGCGGCGCGGATCTGTCCCGCGCCCAGCGGCACGGTGATCCCCAGCAACGCGCCCTGGTAAATGCCCGTGATCGACGTCGGCACCTGGAAGCCATTCGCCGCGAACGCGCTGCGCGCCTCGTCGGCGACGCGCGAGACTTCGCCGAACAGCTTCGCGCCGCCGACATCGTAGGACGCGCCGAGGCTGGCACTCCTGACCTTTCGCGTGCCGTGCACGCCACCGGGCAGCCAGGCATCGCCCACCGTGCTCTGGACGAAGGTGCCCGCCACGTCCAAGGCGCCGGCGGCATAGCCAAGGCGCAGCCCGGCTTCCGCACCCCGTCGCGACGGACTGCCAACTTCCTCGTCACGCTTGACGTTCTCGTGCAGGGCGTACTGGACCTGCCCATACAGCCCATTCAGCCCGGCCGGCAGGAAGTAGCCGATGGCATTGGCCGTGCGCACGTAGTTGTCGGGCCCGCCGGGCAGACCGCCGTTGAGCGGATCGCCGGTCGCGCGCGCAGTGGCCACGGCCAGCCGGGTGTTGACCGAGCCGATCAGGTTCCCGCCCACGCCGATGTTGCTGAACGGATCGAACAGCGTGTCGTTCCAGAAGGTGGGCGTGTAGTCGCGCCCGAGCCGGATCTCGCCGAAGCCGCCCGACAGGCTCACGGTGGAGCGGCGCGCGAAGGTGCCGAGGCCCACGGCGCCGTTGTCGTTGGCCAGCGGCGATTCGAGCCAGAAGCTGGCCGCCAGGCCGCCGCCCAGGTCCTCCGTGCCGCGAAAGCCGATGCGGCTGGGCAGCGAGCTTCCGCTGGACAGCACCGTCTGGCTGCTGCGCAAGCTCGAACGCGATCCGGGCGGGAGCAGGAAGGAAGGGCGACCGTCGGGCACGACGCTGCGGGTCGAGTAGTGGCTCACCGCCGCATCGACGATGCCGAACACGGTGAGGCTGGATTGCGCGGCGGCGCCGCACGCGGTCGCGGCGAGGCCGAGGGCCAGGGTGGGATGGCGGAACATGGGTCTTGTCTCTCGTCTCGTTGTAGGAAGGAAAAGCAGGGTTTCAGCCGGCCAGCAGCGCGCCGGCACCGGGCACGACCGGTGCCAGGTCCAGGTGCTCCAGCATCCGGCGCACGGTGCATACCGCCGTGGAGACGGTGGGAATGCCGGTCGCGTCCTGGATGCGCTGCACCGCCGGCAGCGAAGGCATCTGCACGCAGGCCGAGGCGACGATGACGTCGGCACGGCGGGTGTCCAGCCGCTTCACGTCGTCGAGCAACTGCAGCGGGTCGCGCCGGCCCACCTCGAGGTTGTCGGGGATCTCGAAGCAGATGGCATCGACCACCTCGATGCCCTCGTGCTCGATGTATTGCACGACCAGGTCGGTCAATGGCTTCATATAAGGCGCCATCAGCGCGATGCGCCGCGCCCCCAGGGTCTTGAGGCCCTCGACCAGCGCGCCGGCCGAGGTCATCACCGGCGCCAGGCAGCGGTTGGCCCGCGCCACCTCGGTCAGTTCGCGCTCGGTCTGGCGGTGGTACCCCAGGCCCATGGCCATGATGGCGACGAGGCAGGCCGTGCTCATCACGTCCACCTGCGCGTCGGCCAGTTCGGCGGCGCAGCGCAGGCTCTCCTTGTTCATCGCGGCCAGCTCCTCCTTCGTCACCTTGTGCATGCGCATGCGGCTCGAATGGAAAGTGAAGCGTTCGCCGGGGCGCTGCGCCTCGCGCGCGCGCAGCATGGCTGGGATCTCGGTCTCCATGGTGATGTTGGAGCTCGGCACGATCTGGCCGATGCGGAAGTTGCGGTTCATGGGGTTCTCCTTTGATGGGCTCAATCGAGTGCGATGCGGGCGCGCTGCACCACCTGGGCGTAGCGCTGGGTGTCGGCGGCCTGCGCCCGCGCCAGCTCGGCGGGCCCGGCGCGCCAGGATTCGAAACCGAAGCCGGCCATGCGCTCGCGCACCGCGGGCTGCATCAGCGCCTTGGCGACGCCGGCCTGGATGCGCTCCACCGTCGGCGCCGGCGTGTTCTTCGGCGCATAGATGGCCACCCAGGTGCCGACCTCCATGCCCGCGGGCCCGCCGGCCTCGGCCAGCGTGGGCACGTTCTCGTAGCCGGCCAGGCGCTTCGCACCGCCGGCATAGGCCAGCAGCTTCACCTTGCCCGCGCGGTACAGCGGCCCCACGGTGGCGGCCGAGCCGAAGGCCCAGTCGACCTCGCCGGTGGCCACGGCCGTGTAGAGCTGCGGCAGCTCCTTGAAGGGCACGTGCATCATGCTGATGCCCGCGGCGGCCTCGAACTGCGCGGTGCCCACATGGGCCACGCTGCCCTGCCCCCAGCTGCCATAGCTCACGCCCTCGGGTTTGGCCCGGGCCGTATTCACCAGGTCGGCCACCGATTTCCACGGCGAGTTGGCCCCCACCACGACGAAGAAGCCGGTGGTGTAGAGCCCGGCCACCGGCTCGAAGTCGCGCACCGGATCGAAGGGCAGCTTGCGGTACAGGTGCGGCTGCAGCGCCATGTAGGTGCTGTCCAGCGTCAGCAGCGTGTGGCCGTCGGGACGGGCACGGTTCACCTCGCCGATGGCCAGCCAGCCGTTGGCGCCGGGCTTGTTGTCCACCACCACCGACTGGTTCCAGTCGCGCGCCAGCAGCTCGCCGACATGCCGCATCACGGCATCGGGGCCGCTGCCCGCGGAGTACGGCAGCACGCTGCGCACCGTTTGCGTCGGGTAGCTGCCCTGCGCCAGCAGCGGGGTGGTGGCCAGCGCGAGGGCGCAGAACGCCATCGCGCGACGCGTCGTCGCGCGAAAAATCGGGAACATGGTCGTCTCCTGTGGAAGGGCCGCGTCAGGCGGCAGGCTGCAGCGCCTCGCAGGCGCGGGTGAAGTGCGGGTCACGCTGGCGCAGGTCCTCGTGGCTGACCTTGCCGGTGCGGCGCATGTAGTCGTAGGCGAATGGCAGCGGGTCCAGGTGCATGCGCTCGCCCACGTTCTCGTACCAGTCGAGGCTGCGGCTGGCCGACTGCTGGAAGCTGCTCGAGGCATCGCGCCGCGCGGACTCGAAGGCCTGCAGCGCGGCCGGCAGGTCCGCCGGATGGGCGACCACGCCGCGATGCAGCGCGATCGCGTCCTGCATCGCCATGCGCGTGCCCGATCCCAGCGAGAAATGCACCGTGCGCAGCGCATCGCCCAGCAGCACGATGTTGCCGTGGCTCCAGCGCTCGTTGCTGACGATGTTGGCCTCGAACCAGAGCGAGCGGTTGGTCAGCAGTTCATTGCCGCCGAGCTCGGGACGGAACACCTCGGCGCAGAAGCGCCGGCTCTCCTCCTCGCTCGCGGTGTCGAGCCCCGCGCGCCGCCAGGTGTCGGGGTCCACTTCGACCAGGAAGGTCGACAGCTCCGGCCCGTACTGGTAGCTGTGCGCGATGAACACGCCATGCGCGGTTTCGCGAAAGATCAGCGAGACCGGATGGAAGCGCTGGTGCGTGCCGTACCAGGCGAACTTGTTGCGCCGGCGCACGAACCGCGGGCGGAACTGCTCGGCCATCTGGGTGCGCACCGCGCTGTTGCCGCCATCGGCCGCGACCAGCAGGTCGCAATCGGCCGCCAGCGCCCGAGCGTCCTCGACGCGCCGGCCATACTCGATGCGCACGCCCTCGCGCTCGCAGGCCTGCTGCAGCACGCGCAGCATGTCGATGCGCGAGGTGCGCGAGAAATGGTTGCCATGCACCTGCACATGGGTGCCGCGATGGACGATCTCCATGTAGTCGCAGCGCTCGTGGTGCGCGATGAAGGCCTGGAAGAAATCCGGATCGGCCTCCTTCAGGAACGACAGCCCGATGTCGGAGAAGACGACGCCCCAGCCGTAGGTGGCGCCCTCGGGGTTCTGCTCGTGCACCGTGATCCGGTGCGAGCGATCGTGCTTCTTCGCCAGCAGCGCGAAGTACAGGCCGGCCGGGCCGGCACCGATGATCTCGATCTTCATGGGGTGGACTCCTCGGGTGTCGATGGAACGCCCGCCGCGGAGCAATCGCGCTGGTAGTCCAGCAGCGCCTGGCGGAACGCGGGCGGTATCTCGATGGAAGTGCGCTCGGGCCGCGCCACGCACACCGGCGTGAGCAGCGCGTCGAACACCGGCTCGCCCTGCGGCGTGGTCGCGGCGATCGCCAGCACGTAGGTGCGGCTTCTCACCTCGGCCACGCGCACCGTCATGTCGAATTCGTCGTCGGGCCGCAGCGAGCGCACGAAGTCGAAGGACAGCGCCCGGCTCGGCGTGCCGAAGCCCTGCGCGTTCTTCGCCTGCTGCGGCGTGGTGCCGAACAACACGCCGTAGAACAGCTCGGCGGCCGAGATCACGTAGTCGGCGAAGGTCGCGGTGTAGACCACGCCGGCCGGGTCGCACTCGCCCCAGCGCACGCGGCGACGCACGACCAGCGGGCGTTCGCTGCGCAGGTACTCGATGGGCACGGGCGCGCTCATGGCTGCTGCTCCTGCTGCAGCAAGGCCGCGATGCGTTGCTTCATGGCGGGCTTGTCGACCTTGCCCACGCGCGTGAGCGGGAACTCGGCCACCACCTCCACGCGCTCGGGGCATTTGTATTTCGCCAGCCCGCGCTCGACCAGGAAGCGCCCGAGCGCCTGCACGTCCGGTGCCGCCATGCCGGGGCGCGGGATGATGAAGATGCAGCCCTTCTCGCCATAGAAGGGATCGGGCATCGCGACCAGCTTGGCATCGGCCACGGCCGGATGCTGGCTCGCATGGCCCTCGACCTCCTCGCAGCCGATCTTCTCGCCGCCGCGGTTGATGTTGTCGCGCAGGCGGCCCTCGAATGCGTAGTGCAGCACGCCATCCACGCGGTGCGCCGTCACCATGTCGCCGGTGCGGTAGAAACCGTCGGCGGTGAACGACTCGGCATTGGCTTGCGCGTTGGCGAAATAGCCGGTCAGGCTCGACGGACCGCGAAAGCACAGCTCGCCCGCCAGCCCCTGCGGCACCGGCTCTTCGGACGCCGGCTCGAGCAGGCGGATCTCGTCGTCGTCGCAGCCCGAGCAGCCCTGCGTCCGATGGCGCGCCTCCACCGATGCATCGGCGGGCGATCCCAGCAGCAGGCCCTCGGTGATGCCGTAGAGGTTGGAGCACGGCACGCCGAGGTGCGCCTCCAAGGTGTCGGCGCGGCTCATGGTGGAGAACAGCCGCAGCGACGACAGGTCGTGGCGCGCGATGTCGCGGTAGGCCAGCAACTGCGGCGCGATGGGACCGATCGACAGCGCATGCGTCACGCGGTGCTTGCCGATCAGGTCGAGCATGCGCGGGATGTCCACCTTCGACATCAGCACCACCGGCACGCCCATCAGCACGGGCGGAATCAGCGCATAGAGCTGGCCGGCGTTGTGCATCAGCGGCAGCGACCAGATCAGCCGGCTGTCGGCATCGATGCGGTAGCGCCGCATCCAGCCCGCCGAATGCCCCAGGTACTCGGCATGAAAGCGCGGAATGATCTTGGGCACGCCGGTGGTGCCGCCCGACAGCTGGAAGCTCAGCACGTCCGCCAGCCCGAGCCGCACGCGCGCGAGCACCTCTCGTGCCCGCGCGAGCGGCATGTCGTCGATCAGCCCCTGCAGGCTGGCCGCGCCCGGCCGTTCGCCGCGCACCACGACAAGGTGCCGCAGGGACGCATGGCGCGCCATCATGGTTTCGGCAAAGGCCGGCAGGTCGAAGCTGGTGCCGAAGTCCGCCTGCACGAAGTAGCCGCGCGCGCCCGATTGCGTTGCGAGCTGGCCGATCTCGATCTCGCGATGCTGCGGCAGCGAGCACACCGGCACGATGCCGGCCTTGAAGCAGGCCAGCAGCGCGATGGCGGTCTCCACCGTGGTGCCGAGCTGGAAGATCGCGCGGTCGCCCGGCGCGAGGCCCAGGCTCAGCAGCGCGGCGCCGAGCCGCTCGGTGGCATCGTCCAGCTGCGCGAAGTCGATGGAGCGGTCGTCGCCGATGAAGGCCAAGCGCTGCGGATGGCGCCGCGCGGTCGCGCGCAGCGCATCGCCCACGGTGCTCGAAATCCAGGCGCCGCTGGCCAGCGCGGCTTCGGCCCGCGCCGCCGCCGGGTAGATCACGCCGGCGATGGGGTGTTCGACAAGGGTCGGCATGTGTGTCTCCTGCGTGCCCGGCTCAGGCCCGCGCCGGCGCGATGCGCAGCACGTCGCGGTCGAAGCGCTCGATGCGCCCGTGCACGCCGCCGGTCAGCATGCCGTACCACAGCGCCGGTTTGAAGCCCAGCGCCTTGCGCTCGAACTCGATGGCGGCGTCGGCCTCGATCAGGTCGTACTCCGCGCCTTCGCGCACCCGGCAATCGGGGTGCCGCCGTGCGGCACTCACCAGCGGCGCGAACTCCTCCACGCGCGGCACCGGCAGGCGGATCGGCGCCTCGGACGCCACGCCATGCGCGGCCACCAGCACGGCCTTGCGCTGCCAGATCGCGTCGACCGGGCCCAGTGCATGGCCGGTTTCGCGCACCGCGTCCTCCGCCGCCATCGCGGCCTCGAGCGTGAGTCGCGCATCGGTGGCGTCGAGGGCCGTCAGCGGGCGCAGCTTGTGCGTGAACTCGACGAAGTAGCCGTTCGGATCGCGCACGTAGATCGACTCGATCACCTCGTGCCGCGTCTCCACCGAGACCTCGAGGCCCTGCGACTCCAGGCGCTGCTTCCAGGCGCGCAGCGCCTCGGGCCCCTCGACGAGCCAGGCCGTGTGCGTGGCATCGGCGACATGGTCGTCGGGCAGCGGCCGGGCGGCGGCACGCTCGCGCAACCCCGCCGGTTCCTCGCTGCCCAGGTAATAGAAGAAGGCGATGGTGCTGCCGTTGCCGCTGTCGAAGAAGAAGTGCAGGAAGTCCGGATGCGTGGCCGGCCCCCAGCCGCGCGCGGAGATCACGTGCACCAGCGGCAGGCCGAGCTTGTCGCGGTAGAACTCGACGGTCTCGCGCAGCCGCCAAGTCGGGCGCGCCGTGTGGTCGACGCCGCGCAGGGGCGGCGGTGAAAGGTCTGGAACGGGCATGGCGGGGCCTCCTCGAAGAAAACAGGATGTCGATGGGCGGGCGCCGCGGCGCCCGGATAAAGGAAATCAGCTCAGTGCGGAAACCGCGCCTGCAGCCACTCGGCCAGCAGCCGGCCAGCCTCGAGCCGGCCTGGCGGCTCGCCGCTCGCCAGTGCACGGCCGTGGTGGTCGCCGCGCACGCTCAGGTGGCGCTTGTCCGGCGAACCGATGGCCTCGACGATGCGCTGCACATCGCTCGGGAAGCAGGCCTGGTCGCCCGTGTACTCGATCACCAGCACGGGCTGGGTGATGGCGGGCGCGGTCTTCGCCAGCGAGGCGTTGGACGACAGCGCCGACCAGGTCGACAGCCAGCTCTCGGGCGTGCACTGGCGCGCGAAGCCGACGGCGCCGTAGTTGGAGGCATAGGGATCGGCGCCCCACAGCGAACCGAACCGGCGCTCCGAGGCATCGAGCGACAGGTCGAAGCAGCGCAGGTCGGCGTCGGTGCGCCAGACGTTGAAGATCGGCGTGTGGCCGGCGAGCCGCTGGTCTTCCGCGTCGGGCGTTCCATCGGCGGCCAGCGCCTCCTTCACGCGCTGTCGCGCGGCCTGCCGACGCGCGACGAGCGTTCGCGCGCGCTCGTCGATGCGGGCCACGCGGGCCCGCTGCGCCTGGCGGTAGCGCGCCACGAACTCGGCGCCGTAGCGGGTCTTGCCCTTGCCGGCATAGCCGTTGGCGGGCGACAGCGGATCGAGCGCGGGATCGACCGACAGCGGATCGTTCTCGTCGACCACGCTGGGATCGATGCAGTTCAGCAGCAGCGCGCCCTGGCCCGGATGCGGGCCGACCAGCACGAAGCCGTCGGCCAGCGGCATCTCGAGGTCGGCCAGCTGCGTGGGCCGGCCACCGGGCGTGCGCGCGATGCGCTGCGCGCCCGGCAGCGCCGACTGCTGCGCATACAGCGCATAGAGCCCGGCCCCGCCGGAATTGCCCAGCAGCACGATGCGGCGGAAGCCCGCGGCGCGCAGGTACTGCAGGCCGGCGGCCACGTCGTGCAGCGCCAACTCGTGCTCCAGCCGCAGGTCGTTGCCCACGGAGCGCGGCGACTGCGACCAGGCCGCATGGCCCGCGCCCACGATGTCAGGGATCAGGTAATGGCAGGCCATGAACTCGCGCGGATGCATCACGCACACCACCGTATCGGTGGGCGTGGCCGGGCGGTACAGCGAACCGCCGGTGGCGGCCTGGTCGGCGGTGCGCAGCACCACGTTGGTGGTGACGGTGCCAGGCGGCACATCGCGCGGATTCCAGTCGGTGTTGAGAAAGCCGGCGGTGGCCTGGGCGGCTGGTGGGGAAGACGGGCTTGGACGGCTCATTGGGGCGAATCGCGCGCAGGCGCTCCTGGCATTGACGTGCGCCAATGCTAGGCCTCTTGACACTAACGTCAAATATTTGACGTTGGTGTTAATACCGATTCGCGGGCCGTGCGATCAGCCCTTGGTGCCGAGCGTGCTCTCGAGCTGTTCCAGCGCATCGCGCATGCGCGACAAGGCCTGGCCGACCTCCGCCTGCCCGGCCGCGCCGCGTGTCGACGCGCGCGCTTTTTTGACGGAACTGTCGACACGCAGCATCCGCAGCCCCAGCTCGGCGATCAGTTCGGCCACGGGCTCGACCGGCTCGTTGCGGCGGCTGTCGAACCACCACGCCGACCAGTTGCACATGCCGATGATCGAGAAGGCCGCGACGTCGGCATCGACCGGCACGAACACGCCCTGCGCGATGCCGCGCCGGATCACGTTCACGAAGTCGTCCCGCACGGCGCGGCGCGCCGCCTGCGCGGCCAGGCGCTGCGCTTCGGGCAGGCTGCTCTCGCTGCGCTCGACCACGCGAAACTGCAGCGGGTGCGCGAGGATCAGGCCGGCGTGGTGCAGGATCAGTTGGCGCAGGCCTTCGTCGGGAGAGATTTCCGCGCGCCGCGCCACTTCCTTCGTGAGGTCGCTGGCGCGCTCGGTCACGTCGCGGGTCAGCGCCTCGAGCATCGATTCCTTGCTCGGGAAGTAGTAGTAGAGCGCCGTGCGCGTCATGCCGACGGCATCGGCGATGTCATTGATGTTGGTGCCGCCGAACCCCTTCTCGATGAACAGCAGCGAGGCCGCGTCGAGGATCGTCTGGCGCTGCGCATCGCCGCGCGTGGGGCGGCTTTTCTTCGCCGGTGCCGGTGCTTTGCTCATGGGCTTTCGCGCCGGCTCGCTCAGGCCGCGGCCCGTCGTCGGCCCGCGCCCGCTTCCTGCAGCTTGCGCACCTGCACGTCGCGCCCGGTGACCAGCGTGCCATCCTGCGCGTGAATCTCGATGCGGCGCAACGGGCGCCCCCCGGAGCGATCCAGCATCTCGGAATGCTTCTCGCCCTTGCGGTACATGAAGCGTTCGCCCCACTGGCGGAAGGCGACCACGAGCGGGAACAGTTCCTCGCCCTTCTTCGTCAGCATGTATTCCTGGTAGGCCGAGCCATCCGACGCCGGCGCCAGCTCGAGCACCTCCTCGTCCACCAATGTCTTGAGCCGGTCGGCCAGGATGTTCTTGGCCACGCCCAGGTCGCGCTGGAAATCGGAGAAGCGGCGCGTGCCGTCGAAGGCATCCCGAACGATGAGCAGGGACCAGCGGTCCCCGACGATCGACAGCGCGCGCGCCATCGGGCACGGGTCGACCCGCATCGCTTCTGACTTGGCCATGGCCTGGACCTCCTTCGTTAGTGGTTGTAATTCTAAACCACTTGGCATATGCTCGTTCTGGTTTCGTTATGAAACCACATAGGCCCACCTCACAACCCGAGACGCTCCTCACCTCCACGAGGCCAACGATGACCCTCATTGATTTCTCTCATGCGCCTTCCGTCCGCGACGCACGACGCACACGCCGGACCTCCCTGCTGCACGGCCTCCTTCTCGCGGCGTGCTGCGCGTTGATGCCCGCCGCCGCGAATGCGGCGGACCCGGTCAAGGTCGGATCGATCTTCGACCTGACGGGCGGGCTCAACATCTACGGCCTGCAGCAAAGCCGGGCGCTGCGCCTGGCGGTCGACGACATCAATGCCCAGGGCGGACTCCTGGGCCGGACGGTGGAGGTGGTGCAGGCCGATGCGCAGTCGGAACTCGACAAGTACCCGCAGTACGCCAACACGATGGTCATGCGCGACCGCGTGGCCGCGCTGTTCGGCGGTCTCACCAGCTCCGCGCGCGAGGCGGTGCGCCCCGTCGCGCGGCGCAGCAACACGCTGTACTTCTATTCGTCGCTGTACGAAGGCGGCGTGTGCGATTCGCACACCTTCCTCACGGGTCCGTCGGCCTCGCAGCAGCTGAGCGTGCTCATCCGCTGGGCGGTGCAGCGTTATGGCAAGCGCATCTACGTGATGGCCGCCGACTACAACTTCGGCACCATCTCCGCCGCCTGGGTGCGGGAGTACGCGCGCCAGGCCGGCGCCGAAGTCGTCGGTGTCGAGTTCCTGCCGCTCACGGTGACCGACTACTCCTCGACGATCCAGAAGATCGAGGCGGCCAGGCCGAGCTTCGTGTTCGCACTGCCCGTCGGCGCCAACCAGACCGGCTTCATGGAGCAGTTCGCCGCGGCGGGCCTGGGCCAACGCATGGGCATCGTGTCGACCAACTTCGGCTCGGGCAACCAGCAGATCGTGGTCTCGCCCAGGCCACCGCGGGCGTCGTGGTGTCGCTGCCCTACTTCGAGTGGATCGACAACCCGCAGAACAAGGCCTTCCGCTCCGCCTGGCGCCAGGCCTACGGCGAGAAGGAGCCGATCGTCGAGGCCGCGGTCGACGTGTGGAACGCCGCGCAGCTGTGGGGCCGCCGCCGTACGCAAGGCCGGCGCCTTCGACACCGCGAAGGTGCGCGCGGCGCTGGAGAGCGGACTGGAACTGAAGGCGCCGAACGGCCCGGTGGCGCTCGTGCCCAGGTCGCACCACCTGCGCCAGAGCATGTACATCGCGCAGGGCAATGCGCAGCGCGGGTTCGACCTCGTGGCGCACATTCCCGACGTGGAACCCGTGTACGAGAACGAGCGCTGCGATCTGCTGAAGCAGCCCGCGCAAGCGACCCAGTTCACGCCCGCCGGCACCTGAACGCCATGGACTGGAACTATCTGCTGCAGGCCCTGGTGCTGGCCCTCACCAGCGCGGCCATCCTGCTGATCGCCACCCTGGGACTCGGCGTGGTCTTCGGCCTGATGGGCGTGGTGAACCTCGCGCATGGCGAGTTCATCATGTTCGGCGCCTACACCGCATTGACGGCGACGCAGCACGGCGTGCCGTTCTGGCTCGCCTGCGTCCTCGCCGCGGCGTTCACCGGCGTCTTCGGCGCGGCCGTGGAGCGCCTGCTGATCGCCCGGCTGTACGGCCGGCTGCTCGACACCATGCTCGTGACCTGGGGCATCGGCCTGGTGATGTACCAATGCGCGGTGCTGCTCTTCGGCACGGTCACGCCGGGCATCGGCATGCCGCTGGGCTCGGTGCGCATCGGCGGCGGCGTGGTCTCGAGCTACCTGCTGGTGCTGGTCGTCATCGCGGCCGGCCTGTCCGTCGCGCTCTACCTGCTGCTCACGCGCACCGGCTACGGCGTGCTCGCACGCGCCGTGGTGCAGGACCGGACCACGGCCGCGGCATTGGGCATCGACGCGCGCCGGCTGAGCTGCATCACCTTCGCCATCGGAAGCGCCTCCGCCGGCCTGGCCGGTGCCGTGCTGCTGCCCGTGATTCCGGCCGCGCCCAACATGGGCTTCGCGCTCGCCATCAAGGGCTTTCTCGCCGTCGTGGCGGCCGGGCCGGCCATCGTCTCGGGCACCGTGCTGTCGGTGCTGTCGCTGGGCTCCGGCTCCGCCATGGTCGCGAGCTATGGCTCGCGCGTGCTGGGCGACCTGCTGTTCTTCGGTGCCACCCTGCTGTTGCTGTGCCGGTTCCCGCTCGGCGTCACCCAGGGCTGGCGCCTCAAACTCTAAGGATCGATCGCGTATGTCGTCTTCCCCTTCCAGCACGCCCGTGGCATCGGCACCCGGCCGCGCGCCCGCGGCGATCCTTCGCCTGCCCCGCTGGCTGCCGGCGCCGGCCGCCACTTGCGCGCTGCTGCTCGCGGTGCCGTGGATCGAGCCCTACCTCGCGAACACCATCGCCTCCTGGCTCATCGCCGGCCTGCTCGGCCTGAGCCTGGCCCTCGTGTGGGGCCAGATGGGCTTCCTCAGCCTGGGCCAGACCGCGCTCTACGGCCTCGGCGGCTATGCCGGCAGCGTCCTCGCCATCAACCTGGCGCCGGGCCTGGGCAACCCGCTGCTGCTGGCCGCGCCCTTCGGCGCGCTGGTCGGCGCGCTCGCGGCGGCCGGCATCGGCTGGGTCGTGTTCTACGGTCGCCTCGGGCAACTGCAGGGCACGATCCTCACCTACACCTGCACGCTGATCCTCTGGACCGCCTCGGTGTCGCTGAACGCCGGCATCGGGCGGGCGAGAGTGGGCGGCGACAACGGCATGTCCGACATCCCCGGCTTCGTCGCCGGCCTGGGCCTGGACGCACCGCCGATGACACCGAACCAGACCCTGGCCTGCGTGCTCGTCGTCTGCGCGCTCGTGTACCTCGGCTGCCGCTGGCTGATGGCGTCCTCCTTCGGCCGCGTGGTGCAAGGCATTCGCCACAGTGCCGAGAAGACCGAGCTGCTCGGCTACGACACCCGGCGTTTCCAGCTGGTGCTGTTCGCGGTGTCCGGTGCGATCGCGGGACTGGCGGGCACGCTGTACGCCGCCTGGGGCGCCTACATCAGCCCCTCGATCTTCAGCGCGCAGGAAGCGCTGCTGGTCCCCATCTACGTTCTTGCCGGCGGCATCGGCAGCCTCGCGGGCGCCTTTCTCGGCGCGGTGCTGGTGGGCGCGCTGTCGTTCTGGCTCGGCGGCGGCGCGGCCGGTGGACAGGCCACGCTGATCCTGGGCCTGTGCCTGATCGCGCTGGTGCTGTTCGCACCGCGTGGGCTGGCCGGCATGGCCGGTTCGATCGCGCGCGGCCTGGCCCGGCAACGCATGCCGTCGGCCGTCAATGCATCGGCGCTGCAGCATGCGAGCGTGAATGCCGAGGGCCTGGCGCGCATCGCCAGCGCGGGACCGCCGCGCGGACGCGTGGCCTTCGATGCCACCGCGCTGATCAAGCGCTTCGGCGGCATCGTGCCGGTGAACGCCGTGTCGCGCAGCTTCGCCGAAGGCCGTGCCGCGGCGCTCATCGGTCCCAACGGGGCCGGCAAGAGTTCCTTCCTGCGCTGCTGCAGCGGACAGTACCGGCTCGACGGGGGCACGATCACGATCGACGGGCGCGATGTCACGCGCTGGCCCCTGTTCCGGCGCGTGCAGGCCGGCGCCGGCATCAAGACCCAGGCGCCGCTGGTCTATGCCGAACTCAGCGTGCACGAGAACCTCTGGATCGCCGCCCATCGCGTGGCGCGGGATGCGCGCCAGGCCGCCGTCGCCGCCGACGAGGCGCTGGCGGCCATGGGCCTGCAGGCGGTGGCCCGGCTGCCCGCCGGGTCGCTGCCGCATGGCGGGCGCCAATGGCTGGACATCGCGATGGTGCTGATCCAGCGACCGCGGATCGTGTTCCTCGACGAACCCGCCGCCGGCATGTCGGGCGAGGAGCGCCGCGCGCTGGCGCGGTTGCTGGCCACGCTGGGCAGCACGCTGGCCGTCGTCGTCGTCGAGCACGACATGGAGTTCGTGAAACAGCTCGGTGGCCACGTGTCGGTGCTGCACCAGGGGCAGCTGTTCGCCGAAGGCAGCATCGACGCACTGCGTGCCGACGAGCGGGTGCTGGACATCTACCTCGGAAGGAATGCCCATGTTCAAGCTCACTGAGGCTTCGGGTGGCTACGGCGCCCTGCCTGCGCTCGACGGCGTCTCGCTGCGGGTCGGGCGCGGCGAGATCGTCGCGCTGCTGGGCCGCAACGGCTCGGGCAAGACCACGACCTTCAAATACATCATGGGCCTGCTGACCCGCTACGGCGGCGAGGTGCGCGTCGACGGCCAGGCGATCGCGCATGCGCCCGAGGCACGCGCACGAGCCGGTATCGGCTACGTCCCGCAGGGACGCCACGTGTTCGCGCGGCTCTCGGTCGCCGAGAACATCGCGGCCGCGGCCATCGCGCACGGCCACGATCCGCGCCACGCGATCGACGCCGGGCTGGCGCTGTTTCCGGCGCTGGTGCCGCGCGTGCGTGCCCTCGCGGGTCAGCTCAGCGGCGGCCAGCAGCAGATGCTGGCGATCGCGCGTGCACTGGCGATCCGGCCGCGCCTGTTGCTGCTCGACGAGCCCACGGAGGGCGTGCAGCCCTCGATCGTCGGCGAGCTCGCCGACAGCCTGCGGCGCCTGCCTGCCCAGGGCCTGTCGATCCTGATCGCCGAGCAAGACCTCGACTTCGCGCTGGGACTCGCCGACAGCGCCTATGTGCTGCATCGCGGCGCCATCGAACGCAGCACCACCGCGCAGCAGCTGCGCGCCGACACCTCCGCCTTGCAGGAACTGCTGGGCGTCTGAGTCTTCGATTTCGCTTCTGGTTGCAAAACACAACCTGAATTTGCTATGCTCAGCGTGGTTGTAATTTGCAACCAACATCCAAAGGAAACAGAACATGATTCATTCGAACGAAGCGGTCCGCGATACCTTCAGCGCGGTGTCGAAGGACGGGCTGGTGGCAAGCCCCGTGCGCGTCGCGGTGGTCCAGTGCGACCCCAAGGTCGGCGTGGAGAACCTGGAACGCAACCTGCATGCCGCGCAGTCCCACCTCGAGGCCGCGGCCAGGCAGGGCGCAAAGCTCGTGGTCCTGCCGGAGCTGGTGACCACCGGCTATTGCTTCACCGGTCGCGACGAGGCTTTCGCGCACTCGGAGACCATTCCCGATGGCCGCGCCGTGAGCAGCTGGGTCGCCATCGCGGCCAAGCACGACATCTACATCGTCGGCTGCATCGTGGAGCGCGACGAAGACCGCATCTACGACACCGCCGTGCTGATCGGCCCGAAGGGCTACATCGGCCGCTACCGCAAGACCCATCTGTGGAACAACGAGAAGCTCTGGTTCACGCCCGGCGACGAGGGCTTCCCCGTGTTCGACACGCCCATCGGCCGCATCGGCCTGCTGGTGTGCTGGGACATCTGGTTTCCCGAGACCACCCGCATCGTCGCGCAACAGGGCGCGGACATCATCTGCCTGCCGACCAACTGGGTGTGGACGCCGCCGCCGCTGTACGACGCCAGCGGAGTCTGCATGGCCGCCTACCTGACCATCACCGCCGCCCATGCGAACAACGTGTTCATCGCGGCGGCGGACCGCGTGGGCCAGGAGCGCGGTGCCGGCTTCATGGGCAACTCGCTGATCACCAGCACCAACGGCTGGCCGGTCGGCAAGATCGCCGGCCCCGAGGAGGAGACCATCCTCTATGCGGACATCGACCTCGGCGCCGCGCGCCTCGCGCCGATCTGGAACCAGAACAACGACCTGCACCGCGATCGGCGCACCGACCTGTACGACCAGCTGCTCGGCTACGAAGGCGGCCGCGCGCTGCCGCGATAGCTTCGTTGCGCGCCTGGCAAGGCGCGCATTCCTACGACCGACGGCCGCGTGCTCCACGCCATGGCCGTCGGCCCTGCCGCACTGCTCCAACGGAAGCCACCATGAGTCCCCCCGAAGTCCCGCCCCCTCCCACCCTCACCGCGTTCTCCGACGCATTCCGTCGCGGCGAAGCGCGCAGCATCGACGCTGTCGAACGCTGCCTCGCGAACATCGCCGATCCCGTCGGCGAGGGAAGTCGCGTCCACACCCGCGTCTGGCCCGCGTCGGCCCGCGCGGTCGCCGGCGCCATGGACGTGCTGCGAGCGCATGGCCATGTGCCCTCGGCGCTCGCCGGTGTCCCGATCTCGATCAAGGACCTGTTCGACGTCGAAGGCGAAGTCACCCGGGCCGGATCGCCGGCCCTCGACGATCGGCCGCCGGCATCGCGCGATGCGCCGGTGGTCGAGCGCCTGAAGCGCGCGGGCGCCGTGCTGGTCGGCCGCACCAACATGCCGCAGTTCGCCTATTCGCTCGTCGGCCTGAACGCGCACCATGGAACGCCCGGCAACCCCTGGGACCGCCGGCGCATTCCCGGCGGCTCGTCGTCGGGGGCGGCCGTCAGCGTCGCCGACGGCATGGCCATGGCGTCGATCGGCTCCGATACCGCGGGATCGATCCGCGTGCCCGCCGCGCTGTGCGGCGTCGTCGGCTTCAAGCCGACGCAGGACCGGGTGCCGCTCGCGGGCAGCATTCCGCTCGCCCCCTCCTTCGACACCATTGGTCCGCTCGCGCGTTCGGTGCAGGACTGCGCGCGCGTCTTGGGCATCCTCAGCGGCGAAGGCGATCGCGCATTGACGCCGGTGCGGCTGGCCGGACTGCGGGCCGGCGTACCCGCCAGCCTGTTCGCGGCCGGGCTCGACGCGCAGGTGGCCCCGGCCTTCGAACGGGCCACCTCGCGCCTGAAGGAGGCCGGCCTGCACGTCGAGGCCCACGACCCGCCCGCGCTGGAGCGCGTGCTCGCGCAGCGCGGGCATTCGCTGATCCAGTTCGCCGAGGCCTTCGCCTGGCACCGGGAGCTGGTTGAGCGGCGCGGCGCCGACTACGACCCGCGCATCCGTGCGCGGATCCTGATGGGCCGCGACATCTCCGCGGCCGATTACCTGGCGGCGACGGCGCTGCGCCCGCGCCTGCAGCGGCAGTTCGACGCCGAGTCCGCCGAGCTCGACATCCTGCTGCTGCCGACCGTGCCCGTCGTCGCGCCGTTGCTGTGCGACTGCGAAGACAACGAAGACACGGTGCGCACGCAGTTGCTGCGCAGCACCGCGCCCTTCAACTACCTCGACCTGTGCGCGATCAGCATCCCCATCCATCGCCCGGGCCACGCGCCCGTCGGCTTGCAGCTCGTGGGGCGCCGCGGGCAGGACTGGCGGCTGCTGTCCATCGCGCATGCCATCGAGGCCCTCGTTTCCCTACCCTGATCCCGGAGATCTTCATGCCCTACCTTCAGATAGACGTCCACCGGAAGTACCCCGCCGCCGTCAAGCAGCAGCTCGCGCAACGCTTCGGCGCGATCTACAGCCAGCACATGCAGGCCAACGTGCGGCGCATCTCGGTCGCCATCCGCGAACTCGAGGATGGCCTCTGGCGCTGCACCGACCACGAGCCCTACGCAGCCGCGCTCATCATGTGCGACATCCGCAAGGGGCGGCCGCCGGAGCAGCGCGCGGGCCTGGCCGCGGCGCTGGTCGAGGCCACGACGCAACTGCTCGAACTGCGGATCGACCAGGTCAACGTCGAGTTCACCCAGCACAGCGGCGACGAGATGTACCACCCGCTGCTCGGCGGGCTCAGCGACGACTGGCAGGCGTCCGAAGCCGGCGGTTGATTTCGACAGCCCGCTGGACGTCGCTGCCCTGCTCGCCGGCATCGCCGATCCGCTCCACGCATCGCTCCAGGGGACGCAGCACCTCGTCATACGCATCGAGCGAGGGAAAGACCAGCGTCTCGCGCCGCGACAGCGCGTCGGTCTCGCGGCCGAGCTGCTCGAGCATCGCGCCCCGCTCGGCCTGCGTCACATAGGGCACGTGGTAGGCCACGAAAGGCTTGAACACCTCGTAGCCGACATAGCCGAGCGAGCCCTGCAGCAAGGGCCGCAGCATCAGTTCGATCGATCCGTGGATGCCGGTTTCGCCGAACATGTGGCTGCGCCCGCCCAGCGAGGTGACGACCAGGGCTAGCTTGCCCGCCATGGGCGCGCGGTCGTAGATGCGCTTGCCGCCGTAGAAGAGCCCCGACAGGAACACGCGGTCGATCCAGCCCTTCATGATGGCCGGCACCGAGAACCAGAACACGGGGAACACCAGCACCAGCAGCTCGGCCTGCCTGACGGCCTCGACCTCCGCGAGGATGTCGGGGGCCAGGGCGCGGCGCTGCCATCCATGGCGCTGCTCGAGCGAATAGACCAGGTAGTCGGGCTTCTCGCGCTCGACGAAGTCGGCCGCGCTCGCCACCGGGTTGAAGCCCATGGCATGGAGATCCGAGAGCCCGACCTGCCAGCCGTCGGCGGTCAGCCGCTCGGACACGCGGTCGCGCATCGCCGCGACGAAGGACTTCGGTTCGGGATGGGCATACACGATGTGCGCCTTGCGCGGTGTCGGTGCTGTCATGGCTGGATTCATCCGGTCTGCTGCAAGGCGCGGCGCTCGGCCACGCCGGTGTTGATCAGTTCGATCTCCTCGTCGATGCGCGCACGCACCTCCGCGGCCGGGACCAGCAGCGACTTGATGCGTTGGCAGGTCTTCGGGTCCTTGGCCGCCAAGGCGCGGGCCCGGTGCTGCAGGCAGGTCGCGAGTTCATTGGCCGGTGCCAACTCGGAGACGAGCCCCCAGTCGTGGGCCTGCTGCCCGGTGAAGGCTTCGCCGCCCAGCAGCAGGCGCCTCGCCCTGAGCGCACCGATGGCGCGCGCCAGCAGAAGGGAACTCCCGGCCTCGGGGGCGATGCCCAGGTCGACGAACGGCAGCTTCATGACCGCGTCGGGCGTCGCGACCACCCAGTCCGCGTGCAGCAGCATCGTCACGCCGATGCCGGCGGCCGAGCCGTGCACGCCGATCAGCAGCGGCTTGCGCACGTCGGCCAGTGCATGAAGGAAGCACGGCACCGGGTCTCCCGGGCCCTGCGGCCAGCTGTCGAAGGCGCTCAGGTCGTGGCCCGCGCAGAAGTTGGGCCCGAGGCCGGACAAGGTGATCGCCCGCACGGCGTCGTTGGACTGCGCCAGCCCCAGGCTCTCGGCCAGGGCTCTGAACATGGTCATCGTGAGCGCGTTGCGCTTGGACGCGCGATGGATCTGGATGCGCCACACGCCGTCGTCCAGTGTCGAGAGGATGCCTTCGGCCGCGCGCACGGCGCTGCGGCTGCGGCGGTCCGTCGTTGGCGAAGCGTTCGTCACCAGCCGTACTCCAGGTACTTGCCGTAGCCGTCCGCCATCGGTCCCGGCGGCAGCGGCTTGCCGGTGATGGACTCGAAGAGCTCGGCCTGGCGCGCCCGCGCCGCCGCGACCGCGCGCTCCTTCACATGGCCATAGCCGCGGATCTGCTGCGGCAAGCGCGCGAGTTCCAGGCACGGCGACGCATGGCTGCCCAGGTGCGCGACCACGGTGCCGATCGCGGCGCGGTACTCCTCGACGAGCGCGCGCTCGGTGCGGCGCTCGTGCGTGTAGCCGAAGAGGTCGAAGGGCGTGCCGCGCAGCACCTTGCCGTGCCGCAGCACGCGAAAGGCCCGGCCCATCCAGGCGCCGTAGGCCGTCTTCTGAAGCTCGCCCTTGTCGTTCTTCCTGGCGAGCAGGGGCGGCGCGAGGTGATATTGCAGCTGGATCTCCCCGTCGAACTGGCGGCGGATCGAGTCCATGAACTCCGGATCGGAATGAAGGCGCGCGACCTCGTACTCATCCTTGTAGGCCATGAGCTTGAAAAGGTTCTGCGCCACTGCAACAACAAAACTTTGGCGGTGCGTCTCGTCAGCGCACTGGCTGTCGACGAACCGGACGAAGGCGGCGAACCTGCGCGCATACGCCGGTCCCTGGTAGGCCACCAGCCGCTCGGACAGACGCGCGACGGTTTCCTCGGGCGTGCGATTGACGCGCGGCAGCCACTGCACCGTGCTCGCGGGCTTCATCGCGGCGAGCACGCGCGGCGCGTCGTGCGCCCACCAGCGGCCGAGCCGGAACGCCTGCGTGTTCTTCTCGACCTGCTGCCCGTTGAGTTCGATCGCGCGTTCCAGCGCCTGCGACGACAGTGGAATCCAGCCCTTCTGCCAGGCGAAGCCGAGCATGACGAGGTTGGCGTAGATGGCGTCGCCGAGCGCCCAGGTGGCCGCCTCCTGCGCCTTGAGCCACTGGACGTCCGCGCCGCAGGCCTTTTCCAGCGCCGCCTTCAGCGCCTGCGTCGGCAGGTTCCAGTCCGCGTTCTTCACGAACTCCGAGGTCGGCGCCACGTCGAGGTTCACCACCGCGCGGGTGCGGCCCTCGCGCAGGCGGGCGAGGCTGTCGGGATGCGCGCTCACGACGAGGTCGCAGCCGATCAGCACGTCCGCCTGCGCCGACGCGATCCGCGACGACAGGATCGCCGACTGCGTGGGCGCGAGCTGCACGTGGCTCCACACCGCGCCACCCTTCTGCGCGAGCCCTGCCATGTCGAGCACGCTGCAGCCGCGGTGGCTCAGGTGGGCCGCCATGCCGATCAGGCTGCCGATGGTCACCACGCCGGTTCCGCCGACGCCGTTGACGAGGATGCCGCAGGTGCCGTCGAGCTCGGGCACCACCGGCTCCGGCGGCGGCTCCCAGGCAAGCACATCGCTCCTGGACGGGCTCGAGCGAAGCTTGCCGCCCTTCACCGCCACGAAGCTCGGGCAGAAGCCCTGGGCGCAGGAGAAGTCCTTGTTGCAGGACGACTGGTTGATCCTGCGCTTGCGCCCCAGCTCCGTCTCCAGCGGCTCCACCGACAGGCAGTTGCTCTTGACCGAGCAGTCGCCGCAGCCCTCGCACACCTCGGGATTGATGACGTAGCGGATGGCCGGGTCGGGATAGGTGCCGCGCTTGCGTCGCCTGCGCTTCTCGCTCGCGCAGGTCTGGTCGTAGATCAGCACCGACACGCCCTCGAAGGCGGCGAGTTCGCGCTGCACGCGGTCGAGCTCGCCGCGCTCGTGCACCGTCGTCCCGGCGGCGAAGCGCGTGCCCGCGTCGCGGTACTTCCCGATGTCGTCGCTGACGACCGCGATGCGGCGCACGCCCTCGGCGGCGACCTGCTCGGAGATTCGCGAGACCGTGAGCTGGCCTTCCACCGGCTGCCCGCCCGTCATGGCCACCGCGTCGTTGAACAGGACCTTGTAGGTCACGCAGGCATCGGCCGCCACCGCCTGCCGGATCGCCAGCGACCCCGAGTGGAAGTAGGTGCCGTCGCCGAGGTTGACGAAGATGTGCCTGCGCGTCGAGAACAGGCGCTGCGCGATCCACGGCACGCCCTCGGCGCCCATGTGGGTGTAGGCCTTGGTGTCGCGGTCCATCCAGTTCGCCATGTAGTGGCAGCCGATGCCGGCCATGGCGCGCGATCCCTCGGGCACCACGGTGGAGGTGTTGTGCGGGCAGCCCGAGCAGAAGTAGGGCTTGCGCACCGCGGCCGGCGCCGCCGGTGCGCCATGTGCCAGGGCGCGCGGGTCAGCCTCGAAGGCATTCACCGGAAGGCCCAGGCGCTGCGCGATCGCGGCGGCGATCTCCGGCGGCGTGAGCTCGTAGTCGCTGCGCAGCAGGCGCTCTTCGGCGCCCACGCTCCACTCACCGCCGATGCCGCCGCGGCTCTTGCCCGAGATGCGGATGGCCTTGCGGCCATCGACCGCGTCCGCATAGAGCTCGTCCTTGAGCTGCTGCTCGATCAGCGGACGCTTCTCCTCGACCACGAGCAGTTCGTCGAGGCCGCTCGCGAACGCGCGCACGATCTGCGGCTCCAGCGGCCAGACCATGCCGAGCTTGAGCACCGCGACACCGCGCTCGGCCGCCTGCGCGTCGGTCCATCCGAGCAGGCGCAAGGCTTCGCGCACGTCGTTGTAGCTCTTGCCGGCGCACACGATGCCCAGCCTCGACGAGGCGGTCTTGAGCGCGATCGTGTTGAGCCCGTTGGCGCGGCAGTAGTCGAGCGCGGCGGGCAGCTTGTGCCGCACGATGCGCGGCTCCTGCTCGGCCCACACGTCGGGCCAGCGGATGTGCAGGTCCGGCGGCGGCGCTTCGCCCGCGTCCGGCAGGTTCACCGTCACCCGCTGCGGGTCCACGTCGGCGACGGCCGTCGTCTCCACCACGTCCGACACGCATTTCATGCCCACCCACAGGCCGCTGTGGCGGCTCATCGCCCAGCCATGCACGCCGAGGTCAAGGTACTCCTGCACGCTGCTGGGATACAGCACCGGGATGAACGCCGCCACCAGCGCCTGCTCGCTCTGGTGGCCGAAGGTCGAGGACTTGGCCGTGTGGTCGTCGGCCGCCAGCACCAGCACACCGCCGAGCCGCGAGGTGCCGGCGCCGTTGCCGTGCTTGAGCGCGTCGCCGCTGCGGTCGACGCCGGGCCCCTTGCCGTACCACAGCGCGAAGACGCCATCGACCCTGGCCTCCTCGGGAAACAGCGCGAGCTGCTGCGTGCCCCAGCAGGCCGTGGCGGCCAGGTCCTCGTTGATCGCCGGCTGGAAGCGGATGTCGCGTGCCTCGAGCCGGGCCTGCGCGCCCCACAGCGCCTGGTCGAGCCCCGACAGCGGCGAGCCGCGGTAGCCGCTGACGAAGCCGCCCGTGCGCAACCCCGCGCGGCGATCCCGTTCCCCCTGGTTCAGCAGCAGCCGGACCAGCGCCTGAGTGCCGCTCAGGTAGGCCGCGCCGCTGCCGCCGTCGTACTTGTCGTCGAGGGAAACCGAGCGCAATGCGCGCTGGATCTCCGGGTCACCGTGTCCCATCGGGGTCTCCGCATCGTAATTTGAGTGTCACTCAACTATACATGCGCAACTTCGAAGTTGACAACAGGCGCACCAATGCCAGCCTCGCACGCGCGGCTTGAGCCTGACTCATTTTTTGGAGGACGGCGTCGATATCGGGCCGGGGCCGCCCGACCGACGCGCTAGGCGGCGTCTTCGGCCGAGCCCGCGTCGCGCTCGAGCCGGCGCACCGCCGCGAGCACATCGGACTGGAAGCGGCGGGCGGCGCGCGCCGGCGCTGCCTCGAATGCGAACGCCGCCATCAGCATCGCGGTCAGCTGCGAGGCGGTCGATGCGATCGAGGGCTTGGTGCCGGTGGTCACGTAGTCCCACAGCACGTGTTCCATCGAGCCGTACACCATGTCGCGCATCAGGCGCAGCGGCACGTCGCCGCGCACCTCGCCGAGTTCGCGCGCCTCGCTCAGCGCCGCCATGAAGGGCGAGGTGTAGCGCCGCTTGAGCTCGGCGATGAGCCCGGAGAACTCGGCATCGACCATCCGCCCCTCGCCGAGGACCAGCGCGCACAGTCCGATGCCGTCGCCCATCAGATGGGTCAGGTGCCGCTGGATCACGAAGCGCAGCCTGGCCTCGAAGCCGGCGATCGCCGGCACCTGCTCCTCGAGCTCGATGCTGATCTCGTCGTACCAGCGGCCCACCACGTCGATGCACAGGCGCCGCTTGCTTTCGAAGTAGGTGAACAGCGTCGCTTCCGACACGCCCGCGCGCTGGGCGATCTCCGAGGTCGTCGAGCGCTCGAAGCCGCGCTCGGCGAAGACCTCGCGCGCCGCCGCCAGCAGGCTCGCCTGGGTGCGCTCGGATTTTTCGCCCCCTGGGGGCGCGACGCGGCGTGGCGGCTTTGATGACGGACATGTCTGCGGAAGGTTCGAGAGAGCTGGACTGGCCGCCATTATGGAAGTGAACCCCTCGCCGCCCGCGCGCACGCCCGAAACGGCTTGCGAGCCAAGTGATTTCCGCTGAGCGGAAATCGCCCCTCGGCCCGGGATCGCGCTCCACACAATGACCGCACGGACCAGCGATGCGATGCACCCGCCGCCGCCAGCCGCAGCACCCAGGAGACCCGCTCAATGAAACTCGCAAGCCTCAGGCAAGGGGGCCGGGACGGCACCCTCATCGTCGTCGATCGCAGCCTCTCGCGCGGCATCGCCGTGCCCCATATCGCCACCACCTTGCAGAAGGCGATCGAGCAGTGGGACAGCACGCGCGGCGCGCTCGACGAGATCTACCAGGCACTGACCAGGGAGGCCGCGCTTCCGGGCAGCTTCGCCCTCGACCCCGAGGAACTGGCAAGCCCGTTGCCGCGTTCCTTCCAGTTCCTCGACGGCTCGGTCTACCTGCACCACATGGAGAAGGCCCGCAAGGCACGCGGTGCCGAGATGCCGCCGAACTACAAGACCGATCCCCTGATGTACCAGGGGCTGTCGGATCGCTTCATCGGTCCCCGCGACGCGATGCGCATCCCCGACGAATCGCTGGGGCTGGACTACGAGGCCGAGCTCGCGGTGGTGCTCGACGACGTGCCGATGGGCGTGAGCGCCACCGAGGCCCGCGGCCACATCAAGCTGCTCATGCTGCTGAACGACTTCACGCTGCGCACCCTCACCCGCAGCGAACTCCCCAAGGGCTTCGGCTTCATGCAGGCGAAGCCGACGAGTTCCTTCTCGCCGGTGGCGGTGACTCCCGACGAACTGGGCGGCGCCTGGGACGGCGAGAAGCTGGACCTGCCGATCCTGTCGTCGATCAACGGCGAGCCCATGGGCAGCGCCAACACCGGCCGCGACATGTTCTTCACCTACCCGACGCTGATCGCGCATGCCGCGCGCACCCGCAGCCTTAGCGCGGGAACGATCGTCGGCGCCGGCGCGGTCTCGAACCTGGATGCGCGCACGGGATACGCGTGCCTCGCCGAGAAGCGCGCCGACGAGGAACTGGCCAGCGGCAAGGCCAGCACGCCGTGGCTGCGCTTCGGCGACCGCGTGCGCATCGAGATGCTCGACGCCGAAGGCGCCTCCATCTTCGGCGCCATCGACAACGCCATCGACAACGCCGTGCACCGCGCCCAGGCGGCATCGGCCCTTGCCACGCCCCGCTGAACCTCTTCCAAGGAAACCACCATGCTCTGCAAGAAGCTTCACCACGCCGCCTACCGCTGCCGCGATGCCCGCGAGACCACGACCTTCTACACGGAAGTGCTGGGCCTCAAGTTCTCCCACGCCATGGGCGAGGACCACGTGCCGTCGACCGGCAAATACTCGCCGCACGTCCACATCTTTTTCGAGATGGAGGACGGCAGCAACATCGCCTTCTTCGAATGCCCGCGCGATCCGGGCAACGTCAAGGACATGGAGTCGCCCGACTGGATCCAGCACTTCGCGTTCGAGGTCGAGGACATGGAGGCGCTGCTGCGCGCCAAGGCCGACATGCAGGCCCGCGGCATGACCGTGGTCGGCCCCACCAACCACGACGACTTCATCAGCTCGATCTATTTCTTCGACCCCTCGGGCCACCGGCTCGAGCTCACGACGCGCACCTGCCGCGACACGGCGAGGCTGCAGTCCTTCGTCGAGGAAGCGCCACAGGTGCTGGCGCTGTGGGAGACGACGCACGACTGGTCGCAACGCCACACGCTGTTCGGCGGCGGCACGGGCTACGCGCGCCAATCCGACTGAACGATCCGACTGAGCGTCCCGCCCCGGCGGGCACGTCGGCGATCGCGCCGCAACGAACGGCGCCCCCCGCAAGACCAACGAAGGAGACAAAACATGATTCGCAAGCGCACGCTGGTGCTCATGCTCGCGGGCCTCTGGCTCACGGCAGGAGTCCACGCCACCGAGCCCCCCATCACGCTGCTGCAGGGTTTCGGAGCCGGCGGCAACGCCGACACGATCGCGCGCATCGTGGCGCAGGGCCTCGGCAAGGAGTTCGGCCGCACCGTGGTGGTCGACGCCAGGACCGGCGCCGGCGGCAACATCGCGAGCACCGCGGCCGCCAAGGCCCGGCCCGACGGCTCCACGCTGATCCTGATGACGGGCGGCCATGCCGTCTCGGCCGCCATGTATCGCAGCCTTGCCTTCGATCCGGTGGACGACTTCGAATGGCTGGGGCTGGTGACGCGCTTTCCGTTCGTGATCGCCACCAGCAGCGACAGCCGCTACAAGTCGCTGTCCGACGTGCTGGCCGCCGCGAAGGCGGCACCGGGCCAGATCTCCTACAGCTCGGTGGGGGTCGGCTCGACCCAGCATCTCTCGGGCGAGCTGTTCCAGGCCATGGCCGGCATGCGGCTCAACCACATTCCCTACCGCGGCGGCGGCGCTCCCGTGCAGGACGTCATCGGGGGCCGGGTGGACCTGCTGTTCGACTCGGTGACCGTGGCCAAGGCCCAGGTCGAGGGTGGACGGCTGCGTGCGCTCGGCGTGACCTCGCTCGCACCCTCGTCTCTGCTTCCGGGCGTGCCGCCGGCCGCCGGATCGGTGCCGGGCTTCGAGGTGATGTCGTGGACCGCCGTGGCGGCGCCGCGCGGCCTGCCGCCGGAGGTGTCCGCGCGGCTGCGCGCGCGCGCTCGCACGGGTGCTGCGCTCGCCGGAGGTCGCGCGGCAACTCGAGAACACGGGCGGCGAGGTCGTCGCGCCGGCGGGCGATCGCGCGGCGCGGGACTTCGTCCAGTCGCAGATCGCCAAGTGGAAGCAGGTGGTCCACGACGCCCGCATCGAACAACAGTGAGCCGGCGGCCCACACGCGCACCCGGCAAGAGACAGCACATGATTTCTTCGAGCACCACCGCCTTCGACATCCTCGTCGTCGGCTACGGCCCCAGCGGTGCCACCTTCGCCAACCTGATGGCCCGCCGCGGCTTGCGTGTCGCCGTGGTGGACCAGGCCAGCGGGATCTACGACAAGCCGCGCGCCATCACCGCCGACCAGGAGGCGATGCGCGTCTTCCAGGAATGCGGCCTGGCGGAGCAGATCGCCGCCACGACCTCGCCGCACCCGGGCACCGACTTCGTCGGTATCGAGGGGCAGGTGATCAAGCGCTTCTATCCCGCGCCGCCGCCGCACCTGCTGGCCTGGGAGCCGACCTGGATGTTCGTGCAGCCGGAACTGGAAGCGACCTTGCGGCGCGGGCTCGAGGCGCGCGCCGGTGTCGAGGTGTTCCTCGGGCATGCCTTCGAGGGATGCGAGCAGGTGGGCGACGAGGTGGTGGCCCGTTGCCGTCGCCTTGCCGATGGCGCGGACATCCGCCTGAGCGGGCGCTACCTGGTGGGCGCCGACGGCGGACGCAGCGCCGTGCGGCGCCAGATGGCCGCGGGGATCGAGGACCTCGCGTTCGACGAGTGGTGGATGGTGGTGGATGCCTGGCTGCGCGGCCCGGTGGACCTGCCGGCGCGCTGCGTCCAGTACTGCCGCCCGTCGCGGCCCGGCACCTACATCGTGGGCCCGGACGATCTGCGGCGCTGGGAGATCAAGCTGCTGCCCGGCGAGACGCCCGAGGACTTCTCGACCGACGAGGCCGTGCTCGCCGTGCTGGCCGATTTCGTCGACACAGCGTCGCTCGAGCTGCACCGCACCGCGATCTACCGGTTCCACGCGCTGGTGGCGCAAAGCTGGCGGCGCGGCCGCATGTTCCTGATGGGCGATGCCGCGCACCAGATGCCGCCTTTTCTCGGACAGGGACTGTGCGCCGGCATCCGCGATGCCTTCAACCTGGCCTGGAAGATCGACGGCGTCGAACGACGGGGCTATGCCTCTTCCCTGCTGGACAGCTACGAGGTCGAGCGCAAGGCACACGTTCGCACCGTCGTCTCGCATGCGAAGGCCTTCGGACTCATCATCGGCGAGCTCGACGAGCAGGCCGCGCGCGAGCGCGACAGTCGGCTGGGCGATCAACTCGCCGCGGGAACCGCGGTGACGGTGCGGCAGAAGTTCATTCCCCCGCTCGAGGACGGCTTCCTCGGGCGCCTGCCCGACGGACGGCTGGCGCCCGGGGCCGGCGATCTGTTCGTCCAGCCCTGGGTGCGCGATGGCGTCGTCGTCGGCGGCGGCCATCGACGGCTGGACGACCTGCTGCCTTCGGGGTTCCTGATGGTCGGCAGCGATCCCGAAGCGCCGGCCTGGCTTTCGGCGGCCCATGCGGCGCGATGGCAGCGCATCGATGGCCGTGAAGTGCGGGTGACCCGCGACGACCGGCCGCCTCGGCATGCCCCCGGCGTGCTGACCGTGTGCGAGCGCGATGGCCTCGTGGCGCAGCAGTTGCGCGCGCTGGACGCGACGCTGCTGCTCGTGCGCCCCGATCGCTACGTCTTCGCCGCCGTGCGGACGGCCGGGAATTCGAAGACCTGCTGGGACAGCTCGAGCAAGGCCTCTTCGCGCCCTCCAACCCGAGCCTGGCCCGGCGGGCGCAAGCGCAGGCCGCCTGAGCCGCGACCGCCGAACGAACCCCATTCAAGACCACGGAGACCCGCATGAACCCACCCTTCTCGATGACCCGCCGCACACTGGCCCTCGGCCTGTCGGGCGCCCTGTTCAGCCTTGGCGCCGCGGCGCAAGGCTATCCCGCCAAGCCGATCCGCTGGGTCGTGGGATTCCCGCCGGGCGGCGGCACCGACGTGCTCGCGCGCACGGTCGCGGCGCCGATGTCGACGGGCCTCGGGCAGCAGGTACTGGTCGACAACCGGGCCGGCGCCGCCGGCATGATCGCGGCCGAAGCCGTGGCACGCGCCGAGCCGGACGGCTACACGCTGCTCACGGCGGACATCGCGATCCTCGCGCTCAATCCCGCGATCTATCCCAAGGTGCGGTACAACCCGCTCACCGACTTCGCCAATATCGGCCTGATGGCACGCTTCCCCCTCCTGATCGTGACGCACCCTTCCAGCGGCATCCGCTCGATCCAGCAGCTGGTCGCGGACGGCAGGAAGTCCGCCAGCCTCACCTACGCGTCCGCCGGCGTCGGCACGCCCCATCACATGGCGATGGAGGTGCTGCTCTCCACCACCGGCGCCAAGGCCACGCATGTGCCCTACAAGGGCGATGCGCCAGCGCTGCAGGACGTGGCCGGCGGCCAGATTCCGATCGCCGTGGTGTCGCCGTCGCTCACGCTGCCCTTCGTCAAGGAAGGTCGCCTGACGCCCCTGGCCGTCACGTCTGACCAGCGCATGCCCCAGTTGCCCGATGTCCCCACGCTCAAGGAGCTGGGCTACGCGGCGTCGGGCGTCTACGCCTGGCAGGGGCTGGTCGCTCCCAAGGGCACGCCGGCGTCCGTGGTGGCCGCGCTGTCGAGCCAGATGCGCAAGGCCATCGAGCAGCCCGCCGTGCGCCAGAAGCTCGCGGACCTCGGCATGGAAGCCATCGGCAGCGATGCCGCGGAGATGGATCGCTACGTGCGCGAGCAGATCGGTTTCTGGGCGCAGCTGATACCGGCGCGGGGCATCAAGGCCGACTGAACGATGGCGCAGCGGGCCGCCCCATCCGATGCCAAGGCGGGCCGCGAGGGTTCGCTGCAGCGCGCCGCCGCGGTGCTGCGGCTGCTGGCCACGGCGGGCCGGCGCGGCATGGCCCTGACCGACCTGGCCAAGGCCACCGGCCTGCCCAACAGCAGCATCCACCGGCTGCTGTCCCAGTTGCTCGACGAACGGCTGGCGATGCGGATCGAGGAGACGCGCCACTACGTCATCGGGCCGCTCGCCTACGAACTCGGGCTGGCCGCGGCGCAGCAGTTCGACATCCGCGCGCAGCTGCGTCCGGCGCTCGAGCGCCTGGCCCGGGATGCCGAGGAGACCTCCTACCTGATCCTGCGCAGCGGCGACGAAGCCGTCTGCCTCGACCTCGCGGAGGGCCCGACGGCCCTGCGCGTCGTCACGCTCCAGATCGGCAGCCGCAGGCCCCTGGGCTGGGGCGCCGGCGGACTCGCCATCCTGTCCGCCCTCGAGGAGGACGAGCGGCGGCCCATCCTCGGCCGGGTGACGCCGCGGATCGAACGCCAATGGGGCTTTCCAGGCGCGCAGGTGGAAGCATCGGTGGCCGATGCCGTGCGCACGGGCGTGGCCGTGATTCGCAACCGCGTCAACCCGGGCGTGACCGCGCTGGGCATGGCGTTTCTCGACAGCCTCGGCCAGGTGGTGGGCGCCGTCACGCTGGCGGCGGCCAACGCACGCATGAGCACCGAGCGAACCGCGCTGCTGGCCGAGCTCCTTGCGCGCGCACGCCAGGACATCCGCAAGACATTGGGTGCGGCGCAGTGGCTGCGCCTGGACTGCTGAAGGCACGGCCGCCCTGCATACCCGGCGACCGGCGCAACGCCGGCGCAACACCGAAAGCCCCAGCCGACAGGACTTTCCCCAAGCCCGCAACCGCGCCTCGCCCGTGCATACTCCCGCGCCGTCCAGATCTTTCTGAAAACAAAGGACCCCATGTCAGGACACGGATTTCACGTGCACGGCCCGCACGACCACGAACTCGAACACGCCGCCACCGGCGGCCACGGCCATGGCCACGGCGATGCGGCCGAAGGCGCCGGCATGAGCGTCACGGGCAAGATCGCCGTGTGCACAGCGGCCATCGCCACCATCGGCGCGATCTTCGCGTACATGGGCGGTGCCACGCAGGCCAACGCCGGGCTCTACAAGAACAACGCGGCCATCAAGAAGACCGAGGCCTCGAACCAGTGGAATTACTTCCAGTCGAAGAGCACCAAGCAGGCGCTGGCCGAGTTCGCGCGCGACACCGCCACCGATGACGTCCGCCGCCAGGGCTGGCAGGTCAAGGTCGCGCGCTACGAGCAGGAGAAGGGCGAGATCCAGGCCGCGGCGAAGAAGCTCGAGGAAGAGTCCGTCCGCTGGGATGCCTCCTCCGAGGAACAGATGCACCAGCACCACCGCTGGGCGCAGGCCACCACGGTGCTGCAGGTGTCGATCGCGCTCGCGGCGATCGCGCTGCTGACGCGCAGGAAGTGGCTCGAGCGCGCCATGTATGGCGTGGCGCTCGCCGGCATCGCGATCGGCGCGCTGGCCGCGCTGCACATCTAGGGCGTGTTCACCAGCACCAGCGCGAACAGTTCGTTGCGGTGGTGGATGCCCAGGCGATCGAAGGCCCGGTCCCTGAACGTCTTGACCGTTCCGGCGGAAATGCCGAGGTCGTTGGCGATGCCTTCGTAGGTCCAGCCCTTGAGCATGCGCTCGCAGACCTCGCGCTCCCGGCGCGTGAGCGCCGACAGCCGGGCATCGAAGGATTGCTCGCGCGCGCCGGCGAGATCGAGGTGGCGCTGCACGCACGAGGTCAGGATCGGCGCGCCCATGCCGACCCACTCGATCTCCTCGCCCGTGAAGAGCGGCAGGCTCTCGTGCCGGTAGAGGTTGATCGCCAGCAGGCCGTCGTCCTTGTCCTTGCAGACCACCGAAAGCCGCTCGCGCAGGCCGTGCCGCGTGTAGATGCGCTCGCGGTGCGCCGCGGGAATCTCCTTCGCATGCCAGTGCACGAGCGTGCAGCGGGCCTGGCCGATCTGCTCGCGCGCCGCGAGGAAGGTCTGGTCCTGCCGGTAGAGCGACGACCGGTACACCTCCCACGATTCCGCAGTGCCGTCGGGCGCGCGGTAGCTGCCCGACGCCGGCATGCGCGGCGGCGCATGGTCGGACAGCCGGAACACCGACAGCCATGAGACCGGCAGCCAGCGGTTGAGCTGCGCCAGCGCGTCGTTGGCGAAGCCGTGGGCGCCGATGCAGGCGATCAGTCCCGCCATGGCATCGACGGCGCGTCCGTCCGCGCTGGTGGCGAGCGCGGGCATGGCGGGCGAGAGGGGGATGAGCTGCATGGACACGGCCGGTGGGATGCACGGAGCCTATCGGCGTGCCGCCTTCCGGCCGCATCGGGTTTTCCCCGTCAGGGCGCGCCCTGTCTACATCGCAGGGGACAGACGAAAAGTCCCCCATCGCGACACTGGCGGCCAAAGGAATCCCCCATGACGCTCTCACGCCGCGCCCTGCTCGCCGCCTCCCTGGTGCCCACCCTCGCGCAATGGCCGCTCGCCGCCCGCGCGCAGGCCTATCCCGACCGCCCGATCCGCCTGGCCGTGGGCTATGCGCCCGGCACGGCGCCCGACGTGCTGGCGCGGCTGTTCGCGATCCGGCTGTCCGAGCTGCTCAAGCAACAGGTGGTGGTCGACAACAAGCCCGGCGCCGGCGGGCAGATCGCGGCGCTGACGGTCGCCAAGGCCGTGCCCGACGGCTACACGCTGCTGCTCGGCGAGGTCGGCTCGATCTCGATCGCGCCGGCCGCCTTCGGCAAGCTGGGCTACGCGCCGAGCCGCGAGCTCACCGGCATCAGCGAAGTCGCGCGGGTCGACTTCCTGCTGGCCGTGCCCGCGAACTCGCCGCACAGGACGGTGGCGGACTTCGTCAAGGCGGCGCGCGCGCAGACCGGCCGGCTCAACTTCGGCACCTTCGGCGCCGGCACCTCGGGCCACTTCGGCGCCGAATTGTTCGATGAAGCGGCCGGCTTCCAGGTCGAGCCGGTGCACTACCGGAGCACGGGCGACGCGGTCACGGCCATCCTCTCGGGCGACGTCTCGGCCGCCTTCGTTTCCACGGCGCTCGGCAACGCCCAGATCAAGGGCGGCAAGATGCGCGCGCTCGCCACCACCGCGCCGCGGCGCTCGCCGCTGCTGCCCGAGGTGCCGACCATGGCGGAGTCGGGCTATCCGAAGATCGACATCTCCTCCTGGTTCGCACTCATGGCGCCCCAGGGCACGCCGCCGGCGATCCTCGACCTGCTCGGCGTGGAGTCCGTGAAGGCCGTCCAGCCCGAGGACGCGCGCACCAAGCTCGTGGAAGCGGGCTTCAGCATCGTCGGCGCGGGCCGCGCCGACACCGACCGCATGCTGCGCGAGGAAGCGGCACGCTGGGCCGCGGTCGTGAAGGCCTCCGGGTTCCGCGGCGACTGAGAACAAGGAACGGGCGCCGACCGCGCCCCATCGACCCATGCAACACCACCGGATCCGCGATGCGGAGGACCTCGCGCGCATCGAAGCGCGGCCCTACGCCTCCTTCATGGCCCACGGCCATGTGTACGACGCGCTGTGCGAGGTCGCCGCCCTGCATCCCGCGCGCATCGCGCTGAGCTACCTGCTCGACGCCGATCCCGCGACGCCGCCGCGGCACTGGCAGTACGCAGAACTGCTCGCCGACATCCGCCGCGCGGCGCATCTCTTCGCCAGCCTCGTACCCGGCGAGACGCCGCGCGTCGCGATGCTGCTGCCGGCCATTCCGCAGGCCTGGCTGACGCTGCTGGGCGCCGAGACCGCGGGCATCGTCTGCCCGATCAACTACCTGCTCGACGCCGCGCACCTGGCCGAACTCGTGCGGGCCTCGCGCGCGAACATCCTGGTGGCGCTGGGCCCGCATCCCGAGCTCGACATCTGGTCGCGTGCCGCAACGCTGGCCGACGCCTGCCCCGCGCTGCGCCAGGTGCTCGCCGTCGGCGGGGCGCCGGGCGCGATCGACTTCGACACGGCCCTGTCGCGGATGCCGGCGGATGCGCCACCCGCGCCCTCCACGCGATCCGCCAACGGACTGGCCGCCCTCTTCCACACCGGAGGCACGACCGGCGCGCCCAAGCTCGCGCAGCACACGCATCGCAACCAGCTGCACGCCGCCTGGAGCGCGGCCCAGTTGTATGCAATGCGCGAGGACGACGTGATCCTCAACGGCTTCCCGCTGTTCCATGTCGCCGGCTCCTTCGTCTACGGCTTCTCGGCGCTGCTGAGCGGCGCGCGCATCGTGCTGCCGACCCTGCTCGGATTGCGCAACACGGCATTGATGAGGCGCTACTGGAGCGTCGTGCGGCAGCACGACGTCAGCCTGCTGGCCACGGTGCCGACCGTGATCGCGACGCTGCTCGGCCTCGAGGCCGAACCCGCGGACCACGCCCGCGTCCGCGCCCTGCTCACCGGCGGCTCGCCGCTGCCCAACGAACTGGCCAGCGCCTTCGAGCGGAAGTTCGGCATTCCGGTGCGCAACATCCTCGGCATGACCGAGTGCGCGGGCGTGGTCAGCATCGAACCCTTCCTCGCGCCGCGCGTCCACGGCTCCTGCGGCATTCCGCTGCCGTTCACCGAGGTCAAGGCCGTGGCGCACGACGGCCGCGACTGCGCGCCGGGCGAAAGCGGCGTGCTGCGCCTGCGTGGCCCCAACGTGGGCCCCGGCTACACCGAAGCGCACCGCAACGCCGGCACCTTCGAGGACGGCTGGCTGATCACCGGCGACATCGGCCATGTCGATGCGCAGCGCCGCGTGTTCGTGACCGGACGCGCCAAGGACCTGATCATCCGCAGCAGCCACAACATCGATCCGCAGGTGATCGAGGCGGCGCTGCTCCAGCATCCCGAGGTCGAACTGGCCGCTGCCGTGGGCGAGCCCGACGAGTACGCGGGCGAACTGCCGGTGGCCTACGTGTCGCTGCGGCCCGGTTCGCGGGTCGATGCCGAGGCGCTCTCGGCCTTCGCCAACGCGCGCATTCCGGAGCGGCCCGCGTTCCCCAAGCGCATCGAGATCCTCGCGGCGATCCCGTTGACCGCCGTCGGCAAGGTCTACAAGCCGCGGCTGCGGGCCCTGGCCTGCGAGCACGCCTTGACGCAGCGCCTGCGCGACGCCGGCCTGCTCGATGGCGTGGCCGTCGCGGTGGAGGACAGCGCGCGCGGACTGCAGGCGCGCTTCCGCCGGCGCGGCACGGACGATGCGATGCCCGACGCCGAACGCCTGCACGCGCTCATGCGCGCCTTCGCGATCCCGTACGAGATCGACGAGCGCGCCGGAGGCGGCGCATGAGCCCGCCGGTGCGCCTCGACATCGACGGCGCGATCGCCACCATCACGCTCGACGCGCCCGCCACGCACCACGCGCTGACGCCGCGCATGCTGTGCCTGCTCGCGGATGCGGTGATGCGCTTCGCGGCCGACGACGCCTTGCGCGTGGCCATCGTCACGGCGACCGGCGAGCGCGCCTTCTGCGCGGGCGGCGACCTGTCGCTCACGCTGCCGCTGATGAGCGGGGCCCGCGCGCCAGAGGACGAGTGGGACCGGCGCCTGCTGTCCGACCCGAAGGTGCTCGCGGCCTCGGGGTTGCGCGACTTCGAACTCGACAAGCCCGTGATCGCCGCCATCAACGGCGTGTGCCTGGCCGCGGGCTTCGAGCTGATGCTCGGCACGGACCTGCGCATCGCGGCCGAGCACGCCCGGTTCGGCCTGCCCGAGGCCACGCGCGCGCTGATTCCCTTCGCGGGCTCGATGGTGCGGCTGCCGCGGCAGCTGCCGTGGCCGCTGGCCATGGAACTGATGTTCACCGGCGAGCCCATCGACGCGGCGCGAGCGCGCGAGATCGGCCTGGTCAACCGCGTGGTGCCCGGCCCGGCGCTGATGGCCGAGGCACGCGCGCTGGCCGAACGCATCGCGCGCAACGGGCCGCTCGCGCTGCAGGCGATCAAGCGCACCGCGCGCGCCGCGAGCGGGCTGTCGCTCGCCGAAGGCTTCGCGCTCGAGAACCGGGCCAAGGCCATGGTGTTCGCCAGCGAGGACGCGCGCGAAGGGCCGCGTGCCTTCATGGAGAAGCGCCCGCCCGTCTATCGCGGGCGATGAGGCCGACAGAGATTTCCAACGCAGATGCAGGAGACGACGAGATGAACGAGAGCTACACCCCCACGACGAAGGTTTCGAAGCGAAGGATCTCGCTCGCGGCCTCGGTCATCGCGCTCGCGGTGCAGGCCGGATGCGGTGGCGGCGGCGGAGGCAGCGGATTCGCCCCGGTGGCTTCGGGCCTCGCACCCGCGCCCGCGCCGGCCTCCAATACGCCCGCACCGCCTCCCGCACCCGCGCCGAGCGCGGCCGAAGCCTGCGCCGCCCTGAACGGACTCGGCATCCCCGCCGCCGACATCGCGTTGCCGACTTCGGGCGCCGTGGTCTCCAGCACCACGCTCATCGCGCCGGCGGGCAGCGGATCGACCGCGGTCGGCGAGTACTGCCGCGTCACCGGATCGATCGCACCGGTCGACGCCAGCGCACCCCCGATCCAGTTCGACCTGGCCCTGCCGACCGCCTGGAACCGCAAGGCCATGCAGCTCACCGGCGGCGGCTACGACGGCAGCGTGATCGCGGGCAACGGCAATGCGCCCGGCGCCTCGGGCCTCGCCACGCCGCTGGCGCGCGGCTATGCCGCCTTCGGCAGCGATTCGGGCCACAGCGGCAACGCCGCCGAGGCCAGCTTCGCGCTCAACGACGAGGCGCTCGAGAACTACTTCGGCGACCAGCTGCGCAAGACGCGCGACGTCGCGCTGAAGCTGATCGCGCGGCGCTACGGCGCGGCGCCCGTGCGCACCTATGCCGCCGGCGGCTCCGGCGGCGGCCGCGAGGCGCTCTACGTCGCGGACCGCTGGCCCGCGCTCTACGACGGTGTCATCGCCTATTTCCCCGCCTGGTCGCTGACGGGCATGCTGACCAACTACGCGATCACCTCGAAGGCGCTCGCCGCGCCCGGCGCCTGGTCGAACCCGGCCAAGCAGCAGCTGCTGACCCGCTCGGTGGTCGCGGCCTGCGACGCGCTCGATGGCGCGACCGATGGCGTGATCTCCAAGGTCTCGGCCTGCGCCTTCGATCCCGCGACCCTCGCCTGCCCAGGCGGCGCCGACACCGGCGACGGCTGCCTGTCGATGGCGCAGATCGGCGGCTTCCGTGCCTATGCCACGCCGCTGAAGCTGCCCTACCTGCTGGCCAACGGCACCGACGGCTACGCCGCGCTCAACATCTTCAACGGCGGCCTCATTCCCGCGATGGGCAGCAGCGCACCGGCCACGCCCTCGCGCTTCGACATGGCGTTCGCCACCTACATCGGCGAGTCCTTCGTGAAGTACATGGTCTACCGCGATGCCAGCTACGACCCCTTCCTGTTCGCCGTCGATGCCAACGGCTACGTCCAGCAGCGGCTGCGCTACATCTCGTCGCGGCTGGACATCGATCCCGACCTCAGCGCGTTCGCGAACAAGGGCGGCAAGGTGCTGATCGTGCACGGCATGGCCGATCCGCTGATTCCAGCGGGCTCGTCCGAGGAGTTTTATCGGCGCGCCGTCGCGGCGATGGGCAGCGAGCGGGTCGGTGCCTTCCTCAAGTACTACGAGGTGCCCGGCTACGGGCATGGCAGCGGCGCCTACGACGTGCGCTTCGACTCGGTCGATGCGCTCGAACGCTGGGTCGAGCAGGGCGTGGCGCCTTCCGGGCTCACGGTGACGGATGCCAACGCCGGCAACAACGGCCGCACCCGCCCGCTGTGCGAGTACCCGGCCTGGCCGCGCTACGACGGGACCGGTGACGTCGATCGCGCCAGCAGCTTCAGTTGCGTGCGCTGACCGCGCCGGTGAGGGACAGGTGGCTAGCGGTGCGCGTCGACGTCGGGCTCGTCGTCCGGCGTCCGGTCGCACATCGCGCGCATGCCGTCCTCCAGCGCGTCGATCCATTGGTCGAAGTCCTCGTCGCTGACGGCGACCGACTTCGGGTTGCCGTCCGAGGCGATGATCCAGCGGAAATGGCCGGGAACGGCCTCGTCCAGCTTCAATGACAGGTGGCGATAGCTCATGGGGACATCCTCTCTTCGAAACGCCGACCCTGTGAGCTGATGCGTACCGCCCGTGGAGTCCGATCACCCGACGGCGGTGGCCGGCACGGTTCTTATCCGGCCGTGCCGCCGCCGGGCGAAGTAGGCGAAATGGCCATCCGGTTGCAGGAAAGGTCGGGTCATCGACACCTCTGCGCACCGGTAGCGGCCCCCGCTCGCCCGCCTACTCGCTCACGGCCACGGCCTTGTACGCCGGGTCGGCCGCGATCTCCGCCTCCGTGTAGGGCACGCGCAGCCATTGCTTGGCGCTGTAGGCCCTCGTGTAGTCGGCGTGGTGCGCCGAAGCCGGGTCGTCCGAGAGCGAATAGGTCAGGAAGGTGTCGGCCTCCACCTTGCCGGCCGGAAAGCGAACGATCTGCATGTAGCTGTTGGCGATGACCGAGTCGCCGTCCAGGTTGTAACCGCCGCGATCGAGCCGGTTGAAGGTGGCGGTCGTGGTGAAGACGCCCGTGAGGTCGCTCATGCCGCCGAACAGCGGAATCCTGCGGCCGTTGCGCGTGACGAACAGGTAGTCGCCGCGCGGCGCGTTCACCGGGTAGGGGCTGGCCTCGATGCGCATCAGCGCGGCGCCGAAAACCTGGCGCAAGGCATCGGCCGCGCTGGCCCGGATCTCGCGCGGCGTGTTGAGCGGGTCCTCGGTGGAGAAGGGCACGGCATAGAGATCGGTCTTGGGAATCGCGTTCTCCACGCGGCCCCAGAACTCGTCCCAGACGTGCGCGCCGCGCGCATCGATGTTGTCGGTGTCGTCCCAGGCACGCAGCGCGGCACAGGCCTCGGCGGTCCGGACGGTGCCCGCGGGCGTGTCGCCCAGATAGGGGTCGTTGGCGGCCGCCACGTCGATGCGCGGCACCGCGCACACCAGCGCCAGCACCTGCGCCTTGAAGCGCTCCGCGGTGTAGACGCGGCTGTCGAGCACCATCTGCCGCACCGTCGCGGCGGTGGCCGTCTTGCCCGCATAGCCATCGGTGCCGCTCAGGCGTGCCTGCGCCATCAGGTGGCCGAGGCGAGAGCGGTGGGTGAACCCGGTCTCGACGCCCCCGAAAATGGCCGGATAGCCGGTGAGCCGCTCGTTCGGGTTGGTGAGCCAGGCGCTGGCGTTCATGTTGGCCACGTAGTCGTCGCGCAGCAGGCTGGGCATGCGCGAAGGTCCGACGGCACCCTTCTGCACCGAGTCGGGGTCGGTCTGCCAGTCGCACTCGCTGCGCGATCCGTCGAAGACCGGCACGCGCTCCAGCGCGGTGGCCAGCAACTTGCCCACGGCCGTGGTGCAGCGCTCGGACTGCTGCGGCGAGACGTTCGGTGCGGCCGTGATGTCGGCATACCAGGCCTTGGCGCTGCCACGGCCCACGGCGGTGGTGTTGACCCACGGGATCGCCGCCTCCTCGCGCTGGATGGCGATGAACTCGTCGAGCGACTTCGCCTGGTCCCAGCGCAGCCAGGTCCGGAAGGCGCGGAAGTTGTCGGCGTTGATGTCGCGGATCGCGAAGGCCGTGCGCGGGCTCCAGGCCAGCGCGGGGCTCATGCCCGCGAGGTTGACGAGCGGGCCGTACTCGCTCTTGTAGAGCGTGCGGGTTTGCGCGGGGCCGCCCTTGACCTCGACCGTGAGGGTGCTGGGCTTCATCTTCACCGCCTTGCCGTCGCGCAGATAGCTGGTCGGGTCGCCCTCGGCCAGCGTGAGCTCGTAGAAGCCGAAGCGCCGCGCGGCCGAGACGGTGTGGCTCCAGGCGACGTTCTGGTTGAAGCCGATCAGGATCAGCGGCACGCCCAGAAAGGACGCTCCGCTCACATCGAGCTCGCCGGGGATGGTGAGCTGGGCCTGGTAGAAGCGGTCGGGGCCGCGCCAGTACCAGTGCGGGTTGCCGAACTGCAGCGCGCTGTCGTCGCCCGTTCCCGCGGTACCGAAGGCGTACATGTTGCTGCCCACGCCATGCTTGCCGCCGACCTCCAGGGCGGGCGCCTTCGGGGGCTGCGCGCGCAGCGCGGCGAGTTGCGTGCCCGGCGTGCGGCGCAATGCGCGCGCCGATGCCTGCGCCTGTCCGGCCGTCGATGCGGGCGCGAGCGCACTGGCGATCTGCGTCACGAAATTGCCGTAGCCGGCCGTGAGGTTGGCCGCGTAGAGACGGCGCCAGATATCGCCCGACGTGATCGGAGCCACCCAGGCCTCGCCGCGGCAGGCCGCATGCGCGCCCGCTTCGCCGCCGGCCTTCAGGTCGCGCACGTAGCGGCTGTAGCCCGCCGCGAAGCCTTCGACCAGCTTCTTCAGCTTGTCGGGCTGCGCCTGCGCGAAGGCGTCGACCGCCTCGCCCGAGAACACGTGCTTGTGGAAGAAATCGGATTCGATGTTCTTCGGCCGGCCGATCGTTCCCGGGTACACGAGCAGCGCATCGGCGCCGAAGTTCTTCGACCGCTCGCCGCGGTAGGTGAGGAAGGCATCGGCCATGGTGCAGAGGTTGTCCTGCGCCTGCGCATAGCCATAGCCGTAGCCCACGCCGCCCCAGTCGGCCGCCTTGATGTGCGGCACGCCCATCGCCGTGCGGCGGATCTCGGCCTTGAAGGCGGGAGCGCCGGCGCTCGGAGGCGCCGGGTTGCCGGGTACGGACGGTGCGGTGCCGGCGAAGGAAAAGCCGTTGTTGCCCCCACCGCCGCCGCATGCGGCGAGCGCGGCCGCGATGGCCAGCAGGCCGAGCGGCCGCGTGGCGCGCCAGGGTTGTCGTTGTCTCATCGTGTCTCCTGTGAATCACTCCGCTGGGGAGTGCCGAGGAGGTTAAGGACGGCAGGCGCGTGCCCGTTGTACGCACCGGCCGTCTTGCTCAGGGTGGACCCCAGGTGTGCAACGCGCCGACGTCGGCGCGCACCTGCACCTGCGCGCCGTTGGCGAGAAAGGAAGGCACCAGGCCGAAGCAGCGCTGGTAGGTGCGGCTCATGTGGGCCATGTCCGTGAAGCCGCCCTGGTGCGCGATCTCCGCCAGCGGGCTGCGGCGACTCGCGAGCTGCTGCACCGTGCGCCGCACCTTGGTCCACAGCAGGTAGCGCTTGATCGACAGCCCCAGTTGCTCGCGAAAGAGATGCGTCAGCCGGTCGGGCGAGAGGCAGGCCTCGGCCGCCAGCTCGCGCAGCGGCAGCGGGCCGACATGGGTGCGCGCGCGCTCCAGCACGCGCTCGATGCGCGGATCGAGCGGCAGGTTGCCCAGCGGACGGCCGGCCACGGCCTCGACCATGCGCGTGCTGAGTTCGCGCAACTGGCTGTCGCGCAGTTCGCCCTGCAATGCGGCCTCGAAGCGCTCGCGCAGGCGGCCGAAGCATTGCGCATCGATGACCTGGATGCCGCGATCGCCCTGCACGCCGTCGAGCATGCGCGCCACGCTGGACGAGGGCTCCATGTTCAGCGAGAGCAGGCCGCTGCCGTCGACATCGAGCCGGCGCGGCACATGCGGCGCCACCAGTGCCGCGGTGCAGCGCACCCGCGTCCCGTCCATCCCCTCGAGCGCGAAGGGCCGCCCGCTGGCCGACACCAGCAGCGTGGCCGAGGGCCGCGCCGTCAGGCCCGAGCGAATGGCCGGCGTGATGTAGAGGAAGCGATCGTCCCAGAGATGGAGGTAGTTCTGCATGCCCATGGCGAATGAAACGAGCGGTCTCGCGGCTACGCGCCGTGCTCGGTGGCCTGCTTCAACAGCCTGGTGCCGAACTCGGCCTCCGCCTCGCTCGCCGGCACGCCCTGCGGGCCACGCAGCACGACGACATCCATGCGCAGGCCCAGCATCGCGCGTTCGCGTTCCCGCACGATCTCTATGCCCAGCAGCAACCCGCGCGCCGGTGCGTCACCGGCATCGTCGCGCTCGAACGATTGCCGCAAGGCGTGCAGGCCGCCGTCGGGCCAGGCATCGGCGCAACCGGCCAGTTCGAGCTGTCGCGGCGCTACCGCGGCCATCTCGCCATCCGCGCGAGGCAGGAAGAAGAAGCCACCGGCATGACGGTCGGTCGCGCAGCGCCGCGGTGTCAGCAATGCCGCCAGCGGCAGCTCGACGCTGAGCGCTTTCGACAGCGAGAGGATGTCGGGCGCGTCGCCCTCGATGCCGAGCATCACGCCGGCGCGGCCGTACCGGATCAGGTGCTGGCGGGTATCGGCCCAGAAGGCGGAATCGACGCCGCAAGACATGGAGAGCTCCCTTTGTTCGAGGCCGCGAAGTCTAGGAACGCGGGGAGCCCGCGCCAAGCCAATATTTCTTATTTCAGCTATCAGCGCCGGTTGCGTCCGTGGCCGATCAGACCAACGTGGTTGCAATCAGACCGAATCGGTACGAAAATCGCGCACCCCAGAAATCGCCATGCCTTGAACCGCCATCTCGACATCGACCTGCTGCGCACCTTCGTGGCGATCGCGCAGGCCCGCACGCTGGGCCAGGCCGCGGCCCGTATCGGCCGCACGCAGGCCGCGGTGAGCATGCAGGTCAAGAAGCTCGAGGAGACGCTGAACCAGCCGCTGCTGCATCGCACCGGGCGGGGCGTCGTGCCCACGCTGCACGGCGAACGCCTGCTGGGCCATGCGCGCACCATCCTCCAGCATCACGATGCGGCACTGGCCGAGATCTCGGGCGCGACGCTGTCGGGCACGTTGCGCTTCGGTTGCCCCGAGGACTACGCGGTCGCCTTTCTGCCGCAGATCCTGCGCGGCTTCGCGGACCGGCATCCCGAGGTGCGTGTCGAGGTGTTCTGCGCGCCGACCGCCCGGCTCGACGACCAGCTCAGGAAGCACGCGCTCGACCTCGCGCTGGTCTCCACGCTCGGCATGGGCGGCAGGCTGTCGGTGATCCGCCATGAGCCGCTGGTGTGGGTCGGCCTGCAGCAGGACGTCGCGGCGGCCCGCGAGCCGCTGCAGCTCGCGCTGTCCGACCCCGACACGCTGGACCATCGCGTCGCCTGCGAGCAGCTCGATGCCGCCCGGCGCAGCTATCGGCTGGCCTATGCCAGCGCCAGCATCTCGGGCCTGCTGGCCATCGTGCGCTCGGGCCAGGCGATCGCGGTGCTCACCCGATCCGCCGTGCCGCCGGACCTGCAGATCCTGGAGACCGGCGACTTGCTGCCCGTGCTTCCCACGATCGGGCTGGCGGTGGAATTCAGCCTCGAGCCCGCGACGGCCATGGCGGCGGCATTCGCCGATCACCTGCGAGCGACATTGCCGACGCTCTAGCGACCGTGCTCAGTGGCCCAGCGCGTTCATCGCCGACGCGATGATGTCGTCGCGCCATTCCTTCTGCCGACCCAGCCGAACGGCCGAGATCGCCGCGATGCCGAGTCCCGAGAACGCGAGCGTGATGCGCACGATGCGCTGCGCCTTGGCCTTGAACGGATCGGTGCCGAGCGCCTGGTAGATGAGCAGCGCGATCTCCATCAGCTGCGGCTCGGTGCTCTCCTCGCTACCCGAGAGCCGGTTGGCGAAAGCCGACACGCCCGGCCATTCGAAAGTGAAGTCGACATAGGAGGCGACGACGGTGCGGTCGCGCCGGATGCCGGGGCGCATGCCTTCGACGCTGGCCAGCAGCGCCGTCACATGGTCGCGACCGGCCTGGAAGCCCGCCTCGTAGATCGCCTTCTTGCTCGGATAGCGGTAGAGCAGTCCGGTCTTCGAATAGCCGATCGCATCGGCGATCTGCTGCAGCGAGGTGTTCTCGAAGCCATGCTTGGCGAACAGTCCGGCGGCGCAATCGACGATCCGGGCGTTCATCTGGGACTTGGTGGGCCTGAGCATCGCGGCAGTCTAGCGCAGCGTCCGACCGAAGCAGTCGACTTCCGTTCGAATCGGTACAAAACCGGCCGATGCCCGCCGCGCTCAGCGCTGCGCGAACGACTTCACGTGATCGACCAGCGCGCGCAGCTTGCGCGGCTGGTTCCTTCGGCTCGGAAAGTACAGGAAGAAGCCCGCGAAGCTCGGCAGGAAATCGTCGAGCACCGAGACCAGTTCGCCACGATCGATGTAGGGCCGGAAGGTCTCCTCCATGCCGATCGTGATGCCGGTGTCCGCCAGCGCGGTGCGGATCATCAGCAGCATGTCGTTGGTGGTGATCCTCGGTTCCACCGTCAGCGCGAAGTCGCGCCCGGCCTCGCGGAACTCCCAGCGGTACGGCGCTTCCTTGGGCGAGCGCCGCCATCCGATGCAGCAGTGCGCGAGCAGCTCGCGCGGATGCGTCGGCACGCCGTGCGCGGCCAGGTAGGCCGGGCTCGCCACGACCATCTGGCGCTGCGGGCCGGTGAGCGGAACGGCCACCATGTCCTGCTCGATGACCTCGCCCAGCCGCACGCCGGCATCGAAGCCCGCGGCGACGATGTCCGACTCGTCGTCGGTCACGGTCACGTCGAGCGTGACGCCGGGATGGGCCGCCGCGAAACTGCTGATCAGCGGGCCCGAGAGAAAGCGCTCGGCGATCGAGGTCACCGCGACCCGCAACACGCCGCGCGAGGGGCCCTCGACCGCGGCCTCTTCCAGCGCCGCGCCCACCGTCGACAGCGGCTCGGCGATCTGCCGGTGCAGCGCTTCGCCCGCCTCGGTCAGGCGCACGTGGCGCGTCGAGCGCTGGACCAGCGCGATGCCCAGGCTGTCCTCGAGCCGGCGGATGCCCTGGCTGACGGCCGAACGCGTCACGCCCAGATGGTCCGCGGCGGCGCGGGAAGTTCTGCTCCTTCGCGACCGCGAGGAAGAAGCGCAGCAGGTTGAAGTCGGCATTCATTGGTTAGCAATGCTAACCGGCGCAGTCAGCGATCGGGGAGTTCTCTTAACCGCCGCGCCTTCCTAAAGTGAGCCCATGACTTCACAAACCACCCCTTCTCCAGCGGCCTGCAAGCGCCGGAAACCCACGCGGCGCGGTCTGCTGAGCCTCGGGCTCCTGGCCCTTGGCACGGCCCTCGCCGCCCCCCACCGAGCCCAGGCTCGATCTTCCAAGGAATCGGACATGACAACGCATCCCTATCTCGGCATGTGGGTGACCGGCGACGGCCACGTGCGCCATCAGCTGCTGCCCAACGGCCGCTACGACGAGGCGCGCGGCAGCCGCGAGAGCGCCTACCGCGGCCGCTACGTCATCGAAGGCAACCACATCGAGTACGTCGACGACACGGGCTTCACGGCCGACGGCGACTTCATCGACGGCGTGCTGCACCACGGCGGGATGGTGCTCCGGCGCGTCGCGCCCACCGGCACCCGATGACCCGAACCCTCGTTTCCATCCATAGAAAGAACCCACCATGAACGCAAAGACTTCCAAGGTTATCCTCATCACCGGCGCCAGCAGCGGCATCGGCGAAGCCACCGCGCGCCTGCTCGCGAAGAACGGCGCCACGGTGCTGCTCGGCGCGCGGCGCACCGAGCGGCTGGATCGGATCGTCGCGGACATCGTCGCCGCCGGCGGCATCGCCGAGGCCCGCGCACTCGACGTGACGCGGCGCGAGGACGTGCAGGCCTTCGCGGACCACGCCATCGCGCGCTTCGGCCGCATCGACGTCATCGTCAACAACGCCGGCGTCATGCCGCTGTCGCCGCTCGCCTCGCTCAAGCTCGACGAGTGGGACCGGATGATCGACGTCAACATCCGCGGCGTGCTGCACGGCATTGCCGCCGTGCTGCCCACGATGCAGAAGCAGGGCGCGGGCCACGTCGTGAACGTCGCGTCGATCGGGGCGCACGCCGTCTCGCCCACGGCTGCCGTCTATTGCGCGACCAAGTACGCGGTCTGGGCCCTCTCCGAGGGCCTGCGCCAGGAGCACCAGGACATCCGCGTCACGACGATCAGCCCGGGCGTGACCGAATCGGAGCTCGCCGACACCATCTCGGACCAGAAGGGCCGCGACGAGATGAAGGAGTTCAGGAAAGTGGCGATCAGCGCATCGGCGATCGCGCGCGCCATCGACTTCGCGATCTCGCAGCCCGAGGACGTGGACACGAGCGAGATCGTCATTCGGCCCACGGCCAGCGCGCATTGAGCGGCGCTTCGACGCGCGCCGGGCGCGCCGTTCGGGCGTCCGGCGCGCGATCGCCGCATCCGGCCGCCCGATGGCGGCGCACCACTTCCTCCTTGATGCTGTCGAAGAGGCCGACGACGAGATCCAGCGGCAACCGATGCCGAGCGGCCATCTCGTGGAGCAGCTGCTTGCGCTGCAACTGGCGTCGCGGATCGATGGCCGCCTCACCAGCCAGCGCCTTGAAGGCACCGAGCGCATCGGTCCTGGCGAACCGATGCGCGAGCAAGGCGCCCACCTGTTCATCGATGGCATCGATCTCGCCGCGAAGCCGCGCGAGTTCGGCTTCCACGTCGTGCATGGCTAGTCCATCCGGATGCCCAGCGGCGCGATGTCGCGGCGCAGCCGCACGATCTCCTTGCCCAGCGAGTCGCCGAACTGGGCGGGCGTCGATGCCAGCTTGAAGGTGCCGGGCGTGTTGAAGGCTTTCACGAAGGTCGGGCTGCGCATCGCCTTCGCCACCTCGCGCTGGATCCTGTCGGCCGTTTCCGCCGACATGCCCGGAGGACCGAACAACCCGGCCCAGGCCGGAACGTCGACACCGCGCAAGCCCTTCTCGCCGAGCGTCGGCACCTCGGGCAGTTCGTCCAAGCGCCTGTCCCCGGCCAGCGCGAGCGCGCGCGCCTTGCCCTGCTGGATGATCGGCGTCGCGAAGCCCGAGCCCCAGAACAGCAGGTCGATGTGCCCCGCGATGAGGTCGTTCATCGGCGTGCTCTTGTAGGGGACGTGGATCAGCTTGATGCCCGCCGCCTTCTCGAACAGGGCGCCCACCAGATGGGTCGTGTTGCCGTTCCCCGCGGAGCCATAGCTGATCGTTCCCGGACCGGCCTTGGCGGCGGCCACCAGTTCCTCGAGCGTTCGGTACGGCGAGGCGGCCGGCACCATCAGCAGGAAACCGGCGGTCACCGTGAGCTGCGAGATCGGCGTGAAGCCCTTGAGCGAGTCGTAGGGCAGCTTCTCGTACAGCACGGCATTGGTGGCGTGGCCACCGGTGGTCATGAGCAGCGTGGTGCCGTCCGGCACCGCCTTGTGGACGTCGGACGAGCCGATGATGCCGCTCGCGCCCGGCTTGTTCTCGACGAGGTAGCGGTTGCCGTTGACCTCGCGCAAGGCCTCGGTCAGTTGCCGCGCCAGCTGGTCGGTCGAACTGCCCGCCGCGAAGGGCACGACGACGCGCACCGTCTGCTGGGCCGTCGCCTCGGCGAACGGTGCCGCGAGCGCCAGGCAGGCGAGTGCGTTGACGAGACTGCGGCGACTCGATGCGAACGTGGACATGGGCTGGACCTTTCAGGAGTTGCGGGACGAATCGGTTGCATCGGGCGGACGGGCTCCCGCATGCTGCCGCGAGAGGAAGTGCGCGATCAGCGCGGCGAGCGCATCCGGCGCCTGCACCGCCATCGAATGCCCGACGCCCGGCACGGCCTCGAATGCCGCGTGCTCGATGCGATCGGCCAACGCCCGCATCACGGCGATCGGCACCACCTGGTCTTCTTCCCCGGCGATGCACAGTGTCGGAGCCCCGATCCTCGCGGGCGCGAGCGCGTGAACCTCGAGCGCGAGCGCGCCGCGGCGCGATCCGCTCTTCGGCTGCGCGAAGCGCCGGGCCAGGGCGGGATGCCGGGCCGCATGCGCCGGCGTATAGAACATCGCGGCAAGCTCCAGTGCCGTGGCGGGCAGCCCCTCGCGAAGCCTGCGCAGGCGATCCACCCCCGCGGGGTTCAGTTGCGCCAGCGTTCGGTCGAGCGGCCAGGTATTGACCAGGCACAGCGCCTCGACACGTTCCGGGAAGGCGATGGCCAATGCCTGTGCGATCCGACCCCCGAGCGAGGTGCCCATCACGGCGAAGCGCTCGAAACCCAGGCGGGCCATCAGTTCCACGCCATCGCTCGCCAGGTCCGGAATGCCGTGCGGGCCACCATCGCTCTCGGTATCGCCGCACTCGCGCTGGTCGTAGCTGACCACGCACAGCGGCACCGCTGTTTGCGACGACAGTGCCAGCGACAGCGCCGAGAGGCTTTCGCGGTTGGCCTCGGCACCATGGACCAGCAGGATTGCGCTGCCGCTGCCCTGGATCTCGTAGGCGGTGCGCGAGGCTCGCAGATCCGCGAACCGCGTCATGGCGCATCCCCCGCTTCGTCGGCCAGGTCGAAGGTCAGTTCGAGCTTGAGGCCGAGCGGATCGCGGATGAACAGCTGATGCAGGGTCCACCCCGGCACCGGGGCCTCCGTGTAGCCGATGCCTTCGGCATCCAGCCGGCGCCGGGTCGCGGCGAGCCCGCTGGCGCGAAACGCGATGTGGTCCAGTGCAACCGCCTCGGGACTGGCGGCCCGGCCCGAGGCGTAGAGATGCACAACGGGCTGGCCCGCGGCGTATAGCCAGCAGCCCGCGAACCTCAGGTCCGGACGCGCGCCCGGCACGAGGCCCAGCGCGCGGACGTAGAACTCGCGCAGCCCGTCCAGATCCTCGGCATCGCAGCGCAAGGTGAAGTGGTGCAGCCCATGCACGAGCGCGTTCATGCGACCCTCCGCAGCGCGGTGGCATCGCCGAGGGCGAGGATGCGCGCCAACGCCTGCGCCAGGCTGGCCGCGGGGTCCTGCGGCACCCACGGCATGCGCCAGGCCACATGGCCGTCGGGCCGCACCAGCACCGCGCCATGGAGGCTCATGTCCAGTCCATCGCGCGGGTCGACGGCATCGAGCTGGAAGGCGCGCACCGTGACACCCAGGCGCCGGCCCACGTCCAGGGCGGCCGCGGCCCAGTCGGCGGACCGGGGACCGTGCACGATCACGAAGTCGCGATCGAACAGGTCCAGTGTCGAGCGCTGCCGCGCGAGGTCCAGCCACAGGTGCGGGAAGCGGCCACCGGGCCGGTCCGACGGGTCGTAGCGGCCCAGCGTGAGACCGCGAGAAGCCGTCCCATCGGGCACCAGCGCGCCGTCCTCGTAGGCGAATCCCAGGCCCAGCCCGATGCTGTGGCTGTGGTGCACCACGTCCTTGATCCAGAAGTTGATGGCCTGGAGATTGCGCGCCTGGAAGGCCTCCTCCATCTTCATGAAGCGCACGGTGTTGCCATGGCTGAAGTTGGCGTTGGCCTGGCCGATCGGGCGCCGCTCGGCGTCGTAGCTGTCGAGCAGGCGCTCGCCCGCCTGCTCGCGCAGCACCAGCGCGAGCTTCCAGGCGAGGTTGTGCGCATCCTGGATGCCGGTGTTCATGCCATAGCCACCGGTGGGAGGAAAGCGGTGCGCCGCGTCGCCGATCAGAAAGGCGCGCCCGCGCGCATAACTGGCGGCGACCTGCTTGCTCACGCGCCAGACCGACCGGTTGATGATCTTGACGTCGAGGTTGGGGATGCCCGAGTGGGCGCGCGCGAGGCGCACGACCTCGTCGTCGCTGCGCTGCGGCGGGGTCTGGTCGTGCCCCTCGCCCACCCTCGTCACCGTCAGCCAGCGGTCCGCGCCATTGGTGTTGAGCACGCTGGCGGGCACGACGTCCGGCGCGTCCGGCATGATCCGGAACACGCCGATCTGCCGCACGCTGGGCAGGTGCGACAGATCGCCCTGCCAGTAGTCGTTGTTCATGATCGCCAGGCTCGCGGGCCCCGTCATGGCGATGTCCAGCTGGCGGCGCAGGCCGCTGCCCGCGCCATCGGCCGCGACCAGATAGCGCGCCGACCAGCGCGTCTCCTCGCCGGTGGCCGTGTCGCGCGTGAAGGCCTGGATGCCCTCCGCGACCTCCTCGTGCCGCAGGAACTCGGTGCCGTGGCAGACGCGCCCCCAGCGCGAGCGGCGCACCACCTGGAACAGCTCTTCCTCCACCACGTCCTGGGACACCGTGCATTTCCAGGCGGGCGTCTGGCCGAGGTCGATCTCGCGCGGAACGCGCCCGTACTCGTGGCCGGCGATCGACGTCACGAAGGCGAAGCCGTTCGCGTCGTCGGGCAGGCCCCGGGCCTTGACCGCGCGCTCGATGCCCCATTGGCGAAACAGCTCCATCGTGCGCACCCAGGCGCCGCGGGCGCGCGGATGATCGGTCAGGCCGGCATTGCGCTCCACGAGCACGAAGGGGATCTCGAAGCGGTCCATCAGCAGCGCCATGGCCAGGCCGCTCGGTCCGCCCCCGACGATGAAGACGGCCGTGGTGTTCGGTGCTGGCGCGAGGGGGATGGGTTTCATGGCTCGAATTCGCTATAACGGGTGGAACATCTGCCTGCGTTCCCGCAGGACAGATGAACTCTCTCACCGGCAGCGCATTCCACGGTAGCGTGGGCCTGCAAACAAATAGCGAGATCGGGCCATGAATGGTGCGCCTCTGTCGTTTTCGACCCTGTTCGCCTACAGGCAGGCGCTCAACGAACTCGGCGACCGCCGCGGCGGCCATCGCGTGCTCGCCATCTCGGCTGCCAACATGCCTTCGTTCTCGGGCCGCAACGCGAAGCACGAGGGGCGCTGGCACCAGCACCATCGCGGCCAGCTGATGTGCATTGCCGACGGCCTGCTCCAGGTGCGCACCGAACGCGGTGCCTGGGCCGTGCCACCGCGGCGCGCGGCCTGGGTGCCGCCCGGCGAGCGGCATGCCGTCAACAGCAACGGCGTGACCCACACCTGGAACCTCTACCTGTCGCCCGCGGCGAGCAAGGTCCTGCCCGACAGGCCCTGCGTCATCGAGGTCAACGACCTCGTCGAAAGCATCGTGGCGCGCGCCGTCGAATGGACCTCGCAACCGGCCCTGTCCGCCGCGCAGGGCCGGCTGATGGCCGTGCTGATCGATGAACTGGCCGCGGCGCCGCACGACCGCATGCAGCTGCCGATGCCGCGCGACCGCCGGCTGCAGCGGATTGCGGCGGCGATCCTCGACGACCCGGCCGATCCGCGCACGCGCGAGCAGTGGGCCGCATGGGCGGGCCTGTCCGCGCGAACGCTGAGCAGGCTGTTCCAGGAGGAGGTGCGGATCAGCTTCGCCCACTGGCGCGAGCAGGCGGTGCTGATGACCGCGATGGAGCAACTGACCCAGGGCGCGAGCGTGGGCAGCGTCGCCGATGCGCTCGGCTATGCCACGCCCAGCAGCTTCATCGCGATGTTCCGCAGGCACTTCGGCGTGCCGCCGGCGCGCTACATCAAGGCCCAGTAGGACCCGCGTCGCCGGCCTGACGCGATCTTCATGACAGCCGCAAGCGTCACGCCGCTGACACGCCCACGTCACCCCGTCTTCCTACGCTGCGCGCCTTCATCCTTTCGTTCAGCTTGCAATGAATTTCTCCGACGATCCGCGCGGCACGACCTCGCCGCGCGACGCCTCGCCTTCCACGCCGCATCCGGCCCCCGCTCCCGAATCCATCACGCCGCCGCGCCGCGACCTGCTCAAGCTCGGCGCCTCGCTGCTGACCCTCGGCGGCAGCGGTGCGCTGCTCGCCGCCTGCGGTGGCGGCGGTGGCGGCTCGCCGGTGCTGGGCGCCCTGCCCGCACCCGCGCCGGCGGCCCCCGCGCCGGCACCCGCGCCAGCGGTCGCCGCGAAGATCTCGAGCTTCGCGCTCGCGGTGATGCCCGACACCCAGTTCTACGCGCGTTACGCCACCGCGGCCGAGAGCGACCAGTACGACAAGCGCTTCGGCAGCGCGCCCTTCGCCGCCCAGACGAAGTGGATCGCCGACAACGCCAAGGCGCTCAACATCCCCTTCACCATCCACCTCGGCGACGTGGTCGACCAGGTCGGCAAGCCCGACCAGTGGAAGGTGGCCGATGCGGCGATGAAGCTGCTCGAGGACGCGAAGCTGCCTTACAGCGTGCTGGCCGGCAACCACGACGTGCTGCGCGACATCGACTACGGCGTCGACCCGGTCGGCGGCACCGACGCCGACCGCGATCCGAGCAAGGAGCCCTACCTCCAGTGGTTCGGCACCGAGCGCGCGAAGAAGCAGGCCACCTTCGGCGGGCGCGACCCGAGCGGTTTCCACGAGTACCACGTGTTCGAGGCGCAGGGCCAGAAGTTCATGGTGCTGTCGCTGTCGTGGCGCATCTCCGCCGCGGGCATTGCCTGGGCGCGCCAGGTGATCGCGAAGAACCCGACCCTGCCGGTGATCCTGTCGAACCACCAGCTGCTCAACATCGATGCCGACGGTACCAGTCCGCTCGAGACCGACTACGGCAAGATGCTGTGGGAGAAGCTGATCCGCGACAACGACCAGATCTTCATGACGCTCAACGGCCACCACCACGGCGCCGCGCACCTCACGAAGACCAACGACTTCGGCCACAAGGTCGAGGAGATGGTGGTGGACTACCAGATGGCCTACCAGGGCGGCAACGGCCTGATGCGCCTCTACGAGTTCGACCTGACGAACAAGAAGATCAAGGTGCTGTCGTTCTCGCCATGGGTGCCGCAGAAGCCGGCCGCCACGCTCAACGCCTTCGACCAGGCGGTGCTGACCACGCCCAACGAGGCCTTCGAGATCGAGATGGATTTCGCGCAGCGCTTCGCCGGCTTCAACAAGGCTTTCGGCAGCGGCAGCGCGGTCATCGAGGGTTCGCTGGTCGACAAGGCGCGCACGATGATCCTCGCCAACTACAAGGACCCCGAGACCGTCGCGCAGCGCCCCGCCGCCGACGCGGAGGACTATCCGAAGGTCGCGAACACGCTGGCGCACTGGCGCTTCTTCGGCGGCGCGCTCAACCAGCCGGTGCTGCCGGGCACGGTGGTGGCCGACGTCACGGGCAACAACCCGCTGCACCGCGATGCGCTCGACCAGGGCGGCGTGAAGGGCGCGGCCAATGGCGACGTGGTGTGGACCGACGACCGCCATCACCTGTCGGCGGCGCCGGGCTCGGTGCGCTTCCTCAACACCAACAAGAACACGCCGCGCCTGAGCTACTTCCTTACCGACGCCAGCGCGCCGATCAATGCGCAGACGCTGGAGAACGGCTACACGGTCGAGGCCTTCGTCAAGATCGACAAGAGCTGGACCAGCGGCAACCAGGCGTGGATGAACATCATGACGCGCGACGGCCGCCGCGGCGACCTCGCGGGCTATGCGGGCGGCGACGGCGAATCGCCGCCGATGCTGTTCGCGATCTCGAGCCTGCGCGAGGTGCAGTGGGAGGTGGTGCCGAGCCCCGCGGGCCGGCGCGAGCCCAAGGCCAACTGGTCGGGCGAGGTGATCGCCGACCGCTGGGTGCACATCGCCATCGTGAACGACCCGGCCTCGCACGACACCACCATGTACGTCGAGGGCGCACCGGTGCTGCGCAACGCCGCCGCGATCCCCGGCCTGGCCACGCTGTCGGCGAGCTCGCCCTGGGTGGTGGGCGGCGGCTCGTGGGACGGCGCCCGCGCCGACGGCTTCTTCGGCAACATCGGCGAGGTGCGCGTGGTCGCGGCGGCCTTGACGCCGTCGCAGTGGCTCACCGCGCGGCGCTAGGGGCGCGGGACAACTTCAGGACGTGGCCGGAAACGCCGCCGGCCTGCGGTCCGCCCACGGCGCCGCACGCTCGATCTGGCCCGCGAGCTGGTACAGCGTGTCTTCCGCACCGAAGCGCCCCGTGAACTGCACGCCGATCGGCAGGCCTTCGGTCGACCAGTGCAGCGGCACCGACATCGCGGGATTGCCCGCCACGTTCCAGATCGAGGTGTAGCCCGTGTGGCTGCGCGCGATGGCCTTGTAGGTCGCGAGGTCGGTGCTCTCCATGTCGACCTCGCCGAGCTTGTGCGGCGGCGTCGCGCAGACGGGTCCGAGCAGCACGTCCCACTTCTCGAACTGCTGGCCCAGCGCGCGGCTCGCGCGCTGCAGGGTCTGGATGGCGTTGAGATAGGTCTGCGCGCTGACCTCGCGGCCGGCCTCGGCGAACAGCGCGGTCACGCGCTGCAGGTCGCGGCCGCTGAAGTCGCGGCCGAGCTGCCGGTTGCGGCGCAGCAGCGAGGTGTACATGCTGGCGTGGATGATGTCGGCCCGGCACTGAAGGTACTCCTCGTCGGGAATCACGTCGTCCAGCGCGGGATCGACCCACTCGACCTGGTGGCCCAGCGATTCGCACAGCTTGGCCGCGTTCTCGACGCCGGCGCGCACCTGCGGATCGAGCGCCACGGCCTCGAAGGACTTGAGCGAGACGGCGATGCGCAGGCGCTGCGGATCGCGCTTCGTCAGCTCGAGGTACGAGGCCGCGGGCGGCGGTGCCCAGTACGGATCGCCGGGCGCGGCGCCCTGCGAGACGTCGAGCAGCACCGCGCTGTCGCGCACCGAGCGCGTCACCACGTGGTGGATGGTCATGCCGGCCCAGCTCTCGCTGATGTGCGGGCCGAGCGGCACGCGCGCGCGCGTGGGCTTGAGACCGAACAGGCCGCAGTGCGAAGCGGGGATGCGGATCGAGCCACCGCCATCCGCCGCGTGCGCGCTCGGGATGATGCCGCCAGCCACCGCCGCGGCGGCGCCGCCGCTCGAACCGCCCGTGGTGTGCTCCAGGCTCCACGGGTTGCGGCAAGGGCCGAACATCTCGGGCTCGTTGGTGGCGCTGATGCCGAACTCCGAGAGACTCGACTTGCCGAAGATCACGAGGCCGGCGCGCACGTAGCGCTCGGCCAGGGTGCTGTCGATCGGCGAGCTGAAGTCGGCGAACAGGCGCGAGGCGCTGGTGGTCTTGGTTCCGGCATAGAACACGCCCAGGTCCTTGAGCAGGAAGGGCACGCCACGCAGCGGGCCGTCGGGCAGGCCCTGCGCGATGCGGTCGCGCGCGAGGTCGAAGAAGCGCGTGGTGACGGCGTTGAGCACGGTGTCGCGCGCCTCGGTGCGGGCAATGGCCTCGTCGAGCAGTTCCTCGGCCTTGAGCTCGCGGCGGCGGACCAGGTCGGCCATGGCCACGGCATCGAGCTTGTCGTATTCGGCAATCATCGGTATCGCTTTCCTTGTGTGAGTGGATGTGCAGTCAGCGGAAATGGCAGGCCACCCATTGGCCCGCCGTCTTTTGTTCGAGCACCGGCTCTTCCTCGGCGCAACGCGCCTGCGCCATCGGGCAGCGCGTGTGGAAGCGGCAGCCCGAGGGCGGCCCGGCCGGGTTGGGTGGATCGCCCTTGAGCAGCCGGCGCTGCGTGCGCACGCGCGGGTCGGGCACCGGCACCGCCGACAGCAGGATCTCGGTGTAGGGATGCAGCGGCGCGCGAAACAGCGTGTCGCGCCCGGCGATCTCGACGATCTTGCCGAGGTACATCACGGCCACGCGGTGGCTGATGTGGCGCACCACCGCGAGGTCGTGCGCGACGAACAGGTAGGCGATGCCGAACTCGGCCTGCAGGTCGGTCAGCAGGTTGATGACCTGCGCCTGCACCGACACGTCGAGCGCCGACACCGGCTCGTCGCAGACGATCAGCTTCGGGTTCAGCGCCAGGGCGCGCGCGATGCCCAGGCGCTGGCGCTGGCCGCCCGAGAACTCGTGCGGCAGCTTCTTCATGGCCTCGGGCCGCAGGCCGACCTTCGAGAACAGCCACGCCACGCGCTCGTTGCGCTGCGCGCCGTTGGACTCGCCGAAGTTGCGCAGCGGCTCCGCCACCAGCTCGCCGGCGGTCATGCGCGGATTGAGCGAGGCGTAGGGGTCCTGGAAGATGATCTGCATCTCGCGCCGCTGCTCGCGCATCGCGCCGGCGTCGAGCGAGAGCAGGTCGCGGCCGTTGAGCCGCACCGTGCCCGAGGTCGGCTCGATCAGCCGCAGGATCGACTTGCCGGTGGTGGTCTTGCCGCAGCCCGACTCGCCGACCAGCGCCAGCGTCTCGCCCGCGGCCACCGAGAACGACACGCCATCGACCGCATAGACCTTCGAGGCCTTGCGCCGCGAGATCCACGAGCCCGGCGACTGGTAGTGCTTGCGCAGGTCGCGCACCTCGAGCAGGGGCGTGCCCGCCTCGGTCGTTGCGTTCGTGCTCATGCGCCGGCCTCCTGCATCAGGACGGCCTGGGCCGTCGGTACTTCGGTCTTGCGCACCAGCTCCTCGACATGGAAACAGGCCGACAGGTGCGACGCGCCCGCGCCGTGTTCCTCGAGCGGCGGCACCTCGTTGCGGCAGCGTTCGCTCGCGAAACCGCAGCGCGGCGCGAAGGCGCAGCCGCGCACCGCCTCGTGCGGCGAGGGCACGATGCCGGGGATCTCGGTCAGCCGGGCGCTGTGGGTGTTCATCGAGGGCATCGAGGCCATCAGCGCGCGCGTGTAGGGATGCAGCGGCCGTTCGAACAGGTCGAGCACGTCGGCCTCCTCCACCTTGCGCCCGGCATACATCACGACCACGCGGTCGCAGCATTCGGCCACCACGCCGAGGTCGTGCGTGATCATCACGATGCCCATGCCGAGCTCGCGCTGCAGGCCGCGCAGCAGCTCGAGGATCTGGGCCTGGATCGTCACGTCGAGCGCGGTGGTCGGCTCGTCGGCGATCAGCAGCTCGGGATGGCAGGCCAGGGCCAGCGCGATCATCACGCGCTGGCGCATGCCGCCCGAGAGCTGGTGCGGGTACTCGTTCACGCGCCGCTGCGGCTCGGGGATCTGCACCAGCCGCAGCATCTCGGTGGCGCGCGCCAGCGCCTCGCGACGGCCCACCTGCTGGTGCAGCATCACGGTCTCGGCGATCTGCCGGCCCACGGTCAGCACCGGGTTCAGCGAGGTCATCGGCTCCTGGAAGATCATCGAGATGCGGTTGCCGCGGATGCGGCGCATCTCGGCCTCGCTGAGCTTCAGCAGGTCGGCGCCGCGGTAGCGGATGGCACCGCCGGCGAAACGCCCGGGCGGGGTCTGGATCAGCCGCATCACGGACAGCGCCGTCACGCTCTTGCCGCAGCCCGACTCGCCGACCACGCCGACCGTCTGGCCAGCCTCGACGCGGTAGGAGACGCCGTAGACCGAGCGCACCTCGCCGGCCAGGGTGTCGAAGTAGGTGTGCAGGCCGTCGATCTCGAGCAGCGGCGCATCGCCCGCGCGGTGCGCCGCGCCCTTGGCGGCCAGGGGGGTGTCGTTCATGGACATGTCCTCAGAGCTGGCGCGCCACGTGCGGGTCGAGCGCATCGCGCAGGCCGTCGCCCAGCAGGTTGATCGCCAGCACCGTGAGCCCGAGCAGCAGGCCCGGGAACACGATGGGATAGAACACGATCGCGATCAGGTTACGGCCTTCCGAGATCATGTTGCCCCAGCTCGGCACCTGCGGCGGCACGCCGACGCCGAGGAAGGACAGCGCGGCCTCGGCCAGCACGGCCGACGCGGCGATGAAGGTGGCCTGCACCAGCAACGGCGCCAGGATGTTGGGCAGCACGTGCCGCCACAGGATGGTGCGCAGCCGCGTGCCCAGCGCATGCGCGGCCTCGACGTAGAGCCGCTCGCGCAGCGACAGCGAGAGCGCGCGCACCAGCCGCACCATGCGCGGCACCTCGGGCACGGTGATGGCGACGATCACGGTCGTCAGGCTGGCCTTGGTGAGCGCCATCAGCGCGATCGCCAGCAGGATGCCGGGGATCGCCATCAGGCCGTCCATCACGCGCATGATCGGCCCGTCGGTCCAGCGCACGAAGCCCGCCAGCAGGCCGAGCAGCACGCCCAGCAGCGTGGCCAGCAACGCCACCGAGGCGCCGGTCACGAGCGAGACGCGCGCGCCCCAGACGGCGCGGCTGAAGGTGTCGCGCCCGAGCGCGTCGGTGCCGAAGTAGTGCTCGGCCGAGGGCGCCTTCATGCGCGCGATCGGGTTGATGGCCTGGGGATCGTGGGTCGCGATCCACGGCGCGCCCAGCGCGGCCGTGACCACCACCAGCAGGATCAGCACGCCGAGGATCAGCGTGTAGTGCTTGCGCAGCAGCCGCAGCGCCGGCGAGGGAGGACGCCGCGCGGCGCCGGGGTTCAGGATGGCTTCGGTCATTCGCGGGCCTCAATAGCGGATGCGCGGGTCGAACAGGCTGTAGCTCAGGTCGACCAGCAGGTTGATCAGCACATAGGCCGCCGCCGACAACAGCAGCAGGCTCTGGATCACCGGGTAGTCGTGGTGCTGCACCGCGTCGACCACCAGGCTGCCGAGTCCGGGGATCGAGAACACGGTCTCGGTGACCACCACGCCGCCCAGCAGCAGCGCGATGCCCACCCCGATGGTGGTGACGATCGGGACCGCCGCGTTGCGCAGCGCATGGCCCAGCACCGGCAGCACGCCCAGGCCCTTGGCGCGCGCGGTGCGGATGTAGTCCTCGTGCAGCACCTCGAGCATCGACGCACGCGTCATGCGCGTGAGCAGCGCGGTGTAGAGCAGCCCGAGGTTCAGGCACGGCAGCACCAGGTGCTTGAGCCAGGGCAGCACGCCCTCGGCGATGCCGCGGTAGCCCTGCACCGGCAGCCACTGCAGCTTGAGCGCGAAGGTGTAGACCAGCAGGTAGCCGGTGAGGAACACCGGCATCGAGAACGCGCACACCGCGAACACCATCACCAGCCGGTCGATCCAGCTGCCGGCGCGGTAGGCCGCGAGCACGCCCAGCGGGATCGACAGCATCACCGCCACCAGGATGGTGAAGAAGGCGATCGACAGCGTGGCGCCGATGCGCTGGCCCAGCAGCTGCGACACCGGCATCTGGTTGAACAGCGAGACGCCGAAGTCGCCGCGCATCACGTTGCCGACCCAGACCACGAACTGGTGCCACAGCGGCTGGTCCAGCCCCAGGGCGGCGCGCGTCTGCGCGATCTGCTCGGGCGTGGCGAAGTCGCCGACGATCAGCAGCACCGGGTCGCCGGGAGCGAGGTGGATCAGCAGGAACACGATCACCGACACCACCAGCATCACCGGCACCGTGGCGAGCACGCGCCGGATCACATATTCCATGCCGCGGTCCCCTTACTTCTCGACGTTCCACATGATCGGGATGCCCATGCCGAACAGCTCGGTGCCCTTCACGTCCTTGCGTGCCGCGAAGGTGGCCGGGTACTGGCCGTAGGGGATGTAGGGCGGCGCCTCATAGAAGCGGCGCTGCAGGTTGTCGACCAGCTGCTTGCGCTTGGCGGCGTCGCCCTCGCGGATCCAGGCGTCACGCAGTTCGTCGATCTTCGCGTCGCAGGGCCAGCCCGGCACCACGCTGCCCTTGCACGACGAGAGCACCCAGCCGTTGGTCAGCGGCGTGTCGACGTCGGCGTTCTTCGAGGCCGTGAGGTAGAGGCTCCAGCCGCCTTGCGCCGGGCCTTCCTTCTTGTAGACGCGCGCCAGCACCGAGGACTGGTCCATCACCTGCACGTCGAGGTTCAGGCCGGCCTTCTTGAGGTACTGGATCCAGATCAGCGCGGCCATCGACTGCGTGCCGTCGGTGGGCTGCAGGAACACGATCTTCTCGCCCTTGTAGCCGGCCTCCTTGAGCAGCGCCTTGGCCTTCTCGAAGTCCTGCTTCCTGAACGCTTCCGCGCCCGCGGCGGTCTCGTTGGGCGCGCCGCACATGAACACGGCCGGGCAGTAGAAGGACTTGCCGGGCTCGGGCGTGAAGCCCATGCCCGCGAGGATCTCCTCCTGGTTCACCAGGTGCAGCAGCGCCGCGCGCGCCTTCGGATTGTTGAACGGCGGCGCCAGCGTGTTGGCCACCATGAACGGCTGCCAGATGCCGGTCTGCGCCAGCCGCACGTTGGCGTCGGTGCGCAGCGCGGCCTGGTAGTCGGGCGGCACCACGTTGACGATGTCGACCTCGCCGTTCTTCAGCGCCGAGGTGGAGGTGTTGGCATCGGGCATGTAGCGCCATTCGACGCGGTCGAGCTTCACGCGCTTGCCGCCGGCCAGGCCATCGGCCGGCTCGCTGCGCGGCACGTAGTTGGGATTGCGCACGAACACCATGCGGTTGCCCGGGATCCATTCGTCGCGCTTGAACATGAACGGGCCCGAGCCGATGGGTTCGGGGATCGGCGCATCGGGGAAGGCCTTGGCCTGCTTCTCGGGCACGATGAACAGCGTCTTGGCCGCGAGGATCAGCGGCACCTGGCCCATGCCTTCCTTGAGCTGCAGCGAGAAGGTCTTGTCGTCGACCACCTTCCACTCCGCGCCCGAGTCGGCCAGCAGCAGGCCCATGGTCGCGCGCTTGGCCCAGCGCTGCAGCGTGGCCACCACGTCGGCCGATGTCACGGCGCTGCCATCGGAGAACTTCAGGCTAGGGCGCAGGGTGAAGGTCCAGGCCTTGTTGTCGGGCGACTGCGTGAAGCGCTCGAGCATCTGCGGCTTGGGCTCGCCCTTGCTGTCGCGCGAGAACAGCGTGTCGAAGGCCATGTAGCCGTAGTCGCGCGTCACGTAGGTGTTGCTGAACAGCGGGTCGACCACCTTGAGGTCGTTGTTGATCGCCATGCGCAGGGTCTTGGCGGCCGGCGCGTGTGCGTTCTGCGCGCACACGGCGGTCGCGGCCGCGCCCACCGCGCATGCCACCGCCCAGCCGGCGAGCCGTGCGTACAGGGGAGGGGAATTCTTCATGAGCCGGGTTCCTTTCAGGGTTTCGAGGGTTCGTGGAAAAACGCTGGAAATCTCTCGATATGAAATTTGATACACGATATATCATGTGTCAAACGAAGACAATCCGGGCATCTCCCATGCAAGAGCTGTGCGCGCTTTCTCTTTCTGCGCCGACCTTGCGGCAGGCGCTGTGCTCGCGATGCCGGCGGCGCTCGCGCGCCGCGGCCTCAGGCCGGCGTGAGCCGCGCGTGCGAAGCGGCCTCGGCCGCGACGGTGCGCCAGTCGTAGTGCATCGGCACCGTTTCCGCGCGCCGCCAGGTGTCGCTCTGGTCGGCGTAGTGCGCATCGCGCGGATCGCCGGCCGCGCCGTGGAACACGATCCAGCGGCAGGCGTCCCACTGCCCCACGTCGAACACGTAGCGCGCCAGCGAGGCGTAGTGCGCGTGCAGGCCCAGGTGCGGCAGGTAGCCGGTGGTGAAGACGGTTTCGTTGTCGCCGCCGATCGCGCCCATGTCGCGCGGCGCCACCAAGGGCTCGGCGGGGAACACCGGCGCCAGCGGATGGCGCAGCTCGAGCCGGTGCCGCTCGCCCCATGCCGCCACCGGCAGGCGCGCGACCTCGGCCAGGGCCTCGGTCAGCACCTCGTCCCAGCCCGCGCCGCCGAGCAGCGCGCGATCGTCGGCACGCAGCAGCTGCGGCACGCACCAGCCGAGCTGGTAGTCGATCGCCAAGCCGGGCGGCACGGTGCGCTGCCGGCTCACGTCGAGCGCGGCGAGCCCGCTGCGCCGCGCCACCGCGCGCGCCAGCGCCATGCGCAGCGAAACATAGGCATCGGCCTCCTGCGAATCGGCCTCGAGGCGTGCGTCCCAGGCCACGAGGCGGTCGCGCAATGCACGCGACGGGGCATCGGCCAGCGTCAACGGTGCGAGCCGCGCACAGATTTCGCGCGCCGGCAGGCTCAGCGTGTCGCGGTGCACGGCCTCCATGCCGGCGACGTCGGCCGACTCCATCGCCGCGAGCAGCTGCCAGATGCGCTGCGCGCGATGCGGCGGATGGCAGTCGGTGCAGAGATAGTCGTCGTGGCGCTCGACCACGCGGTTGTTGGCGGTGACGATGAGGCCCGCTTCGGGATCGATCTGGCGCGGCATGCGTTCCCAGTCGATCCAGCCTTTCCAGGCATGGCGGTCGAGCCAGCCCGGCACCGGCAGCCAGCCGTTGGCGGCCGCGCGCCGCGGCACCTTGGCGCGCACGTGGTGGCCGATGTGGCCCTGGGTGTCGCCGGCCACCAGGTTGTGGTCGACCAGGCCCCAGCCGCGCACCGACTCGAACAGCGCATCGACGCTGCGCGCCTCCATCATCGGGCGCATGCAGTCGAGCGAGCGGTCGGCCTCCACGTCGGCCGAGTGGCGCAGCACCAGCGCGCTGCCGCTCTTCGCATCGCCGGCCACCACCGGCCCGCGCGCGGTCACGAGGATCTCGCAGTCCACGTCGGCCTGGCCGCGCACGCGGATGCGCTCCACGCGGCGCTCGACCTCGGCCCATTGCGCCTCGCCGCCGCCGGGCGCGTCGCTGCGCAGGTAGCGCCGGCCCTCGTCCGCGAAGCGCTCGAGGTAGACGTCGGCCGTGTCGACGAAGGCCACCGTCACGCACCACGCCACGTCGGGGTTGTGCGCGAAGTGCGGAAAGCCCGGCACGCCCGGCGAGGTCAGGCCGATCACGTCGAAGGCATCGCAGGCCAGGTGGCACTGCAGGTACATGTTGGGCATGTCGAGCACGCGGTGCGGATCGCCGGCCACCAGCGGCCGGCCGCTGCGCGTGCGGCTGCCGTGCACCGCCCAGTTGTTGCTGCCGCCGCCGGCCGCCTCGGTGTCGGCCTCGCCGATGAAGGCCGAGATGGCATCGGCCAGCTCGGCCATGTCGGGCGACAGGCGCCCGGCCAGCGAACCCGGCGGCAGGCAGACCAGTTCCTCGCCGCCGTCGTCCATGCGCAGGCGATCGATCGCCTCGGCGCCGATCACCGGCAGCGCGATGGCGCGCCACAGCTTCGGATAGACCGAGTTCAGCAGCAGTCCGGTCTGGCGCAGCACCGCGATGCTGTGCCATTCCTCCCAGGGCTCGGGCGTCTCGCCGAGCAGCGCGTACTCGTGCGACAGCTCGCCCTTCGCGATGAAGGCGTTGACGCCCGCGGTGTAGGCCGTGAGCATGGCGCGCGCTGGCGCGCCGAGCGCGGCCAGGTCGCGGCGGCTGCACTCGGCCAGGCCGAGCCGGCGCACCAGCATGTCCATCGGCACAGCGGCCGGGCCGATCCATTCGGCATAGCGGCCGATCGCGCGGCGGCGCAGCGCGTCCATCTGCCACAGGCGGTCGCTCGCATGCACGTGGCCGAGCGCGAAGAAGGCGTCGTCGGCGTTGGCGGCGCGCAGATGCGGAATGCCCCAGGCATCGCGCCACAGGTCCACCGGGGCGTGCAGTCCCTTCAGCGGGTGGGTCGTGTTCATCGGGTGGTGCTCCTTGTCTCGTTCGTTCTTTGGCGTGTGTGCGGGAGCCCGCCCCTCAATCCATGCGCAGCGCGGGCGGCGCCATCCGCAGGAAGGGACTGAGGCTTTCGTAGAGGTGGGTGAGCTGCAGCACCGAGAGGTCGTCGCGCGGGCGACCGATGATCTGCATGCCCATCGGCAGGCCGCGCGCATCGAAGCCCACGGGCAGGCTGATGACCGGGCAGCCCGACAGCGTGCCGGGCGTGACCACTTCCATCCAGCGGTGGTAGCTGCTCATGGCACGGCCCGCGATCTCGCGCGGCCAGTGCGCCTCGATCGCGAAGGGGAAGACCTGCGCGGTCGGCAGCGCGAGGAAGTCGTGCCGTTCGAACAGGCCCAGCAGGCAGTCGTACCAGGCGGTGCGGTCGAGTGCGGCGCGATAGAGGTCGTCGGCCGAGAGCTTGCGGTACTGCTCGATCTCCCATTGCAGCTCGGGCTTCTGCAGCGCGCGCGAGGCCGGCACGTCGTAGTGCGCGCCATGCTTGCCGCCGATGATGAACTGGCGCAGCACGGTGAAGGCCTGCCAGACGCGCTTCCAGTCGAAGTCGGTACGCACCGGCTCGACCCGCAGGCCCGCATCGCCGAAGCGCGCGAGCGCCGCTTCGCACAGCGCGAGGATGCCGGGCTCGAACGGCAGGTGGCCGCCGAGGTCGCCGAGCCAGCCGATGCGCGCACCCGCGAAATCTCGTTCGAGGCGGTCGTGCCAGTCGGGCACCGCACCGTCGAGCGACAGCGGCGCGCGCGCGTCGTAACCCGACTGTACCGACAGCAGCAGCGCCAGGTCGTCGGCGCTGCGGCCCATCGGGCCTTCGGTGGTCAGCTGCCCGGCGAAGGCATCGCCGCGCGGCCAGAACGGCACCCGCCCCTGCGAGGGCCGCAGCCCCAGCACGTTGTTGAAGGCCGCCGGGTTGCGCAGCGAGCCGCCCATGTCGGCGCCGTCGGCCACCGGCAGCATGCGCAGCGCGAGCGCCACCGCGGTGCCGCCGCTGGAGCCGCCGGCGCTGAAGCGCGGGTCCCAGGCATTGCCGGTGGCGCCGAACACCGGGTTGTAGGTGTGCGAGCCCAGGCCGAACTCGGGCACGTTGGTCTTGCCGATGAAGATCGCGCCGGCCGCGCGCATGCGCTCGACCATGATCGCATCGGCCGCCGGCAGGTGGTCGGCGAACAGCGGCGAGCCGAAGGTGGAGCGCATGCCGCGCACCGGCGCCGTGTCCTTGATCGCCTGCGGCAGGCCGTGCAGCGCGCCGAGTGCGTCGCCGCGCGCCACCGCGGCATCGGCCGCGTCGGCCTCGGCCAGCACCTGCTCGCGCTCGACGCGCGAGACGATCGCGTTGAAGCGCGGGTTGAGCGCATCGACTTGCTGCAGGAAGGCGCTCAGCACTTCGCGCGACGACAGCGCGCGGCGCCGGATCAGCGCGGCCAGCTCGCGCGCGGGCAGCCGGCAGAGCTCGGGCACCAGCACGGCGTCGGTCATCGCGTCGTCTCGCCCGACGCCAATGCCGCGCGCACCGCATCGGCGATGCCCTGCGCCGTGAGGCCGTGGCGCTCGAACAGCCAGGGCATCGACGCGCCCTGCGCGAAACGGTCGCGCACGCCCAGGCGCACCAGCCGCGTGCCGGCACCGGCCTCGGCCAGCACCTCGGCCACCGCAGAGCCCAGGCCGCCGACGATCGAGTGGTTCTCCACCGTCACGATCAGGCGCCGGCGCGCAAGCTGCCGCTGGATGAAGGCCTCGTCGAAAGGCTTGAGCGTGTGCGCGTTGGCCACGGCGACCGCGATGCCCTGGGCGCGCAGCGCGCGCGCCGCCGCCTTCGCGGGCTCGACCATCAGGCCGCTCGCGACGATCAGCGCCTCGCCATCGCCGTCGTCCAGCGGCTGGATGCGGCCGAGCTCGAGCGGCTCCCAGGGCGTGCCCTCGGGCAAGGCCGCGGACGCACGCAGCAGCCGCAGGTACACCGGACCCTTGTGGTCGGCCGCGGCACGCACCGCGGCCGGCACCTGCGCCGGGCCCGAGGGCTCGATCACCGTCATGTTCGGCAGCGCACGCATCAGCGCGATGTCGTCGATCGCCTGGTGGCTCACGCCGAGGATGGTCGACAGGCCCGGCAGGAAGCCGACGATCTTGACGTCGGTGCGCGGATAGGCGACCTGCATCGCGATCTGGTCGAAGGGCCGGCGCGTGGCGAACACGCAGAAGGTATGGACCCAGGCCTGCAGCCCGCTGCGCGCGAGGCCGCCGGCCACGCCCACCATGTTGGCCTCGGCGATGCCGGGGTTCAGGAAGCGCTCGGGGAAGGTGTCGCGGAAGATGTCGGTCTCGGTCGACGAGGTGAGGTCGGCCGACAGCGCGACGATGTTCCGGCGTTCACGCGCGAGTGCGAGCAGCGCCTCGCCGTAGTAGCGCGGCACCGAAGATGCACCCGCCGACTGCGCGGCCGACATCGCGGTGTGGGCACCGCCCTGCGTGAAGTCCTCGACCTCGAGCGCGCGCGCGCCGGCGCCTTGATGTTCGCGTTCATGCCATCTCTCCCAGTTCGCGCAGCGCCGCGTCGGCCACCTCGGCCGGCAGCTTCGCGTTGTGGCTGATCACGCCCTCGAGCAGGCTCACGCCCTTGCCGGGCACCGTGGTGGCGACAATCATGGTCGGCCGCGCGGTCTGCCCGCGCGCGGCCGCGAAGGCCGCGAGCAGCGCCTCGAGATCGTGGCCGTCGAGCTCGATCACCTGCCAGTTGAAGGCACGAAACTTGTCGGCGATGGGCGAGAGGCGCAGCACGCTGTCGGTGTGGCCCTCGACCTGCATCCAGTTGAGGTCGAGCACCACGCAGAGGTTGTGCAGGCCCTCGGAGCCCGCGAGCATCGCGGCCTCCCAGACCTGGCCCTCCTCGAGCTCGCCGTCGCCGAGCACCACGTTCACGCGGTAGTCGATGCCGCGGATGCGCGAGGCCAGCGCCATGCCGGCGGCCACCGACATGCCCTGGCCCAGCGAGCCGAAGGTGCCTTCGACCACGGGGCCGAGCCGCTCGGAGACGTTGATCTCGAGCGCCGAGCCGTCCTTCACGTAGTCGTCGAGCGACGCCGAGGGGATCATGCCGCGCAGCGCGAGCGCCGCATGGAACAGCGCGGAGTTGTGCGCGGTCGAGAGGATGCAGCGGTCGCGCTCCTCCCAGCGTGCGTCGGCGGGGTCGATGCGCGCCTCGTGGAAGTAGAGGCTGGCGAAGATCTCGGCGGCGCCCAGGCCCTGCTGAACGTAGCCCTGGCCATGGCGGCGCACGAGCTCGATGACCTGGCGGCGCAAGGTGTGCGCCACGCGCCGGAGTTCCGGCACGGGCAGCGCGAGGCGGTCGCGGCGTTGCCAGTCGGGAGGGAATGCCGTGGGGTGCAGGGCGCTGCCGGGGTCCGTCATGTCGGGCTTTTCTTTCTGCTGGAGGGGGGTGGCTGGTTGCGCAGCGCGAGCAGTTCTTCGGCGCGCGCGGGATCGGCGTCGATCTCCCCGAGCACGCGCACGAAGTCGCGGCCGCCCTCGATCAGGTCCTGCTCGATGGCGTGGCGCACCAGCGCGGTGTCGCGCTGCTGCAGCCCGCGCAGCACGTTCACGTGCTGGTGCTCGGCGTCGTAGGTCGGATGGCCGTGCGGGTAGAGGAAGTTCAGCATCGGTCCGACCTGCACCCAGATGCGGTCCAGCAGCTCGGTGAGCTGCGGCATGCCCGAGTGGCGGTAGATGCCGAAGTGGAAGTCGAAGTTGTGCTGCAGCGCGGCGCGGTAGTCCTTGGTCTTCTCCGCGCGCACCAGCAGGCGATGGCTTTCCGTCAGCTGCTTGATCGTGGCGTTGTCGAGCAGGGGCACGGCACGCTCGGCCGCCAGCGGCTCGAGCGCGAAGCGGATGTCGCGCAACTCGAGGTACTCGGCCAGCGAGAGCTGGCGCACGCGGATGAAGTAGCCCTCCTTCATCTCGAGCGCGCGGTCGCGCACCAGCTGGATCAGGGCTTCGCGCACCGGCGTCTCGCTGGTGCCCATGGTCTTGGCCAGGTCGCGGATCTTCAGGCGCTGGCCCGGCTGGAAAGTGGCCGACATCAGCTGCTCGCGCAGATGCTCGTAGATCTGGCTCGCGAGGTTGGTGCGTTCGACCACGTTGATGACGGGGGTTGCCATGGCTTCTCTCTCCTTGAGTGCGGGTGCGTGAATCGCGCGGCTATTGTGGCGTTCGCGTTTCAGGGACTCGCACGTGGGAGCGGCTCAGCGGTGGCCGAAGCGTTGGGCGACGGCGGCAAAGGCCGGCGTCGGTGGCCTGCAGGGCCCGATCGATGTCTTGCACGGTGTGTGCCAGCGACAGGAACATGTTGTGCTTGGGATGCAGGTAGACGCCGCGGCGCAGCGCCTCGACGGTGAACACCGCGCCCTTGTCGTAGCCTGGGTCCTCGTCGAACAGGATCAGCGGCAGCGCCGCCGGCCCCGTCTGTCGCACCGGCACGCCATGGCTCGCGGACTGCGCGGCGATGCCGTCGCGGAAACGCTGGCCCATGGCCTGCACATGGCCCACCACGTCCTGCGCATCGGCCACTTCGATCGTCGCCAGGCCCGCGGCCATCGCCACGCCGCCCGACCAGAACGAGCCCGTGGTGTAGATGCGCGTGGCCGCTTCGCGCAGCGCATCGACGCCGGTCACGGCCGCAAGCGCATACCCATTGGCGATCGACTTGCTCCAGGCGCTGAGGTCAGGCCGCACGCCCACGGTCTCCCAGCTGCCGCCCGCATGCACGCGAAAGCCCGCGCGCACCTCGTCGAGGATCAGCGCGGCACCGGCCTGGTCGCACAGCTCGCGGGCACGGCGCGCGAACTCGGGCGTGGGCAACTCCTGGTCGATGCCCAGGTCGTGCTTGAAGGCCGCGCAGACGATGGCGGCGAGGTCCGTGCCTGCCTGAGCAACGGCAGCCTCGAGGCTCGCGATGTCGTTGTAGGTGTAGTGGATCAGGTGCGCGCGGTCCTCGGGCGTGATGCCCTGCGGGATCGGCGTGCACCAGGGATCTGCACCGTGGTAGGCCTTGGTCGCGACCAGCACCTTGCGCTTGCCCGTGGCCGCGCGCGCCACCATGAGGCAGACGGTGGTGGCATCGGTGCCGTTCTTCTGGAACAGCACCCAGTCGGCATGGGCGCTGCGCGCGACGAAGCGTTCGGCCAGTTCGACGAAGCGCGCCGTGGGACCGTCGAGGCAGTCGCCCAGCGCCTGTTGCCTGCGCGCCGCCTCATCGACCACCGGATGGTGATGACCCAGCAGGTTCGGGCCCCAGCTGCACATGAAGTCGATGTATTCGTTGCCGTCAACGTCCCAGACGCGGCAGCCCTGGCCGCGCTCGAAGAACTGCGGATAGCCCGCGGGCAGCGAGGCCGCGTTCAGATGCCCCGTCATGCCGCCGGGCACGACCTTGGCGGCACGCTGCCGGAGCTGGAGATCGTGACGGTTCGACAAGGGGGACGAGGCGGCGGGAGACACGGACGGCATGCGGGATCCTTGGCTGCTTTTTCGAAGTTTGACACATGATATATCATGTTTGATGTAGTGCAAACCCGGTGGATCGCGGTCGCGGCGCCTCTGGCGCGCGGGGTCGTGGCCCATGAAAAAGCCCTCGGCCAAGCGCTCGAACTGGTGTGTGGCCTGGGTCAGCCATGTCTACCCGTGACCACACGCGTGACCTCGGCAACGCGCGGCCGCACCGCCACTTGAAGCCACTGAACTCGGCGCCGCGCCCGGCCAGCGAGCGGCTACCGAAAACCCGGGATGGCCGCCCCCGCCGGCTGAGCAACAATCACCGCTTTGCGGTAGATCACGTCAGGCGAATGCGCGCTCCCTCTCTCTCGGTCCGGCTCCTGCTGGTGGCCTCGGCAGCCCTGCTGCCGCTGGCCGTCGTCTGCGGCTTCGCGCTCAACGGGCTGCTGCAGGCCCAGCGCGCGCAGACCCAGACCTCCACCATGGGCGTGGCGCGCGCGCTCGCCACCTCGGTCGACAGCGAGCTGCGGCTCACGATCTCGGCGCTGCAGGCGCTGGCGCTGGCCGAGCCGCTGGGCGCCAGCGAGGACAGCGGGCTGATCGACGCACTGGTGCTCGCCAAGGCGTTGCGGGCCACGCACCCCGAATGGCGCGGCGTGCTGCTGATCGCGCCCTCGGGCAAGGTGGTCTTCAGCAGCGAGGGCTCGGTGGCCGGACCCGACGGCGAGGTGGTCGAGGCTGCCAGCCTGGCCGAGGTGATCCGCACGCGCCAGCCCGGCATCGGCGCGCTGACGCCGGGGCCGCGCGGCAACCTGGCCTTCGCGGTGCGGGTGCCGGTGGTGCGCGACGACGCGGTGCGCTACGTGCTCACCGCCATCGTGCGGCCCGAGGCCATCGGCGCCGTGCTGGCGCGCCAACGCGTGCCCGAGGGCTGGGCAGTCTCGGTCTTCGATTCGGCGCTGACGCGCGTGGCGCGCTCGCGCGAGGACGATCGCTTCCGTGGCCGGCCGCCCAGCGACAGCCTGCGCGCGATGCTGCAGACGATGAAGGACCGGCGCGAATACGTGGGCACCACGCACAACGTCGACGGCACCGAGGTGCAGACGGCGGTGGCGCGCATCGACGTCGCGCCCTGGATCGTCGCGCTCGGCGCGCCCACCGCCGTGGCCGACGACGCGCTGCGCCGCACCCTGGTCGCCTATGGCGGCGGCCTGCTGGTGTCGCTGCTGCTCGGCGCGCTCGCGGCCTGGTGGATGTCGCGCTCGATCACGCGGCCGATGGCGCGCCTGCGCCGCAGCGCCGATGCGCTCGGGCATGGCCTGCCGGTCTCGACCCATGCCTCGGGCATCGCCGAGATCGACGCCGTGGCGCATGCGCTGGCCGATGCCGTCACCCAGCGCACCGAACACGAGGCCGAGCGCGACAGCCTGCTGAACGCCGAGCGCGAGGCACGCACCGTGGCGCAGGCCGCGCAGACCCAACTCGAGCGTCTCGTGAGCGCGAGCGCGGTGCTGTCGCGCTCGCTCGAGGAGGAATCGACCCTGCAGGCCATCGCCGGCATCATCGTGCCGCACGTGGCCGACCTGTGCCGCATCGACCTGCTCGACGAGCACGACGTGCTCGAGCGCAAGCTCACCCACCATGCCGATCCCGCGCGCAGCGCCGAGATCGCGACCTTCGTGGACAACAGCGCGGCCCCGACCACGGGCCCCGGCTCGTTCCCCTGGGCCGTCGCCAGCGGCCAGACCTTCATCGGCAACCTCGACAACCCCGGCGACTTCGAGCTGCTCGACCCGCAGCTGCGCGCCTTCGTGCAGATGCTGGGCATCACGGCCGGCTGCGTGGTGCCGCTGGTGGCGCGCGGCCGCACCATCGGCGCGATGGCGATCCTGCAGGACCGCTCGAAGCGGCGCTTCTCGCCGGCCGACGGTGCCCTGATCGGCGAACTCGCGCAGCGCGCCGCGCTGGCCCTGGACAACGTGCGCCTGCTCGCGCGCGCCCGCAAGGCGCAGACCCAGGCCGAGGTGGCGAGCCAGGCCAAGGACGAGTTCCTCGCCATGCTGGGCCATGAGCTGCGCAACCCGCTGGCGCCGATCTCGCTCGCGCTCACGCTGATCGAACGCAAGGACGAGAAGGCCTTTCCGCGCGAGCGCCAGATCATCGAGCGCCAGGTGCGCCACCTGTCGCGGCTGGTCGACGACCTGCTCGACATCTCGCGCATCGTGTCGGGCAAGATCGTGCTGCGCCCCGAGCCGGTCGATCTGCGCGACGTGGCCGCCAAGGCGATCGAGCTCACGCAGCCCGCGCTGCAGCCGCGCGCGCGCATGCCGCGCCTGAGCCTGCCCGACCAGCCGGTGCCGGTGCTCGGCGATCCGCTGCGGCTGGTGCAGATCGTGTGCAACCTGCTGAACAACGCCGCCAAGTTCACCCAGCCCACCGACGACATCGCGCTCGACCTGCGCATGGCTGGCGGCCAGGCCGAGCTGTCGATCAGCGACGAGGGCATCGGCATCGCGCCCGATCTGTTGCCCCATGTGTTCGACCGCTTCGTGCAGGGCGCGCAGCAGCTGCAGCGCGCGGCCGGCGGCCTGGGCCTGGGCCTGGCCATCGCGCAGAGCCTCGCGAAGCTGCATGGCGGGCTGATCGAAGCGCAGAGCGCCGGCGAGGGACGGGGCAGCCGCTTCATCGTGCGCCTGCCGCTGGCCGGCGCTGCGGCCCCCGAACCCGAAGCGCCCGCCGATGCGGCCGCCGTCGGCGCGCCCGCGCTGCGCCTGCTGCTGGTCGACGACAACATCGACGCGCTCGACGTGCTGGCCGAGTGGTTCGCGCTCGAAGGCCACGAGGTGCGCAAGGCCGGCAGCGCCGAGGAAGCGCTGCAACTGCTCGAGGCCGGGCCCGTGGACGCGGGCATCTTCGACATCGGCCTGCCCGGCATGAGCGGGCATGAACTCGCGCGCCGCGTGCGCGATCGTGAGCGCGAATCGGGCACGCGACGGATCGCGCTGCTCGCGCTGACCGGCTACGGCCAGGAATCGGACCGGCGCCAGGCGCTGGAGGCCGGCTTCGACGCGCACTTCTCGAAGCCGGCCGACCTCGGCAAGCTGCGCGAGGCGCTGCACCAGCTCACGGACGACGCGCCGGCCACCGCCTGAGCGGTGGCGTTGTCAGTCGAGCCTTTGCTGCTGCGGCAGCGAGGTGATGAAGAAGCGGATCGGCACCTCGCGCCAGACCACGGTGCCGTCGTCGGGCGTGGGCTTGAACTGCCACTTCCAGACCGTCTCGACCGCCGAGCGGTCCAGGCGCGGATAGCCGCTCGATTTCTGCACCTCGATCGCGGCCGGCTTGCCCGCCGGCGTGGTGCGCACGCGCAGCATCACCATGCCCTGCTCGCCATTCGTGCGCGACTCGGCGGGGTACGGCGCATTGGGATTGGGCGGGTTGGGCTTCCATTCGCCGGGGTCGGCGGGCGGGCTCGCGGCGCAGGCGGCCAGCAGCGAAAGGACGAGGCCCGCAAGCAGCATTCGCGCGAGAGAGGGACGGATGTTCATGAGGCTGTTGTCGTGATTGTGGTCTCTGTCGACGGCATTCTGCATCGCAGTACCGAGGCTGCCGCCTCGCATCATCCCGGATACAGGCGCGCAGTCAGGCTCGCACTGGCCTTCTGCAGCGCCGGCAGAAAAGCCTCGCGAAACTCGACCAGCGTCATGCGCTCGGTGCGCACCGCGATGCTCATCGCCGCCACCACCTGCTGCGCGCGGTCTCGCACCGGTACGGCCATCGAGCGCACGCCGAGCTCGAGCTCGCCGTCGTTGCTGGCGTAGCCCTCGCGCCGGCAGCGCGCGACGATGGCCAGCACCTCGGCCGCGTCGGTAACGGTGCGCGGCGAGAGCCGCGGGCGCGGCATGGCGCGGATGCGGCGCTCGGCCTCCTCGGGCGGCAGGCTCGCGAGCAGCACGCGGCCCAGCGCCGCGCAGTAGGCCGGCAGGCGCGAGCCGATGCCCAGGCCGGTGCTGAGACTGCGCCGCGCGGTGGAGCGCGCGATGATGATCGCGTCGTCGTCCTGCAGCAGCGCGAGCGAGGCCGACTCGCGCGTGCGCTCCGACAGCGCGTCGAGCAGCGGCTGCGCCACCGAAGGCTCGGGCCGCGACGCGAGATAGGCATGCGCCACCAGCAGCGCCTTCGGCAGCAGCCAGAAGCGCTTGCCGTCGCTGTCGATATAGCCGAGCGCGCGCAAGGTCAGCAGCGAGCGCCGCGCCGAGGCCGGCGTGCTCAGCGTGAGTCGCGCGACCTCCGACACGTTGAGGCGGCTGTGCTGGCGGCCGAAGCAGGTCAGCACGGCCAGTCCCTTCTCGAGCGAGGCGACGAAGTTCTTGTCGGGAGCGGGCTCTTCCTCATTCGGTGCTTCGGTTCCGTTTTTGCGCATAGCGCAAATCTAGCTTGTCCGGCCACCTGCTCGCAAGGACACTGAAAACCCCTCGATGCACGACCAAGACGGAGACACACGATGTTCCACAGACTCGCCGCGCGCACGCTCGGCCTGGCGGCCCTGGCCGCGCTGATGCTGCCCGCGCTGCCGCCCGCCGCGCAGGCGCAGACCGCCAACGAGAAGGTCGCGCGCATGATCGTGCCCTTCCCCGCCGGCGGCACCGCCGACATCCTGCCGCGCGTGGTGGCCGACAAGCTGCGCGACCAGTTCCCCGGCGGCCTCGTCATCGAGAACCGCACGGGCGCCGGCGGCAACATCGGCGCCGACGTGGTCTACCGCGCCGAGCCCGACGGCAAGACGCTGCTGGCCTCGCCGCCAGCGCCGATCGCGATCAACCAGCACCTCTACAAGAAGCTGGGCTTCGATCCCACGCGCTGGGTGCCGGTGACGGTGCTCGCGACGGTGCCCAACGTGTTGGTGGTGAACCCGAAGCTGCCGGTGCACAACGTGGCCGAGTTCATCGCCTACCTCAAGGCCAACCCGGGCAAGGTGAGCTTCGCCTCGCAGGGCAACGGCACCACCTCGCACCTCACGGCCAGCCTGTTCATGCAGCTCACGGGCACCGAGATGACGCACGTGCCGTACAAGGGCACGGCGCCCGCGCTGGTCGACCTGATCGGCGGACAGGTCGACGTGTTCTTCGACAACATCTCCTCCTCGCTGCAGTTCGCGCGCACCGGCAAGGTCCGCATCCTCGCGGTGGCCGACGAGCACCGCAGCCCCGCGCTGCCCGAGGCGCCGACCTTCGCCGAGCAGAAGCTCCCCGCGATGAATGCCGTGACCTGGTTCGCGGTGGTCGCGCCGCCAGGCACGCCGGCACCGGTCGTGGCCTCGACGCAGAAGGCCATCGCCACCGCGCTCGCGCTGCCCGACGTGAAGCAGAAGTTCGCCGAACAGGGCGCCGAGCCGCGCGGCTGGGACAGCGCCCGCACCGGCCAGTTCATCCAGGCCGAGTCCGCCAAGTGGCACAAGGTCATCCAGAGCGCCAACGTCACCCTCGAGTAAGCCCGCCATGTCCATCGCTTCATCCACCGCGTCCGCGCAACCGATCCACTGGTCGGGGCCCGGCCTCACGCGCATCCCCTTCGGCGTCTACAGCGACGCGCAACTGGCCGCCGACGAGCAGGCGCGCATCTTCCGCGGCGAGACCTGGAACTACCTGTGCCTCGAGGCCGAGCTGCCCGAGGGCGGCAGCTACCGCACCACCTTCGCGGGCGAAACGCCGGTGGTGGTGGTGCGCGACGACGACGACGAGATCTATGCCTTCGAGAACCGCTGCGCGCACCGCGGCGCGCTGATCGCGCTCGAGAAGTCGGGCCGCAGCGAGAACTTCCAGTGCGTCTACCACGCCTGGAGCTACAACCGCCAGGGCGACCTCACGGGCGTGGCCTTCGAGAAGGGGGTGAAGGGCCAGGGCGGCATGCCCGCGAGCTTCTGCAAGGAAGCACACGGGCCGCGCAAGCTGCGCATCGCGCGCTTCTGCGGCCTGGTGTTCGGCAGCTTCTCGGAGGACGTGCCCTCGATCGAGGAATACCTCGGCGACGAGATCTGCGCGCGCATCGAGCGCGTGCTGCACAAGCCGGTGGAGGTGATCGGCCGCTTCACGCAGGCGCTGCCCAACAACTGGAAGCTCTACGTCGAGAACGTGAAGGACAGCTACCACGCGAGCCTACTGCACCTGTTCTTCACCACCTTCGAGCTCAACCGCCTGTCGCAGAAGGGCGGCGTGATCGTCGACGAGAGCGGTGGCCACCACGTGAGCTATTCGATGATCGACGCGGCCGCGGAAAAGGATGCGTCGTACAAGGAACAGGCGCTGCGCTCCGACAACGACCGCTATCGCCTGAAGGACCCGAGCGTGCTCGCGGGCTTCAAGGAATACGACGACGGCGTGACCTTGCAGATCCTCTCGGTATTCCCGGGCTTCGTGCTGCAGCAGATCCAGAACTGCCTCGCGGTGCGCCAGGTGCTGCCCAAGGGCACAGCGCGCACGGAACTCAACTGGACCTACATCGGCTATGTCGACGACACGCCCGAACAGCGCCGCGTGCGGCTCAAGCAGTCGAACCTGGTCGGGCCCGCGGGCTTCATCTCGATGGAGGACGGCGCGGTCGGCGGCTTCGTGCAGCGCGGCATCGCGGGCGCGGCCGACCAGGAGGCCATCGTCGAGATGGGCGGCGACGGCGCCGTCTCGAGCGAAGGCCGCGCCACCGAGGCCTCGGTGCGCGGCTTCTGGAAGGCCTATCGCCAGCACATGGGCGCTTGAGCACCCGACGAGGAAAGAACACCCATGATCGACCTGCTGGCGCTGTGCGCCTTCAACGCGGCCTATGCCGATGCCATCGACAGCGATGCGCTCGAGCGCTGGCCCGACTTCTTCGCCGACGACTGCCACTACCGCATCACCCACGTCGAGAACGAGCGCGAGGGACTGCCCGCGGGCATCGTCTACGCCGACTCGCGCGCGATGCTCGAGGACCGCATCGCCGCGCTGCGCGAGGCCAACATCTACGAGCGGCAGCGCTACCGCCATCTGCTGGGCATGCCGCTGCTGCTCGAGGCCGAGGGCGACACGGCGCGCGCGCGCACGCCCTTCATGGTGGCGCGCATCATGGCCACGGGACAGACCGAGATGTTCGCCACCGGCAGCTACGAGGACCGCTTCGTGCGGCGCGACGGCCGCCTGCTGCTGCAGTCGCGCGTGGCCGTGTGCGACAGCACCGTGACCGATACCCTGCTCGCGCTGCCGCTGTGACCATCGAGTCTTTCTCATCGAACGCCACGTCGGCTCGCGCTCACGGCGGGCGACCCCAACGGCATCGGGCCCGAGATCGCGCTGAAGGCCCTGGACGCGCTGCCGCGCGAAGACCGCGAACGCATCGCGCTGTACGGACCGGCCAATGTGTTCGAACGCACGGCGGCGCAGCTCGGCCTCGACGCGTTGCTGCGCGATACGGCGCTGGTCACGACCGGCGACCTCGAAGCGCGACCCGGACAGATCGACGCCGCAGCGGGCGCTTCCGCAATCGCATCGGCCACGGCCGCGCTGCAGGCCTGCCGGCGCGGCGAGGTCGATGCGGTGGTCGCCTGCCCGCACCACGAGACCGCGATCCATCGCGCCGGCATCGCCTTCAGCGGCTATCCCTCGCTGGTGGCGCACGTCTGCGGCATGGCCGAGGACCGCGTGTTCCTGCTGCTCGTGGGCGGCGGGTTGCGCATCGTGCATGCGACGCTGCACGAGAGCGTGCGCACCGCGCTCGAACGTATGACGCCCGCGCTGGTGGCCGAGGCGATCCGTGCCGGCGCGCGGGCCTGCGCGCTGCTGGGCGTGGCCCGGCCTTCGATCGGCGTGTTCGGCATCAACCCGCATGCCTCCGAGGGCGGGCTGTTCGGGCCCGAGGACGCGGCGATCGTCGCCCCGGCGGTCGAGGCCGCGCGCGCCGAGGGCCTGCGCGTGGCCGGCCCCGCGGGCGCCGACCTGCTGCTCGCGGACCGCGCACACGATCTCTACGTGGCGATGTTCCACGACCAGGGCCACATTCCCGTCAAGCTGCTGGCGCCGCGCGCCGCGAGCGCTTTGAGCATCGGCGCCGATGCGTTGCTGTCGAGCGTGGGCCATGGCAGCGCGATGGACATCGCGGGCCGCGGCATCGCGAGCCCCGAGGCCGTGCTGCGCACCATCGCACTGCTGTCGGGCGCGCCGCGAGCCACTGGCGAGGTCGTGCCATGAGCCAGCGCATCGCCATCGCCGACAGCGACCTGGCCTTCGACGGCAACGAGGGCGAGACCGTGCTCGACGCCGCCTTGCGCGCCGGCATCGAGCTGCCCCATTCCTGCCGCAAGGGCGTGTGCGGCAACTGCGCGGGCACGGTCGCGCACGGCGAGGTCGCGCCCACGGGCCGCGGCGCGATGGTCAACGAGACCTGCGGGCCGGGCCAGGTGCTGTTCTGCATGTGCACGGCCGCGAGCCCCGCGCTCGAGATCCGGCCGGTGTCGTGGCGGCGCGTCGATCCCGCGGCGCGCAAGCGCTTTGTGGCCAAGGTGTTTCGCCACCAGCTCGCGGCGCCCGACGTCTCGCTGCTCCAGCTGCGGCTGCCCGCGGGCCAGCGTGCGCGCTTCCAAGCCGGCCAGTACCTGCAGCTGAAGCTCGACGACGGCAGCACGCGCTGCTACTCGATGGCCAATCCGCCGCACGAGAGCGACACGCTGACGCTGCATGTGCGCCATGTGCCCGGCGGTGCCTTCAGCGCGCGCGTGCCGCGGCTCGAAAGCGGCGAGCTGCTCGAGGTGGAGCTGCCGTTCGGCGCGTTCTCGCTGGCCGGTGGCAGCGAGGACACCGGCCCGCTGGTCTTCGTGGTCGGCGGCACCGGTTTCGCGCCGGTCAAGTCCATCCTCGACGACCTGATGAAGCGCCGCGTCGACCGGTCGATCACGCTGCTGTGGGGCGCGCGCCGCGCACAGGACATCTACCTGCCCGCGGCGGTCGCGCGCTGGCAGCGGCAATGGCCGTCGCTGCGCTTCGTCGCGGCCTTGAGCGACGAGGACGCGACGCTCGACGAGAGCCTGCGCGCCGAACAGGTTCGCGGCCGGGCCGACGAGGCGCTGGTGCAGGCCTGCCCCGACCTGCGCGGGCATGCGCTGTACTGCTGCGGTTCGCCCGCGATGGTGGCGGCGGTGCGCGAGGCCGCGCTCGCGCGCTGCGGCCTCGATGCCGCCGACTTCCATTCCGACGTGTTCGTGGAGGGTCCGGCGGCCTAGAACCGCGCTCAGCCGTGGCGCTGGTTGATCAGCGCAATCAGCGCATGCGGCTGCAGCGGCTTGCCCAGGTGCGCATCGAAGCCGGCCTCGGTCGCCTTGGTGTGGTCCTGCGGCCGGGTGAAGGCGGTGTGGGCGATCGCGTAGATCCGCGGCTCGCCGCGCGCGGACCTCGAGCTGACGCAGCTCGCGGATCAGGTCGTAGCCGTCGCGTCCCGGCAGGCCGATGTCGCTCACCAGCACGTCGGGCCATTTCTGGTCGAGCAGCTGCAGCGCGCTGTCGTAGTCGGGCGCGATGCGCACCAGCGCGCCCGCGTCGGACAGCACCACCGCGAGGATCTCGCTGGCGTCGACGTTGTCCTCGACCACCAGCACCTCGAGCCCCGCGAGCAGGTGGTCGGAGGGCGGATCGCCCGCGGCCTGGCGCGCGTCGAGCAGGATGATCCCGCCGTCGCCATCGGGCACCACGCCGAGCGACACGCGCAGGGTGGCGCCCTTGCCCTCGCCTTCGCTGTGGGCCGAGACCTGACCGCCATGCAGCTCGGCGAGGTTCTTCACAATCGACAGCCCGAGGCCGAGCCCGCCATGGAAGCGGTTGTCGGGCGAGTCGCTCTGCGAGAAACGGTCGAACAGGTGCGGCACGAAATCGCTCGCGATGCCGCGGCCGAAATCCTGCACCGACAGATGGAGCCGGTCGCCGCTGCGCACCAGGTCGACCACGATGCGACCGCCCTCGTTGGAGAACTTGATGGCGTTCGACAGCAGGTTCCAAACGATCTGCTGGAAGCGCGTGCCGTCGAGCCAGGCGGCCTGCTCGGCGCCTTCCTGGTTGAAGTGGATGGACAGCTTCTTCGCGGCCACGGCCGCGTTCGAGGCCTCGATCGAGGCGCTCACCAGCGCCGCCGGGTCCACCCATTCGCGGTGCAGCCGCAGCTTGCCCGAGCTGATGCGCGAGACATCGAGGATGTCGGAGATCAGCCGCGCCTGCGCCTTCACGCTGCGGTCGATGGCGTTGAGGCCCTTCTCCATCTGCTCGGGCGCGCGGTTGCCGACCTTCAGCAGGTGCACCCAGCCGCCGATGGCGTTGAGCGGATTGCGCAGCTCGTGCGAGAGCACGGCCACGAAGTCGTCCTTGGTGCGGCTCAGGCGCTCGGCCGAGGCACGCGCCGCCTGCTCGCGCTCGAGCACCTCGCGCCGGCGCGATTCGAGTTCGAAGCGCTCGGACACATCGAGCGCGATGCCCACGCGCAGGCCGGGTTCGATCGGCGTGGACATGGTCCACTCGAGGCGGGTCCAGCTGCCATCCTGGCGCAGCAGCGGAAACTCGCCGGTCCAGCGCGCCGCGGGCTGCAGCGGGTCGGTGCTCTCGACGGTGTGGGTGCGCACGAAGTCGGTCCAGTCCGGCGGCGCGAAGGCGCTGACCGCCTGTCCGATCAGTGTCTCGCGCGAGCGCCCTAGCATGCCGAGCATCGCGGGATTGACGTCGGCGAAGCGCCCCAGTGCATCGATCAGCGCGATGCCCAGCGGCGCCTGGTCGTAGATGGCCCGAAAGCGCGCCTCGCTCGCGCGCTGCCGCTCCTCGGCCAGCCGCGCGCGGATCAGCGCCTGCAGGGTGGCGATCAGCACCGGCGGCTCGACCGGATGCACCAAGTAGGCATCGGCACCGGCGTTGAGGCCCGCCACCTTGTGCTCGTTGCGCACGAAGGTCGCCGACAGGTGCACCACCGGCAAGGTCGAGGTCTCGGGCCGCTGGCGCAGCTGCTGGCAGACCTCGAAGCCGCTGAAGTCCGGCAGGTGCACGTCGAGCACCACCGCCGAGATGTTCTTCGGCGCCAGCCGCACGGCCTCGCCACCGGTGCCTGCCTCCTGCGTATGGAAGCCGGCCGCGCGCACCACGCGCGCGGTGGCGTAGCGGGTGGTGGGGTTGTCGTCGACCACCAGCACCGTGTGCTGCGAGCGGTCGATGGTGATGTTGATGACGGGGTCGATGTTCATGCCTGCCCCGCGTGCTGTTCGTTCGCGGTGCCGCCGGCTCCGTTCCAGCCCCATCCGTCCTCGCCGTTCTGCGCCTCGGCGCCGGACTGGCGCCGCAGCTGCACCGGCAGCGTGACCGAGAAGGTCGAGCCCTTGCCGAGTTCGCTCTCGAGCTCGACATGGCCGCCGAGCAGCGTGGCAAGTTGCTTGCTCAGCGAGAGGCCCAGGCCGGTGCCGCGCAGCCGCTTCTGCACCGGCGAATCGACCTGCGAATAGTCGTCGAACACGGCCGCATGGTGCTCGGGTGCGATGCCGATGCCGGTGTCGGCCACCGAGAAGCGCACGCGATCGTCGCCCACGCGCATCGCGGTCACGCGCACCTCGCCCTCGGGCGTGAACTTGAGCGCGTTCGAGATGAAGTTGCGCAGGATCTGCGACAGCTTGCGGTCGTCGGTATAGAGCTTGGGCAGCCCCTCGGGCTCCTCGAAGATCAGCGCGGTGGCCGGGTTGCCCAGTACCGGGCGGAACATGCCGCGCAGCGCCGAGAACAGGTCGACCATCTCGAACCAGGCCGGCGAGATCTCCACGCGGCCGGCCTCGATCTTGGCCAGGTCGAGCAGGTCGTCGACCATCTCGGCCAGTTCCGAGGCCATGGTCTCGACGAAGCCGACCTGCTTCTCCTGCTCGGGCGTGAGCGGGCCGTCCATGCGGTCGTTGAGGATGCGCGTGATGCTGCGGATCGCATTGATCGGCGTGCGGAACTCGTGGCTCATGTAGGCCAGGAAGCGGCTCTTGAGCTCGGTGGCTGTCTTGAGCTGCTCGGCCTGCGCGTCGAGCTCGGCATAGAGCGCCACCACGCCGCGGTTGGTTTCCTCGAGTTCGGCGCGCAGCTCGTCGCTCTCCTGGCGGCTCTCGGCCAGCTGGCGCGCGAGCGCCGAGGCCTCGGTGTCGTGCGCGGTGTCGGGTTCGCTGCTGCTCATCGCCATTCCTTTCGCCGCAGAACCACGACCGTCGCATCGTCGCGGTGACGCGTATGGTCGCGCAAAAGCACCGCGGCCACCAGCGTAGGGTCCTTTTGCAGCAATGGCCGGATGCGGTCGGCCTGCCAGCGCGTCTCGATGCCGTCGCTGTGCAGCACCACCAGCGCGTGCGGCGGAAGTTCCATGGTGGCGGCCTCGGGCTTGCGGATCTGCATGCCGGCGGTGCCGTGCTGGGTCAGGATGCCCTTGTCGAAGATGCCCGAGAGCACGCGCCCGACGATGTTGCCGGCGCCCGACCAGGCGATGGACTCGCCCTCGGTATCGAGCTTCAGCACGCACACGGCCGCGCCGCGCGTGGACTGCAGCCGCTGGTGCAGCTGCTGCAGCGCATCGCGGACCTCGCGCCCAGGTGCTTCCGCGAAGGCCTCGGTCGCGGCCTGCGCGGCCTTGGCCGCCTCGGGCCCGTGGCCCAGCCCGTCGACCAGCAGCAGGTTGAAGTTGTCACCCTCGGGCGACACCGAAGCCGCCCACGCGTCGCCGCTGACGGATTCGTAGGGCGCCGGCAGGCACAGCGCACCGATCTGCACCCGCTGCGCGCCCGGTACCTCGGCCGCGCCGCGGCCGCGCGCCTCGCGCACGCGCGCCACGCAGACCGTGCCCTCGGGCACCGACGAATGGATGTCGAACTCGTCGGCCAGCCGCCGCACCGCGCCCAGGCCGGTGCCGGGCGTGCTGCCCGAGGAGTGGCCGTCCTGCATCGACAGCGCGAGGTTCTCGATGCCCGGCCCCTCGTCGATCGAGACGACCTCGATCTCGTGCATCTGCGGCCGCGAAGCGATCAGCAGCCGGCCCTTGCGCGCATGCCGCAGCAGGTTGGTACCGAGCTCGGTGACGACCAGCGCGACCCTGCCGGCGTCGACCTCGTTCCAGGCCATCTCGGCCGCGGCCTGCGCCGCATGCCGTCGCGCCTCGCCGACCCGGCTCGCATCGTCGATCGGAACCGCCTTGTGGGTCCAGCCCGCGATCACTTCCACTTGGTGATGCTCACGCGAGTGCCTGCGCCGGGCGCCGACTGGATCTCGAAGTCGTTGACCAGCCGCTTGCTGCCCGGCAGCCCCAGGCCCATGCCGTTGCCGCTGGTCCAGCCATCGGTCAGCGCCAGCGCGATGTCCTCGATGCCGCGGCCCTCGTCCTCGAAGTGCAGCTTCAGGCCGCGCCGGCCGTTGCGTTCGACGAACTCCCAGCGCATGCGCCCGCCTCCGCCGTGGATCAGCGCGTTGCGCGACAGCTCGCTGGCGGCCGTGATCATCTTGGTCTGGTCGACCAGCGACAGCTTGAGTTCCTGGCACAGCGCGCGCACCATCTGGCGGCTGGCCACGATGTTGTGCTCGGACAGCAGCGGCAACGTGCCCGTGGGGTCAGCGGCCAAGAGCGTTCTCCAGGCGCGCGCGGCGCAGCATCTCCATGCCGCGCTCGACATTGAGCGCCGTTCTCACGCCCTCGAGCGACAGCCCGAGTTCGACCAGGGTGATCGCCACCGCCGGCTGCATGCCGACCACCACCGTGGTGGCCGACAGGATGCGGGCGATGCCCGAGATGCTGGTCAGCATGCGGCCGACGAAGGAGTCGACGATCTCGAGCGCCGAGATGTCGATCATCACGCCCGAGGCACCGGTCCTGGAGATCTGGCCGGCCAGGTCGTCCTGCAGCTGCAGCGCGGTCTGGTCCTGCATGTCGACCTGGATCGTCACCAGCAGGATGTCGCCCATGCGCAGGATGGGAATGCGGTCCATGGCGGCTCCGCTCAGGCCGTGCGCTCGATGCACCAGCCCGCCTGCTTCAGGGCCAGCGCGAGCGCGTCGGCCAGCGTGGCCTTGGTCTGCACGCCCTGCAGGTCGATGCCCAGGTGCACGATGGTCTGGGCGATCTGCGGCCGGATGCCGCTGATGATGCAGTCGGCGCCCATCAGGCGGATCGCGGTCACGGTCTTGAGCAGATGCTGGGCCACCAGGGTGTCGACCGTGGGCACGCCCGTGATGTCGATGATCGCGATGCCGGAGCCGGTCTCGACGATGCGCTGCAGCAGCGCCTCCATCACCATCTGCGTGCGGCCGCTGTCGAGCACGCCGATCATCGGCACGGCCAGCACGCCCTCCCACAGCTTCACGACCGGGGTCGAGAGTTCGAGCAACTCTTCCTGCTGGCGGCGGATGATGTCCTCGCGCGCCTGCTGGAAGGTGGTGACCGTGTGCTGCGCGAGCTTGTCGACCGAGGCCGACAGGGTCCACAGCGCGCCGGCCAGCGCGGCGGGATCCTTCGCCAGCCGGCGCTGCAGCGCATCGAACAGCGGCTTCTTGAGCGCCAGCACGAACAGGCTGGTGTCGCCGGCCGATTCGCCCTTGGCCGCGCGCGTGCGCGAGAGGTTGGCCAGCGTGTCGCGCAGCGGTGCCCGATTCGGCCGCCTCGAAGCGCGCGGCGTCGCCGCCCGCGGCCAGCACGCCGTCGAGCTGGCGCAGCAGCTCGCCGCCCTCGGCCTTGGCCGCGCGACGCGCGCCCGGTTCGCTCACGCGGGCTTCGTCCAGCCAGCCCTCGAGGACGTCGTTTTCTTCCTCGCGCAGCGTCGCGCGCAACGCTTCATGGTCGTTCTTCATGGATTTCCTCTCGGTATTTGCACGGTTCGCGGTCCCACCACCGACCGCCCGTGCATTCGATCATGCGCGCGGCGGCTCCCGTCCCCATTTTGAGTATTTGGTTCGCATCGGGGATCGTAGCCGTTGGCAGAGCGCACCGACGAAGCTGCATTGGTCAAGCGATGCCGCGACCTCGCGTAGGCCCTGTCCCACAAATGGGATGGGCGAGGCGGCCTTCGACTGGGCCTGGTTTCGCACCGGCGCGCAATGTCTTTTGACATAGCGCGCGTTTCTTGTTGCCCGACTGTGGGATTCAGGCCTCGCTGCGTATCGATTCGTACGCCGATGTACTGCTTGCGCCTACATGCGCTGTGCGTTGGCGCGGGACAATCGCGCCATGGTGGAGATCAGCAACATGGACATGGATGCACTGGCCGCAGAGGCCGCGGAATGGCGCCGTCGCGCCCTGCGCGGCGACGCGCGCGCACGCGGCATGGCGCATGAACTCGAGCGCAAGCTGCGCCGTCAGCTGCCCTCGATGCCGGTGGCGGGCCTGGAGCTCGACACCCGCCCGCTCGAACTCCGCAAGCCGCCACCACGCTGGTGGAAGCTCTGGTAGGCAGGGCGCGCGCTCTGCCCTCCGTCCGGCTCCTTCAGTTCTTGCCCAGAGCCGCGACCACCGCGTCGCCCATTTCCTCGGTGCCCACGCGCGTGCTGCCGGCCTGGTAGATGTCGCCGGTGCGCAGGCCATCGGCCAGCACGCGGCGCACCGCCTGCTCCACGCGATCGGCGTTCGCCGCCTGGCCGAACGAGAAGCGCAGCATCATCGCCATCGACAGGATCGCGGCCAGCGGGTTCGCGAGGTTGCGCCCGGCGATGTCGGGCGCGGTGCCGTGCACCGGCTCGTACAGGCCGAAGCTGCCGGCCGCCATCGAGGCCGAGGGCAGCATGCCGATGGAACCGGTGAGCATCGCGGCCGCGTCGGACAGGATGTCGCCGAAGATGTTGCCGGTGACGATCACGTCGAACTGCTTGGGCGCGCGCATCAGCTGCATGGCCGCCGCATCGACGAACAGGTGCGTGAGCTCCACGTCGGGATACTCGGCCCCCACGCGCGTGACCACCTCGCGCCACAGCTGCATCACCTCGAGCACGTTGGCCTTGTCGACCGAGCACAGCCGGCCCTTGCGCGCGCGCGCCGTGCGGAAGGCCACGTGCGCGATGCGCTCGACCTCGGGCTCGGAGTAGCGCATGGTGTTGAAGGCCTCGCGCTCGCCCGCGGCATTGACACCGCTGCCGCGCGGCTCGCCGAAATAGACATCGCCCGTGAGTTCGCGCAGGATCAGGAGGTCGAGTCCCTCGACCACCTCGGGCTTGAGCGTGGAGGCGCCGATCAGCTCGGGGAACAGGAAGGCCGGCCTGAAGTTCGCGAACAGGCCCAGCTCCTTGCGCAGGCGCAGCAGGCTCGCGCCGGGCCGCATCATGAACGGGATGGCTTCGTCGCCGGGCATGCCGGCCGAGCCGAACAGGATCGCGTCGGCCTGGCGCGCGATCTCGCTGGTGGCCGCGGGCAGCGGGTCGCCCGCGCTGTCGATGCCGGCCTGGCCGATCGCGGCATGCGCGAGTTCCAGCGGCTGGGCCGCGCCCACCACGGCCTTCAGCACCTTCAATGCCTGGGCAGTCACCTCGGGGCCAATGCCGTCGCCCGGCATCACTGCGATCTTCATGTCTGGGAACCTTTTCTAGCTGTTCAGAGAGAGGAATGGGACAGCGCGGCATCGGCGGCGCGGCGCCGCTCGAAGTCCTCGATGCGCGCGCGCTGGGTCAGCGTGTAGTCGATCTCGTCGAGGCCTTCGAGCAGGCAATGCCGCGCGAAGGGATCGATGGCGAAGGACTCGACCTCGCCGCCGGGCCGCGTGACGGTCTGCGCGCGCAGGTCCACGCGCAGGCGCGCGCCGGGGTCGGCGGCGAGTTCGGCCAGCATCGACTGCACCGTGTCCTCGGGCAGGCGCACGGGCAACAGGCCGTTCTTGAGCGCGTTCGAGAAGAAGATGTCGCCGAAGCTCGGCGCGATCACGGTGCGAAAGCCGCCATCGTGCAGCGCCCACACCGCATGCTCGCGCGAGGAGCCGCAGCCGAAGTTGCGGCCCGCCACGAGGATGCGCGCCTGCGCGTACACGGGGTCGTTGAGCACGAAGTCGACGCGGCGCGCGCCCGCGGCATCGTGGCGCACGTCGTGGAACAGGTAGTTGCCGAAGTCGTCCGAGCGCGGCTTCTGCAGGTAGAGCGCGGGCACGATCTGGTCGGTGTCGACATTGATGCGCGCGAGCGGCGCGGCGACCGCGTCGAGGGAGGTGAAGGCTTCCATGGGATCGGGCGTGGGTTCGTGGCAGCGGCGCTTCAGCGCGCCGGCGGGATGGCGCGCACGTCGGTCAGCCGGCCGGTGATGGCGGCGGCCGCGGCCATCGCCGGGCTCATCAGGTGGGTGCGCGAACCCGGCCCCTGGCGGCCGACGAAGTTGCGGTTCGAGGTCGAGGCGCAGCGCTGGCCCGCGGCCACCTGGTCGCCATTGGTGCCCAGGCACATCGAGCAACCGGCATGGCGCCATTGCAGGCCGGCGTTGCGGAACACCGCATCGAGACCCTCGGCCTCGGCCTGCTGCTTCACGAGCCCCGAGCCGGGCACGACCCAGGCTTCGACGCCTTCGGCCACGCGCCGGCCGCGCACCACCTCGGCGGCGCTGCGCATGTCCTCGATGCGGCCGTTGGTGCACGAGCCGATGAAGACGCGGTCGACCGCGAGATCGGTCAGCGCCTGGCCCGGTGCCAGGCCCATGTAGTCCAGGGTGCGCCGCATCGCCTCGCGGCGCTCGGCATTCGGCGCCTGCGCGGGATCGGGCACGCGGCCGGTGATCGGGAGCGCGTCCTCGGGGCTGTTGCCCCAGGTGACCATGGGGGCGATGTCGGCCGCCGACAGGTGAACCTCGCTGTCGAAGGCCGCGCCCTCGTCGCTCGGCAGCCGGCGCCAGCCGGCCAAGGCCGCGTCCCAGGCCGCACCGCGCGGCGCCTCGGGCCGGCCGGCCAGCCATTCGAAGGTGGTGTCGTCGGGCGCGACCATGCCCGCGCGCGCGCCGGCCTCGATCGACATGTTGCACACCGTCATGCGGCCCGCCATCGCGAGCGCGCGGATCGCCTCGCCCGCGTACTCGATCACGTGGCCGGTGCCGCCGGCGGCGCCGATGCGCGCGATCACGGCCAGGATGATGTCCTTGGCCGACACGCCCGCGCCGAGCCGGCCGTCGATGGTCACGCGCAGCGTGCGCGGCCTGCGCTGCCACAGCGTCTGCGTGGCCAGCACGTGCGCCACTTCCGAGGCGCCGATGCCGAAGGCCAGCGCGCCGAGCGCGCCATGCGTGGCCGTGTGGCTGTCGCCGCAGACGATCACGCTGCCCGGCAGGCTCAGGCCCTGCTCGGGACCGACCACATGCACGATGCCCTGGCGGATGTCGTCGAGGCCGAAGAAGCGGATGCCCGCGGACGCGCTGTCGTCATGCAGCGCCTGCGCCATCGCGCGCTTCTCGGCATCGGCGATGTCGGCCAGCACGCGCGAGCCGGTGGGCACGTAGTGGTCGGGCGTGGCGAAGGCGCGCTCGGGCCGGCGCACCGGCAGTTGCCGCTGGCGCAGCATCTCGAAGGCCGGCGCGGAGCCGTCCTGCACCAGGTGGCGGTCGACGTACAGCAGGCTCTGGCCGTCGTCGCGCTGCATCACGACATGCGGCTCCCAGATCTTGTCGAACAGGGTGCGGGGAGCGGGGGAAGCGGACATGGAATCGTCGGGAACGTGGGAAGAAGAAAGGACTGGGTCGGCGTTCAATCGAGCTTCACGCCCGAGATGCGCACGATCTCGGCATAGCGCTTGGTCTCGCTGGCCATGAAGCGGCCGTACTCCTCGGGCGTGCCGCCACCGACCTCGGCGCCGAAGGCCAGCATGCGCTTCTGGAACTCGGGCGACTTGAGCACCGCGTTGGCCTCGGCATTGAGCTTGGCGATGATGGCCTTGGGCGTGCCGGCCGGCGCCGACAGGCCATACCACGAGGAGGCATAGACGCCGGACAGCCCCACCTCGTCGAAGGTGGGCACGTCGGGCAGCGCGGGGTTGCGCTTCTTCGAGGCCACCGCGAGCGCGCGCATCTTGCCGCTGGCGACGAAGGGCAGGCAGGTGGTCGTGTCGAGCATCAGCGAGACATGGCCCGCCGCGAGGTCGGCCTCGGCCGGCGCCGTGCCCTTGTAGGGCACGTGCACGATGTCGATCTTGGCCGCGCTGGCGAACTGCACCGCCGCCAGGTGCTGCGAGGAGCCGATGCCGCCCGAGGCGTAGTTGAGCTTGCCGGGGTTGGCGCGCGCGGCGTCGATCACGTCCTTGGCGGTCTTGAACGGCGAGTCGCCGGGCACCACCAGGATGTTCGGCACCGCCGACACGTAGATCACCGGCTCGAAGTCCTTGACCGGATCGAAGCCGAGCTTGCTGTAGAGGCTGGCATTGACCGCGTTCGGGCTGATCGAGGACATCAGCAGGTTGTAGCCATCGGGCTTCTGCCGCGCCGCGAGCTCGGTGCCGATGTTGCCGCCGGCGCCCGCGCGGTTGTCGATCACGAAGGGATGGCCGAGCCGGTGGCCGAGCATGTCGGACACGATGCGCGCCGTGGTGTCGACGCCGCCGCCCGCGGGCCAGGGCACCATGAGCTTGATCGGCTGGCTCGGGTAGTTGGCGGCCGCGTCCTGGGCCGACGCGAGCGCGGGGCCGAAGCCCGCGAACAGCACCGCGGCCATCGTGCAGGCATGCAGTTTCTTCATCATTGCGCGTCTCCTGTCTTGTAGTGCCCGCATCCTAGGCGCGCAGAGGAAGGCGCCGCAATCACAATTAACGCATGCAGGCATGAGCTAAAGTCAGACCCCATGACACGCCGCCTGCCACCGCTCAACGCCTTGCGCGCCTTCGAGGCCGCCGCGCGCTGCGGCAACTTCACGCGCGCCGCGCACGAGCTCTGCGTGACCCAGGGCGCGGTGAGCCGCCACATCGCCACGCTTGAGGACTGGCTCAAGGTGCAGCTGTTCGAGCGCGGGCGCCACGGCATCCGGCTCACGCCCGCGGGCCAGAGCTATCACGCGAGCATGCGGGTGGCCTTCGACCAGATCGAGCTCGGCACGCGGCAGCTGCAGCAGAGCCCCGACGAGTGGCTGCTGCGCATCAAGCTGCCGCCCACCTTCGCGATCCGCTGGCTGATTCCGCGGCTGGCGCGCTTCCACGCCAGGCATCCGCGCATCGACGTGCAGATCACCACCTCGCACAAGCCCACCGACTTCGAGCGCGACGACGTGGACGTGAGCATCCACTCCGAGCCCAGCCCACCCGAGGGCCCGGGCTACCGGCTGCTGTTCCGCGAGACGCTGCTGCCGGTGTGCGCGCCGGCGCTGCTGCAGCGCGAGCCGCCGCTGGCGCAGCCGGCCGACCTCGCGCAGCACGCGCTGCTGAGTTCGCTGAACCGGCCGCAGGACTGGCCGGCCTGGCTCGAGGCCGCGGGCCTGAGCGGCGTCGATACGCACCGCGGCCTCAAGTTCGAGAACGCCGCCATGGCCTACCAGGCGGCGGCCGAGGGGCTGGGCGTGATGATGGGCCTGCTGGCCTTCGTGCGCGACGACCTCGCGAGCGGCCGGCTGGTGGCGCCGCTCGCGCTGCGGCTGCCGACCGAGGGCGGCTACTTCATGGCCTGGCGCGCCGACCGGCCGGTACCGCAGCGGGTGCGCGACTTTGAGCACTGGATGGCCGAGGAAGTGGCGGCCGCCGAAGGCTGAAACAAGGGTTCCGACCGGGGCGCGGGCTTTCCCCGATGCGCCGCGGCGGCCATGCGGCCAAAAATGACTACGTATTCATGAATACGTACCCAAAGACGACTCCACCATGACACTGAACATCCAGAAACTCCCTTCGATGCTGGGCGCCGAGGTGACTGGCATCAGCCTGCGCACCCTGACCGACCCCGACACGCTCGCGCAGCTGCGCGCCGGCATGGACGAGCACGCGGTGCTGGTCTTTCGCGACCAGCCGCTCGAGAACGAGGAGCAGCTCGCCTTCGCCGAGCGCTTCGACGGCACCTTGCACAGCAAGACCTCGGTCGCGGTGCTCGCGAAGAACCGCTTCGGCAACGAGGCCCTGACCGACATCTCCAACGTCGGCGCCGACGGCCAGATCCTGCCGGCCGACCACCGGCTGCGCATGAGCACCATCAGCAACCGGCTGTGGCACACCGACGCCTCGTTCGAGAACCCGCCCGGCCGCTACTCGATGCTGTCGGCGCGCGTGGTGCCGCCGGTGCGGGCCGACACCGAGTTCGCCGACATGCGCGCCGCCTACGACGCGCTCGACGACGCGACGAAGGCCGCCATCGAAGGGCTGCAGGTCTTCCATTCGATCGCCTACTCGCGCCAGATCATGGGCTTCGAGTTCTCCGAGGAAGAGAAGCAGCGGCTCAAGGGCGCGGTGCATCCGCTGGCGCGCACCCTGCCGCGCACCGGGCGGCGCTCGCTCTACCTCGCCTCGCATGCCTCGCACATCGTCGACATGGCCGTGCCCGAGGGCCGGCTGATCCTGCGCGACCTCAGCGAGCACGCGACGCAACAGCAATTCATCTACCGCCACGAATGGCGGGTGCACGACTTCGTGATCTGGGACAACCGCACCACCATGCACCGCGCGCGGCCCTTCGACGACAAGAAGTACCGGCGCGAGCTGCGGCGCACCACGACGCTGGACCTCCCGCTGCCCGCTACCTCGACCTCGACCGCGACGGTGGCCGCATGAAGGCGCGTTCGCTATTGCGCGCCGCGGGCCTGTGCGTGGCCTCGCTCGCGTTCTCGGCCGCCGCGCTGGCCCAGGCCTGGCCGGCCAAGCAGCCCGTGCGCTTCGTCGTGCCCTACCCGCCCGGCGGCGCCTCCGACGTGACCGCGCGCCTGCTCAGCGTGAAGCTCACCGAGGCGCTGGGCCAGGCCTTCGTGGTCGAGAACCGGCCCGGCGCCAACGGCCTGATCGCGCTCGAGTACGTCGCCAAGTCGGCGCCCGACGGCTACACCATCCTGATGGCCAACCTCGGACCCAACGCGATCAACCCGGCCGTCTACCGCAAGCTGCCCTACGACGCGATCAAGGACTTCACGCCGATCACGCTGACCTCGGTGGTGCCGCTGGTGGTGCTGGTGCAGCCGTCGATGCCGGTGAACTCGATGAAGGAGCTGATCGCCTATGCCAAGGCCCATCCCGACAAGCTGACCTATGCCTCGGCCGGCAACGGTTCGGCCAACCATCTCGCGGGCGAGATGATGAAGTCGATGGCGGGCTTCAAGATGGTCCACGTGCCCTACAAGGGCGATGCGCCCGGCCTGCAGGACACCATCGCCGGCAACGTGAGCGTGATCTTCCCGACCGTGATCGGCGGCATGTCGCAGATCAAGAGCGGCCTGCTCAAGCCGATCGCGGTGACCGGTGCCAAGCGCTCGTCGGCGCTGGGCTCCGTCCCCACGGTGGCCGAAGGCGGCATCCCGAACTTCGAGGCCAACTCGTGGGGCGGCGTGATGGGTCCGGCCAACCTGCCGCCCGAGATCGTCGCGCGGCTCAACACCGAGATCGTGAAGATCCTCAAGCAGCCGGAGACGGCCGCCAAGCTCACCTCGATGGGTGCCGACATCGTCGGCTCGACGCCCGAGGAGTTCGCGAGCTACCTGAAGAACGAGGTCGCGAAGTGGGGCAAGGTGGCCCACGAGAAACAACATCACGTTGGACTGAGCCGCGAGGCGTCGATCAGCCGGCCGTGCCCCGCACGATGAACGCGTGCGGCAGCACCACGCGCGCCGGCTCCATCTGCTGGTTGTCGAGCCGCGCGCACAGCCGCGCGACGGCGGCTTCCACCATCGCCTCGCGCGATTGCGAGACCGTCGTGAGCGCGATGCTGTCCCAGGCGGCCATCGGCACGTCGTCGTGGCCCACCACCCAGACATCGCGCGGCACTGCGAGCCCCTGCGAGCGCACGCCGTCGAGCGCGCCGATCGCCACGATGTCGTTGACGCCGAAGATCGCATCGACGCGGCCCGCCTGCAGGATCGCGCGCGCAGCCTCCTGCCCCGCGGCATAGGAGAACTTCGGCACCCGCGCGACCGCGCCCGGGCTCAGCGCCACGCCGCGCCGCGCGAGCTCCTCGACGAAGCCCTGCTCGCGCTCGCGCAAGGTGCTCGGCAGGTCGTGGCCCGAGATCAGGCCGATCCGCGTGCGCCCGTGGTCCACGAAGAAGCCCGCGGTCGAGGCACCGCTCGCGCGGTTGTCGCTCGAGAACTGGTCGAAGGCATCGGAGCCCACGGTGCGGTGCAGCAGCACCAGCGGCACCTTCTGCGCGATGCGTTCCAGGAGCGGCAGCGAGGCCTCGGTGGCCGTGGTGGTGATGACGCCGTCCACGCCGCTCTCGACCATCACGCGCATGGTCGCGTCGCTGAAGTCCTCTTCCTCGTAGACCGAGGCCGAGAGGCCGCGCTTGCGCAGCGCGGCCGAGAGCAGCTGCAGCATCGCCGGATAGAGCGGATTGACCGCGAGGTTGGCGACCACCAGCGCGATGATGCCGGTGCGCTTGGTGCGCATCCAGCGCGCGGCCGCGTTGGGCGCATAGCCCGATTGCGCGATCGCATCGAGCACCGCCTGGCGCGTGGCCGGCTGCACCAGCGGCGAGTTCTGCAGCACGCGCGACACCGTCGCCTGCGACACCCCCGCGAGCCGCGCGACGTCCCTGCTGGTGGGCTTGCCGCCGGAACCGATCATGAAGAAGCCGCTGGAGATGCCATGCGGCGATTCTAGGATGGCGTGCCGACGCGCCGCCCCTGAAGCCGGCCCCCGCAACGGCCTCAGAGATCGAGCGTCAACGCCTCGCCGAACGCGCGCGAACAGCACGGCAGGAACTGGTCGTGCAGCGCCTGTTCCTGCGCCGTGAGAAAGGCATCGCGGTGCTCGACCCGGCCCTCGAGCACCGGTGTGAGGCAGCTTCCGCAGACCCCTTGCTCGCAGGACGATGCGATCTCAATGCCTTCGCGCCGCAGCGCCTGCAGCGCCGTCTCGCCGGCCGCGACGGCGATGCGCCTGCCGCTGCGCGCCGCGACCAGCTCGAAGCCGCGATCGCCTTGCGCCGCCGTCACCGGTTGGAAGGACTCGTGGTGCAACCTGCGCTCGTCCCAGCCTGCGGCCTTCGCGTTGCACAGCACATGGTCCATGAAGCCCTGCGGGCCGCAGACATAGAGCCGCGCGTCGCCGGGCCGGCCGACCAGTACCCGCGCCGGCATCGAAAGCCGCCTCGTCGTCCGGATGCAAGTGCACTGCGTGCGCGAACGGCGAGCGCAGCAGCTCGTCGACGAAGGCCATGGCGCCGCGCGAGCGCGCGCAGTAGTGCAGTTCGAATGGCGAGCCGGCCGCATGCAGCGCCGCCGCCATGCTCAGCAGCGGCGTGATGCCGATGCCGCCCGCGACCAGCAGCGACCATGGGCTTTGCGGTTGCAGCGGGAACAGGTTCCTCGGTACCGAGATTCGCAGCGCGCTGCCCGCGTGCAGCCGGGCGTGCACCGCTTCGGAGCCGCCGCGCGAGGCGGCGGTCTTCAGCACCGCGATGCGATAGCGCGCGGGCGCTGCGCACGGTGCGCCGAGCAGCGAGTACTGCCGCACGAAGCCATCGACATGCACGTCGATGTGTGCCCGGCATCGAAAGCCGGCAGCGGCGTGCCGTCGCGCGCCTCGATCTCGAGGGCGCAGATGTCGGGCGCCACGCTCGCGCGCACGGCGATGCGCGCCTCGATCGGCCTCGTGTCGGTCATTCGGCTTGCACGGCGTTCGACAGGATGCCCACGCCCTCCACTTCGATCTCCACCACGTCGCCCGCGCGCAGGTACAGCGGCGGCTGGCGCTTGAAGCCCACGCCGCCGGGCGTGCCGGTCACGATCACGTCGCCCGGCTCGAGCGCGGTGAAGGTCGAGATGTAGGCGATCAGGGTGGGCATCGGGAAGATCAGCTGCGCGGTCGTCGCCTGCTGCACCACCTCGCCGTTGAGCCGCGTGGCCAGACCCAGTTCCTGGCCATCGGCGATCTCGCCGCGCGTGACCATCCAGGGCCCGAAGCCGCCCGTGGCGGGAAAGTTCTTGCCCCGGCGTCCACTGCGTGGTGTGAGCCTGCCAGTCGCGCACCGAGGCATCGTTGTAGGGCGCATAGCCGGCCACGTGCGCCCAGGCATCCTGCTCGCGGATGCGCCGGCCGCCGCGGCCGATGACGATCGCGATCTCGCCCTCGTAGTCGAGACAGGTGGATTCGCGCGGCAGCACGATCGGCTGGCCGTGGCCGACCTGGGAGGACGCCACGCGCAGGAACACGGTCGGCTGGCCGGTCTTCTCGCGTCGCGCCTCGACGCGGTGCTCCTCGTAGTTGAGGCCGATGCAGAAGATGCGCGGCGCGTCGGGCACGACCGGCAGCAGCGTCACCTCGCCGAGCGCGACGCCCGGGACGGCACTCCGGGCCAAGGCCTCGATCGCGGGCAGGTCCAGTTGGGCAAGCGCGCTGCGCAGCGTGGGGCAGCGCCCCTGCGACGCGGCCTGCAGGTCGACGATGCGTTCATCGACGAGCGCGCCCCAGCGCGCCCGTCCCTGGTGGGAATAGCTCAGAAGTTTCATGACGGAAAGCGGCCCCGACGAGGGGCGGGTGGAAGAAAAACGGAAGAAGGGTCGCGCTCAGTCGGCCGTGACGCCGGCCGACTTCACGATGCGCCCCCACTTGTCGTACTCGGCAAGGAAGTAGCTCCTGAACTGCTCGGGCGTGCCGCCGCGCACGCTCGCGCCCTGCGAGGCCAGCGTCTCCTGCAGCTCCTTCTCGCCGAGCGCCGCGTTGACCGCGGCCGAGAGCTTGTCGATGACGGGCCGCGGCGTGCCGGCCGGCGCCAGCAGCCCGAACCAGGTGCCGGCCTCGAAGCCCGCGACGCCGGCCTGCTGCATGGTCGGCACCTGCGGGAACTGCGGCGAGCGCTCGGTGGAGGTGATCGCGAGCGCGCGCAGCTTGCCGGCCTTGACCAGCGGCGCCGAGGTGCTGAAGACGTCGAACATCAGGTCGATCTGCCCGCCACCAGGTCGACCAGCGCGGGCCCGCTGCCCTTGTAGGGAACGTGCACCATGTCCACGCCGGTCAGCGTCTTGAAGTACTCCCCGGCCAGGTGCGCGGCACTGCCGTTGCCGAAGGATCCGTACGACAGCTTGCCGGGGTTGACCTTGGCCTGCGCGATCAACTCGGCCACGCTGTCGGCCTTGAGGCCCGGCTTCACGGCCAGCAGCAGCGGTTGCGTGGCCACCAGCGCGATCGGCTCGAAGGACTTGACCGGGTCGTAGCTCAGCTTCGCATAGGTGTGCGGCGTCACCGTGAGCGGACCCGCGGCGCTGAACAGCAGCGTGTAGCCGTCGGCCGATGCCTTCGCCACGAAGTCCTGGCCCAGGGTGCCGCCGGCGCCCGCGCGGTTCTCGACCACCACGGCCTGCCCGAGCCGTTCGGACAGCGACTTGGCCATGAGCCGCCCCGTCTGGTCGGTCGAGCCGCCGACTGCGTAGGGAATGATCAGCTTGATGGGTTTGGACGGGTAGGTGCTCGCATGGACGGTGGCGGCACCGACCAGCGCACAGGACGCGAGCGCCAGCGCGGCGGGCCAGCGGAACTTCTTCATCGGGTTCATCGTGTCTTGTCTCCAGGATTTCTTGTCGGGAACGGGGAAGCGGAAAAAGCTAGCGAGCGCTGGTGGCCTCTTCGGCGCTCGGTGCGCCCGGCGTCGCCGCGATGCGGCCGACGGTGTCGCCGAAGCGCTCGAGCATCACCTGCTCGAAGGACACGCCCTCGGAAGCGAACCAGCTTCCCGAGCGCAGTCGGTAGGCCTCGTGCCGCAGCGGAGCCTCGGGCTCGATTCCGCGCGCCAGTGCCTTCGCGCCCGTGAGCACGGTGCGGCGAAAGCGCACCACGGCGGCATCGGAGGCCGACAGATGTTCCTGCGTGCGATCCGCGATGCGGCCCTGACTGTCCTGGATCATCGCGTCCTGCTCGGCCACGCCGCGCACGCCGGTGAAGCTGATGTGCTTCTGGTGGACGCGATCGATCAGGTATTCGTTGGAGCGGTTGCGGATCGGGATGAAGTCCGCATCCACCTCCGCGATCACGCCGTGGCCTTCCTTGAACTTCGCGACCTCCTCCTCGCCGAGCGGACGATCCGGGTTCCACGCATAGGTGTAGATCCAGCAGTTCTCGTCGTCGATCGGCACCCAGGTGTAGCCGAAGTGGGTCTCGCCGGGCAGCGTGGAGGGGGTGGTGCTGTGCGAGGGCAGCGCGAACTGCGCGCTGCGCCAGTAGCGCACGCCATCGTCGGCGCGCCGCGCGCCGCCCACGACGAAGCCGACCTCGTGCTCGAGGATCGAGAACAGCGGCAGCGGGTCCTCGCGGATCCAGCGCAGGCGCTTCTCGTCGGCCGGCGCATCGGGGTTCGCGTTCGAGGGCACGCCCGGTGCCGGCATGTGCAGGAACGAGAAGTGCGAGGTGTCGAGCGCGCCCTCGATCGATTGCGCCCAATTGCATTCCTGCAGCTTCTTGGTGACGTAGCGGTGCGACTCCGGCAACGCCGCGAACTCGAGCTGCGGCAGCTCGGGCAATTCGCGCTCCCAGGGGTCGGGTCCCATGTAGGCCCAGACCACACCGCCGTGCTCGCGCGTCGGGTAGGCCTTGAGCCGCAGCGTCTGGTGGTAGCTCGGCGCCGGGCGGCACGTTGGGCAACTCCACCGGGCGCCCCTGCAGGTCGAACTGCCAGCCATGGAACACGCAGCGGATCGCGCAGTTCTCGTTGCGTCCGAAGTACAGGTCCGCGCCGCGGTGCGGGCAGCGCGCGTCGACCAGTCCGACCACGCCCTCGCTGTTGCGAAAGGCCACCAGCCTCTCGCCCATGATGTTCACGCGCATCGGCGCGCCGTCGCGCTCCGGCAGTTCGCGCGACAGCGCCACGGGCTGCCAGAAGCGGCGGAAGAAGCTGGCCCATCGGTGTCTGGGCCCCGGTGCGGGTGAGCATGTCGTTGTCGGCGGCGCTGAGCATCGCGGTCGTCTCCTCGTGGGTGGTGTTGTTCAGTGCGCGGCCGCTGCCGTGCGCGGATCGCGGATGCCGTGATCGGCGGCCCATTGCAGCGTGTCGAGCGTGTGGCCCGAAGGCGCGTACTCGCAGCCGATCCATCCCTCCCACCCCATCTGCTCGATCAGTTCGAACAGGTAGGGGAAACGGATCTCGCCGGTGCCCGGTTCGTTGCGGCCCGGCACGCTGCCGACCTGGATGTGCCCGATGTGAGGCCATGCGGCCTTCAGGCGTTCGGCGATGGCACCTTGCTCCGTCTGGATGTGGAAGGTGTCGAAGCACAGCTTCACGTTGCCACGGCCCAGCGCCTCGACCACCGCCATGCCCTCCTCGATGCGGTGGTACAGAAAGTCGGGAAAGCGCGCGCGGCAGCAGGGCTCGAGGATCAGCGTGAGCCCGCTGGCGCGAGCCTGGTCGGCGGCCCAGGCGATGTTCTCCTGGAACAGGTCCATGCAGCGGGCGCGGTCCATGTCCGGCCCGATGTTGCCGGGCATCACGTGGATCATCGGACCGCCCACCTGCGTCGCATAGTCGATCGCGGTGTGGATGCTCTGCCGGAAGCGCGCCTCGAGTCCCGGCAGCGCCGCATAGCCGCGCTCGCCGGCGTCCCAGTCGAAGGGCGAGAGGATCTGCACTAGTGCAAGCCCGTTGGCCTCGAGCCGGGCCGCGATCTCGCGTGCCGGGTGTTCGTAGGGAAAGGCCACCTCGACGCCGCGGAAGCCGGCCCTGGCGGCCGCCTCGTAGCGCTCGAGCATCGGGTATTCGGTGAACAGCCACCGCAGGTTGGGATCGAATCGCAGCATCGTGGAATCGCTTCGTGTTTGTCTCGGATGAAGGGCATCGTAGGTAGCGGGTATTGCTAAGACAAGCTAGACTTTTTTAGGCCCTGTTGAGCTTGTCTTATGAATATCGGAAACGTGTCCCTGCGCCAGTTGCGCGCCTTCGTCGCCATCGCCGACGCCGGCAGCTTTGCCGCGGCGGCGCGCCGGCTCCATCTCACGCCCTCGGCGCTGAGCCTGCTGATCCGCGATCTCGAACGCAACGTGGGGGTGCGACTGTTCGACCGCACGACGCGGTCGACCGCCCTCGCGCTGGCGGGCAGCGAGTTCTATCCGCTCGCGCGGCAGGTGCTCGACGATCTCTCGCGCGCGCTCGAGAGCACGCAGGACCTGGAGCAGAAGAAGCGCGGCACGGTGCGTATCGCCTGCACGCCGCTCTTTGCGGCGACGACGCTGCCCGAGATGATCCATCGCTACCGCCGCCGGTATCCGGCGATCGCGGTCTACGTGCTCGATTCGCTGAACCAGCAGGCCACCGCGCGAGTCGTGAGTGGCGAGGCCGACTTGGGCATTGCGCCGCAGCGCCCGACGCCGCCCGAACTGCTGCAGCAGAGCCTGATGCGCGATCGCATCCGGCTGGTGTGCCCGGGCGACCATCCGCTGGCCGCGCGCACCCGAGTGAGCTGGGCGCAAGCGCTGCAGCATCCGTTCGTGAGCCTCACGCCCGACTTCACGAACCGGCTGCAGGCCGATCTGTTCAAGCACTCGGATGCGCTGGCGCTGCATCCGGCGCACGAGGTGTCGTTCATCACCACCGCGCTCGGCATGGTGCGCGGCGGCTTCGGCATCACGGCCCAGCCCAGCCGCGTGCTGCCGATGCTCGAATCCTTCGGCCTGGTGTCGCGGCCGCTGACTTCACCAACGGTGGACCGCCACCTGTCGCTGTTCTGCGCGCGTGCCCGCGCACTGTCGCCGGCGGCCGAAAGCTTCAGGGACTTCCTGGTCGGCGAGCTGCCGGATACACCGGCCGAACTGCGCCCTGGCGCGGGATGAGACCCGCGCTCAGCGCTCCAAATAACCGTAGGCCGACAAACAAGCTTTCAGAGGCGCGCTCGCGCCCGTGCCGTACTCGAGCCGCTGCGGCGTGGTCGACTGCCGGTTCTTCTCGTCCTGTTCGGCCAGCGTCTTGCCCACGCGGTACTGGCACAGCAGCATCAGGTTCTCGGGCACCGACACGCCCGCGGTGTTGGTGAAGGACTTGGGCCGGTCCGAGTGGTAGGTCTCGCTCGGTGCCGCGGCCTTCGGCGCATCCTTGGACGAACCGGACTTCGGCCACAGGCTGCAGCCCGACAACGCCACGACGATGGCCACGAGGCCGCAAAACTTTGGATGCACTTCGATCTCCTGAGGGGTTGCGAGACGCAACGGCTTGCGCTCCCGCCGGCCGCGATGGGGCCGGCGGAATATAGCGGACGCACGGGCCGCGCGCTCGATCGCCCCCTCGGTCCGACACTCAATCGGACAGCGCCCGCATCCGCGCGTACAGGTCGGCCTTGCCCTCGAAGCCGATGCCCGGCAGCGGCGGCAGCGTGACATGGCCGTTCTCCACCTTCACGCCATCGGGGAAGCCGCCGAAGGGCTGGAACAGGTCGGGGGCAGGACTCGTTGCCGCCGAGCCCCAGACCGGCCGCGATGTTGAGCGACATCTGGTGGCCGCCATGCGGGATGCAGCGGCTCGCCGACCAGCCGTGCTGCTCGAGCATGTCGAGCGTGCGCAGGTACTCGACCAGGCCGTAGCTGAGCGCGCAGTCGAACTGCAGCCAGTCGCGGTCGGGCCGCATGCCGCCATGACGGATCAGGTTGCGCGCGTCCTGCATCGAGAACAGGTTCTCGCCCGTGGCCATCGGGTTGGCGTAGTAGTTGCGCAGCGTGGCCTGCAGTTCGAAGTCGAGCGGATCGCCGGCTTCCTCGTACCAGAAGAGGTCGTACTGCGACAGCGCCTTGGCATAGGCGATCGCCGTGTCGAGGTCGAAGCGGCCGTTCGCATCCACGCAGAGCTTCTGGCCGTCCTGCAGCACGCTCAAGATCGAGTCGATGCGGCGCAGGTCCTCGTCGAGCGAGTCGCCGCCGATCTTCTTCTTGACCACCGTGTAGCCGCGGTCGATGTAGCTGCGCATCTCGTCCTTGAGCTTGCCGTGGTCCTGGCCCGGGTAGTAGTAGCCGCCGGCCGCGTAGACGAAGACCTTCGGCTTCGGCGTGCCGTTGCCGTAGCGCTCGGCCAGCAGCTGGAACAGGGGCTTGCCCTCGATCTTCGCCACCGCGTCCCACACCGCCATGTCGATGGTGCCGATGGCCACCGAACGCTCGCCGTGGCCGCCGGGCTTCTCGTTCTTGAACATCGTGTCCCACACCTTGTGCGGATCGAGGTTGCGGCCGCTCGCGTCGAGCAGCGTGTCGGGCTCGGCTTCGAGGATGCGCGGAATGAAGCGCTCGCGCATCAGCGTGCCCTGGCCGTAGCGGCCGTTCGAATTGAAGCCGTAGCCGACCACCGGCTTGCCGTCGCGGACCACGTCGGTGATCACCGCCACGAGGCTCAGGGTCATCTTGCTAAAGTCGATGTACGCATTGCGGATGGGCGAACTGATCGGAAGGGTCTGTTCGCGGATCTCGACGATCTTCACGGGAGGTCTCCAGGAGCTGAGGAAGACCCGATGGTGGCCGCGCGGCGCCGATCCGGCCAATGCCCTTTTTCTAGACTTCGATGCCTTGAAAGCACCGCCATGAATTTCCTCTGGCTCGACGACTTCCTGGTGCTGGCCGAAACGGGCAACTTCTCGCGCGCGGCCGAGGAGCGCCACCTGACCCAGCCGGCCTTCAGCCGCCGCGTGCGCGCGCTCGAGGAATGGCTGGGCACCGAGCTGTTCGACCGCAGCGGCCAGCCCGCCACGCTCACGCCCGCGGGCGAATGGTTCGGCACGGTCGCGCGCGAACTGCGCGCGCGCGTCGACCGCATTCCGGCCGATGCGCGCGCCGTCAACGAAGCCGATGCCGCGACCCTGCGGCTCGCCGCCACGCATGCGCTCTCGTTCACCTTCCTGCCGCGCTGGCTGCGCACGCTCGAGTCGCGCGTGGCGCTGGGCCCGGTGCAGCTCATGTCGGACCTGCTGCCGCGCTGCGAGCTGCTGCTGTCGCAAGGCAAGGTGCAGTTCGTGTTGAGCCATGCGCATCCCGAGGCCGCGAACTCGCTCGATCACTCGGGAGCGCTGTCGACGCAGGTCGGTGCCGATGCGCTGGTGCCGGTCAGCGCGCCCGGTGCCAGGGGCCGCGCGCGGCACGTGCTGGGCAAGAGCCCCGCCACGCCCGTGCCGCTGCTCGCCTACAGCCAGGAATCGGGACTGGGACGGATCGCGCAGGCCGTGCTGGGTCGCAGGCTCGATGCGCTGGCACCGAAGGTGGTGTTCACCGCGCACCTGGCCTCGGTGCTGCGGACCATGGCGCTCGATGGGCGGGGGATTGCGTGGCTGCCGAGGACCTTGGTCGACGAGGACATCGCGGCGGGCACGCTGGTGCCGGCCGGTGGCGAGGAATGGGTCGTGCCGCTGCAGGTGCGGCTGTACCGCGGGCGCGAGCTGATGGGCAAGGCGGTCGAGGCGTTCTGGAAGGCGGCGCATCGCCACGCTCGACCCTGACATTCACCGGACCCATCGCCATGGGAGCATGGCTCCGGGAATTCCTCTTCGGAGTTCGTAGCGTTTCTGACGGCTCGCAACCGGACAAGCGGGCTACCGCGCCTCGAGCGATCCGAGCTTGAACTCGACGCTGCGGACCAGATCCACCAGGCGGGGGCCCAAGCTCCTTTCGAGCTGGTCGATATCCGTGGAGTAGGACGGCACGGTCAGGTTGAAGGCCAGTGCCATTCCATTGACGGGCATGCGCATCGGGACTCCCACCGCAGCGAGCGTGGGTTGCCAGTCGCCCGACACCACGCAGAAGTCTCGCGCGGCGATTTGCTCCTGGGCCTGCGCCGCTGCTTGCGAGAACGCAGTCCAGTCTTCAGGCTGCGATTCCTCGAGCCGCTTCAGAACCAAGGCGCGTTCTTGCGGATCAAGCGCGAAGAGCAGCGCCCTGCCCATCGCCGTGCGCAAGATCGGACGCGTGGAGCCGATATCGGGACGGGTCGAGTTGGTGTCCAACCCTTGAACCGTTTCGACGTAGACGACCTGTAGTCGATCCCGTGTCCCCACAGACACAGGACCCCGCACATAGCGCGCGAGCTCCAGCATCTCGGGCGCGGCCACCCGCCGGATCATCAACTGCGACAGCAGCGGATAGCCCAGCGACAGCACCGCAGGCCCGAGCGAGTACTTGCCTGTCTGCAAGTCCTTTCGCAGATACCCCAACCCCATGAGCGTGAAGGCGAGCCGCGAGACGGTGGGGCGCGTCAGTCCCAACTTGTCAGCGATGTCCTTGTTGCCGAGGGTCAGCGCCCCACCCGCAAAGCAGCCAAGCACCGCCAACCCCGAAGCCAGCGTAGACGCGAACTGCGGATGGTTGGCCGACGCTTCGTCGCCGAGGAATTCCGGACCAGGGAGATCCCGCTTGGCGGGTTGTTGAGATGCCATGTTGACATTTTATCGACACGTTTTCATAATTTCGTTCCATTAAATGGTCTTATAACACATATCGTTCAACTATGTGGAATTCAAACGAAAGGCAGGAAAAATGATCACACGGCCAGCGCTCAAGGACCACGGCTCGCTGCTGTTCTCCTTCGCCGTCGTTGCGGATACCCATGTGAACGAACGCGACGACGCTTCCAGCTCTCCGTATCACACGAATCAGCTGGCCAACGAGCGCGCGCGCCACGTGTTTCAGGACATCGCTGCCATGTCGCCGGCACCAGCCTTCGTCGTTCACTTGGGCGACATCGTCCATCCCGTGCCCTCGCTGCCGACGTTCGGCGATGCGGTCGCGCAATTCAAGGCCATCGCCTCCCCCCTCAAGGTGCCCTTGCATCTGGTACCGGGCAATCACGACGTTGGCGACAAGCGCGTCGACTGGATGCCCGCTGACCAGGTGTGCGGCGACTACCTCGACATCTACCGTGGCGCCTTCGGAGCCGACTACCACGCCTTCGACCGCGAGAACCTTCGCTTCGTCTTCTTGAACTCGCTGTTGCTCAATTCGGGCCTGCCTCAGGAGCAGGCGCAGAAGCAGTGGTTCGAGGCGCAGATGGATGGTGCGGACGACAAGCGGGTGTTCCTGTTCATGCACTACCCCCCGTTCATCTACAAGGAGGACGAACGCGGCAACTACGACAACGTGGACGAACCGGCCCGGAGCTGGCTGTTGGCGCAGATGAAGCGGCCGCATGTCGAAGGCGTGTTCGCCGGGCACGTCCACAACTTCTGGTACGACAGGACCGGTAACGCCGAGTTCTACATGCTGCCCTCGACCGCATTCCTGCGGCACGATTTCACCGAGTTCTACAAGGTGTCGCCGGGTTACGAGTTCGGCCGGGGCGATGTGGAAAAGTTCGGCTACTTTGTCGTCGATGTCTTCGAGACGGGCCACGTGGCTTACTCGGTCCGCACCATGGGCCGGCAGTCGGCCCTCGGCGCACCCGCCGCACGGATGCCCATGCGCTACCTGGCACATCCAAAGACTTCGACCTTCGATGGCGTGGGCGTCGAGCTGCGACATCCATGGGCCGAGTCGATGCAGATCACGGCCACCGGCGGGGTGCAGGAGTTCGGCCGCAAATGGGCGCGCAATGACTATCCCCTGCTCGCGCTTTGGGAGATGGGCGCACGCCTGGCAAAGGTGCCGGATCTCGACCTGGCGGAGCCGGAATCGCGGGAACGCATGCGGCTCATGGCGAAGCTGGGCCACCGCTACATCGTTTCCACGTTGAAGCTCCCGAAAACCGATGCGCTGGCCGAAGCCGACGTCGAAGGCTGCGGCGTCGACGCATTCGAAGTCAACATCACGCTCGACAACTTCTCGCGCCGCAAGGACGAGTGGCGCGCATTTCGCGAGGCCACCGGACGAAAGCTCTATCTGTCCAAGATCCTGACCTACGACGGCTCGCACTACGACGGCAAGCACTTCAGTCATTTCGTCCACGCCGGCTTTTCGCTCGACGAACTCGACGCGCATGCCGAGCGGCTGGCAGCGGGTCGCTCGGCCGGGGAGTTCGACGGCATCACCGTGCGGCTCGAGGCCGAGCAGGATCTTGCCGCGAACGTCCGTGCCTTGAACCGGTTCGTCGAGCGCACGCGATGTCAGGTGCTGGTATCGCTCAAGCTGTCTGGAACGAGCTTGGCGATCGCGCGCACCGACGACCGTGGCAATGTGGCAAAGGTGGCGCAATCGATGATTCTCTCGAAGCTTTCGCCGTCCATCCGCTATGTCTTCGACACCTTCATGGACGTGGACCGAGGCTACTTTCCGCGCCACGCGTTCATCGACAGGCGCTTCAATCCGCGCCCTGCCGCGCAGGCCTTCGCGATGCTCGCGGCATTGTTCTCGGATTTCGAATCCTTCGCGCTGACGGATGCGGCAACAGCCCGCCCGGGCTCGCTGCAGTTCAGCGCCGGCCCTGACCGCTACGTCCTGCTGTGCGAAGACGCGCGGGCCGCGGCAGAGTACCTCGATGCCCATGCGCCGAAGGTGGCATACGACCTGGTCGAAGGCACCACCTTTACCGGCCAGGAACCCGTCGCCGCGTTGCGCGCCCGCCTATCGGACCGCGACCTGCCGAAGGAAACGCAAGTCCTCCTGATCCGCCTGTCCTAGTTCGTCCATCCTGCCCGGAGCGCTGCCATGTCCATCAAGTCTCTTGTCTGCGGCGTGTTCGTCGCAACGCTTTCTGCGGCTTCCACGGCTGCATTCCCCGACAACCCTGTCAAGTTGGTTGTGGCCTACGCGCCAGGGGGTTCGACAGACATCATCGCGCGGCTGCTGGGCGCCCGGCTGAGCGCCAGATGGGGTCAGCAGGTGGTGGTGGAAAACAGGACCGGTGCGAGCGGCATGATCGGCGCGGAGGCCGTCTCGCGCGCGAAGCCCGATGGCTACACCTTGCTGCTGGGCTACACGCCCGAGGTCTCAATGAACAAGCTCGTGTTCAAGAACATGCGCTACGACCCCATCACGGACCTTACGCCCATCGCGCTGATCGCCTCGGCTCCCCTCGTGCTCGCCGCCGGCCCCAAATCGCCGATCGGCAGCATGAAGGAACTGATTGCGCGCAAGGGGAGCGGCCAGTCGATCTCGTACGGATCGCCGGGGACCGGTGGCCAACAGCACATCGCCGGCGAACTGCTTGCACGCCAGACCGGCATGCAGCTCACCCACGTGCCCTATCGAGGAACGGGGCTTGCCGTCGCCGACCTGATCGGCGGGCAGATCGATCTGTTCTGGGCGACGACGCCACCGTTGCTGCAGCAAATCCGTGCAGGCAGGCTCAAGCCCTTGGCGGTCGCGGGGCCGGCAAGAGAAAGCTGCTGCCGGATGTACCGACCACCACCGAACTGGGCATGCCGAATCTTCAGCTCACCAACTGGTTCGGCGTGTTCGGCCCGAAGGCGATGCCCTCCGCAATCGCGAACTCCATCGCAGCGGATGTGATGCAGGAGTTGGCGGACCCGGCCATGGTGAAAGGCCTCGAAGACCAGGGGCTGACCCCGACACCCATGCAGGGCGGCGCGTTTCGTTCATTCATCGACACCGAGATGAAGAAGTACGAGCAGATCGTCAAGGACACCGGCGTCACTGCCTCGCAGTGACGGATGCGACGGCGTCGATACCGGATCGATTTGGCCGCCGAGCTCCCTCGCACTCGCCATGGTGAGGACGACTTCCCCTGTTTTCGTCTCGCAGGTACAGCCCCCAACGATGCGCGCTCGCGGCGCCACGGGAGGCATCGGTACCAGCCCGCCGGAGTGACCTACCATCCACAACACGCGCGAATCCAAGGCGACACGGCAGATCCGAACCTCCAACACACAGAACGGAGACCCGCATGAGAAAGCTCAAGATCATGGAACACGTATCGCTCGACGGCGTGATCCAGTCCTCCAGCGAGGACGGCTTCCCGCACGGCGACTGGACCGCGCCTTACCGCACGCCCGAAGGCCGCGACGAGGTCCTCGCCGCGCACGGCGAACGCTTCGACCTGCTGCTGGGCCGCCGCACCTACGACCTGTGGTCGGACTACTGGCCCAAGGCACCGGGCGGGCCGATGGCGGACGGCCTGAATGCGGCGACCAGTACGTCGTGACGCATCGCCCCGACAGCCTGGCCTGGGGCCCGTCCGAAGGCCTCGGGCCGGACATCGCCGAGAGCGTCGGCCGCCTCAAGTCGAGCGCCGGCCCGGACCTCGTGCTCTGGGGCAGCTCGACGCTGACATCGGCGCTGCTCGAGCACGGGCTGGTCGACTAGATGATGCTGATCGTCTATCCGGTGCTGCTGGGCACCGGCAAGCGCCTTTTCGCGCAGGGTTTGCCGGCGCGCGCCTTCGAGCTGGTGGGCAGCAAGACGACGCCGTCGGGGCTGGTGCTCGGCAGCTACAGGTTCGCTGGTGCTTTGAAGACTTGATAGTCCAACGGCGCGGCGTTCCGATCGACAAGCACGGCCAAACTTCGAGGGCTCACGAAAGGAGGCCTTGTCCTTGGTTGTCTCCAGCCAGATCAGCGAACACTTCGTCGGCATCGCGAAACCGCCCTTGCTCGATCTCGCGATGTCCCAATGCCAGGAGCTTCAGCAACGCGATCGTCTTTTCGCGTTCCTCATGGCTGCGGACATCCATCACCACGAGCTTCCCTTCTCCGTCTTGAGTGATCAGCAGCGCTTCGCGGCTCTCCAAGATCTCCTTGACGAGATCCGTCGCGTGGTCCTTGAGATAGCTGATGGGTTTGACTCGGGTCGAGAACTTCATCGGAGTGGTCCTTCCGTGAACATGAAGGATCGATTCTGAACTGGATGAAGTCCCTCAACCCTTCAACTCAAACCACACCCTGCGCCAGCATCGCATCCGCCACCTTGACGAAGCCGCCACGTTCGCCCCGTCGACATAGCTCACGCGGCCAGCCTCGCGACGCCCGTGGGCCAGGCAGGCCTCGTGGATGCTGCGCATGATCTGCAGCAGGCGCGCGTCGACCTCCTCGCGCGGCCATGACAGGCGCGCGGCGTTCTGGCTCATCTCCAGGCCCGAGGTGGCGACGCCGCCGGCATTGCTGGCCTTGCCCGGCGCATACAGCACGTCGGCCGCCTCGAACACCTTGACCGCCTCGATGGTGGACGGCATGTTCGCGCCCTCGGCCACGCAGACCACGCCGTTCTTCACCAGCGTCTTCGCATCCTCGACGTCGAGCTCGTTCTGGGTCGCACTGGGCAGCGCCACATCCACCGGCACGTGCCACGGCGTGGCATCGGCGACGAACTTCGCGCCGACGCGCTCGGCGTAGTCGCTCACGCGGCCGTAGTGATGGTTCTTCACGTCCATCAGCACCGCGAGCTTCTCGGCGGTGAAGCCCGACTCGTCGACCACCGTGCCGCTGGAGTCGGACACCGTAACCACCTTCGCCCCGAGCGCCGTGGCCTTCTCGATCGTGTACTGGGCGACGTTGCCCGCGCCCGAGACCGACACGCGCAGGCCCTCGAAGCTGCGCCCGCGCGTCTGCAGCATCTCCTGCGCGAAATAGACGTTGCCGTAGCCCGTGGCCTCGGGTCGGATCAGCGAGCCGCCGAACGAGAGGCCCTTGCCGGTGAACACGCAGTCGGCGCGGTTGGTGAGCTTCTTGACCATGCCGGTGAGGTAGCCCACCTCGCGGCCGCCCACGCCGATGTCGCCCGCGGGCACGTCGGTGTAGGCGCCCACGTGGCGGAACAGCTCGGTGGCGAAGGCCTGGCAGAAGCGCATGACCTCGCCCTGGCTGCGGCCCTTGGGGTCGAAGTCGGAGCCGCCCTTGCCGCCGCCCATCGGCAGCGTGGTCAGCGCGTTCTTGAAGGTCTGCTCGAAGGCCAGGAACTTCAGGATCGACAGGTTCACCGACGGATGGAAACGCAGGCCGCCCTTGTACGGGCCGATGGCCAGACTGTGCTGGATGCGATAACCGCGGTTGACCTGCACGTCGCCGTGGTCGTCGGTCCAGCAGACACGGAAGGTGATCACGCGCTCGGGCTCCACCAGCCGTTCCAGCAGCGCCTGCGCCTGGTAGCGCGGATGCTGTGCGATGAAGGGCCACAGGCTCTGGATGACCTCGGTCACGGCCTGCAGGTATTCGGGCTGCCCGGGATTGCGCTGAGCCACATGGGCCAGGAAGTCTTGGGCGCTGGCGTGCTTCATTCCTCTATCTCCAAAAAGGTGCGTTCTGACCAAAATCGTGCATTGTCATGCACGAATGGCTCAAGGTTATGCACCAAAGTAATGAAACTTGTAGGGATAAGGTTCGAATCTGCACCAACTTAGATTGAAAACGAGTTTCGCCGTCAGCTGATGTGTCCGGTGGCGTCACGCGGTGGCCAATCCACAGTCTCGAACGACGAGGTGTCCGGGAAGCAGACGCCCGCTGTCCCCGAATCATCCGGACGTCGCCGCGGCGGCGATCGCAAGTCGTTGATTTCAAAGGATTCCGGTGCTGGCATGTTGCGCGCTACGACGAAAAGGCGGCAGCGCATGCCGCAACTTCCCACCACCGCAAAGCTTCCGAGAACCTCCAAATGCCACACCATCATCCCGCCGAGCACGACGACATCTGGTCCGTGGAGGGCCGCTTCCAGCACCTGCTTTACAGCCCCGAAGGCGGCATCGAAGGGCTGTTGATCGACACCGAAGGCATCGCCACGCAGTTCGTGGTCGATCCCCACGACTGCGCCAGCGTCGCCCTGTTGCTGGGCCTTCGTCGCGACCAGGCGCTGGTCGTCGAAGGCCGCGATCAAACCATCGCCGAAGGGCGACGGCGAACACGTGGTCTACCACTTCGAGCGACTGGCGGCCGTCGACGGTCGCGCGACCGAAGCGGCGGCACGACCGACGCAGGTGCGCGGCAAGGTCGTGCGCCTGAACTTCGCCAGGCATGGCGCCGCCAATGGCGTCGTCCTGGACAGCGGCGATTTCGTTCACCTCCGTCCGCAAGGAATGGAGCGCTTGCAGCTGAAGCCCGGCGATCAGGTGCAAGCGCAAGGCGCGGCCTCTCCGCTCGCCACGGACAGCGGGTGGGTGATCGAAGCGCACAGCGTCAACGGCGAATCGCTTTGACCGGCGCAGGTAGCGCGCGGTATCGGCGCTGACGCTCGCAACCTCCCCGGGCTGACCTAGATCCGCCCGCCGTCCGTCAGCACCGTGCGCCCCGTCACCCAGCGCGCATCGTTCGACGCGAGGAACGCCACCACGTCGGCGATGTCCTCGGGCTCGGCCAGCCGGCCCAGCGGCGTGAGCGCGGTCTCCTCGCGCAGGTGATCGGCGGGGATGCCCGAGGTCATGTCGGTGCGCGTGATGGCGGGCGCCACCGCGTTGACGCGGATGTTGCGCGCGCCGAGCTCCATCGCGAAGCCCTTGGTCAGCACCTCGACCGCGCCCTTGGCAGCCGAATACAGCGCGGTGCCGCCGCCGGGGGATGTGGACCAGGTCGGTCGACACGTTGACGATGGCGCCGCCCGCCTTCGGGATGTGCGGCAGCACGGCCTGCGTCAGCACGATGGTGCTCACGCATGGGTGTCCATCTGCTCGACGAACATGGCGCGCGTGAGCTCGCCCCACCGGCGCCGCGACGAAGGTGCCGGCCGCATGCACGAGGATGTCGATGTGGCCGTAGGCCTCGGCGATGGCGGCCACGGCGGCGTTCGCCGCGGCCTCGTCGGCGACGTCGGCCTGGAACGCGGATGCGCGGCCGCCCTCGGCGACGATGCCACGCACCACGGCCTCGGCCGCGGCGGCATTGCTCCGGTGCAGCAGCGCGACGGTGATGCCGTCGCGCGCGAGGCGGCGCGCCACGGCGGTGCCGACTAGCCGGCGCGCAGCCGCCGGAGACGACGGCGATCTTCTGGTTCTGTGTGTTCATGAGGAAGCTTCTTTCTCCGCGGAGAGGGATGACAAGGAAGCTTCGAAGGTAGGGCCGCGCGGCGCGTTGCACGAGCCATGCGGGCGCAACGGGGCGTTGCCGCCGCTGCAACGCCAGCAGCCGCGGCGCGCGCTCTCGTCAACCCGCGCTGGGCGGCTCGAGTTCGCGGTACTTGGTCTCGAGCAAGGCCAGCACGGCGCGCACCGCGGAACTCATGCCCTTGCGGTCGGGTACAGCACGTAGGCCTGCGTGGCCAGCGAAGGCCAGGCCGGGCAGCACGCGGCGCAGCCGGCCGTCGGCCAGCGCATCGCGGCAGGCCTCGATCGGCAGCTGCACCAGGCCCGCGCCGCGCAGCGCGGCCTCGCGCAGGGCCTGGTAGTCGTCGCTGATCAGGAGCGGCTGCGGATGGTGCAGCAGCGTCCGGCCGTCGGCATCGACCAGCGCCCAGGGCCGCACGCTGTCGGGCCCGCCGCCCTGGCCCAGCGCGGGAAAGCGATGCAGGTCGGCCGGCTCGGTGGGCTCGCCATGCGCCGCCAGCAGCGAGGGCGCGCCCACCAGCTCCATGCGCCCCACGCCGATCGGCCGGGCGACGATGTCGGCCGAGGCCAGCGGCTGGCTCGCATAGCGGATCGCGAGGTCGATGCGCTCGCCCAGCAGGTCGACGAAGCGGTTCGACAGGTCGAGCGTGATGCGCACCTTCGGATGCCGCAGGCTGAACTCGCCGAGCCAGCCGCCGAGCAGCAGCTCGCCCGACACCGGCGAGGCGCTGATGCGCACCGGCCCCGCTGGCTCGCCCAGCGTCTCGTCGACGGTGGCGCGCACCGCCTGCGCCTCGTCGGCCATGCTGCGCGCGTGGCGGTAGACGCGCTCGCCCACGTCGGTGACCTGGAAGCGGTGCGCCGAACGCTGGATCAGCCGCACGCCGAGTTGCTTCTCGAGCGCGCCCACGCGCCGGCTCAGGCGCGACTTGGGCGTGCCGGTCTCGCGCTCGGCCGCCGAGAAGCCGCCCGCCTCGACCACGCGGGCGAACAGGAGCAGGTCGTTGAGGTCTTCCAACATGCTGTCGATGCCTTTCTTGCGTTTGCCTCGAGCGTGGCGCAGAGCGGCGTTCCACGGCTGCAACGCGGCGTGCCAGCGCCGGTATCGCGGCCGCCGCCGCGAATGCGTAGCCTGCGCGGTTTGACGATGCGCCCGCCGATGCCGACCTCCATTCTCACCACCCCGACGCCGGCCCCGGCCGATGCCGCCACGCGTGGCGCCACCCTGGCCGCCGCCTGCCTCTCGATGGCCGCGATCGCGATGTCGATCACGGCCGCGGGCGTGGCGCTGGTGCCGATCGGCGCGGCCTTCGGCATCGGCTTCGGCGCGCTGCAATGGGTGCTCAACCTCTTCGTGCTGAGCTTCGCCGCCTTCCTGCTGCCGGCCGGCGCGCTCGCCGACCGCATCGGCCAACGCCGCAGCTTCATCGCTGGCGGCGCGATCTTCGGCGCCTTCACGCTGATGGCCGTGCTGGCCACGCGCACCGAATGGCTGCTGGCCGCGCGCTTCCTCCAGGGTGCCGGTGGCGCGCTGCTCGCGGCCAGCGGACCGGCCGCGCTCACGGCCGTGTTCCATGGCGAGGCCGAACGCAAGCGCGCCTTCGGCTGGCTCGGCAGCTGTGGTGGCGTCGGGCTCACGCTCGGCGCATTGCTGTCGGGCGCCGCGACCGCGCAGGGCGGCTGGCGCGCCGCGCTCGCGATCCATCTGCCGCTGGTGCTGGCCGCGCTTGTGCTGGCGCTGTGGAATTTCCGCGGCCATGCGGGCCGGGTGGTGCACACGCGCTTCGATCTCGTGGGCGCGGTCCTGGGCTTCACGACCATCGCGGCCGCGATGGCCTTCGGCATCCTCGGTGCCGAGCGTGGGTGGGGCGCGAGCGCCGTGCTCGCCTGCCTGGCGCTCGCGCTGGTCGCGGGGTCGCTGTTCGCGCGCTCGCAACGCCGGCATCCGGCGCCGCTGCTGCCACCCGCCCTGCTGCGCAACCGCGGCTTCGTGTTCGCCTGCCTACTCACGTTGCTGTTCACCACGGTGTGGGTCGCGATGTTCATCTACGTGCCGCTGCACCAGCAGGCCGCGCGCGGCCACGACGCGGACCATGCGGGCCGCACCCTGCTCGCGCTGCTGATGCCCGCGATGGTGATGCCGGCCCTCGCCTCGCGCCTGGCCGTGCGCATCGGCACGCGTCCCGTGCTGGTCGGCGGTTGCCTTGCGATGGCGATCGGCCTGGGCTTGTTGTATCTGGCGTGGACCGATCTCTCGCGTCCCGCCGCGCTCGAATGGCTGGCGCTGGCTCTCTGCGGCAGCGGCGCCGGCTGCCTCTACGGCCTGCTCGACTATCTCGCGATGGCCAGCCTGCCGAACGCGCTGGCCGGCACCGGCTCGGCCGCCTTCAACGTGCTGCGGCTGCTCGGCGATGCGCTCGGCGCCATCGTGCCGGGCGCGGTGCTGGTGCAGGCGCTGGCGCCGCGGCTCGCGGCCGCCATCGACGAGCCCGTGACGCGCGAGATGCTCAACGCCGTGGCGGCCGGGCAGTTCGGCGCGCTGGCCTCGGGCGGCGCGGCGGCGGCCGAGGCCTTTCGCGGTGCGATCGCGTCCGTGCCCGCGGTGCTGGCCGTGGGGGTGCTGCTCGGCGCCGTGCTGGCGTGGTGGCGCGCCGAGCGAACCTGAAGGGACGGCCCCGCAATCCATCGCGCCCTACACTGCCGGCCGATGGTTCCCGTCCCCTTCCCACCTCGCCATGCCTGAGCGCCTGACCTCCTGCTTCTGGCACGGCGATGCCTTGCGCAGCCGCAGCGTGAGCGAGGTCGTGCTCGCGTCGCGGCTGGAGATTCCCGAGCCGCCGGCACGCCTGCTCGCCGACTGGCGGCGCGACGCGAGCACGCAGCTGATGCTCGAGCCCGGCGACGTCGAGCCCCTGTCGCTGGCGCGCGCGAGAACGCGCTGGCCCGACTACGGCCGCTGCGTGCAGGCGGTGGCCGACTGGGCCCGATCACGAGGACTGCCCGGCCTGCCGGGCGACGCCGACGTGGCACTGATGGCCTGCCGCGGCGCGCGCTATCACCACGACGGCGCGCAGTACGGTGGCGCGCTCTTCTGCAACCTCTTCCTCGGCGAGGACCTCGGCCTCGACGTGCACTTCCCCTCGGCCGGCGTGCGCCTTCCGCTCGCGCGCGGCACGGTCATGCTGTTCGACACCTGCCAGCCGCATGCCGTGATCCGGCGCGATGGCAAGGGATTCGATGCCGCGGACTTCGGCGCGGAGCGCGACACCCTGCAGGTGTTCCTGACCTGGGAGCTGCCGATCGAGGACGAGGCGCTGGTCCGCGCGATGGGGATCCGCTTCGACGTCGATCCCTCGACCGCATCGCGGCTGACGCAAGAGCAGGTGCTGGTGAACGGCGAAGCGGCGACGCCGGACCCCGCGTCGGGTCGCTGGATCCGCGCCGTCTGAACGCGCCGTCCGATCGCCCCGGCTCGCGTCCGCGAGCAATGACTTTTGATCATTTCTCGCATGAGTTAATTGTGATTGAGCCGCCACGGCCCCTCACGTATCTTCAGCGCTCGAATCATTGAGAGACAAGCCCTTTTCGAGCCGCATGGCATCGAAGGCGGCACGAAGGAACGCATGAGAATTCTGGCCGAGGGTCTGCAATTTCCTGAAGGGCCGGTGGCGCTGGTCGACGGCTCGGTGCTGCTGGTCGAGATGCGCGCGGGCCACGTCGTGCGGATCTCGCCCGATGGCGAGCGCCACGTCGTCGCCGACTGCGGCGGCGGTCCGAACGGCGCGGCGATCGGGCCCGACGGCGCGCTCTACGTCTGCGACAACGGCGGCAGCGCCTATGCGCCGGGCCGCTTCACCTCGACCGGGCCCGCGGCCGACTACGAAGGCGGCAGCATCCGCCGCTTCGACCTGCGCACGGGCGAGCACACGCTGCTCTACACGCACTGCGATGGCCATCGGCTGTCGTCGCCCAACGACCTCGTGTTCGATGCGCACGGCGGCTTCTACTTCACCGACTTCGGCAAGAAGCATGCGCGGCTGCGCGACTCCGGCGGCGTCTACTACGCGCTGCCCGACGGCTCGCGCATCGTCGAGGTGGCCTATCCGCTGCTGTCGCCGAACGGCATCGGCCTCTCGCCCGATGCGCGCGAGCTCTACGTGGCCGAGACCGAGACGGCGCGGCTGTGGGCCTTCGACATCGTCGAGCCCGGCGTGGTGCGCAAGCATCCCTTTCCCTCGCCGCATGGCGGGCGCATCGTCTGCGGCTTGCCGGGCTTCCAGCGCTTCGACAGCCTCGCGCTCGAGGCCGGCGGCAACATCTGCGTCGCCACGCTGATCACCGGCGCGGTCTCGGTCATCGCGCCCGACGGCGCGCTGCTGCGGCAGGTGATCTTCCCCGACAGCTACGTCACCAACCTCTGCTTCGGCGGGCCCGACATGCAGACCGCCTACGTCACGCTGTCGGGCACCGGACAGCTCGCCTCGCTGCCCTGGCCCGCGCCGGGCCTGCGGCTGCATTTCAACGCGTAGCCCCGAGGCACGCGCACCAGAACATCCCTGGAGACTCCCATGATCCGCCGCGAATTCATCGTCACCCTGGCCGGCGCCTGCGCCGCCGCCGCCCTGCCGCCGGCGCGCGCCGCGACACCCTATCCGAGCCGGCAGGTGCGCGTGGTCGTGCCCTTCACCGCGGGTGGCGGCACCGACGTGGTGGCGCGCGCGATCGCGATGGGCCTGTCGGAGTCGATGGGCCAGTCCTTCTTCGTCGACAACAAGCCCGGTGCCAGCACCTTGATCGGCTCGGAGCTGGTGGCCAAGGCGGCACCCGACGGCTACACGCTGCTGGTCGCGAGCGTGCCGCATGCCACCAACCCGTGGATGATGAAGAGCATGCCCTTCGACACCGCGAAGGCCTTCGCGCCGATCGGCCTCGCGGTGCAGTCGCCATTCATCATGGTGGCCTCGTCCACCTCGTCGATCCAGTCCTTCGACGATGCGCTCGCGGCGGCGCGTTCCAAGCGTTTGTCCTTCGCCTCCACCGGCAGCGGCACGGCCGACCACCTCTCGATGGAACTGCTGGCGCTGCAGTCGGGCGTGACGATGACGCACGTGCCCTACAAGGGCACCGGTCCCGCGCTGGCCGACCTGATGGGCGGCCACGTCGACCTGATGTTCGCGAACGTGGTCGCGGCGGCGCCGCTCGTGAAGTCGGGCAAGCTGCGCGCGCTGGCCGCATCGACCGCGCGGCGCTCGCCCTCGCTGCCCGAGGTGCGCACCGTCGCCGAGGCCACGGGCAAGCCCTTCGACGTCAGCGCCTGGACCGGCGTGCTCGCGCCCGCGGGCACCGACGCGGCCATCGTGGAGCGCCTGAGCACCGAGGTGCGCAAGGCCCTGCAGACGCGCGCCACGCGCGAGGCGCTGACGGTGAACGGTGCCGAGCCGGTGGGCAGCACGCCCGTGGAGTTCCAGGCCTTCATCGCGCGCGAGATGAAGACCTGGGGCGAGATCATCGCCAAGGCCGGCATCACGCCGAGCTGAGCCGGAGCGCCGCATGCCCTACGTCATCCTCGCGCTCGACCAGCCCGACGCACAGGCGTTGCGCGAAACGCTCAAGCCGGCGCACCTCGACTACCTGAGCGAGCGGCAGGAACGCATGCTGGCCGGCGGCGCGGTGCTCGACGAGCACGGCCGCGCGATCGGCGCGCTGATCATCGTGGACGCCGACGACCGCGCGGACGCGGAACGCTTCATCGGCGACGACCCCTTCGCGCAAGGCGGCCTGTTCGCCTCGGTGCGCGTCATGCCCTGGCGGCAGGCCTTCCTCGACCGCCGCCGCACGAAGTGAACGGTCCCGCCTCGGCGTGACCGGCACCGGGCGTTCACCGCGCCCGTTTTTCCGACACAGACAACGGAGACACCATGAAGCGAATCAGGAAAGTCGCGGCCACCGCCGCGGCCGTGTGCATCGCGGCGGCGCTGCCGGCACAGGCGCAAGTGCTCAAGGAGTTCGGCAGCTTCCACGTCGGCGGCCGGCAGGTCACGCTCGACGGCTACCCCGTCACCGAGAGCGTGTTCACGCAGGGCGCGAAGCCCACGCGCGTCGATCCCAACGGCGACTTCGAGGTCGAGCAGATGTACGTGCAGTACCTCGTGCCCGAACCCACGCGCGCGAAGTACCCGCTGCTGATGTGGCACGGCGGCGGCCTCACCGGCGTGACCTGGGACACCAAGCCCGACGGGCAGCCCGGCTGGATGCAGTACTTCTTCCGCCAGGGCCATCCGGTGTACGTGTCGGACGCGGTCGAGCGCGGCCGCGCCTCGTGGGCGCGCTATCCCGAAATCTTCAAGGGCCCGCCCTTCTTCCGCACCAAGAAGGAAGCCTGGGAGACCTTCCGCATGGGACCCGAGGGCTCGTACAGCCTCGATCCCGCCAAGCGCACCGCCTATCCCGAGGGCAAGTTCCCCGGCGCCTACCTCGACCAGTTCGCCAAGCAGTTCGTGCCGCGCTGGACCGTGAACGACGGTCCCACGCTGGCGGCCTACAACGCCGAGATCCAGAAGGTCGGACCCGCGGTGGTCATGGTGCACAGCCAGGCCGGCAACTTCGGCTTCCAGGCCGCGCTCGCCGCGCCGGACAAGCTGCGCGCCGTGATCGCCATCGAGCCCGCGGGCGCGCCGCCACCCGGCCCCGCGCTCGACAGCCTCAAGAACATCCCGATGCTCATCATCTGGGGCGACAACGTCGACAAGCAGGAGATCTGGATCCGCCAGCAGCCGGCCTCGCGTGCCTTCGCGGACGACCTCAACGCGCGCGGCGGCAAGGTCGAATGGATCGACCTGCCGAAGATCGGCATCCGCGGCAACAGCCACATGACGATGATGGACACCAACTCCGACCAGATCGCCGCGTTGATCCAGGACTGGATGAAGCGCAACGGTCTGATGCGCTGAGCGCGGTCGCGGCCTCTGGCCGCGTGCCTCAGCCGCCAGCGGGCCGCGCCCTGCGCTCGAACATCGGCACCGTCACGCCCCTGGCCTCGCTGCCGTCGGCCCTCCATACCAGCGTGTCGGCCGGGAACTCGTCCTTGCGGGTCATCGCATCGACCCTGGACGCGACCAGCGCCACGGCCTCCTTGACCTCGGGGTTCCACGCGAAGACGTCCGCGCGGCCATACCAGACCACCGGCGTGGCGGCGTCGAGGCGGCGATCGGGGCACATGGTGATGCGGCGCTGCGCGAGCACGCGCAGGGCACCGACGCCCACGGCGCGGATGCCGGGCCGCGTGTGCTCGGCGGAGTGGCCCGGGCACACGCGCGCCGCCTGCTCGATCGCGTTGTCGTAGACCTGGGCATCGCTCTGTGCGCGCGCCTGGAAGGCGACGAGGGCGCCGAGCAGGGCGAGGCCGGAAACCGGCCATGAGAGACGGTGTGGCATGCGAATCTTCCTCCTGGTTCATTCATCGGTCGACGAACAGATCGCCGGATGCATTCTTGCAAACACCGCGCGGGCCGCCTGTAGGCCGACGACGCACCGGCCGCGGCGGTGGCGATAATGGCCGCCCCATGATCGTCCGCCCCCGTCCCCACTGGCTGCGCATGCTGTTCGTCTGGCATGGCTCGGTGCTGTCGTCGATCGTGCCGCAGCTGTTGTGGACCACCGGTTTCGCGATCCTCGTGACCGTGCTGCACGGCCGGCTGTTCCACTGGAAGGTGCCGCTGAACTTCGTGCCCTTCTCGCTGATCGGGCTCACGCTCGCGATCTTCCTGGGCTTTCGCAACAGCACGAGCTACGCGCGCTACTGGGAGGCGCGCACGCTCTGGGGCACGCTGCTCAACGAAACGCGCACGCTGGTGCGCCAGCTGATCACGCTGCTGCCCTCGCGCGAAGGCACCGAACTGCCGGTCGCGCGGCTCATCGCCTTTGTGCATGCGCTGCGGCATCAACTGCGCGGCACCGATGCCGCGGCCGACCTCGCGCGCCTGCTGCCGGAAGCAGACTGCGCGCGGCTGCGGTCCGTGCGCTTCAAGCCCGCCGTGCTGCTGCTGATGGTCGGCGAATGGCTGCAGGCGCAGCGCCTGCAGGGCCGGCTCGCGCCCGAGCTCGCGCCGGCCATCGAGCTGCCGCTGGGCCGGCTCACCGAGGCCCTGGGTGGCTGCGAGCGCATCGCGGGCACGCCGATCCCGTTCACCTATGCGGTCATCATCCACCGCACCATCTACCTCTATTGCGTGCTGCTGCCCTTCGGGCTGGTCGATGCGATCGGCGCGATGACGCCGGTGGTGGTGGCCTTCATCGCCTACACCTTCTTCGCGCTCGAGGCGCTCGGCGCGGAGATCGAGGAGCCCTTCGGCATGGAGCCCAACGACCTCGCGCTCGATGCGATGTCGGACACCATCGAGGCGAGCGTGCGCGAGATGATGGGCGAGACGCTGCCGGCGCCGAGCGCGAAGGGCGTGGGGTACGTGCAGACATAAGCGGCGTGAGCCAACGGTCACGGGCGGCGCCGATCTTCCTAGCGAAGCCCGTCGAACTCCAGGATGTAGAGCCCGCCGTTGTAATCCGTCGAATAGACCAGCCCGCCAGCATCGACGAACACATCGCAGGACTGAATCACCTTCGCCCTGTTCGGTCGACGATCCATCAGTTGCTCCGGTTGCGGCGGAACGAAGGCGCCGACCTCGAGCGGTTGAAAGGGGTCGCGAATATCGAACACCCGAACCCCGGCGTTCTGGTATGTCGCAAAAATCAGCTCCGAGCTCACGAAGCTTCCGGGCCGGTTCTCGTGCAGGTTGTGCGGGCCGAAATGGCCCGGCTTGCGCTTGTAGTCGGCCTCGCGAGGGCTGGGAAAGGTGGAGATGCTGACGGGATTCGACGGTTCGCGCACATCGAAGATCCAGATCGGCTTCTCGCCATCCTCCTGGTGGTCGAGCACCGCTTCATCCAGCACGACCAGCAGATCGCGGTCCGGCAACGGCAGGCAGTTGTGCGTTCCGCCTCCGAACGGGGGCGACCAGTTTCGATGTGCGAGCAAGCTCGGCTTCGATCGATCGCTCACGTCGAGCACGACAAGGCCCGCATCGCGCCATGCACAGTACGCGGTGTCACCGTGCACGATGGGATGATGCAATCCGCAGCGTCGAGACGCATCCCATGAAGGCGCTTCGCCGCTCGCGATGTTCATCCCCGGAAGCCAGAATCGACCCGCTTCTCGAGGCTGCGTCGGATCCGACATGTCGATCGTGATGAACATGTAATCGGAAAAGCCGTCGATCAGCGCCGACGCGTAGGCCCAGCGTCCCCCCGTGTACCAGACGCGATGCACACCCCCACCCTCGATGGGCATGAACCCGATCTCGCGAGGGCTGTCTCCCTTTGAAATGTCGTAGACGGCAAGACCGGCGCGCCAGTTTCTCGCGTTGCGGCTGGGCTGTGCGGTGCCCACCTTGCGACCCAATTCGCCTTGATAGTATTCGCGCTCGTCCTGAAACTCGTCGGCCGCGAACATGTCCTTCGCATTGATCACCAGCAGGAGATCATCATGGGTCTGCAGATGGATGTTCCAGGTGTTCGGTGGTGCCGGCTGGTAGGCAACGTTCCGAGGGTTTCGAGGGTCGCGCACGTCGACCACGCTGAAGCCCTTGGAAAACATGTGCCCGATGTACGCGTAGCCGCGATGAACCATCAGTTGCACGCCGTCTGCCCGGCCGCCTTGGTCGCTGTGCCCGACCAGGCGAAGATTGCGCGCGAAGTCTGGAGTCATGGTGGATGTCTTTGTCATCTGCTGAATATGGGTGCGGGTTGTTTGCGACGCACCGCCGAGAGCCGACGAAGGCCAACGAAAGCCAACGCGATTCGCGGCGATGCTCGGGAAGGAACGCCTACTTCGTCTTCCAGATCTGGCGATAGATGTCGCGGTAACGGTTGTCGGGGTCGTAGACGTTGTCCTTGCCGCCTTCGAGCCCGATGTTGGCGTGCGTGACGAGGTGCACCGGTGAGGTGTAGCCGGTCGCGGGAGCACCGGCGAATGCGCGATTCAACTCGTCGACGGCCTGCCAGCCCTGCTGCGAAACCGGTTCGGCAACGGTGGCCGCCTGGTAGTCGTTGTTGCGGATGCGCTGGAACGCGGACTCGCTGCCGTTGCCCGCGGACACACCGAGCAGCGGACCCGTTCCCTTGTAACCGGCTTGCTGCAACGTCGGCGACATGAAATCGAACGGCATGTCATTGATGGTCAGGGCCCAGGTCCATTTCGCGCCATAGCGCTGAAGCAGCGTCGCGGAGAGCTGCGGAATCCGGGCCGCCGTATCCGACAGCGGCGTGTCCTCGATCTTCAGAAGCTGGCACCCCGAACACTGCTTCACCAAGGCGGCCATTGCATCCGCCTTGGCGGTGGCGACCTCATAGGTCGAGTCGGTCATGATGACGACGCCGGCCTTGCCGTTGGACTGCGCGATCACGTACATCACGGCGGCCTTCGCGACGTCCAGGGGATCGGTGGTCAGGTTGGTGAAGATTCCCTGTTGAGGGGCGGGACCGGGCTTCGCCGACGAATGCCAGCCCACGATCTTGATCCCGCTGGAGGCGGCCTGCTGGATCAGCGCCGATTGCTCCTTGGCATCGACACTGCCCAGCACGAGGCCGTCGGGCTTGAGCGCGATGGCCTGGTTCAGCGCCGCGGAGCGACCGGAGATGGAGCCTTGGCCATCAATGACCCGATAGGTCCATCCGATCGCCTTTGCCGCCTGCTGCACGGCCTGCGCAACGCCGCGCGGACCACTGTCGCGCTGGTCTGCCGAGACGAACACGATCGTCTTGTTCTTTGGGCCACCGGTCCGGTGGTCGGGCCTGACCACGGCAGGCTGGACTTCGTCGCCTCCGCGGTGTACGCCTTTGCCTGCGCGACGATGTCGTCCGCGGCATGAAGATGGGCCGACAGGCTGGCCAGCAGGATCGCCGTGGCAGAAAGAATGCGTGCTCGTTTCATGATGTCTCCGGTTTGGCTCTTGGTTGGGGAATGGCGCGGTGGTTGGGGGGCTCGATGTGCTTCAGCGGCGGCGGGATCCACCGCCCTCTGCTGCCTGCGCCGCGACGGGCGTGTTGCCGGCGGGGCCGCGGCGCGGGCTCCGGCGGCGGCGCTGGGCGTAGCCCGCAATGCCGATGGCGACCAGCAGCGTGGCGCCGTTGAAGAGCGGCTCGACATAGAAATCACCGCCCATCTGCTGAATGCCCGCGATGCCCACAGCGAGGATCGCCACGCCGAACACCGTGCCCCAGACATTCACGCGGCCCGGCTTGATGGTGGTCGACCCCAGGAAGGCACCGACCAGCGCAGGCAACAGGTAGTCGAGACCGACACTGGCCTGGCCGATGCGCAGCTTGGCTGCGAGCACCACGCCGGCGAACGCGGTCAGCACGCCCGAACCCACGAACGCCAGCATCACGTAGCGTCGCGTCGGTATGCCATTGAGCGCGGCGGCACGCGGGTTGGCACCGATGGCGTAGAAGTAACGGCCGATCGGCAGGTAGTCCGCCGCGATCCACAACACGATGGCGAGCACGATCACATAGGTGGTCGCGATGGGCAGTCCGAACAGCGAGGTCGAGAAGATCGAAGTGAACGCAACGGGCAGCGTACCGATCACCTGCCTGCCGCCCGTGTGCCACATGGCCAGGGCATACAGCACCGTGCCGGTCCCGAGCGTCGCGATGAACGAGTCGATCTGCGCGATCTCCACGAGCATGCCGTTCACGAGCCCCAGCAGTGCACCGAGCGCGAGCACGACCAGCACCGCCACCGGCCAGTCGAAGCCGTACACCGTCTGCAGGCTGATGGCCAGGATGTGCCACATCACGATGCCGTAGCCCACGGTCAGATCGATGCGTCCGGTGGCCATCGGGATCATGGCTGCGAGCGCAAGGATCGCGATGATCGATTTGTCTCCGGTGATGGATCGCGCATTGAGCAGCGTGGGAAAGGTGTCCGGCAGCGTGACAGTGAAAAGCGCGACCAGCAGGAAGGTAAGGATCGGCAGCCCGAAGACGGGCAGCAGCCGCGTGAAACGAGACAGCGGCGGCAGGGCAGCCAGTTCGCGCTGTGTGGGTTCGAGCGCATTGGACTTGAGTGATTGCATGGTGAAGACCTCGGGCGTTCAATGAAGGGGGCAGGACGGCGCGACGCCGTAGTCGAGCGATGCGCAATGCAGCAGCTCGGAAACGCTCAGTTGCTCGAGCGGCAGTTCGCGCGCGATGGCGCCGTTGCGAAAGACCAGTGCGCGATGGCAGATCTGTGCGGTTTCCTCGAAGTCCGATGAGATCAGGATCACGGCCATGCCGGTTCGCACCGCGTCGCCCAGGAGCCGGTAGATCTCGGCCTTCGCTCCGATGTCGACGCCGGCCGTCGGGTCCTCGAGAACGAGCACCTGCGCGCCGATGCGCAGCCAGCGCGCAATCACCACCTTCTGCTGGTTGCCGCCCGACAGGGTTTCGATCAGCGCGTTGGGATCGTTGGGCCTGAGCGCCACGCGCCGCCCGAGCTCCAGCGCCTCGTCGGCTTCGCTCGCCGCCGAGCGCAGCGCGAACGGCGTACGCCCCGTGGCCTTCGGATTGAGGAACAGGTTCTCGCGAATATTGAGCCCCGGCGCGATCGACTCGCCGTAGCGGTCTCCCGCCACGAGGCACAGACCACTGCGCAATGCGGCGCTCGGCGTCGACAGGTCGGCCTGTTGCCCGTCGAGCAGCACCGTGCCCGACAAATCGGCTCGGCGCCGAACAACGCCTTGCCCACGTTGTCATGCCCCGCGCCACGCAGGCCCACGAGGCCCAGGATCTCGCCGCGCCGCACATCGAAGCTCAGCGGACCGGCATCTTCAGTGCACATCCGGCGTACCGACAAGGCAACGGGCGCGACCGCGGTCACCGGCGGGCGCACGAAGACCGAGTCGGGTTCCCTGCCGACGATGTGGCGGATCAGCTCGGCGGGCTGCGTCGCATGCGTGGGTTGATCCGCCACCCGGCTGCCGTCGCGTAGCACCACGATCCGGTCGGACAGCGCGAACACTTCGTCGAGCCGATGCGACACGTAGATCATCGCGACGCCCTGAGCACGCAGCTTGCGCAGCACCTGGTGCAGTTGCTGCACCTCGCTCTCGGGCAGGCTGGCTGTCGGCTCATCGAGCACCAACAGGTCGGCGCGGCTGGACAGGCCGCGCGCAACGGCGACCAGCGATCGCTCGGCACGCGACAACGATGCCACGCGCTGGTCGGGGTCGATGTCGCCACCCACCAGCGCCAGCGCTTCGCGTGCCCGTTCGCGGACCTGCTTCCACGCGATCAGTCCATGGCGGCTGGCGTACGTGGTCGCGAGCGCGATGTTCTCCGCGACCGTCATCCAGTCGACGAGCCCGAGATCCTGATGCACGAAGGCAAGCTGGCCGTGCATGACCCGCGCATCGACCGGCTTGCCTCGGAACAGCAGGCCCCCAGAAGACGGCTCGTGCACGCCCGCGAGGATCTTGATCAAGGTCGACTTGCCCGCGCCGTTCTCGCCGAGCAGCGCGACGATCTCGCCCGGGTGGACGTCGAAGCTGATGTCCTTGAGGACCGGCACGCCGTTGAAGCGCTTGCCGATGTGCTTTACCGCGAGGATCGGGGCAGGTTGCGAGAGGGTGGGCTCCTTCTCGCGGGGATGGGTTGCTGTCATGTCTCGCTCCGTGGCTGGCTTTTTGGCCGAATTCAGTTCTTTAGCGGTTCTATTTTTGTTTTTAGTATTATTCGGTGACGCCCCAAAAGGCTTCAATCTAAAAACGGCCACGCGATCATCGAAATACGGCCAGACATCGCGCGACCCAGACGCACCTGGAGACATCCGCAATGAGCACCGACTGCGCCCGCGCCGACTGGGAAATGCCGCAGGACGACCCCGGCAATCCGTTCAAGTGCACCGATGAATTCGCGGAGTGCGTGGAGAAGGTCAAACCCGGGAAGCTGCGCATCGGCTCGCTGGGCGACCCCAAGAACAAGATCCTGTGCATCGAGCAGGGCAGCGTGAAGATCGAAGGGCCGCACGGCCAATGGACGCTGCTGCCAGCGCACATGATCTTCGTGCCGCACGGCAGGCCGTATCGCATCTACACGAGCGCGGATGCGGTGGTCGGCGTGGTGCACCTGAGCGCGCAGCACACCGTGTGGGAACACGAAGGCTGCTGGGCGGCACCCACGAACAGCCTCGCCAAGGAAATGCTCGGCTATGCGCTGCGCTGGGGACGCGACCGCGCCGCGGACGATCCGGTCGCCAACGCGTACTTCAACGCGCTGAGCCTTCTTTGCAAGGAATGGTTCCAGTGCTCCCGCATGATGTGGATTCCATTCGGCGAATCGGTCGAACTGAAACGGGCCATTGCCTACAGCCGGACGCGGCTCGAGTCGGTAACGATCGAGCTCGCGGCGGAGGCCGCCGGCACTTCGGTGCGCACGTTGCGTCGCCACTTCCAGGACGAACTCGGCATGAGCTGGCGACGCTTTCTCAAGGAGTTGAGAATGGCCCGCGCCATCGAGCTGCTGACGCTCAGACGGTTGTCCGTGACGCAGACGGCGCTCGAGGTCGGCTTCAACAGCGTGGCGGCGTTCACGCTCGCGTTCACCTCGTTCACGGGCAAAACGCCCAGTGCCTACACCAAGGACTTTTTCAGCAGCGGCAGCGCGCTCGCGGTGGGACCGTAGCCAAGCCGTGCCTTGCTATCGAGCGCCCGGGTAGCCCTGCATGTCGAAGGCCATGGCGTTCAACTCGGCAATGACCCTGTCACCGGTTGCCTTGTCGAGTTCAACGAGCGGGGGGCGCACCGTCGCCCATTGCGGATCCCCCGACCAGCTGGCCAGGACCTGCTTCATCGCCGGGATCATGTGGGGGCCCTGGAACACCTTGCGAACACGATCGGCACTCGACTGAAGCCGCGGGGCTTCGGCGCCGCGCCAACCTTCGAACACGCGATGAATACCCGCAGGATTCACGTTGACCGTGGCGCTGATGCAGCCGGCGCCACCGATGGGCAGGGCCGCCGACAAAAACGATTCGCTGGCCGGGAACACGTCGAAGCCGGCGCCCGCGAAGTTGTCGATCATTGCCTTGGTATTGGCCCAGTCGCCCGATGAATCCTTCGCGCCGGCAATCACCTCCGGGTAGCGCCCGAGCAGCCGCTCGATCAACGTGAGCGTGATGGGCACGCAGGTGAGCTGGGGTATGTGATAGAGGTAGATCCGCGCACAGCCGCTCCCCACGCGTTCGATGATCTCCGCGTAATAGGCGAACACGCCATCTTCGGAGACGCCCTTGAAGAAGAACGGCGGCAGCACCAGCAACCCCGCGGCACCGGCCTTGCTGGCATGTCGCGAGAGCGCGACCGCCTCGGGCAACGCGCACGCCCCCGTGCCGGGCATCATTCGGCCGGCCGGCAGGCCCGCTTCGAGCAACGCGTCGGTCAACGCCATTCGCTCGGCGGCCGTGATCGACGCAGCCTCCGAATTGGTGCCGAAGACCGCAAGGCCGGCGTTGTGGCCGAGCAGCCAGCGGCAGTGCGCGATGAAGCGCTGGACATCGGGTTCGAGCTTCGCGTTGAAAGGCGTCAGCACCGGCGCGAGAACGCCTCGGATTCTGTCGGTCATGGTCGTGTCGGCCTTTGCTTCAAACGGTGGACGTGCTCTGGGCTCTGCGATGCAGCGCCGCGAGGAGGAACTCGGCGAGGTGCAGCACTTCGCGGCCCGTCCCCTGCCGGATCTGCTCGCGGCAGCTGAAGCCATTCGTGAGGATCACGGTGTCGGCGCCGACCGCTCGCACCGCAGGCAGCAGCACGAGTTCGCCGACCGCCTTCGATATCTCGATGTGCTCCGGGTTGAACCCGAAGGAGCCGGCCATGCCGCAGCATCCGCTGTCCAGATGGACCGCCCGCGCCCCCATGGCTTGCAGAAGCGCCACCTCCCCCTTCGTGCCGAAAAGGGATTTCTGATGGCAGTGCGCGTGCACCAGCACATCGACCTCCATGCGCGCGGGCTGATAGCCATGGTCGTGAAGGAAGTCGCCCAGCAGGCAGACGCTGTCGGCCAGGCGCCTGGCGCGCGCGTCGTCGGGAAACATCTTGAGCAGTTCGTCCTTGAAGACCGACATGCAGCCCGGCTCGAGGCCGACCACGGCCACCGGGCCGTCGCCGGCTTCGTTCAGCTGCCGGTCGATCACCGCGAGCGTCTTGCGCAGCTTCTCGCGCGCCAGGTCCAGATAGCCGAAGTCGTAGAGCGGTCGGCCACAGCACAGCGGTGTCGCTGGAAGCGTCGCCTCGAAGCCGGCATCCGCCAGCACTTCGACCGCGGCGCTCGCCACTTCGGGATGGAAGTGCTCGCAGAAGGTATCCACCCACAGGATGACCTTGCGCTGACGCGTCAAATCGGCGGGCTTCCTCGCCCTGCTCAGGCGGCGGAACGTCTTCGCGGCGAATCTGGGCATGTCGCGATCCGCGGCCACGCCAGCCATCCGCTTGGCGATGGAGGACAGGCCCGGCGTCTGGGTCAGCAGGTTCGCCAACCACGGCAACTTGCCGGCCAGCGGCGCCCAGTCGCCGATGCGCCCCATGGTCATCGCCTGGCGCGGACGCATGTGCTGCTCGTAGTAATGGGACAGGAACTCCGCCTTGAACGACGCCATGTCCGTGTGTGTCGGGCAGTCGCTCCTGCAGCCCTTGCAGGCCAGGCAGGTGTCGAGCGCCTCCTTCAGCGGCTCGCTGTTCCAGCCCTCCTTCACGAGATCGCCTTGTAGCATTTCCCAGAACAGCCGCGAACGTCCCCGTGTGGAAAATCGCTCTTCCTTGGTCGCCCGGTAGCTCGGGCACATCGTGTTGGCCTGCGTGCTGCGGCAGCGCCCCATGCCCACGCAATGCTCCACGGCCCGCTGGAACCCGTCGCCTTCGGCACCGCGGAAGTCCATGCGCGTCTGCAGCTTCACGACCTTGTAGCGCGGCCCCATGCGAAGGTTGTCGTCGACACGATAGGCATCGACGACCTTGCCAGGGTTGAGACGATTCGACGGATCCCAGATGCGCTTGAATTCGCGCAGAGCATCCATGAGCTCCTCGCCGAACATGATCGGCAGGAACTCGGCCCTCGCCTGGCCGTCGCCGTGCTCGCCCGTGAGCGACCCGCCGCAATCGACGACGAGCTGCGCGGCTTCGCGGATGAAGGCGCGGAACTGCGCCACCCCTTCGACCGTGCGAAGGTTGAACGTGATGCGCGCATGCACGCAGCCATCGCCAAAGTGACCGAATAGGGATGTGCGGTAGCCGTAGCGGTCGACCAGGGCCTGAAAGGCGCGCAGATAGTCCCCCAGCCGAAGCGGGTCGACCGCCGCGTCTTCCCACCCGACTTGCGGGTCGGGGATGGAGGGGTCGATAGACAGCTGCGTGGCCGAGGCGCCGTTCTCGCGAATCGACCACATGCGCCGCTGCATGGCGGGATCGGATACGACCCAGCTGGAGGGGACGAGGACCCGTCGGGCGCTCGCTGAAATAGGCGGCCGCTCGTTGCGCTTGCGCCGTCGCGTCTTCGAGCGAATCGGCACCGAACTCGATCATGACCCAGGCATCGCCTTCGGGCAGCAGGTCGATCTCGGCCTGCGCCAGGTTCCGCGCCTGCAGCCCGCGGATGATGGCGCGGTCCAGTCCTTCGATGGCGATGGGCGAGAAACGCTGGTATTCGGGCACCGCATCGGCCGCGACGTAGATGTCCGGGAATCCGAGAACCAACACGACGCGCCGGGGTGGGCTCCTCACCAGCCGCACCCTGGCACGCAAGGTCAGCGCGCAGGTTCCTTCGGTGCCGACGAGTGCCCGCGCTACGTTGAAGCCGTTCTCGGGCAACAGCTGGTCGAGGTTGTAGCCGGAGACGCGGCGCTTGATGTCCGGAAACTTGCCGCGTATCAGCGCTGCATAGCGATCACGCAAGTCGCGCAACTTCGCGTAGATCTCGCCCTGGCGTCCACCGGCCGCGATGATCCGCGAGAGTTCTTCTTCCGAGGTCGGACCGACCCAGAAGCGCGCCCCGTCGTAGGTCATGACCTCCAGCGCCTCGACGTTCTCGAGCGTCTTGCCAGCCATCACGGAATGCGGCCCACATGAGTTGTTGGCGATCATCCCGCCCAGCGTGCAGCGGCTGTGGGTCGACGGGTCGGGTGCGAATGTCAGGCCGTGCATCTCCGCGGCGGCGATGAGCTTGTCGCAGACGACACCCGGCTCCACCAGCGCAGTCCCGGCGACCGGGTCGAGTGCCAGGATGTCGTCGCAGAAGGCCGACAGATCGAACACGACCGCGACGTTGACTGTTTGTCCTCCCATCGAAGTGCCGCCACCGCGCAGGAGAACCGGTGCCTGGTGCCGATGGCAGATCCCGACGCCCTCGGCGAACTCGTCGATGGATCGGGGCACCACCACGCCGATGGGCACCTGGCGGTAGTTGGATGCATCGGAGGCATACACCGCCCGATGGCCGTCGTCGAAACGTACCGAGGCACCGAGCGCGGCGCGAAGCTCCCTTTCGAGCGCGGCCCATTGCTGGGGCGAGGAGATCATCGTCATGCTTCGGGCGTGGTGCGCCGCACGCAAGACGCGCCCAGGCCAGCATCGCTGGAGGCGAGAAAAATGGGTTCGCAGGGGTTGGGGTTCATGGATCTATCTCTTGCTTTGCATTCGCTATTCGAATGAGCCGGAATTACGGTATCGACCAGCCACCAAGTCTCCCCTTTACCTCCGCCGAGGAAAAACGTATGTTCTGCAGTTAATGCATGAGCTTTATGAATGAATCCTCGACGCCTGACACCGTCCATGTCCTTGCTGGTGGCTTTCGAGGCCGCCGCGCGCCACCTCAGCTTCACGAGGGCGGCAGCCGAGTTGTCGTTGACGCAAAGTGCCGTGAGCAGGCAGGTGCAGGCACTCGAAGAGCTGCTGGAGGTTCCCCTCTTCCGTCGTGAAGGCCGCAAGATCGCCTTGACCGACACCGGTGCGATGTACCAGCGAGAAGTTAGTGGCGCACTGCAGCGCATCAGCAGTGCCTCGCTGCAGGCCATCGCGTACCGCACGGGCGGAGGCTCGCTGCACCTGGCGTCGCTACCGACCTTCGCGGCAAAGTGGCTCATGCCGCGGATGAACTCGTTCTATGGCGCCCACCCGGGCATCCTCGTGCACATGCACTCGCGCGTGAAAGAGTTCGATCTGGCACTCGCGGGCATGGATGCCGCCATCGGCGTGGGCGACGGCGTCCGGCCCGGGCTGGTGTCCTATCCGCTGATCGACGAAGTCGTCGTCCCCGTGATCAGTCCCGCATTGCGCAAGGCACTTCCCATGAAGTCGCCCGCGGACATCTCGCAGCACCTGCTGCTGCTCGTTGCTGCTCGCCCCTATGTCTGGAAGGACTGGTTCGTGTCGCAGGGATTGCCCGTCAACCGGATGCGGCTGGGTCCGCAGTTCGAACTGACCTCGCACCTGATCCAGGCGGTGGCCTCGGGCATCGGCGTGGGGCTGCTTCCGGCCTTCCTCGTCGAGGACGAGCTTCGAAACGGCGTGCTGGAGACGGCCTTCGACCTTCCCCTGAGGACCGGCGCCGCATACCACTTGTTCATTCCCCCGGAGAAGCTCTCCTTGCGGCCCATCATGGCGTTTCGGGACTGGCTTCTGGAACAGCGCGATGGATCGCCGCGGCGTGCGCAGGATCAGCCTATCCCGCTCACGCCCGCGTGATCTCGCCAGAGGACCTCGGAACCACGGATCGATGCCACGGCTGGCGCTTTCGCCTGGCCGCCACGGCAGCGCGCCTACGCCGTCGCCGGCTCGAGGCCGGCCAACCGGTGATACCGCCCCCCGAAGTGCAGCAGCGGCGGCCCGCCTTCGTGGCCGACCTGCTCCACGCGTCCGACGAACAGCGTGTGGTCCCCGCAGTCATGATGCGACTCGTGCGCGGCCACGATCCGCGTGAGCGCCTGCTGCAGGACGGGTGCGCCCCATTGATGGCTGAAGCGCGGTGCCTCGGGCGCCCTGGCCTGGTTCGCGAAGTGGCTGCTGACCTCCTGCTGCGCGGCATTCAGCACGCTCACGCCGAAGCGATCCGCGCCGAGCAGGAGGTCGTGCATGCGGCTCTTGCGATCGACGCACAGCACCACCAAGGGCGGGGGCGAGCGACCCCGACATGAAGGCGCTCGCGGTCATGGCGTGCACCCCGTCGCTCCCGTCCACGGCGATCACCGTGATGCCGGTCGCGAAGCTTGCCATGGCTCGCCGGAAGTCGGCGGGAGCGATCTGGCTGCTCATCTCAGAGGCCTCCCCGCACCGCCTCGCCGGCGGCGCGAAGGTCCGGCGCCAGCCAGCCGTCGAGCCCGTATTCCGACATGCATTGGTCGACAAAGCCCTTCATCCGGTCCGTCAAGCCGCTGTGTTCGGCGACCGTGAGCGGGTCGAGCCGGCTCTGCTCGTAGCTGCCGGAATAGTTCATCTCGTAGAGTTCGTGCCGCGACGCAAACTCGGAGCCGACCGCGTCCCAGAGCAGCTTCAGCACCTTCACCCGCTCTTGCGCGTCGATCCCGTTGGAACCGCGCACATAGCGGTCCAGGTAGCCGCGGATGGCGGGATTCTTGAAGTCGGCGCCATGCGACGGCAGATAGATCAGGCCGCTGGCGACGGTCTTCTGGATGAGGTCGCGAACGCGGGAATAGGCATCGGACTGGATGGTCCTGTAGCCGAGCGCCGTGTGCACGTTCGGCGCGCAGTAGCCGTCGCCCCAGGGCTGCGCCGAATTCGCCATGGCATCGGACAGGCCCCACATCACGTTGCGCAGCCCGATGGCCTCGCCCACGGCCGCCTGCACGCCGCGGAACTCCTTCGATCCCGTGATCTCGACCGCCTTGAGGAACAGGCCGACGATGAAGTCGAGCTTCACGGCCAGCCGGGTGCACCCGTGCATCAGGGTGCGCCCGAGGAAGCCTGACTGCTTGATGAAGGTGTTCGAGAGGTCCACGCCGTACATCAGCACGTCCTCCCACGGAACGAAGACCTTGTCCAGGATCAGGATCGAGTCGTTCTCGTCCAGCCGGCTCGACAGCGGCGCGTCGTACGGACTGCCCATCACGGCCGCGGCCTGTTCGTAGGAGTTGCGGCAGATCAGCTTCACGCCGGGCGCGCCCGTGGGCACGATGAAGATCGGCGAGAACCGCTTGTCCTTGTGCACCACGCCGTAGTGGCCCACGAACGTCCATTGCGTGAGCGCCGCGCCCGTGGCAACGACCTTGGCACCGCTCACGATCAGGCCGGCGTCGGTCTCCTGCTCCACGCGGATGAAGACGTCGGACTGCTCGACCGGCAGCGAGCGATCGACGGGCGGGTTCACGATGGCATGGTTGATGTAGGGCACGCGGCGCCTCGAGAAGTCGTACCACCGGTCGGCGTTCGGCTGGTACTCGGCATAGGCGCCCTCGTTGGCGCCCAGCGTGCCGATCCACGCTGCCTTGTAGTCGGGCGTGCGGCCCATCCAGCCGAAGGTCATGCGCGACCATTCGGCAATGGCATCGCGGCTGGCCACCTGCTCCTGCACGCTGCGCGGCGCCTGGAAGAAGCGATGCGTCACATAGCCCTCCCTGCCCTCGATCGGCACGGTCATCAGCGCACGGCGCTGCGGATCGTGCATGGCGTCGTACAGGCGCGCCGTCATGCGGGCGGCATTGCGAAACGCCGGGTGACTCACCACGTCGGCGACGCGCTCTCCATTGATCCAGACTTCGCGTCCGTCGTTCAGGCTGCGCAGGTACTCGTCGCCCGTGTAGATCCCCTCGTGGCCTTCGCCCTTGAGAAATCCGGACAGGTCCTTGCCCTGGAAGGCCTCTGCGTTCATCGATCGGTTCATTGCGTTCTCCTTGTGAAAGTTCATCGGTCCCCAACATGTTTCGTGTGACTTACTATCTGCCACACGAATCGAAATCGCCTGGCGCGTCCTCGATGGACGCACCACTCCCGCTGCAGGAGCGCGGGCTCCTGCAGTTCCAGGTCGCGAATAGCTTGAAAAGAGGCGCTGTGCCTAAGCCAGCCGAAAGCTCACCGAGCCGAGCGGTCCATAGTCCGCGTGGAAGCTGTCGCCCTTGAGGCCGGCGACAGGTCGGGTGAAGGAGCCGGAAAGCACCACCTCGCCGGCCGCGAGGTGCTCGTCCCATTGCGCGAGCTTGTTCGCCAGCCAGGCCACGCCGGTGGCCGGGTGGTTGAGCACCGCCGCGGCCACGCCCGACTCCTCGATCACGCCGTTCCGGTGCAGCAGCGCGCAGACCCAGCGCAGATCAACGGCATCGGGTTTGACCGGCCGGCCACCGAGCACGATGCCCGCGTTCGCCGCGTTGTCGGCAATGGTGTCGAACACCTTGCGCATCGCCCGGGAATCGCGGTCGAACTGCTCGATGCGCGCATCGATGATCTCGATCGCCGGCACGACGTAGTCCGTCGCGGCGAGCACGTCGACGAGCGTGACTCCCGGTCCCTGCAGCCTCCGGCCGAGCACGAAGGCCAGTTCGACCTCGATGCGCGGCGCGATGAAGCGCTCGAAGGGAATGTCGCCGCCCTGCTCGAAGAACATGTCGTCGAGCAAGGTGCCGTAGTCGGGCTCGGTGATCTGGCTTGCCTGCTGCATGGCACGCGAGGTCAATCCGATCTTGTGGCCCTTCACCGTGCGTCCTTCGCCGCGCTTGAGCTTCATCCATTCGCGTGCAATGGCATACCCGTCCTCGATGCCCATGTCCGCGAAGCGCTTGGAGAAATGCTCGACCTGCACGCGGGACTTCTCGCTGCCGTGGAGCTCCAACGCCAGGCTGCGGATCAGTTCTGCTGAAAGCATGCGCGTCTCCTCAGGCTCGATCGCCGTCGCCCACGGGCGCGCGCAGCGATGCCAGCGCAGGGTCGGCCCGCTTGATCGCTTCCCAACGATCGACGGACGGCGTCACCAGTTGGAACGGGTCCTTGACCTGGCAATACCAGCCGGGGTTGTGAAGCCGTGCAATGAGATCCATCGGTACCGGATCGAAGTGCATGGCCTCCCGATCGACGATGGCCTTGTCGGTGATGTAGGCCCCCACGATGTCCGCGATGACCAGGCTGCGGCGGCCGTCGATGTCGATGCTCTGCCGGGTGCGGCATTCGTAGGACGCAGGACTGTCCTCGATGCGGGGCACGCCGACGCTGCGGCAATCGACCAGTTGCAGCCCTGCCTCGGCCGCTTCATCCACCTCTTGGGGGAATTCGATCGCGGTCACGTTCATGCGCCGCGCCTGTGACGCCGACACCAGGTTGACGACGAACTCCCCCGTGGCGGCGATGTTCAGTGCCGTGTCCTTGAGTCGGCCCTGGCGCGAACCGATGCATACGCAAAGGATCGGAGGATCGCCAGCCAGCACGTTGAAGAAGGAAAAGGGTGCGACGTTCACCGCGCCCGACGGATTGCGTGTGACGATCCACGCGATCGGACGCGGAACGATCGTCGAATGCAGCAGCTTGTTGCGCTGCTCCGCGCTGAGTTCCGGGAGTGAGAAGTACATGCCGACTCGCTTCGAACCGTGGGCTCAGGCCTTGCTGCCGGCATCGGCTTGAGCCTGGCCTTGCGGCACGCCGGGACGGCGGGCGTTCTTCTGGTGGATCTCCACCATGTTCCCCGCCGGGTCGTGGATGAACAGCTGCTTGAGGCTCGGCGAAGCCACGTTGTCGAGCGTGAAGTAGCCGACACCCCGACGGATCAACTCCTCTTCGGCCGCCAGCACATCCTCCACGCCGACGGCGATGTGGTTCTTCACGGGGTCCTGCCCCGGACCCTTGGCATAAGGAGAAGGACCATCGCTGCCGAGGATGTGGACCTGGGTGCCGTTGGGCAGATTGATCCAGTACCCGTGAATGCCGGGGATGTTCCAACGCGTCTCGTCCTGCGGCAACTGAAGCAGGTCTTGATAGAAGTCGCGCATCTCGTCGGCGACAGCATTGCTGACACCGAATCCGACGTGGTGCAGTTCCAGAACTTTGATGGGCATGGCGATCCTTGAGGTTGTGAAGAGCCGAAGCGGTCGAGGCGGGATGCCTCGGCCATTTAGTACGGTAGACGAATGATACGTGTGCCGTACTATTTGTTTGCCTCAGGGATTTCCCGAGTGCTCTGCTAGGATCGGATTCACATGAAAGCGCAGAACCGAGCCGCCAAGGCGGACCCCATCGAGCGCAGCGCGGCGCAGGCCGCGGCGCCGCACCTCGAATTGCTCAAGCAGACGAGTTCCAGGGAGCTCAACCCCAAGTTCGCCGCGGCCGGTCTGCTGATGCTCTGGCTCAGCGACGACGTCACGGCTTCCGTCAACGCGCGGCTCGCGGCGTTCGGTGTGACGGAAAAGAAGTTCGACATCCTGATGCTCTTCGGACTGGCCGAGCGAGGCCTCCTGGAGGTCAAGGCGCTGACACCGAGCTATATCTCCGAATACTTTGACGTGACCCGCTCCAGCGTGACCGGCCTGCTCGATTGGCTGGAAGACCGAAAGCTCCTGGCCCGGCGTTCGCACACCGAAGATCGCCGCAGCCTGCTGCTTGAACTCACGCCAAGCGGGCGCAAGCTTCTCAACGAGGCGCTACCGCATTTCTGGCACGCTTGCGAGACGATTGCCTCTGCGCTGACGGCCAAGGAATGCGAGACCCTGCAAGCCATTCTCGGCAAGGTCTGGGTTCACTTGAAGGCGCACGGCAGCTGAGCAGCCGGCTGTCGGTCCCATCGAGGCTCGCGGAGCGAGCCCTCTGAGCCCCAAAGCCCGCACCGCGCAGGCATGCACCGGTCAGCTGTGCCGATCGGCGAAGTACTTTCCTGGCGATTGGCCGAACTCCCTGCGAAACATCGCGATGAAGTTGCTCGGCGTCGCATAGCCGAGGGCGTCCGCGACGTCAGCCACCGTGTGGCCGTTCGCAAGCCGTTCGACCGCATTCGCAAGCCGGGCGTGCTGCCGCCACCGTGCCAGGCTCATGCCGGTCTGAACGACGAAATGCCGGCGTGCCGTTCGCGCGGACAAGCCTGCCCATGACGCAAGCTCCGCGAAGGTTCGCGGATCCTCGGGATGATCGATCAGGCGATGCGCGATCTGCAGCAGGCGTCGCTCGGTCGGCAGCGGCAGATGGAGCGGCTCGTGTTGCGCGAGTCGGACTTCGTCCAGCAGCACCATGCACAGGCGCTCCTGCTCGTGTTGCAGTGCGTCCTTCCGGCTCCAGCCTGCGGCCCTTCGAACGAGCGCCCTCAGCAACTCGTTCACGCCCAGCACGCACGGCTGCGACGGAAGCACCGCCGCAGCATCAGGCCTCAGCATGAGCCCCCAGCCGCTCAGCGCACCGCTGACGCTCACCTTGTGCTGCACGCCAGGAGGAATCCATCCCGCGCGGTGAGGCGGCATCAGCCAGGCACCATGGGGAGTCCGCACCTGGACCAGGCCCTGCTCGATGCAGAAGAGTTGTCCTCTCACATGGCGGTGCCAGTCGTACTCGCGCGTTCCGAGTCGAAACTCGTTGCCGGGTGCATCGTTGCCCTGGAAGGCAACCAGCAGCGGACCATCGGCGCGCTCGCTCAATTGCGCCATCTGCATTCTTCCCTCGGCTGAAATTGGCCGGTTCTCATTGCTCGCTGTCCCCGTCTCATTACCGAATGCGCGAACTGGCGCCCTACGCTCGGGTCATGGAATCTACAGACCACTTCACCGTGCACGACGTGAGCGAATTCCCAGTCGTGCGATCCCGCGCCACCGCCATCCATCCCGGCTATGCCGTGCAATGGGAGCGCGAGATGAATGCCTTGCTGGAACACGCCAGCCCCTTCGTTCTCCTGATGGAAGAAGGCCAACCGCAAGAGTCGCATGATGACCGCAAGGCACGCGGACTATGGCTCAAGCGCAACAAGACCGCGCTGGCTTCCTTCTGCAAGGCAGTCGTCATCATCGAGCCCGACGCAGTCCAGCGTGAGACCTTCAAGGCTCAGACCGCGATGGCGGCCAAGGCATTCGGCGTGCCGATGGAAGTCGCCGCATCGAAAGCCGATGCAGAGGAACTGGCGGGCCGGCTCCTTGGCCGTTGAAGAACGCCCATGCGCCGCTCTCGCGCCCGGACGCGATCCGCTGACGCAAGGCGGCCCGCGCCGCCCCTTCAGACCAACGCCCCGATCCTCTGCGCATCCCCCGGCGTCGTCGGGTTGTAGACCACCAGGCTGAGGTCCGGCCGCCCATCGACCGCGAACGACGAGTACTCGAAGGCCAGCGGTCCGAGCACTGGATGGCGGATGTGCTTGACCGTTTCGCCGTGCACGCCGACCACGTCGTTGTCGCGCACATCGCGGCGAACTCGGGGCTTGCTGCACGGTACCCTGGAGGGCGCCTGCAGCCTGCGCGCCGGCGTCGAGCGCGCCGATGGCGTGATCCACCTGGCCTTCAACCACGACTTCTCGCGCTTCGTGCAGAACTGCGAGGACGACCGCCGGGTCATCGATGCGCTGGCGGGGGCGCTCGCGGGCTCCGATCGCCCGCTGGTCGTCACCTCCGGCACCGGCATCGCCAACACGGTGGCGGGCCAGCCGGCGAAGGAAGACCATCCGACCGTGGGCGCCGACACGCATCCGCGCGCGGCCTCGGAAGAGGCGGCGAACGCCGCCGCCGAGACGCATGGCGTGAACGTGTCGATCGTGCGGCTGCCGCAGGTGCACGATACGGCGCGCCAGGGCCTGATCAGCCCGCTGATCGAGATGTACCGCGACAAGGGCGCCTGCGCCTATGTCGACGACGGCCTCAACCGCTGGCCTGCGGCGCATGTGCTCGACGTGGCACGGCTCTACAGGCTCGCTCTCGAGAAGGCTGCGCGGGCGCGAAGTACCACGCGGTGGCCGAGGAAGGCGTGGCGATGCGCGAGATCGCCGAGGCGCTCGGGCGTCGGCTGCAACTGCCGGTCCGCTCGCTCGCGCCCGAGGAAGCACCGGGCTTCTTCGGCTGGCTCGCGATGTTCGCGGGGCTGGACCTACCCGCGTCGAGCGCGTGGACGCGCGAGACCCTGGGATGGAAACCGACGGGGCCGGCGTTGATCGCCGACCTGGAGCGGCTGCAGACGGCCTGAACGATCAGGCCTCGCGCAAGCCCTGCAGCGTCTGCAGCAGCACCACGCGCGTCTGCCCCAGCACCATGCCCTTCCACTCGTCGTTGTCGCAGTAGAAGGCATCGCGCAGCTGCTGGCGGATCTCTCGCCGCTGCGACTCGGGCGCTTCCGGGTGGCCGCGCAGCCAGGTGTCGGCGCTCAGCCGCGGCAGCATGTCGTCGATGGGAATGGTGCCGAACTCGAGGCCCATGGGTGCGATGCGCGCCCGTGGGCATTCGTCGTAGGCCGCGCAAACCACCGGCCCCGACACATGCGCGGACACGGAGTCCTCGCCGGACAGCGCGAAGACGTCGGCACCCCACCAGGCGCGTGCGAGCGCGAGGTCCTCGGGCGCGTTGCGGCCCGGGTAGACCTTCTCGCCATGGCCGTAGGGGCCGAGGCCCGTGTGCACGTCGATCCAGCCGATGTGCGTGGCCGAGGCCGCGTACTTGCGCAGGATCGACCGGATGGTCTTGTTGCTCCACGAAGGCGCGGTGCCGCCGTAGAACAGGCCGTCGGGAGAGACGTACTGGCCCTTGGTGACGGCGGCGCGGAAAGCGCGCATGCCGTGCTTGTCGACGTAGGCGGCCACGGCCGCTTCATCGGCCGGCGTGGGCGGCCAGCTCGCGGGCAGCACCAGCGGTTCGACATCGGTGTACTCGGCGTTCACCGGCAGCGGCGCGCCGAAGTCGATGTGGTTGCGGTTGAGGTCGATGTTGTCCTCGTTGGTGCGGTGCAGGTGCGAGAAGCCGTGCGGATTGACGGCATGCACCAGCAGCAGCGCGACGCCGGCCTGCTCAAGCCGCGCGAGCAGGTCGTCGTCGTGCAGGGTCGCGACCTGCGTGCCCGAGCCGCAGAAGCCTTCGGGGCCGTGCGTGCCCGAGGTCACGAGCAGCAGCTTCTTCGCATCGATGGCGCCGAGCAGCGCGACGTCGGTCGCGAGTTCCTCGCCGAGCGCGCCGCGGTGGGCTTCATTGACGAAGGATTCGATCGACGCGCCGCGGGCGCGCGCGGCCTCGAGGAACTTGGCGCGGGCCTCGACATAGGTGCCCGAGAAATGCCGCGTGGCGGCGCTGCTGTGATTGGAGATGGTCATGGAAAGCTTCGAAGAGGCGAGCGTTTCAGGCGTGCGCACCGGCCGCGTCGATGTCGCGGCCCGTATGGTCGCGCAGCCAGATCAGCCCCAGCAAGGAGACGGCGGTCATCGCGACCAGGTACCAGGCCGGCGCGAGCTTGCTGCCGGTGGCGTTGAGCAGCCAGGTGCTGATGAAGGGCGCGAAGCCGCCGAACAGCGCCACGCCCACGCTATAGACCAGCGACATGCCGCTGGCACGCACCGCCTTCGGGAACATCTCGGGCAGCATCGTGATGCTCGGCGCGGTCTGGCCCACGAGGCCCAGGCTCAGCACGCCGAGCACGGTGAACAGCACGGCGGGCGTGGGCGAGGCGTTGAGCCAGAGGAAGCCCGGGTAGATCAGCAGTACGAGGAGGACACGGCTCCAGAGAATCAGCGGCTTGCGCCCCACGCGGTCCGACAGTGCACCGACCAGCGGCGACACCACGAACAGGATCAGGCCCGTGATCGCCGCGCCGAACAGCGCCACCGAAGGCGCGAGCCCCAGTTCGCGCACCGCGTAGGTCGGCATGTAGAAGGTGATCACGTAGGCGGCGGTGGTGCCGCCCACCATGGTGAGGATGGCCGCGAGCACCGTGCCGCCATGCTGCGTGCAGACGATCTTGAGGCTGCTCTCGCGCGGCTTCGCGCTCGCGTCGGGCGCGATCTCGAGCGACTCGTGAAGGTGACGGCGGATGTACATGCCCACCGGCGCGATCAGCATGCCGATGAAGAAGGGCACGCGCCAGCCCCAGCTTTCCATGGACTGCGGCGACAGCGTGAAGGTCAGCGTGCCCACCACCACCGCGCCGAGCATCACGCCCAGGCCCTGGCTCGCGAACTGCCAACTCGCCATGTAGCCGCGGTTCTGCGGCGTGGCATGTTCCACCAGCAGCGTGGTGGAAGCACCGACCTCGCCGCCGGCCGAGAAGCCCTGGATCAGCCGCGCCAGCACGATCAGCACCGGCGCCGCGACGCCGATGCTCGCGTAGGTGGGCGTGAAGGCGATCACCGCGCAGCCGAGTGCCATCAGGAAGATGGTGAGCGTCATCGCCTTCTTGCGGCCCGCGCGGTCGGCATAGGCGCCGATCACGATGCCGCCGAGCGGCCGCATGATGAAGCCGACGCCGAAGGTCGCGACCGTGAGCAGCAGCTGGCCGTAGCCGCTGAAGGTGGGAAAGAACAGCTTGCCGATCACCAGTGCGAGGAAACCGTAGACGGTGAAGTCGAAGATCTCGAGGCCGTTGCCGATGGTGGTGGCGACGATGGTCTGGCGCCGGCTGACGGCGGTGTGCGCGGGGTTTGTGCTCATGGGCGTCGAGGGAGGGAAGGAAAGTCAGTCGGTGCCGGTGGCGGCGATCACGGCCACCTCGACCAGCAGCGCGGGCAGCGCGAGCCGCGCACCCACGGTCGCGCGCGCCGGTGCGCATCCGGGCGGCAGCCAGTCGGTCCACACGCGGTTCATCTCGGCGAAGTCGTCGGTGTCGGCGAGCCAGATGGTCGCGCTCAGCAGCCTCGACTTGCCCGAACCTGCCTGCGCCAAGAGCGCGTCGATGCGCCGCAGGATGCGCGCCATCTGTTCGCCCACGGTTGCCGCGGGCTGTACCAGGTCCACCTGGCCGGCGAGGTAGACGATACCGCCATGCACCACGGCCTGGCTCATGCGTTCGTCGGTGTGCAGTCGTTCGATGTTCATGCCGTCTCCTTTTGCGGTGCCGCGGACGCGGCCCCGCGCACCATGTGGGCGCCGATCGACGCCACGCTGCCGGCGCCCATCAGGCACTGGCAGACCTCGAATTCCTCCTTGAGCAGGGCCAGCGCCCTGGAAACGGCCGGCTCGCCGCCCGAGGCGACCGCGTAGAGCGTGGGCCGCCCGATCTGCACGGCCGTGGCGCCGAGCGCGAGCGCGCGCGATGTCGCTGCCGGTGCGCACGCCGCTGTCGAGCAGCAGCGGCAGGCGGCCGCCGGTCTCGCTCGCGAACTCGGGCAGGATTTCGATCGGCGCGACGGCACCGTCGAGCTGCCGCCCGCCATGGTTGCTGATCACGATGGCATCGACGCCGAGCTGCTGCGCGCGGCGGCCCTGCGCGGGATCGAGCAGGCCCTTGACGATCAGCTTGCCGGGCCAGCGCTCGCGCACCCAGGCGATGTCGTCCCAGCCCAGCGAGGGATCGAGCTGGGCCTGCATGGTCTGCGCGATGGTGTGGGTGGCCTGCAGGCCGAGCTCGCCGGCCATCAACTCAAGCCGTGGCGCGCCGGCGCGCAGCGCGCGCCAGGCCCAGCCGGGCCGCGCGAGCACGCTCGCGAGCTTGCGCGGGGTCCAGCGCAGCGGCAGGCTGAAACCGTTGCGCTCGTCGCGCAGCCGCCGGCCCGCGACCGGGTTGTCCACGGTCACCTCGAGTGCCGCGAAGTCGAGGTCGCGTGCTCGGTCGATCAGGCGCGCGCTGATCGCGCGGTCGCGGAACACGTAGAGCTGGAACCAGGCGTTGCCCTGCGCCGCCTCCGCCACGGCTTCCATGGTCGCGGTGGCGGCCGTGCTCATCACGAATGGAATGCCGAAGGCGCGGGCGGCCCGCGCCAGGCAGCGGTCGGCGCCGGGCCAGGCCGCGCCCGCCAGCCCGGTGGGGCCGATGATCAGCGGCAGGGGTCCAAGAGCGACCGAACAGCTGCATCGCGGTGCTGCGCTGCGACACGTCGACCGGCGCGGAGCCGAGCAGCCGGACACGGTCGAAGGCGCTGCGGTTGCCGCGCACGCTCGACTCGGAGCCCGCGCCGCCATCGATGTAGTCGAACACCATGCGCGGCAGCGCGCGCCGGGCCAGTTCGCGGAAGTCGTCGATGCAGTGCGCTTGCAGGTAGTGGGTCATGGTCGAACGAAAATATTAAGCCGTCCAGCCGGCATATTTAATGGCGCTTTGGCCTTCGGCGAGCAGGCCGCGGCATGTTTCATGCGCCGTGCCGGCGGCGCGCGAAAGCCCGATGCGCGCAGGGCTCATCCGAGCAGCAGCGCATCGTCGGCCACCGCCTCGCCGCGCGTGCGCTCGAACAGTTGCAGCAGGTCGGGCACGTCCATGCCGGCGCGCTGCGGTCCGCTCACGTCGAGCACGACACGGCCCTCGTGCAGCATCAGCGTGCGCGAGCCATGGCTGAGGGCCTGCCGCATGCTGTGCGTGACCATCATCGCGGTGAGCTGCTGCTCCTCCACGATCCGCTGCGTGAGCGCGAGCACGAAGGCCGCGGTCTTCGGATCAAGCGCGGCCGTGTGCTCGTCGAGCAGCAGGATGCGCGAGGGCTTGAGCGAGGCCATCAGCAGGCTGACGGCCTGGCGCTGGCCGCCCGACAGCAGTCCCATGCGATCGTTGAGCCGCTGCTCGAGCCCCAGGTCGAGGCTGCGCAGCCGGTCGCGGAACAGCTCGCGCAGTTCGCCTCGCAGCGCCGCGCGCAGCCCGCGCCGCTCGCCGCGCCGCCAGGCCAGCGCGAGGTTCTCCTCGATGGTCAGCGCCTCGCAGGTGCCGGCCATCGGGTCCTGGAACACGCGCGCCACGAGCGCGCTGCGCTGCCAGGCGCTCAGGCGCGTGACCTCCACCTCGTCGATGAAGATGCGGCCGCTATCGACCAGCAGGTCGCCGCTGAGCGCATTGAGCAGGGTCGACTTGCCGGCGCCGTTCGAGCCGATGACGGTGACGAACTCGCCGCGCGGAATCGTCAGGTCGAGCCCGCGCAGCGCGCGGTTCTCCATCGGCGTGCCCGCGTGGAAGGTCACGCGCAGGTCCAGTGCCTTCAGCATGCGCCGGCCTCCTTCTTCTTCGATGCGCCAAGGGCGCCGCGCCGCCGCGCCAGGAAGCGCTTCGAGGCCGGCATCACGAGCGCGAGCGTCACCAGCACGGCCGTGACGAGGTTGAGGTCCTGCGCCTTCAGGCCGATGAAGTCGCTGTTGAGCGCCAGCGCCACCAGCATGCGGTAGAGCACCGCGCCGACGACGCAGCCGAGCGTGGCCCAGGCGATGCTGCGCATGGGCAGCAGGGTCTCGCCGATGATCACGGCCGCCAGCCCGATCACGATGGTGCCGATGCCCATCGACACGTCGGCCCCGCCCTGCGATTGCGCGAACAGCGCGCCCGCCAGCGCCACGATGCCGTTGGACAGCGCCAGCGCGAACAGCGACAGCCGGTCGGTCGACACGCCCAGCGCGCGCGCCATTCGCGCGTTGCCGCCGGTGGCGCGCATGGCCAGGCCGGCCTCCGATCCGAAGTAGCGGTCGAGCGCGAACTTGACCGCCAAGGTGACGGCCAGCAGCACCAGCGCGGTGGTCCACGGCCCCGGCAGCGCCTCGAGCGGCGGCGTATTGAACACCGTCGACGCACCCAGCAAGGGCTCGTTGGGCTTGCCCATCACCCGCAGGTTGATCGAGTAGAGCGCGATCATCACGAGGATGCCCGCGAGCAGCTGCATGATCTTGAGCTTGACGTGCAGCCAGCCGGTCGTGAGACCCGCGAGCGCGCCCGCGGCGAAGGCCGCCGCCGTCGCGGCCAGCGGATGCCAGCCGCCCACCAGCAGGGTCGCGGCCACCGCGCCGCCGAGCGGGAAGCTGCCGTCGACGGTCAGGTCGGGAAAGTTCACGACCCGAAACGAGATGAAGACGCCGAGCGCGACCAGCGCGAAGATCAGGCCCACCTCGAGCGAGCCCTGGAAAGCGATGAGGGACATCGATGCTCCGGCCGGCGCTCAGTCGATCACGCGGGTCGCGGACTTGAGCAGCGCGTCGGACAGCGCCAGCCCCTGCCGCCGCGCCGCGGCCTGGTTCACGAGCAGCTCCAGCGTCGGGCTGACCTGCGAGGCGATGCTGCCGGGTGCCTCGCCCTTGAGCACGCGCACCACCAGCTTGCCCGACTGGCGGCCCAGGTCGTGGTAGTTGGTGCCGATGCCCAGCGCCGCGCCGCGCGCCGCGAGCGAGGGGTCGGCCGCGATCAGCGGCACCCGGCCCTGGTCCGCTACCTTGGCCAGGGCCTCGAAGGCCGAGGTCACGTTGTTGTCGGTCGGCGCGTAGATCGCATCGACCTTGCCGACCAGGCTCTGGGCCGCGCTCGCCACATCCACGGTGCGCGGCGCGGCACCCTCGATCACGCTCAGGCCGGCCGGCTGCGCGAGCTTCTTGAGCTGCGCGATCGCGGCGACGGAATTGGCCTCGCCAGGGTTGTAGACCACGCCGATGCGTTTGGCCGTCGGCAGCGCCTGGCGCAGCAGGGCCAGGTGCTTGTCCAGCAGCGGCAGGTCGGACACGCCCGTGACGTTGCCGCCCGTGGCCTCCCACGACTTGACCAGCTTCGCGGCGACCGGATCGGTCACGGCGCTGAACACGATCGGGATCTCGCGCGTCGCCGCGACCACGGTCTGCGCCGAGGGCGTGGACATCGCGACGATCACGTCGGGCCGGTCGCCGACGAACTTGCGCGCGATCTGGGCCGCGGTCGCGGTGTTGCCCTGCGCGCTCTGGTAGTCCAGCCGCAGGTTCTTGCCGACCACGTAGCCGGCCGCGGCGAGTTCCTCGACGATGCCCTGGCGTGCCGCATCGAGCGCAGGGTGGTCGACGATGGCCGTGACACTGACGCGCGCATCGGCGGCGTGCGCCGGCAGCGCGGCGAAAGGAGCGAGGACGAGCGCGAGCAGCGCCACCCGGAAGGGGCGTTTCATCATGGGGAGATCTCCAGGGGTTGAGGGGGTCGAAGAACTCAGAAGAACCCGGTGACCTTGCCGGGGTTCAGGATGCCGAGCGGATCGAGCGCGGCGCGCAGCGCCTGCATGACGCGAAAGCCACCGCCGGCCTCCTCGCGCAGGAACTCGACCTTGCCGTGGCCGATGCCGTGCTCGCCGGTGCAGGTGCCGCCGACCGCGAGCGCGCGCCGGATCATCCGCGCATAGGCGGCCTTCACGCGCGCGATCTCGGCGGCATCCGACGGGTCCACCATGAAGCACAGGTGGAAGTTGCCGTCGCCGACATGGCCGCAGATCGGCGCGATCAGCCCTTCGGCCCGCACGTCCTGCTGCGCGGCCTCGATCTGGTCGGCCAGCTCGGAGATCGGCACGCAGACGTCGGTGGGCAGGCCTTCGGCGCCGGGACGCAGGCCCTTGTTTGCCCACCAGATGTCGTGCCGCGCCTGCCACAGCCGGCTGCGGTCCTCGGGCCGGTGCGCCCACGCGAAGTCCTGGCCGCCGTGCGAGGCCGCGACCTCGCGCACCACCTTCACCTGGTGCGCGACCTCGGGCTCGCTGCCGTGGAATTCGAAGAACAGCGTGGGCGCGACCGCCATGCCGAGCCGCGAGTAGCGGTTCACGGCCTCCACCTGCAGCGCGTCGAGCAGTTCGACGCGGCCGAGCTGCACGCCGGCCTGCAGCGTCTCGATCACGGTGTCGACCGCGGCGCGCAAGGTGCCGAAGGCGCAGGTGGCGGCCGCCACGTGCTCGGGCAGCGCATGCAGGCGCACGGTCGCCGCCGTCACGATGCCGAGCGTGCCCTCGGCGCCGACGAACAGGCGCGTGAGGTCGTATCCGGCCGCGGACTTGCGCGCGCGCGTGCCGGTGCGGATCAGTTCGCCGTCGGGCAGCACCACCTCGAGCGCCATCACGTTCTCGCGCATGGTGCCGTAGCGCATGGCGTTGGTGCCCGAGGCGCGCGTCGACACCATGCCGCCGATCGATGCGTCCGCGCCCGGATCGACCGGGAACTGCAGGCCGGTGCCGTGCAAGTGCGCGTTGAGGCTCTTGCGGGTCACGCCGGCCTCGACCGTCGCGTCCATGTCGGCCGTGCGAACGTCGCGGATGCGGTCGAGTCCGCGCGTGTCCAGGCTGATGCCGCCACGCAGCGCCGCGATGTGGCCCTCGCAGGAGGTGCCGGTGCCGAAGGCCACGAGCGGCACGCGCCGCGCGGCGCAGGTGGCAACGATGCGCTGCACCTCGGCCACGTTCTGCGGGAACGCGACCGCGTCGGGCGGCATCACCGGATGGAAGGTGGTGTCGCGGCCGTGCTGGTCGCGCACGGCCGGCGCCGTGGACAGCCGCTCGCCGAGCCAGCCACGCAGGTCGTCGATGCAGGCCAGGGTCGCATCGCTCATGCGGCCACCGCCTTCTGCTCGATGCGGCCGAACAGCTCGCGGCCGTCGTCGGTGTGGAACGACAGGCCCACGGTGTCACCCGGCACCAGGTACGGCGCCAGCGCATCGGGCCCCTGCCCCGCGAGCTGCTGCAGCGTGCGCTGCTCGACGATGCAGGCCACGCCGCGCGCCGCGTCGCGGTTGGAGACCGTGCCGGCGCCGACGATGCTGCCGGCGCCGAGTCCGCGCGTGCGGGTGGCATAGCGCAGGATGTCGACGAAGCTGAAGTCCTGGTCGTCGCCGGTGCGCAGCTCACCGCGCACCTGGCCGTTGACCTCGACGCGCAGCCGGCCGAAGGCGCGGCCCTCCCGCCAGTCGGCGCCCAGTTCGTCGGGCGTGACGGCGAAGGGGCCGAAGGCGCTCGCGGGCTTGCCGTGGAAGAAGCCGAAGCCCTTGGCCAGTTCGCCGGGGATCAGCGCGCGCAGCGAGACGTCGTTGACCAGCACCAGCAGCCGCACCTGGGCCAGCGCCTGCTCGGGCGTGGGCGCGGGGCCCAGGTCGCCGGTGATCACGGCGAGTTCGCCCTCGAGGTCGGTGCCCCAGGCCGGGTCGGCGGGGGATGTCCTCGCACCAGGCGAGGTTGCGGTCCGACAGCCCCTGGTAGATGACGGGCTCGGTGCGCGCCGACGGCGGCATCTCGGCGCCGCGCGCGCGGCGCACGCGCTCCATGTGCGACAGGTAGCCGCTGGCATCGACCCACTGGTAGGCGCGCGGCAGCGGCGCCAGCAGCGCCGAGAGTTCGAGCGGCTGGCCCGCGGCGGGCTCTGCGTCGAGCCGGGCCGCGGCCGCGCGCAGCAGCGGCGCCGCTTGATCCCAGTCGTCGAGCGCGGCCTGCAAGGTGGGCGCGGCCTCGGGCACTGCGAGGCAGCGCCGCGCATCGGCCGACACCACCACGAGCTGGCCGTCGCGCCGGCCGTTGTTCAGCGTCGCGAGTCTCATGCGGTCACCTGTTCGGTCTTGTCTTCGGGCGCATCGAGGTAGCCGCGCCAGGAGTCGGCATGCTCCGCGCGCTCGAAGGCCGCCATGCCCGGGCCGATGTCGAGCGGATCGCGCGCATCGATGTTGATGGCGACCTCGTGCAGCTCGGTGCGCGGCGCCGACAGGCTGTTGCGGTAGGCCGCGGGATGCGGCCCGTGCGGGAAGCCGGCGGGATGGAAGGTCATCGCGCCCGGCCCCATGCCGTCGCGGCTGAAGAAGCGGCCCGCGTGCAGGAACAGCAGCTCGTCGTAGTCGTCGTTCGAATGGAAGAACGGCACCTTGAGCGCGCCCGGGTCGGTCTCGGCCGGCCGCGGGCAGAAGGTGCAGACGGCCACGCGCTGCGTCAGGAAGGTGGTGTGGGCCGAGGGCGGCAGATGGTAGCGCGCGCTGAGCACGGGCCGGATGTCGCGCCAGTTGAGGCGCACCGGCGCGAGCGTGCCCTTCCAGCCCAGCGCGTCGAGCGGGTCGTGCGGATAGGTCAGCGTGGACACGCGGTGCCGCGCCTGGATGCGCACGGCCCACTCGCGCGGCGCGGCGTGCTGCTGCGCGACGAAGGCCTCGTCGAGCTGCGGCACGTCGAGCACGCCGGCATCGAACAGCGCATGCTCGCCGAGCAGCCCGCGCTCGGGCAGGCGGAAGCTGTCGCCCGTGGCTTCGAGCAGCAGCAGGAAGGACGGCGCCGCGGGCTCGTAGCGCCAGGCGGTGCCGCGCGGCAGCAGCAGGTAGTCGCCGTCGCGCAGGCGCAGATGGCCATAGTCGCAGTAGAGATCGCCGCCGCCCTCGTGGACGAACAGCAGCTCGTCGCCGTCGGCGTTGCGCGCCAGGTGGCGCATGGGCGCCGAGGGCTTCCAGCAGCGCAGCCGCATGTGGGCATTGCCCGCGACCAGCGGCGCGTCGAGCGGGCAGTCGAGGCCCTGCGCGGCGGCCGGCAGCTGGTTGAGGTCGTAGGCGCGCGGGCGGTGCGGACCGTCCCAGCGCAGCCAGGCCGTGGGCGCATGGCGGTGGTACATGTGCGTGGCCTGGCCGCCGAAGCCCTCGCGGCCGATCTCGCGCTCGTAGGTGCCGGGCGGGATGTCCGCGTGGGCCTGGCGCGAGGCGATGCCGGCGCGCATGGGAAGGACGATGGGTTTGTTCATGGACGGTTCACGGGCACTTGCGCAGTTCGGCCTGCAGGAATTCGGGCGTGTGGGGCGGGGTCATCTGGACCAGCGGCGTGAGCTCGACGGTGGCGAACAGGCCCGCGCGGTTGTAGGGCTCGGCGTCGATGAAGCGCCGTGCCTCGGCGCGCGAGGCGACCGACAGCGCGACCACCATGCCGGTCGGCTCGCGCACATCGGCGTCGAGCAGCGCCGCGCCGAACACGGTGCGGGGCAGCCAGGCCAGCATGTGGCGGATGTGGTCGGCGCGCAGCGGCAGGCGGTCCTGCGCGCCGCCGGGGCGATAGAGGCAACGGACGAGCCAGGCCATGGTCTCAGTGCGCGTCCGCGCCGGCCTGCTCGCGCTTGATGGCCTCGAACAGCGCCTTGGCATTGCCCTCGCCGAACGAGGTGTCGCCCTTGCGCTGGATGGCCTCGAAGAAGATCGGCCCGATCATCTTGCGCGTGAAGATCTGCAGCAGGAAGCGCGCCCGCGCGTCGGGGTTCTCGCCGGTGGCGGCGCCGTCGAGCAGCATGCCCAGCGACTTCATGCGCGCCACGTCCTCGCCATGGCCCGGCAGCCGGGTGTCGAGCGCGTCGTAGTAGGCCGCGGGCGTGGGCAGGAACTCCACGCCGGCACCGCGCAGCCGCTCGACGCTGGTGTAGAGGTCGTCGCTGAACAGCGCGATGTGCTGGATGCCCTCGCCGTTGTACTCGTCGATGAACTCCTGGATCTGCGAGCTGCGGCCCATGGGCGACACCACGGTCACGCAGGCGGTGCTCGCGGGATCGCGCACCGCGATCGTGTCGAAGCCGTTGCTGGCGTCGCCGGCGACAAACTTGAACACCTCCTCGAAGCCGAAGATGTTCTTGTAGAAGTCCACCCACTGGGGCATGTTGCCCGGGTGCACGCAGTGCGTGACGTGGTCGACGCGCACGAAGGGGGCGAAGTCCGCGCCGGTGTCGGGCACGGCGGCCGGATCGAACTCGAACTGCGCGTGCAGCGCCGCGAGCGCCGCGTCGTCGACCAGGTAGAGCGCGCTGCCGCCGATGCCCTGCAGTGCGCAGTCCGGCAGCAGCGACGTCGCCGCCGCGTCGAGCGGCTGCGCGCCGCGCTCGCGGGCCAGCGTCATCGCACGCGCGCTGTCGGCCACGCGAAAGGCCATGCCGGCGCACGACGGTCCGTGGTGGGCAGCGAATCGCATCGCATGCCCATCCTGGCGCGTGCCGACGATGAACTCGACACCCGCCTGCCGCATCAGCAGCGCATGCCCCGCGCGGTGCCGCGCGACGGTGCGAAAGCCCATGCGCTCGAGCACGACGGCCAGCGCCTGCGGGTCGGGACTTGCGAACTCCATGAACGCGGTGCCGAGCACCTCTGCACGTTCCTTCTGGGTCATTGAATTCTCCTGGCTTCAGCTGTCGATGGAAAAACCGGTGGACTGCACGATCGGCGCCCATTTGGCGAGATCGGCGCGCACCATGGCGTCGAGTTCGCGCGGCGTGACCGCGCTCGGCAGGAAGGCGCGCGCGGCATAGGCCTCCTGCAGCTCCTTCGTGGCCACGGCGTCGCGGATCTGCGCGGCCAGTGCGTTCGCGACGGCCGACGGGGTCTTGGCGGGCGCCCCAGACGGCGAAGTACTCCTGAATGTCGAAGTCGCGAAAGCCGGCCTCGCGCATGGTGGGCGCCTCGGGCAGATAGGGCGAGCGCGCGGAGCCGGTGGTCGCCAGCACGCGGATGCGCCCTTCCTTCGCGAACGGCAGCGGCTCGCTCAGCACGTTGACCGAGGCCGCGATCTGGCCGCCCACCACGTCCTGGATCGCGGGCGCGCCGCCCTTGTAGGGCACGTGCGTGAGGTTCATGCCCGCGGCCTTGCCGATCACCACGCCCGCGAAGTGGGCCATCGTGCCTTCGCCCGGCGAGCCGAAGCTGGCCTTCGAGGGATTGGCGTTGCACCACTGCGCGAACTGCTGCACGGTGCGCACCTCGGGCGGCACCGCCGGCCCCACGCTGAGGCCGAACTGGAAAGTGCACACGGTCGACACCGGTGCGAAGTCCTTGAGCGGGTCGTACGACAGCCGCTTGTAGACGTGCGGATAGATCACCATCACCGAGGCGGGCGCCAGCACCAGCGCGCTGCCGTCGGCCTCCGCCGCCTTCACGTGGTCCATTGCGAGGCGCCCGCCCGCGCCCACGCGGTTCTCGACCAGCACCACCGGCGCGTAGCTGCCCTTGATGCGTTCGGCCAGCAGCCGCGCGATCGAATCGCCCGAGCCGCCCGCGGGAAAGCCCATCACGATGCGCGCCGTCTTCGACAGCGTGGGCGGGGTTTCGGCGGCGGCCGCCAGGGGGAAGACCGGGATCAGCGCACCCGCTGCGGCGCAGGCCGAACCGGCAAGGATGTCGCGGCGTCGAATCATGGCTTGTCTCCTTTTTTATGGGGTGCGCCGAATTCTAGGCCTATTCATTTCATTATGAAACTGTTTCTTTTGGAAATTGATTTCTTGCTTCTGTCCGTGGGCTCGCCAGCAAGCGGGCGCGCACATGCCTCCGCGCGGCGCGGATCGATCGCAAAGGGGGAAGGCGCGGCGCCGGCCGCGCGGGGATTCAGGCGGCCGCGGCCGCCGGCAGTGCGTCGACCGGCGCGAGCTCGCGCCAGTCGCGCGTGTCGTCCAGCGTGGCGTTGGCGCGCGCCACCAGCACCTGCATCGCCGCCTGCACGGTCTTGAGCTCCTGGGGCGTGAGCGCGCTGGTCAGCTCCTGCTCGATGGCACGCGCCAGCGGCATCACGCGTTCGTACGCGTCGGCGCCGGTCTTGGTCAGGCGCAGCACGACCTTGCGGCGGTCCTTCGCATCGACGCGGCGCGAGACCAGCTTCTTGGTCACGAGCAGGTTCAGCGCGCGCGTGATGCTGACCTTGTCCATGGCCGTGCTCTCCGACAGCTCGGTCGCCGACATCGGCGAGAACGCGACCAGGTTGGCGAGCACGCGCCACTCGACCACGCCGATGCCGAGTTCCTCCGAGTACATGCGCGCCAGCATGCCGCTCACGCGGTTCGTGATGACCGAGCACTGGTAGGGCAGCCAGTCGTTCAGGCGCAGGATGCCGTCGGGTTGAACGCTGGCGGCATCGCGGGGCATGGGGGAGGCACTCACTTTGGACGGCATGGCCGGGGACTTTAGCGCAGGCACGCCGCGCGGCCTCAGTCCGATGCCAAGACCCCGCGCGCCGCCTCGCGCCGCAGTTCGTGCAGGAAGCCTGCGCGCGGCTCGGGCAGGTAGCCCGTGAAGAGCGTGCGCCGCACCTCGGCGAACAGCCCGGCGCGCGCATAGGGCTCGCCGGCCAGGAAGTCGTCGGCCTGCGCGGGGTCGTCGGTGGCCAGCAGCAGGTACATGCCGACCAGCTCGCCGTCGGCCAGCGACGGGCCGCCGTGCAGCACGCGCGCCTGGTTCGCGATCATGTAGTCGAGGTGGACCGCGCGGATCGGCAGGCGGTCCCGCGCGCCGCCGGGGCGGTAGCGGCAATCAAGGGCGATGGGCATGGCGGGTGCTGCTCGATCAGGCGGTCTTCAGCGCGGGCGGCTGCATCGCGGGCGGCGGTGCATCGTGCGCCGCCAGCAGCACGGGCAGGTTGCGACGGTACTCGGCGATGCCGCGCGCCTTCACGTGCCCGTAGCCACGGATCTTCTCGGGCAGCGCCGCGACCGCCACCGCGCTGCCGATGCGCTCGTTCGTCAGCCCGTCGAGCAGGCGCCTGACGAGCCCTTCGTACTCGACCACCAGCGCGCGCTCCTCGCGCCGCTCGGCCAGCCAGCCGAAGGGATCGAGCGGCGTGCCGCGCAGGCCGCGCAGCGCCGCGAGCGTGCGGAACACCGGCAGCATCCAGGCGCCGAAGCTGCGCTTTAGCACCTTTCCATCCGCGCCGCGCTTCTCGAAGATCGGCGGCGCCAGGTGGAATTGCAGCTTGAAGTCGCCCTCGAACTGGCTGCGCAGGTTCTGCAGGAACTCGGGCCGCGCATGCAGCCGAGCGACCTCGTACTCGTCCTTGTAGGCCATCAGCTTGAACAGCGAACGCGCCACCGCTTCCGCCAGCCGCGGCCGCCGCGCGCCGGGCGCGACGGCGCGCTCGGCGGCCTCCACGCGGCGCACGGTGTCGAGGTAGCGGCGCGCATAGCGCGCGTCCTGGTAGTCGGTGAGGAAGCGCACGCGCTCGTCGAGCAGCTTCTCGAAGGACTGCGGCAGGTTCAGCGTGACGACGCTGCCGCGGTCGCCCATCAGCGTCTGGCGCCATTGCGGATCGGCGGCCGTGAGCCGGCCGGCCGCGAAGGCGCGCTTGTTGGCGGCCACGGCCACGCCGTTGAGCTCGATCGCGCGCATCAGTGCCGCCAGGCTGACCGGCACGCCGCCCTGCTGCCAGGCATGGCCGAGCATCAGCATGTTGGCGCCGATGGCGTCGCCGAGCAGCGCCTTGGCGGTGGCGTTCGCATCGATGCGCTCGACCTGCGCGGCACCCGCGGCGGCCTCGATCTTGGCGAGCAGCGCGTCCTCGCGGTAGGGCAGATCGGGCTGGCGCGTGAACTCGGCCAGGGTCTGCAGGTGGGTGTTGACCACCACGCGCGTGCGGCCCTCGCCGATCACGCCCAGCACGTCGGGCAGCACGCCCACCACTAGGTCGGCGGCGATCAGGGTGCGCGCGGTGCCCGGCAGCAGGCGCACCGAGTGCAGGCGATCGGGCGTGTCGGCCAGGCGCACGTGGCTCACGACCGAGCCGCCCTTCTGCGCGAGCGCGGTGAAGTCGAGCACCGAGATGCCCTTGCCCTCGAGGTGCGCGGCCATCGCGATCAGCGCGCCGAGCGTGATGACGCCGGTGCCGCCGACGCCCGCGATCATCAGGTCGAAGGGCTGCGCGAGCGAAGGCAGCGCGGGCAGCGGCAGCGCGGCCGCGAGCGCCTCGGGGTCCTGCGCAGGCGCGGCAGCCGTGCCCTTGCGCAGGCTGCCGCCGAGCACGCTCACGAAGCTGGGGCAGAAGCCCTCGGCGCACGAGAAGTCCTTGTTGCAGCTCGACTGGTCGATCTGGCGCTTGCGGCCGAACGAGGTCTCGAGCGGCGCGACCGACAGGCAGTTCGACTGCGTGCCGCAGTCGCCGCAGCCTTCGCAGACCTCGGGGTTGATGAGCACGCGCCGCGCCGGATCGGGATAGCTCTTGCGCTTGCGGCGGCGGCGCTTCTCGGCCGCGCAGGTCTGGTCGTAGACCAGCACCGTGACGCCCGCGATCTCGCGCAGCTCGCGCTGCACCATGTCGAGCTCGCGCCGGTGCCGCACCTGCACGCCCGCGGCCAGCGCCACGCCCTGGTAGCGCTGCGGCTCGTCGGTCACCACCACCACCTTGCGGGCACCTTCGCTCGCGACCTGGGTGCAGATCTGCGGCACGCTGGTCTGGCCGTCGACGGGCTGGCCGCCGGTCATCGCCACCGCGTCGTTGAACAGGATCTTGTAGGTGATGTTGGCGCCGCCCGCCACCGCTTGCCGGATCGCGAGGTAGCCCGAGTGGAAGTAGGTGCCCTCGCCCATGTTCTGGAACACGTGCGGCACGCGCGTGAAGGCGCCGCGCCCGAGCCAGTCGGTGCCCTCGCCGCCCATCTGCGTGAGGCCGCCGGTGCCGCGGTCCATCCAGCTCGCCATATAGTGGCAGCCAACGCCGGCCTGCGCCTGGCTGCCCTCGGGCACCTTGGTCGAGCTGTTGTGCGGGCAGCCCGAGCAGAAGTACGGCAGCCGCCGCATGCCGTCGGCCTCGTTCGACAGCGCCGCGCGCGCGGACGAAGCGCGCGCTGTCGATGCGCGCGGCCAATGGGTGGTCGACGGCGCGCAGCCACGTCAGCAGCGCGGCGGCGATGCTCGCGGCGAGAGCTGGCCGGTCCAGGCCAGCAGCGGATGGCCCTCGAGGTCCTGCTTGCCGCAGACCGTGGGCCGTCGCGCGCGGTTGAACACCCGATCCTCGAGCTGCTGCTCGACCACCGAGGCCTTCTCCTCGATCACCAGCACATGCGACAGCCCTTCGCAGAAACGGTCGGCGCCCTCGGCATCGAGCGGGAACACCAGGCCCGGCTTGTAGAGCCGCAGGCCGAGCGCCGGCAGGTCGTCGGCGCCGAGGCCGCAGCGCTGCAGCACCTCCATCAGGTCATGGAAGGACTTGCCCACCGCCACGATGCCGGCCGTGGCGCCGGGGCGCCGGCACCACCAGGCGATCGAGCGGATTGCCGCGCGCGAAGGCGCTGAAGGCCTCGAGCTTGGCGGCCAGCCGCAGCTCGACGGCCGGCGTGAGGAAGTCGCTGGTGCGGTATTCGAGCGCGGAGGTGTCGGGCAACCCGGACGCGTCGGGCCATGCGAGTGCCGCGCCCGAGGAGGCCTCGACCGAACGTGCGCTCTCGACCGTCTCCGAGATCGCCTTGAACGCGACCCAGGTGCTGGCATGGCGCGAGGCGGCCCAGCCCCAGAGGCCGAAGGCCTCGTACTCGTCGACCGAGGCCGGATGCACGATCGGGATGCCCCAGCCCATCAGCGACAGGTCGCTGGCATTGGGAATCGACGACGAGGTGGCCGCATGGTCGTCGCCCACCACCATCAGCACGCCGCCGCGGCGCGAGGTGCCGGCCGCGTTGCCGTGGCGGATCGCATCGCCCGCGCGGTCCACGCCCGGCCCCTTGCCGTACCACATGGCGAACACGCCATCGACCTCGCGCTCGGGGTCCAGGCCGACCTGCTGCGTGCCCATCACCGCGGTGGCGGCCAGGTCCTCGTTGATCGCCGGCAGGAAGCGGATGCCGTGCTCGGCCAGGTCCGACTTCGCGCGCCACAGCTCGGTGTCGACGCCCGCGAGCGGCGAGCCGCGGTAGCCGCTCACGTAGCCGGCGGTGTTCCAGCCGCGGGCCTTGTCCTCCTGCTGCTGGCGAAACAGCAGGCGCACCAGCGCCTGGGTGCCCGTGAGGAACACGCGGCCGGTGCGCGCGGTGCGGTTGTCTTCGAGCCGGTAGCCTGTCTCCAGCGCGGGCGCTGCTTCTTCTGTCTGCATGGTGTGGATCCGTCCATCGGGGGGAAGATCAAATATTAATCCGTCTGGACAGCATATATAATTGCGATCCATGCGGCGTTGGTGACAACCCGGCATGTTTCATTCCGGAGATCGCCGCCATGGGAAAGACCGATTCGACGCCGCTGTCCGACGCGCCCACGCGCCGCATCCTCGACCTGCTGCAGGCCGATGGCCGCATGACGGTGCAGGCACTGGCCGACGAAGTGGGCCTGTCCTCGGCGCCCTGCTGGCGCCGGCTGCGCGAACTCGAGGACAGCGGCATCATCCGCCGCTTCGTCGCGCTGGTCGACCGCAACAAGGTCGGGCTGCACGGCTGCATGTTCACGCAGATCAGCCTCGAGCGGCATTCGGAAACGGTGGTGGCTGCCTTCGAGCGCGCGGTGCAGGCCACGCCCGAGATCCTCGAATGCTGGGTCACCACCGGCGACGGCGACTACATCCTCAAGATCGTGGTGCCCGACGCGCTGGCCTTCGACCGCTTCCTGCACCGCTTCATGCTGAAACTCGAGGGCATCCGGCAGATCAAGACCTCGGTTGCGCTGCGCGAGGTGAAGAACGACACCCGGCTCGATCTGACGCGGGTGCCGCTCTAGCGGAAAAGATTCAAACGCTGCGTTGCCGCAGCACCTTCCCCGGATTCATGACCCCGCGCGGATCGAGCGCCTGCTTGATCGCCGCCATCACGCGCATCGAGGCGCCGCGCTCGAGTTCGAGGAAGTCGAGCTTGCCGTAGCCGATGCCGTGCTCGCCGGTGCAGGTGCCGCCCATCGCGATGGCGCGGCGCATCAGCCGCGCGTTGAGCGTCTCGGCGCGCGCCATCTCGTCGGCATCGGCGGGATCGACCACCACGCACAGATGGAAGTTGCCGTCGCCGACGTGGCCGCACATGGGCGCGGTGAGCCCAAGTTCCTCGACGTCGGCGCGCGCCGCCAGCACCGCCTCGCTCAGGCGCGAGATCGGCACACAGGCATCGGTGGGCATGCCCTGGCAGCCGGGGCGAAGCGCGAGCGCGGCCCACCACACGTCGTGGCGCGCCTGCCAGAGCCGGCTGCGCGCCTCGGGCGTGTCGGCCCAGGCGAAGCCCACGCCGCCGTGCTCGGCCGCGAGCTCCTCGGCCACGCGAACCTGCTGCGCCACGCTCTCGGGCGCGCCGTGGAACTCGAGGAACAAGGTGGGCATGACCGGCAGCCCGAGCTTCGCGTAGCGGTTGCAGGCCTCGACCTGCTGCGCATCGAGGAACTCGATGCGGCCCACCGGCACGCCGGTCTGCATGATCGCGGTGACCGCCTCGATGGCCGCGCGCAGGTCGGGAAAGCCGCAGCGCGCGGCCGCGATCTGCTCGGGCAGCGGATGCAGCCTGAGGCCGACCTCGGTGACGATGCCCAGCGTGCCCTCGGCGCCGGTGAACAGGTGCGTGAGGTCGTAGCCCGCGGCCGACTTGCGCGCGCGCCCGCCGGTGCGCACCACCTCGCCGTCGGGCAGCACCACCTCGAGCGACATCACGCTCTCGCGCATGGTGCCGTAGCGCACGGCGTTGGTGCCCGAGGCGCGCGTCGACACCATGCCGCCGATCGAGGCATCGGCGCCGGGATCGATCGGGAAATGCAGGCCGCTGCCGTGCAGCGCCGCGTTGAGCTGCTTGCGCGTCACGCCGGCCTGCACGCGGCAGTCGAAGTCGGCCTCGTGGATCTCGAGCACGGCATTCATGCGCGAGAGGTCGATGCAGATGCCGCCATGCAGCGCCGCGACGCCGCCTTCGCACGAGGTGCCGGTGCCGAACGGGATCATCGGCACCGAGGCCGCGTGGCACAGCCGCGCGACCGCAGCCACCTCCTCGGTCGATTCGGCGAACACCACCGCGTCGGGCGCATGCAGCGGATGGAAGGACACGTCCTTGCCGTGCTGGTCGCGCACCGCCTGGCCGGTCGCGCAGCGCTCGCCGAAGCGTTCGCGCAGCTGGTGGATCACGGCGGCGACGGGGCGCTCGCGCGACGCGAGGGATCTTCGTCCATCGGGGGTCTCCTTCGTCAGGCCGCCAGCCTCTCGGGCGGCATCGATTCGGTCGGGGCCGAGGGCGCCGCGGCCCGCCCCAGGTAGCTGTCGGCGACGCGCGCATCGCGCGCGACCTCGGCCGCCGGCCCCTGCAGGCTCACGCGGCCCATCTCGAGCACGTAGGCATGGTCGGCCACCTCGAAGGCGGCACGCGCGTTCTGCTCGACCAGCAGGATCGCCACGCCCTGCGCCTGCAGCCGCCGCACGGTGGCGAAGATGTCGCGCACCACCAGCGGCGCGAGCCCCAGGCTCGGCTCGTCGAGCAGCAGGATGCGCGGGCGCGCCATCAGCGCGCGGCCCAGCGCGAGCATCTGCCGCTCGCCGCCCGAGAGCGTGTGCGCCAGCTGCGCGTGCCGCTCGCCCAGGCGCGGGAACAGCGCATACACGCGCTCCATCTCGGCGGCGATCGCGCGCCGGCCCGCGCGGCGCCAGCAGAAGGCGCCGAGCTCGAGGTTGTCGGCCACGCTCATGGTGCCGAACAGGTCGCGCTGCTCGGGCACCAGCGAAAGGCCCATGGCCACGCGGCGCTCGGGCGAGACGAAGCGCAGGTCGGTGCCGTCGAGCCGCACCTCGCCGCTCATCGGCAGCCGGCCCATGAGCGCGGCCAGCAGCGTTGACTTGCCGGCGCCGTTGGGGCCGACCACGGTGACGATGCCCGAGGGCGGCACCGACACGTCGACCTCGTGCAGCGCCGGGATGCGGCCATGGAACGCGCACAGGGCGCGGGCTTCCAGCGTCATGCCGCGCTCCCCAGGTAGGCCTGCTGCACGCGCGGGTCGTCGCGCACCGCCTGCGCCTCGCCCTCGGCGATCTTCTGGCCGAACTGCATCACGACCAGGCGGTCGGCGATGTCCATGATGAATTCCATGTCGTGGTCCACGATGAGCACGGTCACGCCCTCGCCGCGCAGCTGCTTGAGCAGCGCGGCCAGGGTCTTCTTCTCCTGATGCCGCAGGCCGGCCGCGGGCTCGTCGAGCAGCAGCAGCTGCGGGCGGGCGCACAGGGCGCGGCGCGATCTCCAGGATGCGCTGCTTGCCCAGCGGCAGGCTGGCGGCCGGCGCATCCGCGAGGTCCTCGAGGCCGCAGCGCCGCAACTGCGCCAGTGCCATGGCCTCGATCGCGGCTTCCTCGCGGCGATCGAGCCGCAGCATGGCGCGCAGCCAGCCGTCGCCGCCGAGCAGGTGGCAGCCGAGCGCCGCGTTGTCGCGCACGCTCATGTCGGCCACCAGCTTCACGTGCTGGAAGGTGCGCGCCACGCCGCGCGCGGCCACATGGCGCGCGCCGAGCGCGTCGATGCGCTGGCCGCGCAGGGTGATCGCGCCTGCGCTGGCGGGCAGGAGGCCGGTGATCAGGTTGAACAGCGTGCTCTTGCCCGCGCCGTTGGGCCCGAGCAGCGCGACGATCTCGCCGCCGCGCACCTCGAAGGAGACGCGGTTGACCGCGACCAGACCGCCGAAGCGCTTCTCGGCCCCGTCGACGCGCAGCAGCACCTCGCCAGGCGCGGCGGCTGCGTGCTGCGCGGGCGCGCGCAGCTCGACCGGCGCGCCGCGCGGCACGGGCCGCCGCGGCACGGCGGCCGTGAAGCGCGTCCAGCGCGCGAGCAGCGGCCACAGCCCCGCGTTGGCGCGCGCGAGGATCAGCAGCATCAGCACGCCGAACACCGCCATCTCGAAGTTGCCCGAGCGGCCGAGCAGCGCCGGCAGCACGTCCTGCAGCACCTGCTTGAGCACCACCACCACGCCCGCGCCCGCGAGCGCGCCCCACAGCGCGCCCACGCCGCCCATCACCGCCATGAACAGGTACTCGATGCTCATCTGCAGCCCGAAGGGCGTGGGATTGAGGAAGCGCTGCATGTAGACGTAGAGCCAGCCCGCCATGCCGGCCAGGCCCGCGGCGGTGCAGAACACCGCGACCTTGAGCCGGAACGCATGCGCGCCGAAGGCCTCGGGCAGGTCGGCGCCAGCGCGCAGCGCGCGCACCGCGCGGCCGAGCCGCGAATCGAGCAGGTTGCGCACCAGCCAGAAGGCCAGCGCGAAGCCCAGCGCGATCAGGCAGAACATCGAGCGCTCGGACGCGAAGTCGAAGCCGAACAGGTTCAGCGCAGGAATGCCCGCGAGGCCGTTGAAGCCACCCAGCGGCTCGATGATGCCGAGCCCGTAGTACACGACCACGCCCCAGGCCAGCGTGGCCAACGACAGGTAGTGGCCACCCATCGAGAGCGTGAGCGCGCCGATGCCCGCGGCCGACAGCGTGGCGAGCACGACGCCGGCCAGCAGCGTGGCCCAGCCCGGCACGCCGTGCGCCACCGCGAGGTAGCCGGCCGCGTAGGCGCCGATGCCGACGAAGGCCGCCTGGCCGAAGGAGATCAGGCCCGCGAAGCCGGTCATCAAGGTGAGCCCGAGCGCCACCGTGGCGTAGAGCAGCACGAAGCTCGCGAGCGTGACGTAGTAGCTCGATGCGAACATCGCCACGCCGGCGGCGGCCGCCACGGCGACGGCCGCGAGCACCCAGGAACGAAAGGTCATGAGGCCTCCTGCGAATGCGGGTCGGCCAGCGAACGCCACAAGAGCAGCGGCACGATCAATGCGAACACGATGATCTCCTTGGCGGCGCTCGCGCCGTAGGACGAGAAGGCCTCGAGCAGGCCCACCACGAGCGAGCCCGCGGCGGCGAGGACGTAGCCCGAGAGCCCGCCGACGATCGCGCCGACGAAGCCCTTGAGCGCAAGCAGGAAGCCCGAGTCGTAGTAGATGGTGGTGAACGGGCCGATCAGCACGCCCGAGACCGCGCCGATGAAGGCGGCGATGGTCAGCGCCAGTTCGCCCGAGTGGTCGGGCGAGATGCCGACCAGCCGCGCGCCGTCGCGGCACACGGCGGTGGCGCGCAGCGCCTTGCCGCTCAGCGTGTGGCCGAAGAAGGCGAAGAACACGGCCACGAGCACGGCGCTCGCCGCCACCACCGCAAATGTCTGCGGCGCCACCGGCAGTCCCGCGAGCAGGCCGGCCGGCAGTTCGAAGCCCGGCAGCCGCGAGCCCTCGGGCCCGAACACGTACAGGCCCAGCGCCACCAGCACGAAGTGCAATGCGATCGCCGCCACCAGCAGCACCAGCGGCGAGGCATTGCCCATCGGCCGGAACACGGTGCGGTAGATCAGCGGCCCCATCGCCGTGACCAGTGCCACCGCCGCGGCCGTCTGCACCCAGGCCGGCGAGCGCGCATCGACGCCGAACCAGGCGAAGGCGCAGGCCGCCAGCGGCAGCGCGCCGAGCAGCGCGAGCCGGCCGCCCAGCCCCGCGAGGTTGCGCTGCCGCAGGCGCTCGGCGGCTTCCATGCCGCAGGCCAGCAGGGCCACCGCCGCCACCGGCACCGCCAGCCCGGGCGCCTGGCCCTGCTGGAAGGCCGCGATGGTCAGCACGCTGGCGCTGACGAATTCGCCTTGCGGGACGAACACGATGCGCGTGACGGTGAAGACCATCACGAGCGCCAGCGCCAGCAGCACGTAGACCGCGCCGCTCGCGAGGCCGTCCTGCACCAGCAGGCCGAAGATCTGCATGTCCATGATCTGTAGGGTCCGTCGCGCGTCAGGGGATGTACTTCCAGCCGCCCTTCTCGATGCGCACCATCACCCGGCTGCGCTGGTCCAGGCCGATGTGGTCCTTGGGCCCGAGGCTGTAGACGCCGTTGGTGGCATGCAGGTCCTGCGTGGACTCGATCGCGTCGCGCAGCGCCTTGCGGAATTCGGGCGTGCCGGGCTTCGCGCCCTTGAGCGCGCGCGGTGCCGCGTCCTGCAGGATCAGCGCCGCATCCCAGAGGTAGGCGGCGAAGGTGGAGCGCTGGCCCGCGTTGGGCAGCGCCTCGTACTTGCGGATGAATTCGAGCGAGGGCTTCTTCGCCGGGTGGCTGTCGGGCAACTGCTCGGCCACCAGCACCGGGCCGGCCGGCACGAAGGTGCCCTCGAGCTTGGCGCCGCCCACGCGCAGGAAGTCGTTGTTCGCCACGCCATGGGTCTGGTAGACCTTGCCGCGGTAGCCGCGGTCGAACAGCGTGGCCTGCGGCAGCACCGCGGGCGTGCCCGAGGCCGCGATGAACACCGCATCGGGCTGCGAGGCCAGCAGCTTGAGCACCTGGCCGGTGACCGAGGCGTCGGTGCGCGTGTAGCGCTCGTTGGCCACCACCTCGATCTTGCGCAGCTCGGCGAGCTTGCCGAACTCGCGCCACCAGCCTTCGCCGTAGGCGTCGTTGAAGCCGATGAAGGCCACGCGCTTCACGCCGTTGTCGGCCATGTGCTTGATGATCGCGGTCGCCATGTGGGTGTCGCTCTGCGGCGTCTTGAAGGCCCAGCGCTTGCGGTCGTCCACCGGCTCGACGATGGCGCCCGAGCCCGCGAGGCTGATCATCGGCGTGCCGCTCTCCACCAGCACGTCGAGCACGGCCAGCGAGTTGGGCGTGAGGCTCGGCCCGATCAGCAGGTCGATCGCCGACTCGGAGATCAGCTTGCGCACGTTCTTGACCGTGGTCGAGGTGTCGGACGCGTCGTCGAGCAGGATGTAGTTGATCTTCTCGCCGCCCGCGGTGGCGGGCAGCACCGACACCGTGCGCTGCTGGGTCACGCCCACCGAGGCCGCGGGCCCGGTGGCCGAGACCACCACGCCCACGTTGATGTCGGCCCGCGCGCCCGAAAGCGCCGCGAAGCACAGTGCCGCGCCGAAGGCGGCGGCCCGGAAGCGGGCCTTTGCAATCTCGATCATCGTTGTCTCCTTTTATGTGTCTGTCGTACCGAAAAAAATCGAAGGTTCGCTAGGTCTGCGCCACCGGCGTGAAGCTGTCGGCCGAGATCGCCGTGCTCTCCATGCCCAGCGCGATGCAGGTGTCGGAACAGGCCGCGACGAAGCCCGGCGAACCGCCGATCACCGCGCGGGCGCCGGCCAGCGAGCCATGGTTCTCGCGCAGCCACGAGGGCGCGTACTGCTGCTTCATGCAGAAGCGGCTGCGCGCCTCGGTCACCAGCAGTGCATAGCGGAAGTTCGGATGCGCGCGGGCCAGCCCCGCGAGGCGGTCCATCAGCATCAGCTCGGCGTCGTCGCGCACCGAGAACAGCAGCGTCATCGGGCTGGTGTCGCCATGCGCGAGCGCGTCCTCCATGATCGAGAGCACGGGCGCCAGGCCGGTGCCGCCCGCGAGGCCGAGAACGGGGCCCTCGCCTTCGGGCAGCCGGCAGGTGCCGTAGGGCCCGGTCACGCCGACGCTGTCGCCGGGCTGCAGCAGGTCGTGGATGTGGCCGCTGGCCGCGCCGCCCGGATGGCGCGCCACCAGCAGCTCGATCAGGCCCGTGCTCGAAGGCACGGTCGCGAGGCTGTAGCGCCGGTGCGGCGACAGGCCCGGCAGCGCGAGCTCGACGTAGGCGCCGGCCTGCGCCTCGAAGCGCAGCGGCTCGCTCGCCTGCAGCACCAGCCGCCGCACGCGCGGCGTGAGCGGGGTGTTGCACAGCACGCGCGCCTCGAAGCTCTGCACGGCCGAGCCCTCGCCGCCCGGGATCGGCTGCACGGTGCGCAGATGCACCTCGGCACTGAGCGGCCGCGCCTGGCACATCAGGCAGAAGCCCTCGGCGATCTCCTGGTCGGAGATCGCGAGGCCCAGCGACCAGCCGTTGTCGACCGTGCCCTGCGTGACGCGTGCCTTGCACATGCCGCAGGAGGCGCCGCGGCACTGGTGCGGCAGCACCACGCCTTGCGACAGCGCGGCGTCCAGGATGATGTCTCCCTCGGGGACGCCGAAGCGGATCGCCTCGTTGACGAGGATCGTTCGGCTCATGTTCATCGATGTCATGCGCCTAGAAGATCGGGATCACCTTCTCGGGATCGAACACCACCTCCTTGCCCTCGATGCCGACTTCGGGCAGCGCGGGGAATTCGATGCCGTAGGGATCGAGGTTGGCCTTCATGCGCAGCACGGCCGTCTTCCAGTTGGCCTTGCGTTCGTCGAGCGTGAGGATGCCCAGGCCGGCGCTGCGCGCGACCTCGTCGATCTGGCGCTGCGCGGGAATGAAGGTGGGCGGCAGCTTCCAGAACTGCTCGGGCGGCTCGTGCAGGATCCCCGAGAGGAACACGAAGCCCGCGCGCAGCTGGATGCTGATCATCTGCTTGTCGTCCTCGGTGAGCACCGGCAGCAGCTTCTGCAGCACCGCCAGGCAGATGCCCAGGTGGCGGCCCTCGTCCTGGCCGATGCGCTTGAAGGCTTCCTTGAACACCGGGATGGTGGTGCGCTGGTACATGCCGTGGAACAGCGTGCTCGAGGCCACCTCGCCGAACAGGAAGGAGGTGAACAGGATCGCGAGCGGGTACTTGTCGACGCCGTTCTTGAAGCCGGTCCAGTAGCGCGAGCCGTTGTAGTAGAGCCACTCGATGTTGTTGCGCGCGAGATGCCCGAGCGGCGTCTCGGGCACGTAGCCGAGCGGGCCGCCGGGCGTGAGGCGCTTGATGGCGCGGCCGCAGACTTCCTCGTGGTTCATCTCGTCGCGCACGACCGAGAAGAAGCACTTGCGCACCGGGTCCTCTTCCTTGCTCTCGTAGGTGTGGATCATGGCGCGCGCGAACACCGACGGCCCCGAGCCGTCGAACACCGCGAGCAGCGAGAACCAGTAGGCCATGGCGTAGCGCTGGTCGAGGCTGTAGTCCTCCACGCGCAGCGTGTCCCAGGCCAGCGTGTGCGGCGACCAGCCCGGATCGCGCGCGGCGTCGTAGATGTCGTAGAGCTTGGGCGTCTCCACGTGCCACTCGAGCGGAAAGATGTTCGGGCCCGTCGATGCCGGGCGCGGCCTCGATCTCGGCGAGCAGGGTCTGTGGGTCGGGCATGGCGAGCACCTGCTCGGGCGGCGAGGTCAGCGCGCGCGCGAGCGCGGCGGTGTCCTGGGCGTTGTCCAGGTGGGTGGGGGACGGGTTCATCGGGAATCTCTCCTTGTCATGTGTTCGGATGGGAGGGGTGGTGGATCATTGATTAGCCTTCCAGACGGCATATCAATTGGCAAAGGAAGAACGCGCATGCGGAATCGCGCCCGCGCGGGTGGCTTCGGCGAGCTCGGCTTCGCCGAGGCCGGCAGCGCGCAGCACCTCGAGGCTGTGCGCGCCGAAGGCCGGCGCCGCGGTGCGATAGCTGGCCGGCGTGCGCGACAGCGACACGGCCGAGGCCACGCCCATCTGGCCGCCGGCCTCGACGAAGCGTTCGCGGTGCAGCGCATGCGGATGGGTGCGGACCCCGCCGACGTCGAGCACCGGGCCGCAGGGCACGCCCGCGCGCATCAGTTCCCGTGCGATGGCCTCGCCGTCGCGCGTGGCCAGCAGCGCTTCGAGCTCGGCCTTGAGCGCCGCCGCGTTCGCGAGCCGCTCGCTGTTGTGCGCGAAGCGCGGATCGTCGGCCAGTTCGGCGCGGCCCAGCAGCGCGACCAGGCGGCGGAACTGGCCGTCGTTGCCCACGGCGATGAACACGTTGCAGCTGCGCGTGGCGAAGGCATCGTAGGGACAGATGTCGGGATGCGCGTTGCCGCTGCGCCCCGCGACGCGGCCCGACAGGAAGTGGTTGGGCAGGTGCGGATGCATCAGCGAGACGCCGGTGTCGAACAGCGTGGCCTCGACCGACTGGCCCCGGCCCGACAGCTCGCGCTCGCGCAGCGCCATCAGGATGCCGATGACCGCGTGCAGCCCGGTCGCGATGTCGATCACCGGGATGCCCATGCGCAGCGGCGCGCCGCCGCGTTCGCCGTTGACCGACATCAGCCCGGTCATGGCCTGCGCGACCGCGTCGTAGCCCGGCAGGCCGCCCAGCGGGCCGTCGGCGCCGAAGCCGCTGACGCGGCAGTGCACCAGGCGCGGGAAGCGTTCGCGCAGGAAGTCCTCGTAGCCGATGCCCCAGCGCTCGAGCGTGCCGGGCTTGAAGTTCTCGACCAGCACGTCGGCGTCCGCCAGCAGGCGCAGCAGCAACGCGCGGCCCTCGGGCAGCGAGAGGTCGAGCGCGACGCCCTGCTTGTTGCGGTTGACGCCGAGGAAGTACGACGCCGCACCGTCGAGGAAGGGCGGGCCCCAGTCGCGCGTCTCGTCGCCCTGCGGCGGCTCGACCTTGATCACCTGCGCGCCATGGTCGGCCAGCATCTGGGTGCAGAAGGGACCGCCGAGCACGCGCGACAGGTCGATGACGCGCAGTCCGGCCAGCGCGCCCGGCATGGTTTGCGTGGTGTGCGTCATGCCGGGCTGGCCTCCGAGGCGGTGCGCCGCAGCACGCGCGTGGCCTTGGCCTCGTAGCGCGGCAGCGCGCCCTCGTCGTGGCAGCGCACCTCGCACGTGAGGCCCAGCCGGGCCTTGAGCCGCGCGCGCACCTCGCGCGCCAGGTCGTCGCCCGTACAGGCCGTGCCAGGCACGCGCTCCACGGCCACCTCCATGTGGTCGAGCACGCTGCGCTCGCTGTCGATATAGATCTGCCAGGCATCCTTGGCCAGGCCCTCGACGCCGGCGATCACGTCCTCGATCTGCGAGGGATAGACCAGCACGCCGCGCACCTTGAGCATGTCGTCCGAGCGGCCGATGATGCGGCCGATGCGCGCATAGGCATGGCGGCCGCAGGCGCAGCGGTAGGGCTGGGCCGAGCGGCGCACCAGGTCGCGCGTGCGCCAGCGCAGCACCGGCGAGGCTTCCTTGTCGAGCGTGGTGAAGACGATCTCGCCGACCTCGCCCGGCGCCACCGGGCGCAGGGTCTGTGGGTCGAGGATCTCGCTGAGCACGCTGTCGTCGTTGACCAGGTGCATCTCGTCATCGCCGTGCGAATGCGGGCAGGAGACGCCGAGCACTGGCCCGCCGGCCTCGGTGGTGCCGTAGATGTTGTGCGCCAGGAAGCCCTCGGGCATCAGCGCCTCCATCTCGCTGCGGAAGGTGGTCGACACCGACTGGCCGCCGAACAGCCCCACGCGCAGCGCCCAGTCGCGGCGCGGATCGATGCCGGCCTTGCGCGCCTGCTGGATCAGCGTCATCAGCCACAGCGGCGACATGGTCGTGACCGTGTGGCGGTGGTCGCGCAGCCACTGCACCATCAGCTCGCCGCGGCCCGGTCCCACCGGGAAGTTGACCGCGCCATAGGCCTTGAGCGCCTCGTCCATCGAGCTGCCGCCGATCCACAGGCCATAGCCGTAACCCTGGTAGACGCGGTCGCCCGCGCGCACGCCCACCGTGCGGTAGATGCGCGCGAGCTGGCGCACCAGCGTGTCTTCCCAGTCCTTCTGCGTGAAACCGAACAGCACCGGCAGGCCGGTGGTGCCCGAGGTCGCGCAGAAGCGCACCACCTGCTCGAGCGGCACCGTGAGCAGCGGGTACGGATAGAGCGCGCGCAGGTGGCTCTTCTCGAGCAGCGGCAGCGCCTGCAGCGCGGCACGGTCCTTCAGGTCGAACGGGGAGGCGCCAGCCGCCGCGAAATGCGCCCGCCACTGCGGCGACTCCGCGAGCCTGCGGCCGAGCGCGGCGAGCTTGGCGTCCTGGCGCGCCTGCAGCTCGTCGAGCGAGAGGAAATCGTCGGCGGCGTCGGCCGCGGCCTGCGCATTGCGGGATTCGGTCATGGGGCGTCTCCTTTGTTCTTTGGCGGGCGGTCGCGCTTCAGGCGGCGAGGTAGCGGCGCGTCTGCAGCACGCGAAAGCGCGGCAGCACGAAAGCGGTGTCGCACAGCGCCGCGTTGCCCGCCGCGTTGTGGCCGCTCACGTGCAGGTCGCTGAAGGCGGCGGACTGGTTCACCAGCACCGGGCCGGTCATGTCGAGCGTGAGGTGCACGCCGGCATCGGCGGCCGCGTTCTTCGCGCGACGCACGAAGGCCTCGTCGCGCGAGTACACCGACCAGGTGATCGCGCCGCGCGAGCGCGTGACCTCGTGCGCATGCCGCAGCGCCGCGTCCGCGTCCTCGGTCACGATCAGCAGGCTGATCGGGCCGAAGTGCTCGCGCGCGATGGTGTCGAGCGCTTCGGGCGGCACGGCGTAGAGGGCCGGCGTGCGCAGCACCGCATCGGGCAGCTCGGGATGCGCGAGCCGGCGCGAGGCGAACACCGGCTCGCCGAGCGATGCCGCCTCGACGGCGCGTGCCTCGGTGGCATCGCTCTGGATCGCGCCCAGCAATTCGATGGCGCGCACCGGATCGGCGACCAGCTTCGCCACCGCCGCGGCGAGGTCGGCCTTGAAATCCTCGAACGTCTTCGCCGTGCCGTCCTGCAGCCGGATGCCCGCGCGCGGCAGGTAGATGCTCTGCGGCGTGGTGCACATCTGGGCGCTGTAGAGGCTCAGCGTGAGCGCGAGGTTGCGCACCAGGCCGGGATAGTCGCCGGTGCTCTCGATCAGCACCGCGTTGACGCCGGCCTTCTCGGTGAAGACGTGGGCCTGGCGCGCGTGGCTCTCGAGCCAGTCGCCGAACTCGGGGCCGCCCGTGAAGTCGATCAGCTTCACGCGCGCATCGAGCGCGAGCTCTTTGGTCTTGGGCGCGGCGCGCGTGTCGACCAGCAGTTGCACCACGTCGGCGTCGAGCCCCAGGCCCGCGAGCACCGTGCGCGCCGTGTCGACGCACAGCGCGAGCGGCAGCACGGCCGTGGGATGCGGCTTCACGACCACCGGGTTGCCCGTGACCAGGCTCGCGAACAGGCCGGGGTAGGAATTCCAGGTCGGGAAGGTGGCGCAGCCGATCACGGCCGCGATGCCGCGCGGCAGGATCTCGAAGGTCTTCTCCACGCGCAGCGGCCGGCGCGCATCGGGCTTCTCCCAGAGCACGCACGCGGGATAGGCGCCCATCTCGCGCACGGCAATGGCCACGGCCTCGAGCGCGCGGTCCAGCGCATGGGCGGTGCCGGCCTGGAAGGCCATTGCGAACGGCTGGCCGCAGGCATGCATGCAGGCGAAGGCCATCTCGAAGGCGCGCTGCTGCAGCGCCTCGAGGATCTCGAGCGCCACCGCGGCGCGCTCGGCCGCATCGAGCGCGGCCCAGGCCGGTGCCGCGGCCTCGGCGCGCGCGAGCACGGCATCGACCGGTTCGTCGGCATAGGCGGTGTCGAAGGGCACGCCGAAGGCGCTGCGCTCCTCGCCGCGGATCGCGCCATCGCGCCGCGTCCAGGCCGCGCGCACGGCGGCCTCGCCGGCTTTGCGCGAGCCGTCGGCGTAGGCGGGATGCGTCGGGTCCTCCGGGTAGGCGCTGTGGTAGCCGCGGCGAGCCACGGCGGCGATCGCATCGGCCAGGCGGCCGGCGTGTTTCAGTTGCAGGTCTTGAAGGGTCATGGTGGGTTCAGAGCGTGGCGGCGGTGCCGAAGATCGCGGTGCATTGGCTCGACATGTAGCCGCCCGGCGCATGGGCCAGCGCGAGCTCGGCGCCGGCCACCTGGCGCGCGCCGGCGTCTCCGCGCAGTTGCACCACCGACTCGATCGCGGTGTAGATGCCGAACATGCCGGGGTGGCCGAGCGAGAGCCCGCCGCCGCTGGTGTTCATCGGGAAGTCGCCGCCCGGCGAGGCACGGCCGCCATCGAGGAAGGCACCGCCCTCGCCCTTGGCGCAGAAACCCGTGTCCTCCGCGAAGACGATCGGCATGATCGTGAAGGCGTCGTAGAACTGGACCACGTCGATGTCCTTCGGGCCCACGCCGGCCTGCGCATAGGCGGTGGCCGACGACACGCTGGCCGCGGTGCGCACCAGGTCCGGCATCTGCGCGATGCTGCGGTGCGTGGCTGCTTCGCCCACGCCGAGCAGGTAGACCGGCTTGCGCCGCAGCTGCGCGGCACGTTCGGCCGAGACCACGACCAGCGCGCCGCCGCCATCGGTCACCAGGCAGCAGTCGCGCACGGTGAAGGGATGCGCCACCGGCCGCGCCGCGATCACGTCCTCGATGCTCAGCGGCCCGGGATCGGGCGCATCGGTGTCGAGCCGCGCCCAGTCGCGCGCGCTCACCGCCACCTGCGCGAGCTGTTCGCGCGTGGTGCCGAACTCGTGCATGTGGCGCTGCGCGACCATCGCATAGGCCGCGAGCGGGCCCGGGTAGCCGTAGGGCACTTCGTAGGGGTTGGGTTCGGAATGGGTCGCGAACTGTCCGCCCGCGGATTTCTGCGTGCTGCCATAGGCGATCAGCGCCACCGAGCACAGGCCGGCCGCGATCGCGGCGCGCGCATGGTTGAGGTGTGCGAGGAAGGCGCCGCCGCCGACCTGGGTCGAATCGGTATAGCGCGGGCGCAGGCCCAGGTATTCGCACAGGCTCAGCGTCGGCATGAACAGCTGCAGCCCGGCCGCGAACACGCCGTCGACCTCGGCCAGCGAGAGGCCCGCGTCGTCGAGCGCGCGCACCGAGGCCAGCGCCATCGCGTCGAGCGGCGAGGACAGCGTCGGCATCGTCGCGAAGCCGGTGCTGCCGATGCCGGCGATCGCGGCCGTGCCGCGCAGATTGGTTGCGCTCATGCGAGCGCTCCGAACACCACGCGGTGCGCGTCGTTCCAGGGCTCGATGCGCGCGGCCACGCGCAGGCCGATGCGCAGCGCGCCGGGCGCCGCATCGACCACCGTGGCCATCATGCGGAAGCCCTCGTCGAGGTCGACCAGCGCGATGTTGAAGGCGCCGTCGCGCCGCTGCACCTCGGTGCAGGCGTGGACCGTGCCCTCGCCGCGGCTGGTGCGCCATTCGAGTTCACTGGGCCGACCGCCCGGCCCCACGGCCTGGGGCGGAAAGACCGCGCGGCCCGCGCCGTGGTCGAACTGGTAGACCAGTCGACCTTCGGCGAGCGCGGCGAGGAAGCAAGCGCGCGGCGAACGCGCGGCGTCGGGCGTGGAGGTCATGCCCATCGCCTAGCGTCCGATGAAGCGCGGCTTGCGCTTCTGCTGGAAGGCGCCGATGCCTTCGATGCCGTCGGGCCCGGCGAGCGCCTCGGCCTGCGCGATCGCCTCGAGCTCGAGCGTCTCCTCGAAGGAACGCGCGCACGACAGGATGCGCTTCGACGCGGCGAAAGCGGCGGTCGGGCCGCTCGCGATCTCGCGCGCCATCTGCAGCGCGATCTCGTCGAGCGCCTCGGCCGCCACGCTGCGGTTCACGAGCCCCATGGCCGCGGCTTCGCGTCCCGAGAACAGGCGGCCCAGGAAGATCAGCTCGGCCGCGCGGTGCGGCCCGACGCGTTCGCGCAGGTGATGGTGGCCGCCCGAATCGAGCACCGCGCCGATGTTGCGGAACGGGCTGCCGAGCAGCGCATCGTCGGCGACCAGCGCGATGTCGCAGGCCAGCGCGAGCCCGAAGCCGAAGCCCAGCGCGGGGCCCTGCACCGCGGCGATCGTCGGCACCGGGCAGTCGCGCACGGCGGCCAGCACCGGGTTGATCCGCTCGCGCAGGATCGCGAGCGTGTCGTCGGTGCCGGGATGCGTGTCCTTGAGGTCGCGGCCGGCGCAGAAGGCATGGCGCGTGCCGCGCACCAGCACCGCGCGCGCACCGGCCGACACGGCCTCGCCGATCGCATCGCCGATCGCCGTCATCTCGTCGAGGCGCAGGCTGTTCTTCGCGGCGGGCCGGTCGATCGCGATGACAGCGAGCGGCAGTTCCAGCGCCAGGCGCACTGCATCGGTGGAGGTCGCGCCGCTCATCGCGCAGCCCCCTCGAAGGCCATCAGGATGCGCAGCTCGCTGGCCATCAGCAGCAACCCGTTCTGGTTGTGGACGTTCCACTGCAGCCGCAGCACGCCATCGATGCCGGCGCGCTTCACGGTCTTCTCGAGCACCGCGGCTTCCAGATGGATGGTGTCGCCGATGAAGGCCGGCGCGGTGAAGCGCAGCGCATCGCTGCCGTAGTTCGCCACGATCGCCGGCGCCGCGGGCGGAATGCCGAGCCCGGCCGCATAGGCCAGCAGCATCAGGCCGGGCGCGATGCGCTGGCCGAAGCGCGTGCGCGCCGCATGGTGCGCGTCGGTGTGCAGCACGTACCAGTCGCCGGTCAGTGCGCACCACTGAACGATGTCGGCCTCGGTGAGGGTACGGCCGCGCGAGCGGAAGCGCGCGCCCTCCTCGATCCGGTCGAAGTGCTGCTCGAGAAATCCGCAGGTGCTGGTGATGTCGGTCATCGCGTCTTTATTTAACCTTCCGGACGGAATATAAATGAAGACGAAGACCCGGCGGCAGCTAGGGCTTACCCGAAGAGGCAGAGAAAGGGGGTGGCGGTGACGAGGCAGCGCCGGTGCTTTGCGGTGGGGCAGGCATGGCGCCTTCACCCGGCGTGCGCGCGAACCATCGGAAGACCATGCGGTTCGTCGCCCGCTGCCAGCGCAGGAAAAGGAACCCCACCGTCACCTCGCCCCTGTCGTCGACCGGCACGCCGGCGGCGCGCAGCGCCGCGACCTCTTCCTGCGTGCTCATGCCTCCCGGCAGCACGAGCGTGACCGTCGCGCCGTGGTGAATCTTCTGTCTGGACTGCATCGATCGTTCCTCTGAAGGTGGACGACGCCGCACCCCGCATGCCGCGAGGTGCGATGACAGCCCACCGGAGGCGGACGGCGCCGTTGCAGCCAAACTAGGGCGGCACCCGGCCCCGCACCGTAGGACGGGGCCAGGCCCCGTCGAGGCGGAGGCTCAGAACGGAACAAATGCACGGCGGCGCGCGGCGCCGTCGACTCACCAGGCCACGCGAACGCCCACGGAAGCACCGATCGAGCTGCGCACCCTGGCGTCGCCGCCGGAGGACCAGAGCTTGCCCAGCTCGCCGTGCAGGCTGGTCGACTCGTTCAGCGCGAGCGAGAAGCCGGCCGCGAGCTCGGTGCTGGTGCCGCCGATCGGTGCCGTGATGTCGGTCACCGCGGCCGCATTCACGAAGCGCGCGGTGTCGCTGCCATTGGCGCGTTTGTAGACGTTGAGTCGTGCATAGGGCTGGAGCGCGCCAGCCGCCGTATCGACCCGGCCCTTGAGCCGCACGCCGGCGCGCGCGGTCCAGCCGTTGTCCGCGTGGCTCTGCACCTGGGCACCCGCGATCGCGGTGCTGTCCAGGTCCAGGCGCTGATGGATCAGTTGCAGCTGCGGCTCGACGGACCAGCCGTTGCCCAGCGCGAGGCTCTGGCCGATTTCCAGCGAGGCCAGCAGGCTGCGACCGCGGGTCTGCGCGCCGGGGTCGAGCGAGGACGCCGCATCGGCGCGATGGCGCGCGCCCTGCAGCACCACGTCGGCATAGAAGCCGCCGTCGCCGGCGTAGGTGCCGTAGGCGCCGAGGTACTGGCTGCGCAGGTCGTTGCGCCCGGCGCGCAGGTTGCGCACGCCGCTGGCGAAGCCGTCGACGCTCACGTCGCCCTCGAGCTGGCCGACGTAGAGGCCCGCGCGCCAGTTGCCCATGGCGAGAAGGTCGGTGCCGGCCTGCAGGCCGGTGACCCGCCCCTTGCTGCCGGGCGAGACGGTGCCACCCTGGCGGATGTCGATGTCGGCGCTGATCAGCCGGCCCCAGGCGCGCCGCGCGGAAGTGCCCTCGGGCGCGGCGGAGACGGCGGTCTCGTCGCCCCGGCGCAGATGCAGGTTGCCGAGCATCGCGAGGTTGCCCTGGCGCAGTTGCGACGGCAGCGCGGCGTACAGCGAGGCCTGCGGCCGGTAGGCGACCACGGGCGCCCCGATGGGCGCACCGGGCGTGGCCGGGGTACCCGGTGTCGCGACATTCGGCGCATCCGCGCGCAGGTACCAGTTCTCGCCCGCGCCGCTCGCATCGGCCGCGTAGAGCCTGTACTCGTACGCCCCCCGCGTCGACGTGGCCGCCGGCAAGCACGAAGGCATCGCGCGTGGTCTGCGCGGTCGTGGTGGCGCCGGCCTGCGCGCTCACCACCTCGATGCCGTTGCCGACGGTGCGCGCGCCCAGCCCGCCGAGGTTGGCGATCTGCACGCGGGTGACGCCGCTGGCGGCGCCGCCGTTGATCACCAGCCGGTCGGAAATGCCGGGACTGTCGAGCACGGCGCCCAGGCGCAGCACGCCGTTGTTGCCCGTGTAGTTGCCGTTGACGGTCAGCGTCGTGCCCGGCACCGCGCCGACCAGCGACACCGTGCCGCCGTTGGCGAGCGACGCCACGGTCTGGCTGAAGCCCGCGAGGTCGAGCGTCGCGCCCGCGGCCACGGTGTGCGACGAGCCCGCGCTCAGCGCGTTCGTGGCCGTGGTCCTGAGCACGCCCTGCCGCACGTCGGTGCCGCCGGCGTAGGTGTTGGCACCGCTCACCGACAGGGTGCCCGCGCCCGTCTTGATGAAATCTCCGGCGCCCGTGATCGGGCCCGACCAGGCGAGGTCGTGGCCGTTGGTGTCGATGGTGCCGGTGCCGCCGAGATCGACCGCGGCATTGAGGCTGAGCCTGTCGGCGCCGGCGATGACGGTGGCGCTGGCACCGCTGTCGATCGCGATGGCGCCCGTCAGCGAGACGCCCGTGTCCAGGCGCAGGCTGTTGCTGCCGCCGGTGAAGCGGACCGAGGGCGCGCGGCCAGTGCCGTCGCCGCCGAGCCCGCCGACGATGGCCCCGCTGCTCGTGAGCGCGAGGTTGGCGCCCACCACGCCCGCGCCGCCCGCGCCGTTGGCGCCCCGTGGACCGCCATTGCTGCTGGCACCGCCCGCGCCACCGGCACCGCCGGTGATGGTCGCGCTGTTGACGATGCTGGCCTGCGCGGCGGACGACCGCAGACCTGCGCCGCCATCGCCGCCCTGCCCGGGCGCGCCCGTCCCGCCCACCCCGCCGCCGGCGTTGCCGCCGGCACCACCCGCGCCACCGACGATCGCGCCGGCGTTGCTCACGCTCGAGGCAGCACCGGCGAGCATCAAGCCGTTGCCGCCCTCGCCACCGCCGCCGCCCGAGGCATTGGCGCGCGCCGGCAGCAATTCCGGACCGCCGGCACCACCGGCGCCGCCCGCGAGCGTGCCGAGGTTGCTCAGTGCGAAGCCCGGCGTGGACGCGCTCACGAAGAAGCCGCTGCCACCGCCGCCGCCCCCGCCGCCCTGCGAATACGCCGCGCCACCCTGGCCACCGGCTCCGCCGCGCGAAAGGCCGGTGCCGAGCACGGTGAAATTCGCCGTCGGTGCGAGCAGCGTCGAACCATGGGCACCGGCTCCGCCGCCGCCCGCGGCCCAGTAGCCGTTGCCGCCCGCGCCGCCATCGCCGCCGATGTTGCTGCCGGACGCGCTGGCGGCATTCGGCGCCAGCGCGTTGCCGCGGAAGCCACCACCGCCGCCGCCGCCATAGCCGTTGCCGTTGTTCGCATCGCCGGTGCGCGAGTCACCCGCGCCGCCGTTGGCGCCGCGCGAGACGCCGGGACTCACGATGGCGCTGGAACCGCCCGCCGCGCCGCCCGTGCCCGCGGTGGCACCGGCGAAGGTGCCGATATCGGCCGTCGACCCGGCGCTCGCGCCGCTGCCGGGCGCCGAAGCACCGCCATCGCCCGCGCTCGAGCCGAGCGCGCTGTCGTTCAATGCGCCCCGGCCGCCACCGACCGAGCCGTTGCCATCGGTCGCGCCGCCGGCGCCGCCGTGCAGGATCAGGTTGTCGGTGGGCTGCCCGCCGGCACCACCGGCCGCCCAGGCGGGCGCGGCGCAGGCAAGCGCCGAAGCCATCGCCACCCGCAGCAGCGCGGTGCCGGGGACCGTGCCGTGTCGCTTGCCGTGGCGCCGCGCGGCCCCGGGTGCGGCCGCCCCCGCGTGCGGTGTTCCGGTCCAGATCGTCTCGAATGTCGTGTTCATCGTGTGCTCCCATTGCGGGTCCAGAAACCATGCCGGTTCCTCCAGCCACGCGATTCGCCCGGATGCACGCAGTGGGCTTGGGATGAGACGTCGGCAGGAGCCAGCCGGCGAAATGTAAATAGACGTACCCCCGCGTGAAATCACCAGGGGGTACCCCATGCCAGGGCAGTTTCTTTTCGTGTCGGGCACGCGGGCGCGCCGCGGCGCCTGCGAATGAGGAAGGGGCTCGTCGCTCGCAGAAAGCCCCGCGCCGGGAGCTCGTGCAAGGCTTGCAAAACGTGGGTAGAGCGGGGGTGCTCCAGGAAGTAACTTGCGCGTGTCGAAAGACACAAGTGCCGCCGCGAAGGGCGCGGGAGCTGGCGCGGCCGCGCCGCGCCAGAGGCTAGACGGCCACCAGCGCCTTCAGGCTCGCCAGCGACGCATCGACGATCTCGCAGTAGCTGCGTCGCTCGGAGGCCTGGACCCATTGCGCGAACGCGATGCGGAACACCGCGATGCCCGCCTCGGCCGCGAGGCTTGCATCGGACTTCTCCACGCCCCTGGCGCGCAAGGCGGCCGCGAGGGCCTCGGACAACCTGGCCAGCTTGATCAGCTCGCGTTCGTGCAACTCGCTCGTGGCGGCGATCACGGTGGCGCGCTGGTGGGCGTAGCGGCGGCGCTCCTCGTCGAAGAAATCCGCGGCGCCCCTCAGCGCGATGGCCACCGCCTCCATGGCCGAGGCCTGTGCAGGCGCGGCGGCGAGCGCGGCCGTCATCGATTGCTGCAGCAGCTCCGAGCCGTTGAACAGCACCTCGCGCTTGTCCGCGAAGTGGCGAAAGAAAGTGCGCGGCGTGAGACCGGCGCGCTGCGCGATGGCCGCCACCGTGGTCTGCTCATAGCCGATCTCCGCGAACAGCTCCATGGCGGCCACGCGAAAGCGTCCTGCCGCATCGGGCTCCCAACGACCCATCGGACCTCCCAAGTGTTGACACAGTGTGACATCATAGGTTTATACTGATGTCACTTAATGACATCACTGGAGCATTCGATGAAGATTCTTGTCACTGGCGCGTCGGGCTGGATCGGCTCGGCCAGCGTCGCCGAACTCCTCGCGGCCGGGCACCAGGTGCTGGGCCTCGCCCGCAACGACGAAGCCGCCGCCCGGATCGAGCAGCTGGGCGCCGAGGTCGTGCGCGGCTCGCTGGACGATGTCGCGAGCCTGCGCGCCGCGGCGGCGCGCGCGGAAGGCGTGGTGCACCTCGGCTACAACCACGACTTCTCCCAGATGGCCGCGGCGGCCCGCACCGACCGCGCCGCCATCGACGCCTTCGCCGACGTCCTGCAGGGAACCGGCGGCCCGCTGCTGATCGCCTCGGGCACGCTGGGCCTGGCGCCCGGCCGCGTGGGCACCGAGGCCGACATGCCCGCGGCCGCGACCCATCCACGCATCGCGAACGCGGCGTACACGCTCGGCCTGGCGCAGCGCGGCATCCGCTCGCTGGTCGTGCGGTTCGCGCCGACGGTGCATGGCGCCGGCGGCGACCACGGCTTCGTCGCAACGCTGGCCCGGATCGCGCGAACCAAGGGCCTCTCCGCGTACCTGGGCGAAGGCCTCAACCGCTGGCCGGCCGTCCATCGGCTCGATGCCGGCAAGCTCGTGCAGCTCGCGATCGACAAGGCGCCACCGGGCACCGTCCTGCATGCGGTCGCCGAGGAAGGCATCGCCACCAAGGACATCGCGATGGCGCTGGGCCGGTTCCTCGACGTGCCGGCGGAGTCGATCCCCGCCGACCGCGCGGCTTCGCACTTCGACTGGATCGGCATGTTCTTCGGCGCCGACGCGCCCGCCGCCAATGCCAGGACGCGCGAAGTGCTCGGCTGGGAGCCGACGCACGCAACGCTGCTGCAGGACATTGCCGCGGGGCACTATCCCGGGCACTGAACGCAGCTTCATCGCCACGATCGCCGCACCGAGGTCCCGATCGCGATCCCCGCCACGATCAGCCCCGTCGCCAGCAGCAGCGCGCCATCGGGCCTTTCTCCGAGCGCGAGGTCGGCCGCCAGCAAGCCCACCACCGGCACGCCGAGCAGGCCCATCGAGGTCACGGACGCCGGCAGGTCGCGGTTCACTGTGTTCATCGCCCAGTAGGCGAGCACGGTGCCGATGAGGTTGCTGTAGCCCAGCAGCGCGACGAGTTCCATCGACCAGGCGATGCGCGGCACGCCCTCGATGGCGAGCGCCAGCAGAAGTTGCGCGCTGCTCGCCAGCAGCATCTGCCAGGGCAGCAGCTGGAACGGCGGCGTGGTCCACCGATGGGCACGCCCGTAGACGATGCAGGCGGCCCAGCAGGCCGCGGCCAGCAGGATCAGGCCGTGGCCGCGCACCACGCCGGCATCGCGCCAGTCGACGGCCGCGGGCTGCAGCAGCACCAGCAGCCCCGCCACGCCGAGCCCCAGGCCCGCGGCGCGGCGCGCGGTGAAGGCCTCGCCGAGGAAGAAGCGGGCCGCGGGCAGCACCCACAGCGGCGTGGTGTAGGCCAGCACCACCGAGCGGCCCGCGCTCAGGTACTGCAGGCCCAGCGCGGCCAGCACCGAGAAGGCCACCATGTGCAGCAGGCCGACGCTCAGGATCACCGGCAGGTCGTGCCGCGTCGGCATGGCCAGCCGGCCCGAGACCGGCAGCACCACCCACAGCACGATGCACGCCGGCACCATGCGCAGCGTGGTGGCCCAGATCGGCGTGACGTGTTCCAGCACCACCTTGCCGACGCTCCAGTTCACGCCCCAGGCGGCGATGACGATTGCAAGCAGAAGGACGGCGGTGCCGCGCGGCGAGGCATTCGAGGACATGGCTGACGGTGGGCAGGGGATGGACCGGAAGCCGCTCAAGATAAGCCGGCGCGGCCTTTCGCACCAGCGATCCTTCTCTACACTGGCCGTGAAATCAATTCACACCATGGACCTCCAGCAACTCCCTCCGCTGACCGCCCTGCGCGCCTTCGCCGCGGCCGCCCAGGCCGGCAGCGTGGTCGGCGCCGCCGACCGGCTCAAGGTCACGCACAGCGCCGTGAGCCACCAGTTGCGTCTCATCGAAGCGTGGCTGGGCTGCAAGCTGTTCGAGCGCCATGCGGCGGGCGTGACGCTCACCGACGCCGGCCGGCGGCTGTTCGCGTGCACGGCCCGGGCGCTCGACGACATCGGCCAGGTCTGCGCCGAGATCCGCGGCCAGCGGCCCGCCACCGCACTGACCCTGGCCTGCCCCGGCAGCTTCATGCTGCAGTGGCTGATCCCGCGGCTCGACGACTTCGAGGCGCGGCATCCGCAGGTGGTGCTCAACCTGCAGACCGGCAGCGACCTGGGCCGGTTGCGCGCCGGGCACGTCGATGCGCTGGTCTACTGCGGGCGTGGAACGCATCCGCGCGAGGTGAGCGAGATCCTGCTGGCCGACAACGACATCGGACCGATCTGCACGCCCGCGCAGGCGAAGGCGCTGGCCCGGCCGCGGGACGTGCTGTCGCATGCGCTGCTCGGCACCGAGTCCTATCCGGCCGGCTGGACGATCTGGGCACAGGCCCACGGGCTGGACGCCGCGCCGGCTGCGGCCGCGGCGTTCCTTCGGCCAATGGATCTACATGATCCAGGCCACCATCGCCGGTCTCGGCGTGGGCATCGCGCCCTCGGTGCTGGTGCGCGAGGAGCTCGCGCAGGCGCGCATCGCGGCCCCGCTCGGCTTCGTACCCAGCGGCGACCGCATCTCGCTGTGCGTGCTCAGGCGCCGCGCGCAGGAGCCGGCCATCGCCGCGCTCGCCGACTGGCTCGGCACGCTGCACGGCCAGCCGGCAGCCGGTTGACCCCGCGGCCGCTCGGGCGCTACACGATGCCGTGCAGGCACATGTCGCTCGCCTGGTCGGCCAGCGTCTCGAGGCTCAGGCGCCCGGTGGGCTGGTACCAGGTGTAGGTCCAGTTCAGCATGCCGTACATCAGCATCGCGTGCGTGGTTGCGGCCTGGCGGTCCTTGAACTTCTGCGCGTTGATCTCGCGCAGCAGCGCGCACAGGAAGCCGACCAGCTTCTGTTCGTTGGCGTTCACCTGCGCGCGCACCTCGTCGGGCAGGTGGTAGACGTCCTCGATCAGCACGGTGTGGCGGTCGCGCTGCTCGTAGTAGTACTTGAGGTGCGCGAGGAAGTAGTTGCGCAGCCGCGCGCGCGGATCGATGGGCGCCGACACCAGGTCCGAGGCGATCGCCACCAGCGCGCTCACGTGCTCGCCGAGCATCTCCGCGAGCATCGCTTCCTTCGACGGGAAGTAGTGGTACATGCGCGACTTCGACGCGTTGCAGGCCGCGCCGATGTCGATGATGTTGGTGTTGCGAAAGCCGTTCTTGGCGAAGAGGGACGCGGCCACGTCGAGGATCGTGGCCCGGATGTCGTCGAAGTTCTCGGATTTGGTTCTGGCCATGTCGGCATCGCCCGCAAAAGAAAAATGGTTCGTTCGAAACACCCGCGCCGCGCGCATGTTTCGTCCCGCCCGCCCTGTACGCACCCGGGCGAAACAGCGAAATTTATTCCGTCCGGACGGCCTACTCTAACCGAGGCCTCGCGAGCTCGCGGCGGGGCCACTTCCTGGTCCTTTCGATCCACCCGCCCCACGGAGTCGCGCATGAATCCCTCGCCACGCCACGTCCTCGCCTCGCTCGTCGTCGCCATCGCCACCACCGCGCAGGCGCAGGATGCGCCCGTGCGCATCGGCATCGCCGCGCCGCTGACGGGCGGCATCGCCCATCTCGGCAAGGACATGGAGAACGGCGCGCGGCTCGCCATCGAGGACCTCAATGCGCAGGGCCTCGCGATCGGTGGCCGCCGGCTGCGCTTCGAGGCGGTGGTCGAGGACGACCGGGCCGATCCCGCCAGCGCCACCACCGTGGCGCAGAAGCTCGCCGACCTGCAGGTCAACGGCATCGTCGGCCACCTCAACTCCGGCACCACCATTCCAGCGGCCCGCGTCTACAACGACGCCGGCATCCCGCAGGTCGCGCCGGCCGCGACCAACCCGCAGTACACGCGCGCCGGCTACAAATTCGCCGCACGGCTCATGGCCACCGACGTGCAGCAGGCCGACGGCATCGCCGGCTACGTTGCGCGCACGCTGAAGGCGAAGACCGCCGCCGTGATCGACGACCGCACCGCCTACGGCCAGGGCCTGGCCGACCAGGTGGTGGCCGACCTCGGCAAGGCGCAGGTGAAGGTGCTCAAGCGCGAGTTCGGCACCGACCGCGCGACCGACTTCTCGGCCATCCTCACCACCCTGCGCGGCCTCAAGCCCGACGTGATCGTCTACGCGGGCGCCGACGCGCAGGCCGCGCTGGTCAACCGGCAGATGAAGCAGCTCGGCCTGAGCGCGACCTTCATCGCGGGCGACGGCGTGTGCACCGGCGAATGGAGCAAGCTCGCGGCCGGCGCCAACGAGGGCGCCTACTGCTCGCAGGCCGGCGCGCCGCGCGAGGCCATGGCCGCCTTCGCGGCCTTCAACCAGCGCTACAAGGCGCGCTTCGGCACCGACGTGATCGTGTTCGCGCCCTATGCCTACGACGCGGTGATGGTGCTGGTGGAGGCGATGAAGAAGGCTGGCTCCACCGATCCCGCGGTGTACGGACCTAAGCTCGCGGGCGTGACACTCACCGGGCTGATCGGTCCGATCGCGTTCGATGCGCGCGGGGACAACCTGCGGGGCACGGTGACGATCTATCAGGTGCGTGGGGGGAAGCTGGTGGTGGCGCCGTAGCGTTGCACCCTGCGCGACTCCGGTCCTACTTCGTGAACCCCTCGCGCTTGCGGATCTCGTCGAGATAGTTGTAGATCGAGAAGCGCGACATGTCGAGCGCCGCCGCCGCGCGACCCACGCTGCCCTTCACGATGAACAGGCCGCGCCGCAGCATCTCCTCGACGGCGTGCACCTTCTCCTCCTTGTTCATGAGCTGCACCGGCTTGCCGAAGGTGCGGATCGCCGAACGGATGATCTCGCCCATCAGCAGGTCCATGTCGGGCGATTCCTCGCGCGACTCGGGCGCCGCCGCGGGCGCGGGCGCGCCTTGGATCGCATGCTCGAGCCAGGCATGCGCGAGCTTGAACACGGTGAGGTCGGCGTTCATGCACAGCGCCGCGAAGGGCGTGCCGTCGGCATCGCGGTAGATCACGGTGGCCGACTTCAGCGGCGTGCCGGTGCCGGTCAGCGTGGGATAGACGTTGACCACCGAGTGGCCGCTGCCCGAAAGGTCGGTGGTGGCCGACCAGGCGGCGCCGAAGGCGCGGTCATCCTTCGGGCCGCTGAGGATGGTGCTGCCGACCTTGCGGCCCGACACATGGCCGTTGGCGATCGCGACCACCGAGGCATCGGGCTGCGTCAGGTCGTGCAGCACCAGTTCGGTGTTCGGCCCGAGCATGCGCCCCATCATCTCCACCACGGGCTTGAGCACCTCGACGATGCGCCGGCGCTCCTCGGCGATGGCCGGCGACACCGTCGCGGCCTTCGAGGGCTTGGCCGCGCGCTGGCGTGCGCGCGAAGCCGGCGGCTTCGGCGGCGGCTGCTGCGCGGTCGAAAGGGAGCTGGAGGTCTCGGCGGTCTTGCGGGTGGCTGGCATGGACGCGAAAGTCGAAGGAAGGTCGAAGGGGAGTGAAAGCCCTGATCCTCGATTTCAACAAACTGTTGAATACTTGATCTGGCGTTGATTCTGGCACATGTCTTGCAGGTCCGGCCGGCCCTGGGGTCCGCCCGAAACGACGCGGCAACTGTAGGGCAAGGTGCGCCCAGAAATTCAACATTTCGTTGATACATCAACAAGGAGTTCATATCATGCCAAGTTCGAACCATCCCGCCGCCACCGCGGCCCCCCTGCCGACGGACATACCCACGCCGCCGGCCACCTCCCGCCGCCATTGGCTCAAGTCCCTCGGCGGCGCCTCCGTCGCGGGCGTGCTCGGCAGCCAGCTCGTCGCCTGCGGCGGCGGCTCGGGTTCGTCGGGCGGTTTCCTGCCCTTCGCCTCGGCCGCGCCGCCGCCGGCCTCGCCAAGCGAAACGCCCACCTTGCCGGCCAAGGCGCTGTTCCCCGGCGTGGCCGACCGCGTGTACCTCAACGGCGCGGCCGACCACCCCTGGAACCAGTACGCCACCGACGCGCTGAGTTCCTACGCGCAATCCAAGCTCTCGCTCGCGAGCGGCAGTGCGACCGCCACCGCGAAGTTCGCGGCGCTGATCAATGCCGATGCCGACGAGATCGCCTACGTGCCCAGCACCTCGATGGGCGAGTACCTCGTGACGCGCGCGCTCGGCCTGCCCGAATCGGGCGGGCGCGTGGTCACCGACGCGCTGCACTTCGTCGGCTCGTTCTACATGTATGAGCAATACCGGCTGCGCGGCCTCGACGTGCTCACCGTGCCGATGGACGCCAACCACCGCATCGCGCTGGCCGATCTCGACAAGGCCATCTCGCCCGGCACCAAGCTGGTGGCGATCTCGCACGTGTCGCTCTACAACGGCTTCACGCACGACCTCAAGGCCGTGTGCGATCTCGCGCATTCGCGCGGCGCGCTGGTCTACGTCGACCTGATCCAGTCGGCCGGCGCGATGCCGGTGGACGTGAAGGCGGCGGGCGTCGACTTCGCGGGCTGCGGCACCTACAAATGGTTGATGGGCGACTTCGGCTTCGCCTTCCTCTACGTGCGCAAGAGCCTGCTGCCCAAGCTGCAACGGCCTTGGTACGGCTACCGCCAGACGCGCAACTTCGCGGCGCCGATCCTGCACGTCTATCCGCTCGACCCACCCGGCAGCGTGCCCTACGAGAGCGTGCAGATCGATTCGGTGTCGGGCTATTTCAGCGGCTCGTTCCCGGCCTCCTCGATCGAAGCGGCCTGCGCGGCATCCATCGACTGGATCCAGAGCGTGGGCGTCGACAAGATCCAGGCCTGGCGCAAGCCGATGACCGATGCGCTGCAGGCCGGCCTGCGCGCCAAGGGCTTCCAGGTGGTGACGCCGCCCGACAGCAGCTCGCCGATCGTGACCTTCGCCTATGCCAATGCCGCCCAGCTCGCGAGCCGGCTCGCGCCCGACAAGATCGAGATCACCCTGCGCGCCAACCATGCGCGCATCTCGCCGTCCGTCTACAACGACATGAACGACATCGCCAAATTCCTCGCCGCGATCGGAACGCCATGAAACGCCACACCCTCATCGGCGGCGCCGCGCTCGCCTGCCTCGTGCTCGCGACCAGCGCCTGCGGCGTCGCGCCGCGCCACCTCAACTCGGGCAAGGTGCTGCCCACCACCCTGCCCTTCTCCGAGGCCGTGCAGGTCGGCCGCACGCTCTACCTGTCGGGCCAGATCGGCAACCTCCCCGGCAGCCTCAAACTGCCGCCGGGCGGCATCGGCCCCGAGTCGAAGCAGGTGATGGAGAACATCAAGACCACGCTCGAAGCACATGGCCACACCATGGCCGACGTGGTGAAGTGCACCGCCATGCTGGCCGACATGAGCGAGTGGGGGGCCTTCAACGAGGTCTACAAGGGCTACTTCGCCGAAGGCAGGTATCCGGCGCGCAGCGCCTTCGGTGCGACCGCGCTGGCTTTCAATGCGCGGATCGAGGTGGAGTGCATCGCGGCGAAGTAGCGCCGCTACAGTGCCAGGTGCGGCCAGAATTCCGTCCATTAAGAGAGAAATGTGCATTTGTTCTAAAATGCACACTTCCACTCCAGGACACTGCCATGCAAGTCGTGACCGCCACCGACGTCAAGAGCCAGCTTGGCGAGCTTTTCGATGCTGTCGAGAAGGACGAGGGCGCCAGCGTCCTGATCGAGAGAAATCGCCGCCCCGCGGCGATGCTCCTGAACGCTCATGTGGCCGAGAAGGCCATCTTGGGGGCCTACGCCCACGGCGTGCTGCCGCGTGCCATCGCCATGCAGCAGCTCGGCCTGGACTGGTATGGCGATCTGCTGCAGCGAATGAATCTCCATGGCATCGAGCATCCATCGGCCTCGGCCGAGGACGCGCGTGTCATGAAGAAAGCGGCGGACGATGCGCTGCGATCGCTGGACGCAACCGGTGCGCCTACCGCTCGCTCGAGGAAGGCGAGAGGGTAATGGCCGAGAAGATCCGCATCGTCCTCCCGGACACGGGCCCGCTGATCACGCTAGCCCATGCCAATGCGCTCGAAGTGCTGCTGGCCTTCGATGCGCAACAGGTCCAGCTCGTCGTCACCGACATGGTGGAGTTCGAGGCCACGAGGCATCGCAGCACCCGCGAGGATGCCCAGAGAATCTCCGACTTCCTCGAGAAACACGCCGGGCGGATCGTCATCGAGAAGACCGTCTTCGGCCAGATGGCGATCTCGGCGGCGCGCATCTACGAGCGGTACACGGAAAGCCAGCAGTTGCGAGACTTCTACGCGACCAGCAACATGCCCGCTCCGTCACCGTTGGCGCCCAACAGCGGAGAGCTCTCCATCAACAGCTACGTGTCCGAACTCATCGGGCAACCGCCCGGACCACCTTGCCTGGTCATCGCAGAAGACGACTTCTTCTTGCGATCCACGCCCGGTGCTCTTCCCGGCAATGCGCACATCATCTCGACGGCCACATTGCTGGCGAAGCTGGAGGAACTGGACCCCCGGTTCAAGGCACGCGACGTGCTGGACGCCGCAAGGCACTACAAGGGCCGCGAGCCCAACCGCGCCACGGTCGACTCGCCGGCGCCCAAGGTCAAGGACGGCAGCACCTGGGACGCTACCGTCGCCGCCGCCCAGCTGACGACCAAACTCACGAAGAAAGGGAATCCTCGGATGAAGGGCTCTGGCAGCGGATCGTAAGCACCCGCCTTTGCCCCGCAAGCCCCCGAGGATGGCATCCCCTTCAATCCTCGACGAACGCCTCTTCACGCTTCGCCTTCACCGAAGGCAGCAGCACCACCACCAGCAGCAGCAGCGCCGCCGCGAGCAGCCCGGCCGACAGCGGCCGCGTGACGAACACGCTCCAGTCGCCGCGCGACAGCAGCAGCGCGCGGCGCAGGTTCTCTTCCATCATCGGCCCGAGGATGAAGCCCAGAAGCAGCGGCGCGGGCTCGCACCGGAGCTTGAGGAACAGGTAGCCCACGATGCCGAAGATCGCGACCATCCAAACGTCGAAGGTGTTGTTGTTCTCCGAGTACACGCCCACCGCGCAGAACAGCACGATCGAGGGGAACAGCCACTTGTAGGGAATGGTCAGCAGCTTGATCCAGATGCCGATCATCGGCAGGTTCAGCACGATCAGCATCAGGTTGCCGATCCACATCGAGGCGATCAGGCCCCAGAACAGCTCGGGGTTGCTGGTCATCACCTGCGGGCCCGGCTGGATGTTGTGGATCGTCATCGCGCCCACCATCAGCGCCATCACGGCGTTGGGCGGGATGCCCAGCGTCAAGAGCGGAATGAAGGAGGTCTGCGCGCCGGCGTTGTTGGCCGACTGGGGCCCGCCACGCCGCGGATGTTGCCCTTGCCGAACGGCACTTCGCCGTTCTTGAGCTTGATCTTCTTCTCGATGGTGTAGGCCGCGAAGGCCGACAGCAGCGCGCCGCCGCCGGGCAGGATGCCCAGGGCCGAGCCGAGCGCGGTGCCGCGCAGCACCGCGGGCGTCATGCGGCGGAAGTCTTCCTTGGTGGGCCACAGGCCCTTGACCTTGGCGGTGAAGACCTCGCGCTCGTGCTCGGGCACCGCGAGGTTCGCGATGATCTCACCGTAGCCGAACACGCCCATCGCGATGGCGATGAAGCCGATGCCGTCGGTGAGTTCGGGAATGTCGAAGCTGTAGCGCGCCACGCCCGAGTTCACGTCGGTGCCCACCAGCCCCAGCGCGAGGCCGAGCAGGATCATGGTGATGGCCTTGAGCAGCGAGCCCGAGGCCAGCACCACGGCGCCGATCAGGCCCAGGATCATCAGCGAGAAGTACTCGGCCGGGCCGAACTTGAAGGCCAGCTCGGTCAGCGGCGGCGCGAAGGCGGCCAGGATCAGCGTGCCCACGCAACCCGCGAAGAAGGAGCCGAGCCCCGCGGCCGCGAGCGCGGGCCCGGCCCGCCCCTTGCGCGCCATCTGGTAGCCGTCGATCACGGTCACCACCGAGGATGACTCCCCTGGCAGGTTCACGAGAATCGCGGTGGTGGATCCACCGTACTGCGCGCCGTAGTAGATGCCGGCCAGCATGATGAGCGCCGACACCGGTGGCAGCGCATAGGTCGCGGGCAGCAGCATCGCAATGGTCGCGACCGGGCCGATGCCCGGCAGCACGCCGATCAGGGTGCCCAGCAGGCAGCCGACGAAGGCGTAGACCAGGTTCTGCGCCGTGAAGGCGACGCCGAAGCCGATCGAGAGGTTGGTGATCAGGTCCATGGTTCTCTTGTCTTCTCTTTTCGTTCTTCTTGTAGCGAGATCAGCCGGCGATGAAGGTCGGCCAGACCTGGAACTGCAGCTTGAGCGCGACCACGAAGGCCAGGTAGCTGCCGAGCGCGAGCACGGTGGCCAGCACCGTCACGCCCTTCCAGCCGAAGTTGTCGCCCGCGAGGCTGGCGATGAAGGTCAGCGCATAGATCGCGACGATCAGCCCCATCGACGGCAGGCCGATGCTCGGCAAGCCGCCGAGCAGCACGCCGAAGACCAGATTGGCACCGATGATGAACACCAGCGGTTTCCACGCGATGCGCCCCACGGGCTCGCCGTCGGCGGTCTCGACCGACAGCGCCTTGAGCGTGATCAGCACGCCCATGAGCGCGATGAGGATGCCCACGATCAGGGGAAAGTAGCCCGGGCCCATGCGGGCGCCGGTACCGACGTTGTAGGTCGTGGCGCCCCATGCGAAGGCCACGCCGAAGGCGCTGAAGAGCACGCCCGAGCAGAAGTCTCTCTGACTCTTGATTCTCACCGTTGATGTCTCCTGGGAATTGCCTGGGACCGCGGCGCGGCCCATGCGGCTGGCACGTGAAAGTGCGAGCCGCCGATCCTAGGAATTCGCGCGCGTGCTGTGCGTGAACACAACATTGCCGTTCGGCAATGCGGCGCGCCTCAGTCCTCGCCGGGCAGGTCGATGCGCGCGCGCAGCCCGGGCGCGGCGTCCTCGAACGCGAGCTGCCCGCCGTGCAGCGCGATCACCGCGCGCACGCTCGCCAGGCCCAGGCCATGGCCCGGCGTGCTGCGGTCGAGCCGGTGGAAGCGCACGCCGATGCGTTCGCGCTCGGCGGCCGGTATGCCCGGGCCGTCGTCCTGCACGAAGAGCTGCGCGCGGCCGTTCACGGTGCGCGTGCCGATGCGCACCACCGCGCCGGCGCCACAGTACTTGAGCGCGTTGTCGACCAGGTTGGCGACCGCGCCCGCGAGCAGGTCGCGGTCGCCGAGCGCCGTGGCCGCCTCGCACGGCTCGCGCCGCAGCGCGATGCCCTGCGCCTCGGCCACGGCCTCGTAGAGTTCGGCCACGTCATTCGCGATCACGTCGAGCGCCACCGACGCGAACTGCTGGCGCCGCGCGCCCGCCTCCACCTCGGCGATCTGCAGCAGCTTCTCGAACACCACCGCGAGTTCCTCGAGCTCGCGGATCGCGGCCGCCACGGCGCCGCGCTGCGCATCGTCGTCCGGCAGGCCCAGTTCCACCGCGCGCAGCCGCACCAGCACGCGCGTGAGCGGCGTGCGCAGGTTGTGGGCGATGGTGTTGGAGACGTGGCGCACGCCGTCCATCAGCGACTCGATGCGGTCGAGCATGGCGTTGATGTCGTGCTCGAGCAGCGCGAACTCGTCCTCCTCGCCCGAGGGCGCGACGCGCTCCTGCAGCTCGCCGGCCGCGATGCGCGCGGCCGTGCGCCGCACCGCGCCCACGCTGCGCTCGAGCTCCTGCCGGAACACGAAGGTGCCGCCGATCAGCAGCAGCACCGCGACGATGCCGGCCGCCGCGCTCGCGCTCGCCACCAGCGATTCGATCGACTCCTGGTCGCGCAGGTCGTGCCCCACCACCAGCGTGGCGCCGTCGGGCAGCGGCCGCATCACGAGGTAGGCGATGGCGCCCTGGCCGCCGCGCAGCACGCGCCGGTGCACGCCGTCGCCCGCGTCGGGCGCGCTCGAGGGCATCTGGTCGAGGTTGCCCGCGAGCTTGCGGCCCTCGCGGTCGACCAGCAGGTAGACCTCGTTGTCGGAATGGCGGTCGTCGGCCAGCAGGTGGGTGATCTCGCCCGCCGCGCCCTCGGCGCCGCGCGCCTCGTGGCGCACCACCAGCTGCTGCACGTTGGCCGCCACCTGGCGCACCATGCGCTGCTGCAGCACGCCCACGGTCTGCATGTAGACGATCGCCAGCGAAGCCAGCATGGTGATCGCCACCAGCAGCCCGTAGTAGAAGGCCAGCCGGAAGCCGACCGAGCGCCAGAGCTGGCGCAGCGCCGGGATCATCGGCGCGCGGGCGCGGCGGCCGGCGCGGCTTCGGGGTCGGGCTCGGGCGGCGCCAGCCGGTAGCCCGCGCCGCGCACCGTCTGGATCAAGGTCGGCGCGCCGCCCGCGTCGAGCTTGCCGCGCAGCCGGCTCACCTGCACGTCGATGACGTTGGTCTGCGGATCGAACTGGTAGTCCCACACGGCCTCGAGCAGCATGGTGCGCGTGACCACCTGGCCCGGATGCATCATCAGGTAGGCCAGCAGGCGGAACTCGCGCGGCTGCAGCGCGATGGGGCGGCCCGCGCGCCTCACCTGCCTGCTCGCGAGGTCGATCGACAGGTCGGCGACTTCGAGCGTGCGGATCTCGGGCCCGGTGCGCGAGCGCCGCACCAGCGCCTCGGCGCGCGCGGCCAGCTCCGAGAACGCGAAGGGCTTGGCCAGGTAGTCGTCGCCGCCGGCCTTGAGGCCGCGCACGCGCTCGTCAAGCGCGCTCAACGCGCTGAGCACCAGCACCGGCGTCTTCTTGCCGAGCGCGCGCAGGGTCGCGAGGATCGACAGGCCGTCGACCTCGTTCGGCAGCATGCGGTCGAGGATCACGAGGTCCCAGGCTTCGCTGGTGGCGCGCGCCAGCGCATCGGTGCCGTCGCGGCTGATCACCGCCACGTGGCCGAGCGCGCGGAAGCCTTCGGCGATGTAGCGGGCGTTGTCGGCGTCGTCCTCGACGATGAGGCAACGCCACAGGGGAGTGGGATGGATCACGCCTGCGATTGTGCCGCCCGCTGCCGCCCGCGCCGGCGCTACAGGCCCGCGTCGGCGCGCGCAACGCGCACCACGCGGCCCTGCACCCCGTCCACCAGCAGGTACAGCCCGCCATCGGGCCCCTGGCGGATGTCGCGGATGCGCTCGCCGAGCTCGGCGAACAGCGACTCGCGCCGCACCACGCGCGGCGCGGCGTCCTCGCCCGCGAGCTCGATGCGCCACACGGCCTTGCCGGCCAGTGCGCCCACGAGCACGCTGCCCTTCCACTCGGGAAACTGGTCGCCGGTGTAGAGGATCAGGTTGCTCGGCGCGATCGCCGGCAGGCCCCAGTGCGCGAGCGGCGGCGCGAGGCCGGCCCTGGCGGTTCCTTCGCCGATAGTCGCGCAGGTGTTGTATTCGCAGCCGAATGTGACGAGGGGCCAGCCGTAGTTGCGGCCCTTGCGCACCACGTTGATCTCGTCGCCGCCCTGCGGCCCGTGCTCCGCCACCCACAGCTGGCCCGTGCGTGGATGCACGAAGGCGCCCTGCGGATTGCGATGGCCGAGGCTCCAGATCTCGGGCCGCGCGCCCGCGCGCTGCGCGAAGGGGTTGTCGGACGGAATGCCGCCATCGGTGCGGATGCGCACCGTCTTGCCCTGGTAGTAGCCGAGCGACTGCGCGCGCATGCGGTCTTCGGGCGCATAGCGGTCGCCGAGCGTGAGGAACAGGTGGCCGTCGCCCGAGACCGCGAGCCGCCCGCCGAGGTTCTCGCCGACCGCGATCTTTGGCGTCTGGCGGAACAACACCTTGAGCTGCTCGACGCGCGCGCCGTCGTCGCTGAGCCGTGCCCGCGCGACCGCGATGCCGTTGCGCCCGGCGCGGCTGCGGCGGCGATCGACCTCGGTGTAGCTCAGGTAGATGAGGCGGTTGGCCTCGAAGCCCGGATCGATCGTGACGTCGAGCAGCCCGCCATGGCTGCGCCGGTCGACGGCCGGCAGCCCGCGCACCGGCGCCGAGACCTTGTCGCCCTGCGCATCCACGATGCGCAGGCGGCCCGCGCGCTCGGTCACCAGCAGGCGGCCGTCGGGCATGAACTCCATGCCCCAGGGCAGTTCGAGCCCGGCCGCATAGGTGCGGGTCTGGAAGGCGGTGGGCGCGGGCCCGCGCGCCGCATCGGCGGCATGCCCGAGCAACAGGCCCGCGCACAGCAGACCGGCCCGCAAGCAGGTCGAGAGGGAGGGGCGGGGTGCGGTGTTCATGTCGAGCGGAACGGCGGCCCCATGACAGGGCCGCCATCGTTTCGAATCATAGAAACGAACGGGCGCGCACGAACGCCGCGAACATTACCGTTTGTCCATGTTCAGCCGCTCGCTACTCGGCCGCGATCAATTTGTTGCACATCTCCACGAGCCGAGCCGCCGCGGGCGAGAGCGAATGGCCACGGATCGTCACGATGGCAATGGTGCGGCTCAGCGCCGGCCCGATGATGCGCACCACCTTGAGCGGCGTGCGCCGCGGCAGCGCCACGCGCGGCAGCAGCGCGATGCCCAGGCCCGCCTCGGCCATCGCGACCAGCGTCGTGACCTGCATGAACTCGTAGTTGCTCTCGTGCGAAAGGCCGTTGGCCTTGAGCGCGTTGTCGACATGGTCGCGAAAGGCGGTCGAGCTCGACAGCTTGAGCAGCGGCAGCTTCGACAGTTCGCGCAGCGAGATGCTGGCGCGACCGTTGTCCTGGTAGCCGCGCGGCAGCATCGCGCAGTAGTCGTCGACGAAGATCGGCGCGAACTCGAGCTCGCCCTTCTTCTCGGGCACCGGCCCGATCGCGAAGTCGACCTCGCGCCGGCGCACCGCCTCCAGCAGGTCCTGGTTGGCGAGCTCGCGCACGTGCACGCTGATGCCCGGGTACTTCTTCGCGAAGGCCGTGAGTATCGCCGGCAGCCGCGTGCTCGCGATGGTCGGCACGCAGGCGAAGGACAGGTGGCCATGCTGCACGTCGGCCGCATGCTGGATGTGCGAGAGCCCGACCTCGAGCTCGGCCAGTGCCTTGCGCGCGCTGATCAGCAGCTGCTCGCCCTCCTGCGTCAGCGTCACCTTGCGCGTGGTGCGCTGGAACAGCGCCACGCCGAGCTGCTCCTCGAGCTGCTTGACCTGCATGCTGACCGCGGGCAGCGAACGGTTGGTCTCCTCGGCCGCCTTGCGGAAGCTCTCGTTCTGCGCCACCGAGAGGAAGGTGCCGATCAGCTTGAAGTTGATGTTCATGGGGCGATCCTGCGTCGTTCCGAAAGTCTGAACAATGCCTAAGATTATTTGAGTTGTTGCCACGCGAGGTCAAACCTAGCATTCGAGCCATCCCAATGACTCCGACGAGTCGCGAGAGAGGCAAGATCCGATGACCGCACCCCAGATGACGCTCGTGGCCTTCCTGCAGGCGCAGAACTGCTCGAACCTGGTCGCCTCGTGGCGCCACCCCGACACCGAACTCGGCTATGGCACGCCGGCCTATTACCAGAACATCGCCCGCACGCTGGAGCGCGGCAAGTTCCAGATGGCCTTCTTCGACGACCGGCTCGCGATGCCCGACCGCTATGGCGACGACCACCGCGACACGGTCGAGCACGGCGTGCGCGCGGTCAAGCTCGACCCGATCTCGGTGGTGACGGCCATGGGCCTGGCCACCGAACGCCTGGGCCTGGGCGCCACCTACTCCACCACCTACTACGAGCCCTTCCACGTGGCGCGCGTGTTCGCCACGCTCGACCTGCTGACGCAGGGCCGCGTGGCCTGGAACGTGGTGACCTCGCTCAACAACTCGGAGGCCGCGAACTTCGGCGCGCAGGAGCACCTCGCGCACGACCTGCGCTACGAACGCGCCGACGAGTTCCTGGAAGTGGTGCTCGGCCATTGGGACACCTGGCAGGAAGGCGCCGTGCTGCACGACAAGGCGAACGGCCGCTTCGCCGACGCATCCAGGGTGCGCCGCCTCGACCACAGCGGCAAGTGGTTCAAGTCGCGCGGCCCCTTCACCGTGCCGCGCTCGGCGCAGGGCCATCCGGTGCTGATCCAGGCCGGCCAGAGCGGGCGCGGCAGCGAGTTCGCGGCGCGCTGGGGCGAGCTGGTGTTCGTGATCTATCCCAACATCGACGTGGCGCGCAGGTCGTATGCCGACTTCAAGCGCAAGGTCGCGGCGCACGGCCGCGATCCGGCGCAGGTCAAGGTGGCGCCCGCGGTCTACGTGGTCGCGGCCGAGAGCCGCGCCGAGGCCGAGGACAAGAAGGCCGCGATCGATGCGCTCGTGAAACCGGTCGACGGCCTCGCGCTGCTGTCCGAAGTGCTGAACTTCGACTTCGCGACCAAGCGGCCCGACGAGCCCTTCACCGACGAGGAGCTGGGCTCGATCACCGGGCTGCGCGCGATCCTCGACCGCGTGATCGCGCAGAGCGGCCTGGCACGGCCGACGCTCGCGGACTTCCTGCGCTTCAGCGGCCGCGGCACCACCGACGAGCTCGCCACCTTCGTCGGCAGCAAGACCGACGTCGCCGACCAGATGGAGCAGTGGTTCCGCACCGGCGCCTGCGATGGCTTCGTGCTCGCGGCCACCAGCATGCCCGGCAGCTACGAGGACTTCGTGCGGCTGGTGGTGCCCGAACTGCAGCGCCGCGGCGTCTTCCATCACGACTACGAGGGCCCGACCCTGCGCGACAACCTCGGCCTGGCGCGCCCGGCTGCGGGCGACTGGAAACATCTCTACCGCTGACACGAGGAGCACCCCATGGAAGCCAGCGCCTACAAGCAACTCATGAAGCATCACGCGGGTGCGCCGGTGGTCATCGCCACCGGCCGGCCCGGCGAGCGCACCGGGCTTACCGCCACGGCCTTCTGCTCGCTGTCGGATTCGCCGCCCACCGTGCTGATCTGCGTCAACCGCGGCGCGAGCGCGCACCCGGTGATCGAACGCACGCGCGCCTTCTCGGTGAACCTGCTGCGCGACGGCCAGGCCGACATCGCCGCGCGCTTCGCGGGCATGACCGGCCTGAAGGGCGAGCAGCGCTTCGAGGGCGGCGACTGGACCGTGCAGCAGACCGGCGCGCCGGTGATGGCCGATGCGCTCGCGAGCCTCGACTGCGAGCTGCTGCAGGCGCACGACCACGGCACGCACTCGGTCTTCATCGGCCTGGTGCGCGAGGTGCACAGCGATGGCGGCGCCGACCCGCTGATCTATTTCCGCGGCAGCTTCAGCGCACTGCGCGAGCGCGCGTCGGCAGCCTGCGCGGCCTGACCGCGCCCGTAAACCCTCCCGGCGACCCGCCAGGAAATCCGACGACAAGAACAGGAGACATCCATGAAGCGAAGAACCCTGCTGCAGGCAGGCGCCGCGGCCGCCTGGCCGCTGGTGCACGCGGGCGCCGCGCGCGCCGAGGCCGGCTACCCGAGCAAGCCGGTGCGCATCCTCGTGCCCTACACCACGGGCCAATCGGCCGACCTGTTCGGCCGCATGGTCGCGACCGAGCTCGGCAAGCTGTGGCCGCAGCAGGTCTTCATCGACAACAAGGGCGGCGGCGCGAGCATCCCCGGCATGCTCGCGGGCCGCAATGCCGCGCCCGACGGCTACACGCTCACGGTCGGCGGCAGCGGGCCGATGGCGATCAACCCCGGGCTCTACGGCAAGAAGCTGCCTTACGACCCGCTGGCCGATTTCATCCCGGTGCACGGCCTGTTCCTGTCGCCGCTGGTGGTGCTCGCCAATCCCTCGGCCAACATCGATTCGTTCAGGCAGCTGGTCGAGTCCGCCAAGCGCAAGCCCGGCACCGAGAAATGGGGCGTGGCCGGCCTGGGCACCTCGCCGCATCTCGCGGGCGAACTGATCAAGGCCAAGGCGCAGATCGACGTGGTGGCCGTGCCCTACCGCGGCAGCGGCGTGATGCTCAGCGACCTGCTGGGCGGACAGGTCACGCTGGGCGTGGACACGGTCTCGGCCGCCATCTCCTACGTGCGCAGCGGGCAGCTCAAGGCGCTCGCCGTCACCTCGGCCAAACGCGTGCCGCAGCTGCCCGATGTGCCGACCGTGGCCGAAAGCGGATTTCCTGGCGTCGAGGCCGTCGGCTGGGCCGGCTTCCTGCTGCCGCTGCACACGCCGCCGGCCGTGGTCGCGGCCGCCGAGCAGGGCATCCACCGCGTGATGTCCGACCCCGCGATCCAGGAGGCCATGACGCAGCGCGGCGCGCTGCCCGACCTGCGCGGCGGCGGTGCCTTCGGCGCCTTCGTCAAGGCCGAGGTCCCGAAGTGGACCGAGCTGATCGTCGCCAACGGCATCAAGGTCGACCAGTAGGCCGGCCGCATCCCCACACCCTTTCATCCGCCACAGGAGCCTTCGTGTCCGCCACCCTCACCCCGCCGCGCCGCCAGCGCCTCCAACGTTCCGAACTCGCGGTGCCCGCCACCTCGGAGCGCTTCTTCGCCAAGGCCTGCGCGAGCGATGCCGACGTCGTCTTCCTCGACCTCGAGGATGCAGTGGCCGACGCCTTCAAGGACCAGGCCCGGCGCCAGGCCGTCGAAGCCCTCAACGCGCTCGACTGGGGCCGCAAGAGCATGGCCGTGCGCATCAACGGCCTCGACACGCCCTGGGCCCTGCGCGACCTGGTCGATATCGTGAGCGAGTGCCCGCGGCTGGACATGGTGCTGCTGCCCAAGGCCGGCACCGCCTTCGACGTGCAGTTCGTGGCGCAGGTGCTGACGGCCATCGAGCGCGAGAAGGGGCGCGACAAGCGCGTGGGCATCGAGGTGCTGATCGAGACCTCGCAGGGCGTCGCGCATGCCGAGGAGATCGCCGCCTCGTCCGACCGGCTGGAGGCGATGATCTTCGGCGTCGGCGACTACACGGTCGACATGCGCACCAACGACTTCGTGTTCGGCACGCCGAGCGAGCGCTATGCGGTGCTCACCGCCCCCGACGCGCAGGGCGTGCGCCACCGGCACTGGAACGACCAGTGGCACTTCGCGCTCGCGCGCATCGCCAATGCCTGCCGCGCCTACGGCGTGCGCGCCATCGATGGGCCCTTCACCGACTTCGGCGATGCCGAGGGCTACCGCGCCTCGGCCACGCGCTCGGCGGCGCTGGGCTTCGAGGGCAAGTGGGCCATCCATCCCTCGCAGGTGGCGATCGCCAACGAGGTCTACTCGCCCTCGGCCGAACAACTGGCCTGGGCCGACAAGGTGCTCGGCACGCTCGAAGCCGCGGCCGCGCAGGGCAATGGCGCCATCGGCCAGAAGGGCGTGCTGATCGACCTGGCCCATGCCAAGCTCGCGCGCTCGCTGCAGCAGCGCCAGGCCACGATTGACCGGCACACGGGCGGCAACGCCGATCGGCGCTGAGATGGCTGAGACCTCCACCGCCCCGCTGGCCGGCGTGCGCGTGCTCGACATCGCGACCTTCGTGGCCGCGCCCTTCAGCGGCACCATCCTCGCGGACTTCGGCGCCGACGTGATCAAGATCGAGCAGCCCGAGGGCGGCGATCCGCTGCGCAAGTTCGGCACGCCCACCGAATGCGGCGACACCCTGGTGTGGCTCAGCGAGGCGCGCAACAAGCGCTTCGTGACGCTCGACCTGCGCGTGCCCGAGGGCCGCGAACTGTTCCTCCGGCTGGTGGCGCAGTCCGACGCGGTGCTCGAGAACTTCCGCCCCGGCACCATGGAGCGCTGGGGCCTGGACTTCGAGACCTTGCGCAAAGCCAATCCGCGCATCGTGCTGCTGCGCGTGAGCGCCTACGGCCAGACCGGCCCCTACCGCGAGAAGCCCGGCTTCGCGCGCGTGGCGCACGGCTTCGGCGGGACTCTCGCACCTCGCGGGCATGAGCGACGGGCCGCCCGTGGTGCCGGGCTCGACCTCGCTGGCCGACTACATCTCGGGCCTGTGGGGTGCGCTCGGCGTGCTGCTGGCGCTGCGCGTCGCCGACCAGACCGGCGAGGGCCAGGTCATCGATGTCTCGCTCTACGAATCGATCTTCCGGCTGCTCGACGAACTGGTGCCGGCCTACGGCAAGTTCGGCGAGGTGCGGCAGCGGCTCGGCGCCGACGTGCCGCACGTGGTGCCGCATGGCCACTGGCAGACGGCCGAGGGCAAGTGGGTGGCGCTGGCCTGCTCGAGCGACAAGATCTTCGAGCGCCTGGCCCACCTGATGGAGCGGCCCGAGCTCGTGGCGCCCGACCGCTTCGCGACCAATGCGCAGCGGCTCGCGGGCCGCGCCGAGATCAATGCCGCCATCGCCGGCTGGATCGGGCGGCTCGAACTGGCCGAGGCGGTGGCGCGCTGCGACGCGGCCGGCGTGCCCTGCGGGCCGATCATGGCGATCGACGACATCTTCGCCGACCCGCAGTACGCGGCGCGCGGCAACCTGCAGCGGGTGCAGGACCCGCGCGTGGGCGAGCTCGTGGTGCCGGCCGCCGTGCCGCGGATGTCGAAGACGCCGCCGCTGCTGCGCCACCTGGGCGGCGCGCTCGGCGCGCACACGCAGGAAGTGCTCGGCGAACTGCTGGGCCTCGATGCCGAGGCGCTGGCGCGGCTGCGTGCCGCGCATGCGCTGTGACCCGATCTCCTTTCATTCACGACAAGCGCTCATGCATTCCACGCCCGTTCATCCCTCGGCCGCGCTGTTCTCCGGCGAGACGCTCGTTCCCGCGCTCGCGCCCTGCGAGCACTACGCGGGCAGCGAGAAGCTGATCCACAAGGCGCTGCAGCTGCAGACCGAACTCGGCCCGGTCTTCGACCTGACCTGCGACTGCGAGGACGGCGCCGCGGCGGGCGAGGAGAAGGCGCACGCCGAGATGGCCGCGCGCGCCATCGCCTCGGACGCCAATCGTCATGGCCGGGTCGGCGCGCGCGTGCACGATGCCTCGTCGGCCTTCTGGCGCGCCGACGTCGACACGCTCATCGGCGAGGCCGGCGACCGGCTGGCCTACCTCACGCTGCCCAAGGCGCAGCGCACTAGCGACGTCATCGCCATGCTCGACCACATCGAGCGGCGCCGCACGGCGGCCGGCCTCGCGCGCGCCCTCCCGGTCCATGTGCTGATCGAGACCCATGGCGCGCTGCGCGACGTGTTCGAGATCGCGGCGCTGCCGGGCCTGGAGGTGCTCGACTTCGGGCTGATGGATTTCGTCAGCGACCACCAGGGCGCGATCGGCTTCGAGGCCATGCGCAGCCCGGGCCAGTTCGAGCATCCGCTGCTGGTGCGCGCCAAGACGCGCATCGTGGCTGCGGCGCTCGCCAACGGCCTCGTGCCGGCGCACAACGTGTCGCTGACGCTGCGCGATCCGCTCGCCACGCGCAACGACGCCTACCGCGCGCGCCACGAGTTCGGCTTCCTGCGCATGTGGAGCGTGCATCCCGATCAGATCCGGCCGATCGTCGAGGCCATGGCACCCGATGCGAGCCAGGCCGAGCGCGCCGGCGCGATCCTGCTGGCGGCGAGCGAGGCGCAGTGGGGGCCGATACGGCACGAGGGCGAGCTGCACGACCGCGCGAGCTATCGCTACTTCTGGAGCGTGCTGCGCGCGGCCGAGGCCGCGGGTGTCGCGCTGCCCGCGCAGGTGCGCGAGCGCTTCTTCGCGGGCTGACGCGGCACGCGGCGAATAATCCGCGTCTTCGCCGCGAGCGATGTCCAGCCCGGAACGCCGCGCAGGCGCATCGAAGGAACACGAGCGGTGAGAAGTTCGCGCAGCCCCCAGCCCTCCGTCTCCCACGGCACGCAGAGCATCGAGCGTGCGCTGCGCATCCTGCGCGAACTGGCCGCGCGCGGCGAATTCGGCTGGCGGCTGTCGGACCTCGCGGCGCGCTGCGAGGTCGACAAGGGCACGGTGCACCGCGTGCTCTCGTGCCTGGTGCGCGAGCGCTTCGTGCAGCAGCGCAGCTCCGACAAGCACTACTTCCCCGGCCCGATGCTCTACGAGCTCGGCCTCTCGCTGCCCGGCTACGCGGCCTTCCAGCAGGCCTGCGAGCGCCGCATGGCGAAGCTGGCGGCGCAGACCGAGGCCATCGCCTGGCTGATCCTGCGCAGCGGCAACGAGTACGTCTGCGCGGTGCGCCAGGGCTCGCTCGAGCTGCGCGGCCTGATGGTGCACGCGGGCACGCGGCGGCCGCTGTTCACCTCGGTCGGCGGCGTCGCGATCCTGCAGACCCTGCCCTCGCTCGAGACCGAGAACATCCTCGCCGACAACATGCAGCAGGAGATCGCGCAGCGCGGCAGCGGCCGCCTCGACGCGCTCGAGAAGATGCGCGACCGCTCGCGCCGGCATGGCTTCGGCGTCAACCTCGGCGACGTGGTGACCGGCGTGCATGCCTTCGCGGTGCCCGTGTGCGCCGACAACGGGCGCGCGATGGCCGCGGTGTGCCTCACCGGGCTGGCCGAGCAGTTCGGCGAGCCGAAGCTGGCCGAAGTCCGAGCGGCGCTCGACGAAGTGGCTGCGGCGGTGGAGCAGGATGCGCGCGAATTGCTCGGCGGCGTCATGCACATGGATCACATGAGCGCGAACGCCGAGCCTTGAGCACCGACGCGCGGCGCTACAAGTTCAAACTGTGAAACTCCGCTGCCCGGCCCTATGGGCAGCGAAAAGACCGCTCGATATTCTCGATCGCAGAGACAACTCACGACGAGAAACGATGAACGTGGACACTGCGGTCAACCTCGAGGACCTGCGCTCGATGGCACGGCGGAAGCTGCCGCGGATCGCCTTCGATTTCATCGACGGCGGCGTGGACGACGAGGACTGCATGCGGCGCAACCGCGAGGCCTTTCGCCGCTTCCAGCTGGTGCCGCGCTACCTCGTCGATGTGTCGCAGCGCGACCAGTCGACCGAACTGCTGGGCCGGCGTTATGCGAGCCCCTTCGGCATCTCGCCCACCGGGCTGGCCGGGCTGTTCCATCCGGGTGCCGACGAACTGCTCGCGCAGGCGGCCAAGGCGGCCGATGTGCCCTTCCTGCTGTCGAGCGCGAGCAATGCCTCGGTCGAGACGGTCGCGAAGCTCGCGCCCGCGCATGTCTGGTTCCAGATCTACGGCACGCGCGAGGAGCGCATCAACCTCGATCTCGTCGAGCGTGCACGCGACGCCGGCGTGCGCACGCTGGTGGTGTCGGTCGACGTGCCGGTGAATTCCAACCGCGAGCGCAACCGGCGCAACGGTTTCTCGCGCCCCTTCCGGATGACGCCCGGCGTGGTGCTCGAGGCGCTCGGCCATCCGGCCTGGGTGCTGCGCTATCTGCGCAGCGGCGGCATTCCGATGATGAGCAACTGGGCGCCCTATGGCCGCGCGGGCGCCTCGGCGGCCGAGGTCGCCGAACTCTACGGCACGCTGACACCCGCGCCGATGATCACGTGGCGCACGCTCGAGCGCATCCGCGCGGACTGGCGCGGCCCGCTCGCCGTGAAGGGCCTGCTGCATCCCGACGATGCGCGCCAGGCGGCGGCGCTCGGCGTCGATGCGATCGTGGTCTCGAACCATGGCGGGCGCCAGCTCGACGTGGCGCCCACGCCGCTCGAGATGCTGCCCGCGATCCGCGCGGCGGTCGGCGAGCGCGTGGAGCTGCTGCTCGACAGCGGCGTGCGCCGCGGCTCCGACATCGTGATCGCGCGCTGCCTCGGCGCGCGCTTCGCACTGTTCGGCCGGCCCACGCTGTTCGGTGCGGCCGCGGGCGGCGCGCGCGGCATCGCGCGGGCGCTGCAGATCGTGCGCAACGAGATCGACATGGTGCTCGCGCAGATCGGCTGCGCTTCCTTCGACGCGCTCGACGCGCGCCATCTTCGCGACGCGGGCGCCGAGACCTTCGCGAGCCCATCCCCTCCCCTGCCCGCCATGCCGGCGGCCAACGGCACCGCCTTCGATCCACCCAGGGCGGCGACCTCACAACCATGAAGGAGACAGCGATGACCTCACTCTTGCGCCTCGCGCGGCGGCTCGCCGCACTGCCGCTGGCATTCGCGCTGACCGCCGGCGCACTGGCCCAGGGCTACCCGAACCGGCCGATCAAGATCGTGGTCGCCTACCCGCCCGGGCAGAGCACCGACATCGCCACCCGCTACTTCGCGACCAAGCTCTCGGCCGCGCTGCACGAGGGCGTGGTGGTGGAGAACCGTCCCGGCGCCTTCGGCAACATCGGCACCGCCTATGCGGCGCGCGCCACGCCCGACGGCTACACGCTGATCATGGGCGCCTCGGGCACGCATGCGATGAACCCGGCGCTCTACGACAACATCGGCTTCGACGCCGAGAAGGACTTCGATCCCATCGTCGCGACCGCCTTCATCCCGATGGTGGTCTCGGTGCATCCCTCGCTCGGCGTGCAGACGCTGCCCGAGCTGATCAAGCTCGCGCGCAGCCGGCCCGACAAGGTCGACGTGGCGCTGCCCAGCGTCACGGCGCAGCTGGTGCTCGAGATGATCCGGCGCCAGAACGTGCCGCTGTTCTCGATCAAGTACAAGGGCTCGGGCGAGGCGATGACCGCGCTGCTGGGCAACCAGGTGCCGGTGCTGATCGACACGGTGGCGGCCTCGCGCGCGCAATTCGGCAGGATCAAGCCGCTGGCCGTGACCTCGGCCAAGGCCATGACCGCGCTGCCCGAGATCCGGCCGGTGGCAGAGCAGGGCCTCGAGGGCTTCAGCGTGGTGGCCTGGAACGCGCTGATGGCGCCACGCGGCACGCCGGTGGAGGTGCGCGAACGGCTGGCCACCGAAATGCGCAAGATCCTCGCGCTGCCCGAGACCGCCAAGGCCCTGCACGAGCTCGGCTTCGAGCCCGCGCCGCCGATGGACCACGCCCAGCTCGTCGCCTGGCTGCGCTCGGAACGCCTGACCGACGCCGAGATCATCCGCAGCGCCGGCATGAAGGCCGACTGACGCGCCGCCCCTCTTTCCCCTTTTTCTTCTTTCATGCACCCAGGAGACATCCCATGACCGTGCTCGCGCAAGAACTCAAGGTCCGCCCGCTGCATTCCGACTTCGTGATCGAGATCGACGAACGCATCGAGGACATCCTCGCCAACCCCGACGCCATCGAGCAGGTGCGCCGCCTGTGGCAGGACGCGCCGGTGATCGTGTTCCCGCGCCAGTCGCTCGAGGAGGCCGACCAGGTGCGCTTCACCGAGCAGTTCGGCCCCTGCGAGAGCGCCAACCGCAAGGACATCCAGTCGCCCTACCACGACGAGATCATCTACTTCAGCACCCTGCGCTATGCCGACGGCCGATTCGTCGGTGGCTTCGCGGGCGGCGACGACGTCGACTGGCATTCGGACCAGACCTTCCGCGTCAAGCCCGCCACCGGCGCCATGCTCTACGGCCTGGAGGTGCCCAAGGGCGGCGGCGACATCTACTGGGCCGACCAGTACGGCGCCTGGGAGCGGCTGCCCGCCGACGTGCGCGCGCTGATCGACGGCCGCACCGGCACCTACCGCTATGCCAAGCGCATGGCGATCATGAACACGCTCGAACTCAAGGACAAGGAAAGCGCGCAGGCCAGGGAGATGGCGAAGCTGCCCGATGCCTTCCACCCGGTGGTGCTCACGCACCCGCTGACCGGCCGCAAGGCGCTCTATGCCGACCCGACCACGCTGGTGGCGATCGAGGGCCTGAGCGAGGCCGAGAACGCGCGCGTGCTGCCGCTCCTGTTCGAGGCCGGCGGCAGCGCCGAGCTCGTGTACCGCCACAAGGTGCGCAACGGCGACCTGATGATGTGGGACAACGGCTGCACCATGCACCGCCGCGACGAGATGCAGCTCAACCAGCCGCGGCTGATGAAGCGCACCACCTTCCGTCTCGCGGCCGACGCCTACTGCGTGCCGCACTGAACCGGGAGCGACCGTGAACAGCTCCAGAGTTTTCCTGCGCGTCAATCGCGTGGAAGCCGCCCTGTGCGCGAAGGCGCGCGAGGCCACGGTGTCCGACCTGCACGAGGCGGCCGCGCCGCGCGGCATCGGCGGCCTGATGTCCAGCCGCATGCGGCCGATCCAGAAGGGCGCGCGCATCGCGGGCCCGGCCGTCACGGCCTTCTGCGCGCCCGGCGACAACCTGATGATGCACCGCGCGCTCTACCTCGCGCAGCCCGGCGACGTGCTGGTGGTGGTCTGCGACGCCGAGACCTCGGGCGCCCAATGGGGCGACATGGCGGCGCGCTATGCGCTGCGCAAGGGCCTCGCCGGCGTGGTGGTGCAGGGCTGCGTGCGCGACACCGACACGGTGGAGGCGCTGGGCCTGCCGGTCTGGTCCACCCACGTCCTCTCGATCCATCCCGACAAGTGCGGCCATGGCTTCGTCAACACGCCCGTGGTCTGCGACGGCGTGCTGGTGCAGCCGGGCGACCTGGTCATGGCCGACGGCGACGGCGTGGTCTGCGTGCCGCGCCGCGAGGCCGGCGAGGTCGTCGAGGCCGCGCTCGCGCGCATGCGCAAGGAGGAGGAGATGGCGCGCGCGGTCGAGCGCGGCGAGGCCGTGTGGGACCTGGGCGGCTCGGCGGCGAGCTATGCGGCGATGAGCGTCGAGGAGATTGATGCGGCGTTCGATGACGTGCGCTGAGTGAAGGCGTCGCCGGTGCTCGCGACCAGGCGTTCAGGTCTTAGCCATGACTCAAGCTGCGCGAGCAGTCCATGTGACAGATTGCCAAGGATGGCGAAAACCACCGCAGCATGACTTGTGCAGCAAAAAAGTGACGCACCGCAAAAGCGACATCGCGGCGCGCCCGGCAAGCTCACGCGCGCGCTGCGCGACATAGTTATCCAAAGACTCGTTCAGTAAGTACATGACCGAACTCGGACGCTGGCGCCGCCGCGGGGTGGAAGCTGACCGGCACGTGCCCCTGCTCAAGGAGCGTGAAGCGATCCAGCTTTTCGCATGGCCGGCCCGAGCCGGCCGCGCAGCAGCACGACCACGTCGACCAAGGGGCGCGATGGCATGTCGTTTTTCTTGAGGAACGCGTGCCATAGCGCCTGTCGGGATGGATCATTTGCGTACTCATCGCTCAAGCCCACCGGCAACGACCCTGGCACCGCCATGCCGCGCCGCATGAACGTCGCGGCAATGGCATTGGCCAACATGTCGTCATCCAGGTCCTCGCGCTCCAGCAAGACCATCAGGTCCAGGTAGTCCTTGAGACGACTGTTGGTCATGCCCAGCACGACGATCGCATGAAGCTTCTCGGAAACAACGGTATAGGCCGGATAAGTGCGAAGGCGAGGCGCCGGCAGATCGGCGATGAGGACGGGATAGATCGCATCGGCGGGTCCTGGCGTGATGGCGTCGCCAAAGCCGACGTCGATCTGCGTCTTGCAGCGAGCGCGCGCCACGTCGGCATCGATCAAGACCCGCGCCCCGGCATAGCCGGCATCTTTGCGAATCTCCGAGACCCTGATCGAAGCCGGATCGAAGCTGATGCCATCGTCCACCCGCACGCTCGCGATATCACGGAAGGCCTGGGCCATGGACGCCAGATCGCTGGCACCGAAACCGAGCAGATCGGCATCGCGCGTCGCGCGGTGCGGCATGTCGTACCAGAGCGTGAACAGCAGCGCGCCCTTGAGCACGAAGCGATCGGCATGCACCGACTCGCCAAGGCGGTAGAGCATGCGTTCCAGGGCGAAGCGCACCAGCACCTGGTTGAAGTCGACGCCCTGGGCCTTGGCGATGTTGAGCAGGCGCGCTCGCACGGAGGCCGACAAGTCCTTGCTCACTCGATGGCCTCCAGGTAGGGACGCATCACATTGGCGACGCGGCAGACCCTCGCGTAGTGCCAAAGCTCGTCCGCCGACGCCTTGCGCTGGGCCCGCGCATCTCGAAGGGCTTCGAGCGCCACATCCAGGCCGATCTTGTTGCGGTGCTTGAAGCAATCCACCACGGTCTTGGCCACGCCGTAGACACGCAGTGGCACCTGGTCTCGCTCGACTACCTCGATGCCCGCCGAATAGGCTTCGCCGGAAACCTGGACCATCTTGAGCGGCGGGTAGGCGATCCTCGGGACATGGCTGCCGCGCGGCATTGCGATCCAGACCTGGCGCGGCAGCTGCGTGGTGAGCTCATGGAACTGCAGGGCGGTGAGCAGGCAGAACACGGCCTGGGGAACCTTGGTGGCGATCGCCGCAAGGCTCTCATGTTCGGAGCCTCCCGGTTCGGGCAGGCGGTAGAGACCGCGTCCCACCTTCTCCAGCAGGCCTGCATCCGTCATGCGCGTCAGCGCCACACGGGGCGTATCGGTGGCGTCCAGATCGCTGGCGCGGAGCATCCCCTTGCGCCCGAGCAGATCGAGAATTCGTTGAGCGTGGGTGTCCTGGCGCACGGTGTCCGCAGTATGTTACGTTTTTTCGTTATTTTCTACTATTTGACGAAATTAAGGAACATCCACAAAGCTTGCCGATCCGTGCGGGACGACCGTGCCCGAGGCCTGAACAAGCGCGCTGTCCAGCCCCCCGGACCACGCGCGAAGTGCGCCTGACGGACGCCGGGCAGTTGCTGCTGCGGCGCAGCGCGGCGCTCGTGAATCTCGCCTGCCGCATCCAGTCGGAGTTCGAGGCGCTCGCGCCGCCACGGTGCTGAGCGCTGTGCCCGACCGGTGTCGCCCCTCAGGGCGCCGCGACACACCTCCAAGCAATCAAATCCTGCGCCGTCGGAATCTCCCCCGAGGCATTGCGCGCCAGCGAAGGCGCACCACCCCGCGCCTGGTCGTCGTGCACCCAGCGGTCGAGATCGGCCAGCGCGTTCCAGTTCAGCTGCAGGGGCGTGAGGCCGAGCCGCTTGAGCACGGCATTCGTGTTGTAGAAGCCGTGGCTGTAGTCCTCGACGAAATAGGCGCGCACGGTGTTGCGGACGTCGCCGGCCGCGACCTGTCCGCCCGCGGGCAGGCCGTTCAGCTGCCTGACGAATTCGCCGGCCTGCGTGCAGGGCACGAGGAAGTCGGAGGTGCCCTGGTAGATCACGATCTTTTTGCCCTTGCCGCCATCCCGCTTCTGCCGCGCCGACATCCGCAGGAAGGGCACGAGCTCGTCGGGCCGCACGTTCCACACCGGGGCCAGCTGGTCGAGCAGCCGGTGGTAGCCGTCGTAGTCGGCGCCCGATTCGATCGCGACGTCGGCCAGGTAGCGTGAGGTCGCGCCCAGGCCGTCGCTCAGGGTCTGGGGCGACACGTCCTGGCCGAACAGGCTGGTGAGCATGGCCGAGGCGCTGGCCCAGTTGGTCGTCCAGTCATTGACGGTGTCGGGCACCTGCAGGGTCTTCAGCAGGTTGGTCTCGTCGACCGGCGGCGCGCCCGCGACGACACCGTCATACGCGTCGGGCCAGTTGGCGATGGCCTTGAGCGCCTGCCGTCCGCCGGTGGAGATGCCGACGAAGTAGGTGTCGGTGGGCGCGGCACCGGTGAGCTTCTTGAGCAGGTACAGGCCGACGTCGAGCGATTTCTTGATCGAGTCCTGCCCGAAGTTCTTCACCATCTCCTGCCTCGCGACATCGGAGAGCTTGCGGCCCGGGCGCACGAAGTAGGGATCGAAGGCGCCGTTCGAGCCGTCGGCACCCGCGTCGCTGAGCACCACGGCATAGTTGGCCAGCGCCATGCCCTGCAGCGGCAGCGCGAACTGCTGGCTGGTCTGCGTGCCCGCGGCGACCACGTCGGACTTCCAGGCGAAGCCGCCGCCGCCGAGCTGCACGAACTTGCCGCTCCACTGCGCCGGGATGTAGATCTGATAGTTGATGTCGCGCACGCGGTAGCTCGGGTCCTTCACGGCCGGGTCGACGCCGCCGGGCGAGGTGGGCTGGATCGTGCCCTTGATCAGGCAGTAGGCCGGCAGCGCGAGCCAGACCTGCTGGACGGACGTGACCTTGAAGCCGCCGGTCTTCGGCGAGGGAAAGCGGCTGCCGCGAAAGCCGTCGAGCACGGCGTCGCCGTACTGCGAACCATCGAGCTGGTTCGAGCAGGTGCGCACGAGGGTGTTGGAAATGTCGTTGGCCGCCTGGGCCCACGAGGCGAGTGCGCCGCAGGCCAGCGCCACGAGCAGCGAGCGGATGCACCGCGCGAGGTTCTCTGTCTTGGTCAAGATGTGTCTCCAACGTGATCGGTTCGAATTCACAAGACCCCACGCCTGAGCCGGAGCGGGGACCACGCCTTCTTCCAGAGGCCGTGAAATTCTTGATCGCGCTGGAATGGACCGCACTATCCCTGCGGCGCCAATCGAATGACTTCGGGCGCCCGTGGCCCGCGACGCCTCAAGCCTCGCGCCGGATCTGCGGCGCGGGCAATCCCTCGATCATCACGTTGAGGCAGGCGGGCTTGCCGCTGGCGAGCGCGCGCCGTGCCGCGTCGGGCAGTGCATCGGCCTCGGTGACGAGTTCGCCGTGCGCGCCGAAGGCCTGCGCCACCGCGTCGTAGCGCGTGGGCTGCAGCTCGCAGCCGATCAGCCGCTCGGGCCCGTAGTCGCGCAGCTGGATCTGGTATTCGGCGTTCCAGCGCGCATCGTTGCCCACCACGGCCACGAAGGGCAGGCGGTGCCGGATGGCGGTGTCGAACTCGGCGATGTGGAAGCCCACGGTGCCGTCGCCCATGACGGCGATCACCGGCGCCTCGGGTTGCGCGCAGCGCGCGCCGAGCGCATAGGCGAGTCCGGCGCCGATCGCGCCCGCCACGCCGTTGTTGACGCGGTGCGGCGCGCTCAGGCAGGCCATGGCCCACTGGCCGATCTCGCCGCCATCGCAGACCAGCACCGACTCGGGATGGCTGTCGAGCAAGGCTTGCAGCGGGCGCAGCATCTGCACCGGATGCAGACGCTGCGGCAGCGAGGCGCGCGCGTCGTCCCAGGCGGCGGGGCGGTAGGCCAGCCATGCATGCGCTTCCCGCAGCCACGACGGATCCCTGGCGCCAGCCGCGGCCGCTGTCAGCGCCCGCATCGCCGGCCAGGCATCGGCCTGCGCTTCGGTGCGCAGGCGCTCGCCGAGGGCACGGCGGCTGCGCGCGAGTTCATCGGCATCGGGATCGATCTGGTAGACCTTCGCATCGGCGGCCAACGCAGTGCCGAACTTCAGCGTGAAGTCCAGTCGCTTGCCCAGCAGCAGCACGCAGTCCGCGCGCGCCAGCAGCTGCGCGAAGGCGCCGAGGCTCGCATCGCCGATGCCGCGCGGGCTCTCCATGCCGGCGACCGGCACGCCCGTGGCCTGCTCCAGCGCGGCGATCAGCGCGCGCCCATCGCGCGTGAGGCAGGAGGGGCCCGCGAGGATCAGCGGACGCTCGGCCTCGGCCAGCTGCCGGGCCAGCTCGGTCGCGAGCGCCGGGTCGAGCAGCCGCGGCTCGGGCGCGAAGGCTTCCGGGCCGAAAGCGGGCACGGTGGCCGCGCCCTCGAGCACGTCGCTCGGCAGGCTCAGGTGCACCGGGCCGGGCCGCCCCGACTTCGCGATACGGATGGCCTTGGCGACATCGCCCGCCACCGCGTCGGCACTGGCGCAGCGCCACGCGGCCTTGCAGACCGGCTCGGCCATGTCGGCCTGGCGCATCTCCTGGAACGCGCCCTGGCCCAGCTGCTCGTTGGGCGCATGGCCCGACAGCAGCACCACCGGCGCCTCGGCCATCTGCGCGGTGTAGAGCGCGGCCACGGCGTTCGCATGGCCGGGACCGCCGGTGACGAGCGCGATGCCGACCTCGCCCGACACCCGCGACCAGGCATCGGCCATGTGCACGGTGCTGGCCTCGTGGCGCACGTGCACGAGTTCGATGCCCGAGCCGAAGGCCGCGTCGAACAACGGCATGACGTGGTTGCCCGAGAGGGTGAAGATGCGCGCGACGCGGGCCGCGCGCAGGCATTCGATCAGCGCATCGGCGCCGCGAAAGGTTCGGGTGGAGTGCATGCGGCGTACAAGGGGGAACTAGGACTTGCGCGATTTTCCGGGCAACAGCGCCGCGACCACGCCGAGCAGCGGCAGGTAGGCGATCGCCTGGTAGACGAAGGCGATGCTGGTGTGGTCGGCCAGCAGGCCCAGCACCGCGGCGCCCAGGCCGCCCATGCCGAAGGCGAAGCCGAAGAACAGCCCCGAGACCATGCCGACCTTGCCCGGCATCAGCTCCTGCGCGTAGACGAGGATGGCCGAGAAGGCCGAGGACAGCACCAGCCCGATCACGATGGTCAGCGTGGTGGTCCAGAACAGGTCCGCGTGCGGCAGCAGCAGCGCGAACGGCGCCACGCCCAGGATCGACACCCAGATCACCGGCTTGCGGCCGATACGGTCGCCGACCGGCCCGCCGAGCACCGTGCCCACGGCCGAGGCGAACAGGAAAAAGAACAGGTGCAGCTGCGCGCTCTGCACCGTGAGGCCGAAGCGGTCCATCAGGTAGAAGGTGTAGAAGCTGCTGATGCCCGCCACGTAGAAGTACTTCGAGAAGATCAGCACCAGCAGCACCGTGATGGCGCCCAGCACCACGCGGCGTGGATAGGGCGACTCGACCGCGGCCTTCTTGCGCGCGCCGGCCGTGACGTGATGGAAGGCATACCAGCGGCTCACCTGCAGCAGCAGGCCGATGCCCAGCAGCGCGGCCAGGCCGAACCAGGCCACGCTGTGCTGGCCGAAGGGCACGATGACCGCCGCCGCGAGCAGCGGCCCGATGGCCGTACCGAGGTTGCCCCCGACCTGGAACACCGACTGCGCGAGCCCGTGCTGACCGCCCGAGGCGAGCCGCGCGATGCGCGAGGACTCCGGATGGAAGATCGACGAGCCGAGCCCGACGAAGGCCGCGGCCAGCAGCACGATGCCGAAGCTGGGCGCGAAGGCCAGCAGCAGCAGGCCGATGAGCGTGGCCGTCATGCCGATCGGCAGCGAATAGGGCTGCGGACGCCGGTCGGTGAACAGGCCGATCAGCGGCTGCAGCAGCGAGGCCGTCAGCTGGTAGGTCAGCGTGATCAGGCCGATCTGCGCGAAGCTCAGCGAGAACGCGCCCTTGAGGATCGGGTACATCGCGAGGATCAGCGACTGCATCATGTCGTTGACCATGTGCGCGCTGCTGATGGCGCCCAGGATGCCGAAGGCCGGCTTGGCCTTCGCGGGACTGGCGGCGGCGCCAGCGGGCGTGGCCTGGGATTCGAGGGAAGCGGTCGCGGAGGGCGGCATGGGGACTTTCACACGGGGGAGACGGGACCGGCCGGCACGAGGGGCGCGAGTTCGGGAGGAACGGGCCGCCGGCGCCCCGGAATTATGGGAGGATGCGCCTCGCCTGTCTTGCGCCAACCGACCAACACCTTTCGCAAAAAGGACATGAACCTCCCGCGCCGTCCCAAGTCATTGCCCGAGGTGCTGCGCGAGATCGAGGGCGAGTCCTCGCCGATCGCGGGTCGCGCCACGGACTACCCCGCCGGCTGGCACATCCGGTCGCACCAGCACACCAAGCACCAGCTGATCTATGCCCTGCGCGGCGTGATGGTGGTGCAGGCCGAGGCCGGCCGCTGGGTGGTGCCGCCCACGCGCGCCATCTGGATGGCCGCGGGCATGGCGCACGAGATCCGCTGCGTCGGCGAGGTCCACATGCGCAGCCTGCTGGTGAAGCCCGAGGTGGCGCCGAAGACCTTGACCGCGACCCAGGCCGTGGGCATTCCGCCGCTGCTGCGCGAGCTGATCCGCGCGGCGATGGAAGTGAAGCAGCCCTATGCGCCCGGCACCCGCGACGGTCGGCTGATGCGCTTCATTCTCGACGAGCTGCGCAGCCTGCCCGTGCTGCCGCTGCACCTGCAGATGCCCGCCGACCCACGGCTGTTGCGCATCTGCGAACGGCTGCAACAGCATCTGGGAGATGCCTCCACCCTGGCCGACTGGGCCGGGCGGCTGTCGCTCGACGTGAAGACCATCCAGCGCCTGTTCACGAAGGAGACCGGCATGACCTTCGGCCAGTGGCGCCAGCAGGCCCGGCTGCTGCGCGCGCTGGAGCTGCTGGCCGACGGCGAGAAGATCATCGACATCGCCCTGCGCCTGGGCTACGACAGTCCCGGGGCCTTCGCGACCATGTTCCGCAAGCACTTCGGGCAGACGCCGAGCCAGTTCTTCGCCGAGCCCTGAGCGGGCGCGCCACGGGTCAGGCGTCGGCGCACTCCAGCGCGAAGGTCGGCACCTCCGCCTGGCGGCTCAGCCACACGCCGCCGCCCATTTCCTTGAAGCCGCGCGTCAGCCCGCGCCGGTACACCTGCGCGCGGTGGCGGAACAGGCGCGGGTCGCTGAGGTCCTCGTCGACCACGTCCTGCTCGAAGTCCTCCTGCGTCACGGCCTCGAGGTAGAGCGCGCCGGCGCTGAGCGACCCCAGGTTGCGCAGCGCGCGCTTGAGGTCGGAGGGTTCGAGGTAGGCCAGCACGCCCTGGCAGATCACGAGGTCGAAGCGCTCCCTCGCGCGATAGTCGACCACCGAGCCCCGCTCCCAGCCGTAGCGCTCGCACAGGTACTCGCTGAACTCGACGCCGTGGTAGCTGGCCTTCGGAAAATGCAACGCGATGGCATCGCGCCAGTGGCCGATGCCGCAGCCCATGTCGAGCACGCGCCGCACGGGCACGCGCAGGTACTTGAGGTACGAACAGACGAAGGCCGCGAGGCGCTCGGCGTGCTGCGGGTCGACCACCTTCGTTTTCTTGTCGAAGTAGTAGCGCCGGTAGTAGGCCTCGTCGAAGGTCGCCGCGTCGGCAGATTGCATGCAGGTTGTCTTTCAGGAAGTGCGGGCCTGCTCGCGAGGCCCGGCGCCATTTTCGCCCCGGAACCCGCCCGCGCCCCACGGTAAAGCCCGACCGGCGCCCGCCCGGCCTCAGGCAAAATGCCATGTCCCCTCCCCGCGCCCGGCGCGGTCCGTGGCTCCCTCACCTCACTCACGCGCAAGACGCCCACCGCCCCTTGGAACGGCCGCCCCACTCCACGTCCACGCAGCCCGTCACGCTGGCCAACTGCGACAGCGAGCCCATCCACATCCCTGGCCTCGTGCAGCCCCACGGCGCGCTGTTCGCGTTCGATGCCTCGACCCTCACGCTGACGCGCGTCAGCGCGAACGCCCGCGAGCTGCTCGGCGACACGGCGCCCGCCCTGGGCGAGCGCCTTGCGGCCGACCATTTCATGGGCGACGCGCTGGTGCACGAGGCGCTGCACGAGGCCAACGGGGTGGCGGTCGATACCGACGAGGGGTCGCCGATCAACCTCGAGGTGAGTCTCGGCGAGCGCCGCTTCGACCTGATCCTGCACCGCATCGGCTACGAGCTGGTGGCCGAGTTCGAGGCGCGCGACGCCACGGCGGACGCGGTGTCGGACTTCGCGCTCAAGGCGCACCGCGCGATGGACCGGCTCAAGCGCCAGGGCTCGATCGACGGCCTGCTCAATCTCTCGGTAGAAGTCGTGCGGCAGCTCACGGGCTTCGACCGCGTGATGGCCTACCGCTTTCGCCACGACGACAGCGGCGAGGTGGTGGCCGAGCGCCGCCACGAGGCGCTCGAGCCCTTCGTGGGCCGTCGCTATCCGGCCAGCGACATCCCGGCGCAGGCGCGCCGGCTCTACGTGATCAACACCCTGCGCCTGATCGCCGACGTGCAGTCGACGCCGGTCGGGCTCGACGTGGCCGACCCGCAGCTGCCGCCGCTGGACATGAGCCACTGCACGCTGCGCAGCGTGTCGCCGATCCACATCGAGTACCTGCGCAACATGGGCGTGGGCGCGTCGATGAGCATCTCGATCGTCATCAACGGTCAGCTCTGGGGCATGCTGGCCTGCCACCACCGCAGCGCCCACCAGGTGCCCTACGCCATCCGCATGGCCTGCGACGTGCTCGCGCAGGTGCTGGCCTCGAACGTGCAGAGCCTGCTGGCGCGCGAGCAGGCGGGCCGGGCCTCGAGCGCGGCGCAGCTGCGCGGCTCGCTGATCGAGGCGGTGCTGCATGCCGAGGACACCTTCAGCGCGCTGATCGGCCTGGCGCGCCCGCTGGCCGACGCCTTCGACGCGCAGGCGGCGGTCATCGCCGAGCAGTCGCGGCTGCACGTGGACGGCGACATGCCCCGCGAGGCCGCGGCGGCGCTGATGCAGTGGCTCACCGCCTCGACGAACGGCGACCAGATCGTGGCGCTGCACACGCGCGAGCAACTGCCCGAGAACCTGCGCTCGCTGGCCGGCGTGTGGTGCGGCTTTCTCGCGCTGCGCTTCGACGCGATCGACAACGGCTGGCTGGTGCTCGCGCGCAAGGAACAGATCGAGACCATCAACTGGGGCGGCAAGCCCGAGAAGCACTACGTGAGCGGCCCGCACGGGCCCCGGCTCACGCCGCGCGGCTCCTTCGACGTCTGGAAACAGACGGTGCGCGACACCAGCGTGCCCTGGGGCGCCAACGATCTCGACTTCGCGCGCCAGCTGCGCGACGAGCTGATCCGCGCCAGCGCGGCGCGGCTGGCCGACACCTACAAGGCCCGCACCGAGCTGCTGGCCGTGCTGGGCCACGACCTGCGCGACCCGCTGCAGTCGATCACGATGGCCGCCAAGCTGCTCGAACGCAGCCTGCCCGACGGCAGCAACGCCGGCGCGCGGCTGGGCCAGCGCATCCAGACCTCGAGCAGCCGCATGGCGCGGCTGATCGGCCAGGTGCTCGATGCCTCGCGGCTGCAAAGCGGCATGGGCCTGCAGATGGTGCCGGTGCAGATCGACCTGGCGCGGCTGCTGGAGGACGCGGTCGACGAGTCGCGCACCGCCTACCCCGGTTCGCAGCTCGAGCTCGAGGCACCCAAGACGCTGCCCGTGCTGGCCGACCCCGACCGCATGGCGCAGCTGGTCGGCAACCTGGTGAGCAATGCGCGCCACCACGGCCTGCCCGGCGAGGCGGTGCGCCTGCGGCTCGAACAGGTCGACGCGCACGTGGTGTTCAGCGTGGCCAACCGCGCACCGCCGATCGACGCCGCGCTGGTGCCCGACTTGTTCAGCGCCTTCAAGCAGCGCAGCGTGCCCAACGAGCGCAACAAGGGCGGACTGGGCCTGGGGCTGCACATCGCGCAAGCCATCGTGCGCTCGCACCGCGGCAGCATCGGCTATGCGCATGTCGACGGCTACGTGGTGTTCACCGTGCGGCTGCCCCAGGTTCCCGCGCCCGCGCCCTGAGCTTTCTCGCGCCCGACGGCGCGCAAGCCGCTCCTATAATCTCGCCCCGCCGGCCGATGCAAACGAAAGCATCACCCAAGCCGGCGCGCGCGAAGGTGCGCCGGTTGCAGGACCGGCGTTAAACGGGAAGCAGGTGACGGGTCCTCCGGACCCCAGTCCTGCGCTGCCCCCGCAACGGTCGGCGGATTCGCGGTCCTCACGGCCGATGCCCTCGCGGGCATCGCAGCCACTGTGCCCCGGCATGGGAAGGCGAGGATCGCGGCAACGGCGCATCTCCCGATGCACCGCTGCGCTCCGCAAGCCCGGATACCGGCCTTCGCCTCGTTCGGTCGCTGCGGGAGTGCAGGCAAGCCGTATCGGTCACGCATGGGCGCGGGGCCGGTCGCTGGCGGGTCCCCTCGGCGTCCGGTTGTTCTCATGGCCCGCGGGAGCGCGGGCCCGAAGGAAACCCTCGTGCGCAACTTCTCCCGGCGCGGCCGCGTCAGACCCCACCAAGCCCTCATCGGATCCGGCGTCATGCTGCTCGCCTCGGTCGCCTCGGCGCAGGACGCCGAGGGCTCGCTGCCGCCCACCACCGTCAGCGACCGCAAGACCATCTCCACCGCCACGCGCCAGGAGGCCGACACGCTGCGGCTGCCCTTCGCCACCTATTCGGTCGAACGCGCGCAGCTCGACGCGGTGGGCGCCGTCACGCTCGAGGACACGCTGCGCAGCGTGCCGGGCCTGCAGTACGGCACGCAGGGCAACTACTACTCGCGCTTCGAGACCCGCGGCCTGCGCGACACGCAGGACGTGCTGGTGCTGATGGACGGCGTGCCGCTGCGCCTGCTGCAGGGCAATGCCGACATCACGCTGATCGCGCCCGACCTGGTGGACCGGCTCGAGTTCATCAAGGGCCCGGCCTCGGCGCTCTACGGCAAGAACGCGATCGGCGGCGTGGCGCAGTTCTTCATGAAGCCCGAGCGCGCGGGCGGCAGCCTCACGGCCACCATCGGCAGCCACGGCCGCCTCGACGGCAGCCTGCGCTACCGCTGGGACTTCGAGCGCGGCAATCTCTACGTGGGCGTGGCCAACAGCGACTACAACGGCTTCCAGCGCGATGCCGGCCGCGCACAGTCGGCCCTGCTGGTGGGCGGCGACTTCGCCGTCACGCGCGACTGGACCACCGGCTTCCAGCTCTACGACACGCGCGTGCGCGGCGACCGCGGCTCGATCGTGCCGCTGGTCAACGGCAAGCCGATCTTCGGCATCACCTCGCGCGACAACTACGGCATTCCCGACTCCTACGTCACGGGCGACTACCAGTCGTTCTCGTGGAAGAACCGCTTCGAGCTCGGCGCCGGCTGGTCGATCAACCACCTGAGCAGCTTCGCGCGCTACAACCGCTTCTTCGCCGGCGGCATCACCATCGTTCCGCCGCCCGCGGCCGTGAGCAAGGGCTATTCCGAGAGCTACACCGCCGACCGCGGCGTCTACCACGAGCTCGCGGCCACGCACCTGATGGCGGGCAAGGGCTGGAGCAACGAGTTCCAGGCCGGCTTCAATCTCGAGCGCGGCTGGCAGGGCCTCGACTCGCCGAGCTTCAGCAACGCGCCCACCTACCGCGGGCCGTTCTACGACATCCCCGTGAGCAACGTGCGCAACGATCCGCGCGGCGTGCGCGGCAGCATCACCTCCTCGCGCTTCGACCAGGAGGTGCGCAGCGTCTACCTGCAGGACCGCTTCGAGTACGGCCCGGTCGGCTTCACGCTGGGCGTGCGCCACGACCGCTTCGAGCAGACGCTGGGCCGCACGGGCACGCAGGTGATCTCGGCGCAGCAAGGCAGCCACACCAGCCCGCGCGCCGGCGTGGACTGGCTGTTCCTGCAGGGCGATGCCTCCTCGCACGCCGTGTTCGCAAACTGGAGCGAAGGCTTCCGGCCGCAGGCGGTGGCGCTCAACACGCGCGGCGGCGTGATCGTGCCCGACATCCTGCGGCCCGAGATCACGCGCAGCAAGGAAGTGGGCGTGAAGGGCCGCGCGGCGGACGACCGCTGGAGCTACCAGCTCAGCCTGTTCGAGGCCGAGAAGATCGACGGCCAGCGCTCCTACCGCAATGGCCCCGACTCCTTCGTCTTCAGCAACGCGACCTCGCGCACCAAGGGCATCGAAACCCAGTTGCAGTTCCAGCTCACGCCGCGCTGGAACGGCTACCTGCACTACACCTGGCAGGACGCGCGGCTCAAGGACTTCCAGACCTACACCGACAGCGGTGCGCGCAGCACCAACTTCGGCGGCTACCGCGTGCGCATGTCGGCCCACAACATCGCGGGCGCGGGCCTGACCTATGCGCACGGCGCCTGGGCCGTGACCGGCACCGCGAGCTACGTCGGCAGCCGCTACCTCCGCGACAATGCGGTCAATCCGCAGAAGCTGCCCGGCTACCTGCTGCTCAACGTCGCCGTGGCCTATCGCGTCAATCCTTCGCTCACACTGCAGGCCGGGGTGAACAACCTGACGAACAAGTACTACATCGCCGACGACCTGTCGGCACAGGGAAGCCGGCAACGCCGGTGCGCCGAGGACGGTGTTCGCCCGCGCGCGCTACACCTTCTGAGCGTGAACCGGCGCGACGCGATCCTCGGCATGGTGTGCATGACGGCCGTTCTGCCCGCGGGCGCCGAGCAGGCGCCCCCGGGCGGCTTCCCGCGCGAGCTCGTCGATGCGCTGGGCCGGCGCGTCGTCGTGCCGCGCGCGCCGCAGCGCATCGTGGTGGTGTTCCCGAGCAACGTCGAGCTGGCCTGGGCGCTGGGCCTGGCCGACCGCGTGGTGGCCATCGGCGGGCGCGTGCGCTGGCCCGAGGGCGCGCGCGCGCAAGCCCAGCATCGGCGGCGCGCTCGGCTACTCGGCCGAGGCGGTGGCCGCCTTCCAGCCCGACCTGCTCGTGGTCACGCCCTCGCACCATTCGGCGCTGTCGCTGGTCGATGCCTTCGACCGCGCGAAGCTCCCGTGCGTGGTGCTCACGCATCCCGACCTGCCCTCGGTGTTCCGCAACATCGACCTGCTCGGGCGCGCGACGGGTGCCGACGAACAGGCCCGCCGGGTGCGCGAGGACATGCAGGCGCGGCTGGCCGCGATCGAGCGCCGGCTCGAGGGCGCGCCGCGCCGCAGCGTCTATTTCGAAACGGCGGCCGCCGCGCGCGGCGCCTTCCAGACCGTGGGCACGGGCCACTATGGCAACGACGCGCTGGGCTGGGCCGGCGGACGCAACGTGTTCGCCGACCTGCAGGGCGCGGCCCAGGTCAGCGCCGAAGCGATCTTCGCGCGCGACCCCGACGTGATCGTCTCGCTGCAGCAGGTGCCGCGCGATCCGGCGCTGATCGGCCAGCGCCCCGGCTGGCACACGCTGCGCGCCGTGCGCACGAACCGCGTGGTCGTGCTCGAGCGCGGCCACAAGCTGATTCCCGGCCCGCGCCAGATCGAGGCGGTCGAGCAGTACGCACGCGCGCTGCATCCGGAGCGCTTTGCATGAGGCACGCCACCGACGGCCGACGCGCATCGGCGACCACGGTCTGGCTCGTGCTGCTCCTGCTGCTGGCCGCGGCCGTGGTGCTCGCGCTGAGCGTGGGTGCCGCCACGGTCTGGCCCACCCAGTGGTGGGGCAGCGACACCCTGCAGGCCGAACTGGTGCGCGCGTGGCGCGCGCCGCGCGTGGCCGGGGCCTTCTTCGTCGGCGCCTGCCTGTCGCTGGCGGGCCTGGTGTTCCAGGGCGTGTTCCGCAATCCGCTGGCCGAACCCTACCTGCTCGGCAGCGCCAGCGGCGCAGCCGTGGGCGCCGCGGTCTCGCTGCTGCTGCCGGCGCTGGTGCCCACCGCGCTGAGCCTGCCGGTGCTGGCCTTCGCGGGCGCCTGGGGCGCGAGCTGGCTGGTGCTGCTGGCCGGCAGGCTCGGCGGTGGCTGGCAGAGCAACCGCCTGCTGCTCGCCGGCGTCGGCCTGGCCGCGATCCTGGCCGCCCTGCGCAGCCTCATCGTGATCGTGTTCGGCGACGAGTCGACCAACCTGCGCGCCATCATCTCGTGGCAGCTCGGTGGCGTGCAGACGCCCACGAGCGGCGAGATCGCCGTGCTCGCGCCCGTGCTGCTGGTGCTGGTGCTGCTGGTGCGCGCGCTGGGCCGCGGCCTCGACGCGCTCGGCCTGGGCGAGGACACGGCCCATGCGATGGGCGTGCGCGCCGCCTCCTTCTCGGCCCGTGCCGTGCTCGTGGCCTCGCTCGCGACCGCACTGGCCGTGAGCTGGGGCGGCCTGATCGGCTTCGTGGGCCTGATCGTGCCGCACGTGATGCGCTGGTGGATCGGCCCGCTGCATGCGCGGCTCACCGTTCCATGCGCCATCGCGGGCGGCGGCCTCATGGTGCTGGTGGATGCACTGGCGCGATCGGCCATGGCCCCGAGCGAGATCCCCGCGGGCCTGCTGACGGCGCTGATCGGCGGCCCCTTCTTCCTCGCGCTGCTGCTGTGGAGGCGCGGATGACGGCCGACGCCCTGCGCCTCGACGGCCTGCGGGTGCAGGCCTCGGGTCGCACCCTGCTCGACGGCATCGACCTTGCGATCCCCGAGCGCGGCCTGTTCGGCATCGTCGGCCCCAACGGCTCGGGCAAGACCACGCTGCTGCGCGCCGCGCTCGGGCTGGTGCGCCCGCGCGAGGGCCGCATCGCGCTGCTCGGGCGCGCGCTCGACCAATGGAAACCGGCCGAGCTCGCGCGCCACCTCGGCTATGTCGCGCAGCACGGCGAGAGCCATTGGGACCTGACGGTGCGCGAGATGCTGCAGCTGCAGCGCCCGGGCCGCGCGCCCGATCCCGCGCTGGTCGCGCGCTTCGAGCTCGACGCGCTGATCGACCGGCGCCATGCCTCGCTGTCGGGCGGCGAGCGTGCCCGCGTCGGCGTGGCGCGCGCGCTCGCGCACGACCCGCGTCTGCTGGTGGCCGACGAACCCGCGGCCCACCTCGACATCCCGCACCACCACCGCCTGATGGCCCTGCTGCGCGACAGCGCACGCACGCGCGCCGTGCTCGTGGTGCTGCATGACCTGCATGTGGCCAGCACCTGGTGCGACCAGCTCGCGCTGCTCGGCCAGGGCCGGCTGGTGGCGACCGGATCGCCCGACGAGGTGCTGCGCGACGAGCGCCTGGCGCAGGCCTATGGCCCGGGCATCGCCGCCTTCTCGAGCGGCGGCCTGCGCTTCTTCACGGCCGCGCCCGCGCCATGACGACATCGGCATTGCGCATCGACCTGGCCGGCTGGTCGCGCGAGGCCACGCTCGGACCGTCGCGCGAGTTCTTCGCGTTCTTCGAGGAGGCCGAACGGCTGGGCTTCGAAGGTGCGTGGTTCCATGAATTCCGCCTGCTGGCCGAGGGCGGCCCCTACCCCTCGCCGCTGCTGCTGGCGGCCGCATTGCTCGCGCGCACCGAACGCCTGCGCATCGGCGTCTCGGCGCTGGTGGTGCCGCTGCACCATCCGCTGCTGCTGGCCGAGGAGATCGCGCAGCTGGGGTTGCAGAGCGATGGCCGCTTCGACGCGGGATTGGGGCGTGGCACCGACGCATCCACGCTGCGCGCGCTCGAGATCGATCCGCAGCAGACGCGCGAGCGCTTCGCGCAGGGCTGCCGCCTGGTGATCGCGGCCCTGCGCGGCGAAAGCGTGTCGTCGAACGAAGGCCCCTGGCGCTTCGATGCGCAGCAGATCCGCCACCTCTCGACCTCGGCGCCGCCGCTGTACATCGCGGGCTCGACCGAAGAGACGATGCGCTTCGCCGTCACGGAGGACCTGCCGCTGCTGCTGAGCCTGGAGCCACCGGAGCCGGCGCAGCTCGCGCATGTGGAGGCGGCCTTCGCTTCGCTCGGCGGTGAAGCGGTGGCGTCGCGACATGCTTCATTGCTGGCGCGCTCCTCGCTCTCACGCTACGTCTGCATCGGTGCGACCTTGGCCGAGGCACGGCAGCAGTTCGACGAGCTGCTGCCCCTGCTCCACCGCCGGCGCGAGCATTTCGCGATCCTGCGCGGGCAGGCCCCCGGCACCTTGGCGATGCGCGATCCCGCCGAGGTGCTGCGCACGCAGGCGATCGTCGGCGATCCGGCTTCGTGCCTGGAACAGATACAGGCGCTCACCGCGCGCACGGGCATCCGGCAACTGCGCTGCGTCTTCAATGGCAACGGCGTGCTCGATCGCGCGGCGGCCTTGCGCGGGATGCGGTTGTTTGCGCAGGAGGTGCTGCCGACGCTCAAGCGGGGCTGAAGGAAGCGCCTTATCCTCCCGCGAGCCCACTCCTCCGGTACCTCGCATGTCCGCTTCGCCTTTCACCTCCGACGACCTCGCGTTCCTCGGATCGCTTCTCGCCAACGCCGCGCGCGAGGAAATCATGCCGCGCTTCCGCACGCTCCACGCCGTCGACCGCCGGCGCAAGACCTCGTCCTTCGACATCGTGACCGATGCCGACGAGGCCTGCGAGGCGGCGGTGCTCACGGCCTTGCGCGCGCGCCATCCCGAGGCCGTGCTGATCGGCGAGGAGGCCTGCGCGCGCGATCCGGGATTGCTCGAAGCCATCGATGACGCAGTCCTCGCGTTCATCGTCGACCCGCTCGACGGCACCAAGAATTTCGCGAGCGGCCTGCCCCTGTTCGGCACGATGGCCTCCGTGACGGTGCGCGGCGAAGTGGTCGCCGCGGCGATCCACGACCCCGTGCGCGCCGACACGGCCTTCGCGATCCGCGGTGAAGGCGCGTGGATCGAATCCGCCTCGGGCGCGAATCGGCGACTGCAAGTCGCGCCGGCCGTGCCCGTCGAGCAGATGGAAGCCATCGTCGGCACGAACTTCCTGCCCGAGCCGCTTCGCAGCGAAGTCAACGCGCGGCTGTCGCGCCTGGGCATGACCAACTGGTTCCGCTGCGCCGCGCACGAGTACCGGCTCGCGGCCGCGGGCGACATCGACGCCCTGTTCTACAACAAGCTCATGCCCTGGGACCATGCCGCGGGCTGGCTGCTGCATCGCGAAGCAGGCGGCTACGCGGCGCATCACGACGGCTCGGCCTACCGGGCCGCCCATCGGACCGGTGGACTGATCTGCGCTGTCGATCGCGCCCGCTTCGACGCGGTGCGTGCGGCCTTGCTCGGCTGATTCGCAAGGTACGCCTCGGCAAGGCTCGGGAGGCTGCCGGCGGTCGTGACCTTCCTGCGTGGCCCGCCGGCCCCTTCACCGATTTCGCTCGCGTTCCTTCGATTCCGAGGACGGAACCGGCCGCGCCGACGATCCCTGGGCGCTGCGCCCATTGTCCGAAGGCGCGGTGTCCTGAGGATTGGTGCGCGTCAGCCCGCCGTTCGGACCGCCGCCGGGTGGACGGTTCTGGCCGGTGCGCGCCTCGACGGGACCGTGCTCGCTGCTCAATGGCTCGGTGCCGCGTCCCGTGTCGACGCGTGGACCCGTGGCGCCCTGAGCCTTGGGCGTGGAACCTCCCGCAGCCGGAGCGACCGATCCCTTCGGATTTCCGGTGGACGATTGCTGCGCGATCGCGAGGGGTGTTGCAAGAGCCAGCGAGATCGAAAGAAGAGCAAGCGGTTTTCGAATGAGCATGCCAAGCCTCCAGAAAGAGATCGATTCTTGGAGCCTGCGACGGCACGCACGTAGGACAAGCGCGTTCCTGCTCGCGAATAAGAAAGCCGAAGGGGCTGCACGCGGGGCAAGCCGTTCAGTCCCGAACGGGCAGGTCCCCAAGCTCAGCGCTTGCCGGCCTCGTCCGTCCGCTCGGCATTGGTGGTGCTGCGCGATCCCTTGAGATGGAGTTCGATGTCCGAGGCGTTCGAGCCGACGGCGCGGATGGCTTCCTCGACCTGCTCGTGCGTGGCGTCGAGCTTGCGGGCCAGTTCCGCGATGTCCGAAGCGCTCTTCGAATCGATGGTCTGGGTTGGCGGATTGGTGGATGTCATGGTGTCTCCTGAAAAAAAAGATGGACGAAAAGTTCTGCCGGGCAGATTCCTAGGCTTGCCCCTGCCCGTCACCCGTGCGGTCATGAACCCACCGCATGGCTTGTTGCTGGCCGTGTCGTAGCGCTTCTTCGGGGGTCGCGTAGGGATCGGCGTCCTGGGGCAGCCGCGTTGCCTGGTCGGGCTGCGCCATCCAGTCCACCGCGACCTGGTATTGCCCGCGCGGGTCCGGCTCGAGCACCAGCCGGAACGCGTGGCCGCTGTAGACAAAAGCATGTTCGTTGGTCATTCGGATCTCCAGGAAGTCGGGACTTGCAGCCGTGCTACCGCGGCATCGCGACGGTCACCACGTCGAAGGGAAGCACGGCCGGCGGGCTTTTCTGGCGATCGAGCTGCCCGTTGACCACCATCAGGCCGGACGGGACCACGGCCGCCGTGGTCGGATAGCGCAGGCGCGTGTCGGTGATGCGTTGCGTGACGCGACCCGCACTCCAGTCGGGCGCAAGTTCCACGCGCACGAGCTCATGGTGCGCATTGCGGACCACGTAGAGATCGTTGCCACCGGCGAGCACGAGCCCATCGCCGTCCGTGAGTTCGCCGCCGTCCACGCGCAGCTGCGAGACCGCGCGCGAGCGGGTATCGATGCGCCAGAGCTGGCCGGTCGCGAGCTGGATCGACAGCAGGTAGCGACCATCGGGCGACGCGACGATGCCGTTGAGGTTGATCTTGTTCGGCAGGTAGCGCAGTGGCGTCGACGACAGATCGAGCCACGGCTCCAGCGTCGCGCGCGCACCGGCGCCGGTGCGCACCCGGTAGATCACCGGGCGGAACGAGTCGGTGATGTAGGCCGAGCCATCGCGTGCGATGACGAGGTCGTTGAGGAAGCTCGGCATGTCCTGCGGTGCCTTGGCCACGGCCAGCGTGCTCCCGTCGGTCACGTCGACCGCGGCCAGCGTGCCGCCGGGTCCGCCCGCGATCCACAGGCGTCCGCTGCCATCGAACTTCATTCCGAACGCGCCTTGCCGTCCCACCGCGCCGCCGGCCTGCACCAGCTCGGCCTTCGTGCCGCCCTGCCTGATGCGAAACAGGTCGCCATTGGTGCTCGATCCGACGAAGGCGTCACCCGTGCGCGGATCGATCGCGATGCCTTCCGGGAACACCTGCGCGCCTTCGAGGGTGGCACGCGCGCGAACGACGCTGGGCGCGGTGGCCTCGATCACGCCGCACAGGACCCGCGCACCGGAGTTGCCCGCGGGGTCGCTGCTGTAGTCGTCGGGATCCGCATGGACGACGACACTGCGGCCGATCACCGACGTGGGCGCGCGATCCAGCGAGAGATTCGTGTTGAGGTAGCGCAGCACCGCGCGACCGCCAGCGTCCGCCTGCAGGGCCGGCAGCTCGCCGGCATGCGCATGGGCCTTGTCGTCGCCCGGTCGCCCATGGTTGCGCGAGTTGCCGGGATCGAAGTGGCCGCCGGCGGCGCCGAAGTCGACGACCCGGCCGGTCGCTGCGTCGGGCCCGGGTGCGCATTCGCCATGCGCGTGCACATGGAAGCCGTGCACGCCCGGCGCGAGTCCTTCGACGTCCGCGCTGAGGACCACCGCGGTGCCGCCACCGGCCGGCGCGAAGCGCACGATGCCAGCCTGTTTGCCGGACGGTGTGAGAAGACGCGCCGACGCCACCGGCGCGGCGTCCGGCTGCGCGGATGCGCCGGCGCTTGCCTGCGTCGGGCCCGCTGCGCCGGCGCCGGGCATCGCGGCATGGGCGTGTGGCGCACTCGGGGGACTGCCGCACGCGCCCAGCAGGGCAGCAGCGCACAGGGCGATCGGGCAGAGGATGCGTCGGGTGTTCATGGTCGGTTCCTCAGCGGGCATAGCTCACGCGATAGATCACGCCGTTCTGGTCCTCGGCGATCAGCAGGGAGCCGTCGGCGGCCACGGCGAGGCCCGCGAGCCTGCCGAACTGGGCCGGTCGACCCGCCTTCGACTGCTCGGCCGCGGGGCCCGCGCCGGGTTGCACGAGGTGGGCCGGCGGTGCCGGCAGCAGCCAGCCCGTGACGAAGTCCTCGATCGATTGCGGCTTGCCCGCCGCGTCGAAGCGCACCCGCACCACCTTGTAGCCGCTGGGCTGCCCACGGTTCCACGAGCCTCGCATCGCCACGAAGGCACTGTTCCGATACTCGGCGGGAAACTGGCTGCCGCCATAGAAGACCAGCCCGATGGGCGCGGAGTGCGCCGTGGTCATCAGCGCCGGCGCCTCGGTGGTCGGGCAGAAGTCGGCGCGGGTGGAACCTTCGGGATCGTTCTGCTGCTTCATGTCGACCTGCCTGTCACCCCAGCAGAAGGGCCACCCGTAGTGCCGGTTCGGCCGGATCGCGTTGAGTTCCTCGGGCGGCACGTCGTCGCCACGGTCGTCCGAGCCGTGGTCGAAGCCGTAGAGCGTGCCATCGACCGGACTGAAGGCAAAGCCCAGCGTGTTGCGAAGCCCGCGCGCGTACACGCTGCGCGCGCTACCGTCGGGTCGCATGCGCAGGACCGTCGCGGCCTCGGGATTGGTCTCCACGCAGTTGTTGCACTGCGAGCCCACGGTCACGTACAGGAAGCCGTCGGGACCGGATGCCAGGGTGCGGTAGGGATGCTGTGATCCGTCGGGCAGGTCGTCGAGGAGAACCCGCGGCAGGGTCAGCGAGCCGTCAGGCTGCACATCGGCGACCAGCACCTTCTTGTCGCTGGCCATGAACAGCTTGCCGTCCTTGAGCAGCAGCCCATGCACGTTCTTGATGTTCTGCGCCACGATCTGCTGCGCGTCGATCCTTCCGTCGCGATCGGTGTCGCGCAGCAGCAGCACATCGGCCTGCCTGGGGCGGCTCGCATAGACGTCGCCGTTGGGCGCCACCTGCAGCCAGCGCACATGCTGCATGTCCTTGGCGTACACGTCGATCTTGAAGCCAGGAGGCAGCTTCAGCTGCGAGAGCAGCGACTCGTCGAACTTCACCGGTGAGGGTTCGAGCATCACGGTGGACACGGTGTTCGGACCGTCGCCCGGCGGCAGCTGTGCCCACGCACCCGCGACTTGAAGCGTGCCCAGTGCGAGCACCGTGCGGAAGAATGAAGCTGCATGCATGAGTGGTCCCCGAAAATGATCGCCTCGGCAAGCTAGGAGGCGAGCGGGGTCCGAAGCGCACGAGCTTCACCCGAGCGGGCGTAGGACGTTCAGCCAGAGAACGGGCGCATGGGGCGCGCCCGCAGAACTTTCGTTCGATCAGGCAGCGGGTTCGAGCGTCACCCGGTGAGGGCGCGCATCGTCATTGCCGTGACGGCAGCCGCACGGTGAACTTCGTCCCCTCCGCGGCGCTCGACGTGGCGCTGACTTCGCCGCCATGCGCCTCCGCGATCTTGCTGACGATGTACAGCCCCAGGCCGACACTGCGCGCCGCGCCGCCCGGGTTGCCACGGACCATGGGCTGAAAGAGCAGCGGCAGCGAATCGGCCGGGATCGGAGATCCGAAGTTGTGGACCTCGACGGCCGCGCGACCGTCGTCTTCCCTGCGCGATGTCACGACGATGTCGCGGCCGGGGTCGCCGTAGGCGATCGCGTTCGACACCAGGTTTCCCAGCAGTTGCGAAAGCCGGTCCGGATCGGCATGGCAACCGCCCTCCCCTTCCTGGACGTGCGTGATCCGACGGTCCGGATAGGCGCTGGCGAGTTCCTCCAGGGCCTCCGCCACGACGCCATGGAGATCGATGGACTTGAACGACACCGACAGGCCGCGACCGATGCGTGCGGCGGTGAAGTCCAGGAGATCGGCGATGAGCCGATGCGCGCGCTCGGTCGAACGCGAGACGCGGCCAAGCACCCGAATCTGGTTCGAGGTGAGTTCACTGCGCGACAGGGCGATGAGCCCCAGATGGATCGCCGACAGCGGATTGCGCAGATCGTGGCTCACGATACCCACCATCTGCTCGGCGAACAGCGCCCGGTCCTTGGCTTCCTCCTGCATCCGCGTGGCCTCGTGCACCAGGATCCTGAGTTCTTCGCGCGAAGCCACCAGCTCGCGTTCGTACACGTCTCGGTCGCGGGCGATGAACAGCGCCAGATCGTGCACGACGGCGCCGCCGCGCTCGCGGCGCACGGCGTTGAAGATCATGGGAAGCACGGTGCCGGCGCGATGCCTGACTTCGAGCTTGACCTCGGACACGGAGCCCTGCATCTGCAGCAAGGGCAGCCAGTGCGTCTGGTGGAAGATGCGCCCGCCCATGGTGAGCAGGTCCTGTATCCGCCTGCGGCGCACCAGATCGCTCTTGTCCACGCCGACCCAATCGCAGAACGTCCTGTTGGCCGCGAGGATCAGCCCCTTCGCATCGGTAGCGAGCAGCCCGCAGGCGGCGTCGTCGGGCGACGCCGGTTCCTCGCGGGGAAGCTCGTCGCCCCGGGAAGTCAAAGACCTCGTCTCTCCAGAAAGGCGTCGATCGCTTCGGCGCTCGCACCGGGGGCGCTCAGGTGCGGACAGTGGCCGACGTTGTCGATGACCACCATCTCGGCGTCAGGCAGGGTGCGCGCCATGTACTCACCCACGGCGACCGGCGCGATGATGTCGTCGTCGCACTGGAGGATGAGCGTGGGGGTCGTGAGCCGCGAAAGCTCGGCGCGATGGTCGGACAGAAAGGTCGCACGAGCGAAGCGCGCCGCGATGTCCGGGTCGGTGCGACAGAAGCTGTTGGACAACTCTGCCCCGAGCTCGGGCTGTCCGGGGGCGCCCATGATGACGGGCGCCATGTTGCTCGACCACCCGAGGTAGTTGCCCTCGAGGGTTCGCAGCAGCGAGTCGACATCCTCGCGCGAGAACCCACCCACGTAGTCGCCGTCGTTCACATAGCACGGGGACGGCCCGATCATTGCATGGCCGGCGAACAGACCTGGCGATGCCAGGTCGGCAAGCATGCCGATCATCGCGCTGACCGAGTGGCCCACGAAGATCGATCGACCTTGACCGAACTCGCGGGCAATCTCGACCACGTCTTGCGCATAGCCTTCGAGCGTCGAGTACTTCTCCACCTCGTAGGCCCTCAGATCCGACTCCCCGGCGCCCACATGGTCGAACATGACCGTCCTGTACCGGGTGGCATAGATCGGCTCGAGCAATCGCCACATGTTCAGATCACAGCCGAAGCCGTGGGCAAAGATGATCGTGTCGACGCCGGCTCCACCGACGCGCACGTTGTTGCGCTCTCGCACGCTCATGGACGCTTCATTGATGCGCCGCGACGCAACGCTCGATGATTCTTGCACAGGGCCGGGCGCGCATTGCACACCCTGTACGCCACGCCCTGCCGCGCGAAGCGCGGAGCGCCTACGCGACGAAGCCCCGCGACGTCCGAGTGTCCAGGCTCCATCCATTCATCCCAACGACACGAGAGACACGCATGGCCGATGCTGCCCACGGCACAGAACACGACAACCCACCGACATCCGACGACGCACCCGCGAGCCAGCTGCGGCGCATTTCCGTCCACGTGATCGAGCCCGGCCCTGGCCGCTACCACTGGGTGCTCCTGGAGCAGGGTGTCGACCCGACGACCTGGGGCGAACTGCTCACGAGCCAGCGGCCTTGCAGGCATTGGAACCATGCCTTGACCGACGGCATGGCAGCGCTGATGGAACTGGCGAGCGATGTGCGCGAAGGGCCGCGAGAAATCGGCACGGCCAGGCACTGGTCCGCGAACGAGCCGGAAGCCTCCTTGCGCAACTGGTAGCTCAGCGCCGCGTCGAACTCTTTCCTCACTGTGATCGCTCGGCCCTGGAAATGGCCGCCCGGCCTTCGGGCGTGATGCGGAAGATGACCGAGGCGCCCTGCGTCAGCGGCATGTCGGGCGGAGGAAGCTGCGCCTCGATCAGGCCCGCGGCCTCGAGGACGATCGCATTGCGGATGTCGGCCTCGTCGTGCAGCGCGAGTGGGAACTGGGAATCCTTGATACGGCGAAGAAAGTCCATCGGCATGTTGCTGGTCCTCCGGCGATTGCGGAGGATAAATCAGGAATCGGACACTTCCCGGGGAAGTACCGCGATCGCGCAGGGTTCCTGAACCACTCGGCTGCCCTCCTCGGCTGCCCCATCCGCTACCTTGGAAACGCGCCTCGAACGCGGTCGCCGTGCCGGCATGTCGTCGAAATGCTCGGGCTGCTGCCGCCGGGCGCGCGCCAATGCCGAATGCCCTTCCGCCGTCACTTCCAGCACGACCGCGCGCGGAATATAGACATCGCCCGAGCGTTCCCGCAGCGGGGCATCGAAGCTCGCCTTGACGAGGTTGGCGGCGTTCAGGCCGAGCAGCCGCTCGATGTCGTCCCTCGACGTGCATTCGGCGGGCAGTTGCTGCTGCCCGAAATATGAAAGCAGCTTCATGCTGGCCAGCACGCGCAGTTCGCGCTCGCTCAGTGTCTTTCTACGCACCCGGCCGACCTTCGGTTCGAGGACCCGCGGCGGCCATCTGCTCGCGCGCCTGCAGCGCGGCCGCGTGCAGACGCTCCGCCGTCAAGGCGGCGGCATCCGCCGTCATCGTCACGGCGACCCCATCGGGGCCATCGAGGATCACCACGCCATCCTCGGCGGTGGCATGGCCGGCGTCTTCGCGCGGTCCGGGAATGGTGCGGCGATCGCTCATGGGGGATTCCCGGTGTGGCCGACCGCGTGCGCCGCGGTCTGGGGGTTGAGGTACAGATAGTGAGGGTCGAACCGCGCTCTTTCGACCAGGCCCTTCAGGTCCAGGATCTGCACGTTCGCGCCGCGAACATTGCACAGGCCGGATTCGCGCAGCTCGCGCAACACGCGGTTCACGTGGACATTCGTGAGGCTGCAGACCTCGCCGATATCGGCTTGCGTCATGGGCAGCGGGAAGGCGTTGCCCTCGGACGCGCCGATCGCCAGCAGCCGGGCATGGGTCTCGCAGAGGAAGTGCGACACGCGCTGCAAAGCGTTGAGGCTTGCCAGTCTGTAGATCCACTGTCGGTGCATCGCCGCGTCCAACAGCGTGAGAAACCACAGACGCCGCGCGAGGCCCGGCTCCGATGTCTGGATCGCTTCGAGCGAGGCGTGGCGAAAGACCGCGACGGTGATGTCGGTCAACGCGGCGACATCGTGGTCGAGTTTCTTCAAGGCGTAGGCATGCAGGTCGACGAAGTCGCCCGGCACATGCAGCGCCACCGGGTGACGCCGGCCATCGGGCGCATCGACGTGGCGTGTCATGAGTCCCTTCACCAGCAGCGTGCTGATGTCGACCGGCACGCCCTGGCGCACGACCAGGCTGCCGGCCGGGTAGGTCTGCACATGGGAGATGGCGCCTTCCAGGAGACTGCGCTCGGCGTTGGAGATTTCTGCAGCACGGTTGCGGAATACGTTCTCGGTCAGCATGGAGGGTCCTCACATCGGATGTTGCACTGCCTCGCGCGATGGCGCATTAACCTGCATCAAGTTTGAGCCCGTGAGCCCATCGCGCGGCAACGACGGGCCAAAGACGTCCTTGTCCTACGCAGGCCATCGTCGCCGGTCCTCAAAGTCGCGCTCCTCCCACGACCCACTCCACGCGAAGCCCCACACCATGTCCAAGAAAAAAGCCACCCCTTCCATAGCCAACCTCGACGCAGCACGCGCGGCGGCACGCAACACGGACAGCGGTCCCGCCGCGCCCGCTCCCACGGCCGCGGGGAAGGACGACCTTCCCGCCCAGAAGATGATCGACGCGCAGGCGCTCGCCGCCGCCATGCCCGCCAATCCGAACAAGCCACTCGAGCATGGCCTGGCGAATGCCCAGTCTGCGCCCGTGGGTGCGACCGCCACGCCGCCATCGCGCCTGCCCACCGGCAGCACGCTCTCGGAGACCAATGCCTCGGCCAAGACCGGCGGTGCGGCGCTCGAGGGCGTGAACGCGACCATCGATTCGCTGGACCGCGTGCGGGTCGACGCTTCGGGCCGGACGCTCACCACCAACCAGGGCGTGCCGATCGCCGACAACCAGAACTCCCTGAAGGCAGGCGCGCGCGGGCCAGCGCTGCTCGAGGACTTCATCCTGCGCGAGAAGCTCACGCACTTCGACCACGAGCGCATCCCCGAGCGCATCGTGCATGCGCGTGGCTCGGGCGCGCACGGCTTCTTCGAAGCCTACGAGCCGCTGACGAAGTACACCCGGGCCGCGCCTTTCAAGGAAGCGGGAAAGATCACGCCGGTGTTCGTGCGCTTCTCGACCGTGGCGGGCGAACGCGGCTCCAAGGACACGGCGCGCGACGTGCGCGGCTTCGCCGTCAAGTTCTACACCGACGAAGGCAACTGGGACCTGGTCGGCAACAACATGCCGGTCTTCTTCATCCAGGACGCGATCAGTTCCCCGACCTCGTCCATGCCGTGAAGCCCGAGCCCCACCACCAGATGCCGCAGGCCGCGAGCGCGCACGACACCTTCTGGGACTTCGTTTCGCTGATGCCCGAGTCGACGCACATGCTGATGTGGCAGATGTCGGACCGCGCGATCCCGCGCAGCTACCGCATGATGCAGGGCTTCGGGGTCCACACCTTCCGCCTCGTCAACGACGCGGGCGAGTCCTTCCTCGTCAAGTTCCACTGGCAGCCCAAGCTCGGCACCCACTCGATGGTGTGGGAGGAGGCGGTGAAGATCTCGGGCGCCGACCCGGACTTCCATCGCCGCGACCTGTGGGAGGCGATCGAGGCCGGCGAATATCCCGAGTGGGAACTGGGCCTGCAGATCTTCACCGAGGAACAGGCCGAGCAGTTCAGCTTCGACATCCTCGACGCGACCAAGCTGATTCCCGAGGAGCTGGTGCCGGTGCAGATCGTCGGGCGCATGGTGCTCAATCGCAACCCCGACAACTTCTTCGCCGAGACCGAGCAGGTGGCCTTCTGCACCGCGCACATCGTGCCCGGCCTGGATTTCACCAACGACCCGCTGCTCGCGGGCCGGATCCACTCCTACGTGGACACGCAGATCAGCCGCCTGGGCGGGCCGAACTTCCATGAGCTGCCGATCAACGCACCGATCGCTCAGGTCCACAACAACCAGCGCGACGGCATGCACCGCCAGGCCATCCACCGCGGCCGTGTCTCCTACGAGCCCAACTCGCTCGCGGGCGGTTGCCCGTTCCAGGCTGGCGCCGCGCAGGGCTTCACCAGCGTCGCCAAGCGCCTCGATGCGAAGGAGAGCGCGGACAAGGTGCGCATCAAGCCAGAGAAGTTCGCCGACCACTACACCCAGGCCAGGCTCTTCTTCGAGAGCCAGTCGGAGGTCGAGAAGGCCCACATCGGCAACGCCTTCCGTTTCGAGCTGTCGAAGGTGACGGTGCCCGCGATCCGCGAGCGCGTGGTCGCGAGCCTCGCGAATGCATCGCCCGAACTGGCGGCGCGGCTCGCGCAGGACCTGGGCATGGCACTGCCCGCGCCCCTGCCCAAGGCACTCGAGAACCCGGCCCAGCCCGAGGTCGAGGTCTCGCCGCCGCTGTCCCTGCTGGCCCGGCCCGGCGATGGCGGCATCCGCACGCGCAAGGTCGCGATCCTGATCGCGCACGGCGTGGAAGGAGCGTCGCTGGGCAAGCTGATCAGCGCGCTGGTCGAGGCCGGTGCCGTGCCGCGCCTCGTCGCGGCACGGCTCGGAACCTACAGCGGTGCCGCGGGCGAGAGCTTCGAAGCAGACGCCACGATGGAGAACTCGCCAGGCTTCCTGTTCGATGCGCTCGTCCTGCCCGACGGGGCCGCGGCCGTGGAAGCCCTGGACGCCGACGCCCACACGCTCGAATTCCTGCGCGCCCAGTACTGGCACTGCAAGGCGATCCTGGCCTTCGGCGCTTCGGAAGCCCTGCTGGCCGAGGCACAGATCCCGCTGGCGCTGCCCGACGGCTCTGCGGACGCCGGACTGGTCCTCGCGGACGCCGCCGATGCGGATGCGGCGATCGCGGCCTTCATCGCCGCCATGCCGGTGCGTCATTTCGAGCGGGAGAACGATCCGCCGAAGAACTGATGCGCGCTCGTCGCGCCGCGATGGCGCGCCGGTTCCTTGTCGCCTCACCGAGGCCTTTTGAAGCAGGACCATGATCGGAATCGTCATTCCAGCGCACAACGAAGAGATGGTGATCGGGCCTTGCCTCGCGCATGCACGGGCCTGCGCCCGCGACGCCGCGCTCGGGGGCGAACACGTGGAGATCCTCGTGGTGGCGGACCGCTGCAGCGATGCGACGGCTTCGATCGCCGCGCGATCGGGCGCGCGCGTGCTGGAGGTCGACGCGCGCAATGTGGGGCTGGCGCGGGCCGCGGGCGCCAGCGCGCTGCTCGCGCTCGGCGCCCGCTGGCTCGCCTTCACCGATGCCGACACCCTGGTCGCCGAGGACTGGCTGTCGCAGCAGCTCGCGCTCGACGCCGAGGCGGTGTGCGGCACGGTCGAGGTCACCGACTGGACGCCCCATGGCGAGAACGCCCTCTTTCTGTCGCGGCACTTCGCCACGAGTTATCGCGATGCCGACGGGCACCGTCATGTGCATGGCGCGAACCTCGGCGTGGCCGCGCATGCCTATTTGCGTGCCGGCGGCTTCCAGGACCTTGCCTGCAGCGAGGACGTGGCCCTGGTCACCGAACTGGAGCGCACCGGCGCGAGGATCTGCTGGAGCGCGCGGCCGCGCGTTCGCACGAGCGCGAGGAAGGTGGCGCGTGCGCCGGGAGGTTTCGCGGACGCGCTGCTGAACGCGGTGGCCTCGCAGTTCCTGGGCAAGCCGGCGGTCGCCTGAAGGCCACCGCCGCGGCGGCACGCAAGCGTGCCGTTCAGGCGGGCGTGCGTGCCTCGACCTTGTGCCTCACGCAGTACTCGAGCGCCGCCTCGAGCATCGGCCAGCTGGCGAACACGTAGACACGCTCCACCCTGTCCCAGCGCCCGCCGAATTCCTTGAGCGTCAGCGCGAGCCCCGAGAGGCTGCCCAGCACGGCCGGTTTGAATTTTCCATAGGGTTCGCAGTGTTCGGCCACTGTGCAGCCAAGCCGCGCCGCGAGGCCCTGCACGCGGTCCGTACCGCTCGGAGGAGGAAGAAGCATGCGCGGATTTTCGCAAAAGCCCGGGGGCGCATGTTTCTCGTCGCATCCCCCAAACGTGGGGTTGTCAACCGCGTTGCCGGTGTTCGGGCCGCGCCGGCTACCGAAAGCTGGCCTCAGGATGAGGGCAGTTCGATCAGTCCCGCGAGCGGCACCGCCTCGATCCGCTCGGCGCTTGCGATCACGATCGCGCGGTCGTGCCGGCCTGCGCTGTCGGCAAGAGTGCGCCACAGGAAGCGGATCGAGTTGGCATCGAGCGCCGCGGTGGGTTCGTCGAGCAAGGTGAGTGCGCGTCCCGACGCGAGTGCCGCCGCCAGCCAGACCTTCCGCTTCGACCCGGTCGAGAGCATGTACATCGGCTTCTCGAGATGCGGCGTCAGGGAGAAGCCCTCCACGAGGGCTTGCCACCTCTGCGCATCGAAGCCTGGATCGCCCGCACTCAACGACGCGGTGCACTGCGTCGCCGAGATGTTGTTGAACGCGTCGGTCTCCGGGTCGACGAAGAAAACGTTCCGGGCATAGGCGTCGCGGTCCTCGTCCAGACGCACGCCGACTAGCTCCAGTCGGCCTTCGCCACGAAGGCTGCCTGCAAGCAGCCGCAGGACCGTCGACTTTCCGCTGCCGTCGCCGCCGTAAAGCTGGGTCAGACCGGCGCCGATGCGAGCGCTCCAGGCGGTCAGGAGGGCGGGCCGGCGTGGATAGGCGAAGCTCAAGTCTTCGACGACGAGGAGGGGCTCGATGGACGCTGGGTTCATGCCTCGACCCTACCGTAAAACCGGCGCGTGCCGCGCTATGGATGCCACGTCGAGACGACCGCGGGCGTCTGTGCGGTGGGACGTCCGGCCAGTGCATAGGAGAGTTCGTTCGCGGCTTTCATGATCGTCTTCGCGTGACCGATCAACTTGGCTTTGGGCAAGCGATCTGCGGGACCTGAAATGCAGACGGAGCCGAGCAGGGCCCAACGCAGGCCGAACACCGGCGCGGAGACGGTCGCCACGTTCTTCTCGCGTTCGCCGATGGAGAAGTGATAGCCCTTCTTGCGGATGTCCTCGTACTGCTTGCCGGGCTCCCCCGAGAACGCCAGGATCACCCGCCCCGGGGAACCCAGGTCCAGCGGAAGCATCGCGCCCATGCGCGCATGGTGGCGAATGGGTTGCGGCCCCTCCACCCGTGCGAGGCAGGTTCGCGAATTGCCTTCGCGCACATAGAAGGCGGCGCTCTCGCCCGTGGCTTGCGACAGCGCGAGCAGCATCGGCTCCACCACGTTGTTGGCATCGAAGCTCGACTGGTAGCGCGCACCGAGCCAGCCGGCCGCGGGGCCGAGTCGCCACTCGCCGTCGTCTCGCTGCACCACGTAGCCCGCGAGCGCCAGTGTCCGAAGCAACCGCAGCGCGGTGGTCTTGTGCATGCCGCTGCGCCGGGTCAGCTCGGCCAGCGTGAGCCGCTCGTCGTGCATCCCGAAGGTGTCGAGCAGCTGCAGGGCGCGGGTCACCGCCGTCACGCCACCAGCGGCCTCGAGGTCGGCTTCGCGCGGCGCTTCGACGACTTCAGCCGTGCGCCTGGACTTCGCTGGCCGGGTGGTCTTCGCGGTCGTCATGTTGTTTCACTCCGTGGTCCATGTTGCGCCTGGTGGACCACCATTGTATGGAATGGAACGCAAATCTAAAGTCGCCGCATGGCCTGGAGCACCGCTGTCAGGCACGCATCGAACGATCAGGAGACACCCATGCGCACCTCGAGCAACAGCTCCATTTCCCGTCGGGCCGCACTCGGCCTCGCCCTCGCATTCACCGCCGTTTCGGCGGTGGCGCAGGCCTATCCCACGCGTCCCATCCGGCTCGTCGTGCCGTTCCCGCCCGGTGGCGGCACCGACATCATCGCCCGCGAGGTGGCGAACAAGGTGGCCGTCTCCGAGGGGTGGACCATCGTCATCGACAACAAGCCCGGTTCGGGCGGAAACATCGGCGTCGATGCGGCCGCGAAGGCCAGCCCGGACGGCTACACGCTGGTGCTCGGCCAGACCAGCAACCTCGCGATCAATCCGTCGCTCTATGCCAAGCTGCCCTACGACCCGGTCAAGGACCTGGCCGCGGTCGGGCTCGTCGCCTCGGCGCCCCTGGTTCTCGTGGTGTCCGCCGCGTCGCCCTACAAGAAGCTCGCCGACGTGGTGTCCGCCGCCAAGGCGAAGCCGACCGCGCTGAACTACGCAAGTTCGGGCAACGGCACCGTGGCCCATCTCGCCACCGAGCAGTTCCAGAAGGCCGCGGGCGTGCAGTTCACGCACGTTCCCTACAAGGGCGCTTCGCAGGGCCTGACCGACCTGGTGGGCGGCCAGATCCAGATGTACATCTCCTCGATGCCGACACTGATCGCCCAGATCAGGTCCGGCCAACTGCGCGCGCTCGCGGTGACCTCGCTGCAGCGCAACCGCGACCTGCCCGATGTGCCCACCATGGCCGAGTCCGGCTACAAGGATTTCGAAGCCGTGACGTGGTTCGGGGTTGCGGGTCCCGCCGCGATGCCGAAGGAGGCCATCACCAGGCTCAACGCGGCGTTCAACAAGGCTCTCGCCACCGCCGATGTGCAGAAGAAGCTCGCCGCCCAGGGCGCGGACGTGGTGTCCGGCCCGCCCGAGAAGTTCGCATCGCTGATCCGCACCGACGGCGTCCGTTGGGGCGGCATCGTGAAGTCGTCCGGCGTCAAGATGGATTGATTTCGGCATGGCCGAACTCTTCGCTTCGGATGCAGATGCGCCTGTCGCGCCGTTCTCGGCGGGGCGGGGCCGCCCCGCCATCGATGTTCCGCCCGACGCCTGCGATTGCCATGTGCATCTGTACGGCGCGCGCTATCCGGTGGTCGAGGGCGCCAGGCTGAGGCCGCCGGAAGCCAGCGCGGAGGACTACCGTCGACTTCAGCAACGCACGGGAACGCGGCGCGTCGTGTTCGTGACGCCCTCGACCTACGGAAGCGACAACGTATCCCTGCGCGACGCACTCGCAGCCTTCGGCGCGAAGGCACGCGGCGTGGCCGTGATCGACGAGCGCACCAGCGACAGCGAACTGGAAGACCTGCATAACCGCGGCGTGCGTGGCATCCGCCTGAACCTCTCGCTGGGGGTCGTGAACTCGGCGTCGCAGATCGCGCCCCTGGCACGCCGCATCGCGCCGTTGGGCTGGCATCTGCAGCTGCTCGCCCCCGCACACGGCTGGAGCGATCTCGCCGACGTGCTCGAGGACCTGCCCGTGCCGATCGTGTTCGATCACTTCGGCCGGCTGTCGCCCTCCATGGCCGGCAGGCATCCGTCGCACGCGCTGATCCTTCGCATGCTCGAGCGCCGCCGCGCCTGGGTCAAGCTGTCCGGCGCCTACATCGTCAGCGAGCGGGGCGCGCCCGGGTATGAGGACATGGCCGTGCTTGCCCGGAGCTTTCTGGATGCCGCGCCGGATCGCGTGCTCTGGGGCAGCGACTGGCCCCATGCGTCAGCCACCGCGGGCCACCAGGCCTTGCCGGACGACGCACGACTGATGACCTTGCTTGCCGAGTGGACCGGCAGCGCGCGGCTGTTGCATCGCGTACTGGTCGACAACCCGCGCGAACTCTACGGGTTCGACGCGCCCGCAACTCCTTAGGACTCTCCCATGCTTCGCATTCACAGGCGCCGCTTCGGCGCCCTGGGCCTCGCCGCACTCGGCCTCGCCTCGGTTCCCGCCTTCGCGCAGGGCCAATGGCCCACCGGCAAGCCCATCACCTGGGTCGTGCCGTATCCACCCGGTGGCACGACCGACATCCTGGGCCGCGCCATCGCGCTGCGGCTGGGCACTTCCCTGGGCGCCACGGTCATCGTGGACAACAAGGCGGGCGCCACGGGCACCATCGGCTCGGCCTTCGTGGCGCGCGCCGCACCCGATGGCTACACCCTGCTGGGCACCTCCATCGGCCCGCAGGCGATCGTGCCGAACCTGCTGCCCAGGACGCAGTACGACGCCGTCAAGGCGTTCGCGCCGGTGTCGCTCATCGGAACCATTCCGCACGTGCTGATCGTCGGCGCCAGCCAGCCATTCCGCAGCGTCGCGGACCTCATCGCGCAAGCGAAGGCACGACCCGACGAATTGTCTTTCGCATCCGGCGGCAACGGCACGGTCCTGCAGATGCAAGGCGAGCTCCTGAGGCTGCAGACGGGGGCGAGGATGACGCACGTTCCCTACAAGGGCGACACGCCGGCCATCCAGGACGTGCTGGCGGGCCACGCGACGTTCATGTTCGCCCCGGTCGCCGCGGCGCTGCCTCATGTCCAGAGCGGCCACCTGAGGGCATTGGCCGTGACGTCGGCCGCACGCCTGAAGGCATTGCCCGATGTGCCGACCATGGGGCAGGCCGGCTTCAAGGACTTCGTCGTGGAGCAATGGCAGGCCGTCTACGCGCCGGCCGGCACGCCCGCGCCCGTGGTCCGGCGCCTGCATGACGAGGTGGTGCGCCATCTGAAGGACCCCGAGCTCGTCGCGATGGCCGACAAGCTCGGCGTCACCCTGGTCGGAAGCACGCCCGAACAGCTGGCCGACACCCAGAAATCGGACCTGGCCAAGTGGGCCAAGGTCATCAAGGACGCCGGCGTGAAGCCGGACTGAACCTCGCTCCCCCTCCTCTCCTTCCTCTCCTTCCTCTCCTTCCTCTCCTTCCCGAAAGCACCTTCATGTCTTCCAACCTTCCCGACATCATTCGCGACTTCGAGCGCGTGCCCGCAAGCATCGTGGCGCGAGCCGCCGAGTTCCAGCCCGCCATCCTCGCCGACGTGGCCGGGCGCCGCGGCGCGCTCGACGGGCGCATCAAGGCGCTGCGCCCGCGCATGAGGCTGGCCGGCACGGCGATCACGGTGGAAGTGCGTCCTGGCGACAACCTGATGATCCACGCGGCCATGGCCATCGCGAAGCCTGGCGACGTGCTGGTGATCGACGGCAAGGGCGACCAGAGCTCGGCCCTGATGGGCACGATCATGATGACGGCCTGCAAGAAGCTCGGCATCGCCGGCGTGGTGATGGACGGGGCCTGCCGAGACAGCCTGGAGATCGACGAGATGGACTTTCCGGTCTTCAGCGTGGGCACCAACCCGAACGGACCGACCAAGAACATCGCCGGCCGCATCGGACATCCGGTGTCCATCGGTGGCGTGACGGTGCGCTCGGGCGACTTCGTCGTCGCCGACGGCGATGGCGTGGTCGTCGTGGAGCGCGAGAAGATCGAATCCCTGCTGCCGCTGGCGGCCAGGAAAGTGAGCGACGAAGCGGCGCGCATCGCCGCCATCAAGGAGGGCGACACCGCGGCCAAATGGCTGAACACCGCGCTGCGCACCGCGGGGGTGCTGAAAGAGGGCGAAACGCTGTGACCGCCATCCTCGTGACGGGTGCCGACCTGGCGCCGCAGGCGCTCGCCTTGCTCGAAGGCCATGACATCGTCTATGCGGGCAAGGCACCGACCGAAGCCGATCTGGTCGCGCTGTGCCGCACGCACGATCCCGTGGCGATCATCGTGCGCTACGGCAAGGTGGGAGTGGCCGTGATGGACGCGGCCCCCTCGCTGCGGGTGATTTCGAAGCACGGCAGCGGAACCGACACGATCGACAAGACGGCCGCGCAGGCACGCGGCATCGAGGTCGTGGCGGCCGTCGGCGCCAATGCCGCCGCCGTGGCCGAGCAGGCACTCGCCCTGCTGCTCGCCTGCGCCAAGTCGGTGGTGAGCCTCGATGCACGCATGCATGCCGGCCACTGGGACAAGGCGACGCACAAGAGCGTCGAACTCGGCGGGCGCACCATCGGTCTGGTGGGGCTGGGTGCCATCGGCCTGCGGTTCGCGCGCATGGCCGACGCGCTCGGAATGCGTGTGCTCGGCTACGACCCCTACGCCAGGAACCTCCCGGCCTGTGTGCAGGCCGTTGAACTGCCGGTCCTCTGGGCCGAGTCGGACGTGGTCTCCCTGCACTGCCCCCTGACCGAGGACAACCGCGGCCTTCTCGATGCCGGCACGCTGGCGCAATGCAAACGCGGCGTGATCGTCATCAACACCGCGCGCGGTGGCTTGATCGACGAGGACGCGTTGCTGGAGGCCGTACGCTCGGGCCACGTCGCCATGGCCGGGCTGGACAGCTTCGCGGTGGAGCCGATGACCGCGGGGCATCCATTCCAGGGCGAGAAGAACATCGTGCTCAGCCCGCATATCGGCGGCGTGACCGGCGATGCCTACGTGAACATGGGCGTCGGTGCGGCCCGGAATCTGCTGGCGGTGATCGCGCGCCAGCCGGCAACCCTCTGAGGGGACCTGAAATGACGAGACGTGAAACCCTTCGCTGCGCGGCGGCGACGCTCGGGATGGCCGCTTGCCTGGCGGTGCCGCTCCAGACGCAGGCGCAGCCGCAGGCATGGCCGGCCAAGCCCGTGCGCCTGCTGGTGGGCTTCTCGGCGGGCGGCCCCACCGACGTGGTGGCCCGCGCCTTCGCCGATCACGCGGCGCGCGCCTTGGGGCAGCCTTTCATCGTGGACAACAAGCCCGGCGCGAACACGATCCTGGCCGCCGAAGCGGTGGCCGCGGCCTCCGCGGACGGCTACACCCTGCTGCTCGGCGCGACCAATCACACGATGATTCCCGCGTTGTACAGCCAGCGGGTGAAGTTCGATGCCGTGCGCTCGTTCGCCCCGGTCTGCTCGCTCGCCGTGAGTCCGACGGTGCTGGTGGTCGGACCCTCGATGCCCGTCAAGTCCCTGGGCGAGTTCCTGCGCACGGTCAAGTCCGAGCCCGGAAAGCGCACCTATGCGACGCCGGGCGCGGGCAGCTCCGGACACTTCGCGAGCGCGCAATTCACCCGGCTGACGGGGACCTCGATGAACCATATCCCCTACAAGGGCGCGGCACAGGCAACGGCCGATCTGTTGGGCGGCCAGGTCGACAGTTCCTTCGCGACGCTGGGCTCCGTGCTCGGCCAGGTGCAATCCGGAAAGCTCCGGGCGCTGGCCGTCGCCTCGCCGAAGCGCTCGGCACTGCTGCCCGAGGTGCCCACCTTCGAGGAGGAGGGCGTGAAGGGCTACACGGCCGACGCCTGGTACGGCCTGCTGGCACCCGCGAGGACACCGCCGGAAGTGCTGGCCACCTTGCGCCGGATCGCCACCGAGTTCGTGGGTACGCCTGCCACGCAGGAGAAGCTTCGCTCGCTCGGCATGGAGGCGCGAAACACCTGCGGCGAGGCTTTCGGCGCGCAATTGACGAGCGAGGTCAGGCTGTATGGCGATCTGGCTCGATCCCTGGACCTCAAAGCCGAATGAGGCCGAGTCACCATCGCACCGCATCGCCAACGACCCTCACATCGAAGACACCATGACCAAGTTCATCCGACGCCTGCTCGCCGCGTGCCTGTGCGCCACCGCGTTCGCGCACCTCGCCCATGCCGGGTACCCGGAACGGCCCATCACGCTCGTGGTTCCCTACGCGCCCGGCGGATCGGCCGATGCCCTGGCGCGCGTGCTCGCGGTTCGCATCGGCGCGAAGCTCGGTACCAGCGTGATCGTCGACAACCGCGCGGGCGCCAGCGGCACGATCGGCGCGAGCTTCGCCGCCAAGGCAGCGCCCGATGGCTACACGGTGCTCTACGACGCGACACCCTACTCGATCAATCCGCATCTCTTTCCCCGGATGCCGTACGCCGATGGCGCCTTGCAGCCGCTGTCGCTCGTTGCACTGGCGCCCAACATCGTGATCGTGCGTGCGGACTCGCCGCTCAAGAGCATCCAGGACCTGGTCGCCAAGGCCAAGGCCGAGCCGGGCAAGATCAATTTCGCATCCGGCGGCAGCGGCACCGTGCAGCGTCTCGCGGCGGAACTGCTGCGCCAGCGCCTGGGCCTCGACATGGTCCACGTCGGCTACAAGAGCGGCGGTCCCGCCATCGTCGACGTCATGGGCGGCCAGGTCGACTTCATGTTCAGCACCATCGCCGCGTCGTACCCGCTGGTGTCGTCCGGCAAGCTGCGCGCCCTGGCGGCATCCTCGCCCCAGCGCTCGCCGCGACTGCCCGCGGTTCCAACGCTGGGAGAGACCGTCGCGCCAGGCTACGAAGCCTACGAGTGGAACGGCCTGCTGCTGCCCGCCGGCACGCCCGCGCCCATTGCGGACAGGCTTCACAAGGCAGTGGTCGAGGTGCTGAAGGAAGACGAGGTGAAGCAGCGCTTCGTCGACGTCGGCGTGCAGCCCGTGGGCTCGACGCCGGCCGAGTTCGCCGGGTTCCTGAAGAAGGAAGATGCGAAGTGGGCGGAAGTGATCCGCAAGGGCCACATCAAGCTCGATTGATGGCCGCCATGACCCTCGTGCCCGACGCGCAGAAGGTTCCCCATTCGGTGGGCACCAACCGCCCCCGCGCTGGCGTTGCCCCGCCATGCCTGCGACAGCCACATGCACATCTTCGAGCCACGGTTCGCGCCGTCCCCCCACTGGACGCGGCAACCACCGCGCGCAGAAGTCGATGCCTACCTCCGCCTGCAACAGCGGCTCGGAACCTCTCGCACGGTCGTGGTCAATCCCTCGACCTATGGAACGGACAACGCCTGCACGCTGGACGCGGTCGCTCGACTGGGCGAGCAGGCGCGCGGCATCGCGGTCGTCCACCACGAGGTGCCCGACAGCGAACTCGATGCCCTCGCGGCGCAGCGCATCTGCGGTTTGCGCGTGAACTTCGTGACGCCGCAGTCGTGGGGCGTCACCACCCCCGGGATGCTGACCACGCTGGCACGCAAGGTGGCCCGGCTGGGCTGGCACATCCAGGTCTTCGTGCATCCCGAGCAACTGATCGAGCTCGCGCCCATCCTCGCGCAACTGCCGGTGCCGCTGGTCATCGACCACCTGGCCCGTATCGACCCGCGCGACGGCGTCGACGGCGAGGCCTGCGCCACGGCGCGCCGGCTGCTGGATGGCGGCAACACCTGGATGAAGCTGTCGGGCGTCTACATGCGGTCGCGCGACGGCGCACCCGCCTACGGCGATGCCTTCGGTCTCGGGCGGGCACTGGTGGCCGCCGCGCCGGAACGGCTGGTGTGGGGCAGCGACTGGCCGCACACCACCGAAGCCCCGGAGACCGTCAACGATGCCGATCTGCTCGATGTCCTCGCGAGCTGGTGTGGCACCGCCGCCATGCGCGACCGCATCCTGGTGGACAACCCCGCGAAGCTCTATGGGTTCTCGAGCGAGCACGCCGGCTCGGAAACGCCCATCATCGGCGGTCGCGACGCCACCCGCCAAGGAGATTGACATGTACCTTCTGCAAGCGCCCCAGGTACTGGAACTGCAAACCTTCACGTCGATGCCGCCGTCGTTGCGGCGGCGCGAGCGCAGCGTCTGGGCCGATGCGAACCGCGGCGGTGTCGCGACAGACTCCTTCCTCGAGGGGCCGGTGTTCGACGACGCCGGCAACCTCTACGTCTGCGACATCCCCTTCGGCCGGATCTTCCGGATCGATCCCGCGGGCACGTGGACCCAGGTGACCGAGTACGACGGCGAACCGAACGGCATGAAGTTCGTCGACCCGACCACCCTGCTCGTCACCGACTACAAGAACGGCCTGATGCGGGTGGACGTGCCGACCGGGCGCGTCACGCCGCACCTGCAGCGGCGCAATACCGAAAGCTTCAAGGGCGTGAACGACCTCGTGCTCGATGCCGAGGGCAACATCTACTTCACGGACCAGGGACAGAGCGGCCTGCACGATCCGTCGGGGCGGCTCTTTCGCTTGCGCCCCGGCGGGCAGCTCGACCTGCTGCTGTCCAACGTGCCCAGTCCGAACGGCGTGGCCCTCTCTCCCGACGGCAGGATCCTCTACCTGGCGGTCACGCGAGGAAACTGCGTCTGGCGCGTGCCGCTGCTGGCCGACGGGAGCGTCGCGAAGGTGAGCCAGTTCTTCACGTCCTACGGACCCAGCGGGCCCGATGGCCTGGCGGTCGACGTGCAAGGCCGGGTGCTGGTCGCCAATCCCGGCCTGGGCTATGTCTGGGTGCTCAACCCGAGCGCGGAACCCGTGGTGGTGCTGCGTGGACCCGCCGGTGCGTCGACGACGAACATCGCCTTCGGCGGGCCGGGACGATCCACCTTGTTCGTCACCGACTCCACCCATGGCGATGTGCTGATGCACGCACTCGACGTACCGGGCGTTGCGTTGCATGGCCTGCCGCCTCTCGACGAAGCACAAGCGAAACATCGGCACTGAACGGAACGAGGGCCACGATCCATCCCTGCGCGGTCGGGTCGAAGCCGTGAACGAGGCCGGTTGCGACTTGCCTGTTCAGAACCTGTGCGAAGCCGCTGGCGCGCAGGCCCTCAAGCCCTGCGCAACTTCATGTTGAACCTGAACTTCTCCGCCGGATAGAGGTTGACCGAGACTTCAGCCACCTGGTCCGAGGACGTGCGGTAGGTGCGGCGCACCTCCACCACGCTCGATGCGGGGTCCACATCGAGCCCCGCGGCGACTTCCGCCGGCACCGTGCGCACGCGCAGGCTCTGCTCCACGTCCACCAGCCGCTCGCCGTACATGTCCTCGATGAGCTGCCAGATGGGACCGCTGCGGCGCGGCAGGAGACGCTCGACACCGGCGAACTCCGCGGCGACGAAGACCTCGGTCCAGCAAACCGGCGGCGTGTCCGCGGCCTCGGTGGCCTGGGCCAACCGGAAGCCCTGCAGGCGCAGCCAGCTGCGCTTCTCCGGCAACGGCAGCTCGTCGGGCGAGACCTGGTGGCTCTCGATGACCTCGGAGCGGTCCACCACGTAGCGGCTCTCCGCCGCGTAGGCGATCAGCTCGTCGATGGACGCGACCTGGTGCACGTTGAACGGCGTGCTCGGAGGCGGCGCCATCACCGTGGTGCCCGAACCCTGGCGCGAAGACACCAGGCCGTCGGCGCGCAATTGCTGCAAGGCCACGCGCACCGTGTGACGGCTCACGGCGAAGCGCTCGCACAGTTCTTCCTCGGTGGGCAGCTGCACGCCGACGCGAAAGACGCCCTTGATGATGTCCTCGCGCAGCGCCTGCACCAGCTGGCGCCACAGCGGCTCGCCGGACGTGCCGGCCAGGCGGGTGGGCTGGGGGCCGCGCTGGCCGGCACCCTGCGCCTGGGGCGACTTCTTGCGGGCGACGGCCCCTCGGGCAGGGGCGGACTTCTTCGGAGTGGGCATGCCGCGATTCTGCATCACCCCCCGCGGGCCCGAGCCCGCGCCGCCAGGGCCCTCAGTCGTCCAGCGCGTGGCCGCGCTTCGGCACCAGCACGCTGCGCTCGAAGCTGATCACCTCGGTGCCGTCGGCCTTGCGGCCCACGGTCCGCACCGTCACGATGCCCTGCGTCGGCCGGCTCGCGGACTCGCGCGTGGCCAGCACGGTGGACTCGGCGTAGAGCGTGTCGCCGCAGAAGACCGGCGCGGTCAGCTTGATGTCGTTCCAGCCCAGGTTGCCGATCGCCTTCTGGCTCACGTCGCTCACGCTCATGCCCACCACGATCGACAGCGTGAGGCAGCTGTTGACCAGCGCGCGTCCGAACTCGGACTTCGCCGCGTACTCGTTGTCGAAGTGCAGCGGGTGGGTGTTCATGGTGAGCAGCGTGAACCAGATGTTGTCGTTCTCGGTCACGGTGCGGCCGGGCCGGTGCTCGTACACGTGGCCCACCTCGAAGTCCTCGAAGTGGCGGCCGAAGCTTTCGCGGAAGCGGCCGGGCTGGATCTCGATGGCGGTGCGGGTCATGGATGGGGTTCCTCGGAAAACAGTTCGTGGCGGTGCTGGTCGAGCGCGGGCGCATCGAGATCGATGACCGCGGGTTCGTCCAGGAATCGAATCGGGCTGGCGACATGGGGCCGGCCCTCCGCGTCGCGCAGCACCATGCCGCGCGCGAGCAGCTGCGCATCGGCGAAGGCTTCGGGCAGGGTGTTCACCGCGCCGAAGCAGACATCGAGCGCACCCAGGCGCTGCTCCCACTCGGCGCGCGTGGCCTGCCGGAAGGCATCGGCCAGGAAGTCCATCACCGGCTGCTGGTGCGCACCCGGCCCACGCAGCACCAGCGGTGCGAGATCGGCACGGCCGAGCGCGCCCAGCAGCGCATGGATGAACTTCGGCTCCTGCCCGGCCAGCGCGATGTGCCGGCCGTCCCGTGTCTCGTAGAGCCGGTAGAAGGCGCTGCCCCCAGCGGTTCGCTCCAGCTTCGGATCGGGCTGCCGTCCTTCGGCGAAGGTCGGGCCGGTGACGTTGCGCAGCGCGGCCACCATGCAGTCGAGCATCGCGATGTCGATGCGATCGCCGCGCCCCGTGCGCTCGCGCCGCAGCAGCGCCATCAGCACTCCCGACAGGCCCTGGAGCCCGGCGAGCAGGTCGGCCACCGGCAGGGCGGGAATCGCGGGCGTGCCGTCGGCACCGAGGCTCAGGCTCAATGCGCCGCTGAGCGCCTCCACGGCCAGGTCGTGCGCCGGCCGCGCCGCGCAGGGCCCGTCCTGGCCGAACGCGCTGATCGAGCAGTACACGAGCCGCGGATTGCGCGCGCGCGCAGGGTCTCGGCGTCCATCCCCAGCCGTTGCGCGACGCCCGGACGGAAGGATTCGATGAACACATCCGCGCTGTCGGCCAGCTGCAGCAGACGCGCGCGCCCCGCTTCGGTCTTCAGGTCGAGCACCACGCTCTTCTTGCCGCGATTGAGGTTGCGGAAGAACACGGTGTGGGGACCGTCGGCCAGGCCGATGTGCCGCCCCGGGTCGCCTTCGCCGGGCTGCTCGACCTTGATCACCTCGGCGCCGTGATCCGCCATCTCCAGGCTCAGGTAGGGGCCGGGCAGGAAGTTGCTCAGGTCGACGACGCGAATGCCTGCCAGCTTCATGCCAGGTCCTCCTGCACGGGTTTCTCGACGGACGAGAGCACCGCCTCCGTGTCTGCGCCCAGCGCGGCGCAGGGCCGCAGCGCGGGGCGGCGACCATCGAACTTCAACGGATTGGCCAGCATCCGCAGGCGCGCCCGGGCCGGATGGTCGAGCTCGGCCAGCATCCCGCTCTCGGCGAAGAAGTCCGAATGCAGCGCCTCGTCCAGGCTGCGCACCGGCGCCACCGGCAGCACGCCCTGGAGCTTTTGCAGCCAATGGGCCGTGTCGTGGGTGCGAAAGTGCGCATCGAGCATTCCGGTCAGCAGGCCGCGGTGGCGATTGCGCGATTCGGCATCGGCGAACTCCGGCATCTCGCCCAGCGCCGGCTGGCCGAGCGCGGCCACCAGGGCTTCCCAGAACTTCTGCGTCATGCACATGACGAAGATCCAGCCGTCGGCCGTCGGGAAGGTCTGCACCGGCGCGAGCGAATAGTGGCCGCTGCGAGGCTGCCGCTGCGCCACGTGATCCTCGTTGAGCAGCCAGGTCGCCGCGTAGCCGAGCTGGTGCAGCGTGACGTCGAAGAGACTGGTGTCGACGTCGCAGCCCTGCCCCGTCTCGCGCGCCCGCAGCAAGGCGGCCAGCAGGCCGACCATCGCGGTGATCCCCGTCATGTGGTCGACGATCGAGGGCGCGCCCACGCGGGCCGGCGGCGTGTCGGGCTCGCCGGTCAGGTGCATCAGGCCGGTCTCGGCCTGCATCAGATAGTCGTAGCCCGGCCATGCGGCGCGGCTGTTGTCGCGGCCGTAGGCGGAGATATGGGCGCAGACGATGGCCGGCTTGATCAGGCCCAGCGTCTCGTGGTCCAGGCCCAGGCGCGCCGGCAGGTCGCCACGCAGGTTGTTGAGCACGACGTCGGCATCGCGCACCAGCGCTTCGAAGGCGGCGCGGCCTTCGGGCGACTTGATGTCCAGCGCCACGCTGCGCTTGTTGCTGTTCCAGCCCTGGAAGTACTGGCTGTCGTCCGGCCCGAGCATGTAGGGGCCGGTCTGGCGCGAAGGATCGCCCCGGGTCGCGGGATTCTCGATCTTGATCACCTCGGCACCCAGGTGCGCGAGGAACATGGTGCCGTAGGGACCCGCGCCGAATTGCTCGACCGCCAGGATCCGCACGCCGGCCAGGGGCTGGTCGGAAGGGCGCCGCGGGGGCTGAGTTCGCGCGTTCATCGCCGGGCCTCCGCGCTGGTCGTCCGGGAAAAATCGCCGCGGCTCATGCGACCGGGTTCCTCTTGACCCACTGCTTCGCGATGATGATGCGCTGCATCTCGTTCGTGCCTTCGCCGATGCAGGTCAGCGGCGCATCGCGGTACAGGCGCTCGATGTCGTACTCCTTCGAGTAGCCGTAGGCGCCGTGGATGCGCATCGACTCGATGCTGTTCTCCAGCGCGGCCTCGGACGAGAAGTACTTCGCCATGCCCGCTTCCATGTCGCAGCGCTCGCCCCGGTCGAAGCTCGCCGCGGCATCGAGCGTGAGCAGCCGCGCCGCGCGCGCGCGGGTGGCCATCTCGCCGAGCTTGAGCGCGATCGCCTGGTGCTCGGCGATCGGCTTGCCGAAGGTCTTGCGGACCTGCGCGTACTCGGTCGCCAGGCGCAAGGCACCCTCGGCGATGCCCACGCCGCGCGAGGCGACGTTGATGCGCCCGAGCTCGAGCCCGCCGGTGGCCTGGTAGAAGCCCTGGCCTTCGACACCCCCGATCAGATGCTCGGCCGACAGGCGGAAACCATCGGCCACCAGTTCGCCGCTGTCGATCGACTTGTAGCCCAGCTTGGGCAGCTTGCGGCTGCTGAAGAAGCCCTCGCCTTTCGGCGCGATGAACAGGCTCATGCCCGCATGGCGCGGCTGCGACTGCGGATCGGTCTTCACGAGCAGCGCGAAGCAGGAGCCCTCGACCGAGTTCGTGATCCAGGTCTTGGTGCCGTTGATGAGGTAGTGGTCGCCCTCGCGGCGCGCGGTCATGCGGATGCCCTGCAGGTCGGTGCCGGCGTCGGGCTCGGTCAGCGCCAGCCCGCCGCGCACTTCGCCGGAGGCCAGTTTCGGCAGCCACAGGGCCTTCTGCCGCGGCGTGCCGAACTTCTCGATCGCCAGCGCCAGCATCAGGTGCGAGTTGAAGATGCCGGTGACCGCCATCCACACAGACGAGATGCGCATCACGATCTTCGCGTAGGTGCTCGCGGGCAGGCCCAGCCCGCCGTATTCGGTCGAGACGGTGGCGCCGAACAGGCCGAGCGCCTTCATCTCCTCGACGATGCGATGCGGATAGGTGTCGGCGTGATCGTGTTCGCGCACGACTTCGGGCGTGAGCGAGCGCTCCACCCAGCGATCGATGGCGGCAAGAAGCTCGGCCTCTTCGGCCGGGTCGATGGTGCGCAGGTTGCGGTGCAGGTCCATTCGGTCTCTTTCTGAATATGTACGTACAACTATATTTGGACCTTCACCCTCCTGTCAACGAATCGCGTGCATTCGATTCCATTGTTTCCCTTAGTGAAATCCGTACGGGAAAACCCGAAAGCGCACCCAGGGCATGATCGTTAGTATTCATTGTTGTACGTACAACATGAAGCAATGACCCCCGAAAGGATTCCGATGAACGACCTGGCCGCCATCCACGCCTCCGCCAGCGACGACGCAGCCCGCCTGCGCTTCTCGATGCGCAACCTGCCGCTGCTCGAAGGCGGCGCCACCATGGAGCTTCTCGGCCTGTCGCCGATGCTGTGGGCCCACTCGAAGGTCTATTCGTCCGGCGGGGAGAACGCGCTCCACAGCCACGACATCGAGGACCATGTCTTCCTGATCCTGCAGGGCGAAGCGACCTTCAACTTCGGCGACGGCAGCACCACGCAGGTCAGGGCCTTCGAAGGCGTGACCGTGCCGCGCGGCACGCGCTACTCGTTCCAGGCGAACGAGGCCGGCGGCAACCTGGTGATGTTCCGGGTCGGCGCGGCGCTGGTGAAGGACTCGTCCGAGCTCGACCCCCAAGTTCGCCATTCCGCGCGAGGCGCTGCAAAGCCGCCGCGATCCTTCGGGCGGCTATGCCGCCGGCGATGCGCGCAAGAACGGCGCCGCCTCGCAGCCCACGGTCTTCAAGGCGGGCGCCTTCTTCGCGCCCGACTGAAGCGTCGCGGCACCGCACACCCCAGCAACCACCGGAGACATCCTCATGCAACGCAGAACCTTGCTGCGCGGCGCGGCCGCGGCCGTCGCGGCGCAGGCCGCGCAGTCCTTCGCGCAATCCTCGGCGCAGGGCTATCCCAACCACGCCGTCACCCTCATCGTTCCCTACGCGGCCGGCGGCAACGCCGACCTGACGGCGCGCCTGTTCGGCGATGCGCTCGGCAAGGCGCTGGGTCAACCCGTGGTGGTGGACAACCGCGCGGGCGGGGGCGGCGCGATCGGCGCCAACGCGGTCGTCAACGCGCGCCCCGACGGCTACACCCTGCTGTTCTCCGCGCCCAGCGTGTTCTCGGTCACGCCGCACCTGGTGAAGGTCAACTACAGCACCGCGAGCGTGCGTCCCGTGTGCCTGGTCAGCAAGACGCCGCTGGTGCTGGTGGTCAAGAAGGGCAGCCGCTACAAGTCGCTGGCCGATGTGGTCACGGCCGCCAAGGCCGCGCCGGCAGGCGTCGCCATGGGCTACAGCGGCCTGGGCACGCCCAACCACCTGGCGATGCTGAACCTCGAGGCCGTGGCCCAGGTGCGCTTCAACGGCATTCCCTACAAGGGCTCGGGCCCGATGCTGCAGGACATGCTGGCCGGCCAGATCGAGGTCGGTGCCGACCAGATCTCGACCTCCAGGCCCTACATCGAGTCGGGCGACCTGATCCCCCCTGGCGGTGTTCGGATCGAAGCTGGAGGCCCTGCCCGAAGTGCCCTCCGTGTCCACGCTCGGCAAGGAGCCCTTCGACGTCACGACCTATCTCGGCATCGCCGCGCCCAGCGCGACGCCCGATGCGCTGGTGGCCGCACTGCAGAAGGCCGCCGGCACGGCGCTGCAGGACACCCGCTTCACCGCCGGCATGGCCAAGCTCGGCGCGCTGGTGCAAGGCGGCAGCGGTGCCGACTACGAGCGCCTGATGCGCACCGAGAACGAGTTCATGGCGCAGATGGTGGCTTCGGGCCGGGTCAAGCAGGAGTGATGCACGCATGGATGCAGCCCACGCCTCGGCGCCGCATGCCGGACAACCCGGCCATGCGGCGCGCGCCCCCGACGACATCGACCCGCCACCGGACCCGGCGCCCCACCCGCCGCGCGGCTTTCGGCTGCCGGCCGGCGCGGTCGACACCCATGCCCACGTGATCGGCCGCGCGTACATCGCCGGTCGCAGCTACACGCCGCGGCCCGCCCCCGCAGCCGACTATCTGCGCATGCTCGACGCCACCGGCATGCAGTACGGCGTGCTGGTCCAGGTCAGCGTGCACGGCAGCGACAACACCCTGCTGCTGCAGGCCTTGCGCGAGCAGCCCGGGCGCCTGCGCGGCATCGCGGTCGCGCCGCACGACCTCGCGCACGCCGAGTGGGAGACGCTCGCGGCGGCCGGCGTGGTGGGCCTGCGGTTGAACACCACCACCGGCGGCGGCGTGGGCGTGGCGGCGCTGGCCGAATACGAGGCGGTGTGCCTCGAGTTCGGCTGGCACCTGCAGTTCCTGGTCGAGTCGCGCCGCCTGCCCGAACTGGCGCCCGGCATCTCGCGCCTGCGCGTGCCGGCCGTGTTCGACCACATGGGCTACGTGCACGCCGGCCAGGGCCGTGGCGTCGAAGGACACACGCTGCGCGCGCTGGTGCGCGACGGCGCCTGGGTCAAGTTGTCGGGCGCGTTTCGAAATTCCGAGGCCGGGCCGCCCTACGACGACACCCTCGAGTTCACCGCGGCCCTGGCCGAAGCCGGACCGCAGCGCTGCGTCTGGGGATCGGACTGGCCGCATGTGAGTTTCCGCGGGCGCATGCCCAACCCGGGCGACCTGCTCGACGTGCTCGGGCGCGCCGTGCCCGACACGCAACGGCGCGACGCCATCCTCGCGACCAATGCGCAGCGGCTCTACGGCTTCACGCCACCCGCGGCGTAGCAAGGCGCGCGAAGCTGCGCCGCGCCCCGCTCATGCACGGGCCCTGGACAGCAGACTTCGCGCGCGCGTCGATGACGGGGCGATCCACCATCTCGTTGCGATAGCGGATCGCTCCCGCGCCACCGCCGGCCGCCTCCACCGCCTGCATCACGCCGTGCGCCCATTCCAGGGCGGCCGCATCCGGGGCAAAGGCTTCGCGCACCGGCGCGATCTGCGCCGGGTGGATGCACAGCTTGGCGCCGAAGCCCAACCGCCGCGCGCGCACACCGTCCGCATGGATGCGGGCCAGGTCACTCGTCGACAGGGTCACGCCATCGACGGGGGCGCCGATGCCGGCCAGGCGCGAGGCCAGCACGAGCTCCGAACGCGCGAACAGCAAGGCCTCGTCATCGCCCTCGATGCCGAGGTCCTGCTGGAAGTCCACGGAGCCGAACACCAATCGCAGCACGCCCGGCGCCCGCGCCAGTTCACGCGCGGCGGCAAGACCACGCGCCGACTCGACGATCGGCAACAGCGCTGCGTCGTGCGGCATCGCCGCGCGCACGCGCGAGAGGTCTTGCACGCTGCACGCCTTCGGCAGCATCGCCGCGGCCACGCGGGGCAGCGACAGCAGCGCCAGGTCCTGCTCGAAATGCGGCGTGTCGGCCGCGTTGATGCGCACGCAGACGCGCGCGCCCGGCGCGCCCAGCGCCTCGCGCAACTGCTCGCGCGCGCGGCGCTTCGCGACTTCGGCCACGGCGTCCTCGAGGTCGACGATCACCGCGTCGGCCCCGCTGGCAAGCGCCTTCGCGAGGCGCTCGGGGCGATCCGCCGGCACGAACAGCCAGGCGCAGGCGGCCGCGAAGGAAGCATTCGGGTATTCTTGGTCCATTCTCATATTGTACGTACAACTATGAGAGTCCATGAATTGGTGCTCTTGCTCTTCAGGGATTTCCACTAGCAGTGGTTGACTTCCAGTTGTCCGTACACGATGATTTATTTGTTCGTACAACTTTGCACGAGCACCAGATCGCGCGGCACCCGCGCGAGACCGCCCCCCACACCGCCGCCCCGGAGCAACCCATGCCTTTCCTGCAACCCTCTCACCGAAGCGCGCTGCTGTTCGCGCTGTGCATCGCCTGCGGTCCGTGGCATGGCCTCGCCGCGGCCGAGCCGGCCTTTCCCTCGAAACCGATCCGCGTGATCGTGGCCTTCGGCCCCGGCAGCGGCGGCGACAACCTGGCGCGGCTGCTGGGCCAGTACCTGCAGCCCGAGCTCGACACGCCGGTGGTGATCGAGAACAAGGTGGGCGCGCTGGGCCAGATCGCCACGACCGCGCTCGCACGGGCCACGCCCGACGGCTACACGCTGGGCATGGGCAGCTCCTCCACGCATTCGACCGCGCCCTTTCTCACGCGCAACCTGCCCTACGACCCGGTGCGGGACTTCACCGCCGTCGGCGGACTCAACAACTACACCTTCGTGCTGCTGGTGAATGCGAGCGCCCCCGATCGCGACGTGCCGGGGCTGGTGGCACGGCTGCGAGCGAAGGGCAGCGCGTTCTATGGCTACGGCAACGCCTCCGGCCGCGTGGGCGGCGCGCATTTCCGCCGCGTCGCGGAATTCGCCGCGACCGAGGTGGCCTACAAGAGTTCGCCCGAGGCCCTCACCGACCTGGCGGCGGGACGGGTCGACTTCCTCTTCACCGACTGGGGCTCCGCGCGGCCCTTCGTCGAATCGGGACGGCTGCGCGCCCTCGGCGTGATGGCGAACGCACGCTCGCCGATCCTGCCCGAGCTGCCCGCGGTCGGCGAACGCTATCCGGGCTTCGACTTCGACAACTGGGGCGGGCTGCTCGCCCCCGCGGGCACGCCGGCGGCGGTCGTCGCCACCCTCAACACCGCCTTGCTGCGCGTGCTCGGCAAGCCCGAGGTGCGGCAGCGCATGGCGGCCATGGGCCTCGAGGTGCGCCCCGGCAGCCCGGCCGAACTCGCCGCGCTGGTCCAGGCACAGCAGCGCGCCTGGGGCGCGGCCATCCAGGCCGCCGGCCTCCAGCCCGAATGAGCGGGCCGCCCCCGAACCCTTTCAACCATCACGCCGAAAGAAGCTTCATGCAGACCGAGACACCGCAGTTCCAGAACCACATCGCCGGCCGCGCCGAACCCGCGCGCGCCGGACGCAGCTTCACGAGCACGAACCCCGCCACCGGCGCTCCCTGGGGCCGTTTCGCCGATTCGGACGCCGACGACGTGGACCGGGCGGTGCGCGCCGCGCAAGCGGCGCTCGAGGGCGAATGGGGACGGCTGTCGAACACCCGGCGCGGCCGCCTCCTGATGGCCTGGGGCGAGCGCATCGCCGCCCACAGCGAGGCCATCGCGCGCCTGGAATCGGCCCAGAACGGCAAGCTGCTGGCCGAGATGAAGGCGCAGGCCACCGTGGTGCGCGAGTGGCTCTACTACTTCGGCGGGCTGGCCGACAAGATCGAGGGCCGCGTGATCCCGCTCGAGCGCCAGAGCGTGCTGAACTACACGCTGCGGGAACCGCTCGGCGTGATCGGCGTGATCGTGCCCTGGAACTCGCCGACCTTCCTCACCATCATGAGCTGCGCGCCGGCGCTGGCGGCCGGCAACACGGTGGTGCTCAAGCCTTCCGAAGTCACCTCGGCCTCGGCCTTCGAACTGGTGCGCCTCGCCGAGGAGGCGGGCATCCCGCCGGGAACCCTCAACGTCGTGACCGGCGCGCGCGCGGCCGGCGAAGCGCTGGTCGACCATCCGGGCGTGGCCAAGATCTGCTTCACCGGCAGCGATGGCGCGGGCCGTGCAATCGCCGCGCGCGCCGGGGCGCGGCTCGCGAGCTGCACGCTCGAGCTCGGGGGCAAGAGTCCGAACATCGTGTTCGACGACGCGCCCGTCGACAACGCCGTGGTGGGCCTGCTGTCGGGCATCTTCGCCGCCGCCGGCCAGACCTGCATCGCCGGTTCGCGCGCGTACATCCACGAGCGCATCTACGACCAGGTGGTGGAGCGGCTGGTCCAGCGCGCCCGCGCGATCCGCCTGGGCGACCCGCTCTCCGCCGACACCCAGATGGGGCCCGCCGCCACCGCGGCGCAGCTCGACAAGAACCTGTCGCTGGTCGCCAAGGCCGTGTCCGCCGGTGGCGAAGTGCTGCAGGGCGGGCGCCGCGCCACGGTGCCGGGCCTGGAGCAGGGCTACTTCTTCGAGCCGACGATCCTGCACCGGCTCGGCCGCGACAACCCGATCCTCGAGGAGGAGGTGTTCGGCCCGGTCCTCGCGGTGCTCCCCTTCTCCGACGACGACGAGGTGCTGGCCCTGGCCAACGGCAACCGCTTCGGCCTCGCCGCGGGCGTGTGGACGCGCGACCTGCGCCGCGCGCATTCGATGGCGCGCAGGCTGCAGGCCGGCACGGTGTGGATCAACACCTACCGGGCGATGGCCTTCAACTCGCCCTTCGGCGGCTACAAGGACAGCGGCATCGGCCGCGTCAACGGCATGGAGTCGGTCGAGCAGTTCCTGCAGACGAAGAGCGTCTGGTGCGAGACCAGCGACGAAATCCAGGACCCCTTCGTGCTGAAGGTCTGAGCATGACGCAGCAATCCATTGCGGAACTCGTCGCGCGCGGTTGCGCGGCACATGGCGTGAAACGCGCGTTCGGCGTGCCGGGCGGCGGCAGCTCGCTCGACCTGATCGAGGCCTTCGACCGCCATGGCATCGACTTCGTGCTGTGCCGCACCGAAACCGGCGCCGCGCTGATGGCCGCCGCCGATGCGGAACTGCGCCATGGCTTCGGCGTCGCCGTCGCGACGCAGGGCCCGGGCGCGGCCAGTGCGATGAACGGACTGGCCCATGCGAGCCTGGACCGAGCACCGGTGCTCTTCATCAGCGATGGCTGGACCGACGCGCAGCGCGCGCTCGATGCGCACCAGGTGTTCGACCAGCACGCGATGTCCGCGCCGGTCGTCAAGGCCGCGGCGCGGCTCGAGTCCGAGGATCCGGCGCTCGAGTTCGAAGGCCTGGTCGATGCGATGCTGGCCGCGCCCTGGGGGCCGGTGCACCTCGTGTTGACGGGTGCCAACGCGAAACGGCGCGTGGCCATCGATGCGGCCGCGCCGCCGCCGGCACCGGTAATCGCGCCGCAGCCACAAACACGGTTGCAGGCCGACGCCACGGCCTTGCTCGCGCGGGCGAAGCGACCGGTCGTCCTGCTGGGCCTGGAAGCGCGCGAGCCCCGAACCCTGCAGCAGGTGGCTCGGCTCGTGCAGCAACTGCATTGCCCGGTGCTGACCACCTACAAGGCCAAGGGGCTGCTCAGCGACGACGCCGAATGGACGGTCGGCCACGTCACGGGCGGCGCCGCCGAACGAGCCACGCTCGATGCGGCGGACCTCGTGCTCTCGATCGGGCTCGATCCGGTCGAGCTGATCGGCCCGGTGCGCTGCGGCGACACGCCGGTGCTGGAGCTCGCCCTGTTCGCGCGGCCGGTGCAGCCGGTGCGGGCCGCGGCGAGCCTTCTCGGTCCGCTCGCGCCCGCGCTGGCCTCCGTGCTGCCCGAAAGCCGCCGCTCGCAGTGGAGCTCCGAGGAAATCGCCGCGCTGCGGCTCGGGATGCGCGAGCGCCTCGGCTGCGCGGGCGGCGAGGACGGCACGGCGCTGTCGCCGCAGGCCGTGGTGGAGGTCGCGCTCGACGCGGCCGCGTCGCCGCGGCCCGCGATCACGGTCGACGCCGGTGCCCACATGTTCTCCGCCATGGCGCTCTGGCGCGCCGATGCGCCGGGCGGCGCGCTGATCTCGAACGGCCTGGCGACCATGGGCTTCGCCCTGCCCGCCGCCATCGCGCGCGCCCTGCACGATCCCGGCCGGCCGACGCTCGCGTTCACCGGCGATGGCGGCCTGATGATGTGCGCGGGCGAACTCGCCACCGCGGCGCAGCAACGCGCGCGGCTGTGCGTGGTGGTCTTCAACGACGGCGCCCTGTCCCTGATCGCGCTCAAGCAGCGCAACCGGGGCATGGCGCCCGCCGGCGTCGGCTGGTCCCGCGCCGACTTCGCCGACGTCGCCCGTGGCTTCGGCCTGCGCGCCTTCAGCGTGCACGACGAGGCCGGCTACCGCCAGGCGCTGCGCGCCACGCTCGACCACGACGGTCCGAGCCTGATCGACGTGCGCGTCGACCCCACCGGCTACCAGGCGCAGGCGCGCGCGCTGCGCGGCTGAACCGCGCCCTTCTTTTCCCCTTCGACAAAAACCCCCTGGAGACATCCATGCCCAAGTGCTTCAAGAACCTGCTGGCCGGCCTGATCGGCCTCGGCCTCCTGCTGTCCGCGCTCGTCGCGGGCGCGCAAACGGCCGCGCCGAACTGGCCGACGCGGCCGATCCGCTGGATCGTGCCCTTCGCCGCCGGCGGCACGGCCGACGCGACCGCGCGCCACATCGCGCAGAAGCTCACCGAGCGCTGGGGCCAGCAGGTGATGGTGGACAACAAGCCCGGCGCCAACACGATCATCGCGGCGGTGGAGGCCGCGCGCGCCGCGCCGGACGGCTACACCCTGTTCCAGCCGATCAACTCCACGCTCACCGTCAACCAGTTCGCCGTCACGAGGTTGCCGTACGACGCGCTCAAGGACTTCACCCCGATCGCGGTCATCGCCTCGGTGCCGCTGATCTTCGTGGCCAACGACACGCTGCCGGCGCACACCATGCAGGAGTTCATCGCGCTGGCGAAGAAGTCCCCCGAGGCCTTCACGATGGGCGGCGGCGTGGTCGGCGTGCAGCTGGCCGCCGAGCGCTTCATGCGCGACGCGGGCGTGAAGACGCGGTACGTGGCCTACAAGAGCGGCGCCGACGTGACCAAGGGGCTGCTGTCGGGCGAGATCCATTCGGGCCTCGATGGCGTGCCGGCCTATCCGCCGCTGTTCAAGGCAGGCAAGCTGCGCCCGCTGGCGACCAACAGCGCCCGGCGCATCGCCTCGCTGCCCGACGTTCCCACGCTGGGCGAACTCGGGCTGAAGAACTCGGAGGCCCCGATGTGGCACGCCCTCATGGGCCCGGCCGGCCTGCCCGCGCCGATCCGGCAGAAGATCTCGGACGACCTCAAGGAAGTGCTCGCCATGCCCGACCTGCGCGACAAGATGGGCGCGCTCGGCCTGGAGGCGAACTGGATCGGCGCCGACGACTTCGTGAAGCTCATCAAGTCCGAATCGGCCAACATGGGTCCGCTGGTGAAGGACCTCGGCATCCGGATGGAGTGAGCACCATGTACGCCGCACCGCCAAGCCGGAAGTTCGAAGTCTTCGCCACCGTTCCCGAGCGCTTCCACGTCAGGAACAGGCGCTCCACCTGGGTCGACGTGCAGCTGCACGGGGCCAAGGCGCCCGCCTTCCTCGAAGGCCCGTCCTTCGACGCCCGGGGCGACCTCTGGGTGACCGACATCCCCTGGGGCCGCCTCTTCAGGATCGACCCCGAGGGGAACATGCACTGCGAGCTCGAGTACGACGGCGAGCCCAACGGCCTCGCGTTCCATCCCGACGGCCGCGCCTTCATCGCCGACAACAAGAACGGGCTGATGGTGTTCGACCCGCGCACCGGAGAGGTCGAGCCCTTCCTCGATCGCGCGCTCGTCCAGCGCTTCAAGGGGTTGAACGACCTGAGCTTCGCCTCGAACGGCGACCTGTACTTCACCGACCAGGGCCAGACCGGCCTGCACGATGCGACCGGCCGCGTCTATCGCCTCGCCGCCGATGGCCGGCTCGACTGCCTGCTCTCGAACGTGCCCAGCCCCAATGGCCTCGTGCTCAACCTGCACGAGGACGTGCTGTTCGTCGCCGTCACGCGCGCCAACGCGATCTGGCGCGTGCCGCTCGTCAAGCAGCACGGCCTCGTGACCAAGGTCGGCAGCTGGATCCAGCTGTCGGGTGGCGGCGGTCCCGACGGCCTCGCGCTCGACGAGGGTGGAGGCATCGCCGTGTGCCACGTGGGCCTGGGCGCGGTCTGGATCTTCGACGAGCTCGGCCAACCCGCGCTGCGGCTGGATTCGCCGGTCGGGCGCATGACCACCAACTGCGCCTACGGCGGCCCCGGCCGCGGGCGGATCTTCGTCACGGCCGGCGAGCACGTGCTGGTCGCCGAAGTGCAGACCCCCGGCGCGCCCACGCAGGCGCAGCGGACGGCGTCCGGCCACGCGGAGGGCGCGCACGCATGAGCGCCACGCCTGCCCAATGCCTGAGCATCGCGGATCTGCAGCGCCAGGCACGTCGCTATCTCCCGCGGGTGATCTACGACTACCTCGAGGGCGGCGCCGACGACGAGGAGGCCCTCGCGCGCAACGAGCGCCGCCTGCGGACGCACCTGCTGCGGCCGCGCTATCTGGTGGACATCTCGACGCGCTCGCAGCAGGTCACCGTGTTCGGCAAGACCTACGGCTCGCCGTTCGGCATCGGCCCGATGGGCATGCTGGGAATGGTGCGCCACCAGGGCGACCTGCTGCTGGCCGAGACCGCGCATCGCAACGGGCTGCCCTTCGTGCTGTCCGGCGCCTCGAATGCCACGACCGAGGCCATCGCGGACAAGGCACCGGGCGCCTGGCTGCAGTACTACCCTTGCAAGGACGCGAAGATCGAGGCCGACCTGCTGCGGCGGGCCGCGGCCAGCGGCATCGAGACGCTGGTGGTCACGGTCGACGTGCCGCTGCATGCCAAGCGCGAGCGCAACATGCGCAGCGGCTGGGTGCGTCCCTACAAGCCGACACCCGCGGTGATCCTCGAGTCGCTGCGCCATCCCGCCTGGGTCGCGCGCTACCTGCGCAACGGCCTGCCGGTGATGGAGAACGTCCTGCCGTATGCGCCCGCGGGCATCGGTGCGCGCGAGCTCACGAGCTTCTATGCGTCGCAGGTCCCCACGCCGCACCGGTGGTCGCTGGTCGAGCGCCTGCGCCAGCAATGGACGGGCCATCTCGTCCTCAAGGGCATCCTGAGCGCGGAAGACGCGCAACACGCCGCGACGCTGGGCGTGGACGGCGTGATCGTCTCCAACCACGGCGGCCGGCAGCTCGATCGCGGAGTCGCCGCCATCGACGCGCTGCCCGAGGTCGTCGCCGCCGTCGGCAAGCGGATGGTCGTGATGTTCGACAGCGGCATCCGGCGCGGCTCCGACATCGCCGTGGCGCTGTGCCTGGGCGCGCGGCTGTGCTTCGTGGGCCGCGCCGCGGGCTATGGCCTGGCCGCGCACGGTGCCGCCGGCGCGCAGCGCGCGGTCGAGATTCTTCGCGCCGAACTGGACCTCACGCTCGGCCAGATCGGCTGCCCCAATGCAGCCGATCTGGCCCGCGACTTCCTGTGGGAGGAGCGCGGGCACCCGCCCGAGCCAGCGGACATCCGCGTCCCGCCGCGGGAGGTGGCCGCCGATGTCCAGTGACCGTTCCCGCATGGCCGCGAGCCCGAATGCCTTCACCGCCAGCCTGCGCGCACGCGAGCCCGTGACCATGGTCAATGTGGGCGGACGCAATCCCGACCTGATGCCGCTGCTTGCACGCCACGGTGCGGATGCGGCCTTCATCGACTGCGAACGCACCGGGATCGGGCTGGATGCGGCCGCGGAGCTGATCGTCGCCGCGCGTGCCTGCGGCCTGCCCGCGGCCGTGCGCTCCCATTCGCGCGCGGGCCCCGAGCTGATTCGGCTGCTGGACCGCGGCGCCGATGCGCTCGTCGTGCCGCACATCGAGACCGCGGCCCAGGTCGAGGAGGCCGCGGAACTCGTGCGCTACGCCTGCGGCGAGGACGCGATCCGCAAGTCGCTGGTGATCCAGATCGAGACCCGGTCATCCCTCGAGTCGCTGCAGGCGATCGCCGCGGTCCCGGGCGTGGATGCCTTCCTCATCGGTCCGAACGACATCGCCTACGAACTGGCCGGCCGACGCGGACGCCACACGCCGCAGACCCTCGCGGCCATCGACGAGGCCTGCGCCACCCTGCACGGCCTCGGTCGGAGCTTCGGCTATCCGGCCACGACCGAGGAACTGCCCTTGTTCCAGCGCCGTGGCGCCAACCTGCGCTACGTCTCGGTGGACTGGCTCATCGAGGCCGGCATGCGCGCCTGCGTCCCCCAAGAGCCGATCGGAGCACGGCCATGACGCGGACCGTGCGCCTCGAGGACCTGGACCTCGCCACCTATGTGCGGCCCGGCGACGGCATCGTGTTCGGCCAGGGCACGGGCGAGCCGCTGAGCCTGACCGAGAGACTGGTGGCGCAGCGCGCCGCCTTCAGCGGCGCCGGCGTGTTCTTCTGCACCACCGCCTTCTCCAGCACCTTCGGCCCGAAGCACGCAGACCACCTGCGCTTCAGCGGCATCGGCGGCATCGGGTCGCTCAGGAAGCTCGTGGCCGCGGGCGCGCTCGATCCCATGCCGTGCCACTTCTCGTCGATCGGCCCGATGCTCGAGGCCGGGCAGATCCGCAGCGACGTGGTGATGCTGCTCGTGAGCCCCGCCAATGCGCGCGGCGAGCACAGCTTCGGCCTGGTCAACGACCATCTGCGCACGGCCCTGCGCCGCGCCCGCGTCGTGATCGCCGAGGTGAGCGCGAACGTGCCCTGGACGCCCTGCGACGAACCGCTGCGCGCCGACGAGATCTCGGTGGCCGTGCCCACCGATCGCATGCCGATCGAACTGCCCACGGCGCGCTTCGGCGCGATCGAGCGGCAGATCGCCTCGAGGCTGGCCGACGCCATTCCCGATCGGGCGACCTTGCAGATCGGCGTCGGTGCGATTCCCGAAGCCGTCGTCGCGATGCTGTCCGATCGCCGCGACCTCGGCATCCATTCGGGAATGATCGGCGACTCGGTCGTCGACCTGGTGGAAAGCGGCGCCATCAGCAATGCGCACAAGGGCATCGATCCCGGCGTGACCGTCACCGGCATGCTGTTCGGCACCCGGCGCCTCTACCGCTTCGCGCACGAGAACCGGGGCCTGCGCCTGTGCCACGCGAGCTACACCCACGCCGCCGCGACGCTGGCGCGCGTCAAGCGACTCGTGTCCATCAACTCGGCGCTCGAGGTCGACCTGACCGGACAGGTCAACGCCGAAGCGATCGAGGGCGACCACATCGGCGCGGTCGCGGGGCAGGTCGATTTCGTGCGCGCCGCATCGCAATCGGACGGCGGGGTCTCGATCATCGCGCTGCCCTCCACCGGGAAGGACGGCCGCTCTAAGATCGTCAGCCGGCTCCATGGGCCGGTGACGACGGCCCGCAGCGATGTCGACGTGATCGCCACCGAGCACGGCATGGCCCGGCTGCGAGGGCTGACGATCCGCGAGCGCGTGGCGGCCATGGTGTCGATCGCGGCGCCCGAGCACCGCGAGGCGCTGCAGCGCGAAGCAGGAGCACTGCTTCGCCGCGCGTGAGCGAATCAGGGCGCCGCAATCACCGGAAAGTCCGTCCCCAACCACTTCTGATAAAGCTTGTTGAGCTCGCCATTCGCGCGGTTGCGCGCGACGAACTCGTCGAGCGTCTTTTTCAGCTCGGCCTGGCCGGGCCGCATGGCGATGGCCATGACCTGCTCGCGCACGGTGAACTTCTTCTCGTAGGTGTCGGGCGGCACGCGCTTGGCGATCTGCGCGGCGACGGTGGTGGAGCAGCCGATCGCATCGACCTGGCCCGAGATCAGCGCCTGCATGCCCGAGGCATCGTCGTCGAAGCGGCGGATCTCGGTGCCCTCGGGCGCCATGGCGGTCAGCGCCACGTCCTGGACGCTCGCGCGCGCCACGCCGATGCGCCGCCCCTTGAGGTCGGCCGCGCTCTTGATGTCGACCTTTTTCGCGCCGTACAGGATCACGGTGGCGGTCGCATAGGGCGACGAGAAGTCGACCTACTTGGCGCGCTCGGGCGTGATCGCGAGCGAGGCCACGAGCAGGTCGACCTTGTTGGTCAGCAGGAACGGGATGCGGTTGGGGCCGGTGACGGGCACGAGGTTGAGCTTGACGCCGAGGTCCTTGGCCAGCAACCGCGCGACGTCGGCGTCGTAGCCGTCGGGCTGGTTCTGCGCATTGGTGGTGCCGTAGGGCGGAAAGTCCACGAGCAGCCCGACCGTGAGCTGGCCCTTCTTCTGGATTTCCGCGGCGCTTTGCGCCACGGCGGCACCGGACAGGCCGGCCATGGCGGCCCCGGCCGCGACCGCCAGCAGTTGCCGGCGCGACATCGAATCGAACATGTGAGTCTCCTTGTGAATGGGTCGGCAGGGCACGACGAGAGGACGAGGCGGTCTCGTCACATCACGCCGAAGGTCTCGAAGGCCTCGACCGTGCTCATGCCATTGCGGATGGCGGTGCGCACCGCGTTCTCGGTGCTGGCCTTCTCAAGCGCGCGACGCAAGGCCTCGACCTCGGCTTCCTTCGGCACGATCAGCACGCCGTCCTGGTCGCCGAAGACGATGTCGCCCGGACGCACGCGCACGCCCTGGATCTCCACCGGCACGCGGTAGTCGACGACCTTGCCGCGCGGGCCCTGGTCCTGCGAATAGCCGCCGAGCGAGAAGACCGGCAGGCCCAGCTCCAGCACCTCGTTGGTGTCGCGCGAGTAGCCGTCGAGCACCGCGCCCGCCGCCTTCAGGTGCTGGGCGCGCGTGGTCATGAGCCCGCCCCAGAGCGCGAACTGCGGCGCGCAGCCGGTGGCGACGTAGACCTCGTGGGGCTTCAGGTCGTCGAGCGCCTCGAACAGCAGGCCGAAGGGCTGCCGGCTCAGCGGCGTCTTGCCCTCGGGCTCGGTGCGCGCGAAGCAGTTGGTCTCGAGCACCGGCATCGCGCGGCCCGCGATCACCATCGAGCGCTCCACCGGCCGGATGGCGGGCGGCAGGAACTGCCGCAGCAGCCCCATGGTGTCGAGGATGTCGCCCACGACGGCGGGGAACAGCTTGGTCTTCATGAGCTGGAACAGCTCGTCATCGTCTTTCCACATGCTTGTCTCTTCGTTCGGTCAGCCAGTCGATCAATGGCCCGATTGAACGGGGCGCCCGCCTCGGTCGCAAGCTCTCACCCTATATGATAGGTAGCCATGACCGCCCACCCCTTCGTCCTGGACAAGCTCGAGCGCGTGCCGCTGTCGGAGCAGGCCGTGCAGAGCCTGCTCGGCTACATCGAGCGCTCGCGGCTGGCGCCCGGCGCCGCGCTGCCCGGCGAAGGCCGGCTGGCCGAGATCCTCGGCGTGAGCCGGCCCGTGGTGCGCGAGGCGCTGCGCACGCTCAAGGGCATGGGGGTGGTCGACATCGCCAACGGCAAGAGCCCGATCATCCGGCGCGACCTCGACGCCACCGCGATGTCGATCTACTTCGCGCGCGCGCTGCAGGTGCTCGACAACTCCACCGAGGACCTGATGGCCGTGCGCGCGGCGCTGGAAGGTCAGTCCGCGGCGCTCGCGGCCGCGCGCCGGCAGCCGGCCCAGATCGAGCGCATGACGGCGCTGGTGACGCGCATGCAGGGCTGCCTGCGCGACCCGGCCACCTATGCGGCGCTCGACACCGAGCTGCACGTCGAGATCGCGCGCGCCAGCGGCAACCCCTTGCTGTGGCAGATGATCGGCTCGATCCGCGCGTCGCTGGAATCGCTGTCGCGCCAGGGCATGGAACGGCGCAAGACCCGCAAGAGCCTGCAGCAGGTGCAGGATGGCCACGCTGAACTCGTGGCCCGCATCTGCGAGGGCGACGTGGCCGGCGCCGCGGCCGCCATGCAGGCCCACATGGCGGCGGCGCTGCATGCGCTGCTGCGCGAACCTCAGGCGTGATCGGTCGAGCGCGTCACCGCTTCCCAGGCATCGATCTCATCGGACATCGCCGCGAGCTTGGCGCGCACGAGCCCCAGTGCATCGGTGCCCAGCAGCAGGTGCGCCGGCGGATTCGACGCATCGACCAACGCGAGCAGCGCCTGTGCCGCCTTCGCGGGGTCGCCGGTCTGCGCCCCGCTCTTGGCCTGCCTGGCCTCGCGGATGGGATCGAAGAGCGCGTCGTAGTCCGCGATGCTGCGCTCCGCTCGCACCATCGAGCGCCCGGCCCAGTCGGTGCGGAACGAGCCCGGCGCGACGGCGGTGACATGGATGCCGAAGCCCGCGACTTCCTTGCCAAGCACTTCGGAGATGCCCTCGAGCGCGAACTTGCTGCCGCAGTAGTAGGCGATGCCGGGCATGGTGATGAAGCCGCCCATCGAGGTAATGTTGACGATGTGGCCGCGGCGGCGCGTGCGCATCGAGGGCAGCACGGCCTTGATCATGGCGACGGCGCCGAAGACGTTCACGTCGAACTGGCGTTGCATCTCGGCCAGGCTGGACTCCTCGAGCGTTCCCTCGTGCCCGTAGCCCGCGTTGTTGACCAGCACGTCGATGGGCCCGTGCTGGGCGAGCAGTTGGGGAACGGAACGCTCGATCGCTTCGAAATCGGTGACGTCGAGCAGCACGGCATGCGATCGGCCGGGCGCGCTGCGCTCGAACGCTTCCTTGTTGCTTTCGCTCCTGACGGTACCGAGCACCGTGTGCCCCTGCGCGAGGGCGGCTGCCGCGAAGGCTTTTCCGAATCCCGAGTTGACGCCCGTGATGAGGAAGGTTCTGGATGTGGTCTGGGTCATGGTCGGCTCCTTGAAGATCAGGCACCGATCGTAGAAATCGCAGCACGGTCGCGATATGCCGAGTCGCACACATGGCTTGCCTAGAACTACGAAGCCGTGGACCCGGCGGCCCGGCTGTGGCAGATTCGCGGCTCCCATGAACGACGCTCGTCCTCGCAACGCACCGCCCACGGTCTCCCATGTGCAGCAGCAGATGGTCGATCTGGTGCAGCCCCTGGCGCCGATCGAAGGCTACAACCTGACCGTGCTGCCCGATGTCCGGATCCTCCGCTCCGACCGGCCGCTGGCCCGCGCGCCGGTGCTCTACGAGCCCGGCATCGTCATCGTGCTGCAGGGCCGCAAGCGCGGCTTCCTCGGCGACGAGGTCTACCTCTACGACGCGCAGCACTACCTGGCCGTGTCGGTGCCCGTTCCCTTCTCGATGGACACGGACGCATCGGCGCAGGAGCCGCTGCTGGCGATCTACTTCCGCCTCGACTTCCAGGTCGCGGCGGAACTGATGATGAAGCTCGACGAGCACGGGTCCGACGAAGGCGCGGCGCCCAAGGGCCTGATGTCGACCCCGATGGACGAGCGCCTGGCCCGCGCCGTGCTTCGCTTCCTCGAGGCGATGAACTCGCCGCTCGAGGCCCCCATCCTGGGTCCCGACGTGGTTCGCGAGATCTACTTCCGCGTTCTCACCGGCGAGCAGGGCAGCGCCATCCGGGCTTCGCTCACGCGCCAGGGCCATTTCGGCAAGATCGCGAAGGCCATCCGCACCATCCATGCGCGCTTCGACCAGAAGCTCGACATCGACGGTCTCGCCGACGAAGCCGGCATGAGCCCCACCTCGTTCCACGCGCACTTCAAGGCCGTCACGTCGACCTCGCCGATCCAGTACCTGAAGACCACGCGCCTGCACCAGGCCCGGCTGATCATGGCCCGCCACCAGGTCACGGCCGCGCATGCCAGCGCGCAGGTGGGCTACGAAAGCCCCTCGCAGTTCAGCCGCGAGTTCAAGCGCATGTTCGGCCGCGGCCCGGCCGAGGAGGCCGCGCGCATGCGCGAGGCGTTCGCACGGCCCGATCCCTCGCCGCATGCGCTGTACGTGGCCGCGCACTGAATGCCATGACGCCGCTTCCGCCGCTCAACCCGCTGAAGATGTTCGAGGCCGCGGGGCGCCTGCTGAGCATCTCGAAGGCGGCCGAGGAACTGTTCGTGACGCCTGCGGCCGTCAGCCGGCAGATCCGCGTGCTCGAGGAGTTCCTGAACTTCCAGCTCTTCCGCCGCGAGCATGGCGGCCTGTCTCTCACGCCCGCGGGCGCGAAATACCTGTCGGAGATCACGCCCCTCTTCATGGCCCTGCGGGAGACCACCAATGCCGCGATGGGTGGCGGCTACCGGCGGCGCGTGCTGCGGATCCGCTCGCCGGCCACCTTCGCGGTGCGCTGGCTGATTCCGCGGCTCGCGGGCTTCCATCAACTGCACCCGGGCATCGACGTCCAGCTGACCGCATCGGCGGCGCCGCTGGACTTCAGCCGTGAGGACATCGACGCCGGCATCGAACTCGGCGACGGCCACTGGCCACGACTGATCGTGCAGAAGCTGGTGCCTAACGAGCTCGTGCCGGTCATGTCGCCGCGCGCTGGCGCCGCCGGTCCGCGGGAGCCGCGCGCGCTGGCCTCCGAGACGCTGCTGCACTCGCTCGCGCGCATCGACGACTGGGCGCTGTGGCTGCGCGCGGCCGGCGCGCCCGGCGTCAACGCCTACCAGGGCATGAAGTACGAGACCTCGCTGCTGTCCTACCAGGCGGCGGTCGAGGGGCATGGCGTGGCCATGGCGCAGAAGGCGCTGGTCGAGAAGGACCTCGCCGAGGGAAGGCTGGTGATGCCGTTCGGGCTCGCGCTCGATCGCGGCGATCACACCTACTACTTCGCCTCGCCCCGCGAGCGCGAGGAATCGGTCGAGCTGGCGGCGTTCCGGCGCTGGCTGGCGGACGCGGTCGCCGCGTCGAGCACCACGGTGCCCTCGGCGCTTTAACAAAAAGTCAAAGCCTCCGCAGCAAATGTCGTTTGCCCGCGAGGCAGCCGATTTCTATTCTCGAGCCTCGTTGAAACCACCCCCTGACGGTGGGCGCCGGCATACCGCCGGCTTCGAGAACAAGAGGCAAGAACAGATGTTGGGAACCAGTTTGGCCGGGCTGCGCGTGCTCGACTTCTCGCACGTCGTCGCGGGTCCGTTGTGCGGCATGCTGCTCGGCGATCTCGGCGCCGAGGTCGTCAAGATCGAGTCGCCCCAAGGCGAGATGGGGCGGCGCATCGGACCGCCCTGGCTCCACGGCGAGAGCGTGATCTCGCTCAGCGTGAACCGCAACAAGCAGGGCCTCGCGGTCGACCTCAAGACACCGCAGGGCCGCGACCTCGTGCGGCGCCTGATGGCTTCGGCGGACGTGGTCATCGAGAGCTTCAGGCCCGGCGTGATGAAGCGCTTCGGCCTCGACTTCGACAGCGTGCGCGAGGCCAATCCCTCGCTGGTCTACTGCTCGATCTCGGCCTACGGGCAGCACGGTCCTTCGAGTGGCAAGGCCGGCGTCGACGGAATCATCCAGGCGGTCGCGGGCTTGATGAGCACGCTAGGCCCGGCGGGGTCGCCGCCCTCGAAAGTCCCGAGCCCCGTCGCCGACATGGCGACCGGCTACCTCGCGACCATCGCGATCCTCGGCGCGCTCGTCCCGGTGCGGCAGGGACGCGAGGGCCAGCACATCGACGTCAGCCTCTACAACGCCACGCTGATGCTCCAGCAGGTGGGACTTGCGTCCTACCTGGCCAGCGGCATCGAGCCCGGCAAGAGCGGAAGCGCAGCGCCGTACGCGGCGCCGAACGAAGCCTTTCCGACCGCCGATGGCTGGATCATGGTGGCGGCCTACCAGCCCGAGCGCTGGAGCGCGCTTTGCAATGCCATCGGCCAGCCCGCGCTCGAGAGGGACCCGCTGTTCGCGGACAACGTGTCGCGGGTCAGGCATCGCGACGCGCTGTTCCAGCAACTGGCCGCGGCGTTCCAGCGGCGGCCGACCGAGGCCTGGCTCTCGACGCTCGAAGCGGTGGACATCCTCTGCGCGCCGATCGCCGGCTATGCGGAGGTCACGTCCTCGCTCCAGTACCGCGGCAGCGGCGTCGAAACCGTGATCGAGCATCCGATCGCCGGCGCGGTGCGCATGCCCGGATTCGCGATCGGAAACGCAGGCGGCGATGGCCCACGCGCCACACCGCCACCGCTCGTGGGACAGCACTCCGCGGCCGTGCTCGCGGCCTACGGCATCCCCGACGAAGAGATCGACGCGCTGTTGCGCTGCGGCGCCATCGCCACCCCCGCCACCCCCATCACTCCCTCCCGAAGCATCACCGCATGACCTCCTCCCCTTCCGACCTCGTCGCATCGCGCATCGATGGCGCCGTTCTCACGATCACCATGCAGTCCGCCGCCACCGGCAACGCACTGAACCTCGCGATGACCTCGGCGCTCGCCGATGCGCTCGAGCGCGTCAACGCGCACGAGGAGGTCCGCTGCGTGGTCCTGTGCGCCAGCGGCAAGAACTTCTGCACCGGCGGCAACGTCAACGACATGCGCGACGGCACCGACCTGATGGCGGGCAGCACGACGCAGGTGCGCGAACGGCTGCTCAAGAGCCTGCATCGCATCACGCACGCGGTCCACGGCATCGAGGTGCCGGTCATTGCCGCGGTCAACGGCCTCGCGATCGGCGCGGGCTTCGACCTGTCGCTCATGTGCGACGTGCGCCTGTGCAGCGAGGACGCCCGCTTCTCCGAGAGCTTCCTGCGCCTCGGGCTGGTGTCGGGCATCGGCGGCGCCTGGTTCCTGACGCGCCTCGTCGGCCTGTCGAAAGCCATGGAGCTCACGCTGACGAGCGAATTCATCGACGCGCAGGCCGCGCTGCGCCTGGGCGTCGTTTCCCAGGTGTTCGGCGCGGGCCAGCTCCAGGAGGAAGCACGCAAGCTCGCCGAGCGGATCGCGATGAATCCGCCGCATGGCATGCGCATGGCCAAGCGACTCGTGCGCGATGCCAGCCAGTCGACGCTGTCCGGCGCGCTCGAGCAGGCGGCCTCGATGCAGGCCATCCTGCTGTGCGGCGACGAGCACAAGAACGCGGTGCGCGGCTTCCTCGCGAACGCGCGCGGCGCCCGCTAGCCATCGAGAACGAGCAAGACAGGAGACAAGCAGATGAAGAACACCGCCAGCCAGATTTTCCGGATCGTCCGTTCGGCCTGCGTCCTCGCGGCCGCGACGATGGCGATGCCCGCCGTGTGGGCGCAAGCCGCCCCCTATCCGAGCAAGCCGATCGTCCTCGTCGTTCCCTTCGGCGCGGGCAGCGCCACCGACCAGCTCGCGCGGGCGGTCGGTGCCAGCGTCGCGGAGCGCCTCAAGCAGCCGGTCGTCGTCGAGAACAAGGGCGGCGCGAGCGGGCTCATCGCGAGCCAGGAGGTGGCCCGGGCCGCGGGCGACGGCTACACGGTGCTGATCACGACCAACACCACGCAGGTCGCGAACCCGCACCTGTTCAAGAAGCTTCCCTACGATCCGGTGAAGGACTTCAAGCCGGTGACCGGCCTGGGCCGCGGCGGCATGGTGCTCGTGGTGCGTCCGGACTCGCGGCTGAAGAGCCTCGCCGACGTCATCGCCGCCGCGCGCGCCGCTCCCGGAAAGCTGTCGTTCGGCGCCGGCAACTCGTCGAGCCGCATCGCCGGCGAGATGTTCAAGCAGATGAGCGGCACCGACCTGCTCTACGTGCCCTATCGCAGCAACCCCAGCGCCATGACCGACCTCATCGGCGGGCAGCTCGACCTGATGATCGTCGACACCGTGACGGGCATTCCGCAGATCGAGGGCGGGCGCCTGCGCGCGATCGCCGTCTCGTCCGCCAAGAGGGTGCCAGCGCTTGCCGGCGTGCCGACCTTCGACGAGTCGGGCATCAAGGGCTACGACCTCGGCTACTGGTTCGCGGCCTATGTGCCCGCCGCCACGCCGGCGCCCGTGGTGTCGAAATTGCGCGAGGCGTTGGCCGCCGCCGTCGTAGGCCCCCGGACGCAAAGCTTCCTGCAGGCCTCGGGCGCCTCCGCGTGGACGACCGAGCCCGAGGAACTCGCGAGATTCCAGGCCGCCGAGTCGCGCCGGTGGAGCGAGGTCATCAAGGCCGCAGGCATCGAGCCGGAGTGACCCACGCGCGGCTTTACTGAGGGCTGGTCGTGCGGCCCTGTCCCGTGGCTTGCGTGTTGGGGTTCTCGCCCATTCGGGAACTCGTCGTCGAGCTCGTTCCGGGGCGCGTCTTCTGGTTCGACGCCTTGCCCTGCGGCTTCAGGTTGCCACCCGACATCGAATTGCCCTGGCTGGTCGCGGAAGGCTGGGTGGTGGCCGAGGTGCCGCCATTCTTCGGTTGCGTCGCGACGCTGTCCGAGCTGTTCAGGCCCGGCCCGCCGCCGCCACCGCCGCTGCCACCGGACTGGGCCAGGGCGGGCACGACGGCCAGCGCGAAACCGCTGGCGCAAAGGATTCGAGTGATTCGGTTCATGGAGAAGACTTTCGTGAAGTGATGGAGAGAAGACTTCAATGGACCGCCACGCCGCATCGGCCCGGGTGGGGCATCCGCGCCCTCCCGTGTCAGCCAACGCGCATCCCGCGCGACCCACGCCATGAGACGCCGGTCTCCTACGGCCGGCCCGCGAACGCGCCGGCACGGTGACGGCCATGGCCTCCTCCTCGACCCCAACCATCCCCGCGACCCCAAAGCCCTCTCTCCCGCGCCTGTGCAAGGACGCCGTGATGGCATGGATCGACGATTTCGCGCCGAGCATGGGCGCGGCGATCTCGTACTACACGATGTTCTCGCTGGCGCCGCTGCTGGTGATCGTGATCGCGATCGCCGGCGCGCTGTTCGGCGCCGAAGCCGTGCAGGGCCAGATCGCGGCGCAGCTCTCGGGCCTGATCGGCGCGGAAGGCGCGCTCGCGGTGCAGGGGTTGATCCGCAGCGCCAGCGAACCCTCGCGCGGGCTGGTGGCTGGCGCGATCAGCATCGTCGTGCTGGTCGTCGGCGCGACCACGGTCTTCGCCGAACTGCAGAGCGCGCTCGATCGCATCTGGCATGTGCCCGAGCGCGCGAAGCCGCAGGGCGTGTGGGGCATCCTGCGCGCGCGCGGTGCTGTCGTTCGGACTGATCCTCGGCCTCGCGTTCCTGCTCATGGTCTCGCTCGTGGTGAGCGCGGCGCTGGCCGCCCTGGGAAGCTGGAGCGCCGCGCTGCTGCCGGGATGGGAGGCGCTGCTGCAGGGCGTCAACATCCTCGTCTCGCTCGCGATCCTCACCGTGCTGTTCGCGATGATCTTCAAGTTCATGCCGAGCGCGCCGATCGCCTGGCGCGACGTGTGGGTCGGCGCCGGCGTGACCGCCGTGCTGTTCGAGATCGGCAAGGTGCTGATCGGCCTGTACCTCGGCAAGAGCGGCGTCAACGAATCCTTCGCGGCCGCGGGCTCGCTGGTGGTGCTGCTGGCGTGGGTCTACTACGCGGCGCAGATCTTCCTGCTGGGCGCGGAGTTCACCAAGGTCTATGCCAATGCCCATGGGTCGGTGGCCGCGAGCAAGGCGCAGGCGGCCACGCAAGAAGCCGCGCGGCAGGCGGAAGTGGGCACGGACAGCCTGGGCCCGGGCGTGCGCGTGTCCCCCAAGGATGCTCCTCGCGCACCGCGCGGGCTGGCAGCGCCCCTGGCCATGTTCGCCGGCGGCGCGCTGTTCATGGCGGTGGCGATGCGGCGGATCAGGCCGGCACGGGTGCCGCGAAGCTAGCGGCGCCAGCCATCGCGAGTGCGGTGGGTTTCTTGCGCGACGCGCGCCGGCGGCTCACGTAGTCGGGATGGAAGCAGCGCCGGCTGCCATCCTCGAAAGCCACCGTGACCATCCCGTCGGTCGATGCCACGACGACGCCGGCGCCGAAGCGCTTGACCTTCACGGGATCGCTCTCGGCGAAGGGAATGCGCTCGCGCTTCGCAGCCTTGGCGGTCTCTTCGCTCACCACGATGGGCTGCGCCATCGCGGCTTCGTGGGCCGCGATGCGCCGGCAGTTGTCGCAGGTGCCGCAGCGCTTGGCGGTGGCCGAGGGATCGAGGTCGTCGAGCAGCAGCTGCCAGCGGCACTGGCCCGACTGCGCATAGGCGAGCATGCGCTCGAGGGTCTCGCGGTCCTGCTCGCGCCGCGCCTTGTAGCCGTCGAGCATGGCGCCGAAGTCGGCGCGCTCGGCCATCGCCTGGCGCAGCGCGATGCGCCCGCGACGGTCGATGGCGAGCAGCTTCTGCTGCCGCAGCAAGGCGATCGCGGCCTGCATGCGCGTGCGCGGACGCTCCAGCGCATCGAGCAGGTTCGCGGCGGTCCAGCCTTCGGCCGTTGATGGCTCCGCGAGCAGTTGCCGGTACACGGCATCGAGGTCCTCGAGCTGCGGATAGCGGCCCGCGAGAAAGAACTGCTGCACCGACCGGTCCTTGGCGTGGAACAGCAGCACGCAGCGCGCGCGCTCGCCGTCGCGGCCCGCGCGGCCGGCCTCCTGGTAGTAGGCATGCAGGCTCGACGGCATCTGGCAATGCACGACGAAGCGGATGTCCGGCTTGTCGATGCCCATGCCGAAGGCATTGGTCGCGACCATCACGCGCGCGCTGCCCGCCATGAACGCTTCCTGCGCCTCGGCGCGCTCGCGCGCGCCGAGCTTGCCGTGGTAGAGCGCGACCGATTGATCGGCCGCCTTCAAGGCGTCGAAAGCCTCCTGCGCGGCCTTCACCGTGGCGGCGTAGACGATGCCGCTGCCGGCCTCCTCGCGCACCAGTTCGACGATGCGGCGCTGGCGATCGGGCTCCTGCGTCATCTGCTCGACCGCGAACTGCAGGTTGGCGCGGTAGGCGCCGGTATCGATGAGGCCGGCGCGCGGAATGCCCAGGTTCTTCATGACATCCGCCGCCACCTCCTCGCCCGCGGTGGCCGTGAGCGCGAGCACGGGCGGGTTGCCGAGCGCGCGGACGGCGGGGCCGATCTCGAGGAAGGCGGGCCGGAAGTCATGGCCCCACTGGGAAATGCAATGCGCCTCGTCGACCGCCACCAGCGCCACGGGATGGGCCGACAGGCGCTGCATGAACGCGGGGTCCGACAGACGCTCGGGCGTGACCAGAACGATGCGCGCGCTGCCGTCGTCGATCGCCTGTTCGGCCCGCTCGAGTTCGTCGGCGCTCAGTGCGCTGTTGACCTGCACGGCGGCGATGCCCAGTTCCTGCAGCTTGTCGCACTGGTCCTTCATCAGCGCGATGAGCGGCGACACCACCAGCGTGCGGCCCTCAAGCAGCAGGGCCGGCAGCTGGTAGCACAGCGACTTGCCGGCGCCGGTGGGCATCACGGCCAGGGTCGAGCGGCCGGCCATCACGCGCTCGATGACCTCGGCCTGGCCCGCACGCAGGCGGGCATGGCCGAACACGTGGCGCAGCGTGTGCTTCAGGCGCGCGGCCGCATCGGGAACGCCTGGCATCAGGCGGTCTCTTCGTCGTCGTCCTCGCCGTCGTTCTCGTCGGCAAGTTCTTCGGGATTCAGCGCTTCGGGATCGTCGACGGCGTCGGCGACTTCCATCGCGGCGTCCGGGAAGACGCCCACCCGGTCGGGCAGGATGTCCGCGTTGGTCGCCGGCTCCTCGCCGCCGTCGATGACCGCGCGGTCGTCGCCCGCGGCATCGCTGCCGCTGTCGCTGGAATCGCTGGGGCCGAGGGCGTCGGCGTCGGTGCCCTTGGGGGCGGTCGGGGCGTGCTCGCCGCCGAGGATGCTGCTGGTTGCCATGTGCGTCGTTTCCTTTGGAGACAGGTGCACAGACTGGGAGCCATCGGGCGCGTCGGAAGTAGGAGATTCGCGCATCCGGGCCGCCATCGATGTCTACGGCTGCGGGTCGCCTCGACGGACGCCTCAGACCGGCGGGTAGCTCCCGGTCCCGTCGGGCCAGCGCGTGAGCACCTCGTGGCCCTCGGGCGTGACCGCCACCATGTGCTCCCACTGGGCCGAAAGCGAGCGGTCCTTCGTCACCACAGTCCAGCCATCGGGCAGGTGGCGGATCTCGCGCCCGCCCGCGTTGAGCATCGGCTCGATGGTGAACACCATGCCCGGCACGAGCCGCAGGCCCTCGCCGCGGCGTCCGTAGTGCAGCACCTGCAGGTCCTCGTGGTAGACCTGCCCGATGCCGTGGCCGCAGAACTCGCGCACCACGCCGAAGTGCTCGCGCTGCGCCACCGACTGGATCGCGTGGCCGACGTCGCCCAGCGTGGCGCCGGGCCTGACGGCGAGGATGCCGGCGCGCATCGCCTCGTAGGTCGTTTCCACCAGCCGGCGCGCGAGCACGCTCGGCGCGCCGACGAAGTACATGCGGCTGGTGTCGCCGAACCAGCCGTCCTTGATGACGGCCACGTCGATGTTGACGATGTCGCCCTTCTTCAGGATCTTGTCGGGCGAGGGAATGCCGTGGCAGACCACCTGGTTGACCGAGGTGAGGATGGTCTTCGGATACCCCAGGTAGCCCACATTGGCCGGAACGAGCCCCTGCACGTTCACGATGTAGTCGTGACAGATGCGGTCGAGGGTTTCGGTGCTCACGCCCGGCACCACGTGCGGCTCGATCATGGCGAGCACTTCGGCCGCGAGGCGGCCGGCCTGGCGCGCCTTCTCGATCTCTTCGGGGGACTTGATGTGGATGCCGGAAGCCATGGATGCTCGAACCTCAATGCGCTTCGAATATACGAAACATATATGAATCATACATGTTCCGTAGCATCCACCCTCGCCCGCAAGGAGGGGCCGGCGTGACACGGGCGCTGCCTATACTGGTTCGCAGGAGGGGAACATGCTGTCATTCATCCGCCGCCTTTTCGACCGGAAGCCCGGCACCGAACAGGTCGCCCGATTGCTCCTGCAGGAACTGCAACGCCTGCTGCCCGACGAGAAGCTCGTCCTCGATCCCGAGCAGTTCCTGATCCGCCGCGCCGACGGCGGCACGGTCTACCTGCACAACCTCTACACCGACTATTGCCAGGCCCGGCCGGCGGAGCGCCGCGAGCAGATCGAGCGCTTCGCGCTGGGGGTGGCGGGCATCGGCAGCGACCGGCCCGCCGACTTCGACGAGGCCCGGCCGCGGCTGCTGCCGATATTGCGGCGCCTCGCCGGCGTGGACCTCGCGCGGATCTCGCATGGCGACTTCTCGAAGAAGCTCGAGGACACCATGGCGTGGAGCCCGTTCTCGCCGACGCTGGGCGCGGCCGTCGCCATCGACAGCGACCACGCGATCGCGCAGGTGAGCAACGACGACCTCGAGCGCTGGGGCATCGGCTTCGAGCAGGCCTTCGAGATCGCGGTCGACAACCTGCGCCACAAGGCCGCGCCGGCCTTCGGCCAGCTCGCGCCCGGGCTCTACGTGTCGAACTACGGCGACTACTACGACGCCGGCCGCATCTTCCTGCACGAGTTGGCCTGGCAGCTGCCGCTCGATGGCGACCCGGTGGCGATGGCGCCGAACCGCACCTGCCTGCTGGTCTGCGGTGCCGGCGATGCGGACGCACTCGAGAACATGATCGCCACCGCGCGCCGGGTGCTGCGCGAACAGTCGCGCCCGCTGAGCGCCGAGATGTTCAGGCTGCGCGACAAGACCTGGTCGCTGTGGACCCCACCCGGGCAGGCCGGCGTGCAGCTCACGGCGCTGCTGCGCGAGGAAAAAGCGGTCGACTACAACGACCAGCAGGAGGTGCTCGAGAAGGCCCACGAGGCGGCGGGCGTCGACGTCTTCGTCGCCAAGCACAGCCTGCTGCAGCGCGACTCCGATGGCGCCGTGATCAGCTATGCGGTGCTGCCCAAGGGCGTCGACACCTGGCTGCCCGAGGCCGACCTGGTCTTTCTCTGCGAGGTCGCGGGCGAAACCCCGACCATCGTCGCGTGGCCACATTTCGCCGAGCATGCGGGCCACCTGCTCGAGCGGCTGCCGCTGGCCGTGCCGCGCTGGAAGGTGCTCGGCTATCCCGAGGGCGACTGCCTGCGGCGGCTGCGGGAACTGGCGACGACGGTGGAGGCCGTGCAGCGCCAGTGAGTGGAGCGGCGGCCGCCGTCGCGGTCAGCCCGCCGCATCCTCCGCGCCGTCGAGCAGTCGCGCGGCCTCCTGCAGGTCGGTCGTCTCGAAGCCCTCGGTGAAGTTGGCGAACACCTCCGCGAGCAGATCCCGGCCCTCCTGCGCGCGCTCGCCATCGGCCCAAAGCCGCGCCAGGTCCATCGCCACGCGCAGCTCCCACGAGCGCGCGCCCTGCTGGCGGCTGACGGCCAGCGCTTCGTCCAGGCATTGCCGCGCGTGCGCGAGGCGCGGGGCCGGCCCGCCCGACAGGGCGCGCGCCTTCACGCGCAGCAGCTCCGGCAGGTTGTAGAGGTCGCCCTTGGCATGGACCAGCGCAAGCGTGTCGTCCATCAGGGCCAGGGCTTCGTCGTGCCGGCCGGTCATGACCAGGCCTTCCGCGAGCGTGAGGTTGAAGGCCGAGGTCAGCAGCTCGTAGCGCGATTCGCGCAGCTCGACCAGGCAGCCCTGCAGGGCGCGCACGCCCTGCTCCGCATCGCCGCGCCGCACGCAGAGCTCGCCCTTCACGCCGCGGCCCACCGCGAGGTAGGGCGTGAGCGAGTGCGATTCGGCGAAGGCGATGAAGCTGTCGATGTCGCGCTCGGCGCGCTCGAGATCGCCGGCCCAGAGATAGACCGACACGGCCCAGATCAGCGCGATGCACAGCGTGACCGGATGGTTGAGCGCGCGCGCCTCGTCGACCGCGCGCTGCGCCAGCGCCATCGCCTGCGAGGGATGGCCCTGCAGCCACAGGGTGCGGGCCAGCGAGATGCAGGCGCGGTTGTGGAAGTCGAAGCCCGAGTAGATGCTGGTGCCCTGCCGCGACAGCGTCGACCCCGCGATCGCGGCCTCGAGAAAATGCCGCGCGCCGGCCTGGTCGCCCAGCAGGTGGTTCGACAAGCCCACGAGCGAATCCGCGGTGGCGCGGGCGGTCGGGTCGTCGATCGAGGCCGCCACGCGCGCGCAGCGCTTGGCGTAACTCAGCGACTCCACGAAATCGCCGATGCGCTCGTGGAAGATCTGCAGCCGCGCCAGCAGCTGGACCTGGCTCGCGCCGTCGCCGAGCGCCTCGGCCACCTGCAGGCTGCGCTCGAGCGCATGCCGCACCTCGTCGCTGTTGCCGCGCGTGAACATCTGCGAGAGGCCCACGGCCGCCTGCAGATGCATCTCGACCGCGCTGCCGCGCGCGGCGGGCGTGAGTTCGGCCAGCGCGCGCTTCGACCAGGCATGGCATTCGGCCAACAGCGACATCGCCATGAAGGCCGGTACGGCCGCCACCACCAGCGAGAGGCCCAGGTCCTTGTCGCCGCCGCGATCGAAGCACCAGGCGAGCGCCGAGCGCACGTTTCCGAGGTCGGCCAGATCGGAGGCGCGCGCGGTGTCGCCCGAGAACGCATCGTGCTCGGCGGCCATGCGCTCGAGCCGCGTGCGGAAGTGCAGCGCATGGCGGCGCGCGCTCGCCTCGGCGGTGTGTGCATCGGCCTTGGCGAGCGCATAGGCGCGCGTGCTCTCGAGCAGGCGGTACTGCGCGGAGCCGCCCGCGCGATGCACCGCGAGCAATGATTTCTCGGCCAGGCTCGCGATCGCGTCGACCACCTGCGCCTGCGTCAACACATCGTCGGCCACCACCTGCCGCGCGGCCTCGAGCGAGAAGCGGCCGACGAAGACCGCGAGCCGGCACAGCACCGCGCGCTCGCGCGGGTCGAGCAGCTCGTAGCTCCAGTCCAGCGTGGCCTGCAGCGTCTGGTGGCGTGGCCGCGCCGTGCGCTGGCCGAGCCACGACAGCGCCAGCCGCTCGTCGAGCAGCGCGGCGGTCTGGCGCAGGCCATAGGTCGTCACGCGGCGTGCCGCGAGCTCGATCGCGAGCGCGAGGCCGTCGAGCTTCCTGCAGATGCCCGCGACGACCTGTGCGTCGGCATCGTCGAGCGCCGGCATCGCGCCGCTCGCGCCGGCCCGGTCCATGAACAGGCGCGTGGCCGGATACAGCAGCACGTCGCGCGCGAGCAGGCCGGGCTGGTCGGGCGGCGTGGCCAGCGGGTCGAGCGGATGGATGTGCTCGCCCGGCACGCGCAGCGCCTCGCGGCTGGTCGCGAGCAGGTGGATGCCGGGCGCGGCCTGGAAGATGCGTTCGGCCAGCGACGCGGCCGCCGCGATCACGTGCTCGCAGTTGTCGAGGATCAGCAGCATCCGCCGCCCGCGCAGGTAGGCAATGAGGCTGGGCACCGGATCGGCCGAGCGCACCGACAACCCGAGCATCGAGGCGATGGCGCTCGGCACCAGGCCGGGGTCGGCCAGCATCGAGAGGTCGACGAACACCACCGCGCCGTCGAAGCCGCTCAACATGTCTTGCCCCACGCGGATCGCGACCGAGGTCTTGCCCACGCCGCCCGAGCCCACGATGGTGACGAAGCGGCTCCTGGCGAGCTGCGCGGAAATCGCCGCGAGGTCCTTGGCGCGGCCCAGCAGTTCCAGCGGCTGCGCCGGCAGGCCCGGTTCGATCGGTCCCACCGCGGCTGGCGCGTCGGCCCGCATTTCGGGCGCGGCCTCGCCGCGCGTGACGCGTGCGACGAAGCAATAGCCGCGGCCCACCACGTTCGACAGGTAGCGCGCGCCGTCCTGGCCGTCGTTCAAGGCCTGGCGCAGCATCGTGATCTGGTAGCGCAGGCTGCCGTCGGACACCACCATGCCGGGCCAGGCGCGCGCCATCAGCTCCTGCTTGCTCACGATCGCGTTGGCCTTCGCGACCAGCACCAGCAGCACGTCCATCGCGCGACCGCCGAGCTCCACCGGTTCGCCGTCGCGCGCGAGCAGGCGTTCGCCCACGCGCAGCGTGAAGGGTCCGAAGTGAAGGATGTCGTCGGCCCCGGAGGGCGGTGCGTCGCTCATGGCGGGTGGGGGGTCTGCGGGCGTCGGGGCGCGCCGAGGATACCCGAGCCACAGCGCCGACACGGGCTTCGCGGGGCCGGCGCGCGGTGGATTTGTATGGCTGTGTGTCGCGCCGTGCTTCGAATACACAGGCATGCGAATCGGCCGATTCTTCACACATGCGGGATACATCGGCTGGCTTCAATCGAGTGGCTTTCACTTCACAGAGACCACGCCATGACCGAACCGATTTCCTCCCTCACGCGCCGCCGCCTGCTCGCCACCTCGATGGCCTTCAGCGCCGCGTCGGCCGCCACCGGCGCCTTCGCCATGCTGCGCCCGCCTTCGGCCACCGGCCCCGACGACACCTCGGTGCGGCCCTTCCGCGTCGCCGTCGATCGCGAGGCGCTGGTCGACCTGCGCCGGCGCCTCGCCGCCACGCGCTGGCCCAGCGCCGAGACCGTGGCCGACACCTCGCAGGGCGTGCGCCTCGCCACCCTGCGTTCGCTGGTGCGCTACTGGGCCACCGACTACGACTGGCGCAAGGGCGAGGCGCGGCTCAATGCCGTACCACAGTTCGTGACCACCATCGACGGCCTCGACATCCAGTTCGCCCACATCCGCTCGCGCCACGCCGATGCCATGCCGCTGATCATGACCCACGGCTGGCCCGGCTCCATCTTCGAGTTGCTCAAGGTCGTGGGCCCGCTGACCGACCCCACCGCGCACGGCGGCCGCGCCGAGGATGCCTTCCATCTCGTCCTGCCCTCGCTGCCGGGCTTCGGCTTCTCGGGCCAGCCCGAGGCCACCGGCTGGGACTCCAACCACATCGCGCGCGCCTGGGGCGTGCTGATGGCGCGGCTGGGTTACAAGCAGTTCGTCTCGCAGGGCGGCGACTGCGGCTCCGTGATCTCGCACCGCATGGCGATCCAGAAGGTGCCGGGCTTGATCGGCATCCACGTCAACATGCCCGGCACCGTGCCCGCCGAGATCGCCGCCATCCTCGCCGCGGGCGGCCCCGCGCCCGCCGGCCTGCTGCCGAAGGAACGCGCCGCCTTCGACAAGCTCGACGACTTCTACAGGAACAGCTCGGGCTACTCCGCCATGATGGTCACGCGCCCGCAGACCCTGGGCTACGCCCTCGCCGACTCACCCGTGGGCCAGGCCGCCTGGATCTACGACAAGTTCGCGACCTGGACCTATTCGGGCGGCGTGCCTGAGCGCGTGCTCCCGCGCGACGAGATGCTCGACGACATCTCGCTGTACTGGCTCACCAACAGCGCGACCTCGGCGGCGCAGATCTATTGGGAGGACCACTCGAACAACTTCAATGCGGTGGATATCTCGCTGCCCGCGGCCGTGACGGTGTTTCCGGGCGAGATCTATCAGGCGCCGCGCAGTTGGGCGGACCGCGCCTATCACAAGCTCGTCTATTGGAACGAGGTCGACAACGGCGGGCACTTCGCGGCCTGGGAACAGCCGGAGCTGTTCAGCCGGGAGGTGCGGGCGGCGTTCAGGTCGTTGCGCTGAGCCGGGCGCGCGGGCCCTGTCGTCAATCCGCCGCGTGCGGACTGGGCCCGCGTTCGACCAGCGTGCGCAGCGCCATCTGCGTACGCGTTCCTTCCACGCCCTCGACCTCGTGGATGCGTGCCAGCAGCACTTCCAGCGCCTGTGCATCGCGCGTGCGCACCTTCAACAGCAGGCCGCTGTCGCCGGTGACGATGTGGATCTCCTCGATATCGGGAAGCGATTCGAGCGCCGCAACCTGGCGGGCACGCTTCACGGTACTGGTGATCACCTGCACGAAGCACAGCAGCGGCCGCCCCAGCTTCGCGCCATCGAGGCGCGCCACGGTCGCGAGGATCACCCCGTCGCGTTTGAGCCGCTTCACCCGCTCGTGCACCGCGGGCGCCGACAGGTGAAGCAATTCGCCCAGCGCGGCATAGCTGAGCGTGCTGTCGTTCGCGAGAAGCCCTAACAGTCTTCGGTCGACGGCGTCCAGGCGGGCGGGTGCCTTGCTCTCCGGTTGAAGCTGGTTCGTATTTTTGGCCATGGTCCTGAAAGCGCTAGGGCAGCTGAATGATGTTCGGGAGAATAAGCCAAAGACAGAACATCATTCGGTGAACAACATGCCTGCACTATCGGACCTCGCCCTTCCTCCCTCGGCATCAGAGGGAGCCCCACCCAGCCGCCTGCTCGGAGCGGTGCCACCGGAAGCATGGGCGCGGGTCCTGTCTCGCATGAGCCCGATCGGCCATTCATCGCGCGAACAACGCCCCGTGGACGTGATCGATCACGCCAGCGCCGAGTCGCTTCGCGCGATCGGCGTGCCCGCGGGAGCCCGGCCGCTGGAAGAGGTGATCGACCAGATGCTGGACGAGATCTACCCCTGGCGTGCGCGCATGGACCATCCCCGGTTCCTGGCCTTCATTCCGGGACCGTCTTCGCCGCTGTCGGCGCTGGGCGACTACTTGACCGCCGTTCACAACATCCACGCCGGCAGCTGGCTGCAGAGCTCGGGGGCCAGCGTCATCGAGGCGGCGCTGATTCAATGGCTGGCGGCGCAGGTCGGGCTCCCGCCTTCGGCTGGCGGCCTGTTCGTGTCGGGGGGCTCCATGGCCAACCTGACGGCGCTTGCGATGGCACGCGATTTCAAGCTCGAGCCGGCGCAGCGCCTGCAAGGCGTTGTCTACGTCTCGGAGCAAACGCATTCATCCGTTGCCAAAGGTCTGAAGATCCTCGGGCTGCTGCCGCATCAGATCCGCCGCATGCCCACCGATGCCGCGTTCCGCATGGACATGACGGCCCTGGCGGCCGCGGTCGAGCAGGACATCTCCGATGGGCTCAGGCCTTTCGCCGTGGTGGCGAGCGCGGGCACGACGAATACCGGCAGCATCGATCCACTGCGACGGATTCGCGCACTGTGCGACGCACACGACATGTGGATGCACGTAGATGGCGCGTACGGTGCATCCGCCGCGCTGTCGCCATCGCATCGGGGTTTGCTCGACGGCATCGGCGAAGCCGACAGCCTGAGCTGGGATGCGCACAAGTGGCTGTTCCAGACCTACGGCTGCGGGATGGTCTTCGTGCGTCAGCGCAAGCACCTCTCACAGGTCTTCCATACCCGACCCGAATACCTGCTCGATGCGCACGCCGACACCGACGCCGACCAGATCAATTTCTGGGACCTCGGCGTCGAACTCACCAGACCGGCACGCGCACTGAAGCTGTGGCTCACCTTGCAGGTGCTGGGGTCGGACGCCATGGGCGAGGCGATTGCGCATGGTTGCCGATTGGCAACCTGGGCTCAGGACGAGCTCGAGAAGGATCCTCGCTGGGACATCGTGTCGCCCGCGCAGTTGGGCATCGTCACCTTCCGCATGACGGATGCGGCCATGAGCCCGGAGGCGCTCGATGCGCTGAACAGCGAGATTTCATCGCGGGCACTTCAGGAGGGCTTTGCGACGGTGTTGACGACACGCTTGCGCAATCGAACCGTGCTGCGAATCTGTGCCATTCATCCGGATGCCACTGAGAGCGACATGCGGGAGACGATTCGGATGCTGTCGTCATGCGCCGACGCGGTGCTCGCTTCAGGCGTTCATATCTACAAATCCTTTTCTTAACGAACCACCGGCCGTGCCCTTGAGCCGGTCGCTAACCAGGGAAGCTTTATTTGCCCGTGATGCGACGTAAGACTGAATAAGGGAACCCCGGCGCGTCTCGATCTATAGCCCTTCTCCGTCCGCACCACACTGAGTGTGACAAATCCGCGCCGCCCCAATCGCACCCGCCCCACTCTCCTCTGCCACGGCGTCACGCCACCACCAACGGCAACGTCAACCGCGCCTCCAACCCTCCAGTACGCCGGTTCTGCAGCAACAACTCCCCCTGCATCGACCGCGCCAACCGCCGCGCAATCGCCAGCCCAAGCCCAGACCCAGGCTTGTCCTCCTGCCCCTGCCGCCCCCGCACCCACGGCGCGAACACCGCATCGATCTGCGCCGGCTTGATCCCCGGCCCCGAATCCACCACCGCCAGCACCAGCCGTTGCGCATCGACGTGTGCGCACACCCGCACGTCGCTGCCATAACGCAACGCGTTGTCGATCAGGTTCGCCAGCACGCGCCGCAGCGCGAGCGGGCAGGCGACCACAGGCTGGCCGATGCGGCCGTCGAGTGCGATGGCACGGCCGGCGTCGCGGTAGCCGCGCACGAGGTTGTCGAGCAGGCCGTCGGCATCAACGCGCTGCAGTGGCTCGGCCACGCTGCGCTGCAGGCGCGCGCTGGCGACGCTGGCCTCGACCAGCTCTTGCATCTCGGCGAGATCGCGCTGCATCGCTTCGCGCAGCGCGGGGTCGTCGAGCATCTCACAGCGCAGGCCCATGCGGGTGAGCGGGGTGCGCAGGTCGTGGGCATAGGCGGCCTGCACGTCGAGGTGCTCGGCCTCGCGTTCGACGCGGCGGCGCCGGCCCTTGTTGATGGCGCGTGCCAGCCGCGCGATGGCGCGCGGGCCGCTCTCGGGCAGTTCGGGCATGCGGGCATCGCCGCCGTGCGACTCGAGGGCGCGGGCGATGCGCACGGCGCCGGCGCGGTAGGCCAGGACCTCGAGGCCGAGGCAGACACCGATCAGCGCGAGCACGACGAGCACTGACACGCCGAGGATCCACAGCAGGCCGTCGTCGATGCTGCAGACCATGGGCGCGAGCGTGGCGGCGTGCGTGTTCTGGCCGAGGGCGGCGAGCGCCAGCGCGCGGGCGGCGTACAAGGCCAGGCCCTGCGTGCGCGGAACCGCCTTGGCAGGTGTTGCGGATGCGAGGGCGATGGGTGTCTGAAGGCTGCGGGGTCATCTGGAATCTCCTGTCGCCGACGCACCGGCCGGCATGGAAGCGATGACATCACGCGAGGTGGGCCGCCCACCATCGCACCAGCGTTCGCCCAACCCCTACGAAGGTTTGCCCCCGGCATGCGCGCGGCTGGCGCGGCAAGAGACGATGGCGCGGGCGACGCGCCTCAGCGCCGCGCCGCGGCGTCGTGCAAGGCGTGCCGGATCCAGGCCTCGAGTTCGGCGGCGTCGATCGGTTTCTCGATCAGGCACAGCGCGGTACTGGCGCGCACGCGCTCGCGCGTGCGCGCCGAGGCATAGGCGGTGATGAACAGCGTGGGCACGCGCAGGCCGTCGCGGTCGAGGCGCTCGAGCAGTTCGATGCCGTCCATGGCCTCCATGCGGATGTCGCACACGAGGCAGCGGGTCTGCCGCTGCAGGCCCGAGGCCAGGAAGTCCATTGCCGATTCGAACGCGCGCGTCTCCCAGCCGAACGAGCGCACCAGGCTGCTGGTGGCGGCGCGCACGAAGGGGTCGTCGTCGACGATGGAAACGAGATCGATGGCTGACAGGGACAAGAGGCTTCCCGTTCTCTACCGGGCTTGGGACGAAGGCGCAGGACACGCGGGCACGACCCGGGCTTGCAGAATACCGGCGGCACGGTGCGGCGCCATCATCTCTAGGTATGGTGCGCGACGGCCGGCTGCACGCGCGGCAGGCCCTGCACGACGCCGAGCGCTTCCATCTTGCGCACCAGCTCGGCGACCGAGCGCGATTCCATTTTGCGCATGGCCTGGCCTCGGTGGATCTTCGCGGTGATCTCGGCAATGCCCATGCGGTCGGCGATCTGCTTGTTCATGAGGCCCGAGGCCACGTGCTGCACCACCTCGCGCTCGCGCGGCGTGAGCAGGGCCCAGCAGTCGCGCGAGGCCTGGAGCGCGCGGTCGGTGTCGAGCCGCCTGGCGTCGGCATCCAGCGCGGCGGCCACGGCGTCGAGCATGTCCTGGTCGCGAAAGGGCTTGGTGAGGAAGTCGACGGCGCCGGCCTTCATGGCGCGCACGGTCATCGCGATGTCGCCATGGCCGGTCATGAAGATGATCGGCATGTGCGGCCGGCCGGCCTCGCGCAGGGCCTGCTGGAACGCAAGGCCGCTCTGGCCGCGCAGGCGCACGTCGAGCACCAGGCACGAGGGCCCGGACGCGCGCGGCGCGGCCTGGAATTCCTCGGTGGTGGCGAAGGCGCGCACCTCGAGGTCGACCGAGCGCAACAGGCTGCCGATGGCGGCGCGCACCAGGTCGTCGTCGTCGACGACGAACACCACGCGCGCGTCGCCGGCCAGCGGAGCGCCCGGGGATCTGGTGAGGAGGCTTTGGGAAGAGGTCATGGGGCGAGGCCAGGTTCGGACAGGGGCAAGGTGAAGACGGCGCGCGTGCCCGCGGGCTCGCGCCGCGACAGCGACAAGGTGCCGCCATGCGCGTCGAGGATCGATTTGCAGATCGCCAGGCCCATGCCCATGCCGTCGGCCTTGGTCGTGAACAAAGGCTTCAGCAGGTGCTCGCCCGCTTCGTCGCCGATGCCGGTGCCGGCGTCGTCCACGGTCACGCGCACCCGGCCCTCGCCATCGCCACCACAGCTCAGGCACAGCGGACGCGGGCCTGGCGGCAGCGAAGCCATGGCCTCCGCGCCGTTCATCAGCAGGTTGACCACCACCTGCTGCAACTGCACGCGGTCACCGTGCACGAGCACGGCCGCCTCCAGGCCGCGCAGCTCGAGCGCCACGCCGAGCGTGTCGAGCGGGCCGGCCACCAGCACGGCCGCTTCGCGCAGTGCCTCGTTGAGGTCGAAGGCCGCGAGCCGCGGCTCGGCATTGCGTGCCTTGGCGCGCAGGGCCTGGATGATGCTGCGCGCGCGCAGCGCGCTCTTGCCGATGTGGGCGAGCATCTCGCGCGCCTCGGCGATGTCGGGCGGGCTGCGGTCGAGCCAGCGCAGCGCGGCGCTCGCGGAGGTGTCGACGGCGGCGATCGGCTGGCCGACCTCGTGCACGATCGACGCGACCAGTTCGCCCATGGCCTTGAGCCGGGTCGCGCGCTCGAGGTCGGTGAGCGCGCCGCGCAACTGCTCCTCGGCGCGGGCGCGCTGGCGGTTCTGGTCGACCAGCTCCTCGTACAGGCGCGCGTTCTCGAGCGCGAAGGCGGCCTGCGAAGCGATCACCTCGAGCACCTCGGCCTTGGCCGGCGTGAACACGTGCGAGGCGAGGTTGTTCTCGAGGTAGAGCACGCCGACCAGGCGCGCATGGCGCATCAGCGGCACGCACAGCACCGAGCGCGGCCGGCGCCGGCGGATGTAGTCGTCCTGCGCGAACGAAGCGTTCTCGCGCGCATCGTCGATCACCATGTGCTGCTGGGTGCGCGCGACGGCCTGCACGATGCCGAGCGGCAGAACGTCGGGACCGAAGGCCGCGGCCTCCTGCGTGACGGCGATCGTGCCGTCGACCACCGAGGCCCGGGCGCGCAATTGCCAGGCGTCTTCGCGCAGCAGCGCCAGCGTGCCGTGCTCGGCACCGGCGTTCTCGAGCGCGGTGCGCAGCAGGGTGTCGACCAACCGCTCGGGCACGATCTCGCTGGCCAGCGCGTTCGAGATGCGCAGCACGGCCTGCGCATCGAGCGCCTGCAGCCGGCTGCCGGCGCCCACCTGCTCGTCGCTCTCGAACAGGCCCGGGTACTCGGCCTGCAGCAGTCGCACCTTGGCCATGGCGCCCCAGCGCTGCCAGGCGCCGCGCGCATGCCGCAGGTTGCCGTAGGCCGACAGCTCGTCGCCACGCGCCGCATGGAAGGCACCGGCGCGTTCGGCCGCCAGCGCCTCCACCTGCGTGAATCCGTGCCGGCGCGCATGCGTCACGGCGCGCGCATAGGCCTCGACCGCGGCAGCGGGATCGCCGTCGATGCGAAGACGCTCCGCGCGCACCAGCTCGTGCCGCGCGAGAAAGTTGCCGGGGCAGGCCAGCGCCCAGGTCTCGAGCTGGGCCAGGTCGCGCCGCAGCGCGGCCTGCTGTGCAGGGTCGCGCTCGGGCAGCGCGAGCAGCGCCAGCGCGCCGTAAAACGGCAGGTCGCCACTCTCGGCGAAGGTGCGTGCCGAATCGGCGCAGGCCTCGGCGCGCCGGCGCGCCTCGAGTGCCTCGTCGAGCCGGCCGAACAGCAGCGCGGCCTGCAGGCGATAGACCCAGAACGCGAAGTCCACGAGCGTGGCGGGATCGCCCTCGCGCGGCACGCGCGGCTGCGCCTGCGGGTCGCCGTCGCTGCCGTCCTGCAGTTGCGACAGCAGCTGCTTCTGCGCGAGCAGCGCGTCGATCACGAGCTGGAAGTTGGCATCGCGCGCAATCGCCAGGCCGCGCTCGACCGTGTCGCGCACGTCGCCCAGCAGCTCGCCCGCGAACAGCATGCCCGTGGCCTGGTTGCGCCCGCAGTAGATCGCGAAGGTGTGGTCGCCGCTCGCCACAGCGAGCTCGTAGGCGCGCCGGATGTAGTCGCGTGCCGCGCGCGCGGGCTGCGACCACGGAACGACCATGGTGCCGAAGGTCATGTAAACCCGGCCGCGGTAGCGCGCGAGGCCGCGCTCGTCGACCAGGTGCAGCGCGAGCGCGCCGAACTCGCGCGCCGTGGCGTAGTCGCCGTAGCGCACGCCGAACACCTGCGTCATGCAGACGTAGCCGTCGGCCGAGGCATCGGCATGGCCGTGCGCGATGCCCAGCCGCGCCATGTGCAGCAGGATCAGGTCGACCAGGTTCTGGTCGGTGTAGAGCGCGGGTGGGATCAGGTCGGCAAAGATGTCGGTGATGGCGCGGCGCAGCGGGTCGGCCACGATCGGCAACTGCCGGAAGGCGGCCATGCCGTGGCGGTCGATCCAGGCCTGCAGGGCCGCATGCTCGCGGTCCACCGCGGTGGCATCGGGCTGGCGCGGCAGCTCGATGCCGGCCTTGCGCAGGAAGGCCAGGCCGACGTCGAGCGCGCGGTCGAAGCGGCCCAGCGTGGTGTAAAGCGCCGCGCGCAGGCGCGTGAGATCGGCGGCGAAGATGCCCTCGCCCGCAACCTGCTCGAGCGCTGCCAGCCGTGCCTCGGCCACCTCGAGCGCACCGGTCATGAACTCGGCCTCGCCGCACAGGGCGCGTGCATGCAGGCCATCTTCGCTCGCGTCGTCTTCGCTCAGGAAGGCCAGTGCGGCGCGGAAGAAGCCGAGCGCCGAATGATGGGCGGTGGCGGCCTTGGCCTGCCGGCCGGCCTCGAGGTTGAGCCGCGCGAAGGCACGCCGCTCCTCGGGCGCGTCGACGGCCGGGCGCGCGAGGCTGGCCTGCACGGCGAGCGTGAAGCGCTGCGACGGCGCGCCTTGATGCGCGCTCTGGTGCGTGCCCTGATTCGCGATCTGGCGGCGCACGATCTGCAGGTGCAGGCCCGGACGCTCGCCGGCCGCGAGCGAGAGGTAGGCGGCTTCGCGGATGCGGTCGTGCCAGAACACCCAGTCCTCGCCCTCGCGGTGCACGCTGCCGGCCTCGAGCGCGGGTTCGAGCACCGCATCGAGCGCACGGACCGCCTCGGCGCCGGGCGCCAGGCCTATGGCCACCGCGAGCGACTCGGCCGAGGCACGGTGGCCGAGGCAGGCCATGACGCGCAGCGCTGCTTGCGCGGACGCGGGCAGCAGCTCGAAGCGGCGCGCCATCAGCTCGGCCACGTTGTCCACGCCCGGATGCGAGGCAAGGCGCTCGAGGCTCCAGCGCCATGCGGCGCTGTCCGCGTCATAGACGAGCACGCCGTCATCGGCCAGAAGGTGCAGCAGGTGGTGCGCAAAGAGCGGATTGCGTCCGGTCTTGTGGCCGATGGCGCGCGCCAGTTCGTCGACCTCGTCGGGTGCCTGCTGCAGCGCCTGCGCGATCATCTCGCGCAGCGCGGCTTCGTCGAGCGGGCCGAGTTCGATGCGCGCGGCGCCGGGCACCTGGGCCAGCGGGCCGGCGCGCAGCGGATGGTCCTCGGCGACCTCGCCCGCGCGGTAGGCGCCCACCAGCAGCAGGGCCGCGTCCTCGTGCTGGTGCAACAGGCGCTCGAGCACCTGCAGGGTGCCGGCATCGGCCCACTGCAGATCGTCGAGCAGGATCACGAGTGGCCGCGCCGAGCTCGCGAAGCAGGCCAGCAACCGCGCCATGCCCTGCAGCACGCGTTCGCGCTCGAGCCCGGGAGCGGCGTCGGGCGCATCGGGCGCCTCGGGCTGCGCGCCGAGCACGACGGCGAGCGCGGGCAGCAGTCCCGCGAGCGTGCGGTCGACCGGCTTGGCCGCGGCGGCGATGCGGCGGCGCCAGAGCGCGAACTCGTCCTCGGCGCAACCGAGCACGAACTGCAGCAGCTGCTCGAGCACGTCGACCACCAGCGCATAGGGCCGGCCGCGGCGCCCCTCCTCGCTCTTGGCCGTGGCCAGCAGCGGCGCGCACGACTGTTGCATGCGCAGCATGGCCTCGCGCAGCAGCGTCGACTTGCCGATGCCCGAGTGGCCCGAGACCCAGGCCACGCGCGAGCGCGCATCGAGCGCAACGCCGCGGTACAGCGCGAGCAGCGCCTCGAGCTCGGCATCACGGCCCAGCACGCGCGTGAGGCGCGGCAGCCGGCGCAGCGCCGAGTGCGCATCGAGCGCGAAGCGCGGATGCTGCCGCGCTCGCGCAGCAGGGTGTCGCACCGGCGCAGGTCGGCCAGCACGCCAGCGGCGTCTGCGTAGCGCTGCTCGGGCGCCTTCTCGAGCAGCTTCATGATCAGCAGCGAGAGCTGCTCCGGCACATCCGCCACCAGCTCGCCCGGCGCGCGCGCGGTGCGGGTTGCATGCGCATGGACGCGTGCCGCGGCATCCTCGCCCTGGAACGGCGGGCGGCCCGTCAGCAGCTCGTAGAGCACGCAGCCCAGCGAATAGAGATCGGCGCGCGCGTCCACGCGCAGGTTCATGCGCGCACCCAGCTCGGGCGCCATGTAGTGGAAGCAGTCCTCGTCCCAGGCGGCCTCGCCGTGATCGGGCGCGCCCTCTGCGTCCGACATGGTGGCGGCATGGCCGAAGCCGGTGAGGCAGGCCCGGCCGTCGGGCACGAGCAGCAGGCGGTCGGGCGTGATCGCGCGATGCAGCACGCCGGCCGCGTGCATCGCGCCGACGGCGGCGACCAGCCGCAGCGCGAGATCGAGGAAGGCGGCAGTGTCGCTGGCGCCCGCGCTCGCGCCGCTGCCGCGCAGGGTCTCGCCGCCCGGGTCGCGCAGCACCAGCAGCGCGCCTTCGCCGTGCGGCATCAGCGCGACGGGAAGCGCGGCCCAGTCGTCGCGCAGCACATGGCGCAAGCCGTACTCGCGCTGCAGCAGCGCGGCCGCGGCCGGCGTGGCCTGGCCCCGGCCCGCGACCAGCGAGGTGGGCCCGGCGCCCGCTCGCGCGCGTTCGAGCCGCGGCATGCCGCCGCTGAGTTCGCGAAAGTCCTGGAACGGCATGGCCTGCCGTTCGAGCGGATCGGGCGCCGCCACCGGGTTGCGTTCACCGAGTTCCTGATCCTGCATGGTGTGAGCCTCCTGCGTTGAGCGGGCCGCCGCGGCGGCCGTGCGATGCAGATGCGCCGTCCATGTTTCGGTGTCCCTCGGCTGCTTCTGACTGTCGGCTTCGATTGGAACCGCGCTGGTCGCGCAGCGACGGCGGCTGGCGTTGGCGGGTGTTAGGCGTTGTTAGGCAGGGGCGCCGAAGCGGGGTTTTGGCGCCCCGGCATGAAAAGTAATGTGCTCATGGGCCGCCTGGACACACAGGCATACAGAGGCAAGGGAGCCAACGCGGCAGCGCCCCTAGATTCAGCGCCATCGGCCGATGCCGACGACCCTCCTCCCCCTGTTCAAGCAAGGAAAGACACCATGACCACGATCTCCCGCCGCCTCGGCGCCACCCTCCTCGCCGGCGCCTTCGGCCTCGCCGCCCTCGCGCCGTTGGCCACCTTCGCGCAGCCCGCGCCTGGCACGCCGGCGCCCAAGCCCACCATCGTGCTGGTGCACGGCGCCTTCGCCGACTCGTCGAGCTGGGACGGCGTGGTGCGCGACCTGCAGAAACGCCACTACCCCGTGATCGCGGCCGCGAACCCGCTGCGCGGTCCGGCCTACGACGCGGCCTCGGTCGCCGCCGTGGTCGATTCGGTGAAGGGGCCCGTGGTGCTCGTGGGCCACTCGTATGGTGGCTCGGTCATCACGGCGGCCGCCAACGGCAAGCCCAACGTGAAGGCGCTGGTCTACGTGGCGGCCTTCGCACCCGAGGCCGGCGAAACCGCGCTCGGCCTCACCGGCCAGTTCCCGGGCAGCACGCTAGGCCCGACGCTGGCGCCGCCGGTGCCGCTGGCCGACGGAGGCAAGGACCTCTACATCGACCAGGGCAAGTTTCCCGCGCAGTTCGCCGCCGACGTGCCGCTGGCCCAGGCGCGCCTGATGGCCGTGGGTCAGCGCCCGATCGCCGAGGCCGCGCTCAACGAAGCGGCGCGGGCGCCGGCCTGGAAGTCGGTGCCTTCGTGGTTCGTCTACGGTGACCGCGACAAGAACATTCCGCCGGCCGCGATGGCTTTCATGGCCGAGCGCGCGCATGCGAAGAAGACGGTGGTGGTCAAGGGCGCGTCGCATGTGGTGATGACCTCGCAGCCCGAGGCGGTCACGCGCGTGATCGTCGAGGCCGCGGGCGGTTGAGAAGGAGAACGCCATGAACGACATAAACATCGAAAAAGGCATTAACGGCGCGAAGACGGCACTGGTGTTCGGCGGGGCACGCGGCATCGGGGCCGCCGCCGTGCAGCGCCTCGCGGCCGACGGCCATGCCGTGGCCTTCACCTACGTGTCGCGCCCCGACAAGGCCAGCGAACTCGTGGCATCGGTGGAATCCGGCGGCGCGCAGGCGCTGGCGATCGAGGCGGACAGCGCAGATCCCGCGGCGATCCGCCACGCCGTGGCGCGCGCGGTCGAGCGCTTCGGCAGCATCGACGTGCTGGTGGTCAACGCCGGCCTGTTGCGCATGGGCACCATCGACACGGTGAGCCTCGAGGACCTCGACCGCATGCTCGACGTGAACGTGCGCGGCGTCTACCTCGCGATCCAGGCCACGCTGCCGCATCTGCGCGACGGCGCGCGCGTCGTCACGATCGGCAGCAACGTGGCGATCCGCACCGGCCTGGCCGGCGCGAGCGTCTACCAGCTGACGAAGACCGCGGTCGCGGGCCTCGTCAAGGGCGTGGCGCTCGACCTCGCGCCGCGCGGCATCACGGTCAACAACGTCCAGCCCGGCCCGACCGACACCGACATGAATGCCGGCGCGATCGACGCGCTGGCCGGCATGAGCCCGCTCAAGCGGGTCGCGCAGCCGCGCGAGATCGCGGGCCTGATCGCCTATCTGGCGAGCGACGAGGCCCGCTACGTGACCGGCGCGAGCTTCACGATCGACGGCGGGCTCACGCTCTGAAGACTACGGCGCGACTTCACTCGAGCTGGATGTCGGCCCGCTTGATCAGCGCATTCCATCGCGCCTCCTCCGCCGCGATGTGCGCGCCGACCTGCGCCGTGGTTGCGGGCCGCGACAGCTCGACGCCGCCCACGGGCTTGACCTTGCCGTAGAAGGCATCGCTGCCCACGACCTTGTTGGCCGCGGCGTTGAGCTTGGCGAGCACATCGGGCGGCGTCTTCTTCGGGCCGACGAGCACGAAGTTGACCGTGGCCTTGAAGCCGGGCATGCCCGACTCCTCCATGGTGGGCAGCTCGGGGTAGGCCGGGTCGCGCTGGCTGGCAGCCAGGCCGAAGGCCTTGAGCTTGCCGGCGCGCACGTAGTCCATGGTGCCGGTCGGCAGGAAGGCGTAGGTCACGCGGTCGCTCATGAGGTCGAGCTGGACCTGGTTGGCGCCCTTGTAGGGCACGTGCAGGGTCTTGACGCCGAGCTCCTTGTTGAACATCTCCGCCATCAGGTGGATCGGCGTCGAGATCCCCGAGGAGCCATAGGAGTACTTCGACGGGTCGGCCTTGAGCAGCGCGACGAACTCCTTGAGCGTGGTGGCCGGCACGTTGGGCGCGGTCACGAGCATGAAGCCGATGGTCAGCACGTCGGACACCGGCGCGAAGTCGCCCACGCCCTGGTAGGGCAGGCTCGCGCGCAGCGAGGGCGCGACCACGGCCGGCAGGTTGGCGAAGAACAGGGTGTAGCCGTCGGGCGCCGCGCGCGACACGTAGCTGCCGGCGATGGTCTGGTTGGCGCCGGGCTTGTTGTCCACCAGCACCGGCGTGTTCGAGCGCAAGCGAGAACTCGCTGGCGAAGGCGCGCGCGACGATGTCGGTGGGGCTGCCCGCCACGAACGGGACCACGACGGTCACGGGCTTGGCGGGAAAACCCTGGGCCAGCGCCGCGGCGGGCCCGAGGGCCAGTGCGAGCGATCCGGCCAGCCGTCGAAGGAAGGTCTTGCGCGAAATGAAGGGTGGCATGTCGTCTCCGTTGTTCTGTGATGTCCGCGGCGGGCTTGCCCGGGCCCTGCGCAGAATATCGAGCCCCCCCGCGGCGTGCGCTCGTGGCGGCGCGCGAAAGTTCAACCCATGAAATTCCGCTGCCCACGGTGCGGCCAGGGCGCGGACCGGACGGCTATCGTCGCCACAGCATGACGACACCATCGATACAGCGGCCCTCGTCGCAGCTCCCGCCCGACGCCTGCGACTGCCACACGCACGTCTTCCTCGACGAGCGCGAGTTTCCGTTGCTGCCCGCGCGCCGCTACACGCCGCCACCGGCATCGATCGAGGCCCTGGCGCAATGGCACGACGCGCTCGGTATCGCGCGCGTGGTGATCGTGCAGCCCAGCGTCTACGGGCTCGACAACACGGCGACGCTGCAGGCACTGCGACAGCTGGGTCCGGCGCGGGCACGCGGCGTGGCGGTGATCGACGACGCCACCACCGACGCGCAATTGCAGTCGCTGGACGCGGCCGGCGTTCGCGGCGTGCGCGTCAACCTCGAGATCGACCGCGAGGGCGAGTCCCACCGCGCCACCACGCAGCTTCGGCGCACGGCCGAACGCGTGGCGCCGCTGGGCTGGCATGTGCAGGTCTATGCGAGCCTGCCGCTGCTGGCCGATTGCGCCGCGGCGATCCGCGAACTGCCGGTGCCGGTGGTGCTCGATCACTACGCGGGCGCGCAGGCGGTGGACGGTCCCGACGCCCCAGCGCTGGCTGCGGTGCTCGCGCTCGTCGAGGAGGGGAAGGCCTACGTCAAGCTCTCGGCCCCCTACCGCTGCAGCACGATGCCCGGCCATGCCGACATGGAAGCGCTGGCGCGCCGCTTCATCGGCTGCAACCCCGAACGCATGCTGTGGGGCAGCGACTGGCCGCATCCGCAGCCGGGCGCGGCCGCCTCGGCCACCGAGGTCAGCGCGCCGCACGCGGTCGACAACGCCGGCGTGCTCGCGCAGTTGCGGCAGTGGTCGCCGGACGCGCGGACCTTCGATCGCATCCTCGTGGACAATCCGGCGCGGCTCTATGGCTTCGGTGGCGACTGAGGAGCGAGCCGCGGTGTCTTCGCTGATCGCGCGCATCCCGCCATCGCAGAATGCATGGTTCGCGCCCGCCGCGCCCCTGTCCGGTGGGCCTCCCCCGCATCTGCCCGAGGAAGCACCGACGATGGACACCGACCAGCCGATCATCCAGGACGCATTCGCCGCCACCGCCCCCGAACGCCCCGGCACGCGCAGCCTGGGCCGCGCGATCAAGCTGATGCGCGTGGTCGCGTCGCGGCCGCAATTCGGCTGGCGGCTGTCCGACCTGGCCGTGGCCTGCGAGCTCGACAAGGCGACCGTGCACCGCATGCTGGCCTGCATGGTCGAGGAGCGCCTGGTGACGCAGCGCGCGGCCGACCGGCACTACCTTCCGGGGCCGCTGATGCACGAACTGGGACTGGCGCTGCCCGACCACCTGCTGTTCCAGCGCCGCGCCGAAGCGATGCTCGAAGCCTTCGCGCGCCGCATGCGCGGCATCGCGGTGCTGCTGCTGCGCAGCGGCAACGAGCATGTGTGCAGCGTGCGCCAGGGCCAGCTTCCGCTGACCGGCTCGGTGCTCTACCCGGGCGCGCGCCGGCCGCTGTTCACCACGGCGGGCGGGGTCGCGATCCTGCAGACGCTGGACGCGGCGCAGGCGCGCGCGGTGCTGCTCGACAACGTGGCGCAGGAAGTGGCGCGCTGCGGCTCCGGGCGGCTCGCCGCGCTGCAGCGCATGCGCGAGCGCTCCGACCGGCACGGCTTCGGCGTGAACCTCGGCGACGTGGTGCCCGGCATCCATGCCTTTGCGTCGCCGGTGCGCGGTGCCGATGGCCAGGCCTTCGCCGCGCTGTGCCTGCTCGGCACGCCCGAGCTCTATGGTGAGCAGCACCTGGCGCAGCTGCGCGGCGAACTCGAGGGCGCGGCCGCCGAGCTCGGCACGGAGGCGCGCGCTTTCAACCTCTGAGGCGCGGCGCCCTCCCCTTCGGGCGGCTGGCGGCGCGCTTCGCGTTTTCAACCGATCGAAGAAGGAGCGACGAATGACGCGGATATGCATCGTAGGCGCGGGGGCCGTGGGCGGCTATGTGGGCGCGCACCTGGCCAGGGCGGGGGTCGACACCACGCTGGTGGACGCCTGGCCCGAACACGTGGAGGCCATGCGGCGCGATGGCCTGCGCGTGAGCGGAATGAACGGCATGGACGGCGCGGGCGCGGTGCATGCGAAGGTGCGCGCGCTGCACGTGGGCGAGGTGGCGCAGCTTGCGCGCAAGGCGGCCTTCGACGTCGCCTTCATCGCCGTGAAGTCCTACGACACGGCCTGGGCCACGCAGCTGATCCTGCCGCTGCTGGCGCCCACGGGCTGCGTGGTGTCGCTGCAGAACGGCATCAACGAGGACAGCATCGCGGCCATCGCCGGCTGGGAACGCACGCTGGGCTGCTCGGTGAGCGCGCTGGCGGCGGAGCTGGTGGCGCCGGCCCGCATCGTGCGCAACTCGCCGCTGGGCGACGAGAAGAAATGGGGCATGCGCGTGGGCGAGCTGCACGGTCGCGTGACGCCGCGCGCCGAAGCGATCTCGGCGCTGCTCGCGCACGGCGACACCAGCCGGGTCACGACCAACCTCTGGGGCGAGCGCTGGTCCAAGCTCACGATCAACGCGATGCGCAACGGCGTGTGCGCGCTCACGGGCCTGAGCGGCAAGCAGCGCGATATGAACGAGGTGGCGCGCGAACTCACGATCCGGCTCGGCAGCTCGAGCATCCGCGTGGGCCGCGCGCTGGGCCTCGCGCTCGAGCCGGTGGGCGGACTCGACCTCGACCTGCTGGCGCGCGCGGAGGAAGACGCCGCGGCGCGCGACGCGATCACGCGCATGATCCTCGAGGTGGCGAACTCGCGCAGCGACGGCCAGCGGCCCTCGATGGGCCAGGACATCCAGAAGGGCCGGCGCACCGAGACCGAGTACATCAACGGGCTGGTGGCGCGGCGCGGCGAGGAGGTCGGGGTGGACGTGCGCTACCACCGGCGCGTGAACGAGATCATTGGGCGCATCGAGCGCGGCGAGCTGGTGCCGAGCCCGGATCTGCTGGCGGACGTCATGGCCTGAGGGGCCGGCCGTTCTATGCCGCGTCGGAGCGCGGCCGTCGCACCAGCACCTCGCTGGCCTCGACGCGGTAGCGCGTCGCATCGAATGCCAGGCCAGGCAAAGCCGCGAGGTCGGCGCGGAATTCCTTCATGTGGGGCGTCTCGAAATGGGCCTGCAGGGCGCCGTCGTCATCCCACAGCTCGCTGAGCCATGCACGCCCCGCCACCTGCGCGTCGAACCCGATGGCGTAGTGGCGGCAGCCCGGCTCCGCGCGCGTGGCGCGTTCGAGCCTCATGCCCAGTTGCCGCAGGCGTTCGGCGGCCCGAGGCTCGACCTCGATATGCCCGAGCACCGCGATCATGCGTCGCTCCCTTCGAGCGCGGCGGCATGCGCCACGGCCTCGATCTCGATCAGCCATTCGGGCCGCACCAGGCGCTTGACCACGACGAAGCTGCTGGCCGGCGGCCGCTGCGTGTTCACGAAGCGGTCGCGCACGACGACCACCGAGCGCAAGGCCACCTGGGGCACGCGCTCGTCGCAGAAGTAGTTGAGCTTGACGAGGTCGGCCATCGAGGCGCCGACCGCTTCGAGCGCATGCTGGATGTTGAGGAAGCACTGCTGCAGCTGCGCGGTGAAGTCGCCTTCGCCGACCAGCGCGCCATCGGCATCGCGCGCGGCCTGGCCCGACACGTGGATGAGGCGGCCGCCCCGGGACTGCACCACGTGCGAGTAACCCACCGGTGGCGGCAGGGTGGCGGGGTTGTGGAACAGCGTGGCGCTTGGTGCATGGGTCATCGGGAGCGGTCCTTTCAATGGCGGTGGAAACATCGGCCCATCTGGGGGCCGCCACCATTGCAAGGGCTCGAGTGCACTGGAGGTCAAGCACTTTCGCGCGCCGGAGGCGACGCGGAAAACCCGCCTGGTGCTGCGCCCGCGGCTGGCCGGCATCGACGCAGCCGCAAGGAGACAGAGCTGGCGCTCGTCTGGCCGAAGATCAGGCGTCTTTCTTGTCGTCCTCGGCCTTCTCTGCCTTTTCGGCTTTCTCTGGCGTCTTGTGCTCGGCCAACCCCGGCTCGTGAAGCTTCGGGTTCTTCACCTCCTTCATCAGCTTCTCGCCCTCGGTGTCGCGGCCATCGGTCGGCACCGACTCCTCGCTGCCGACATCGGGTTCCTCGCGCGAGAGCGGCTCGGTGTTCTCTGCATGTTCGGCGCTGCGGGTGCTGGCTGGCATGGGGACCTCCTTGTACGGATGAAACCATCAGCCTCGCCAGCGGTCACGGCGCGGCACGCCATCCTTCGGCGACAGCGCATGCAGGACATTGGCCATGGTCGGCCGGTGCTTCGTTACTTCTTGAGCAAGGTCACGACGCCGGTGACCACCGACACGATCGCCGTCACGATAGGCGTGACCAGCGTGATGAAGTCGCGGATGCGCTCGGTGTACTGGCGCAGCCGCTGCGCCCTGCCTGGCGCCGGCGAACCGTCGGTGAGCGCGCTCGCGAGGCGGTGCGAGAGCCGGTCGATGCCGCGGTTGCGGCGATGGAACACCAGCAGGCCGGTGAAGATGCCGGTGATGTGGCTGAACGCGATGCTCGTCACGTAATAGAGGATCTCGCGCCATTCGCGCGCGCCCCGCGGCATCAGCGGCACGTCATCGGCATAGGCGATGACGGCCGCCATGCCGAGCACCGACAGCACGGCGATGGCCACGGCCATCAGCAGCTGGTAGGGCAGCCGCACCCTGAACAGCGCGACGAACAGCATGCCCAGGCCCAGCGGCAGGATCACGGACGCCACGCGCAGGTACAGCTCGTTGAGGTCGAGCAGCACGATGGTCACGGCATGCATCGCGACCAGGCACAGCACGGGCAGCACGAGGAACAGCAGCACCGAGCCGATGCCGGGGCGCTGGGGTTGTGCCGGGGTTGGCGGGATCGCGGGCTCGGCCGCTTCCGGTGCCGGGAGCACCGGCGCGGCCGGCGCAGTCGGCGCGGCAGCGGCGCTGCGCAATGCGCTCAGCGCACCCTCGAGTTCCGCGACCCGCCGCGACAGCGCCTCGAGCTCGCGCCGCAGCGGTGCGAAGAAGAACAGGTCGCGCCCGCAATGCCGGCATGCCAGCGCCTGCTTGGCGATGGGCTCGGCGCAGTAGGGACAGGCGACGGTGCGCGGCGTATCCGGTGCGTCCGGCGAGGTGGCGGCAACGCCCATGCGGCCTACTGCGCCTTGAACTGGATCAACTTGCTGCTGACGCGCCCCTCGGTGTCGCCGACCTGCACACGCAGCTGGTGTTCGCCCGCTGGCACGCGCGCGGCGTCGATCGCGATGCCGGCGTCGCTGATGTAGGGCCGCACGCGCTCGGTGAGATCGACCACCGGTTCCTTCATGTACTGCACCTTCACCGTCTTCGGATCGATCACGACGCCGCCGCGCGGCTTGAAGCCGATCTTCAGCGTGACCGCCTCGCGGCCGGCCTCGGTGCTCGGGCTCGCGACCTCGATGCCGGGGCCGCGCGTGAGACCGGCGCGCTTGTTCTCGAGATAGGCCGAAGGCAGCTTCGCCTCGGCATCGGTGATCAGCTCGAGGCTGGAGGCGACCTGGCAGTACGCCGCGCCGCAGAGCAGGAAGACCAGGGGTGTGAACTTTCCTCTAAACATCGATTGCCTCGCCATTCGCCATTGCCGAAGACGAAAGTCTCGCGCCATCGCAGCGGGCCGCGCGCTACGAAAGCTCGTAGTCGTGCAGCGGCGCCGGCGCCCTTAGCTTCGGGGCATCCACCGCGCGAAAGATGCCATTGCCCACGTCGCTCCACCGCCTCCTGCTTTCACTGCTTCTGCTGCCGCTGGCCACTGCGGCCGCGCCGCCGTTTCCGCCGCTGGGCCCGGCCTATACGGAAGTCGGCGGCCTCGTCCGCGAATCCGACGCGTTCGACAAAGCCGGCCGCTTTCGCGACAGCGACGAACGGCTTCGCCGCGCGCTGCAGCAATTGCCGCGCGAGCAAGCCGCTTCGCTGTCGATGGAGGCCTTCCTCGCGAAGGACCTGATCCTCGGCCGGCTCGCCGACACCAGCGATGCGCGCGCCGACGATGCCGCGCTGCTGGCCTGGCTCGAACAGCGCGCGGCCTGGCGCGATGCCTTCTGGGGCCGCGAGGCCAATGCGGCGCTGTCGGGCCGCAACGCACTCGCGCTGCAGTTGTGCAAGGTCGGCCGCTGCCGCGAGGCGCTCGCGCTGCAGGAAGAGATCTACCGCCTCACCTTGAAGTCGGCCGGCCCGGCCGCGCGCAACACGCTGGTCGCGCGCCACAACCTCGCGGGCACGCTCGGCGAATCGGGCCGCTACGGCGAGGCGCTGGCGATCGGCGAGGAACTGGCCGCGGCCGCGCAGGCGCAATGGGGCGCCGAGGATCCGACAACCCTGCGCATGCGCAATGCGGTGGCGGTGAACCTCACCGACCTCGGCCGTTTCGCCGAGGCGCTGAAGCTGCACGAGCAGGTCTACGAAGCGCGCCGTCGCGTGCTGGGCGCGCAGGCACCGGACACGCTGAGTTCGCTGGCCAGCCTGTCGGCCACCTACTCGGCGCTGTACCGCCACCGCGAGGCCCTGGCCTATGCGCAGCGCGTGCACGAACTCACGGCCGCCGCCCATGGCGACGCCGATCCGCGCAGCGCGCGGGCCGCGAGCGCCGAGGCCATCGAGCTGCGCCGCATGGGCCGGCTCGGCGCGGCGCACGAGAAGGCGCGCATGGCCTGGACCCAACTCGCGGCCGTGCGCGGCGCGGGCCATCCCGACACGCTCTACGCGCTCAACGTCTACGCGAGCGTGCTCGAGGCGCAGGGCCGGCACGAAGAAGCGGCGCAGCGCTCGCGCGAGGCGCTCGACATCCGCGTCGCGCTGATGGGCGAGCAGCATCCGTTGACGCTGGCCGCGGTGCACAGCCTGGGTCGCTCGGTGTTGTCGGCCGGCGATGCGAACGAGGCGCTCGCGCTGTTCGAGCGCGCGCACGAGGGCCGGCGCGCGCTGCTCGGCGACGCGCATCCCGAGACGCTGCTGTCGCTGATCGAGCGCATGGGCGCCGCGCTGGCGGCCGACCGGCTCGACACGGTGAAGCCGCTGATGCCGCGGTTCCAGCGCGACGTGGAGTCGCTGCGCGCACAGCATGGCCTGAGCGTGAAGAGCCGGCGTGCGCTGTTCGAACGCTATGTGGAGGGCTATCGCCACCACGCGCTGGCCAGCGTGCGCGACGGCGAGAACGCGCGGGCCTTCGAGATCGCGGAGCTGTCGAAGGCGCGCACCCTGATCGAGAGCACGGCGCTGCAGCAGGCCAACCGCGGCCGGCTGCTCCCCGCGAAAGAACAGGAGGCGGTCGACCGGCACGAGGCCGAGCTGGCACGCATCGACCGCAGCCTCGACGAGACTGGTGCGCAGGTCGACCGGCGCCAGACGCTGGAGGCCGAGCGCAACCGCGTGGTGCTGTCCTATGCCGACCTGCAGCGGCGGCTGCGCGCGCAGCATCCGAAGTACGCGCAGCTGTCGCAGCCGCACATCGCCTCGCTGGCCGATGCGAAGCGACTGCTGCCGGCCGACAGCGTGTTCGTGAGCTATCTGCTCGATGGCGACCGCGTGATGGCCTTCGTGGTCGATGGCAGCGGGCTGCTGCAGGCTGCCGAGCTCGCACCGCTGCCCGGCCTGGCCGACAGCATCGATGCCTACCGGCGACTCGTGGGCGATGCGCTCGGCGAGGGACAGGCGGTGTGGCAGCTCGGACCCGAGCGCTATCGCGTGGCACCGGCCGCCCAGCCGCCGCAGGAAGGCGCGCAACGCGTGAGCGATGCGGCGCCGATCGGGCAATGGCTGTCGAAGCGGCTGATCGCGCCGCTGCAGGCGAGCATCGGCGCGCGGCGGCGGCTGATTGTTTCGCCCGATGGCGCGCTCGCGATGCTGCCGTTCGAGGCGCTGCCGGTCGACGGCGAGCTGCTCGCACAGCGGCACAGCGTGGGCTATGTGCAGTCGCTTTCGATGATGGAGCTGCTGCAGCGCCGCTCCGCCAGTTACGGCCGCCTGCCACCGCGCAAGGCGATGCTGGCGATCGGCAATCCGGTGTACGAAGGCCAGGCTGGCGCGGCGCAGCCATCGGGCAAACGCGGCGCGGCCGCCGGCGACGATGCGCTGCTGTCGGCCCGCGCCTCGGCGGAAAGCGAGGAAGGCATCGGCGCGGCGGTCGAGGAACTGCGCCGAGAACAGCTGGGAGAACCTGCCCGGCACGCAGCGCGAACTCGAGAGCATCGCGCGCGTGTTCCGGCATCGCCAGATCGACCTGATCAGCGGCGCCGACGCGACCGAGCAGAACCTGCAGCGGCTCGACCGCGGCGGCGAGCTCGCGAAGTACCGGCACCTGCTGTTCTCGGTGCACGGCTACCTGAGCCCGAGCGTGCCGGCGCTGAGCGCGCTGGTGCTGGGCCAGGTGGACAACCCGCCGTCGGTGGACGGCTATGTCACGGCCGCGGAATGGCCGGGCTACACCTTGCGCAGCGACCTGGTCGTGATGTCGGCCTGCGAGACCGGCATCGGCAAGGTGGTGGCGGGCGACGGCGTGATGGGGCTGCCCTATGCGCTGTACGTGGCGGGCAACGTCAACACGGTGATGACGCTCTGGCCGGTCAGCGACGAGAGCACGGCGCGCTTCATGGAGGCCTTCTTCGCGCGCATCGAGCGCAAGCTGCCGGTGGAGCGCGCGCTGGCGGAAACCAAGCGCGCCTTCGCCGAGGGCGAGTACGGGGAACGCCTGCGCAAGCCCGTCTACTGGGCGCCGTTCGTGCTCTACGGCACCTGAGGCGCCGGTTGCAGCGGCACGTGGCGCGCCATCGCCTCGGCGGTGGCGCGATCGCGCGGGAACCACATCTCGACGCGCAGCGAGGCCGGCGTCACGTCCTGCGGCAGCGCGAACACGCTCTGCATGACCTCGAAGGACAGCGCGCCGAACTCGGTATCGAAGACGAAGCTGAAATACGGCACGCCGACCGCACGGCCGCGCTCGGGCATACGGCCCGGGTAGCGGCGCTCGAGCGCGCGTGCGAGCCACTCGACGCGCGAGGCGAGCGCGGGCCGGCTCCAGGTTTCGGCGCGCAGTTGCGTGAGCAGCGCGGCGGCCGTGGCCTCGGGCTCGCGGGCGCGCGAGAGCAGCCCTTGCGGATGGCCGATGGCCGTGATGATGTCCAGGCCCATGCCGCCGCCGCCGGCCGTGCGCCAGAGCCCGGGCATCACGACCGACGACAGCCAGCGCGCGCCGCGGTTCTGCTCCACCGTCTTCCAGTCGGCATCGAAGGCCAGGCCCGGATGCGGCAGGTGTGCCTCGAGCGTGCGGCGCACGGCCTCGCGCACGAGATGGGCTTCGGCGCCCTGCGTGTCCTCGTCGGGCTGCGGCAGCGCGAAGCCGCACTGCAACAGCGCTGCGTTGCGCACCGACACCGGCACGCCCAGCTCGGCCATCCACGCGAGGATCAGGCCGCGGCTCGGCAGCGCGCGGCCCGACTCGAGGAAACTGACGTGCCGCTGCGAGACGTCGAGGCGCCCCGCCAGTTCGAGCTGGCTGATGCCGTGCTCGAGCCGCGTGCGACGCAGGATCAGCGCGATGCTCACGCGGCCGGCCGCTCGCCCATCGCGGAGATCGTGCCTTGCGCGACGGCGACCAGCTTCTCGCCGCCTTCGGCATCGATCGCGAAGATCTCGCAGGCGCAGACGGCCTGCCGCTTGCCGCCGTGCAGCACGCGGGCGCGCGCGAGCAGCGTGGCGCCCTGCGCGGGACGCAGGTAGTTGATCTTGTACTCGGCGGTAACGACGGCATCGGACAGCGCGCTGCCGCCCGCGAACGTCAGCGCGTTGTCGGCCAGGTAGCTGAGCACGCCGCCATGGGCGAAGCCGTGCTGCTGTTTGAGCTCGGGCCGCAGCGCGAGGCGCAGTTCAGTGAGCGCGGGGCCGAAGGCCAGGATCTCGGTGCCCAGCAGCACGCTGAAGGGCTGGGCCTGCAGCACCGCGCGTGCATGGGCCAATGGCTTGGGCTCGCTCATGGCGCGGGCTTCTTCGGCGCCATCTGCGCGGGGTCGTAGAAGAACTGCTCCGACGCGATGCGCTCGCCCGACCAGCGCTGCCAGGCGATCTCCTCGATGCGGCTGCTGCTGCCGTCGAGCCAGTCGAACTCGAAGATCCAGCGGATCGCGACATGGTCGCCTTGCACGAAGGCCGGCCGCACGCACTGCGAACGGACTGCGGAGGCGCGGGCCAGCGTGGCGCGCTCGCGCGCGATGTTGGCGGCCAGGCCCACGCGCGGTGGCGACTGGTTCTCCTGCATGGACGAGTCCTCGGTATAGAACTCGGCGAGGGCTTCGGCGTGGAAGTTGGACTCCACGCGCGCGATGAATTTCTCGAGGGTCTCTGCTGTGGGCATGGGGAGGCTTTCGAATCCGGGAGGGGTGCCGGGGCCCAACTGGCCGGCCGACGTCGGCCATCATGCGACGCGACGCCTGGGTTGTCGATGACCTCACACGTAGTCGAATGCGCTCCCTGCGCGATTCATGCCGAGGCAGATCCAGGCGTCGCGCGCCGCGCGACACGGCGTAGATCGTGCGTATTAAGACGTCGAACCCGCGATGCCTGCAACTCGTCCAGTCCCTGTGCCGCCTCGAGCAGGAAACGCTTCATCGCCTTATGCAATCCCGAAGCCGACCAGGAGCGGGTCTGAGCCCCCCCGCATCGAAGCGCGCAAGTACCGCAACGCCGCGATTGCTTTGCGCGTCCACACGTGGCTCGAGTCCATGGCGCGCCAGTTCCTCCTCCAGCTCGCGTACATGCGCGGCCGCAATCGGCAGTCGCTTGGTCACGCCTTCCGCATCCTTGACCTCGAGTAGCCACGCCGTATCGGCGTCGGCAGCTTCTTCGAGCCTAGGCGGAACAAGGTGTTCGCAACGCAGCGCAACCACTTCACCAATTCGCAAACCGGTGGCGCGGATCCATCGCAGCGCCCGACGCAGCCGACGCGCCGCCTCGTCGTCGCTCTGTAGTCCCAACTGCCGATCTAGGAGATCCCACTGTATTGGATCTGCGTGATCAGGCTGCACTGTCAACGGAGCAATCACAGGCAAAGCGTGGCTCACAAAGGGGCTGCACGTGAGATACCCCCGATGCACAAGATGCGAAAAAAGTCCTCGCAGGATCACTAGCGCCTGGCGCTGTGCTGATGGAGAGAGCGCACCCTCAAAAGGTCGCCACATCGGCGACCAGCGTTGATGGTGACGCGGACCGCACCATGCGGCGGGCGGTGAGACGATGAAATCCGCGTAAGCACTGACGTCATCTGCTGTGAGCGACGACAGAGGCTTGCCCCGCTTGAGGGTAGCCCACAGAAGCAGACGTTCGGCTTCCTTGCGATAGGACCGCTGAGTGGCAGTGAGCACCGCTGGCATCGACGAGAACTCCAAACCCGATGGAGCACCCCGGCTGTGAATCCATTCGAGAACAGCCTCGACATCGTTGTTCGAAGACGACTTGCTTTCAATCGATGGAGCACACCGAAAAGCTCCACTGCTGCCGTCCAGAGAAGGCGGGAGCATCAGCTTCTCAAGAGGCCGAAGCTCCAACGCGGGCTGCACCACCGCTTGGAGCTCATCGAACGCAAGTTGTGAACGCTTTCGTAGCGCGTGTCGCCCCACGCGCAGACCGAGTGCTTGCTCAGTCGCTTGAAGCCACTCGACCACTCGAGCCGCCTTGTGCGCACCGATCCCGGGCACCCTGACCCACCAACGCGAACCGCTCTGATTGACGTGCTCCACCAACTCCCGCAGCGTACTCAAACCACTACGCTCCAATCGGCCAGCCAGCAAGGGATTCAGCCAAGCGGATACGGGATCGTCAGCTCGAGGATCTTCAGCCGTCAGGTCTTCGAGCCAGCGCAGCGCTTCAAGCTGGCGTTGCACCACCCGCGCGCGACGCGAACTCGCGGCGCCTTGCCCAGCACCGTCGCTGGAACCCGCGCCCGGATGCGCAGCTTCGTAAGCCTCGATCTGCTCGGCATGGGAAAAGTCTTCCAAACCTTGCTCGCGCGCGAAATCCTCCAGCGTCGGCAGCTTGGGCGAGCTTGAGAAGCGTTCAGGGTCCAGCAGGATCAGCCGCGCTGTGCCGGGGCGACGCTCCCGCCGCGCAGCGGCTGCGAAGGCATCGCGCATCCAGCCGATCGTGCGCCTTACGTTACGCATGTCTGCCGATTCCCCCTCGAGCAGCAGATACCGATCCCAACTCGCTCGCGCATCGAGCCCCTGAATCAACGCCCGCATGAACGCGAAGTGCGCGCGCTGCAAGCGTTGACGGTGGGTTTTCATGTGGGATCTCGCAGGCGGAACGATAGTAGCGTCCCAGCGTGCCTTGCCGGTGCCGGACAACGCATGCAAGGCCTGCGATATCGGGCGCTCTATCCTGGCTCATTCTAACTATTGTCCCAAGCAAGAATCTGGCTTGGAAGACACCTCATGATGCACCTTTCCACCGTCCCTCCGAAACTGCCCTCGCCCACCAACAACCTCTCATAGGGAGCAGAAACGAACCGTAACCGCCAAATCGATCGCGCATGCGATTCGCTCAAGAACGTCCGGCCGCGGTTGGATCTGACCAAGTTCTAGACGAGAGATCATCGCGCACGACACGCCGGAGGTTCCGGCCAACTGCTTCTGGGACAGGCAAGCCGCTGTACGGAGATCGAGCAAGTTCCTGCCGCTTTGCCTATCCCATCGGGCACTCAGCAGTCCTGGGGGATTCCCGATCGCAGAGCGGCTTCCTACACCATCACTGTGTGACGAGGAATGTCCTACCAAGGCATCTGATCCAGCCGCTCGCAGCCGCCGCACCGACGTCAGCTCAATCCGCTGTCGCATGGCGTCTTCATGGCTTCAAGCTCGAGGCGACATGCCTCATCGATGATCAGCGAATAGAGCGCTTGCATAAAGCCGCCGCGAATGCCGTGGTCGGCTCCAAACCTCACAGCCTTTCTCTGGACGAAATCCATACGCCGAGGCTCCAAAAGCGACATACCGTGCTTGCGCTTGTGAAGACCGATGCGCCAGCAGCAGTCCAACCGCTGGCGAAGTGCCTGGAGCAGTCGCTCGTCTACACCATCAAGCTGAACGTGAAGTGCTTGCAGAGTAACGAGCGCTTGATCGGAGCTGGCGCCTGGTGCCTGATCGTCAAGCGCGTAGAACGAGGATGGTGATTGCATGAGTCCGATGAAAAGTGTTTCCTGGACGCAATCCTTATCGCTTCCGCCATCGTCAGCAAGGCTTGCATAGCAAGCAAATCACAGGGCTCGGATCTCGGCGCGCAGCGACCGCCGAGCCGCGCCAGGCAAGGACCATCCCGCTGTGCGCCGGCACAGGTTTCGTGCGACGCAATTTCCCCTCGAAGGCCCCGGCATCGTGAAAGTCCCGGCGAAAGGCTTTCCGGTGCCACGTGCGCCGAAAAGTCCTGGAGTTTTCTCTCCTAGCTAGATCCCCAGACAACGTGTTCGGGCTCGCCAAGCAGTCGCCTAGCCGTGGCCCCTGCCGATGGTCCTCGTCAAATCTGGTAGTTCCTAAATTGCGTCCGCTTTCATCTAATCCATCTGCTCAACCCAGCGAAAGCGAACCATGCACATCGTCGCAGGCACGGCCAGCAATTTGTCGACCAGCGCGTTCTCCGCAATGGCGCACTACCGCTATCGCGTATTTGTCGAAAAACTTGGCTGGAAGCTCGCAAACGACGGCGTCACCGAACTCGATCAATTCGACCGTGACGACACTCTGTATGTCATGGCTCGGGAACGAGACGCTCGGTTGAGCGGTGTTGCGCGGCTTCTTCCGACCGATCGGCCCTACCTTTTGAGCGACGTGTTTCCGAACCTGCTCGACGGCCGTCCGCCTCCGCGCAGCGCGAAAGTATGGGAGCTTTCCAGATTCGCTGTGACCGACCTCGACGCTTCCAATGCAGCTACCCAGTCGCTAAGCGACGCATCTTGTCGCGCGTTGGCACTTCTGGACGTCGTCATGCGGCTCGCGGCCTTTGGCGGTGCGGACGAACTGATCACGGTTTCGCCGCTCGGCGTTGAGCGCATTCTTCGACGCGCCGGAATCGTCGCGCATCGCATGGGCAGACCGGTTCGCCTGAACCAGCATTTCGTATACGCATGTCGGATTGAAATCGAACCCTCGATGCGCAGTCGCTCATGCTTTCGATCCGTTCTCTGAATGCTGACTCGATGCTCGTGGTCTGCCTGCAACGCCAACCTCTCGCGGGCTAACGAACGGCCGCTCGGGCTACATCTTCACGACATCGCGCAAGCTCACATCAGCAACCGAAGACGCAACATACGCGCAACCGCCGCAGCCTTGTTTGTCACATGCAGTTTTCGGATTGCGTTCTTGACGTGGTAGTTGACTGTATTACACGAAACACCCAGCAGAATGGCAACCTCCTCTGACGTTTTCCCGTCCGCCGTCCATCGCAGAACATCCAACTCCCTAGCCGTGAGCGCCGGATACACCCGATGTTGGTCCGGCCAGAGCGCCTCGGAAAGGTGAAAGTGCGCGGCATCCGCCAACCATTGCATCTGCGCTCCTCGCCCCAAGAGCTCTGCCGCCGAGAGCACCTCTCGCGACCGCGCCAGCGTGAGCATTCCGATGCTGCCATCCGGATCAAAGGAAGATTGAGCCCAACCCACACGCAAGCCTGCCTCACGCGCTTCCGACCAAAACTGCGGCGTGGCTTCGAAGACTTCGCGACGCCAGACCAACGAAGCTCGCGAGCGAACTCCGTGCGCCACCGTCGGATCGATCGCGAGGTAGTCCTGTTCACGATAGCGCTGTTGCCAGGCCGGCGCATAGTTATTGAGCATCAGCGTCTTCGGGCGGGCGAACGAGTCGAAGAACCTCACGCCATAGGCGCAGTGCTCAAACCCCAGACGTCTCGCACCCCGCGCAACGACTTCGAACTTGGAAGCTGCCCCTATCGCTCGCCTCAGCGCATCGTTGATTTCTAGAAAGAAGCCGTTCGTTCGAATGGGAGCTCTCGTTCAGCCGAAGCCTCGAAAGCCGCAGTGTGCCGCGGAGTCTTTTTTCCGAAGAGGAAAGGTAGCGATATTTTTTCACTGTCGATCTTTCATTGAACGAATGTCTACGTCAATCGGCGTGCACTTCCGAAAAACATGAAGACGAAAAACCAATCTGCCACAACACAGTCTAAGAACATGTCTTATTCGGCACACCGACAAATATTCCACCTTTTTCGCCACGCCAGCACATTTGCAGTCATTTCGAATCAGGGGCATCTAGGATCCAACACGAGCGTTGAGGCCGAACTTCTCGGCGCGCCAATCACCTCAAGACTCTTTCAATGGCGCAAATCTGGCTGATCGTTGTTGACGGATTCGAACTTTTCGATGTTGCGGCAGCGATACACGTCTTCGAGGCCGCCAACGTGGCTCACACCGAGCGGCATGGGAGATCGTTCTACGAGATCCACACGTTCGTTTCTTCGCCGATGCCGGTCCGAGGCGCTGGCTGTGCCTTCTTGAACGCACGTGAGTTGCCTTCCGACGTGTCAGAAGCCATCCACACGGTAATGGTGATCGGTGGGGGAGCCTTGAACATGCTGGGTAGCTCCTCCACGCATGCGAGACGAGCGCGAGAGTGGATTTTCGAACATCGATCGCAGATCGATCGCATCGCATCGGTCGGGACCATTGGCTTCACAGTCGCAGATGCTGCGCATCAAAGAACTGACCCATCGGATGCGCGTCGCCTATGGGATGCAGTGGCGGCCTCTTCGGGAATGAAGCTTGCGCTGAAAATGGTGGCAGACGACCTCGGACAGCCAATCGCAATCAGCGTGACCGCGCAGCTTGGGGCTTCCTGGGAGCCCATCGCCACACCGTTTCGGTTTCGCAGCGACCTTGCCGAACGCGCAACCGGAGACAGCCGTGTCATCGCCCTGCATGCTTGGATGGTCGAGAACCTGCACGAGCGCCTATCAGTGGACAGGCTGGCCGACAGGTTGTCGATGAGCCCGAGAACCTTTGGCCGCTTTTACCTTCGGACCACTGGCATCACCCCAGCACGCGCGCTGGAGCAGCTCCGTCTCAGTCGGGCTTGCGTTGAGATCGAGACAACGCCGATGTCTTTCAAAGCCATTGCCTTACGCTGCGGCTTCTCCGCAGAAGAAGTCATGCGGCGGGCATTCTTGCGGGTCCTCAAGATGTCGCCGAGTGAGTATCGCCGACAGTATGGGCCGGGACTCTCAAGAGCGGACACCGCTGACAAAAAGGCTCCCGGTCGCTCTTTCGGACTTCCAGAGGCGTGAACGCCAGGCGAGGCCAGACCAAGTCAGGTGCGAGGGGGAATGTTTCGCACCTTCCCATTGCTTGTCAGTTCGCAAGCTGCTCGCTGCCGACGATCCCGATCTTGACCACACCGAGGCGCTGCGCGCTCGCCATGATGCCTGCCACGTGCTTATAGGGAACACTGTTGCTGGGGCGCAAATGAACCTCTGGTTGTTCGGGCTGCGCGGCAACTGTCGCCAGCCGTCGCTCGAGGTCCGGTCGACCTGCAACGACTTCCCCATTCCATCCGATCGTTCCATCAGCCTCGACCTCGATGCGGATCTCTTTCGTAGCGATCGGCGGGTTCGGGTCGCTGCTGGGGATCGGCATATTCATCTTGACAGCATGCGTCTGGATAGGGATCGTGATGATGAACATGATCAACAAAACCAACATGACATCGATCAGTGGTGTTGTGTTGATATCGACGATGATCTCTTCATCGTCGTGTCCGCTTCCTGCACTCATTGCCATTTTGTTTACCTATCGACTCGCGCTGCCCGCAGGCGGCTCGGTGATGAATCCAACCTTGTGAATGCCTGCCCGTCGGCAGGCCGTCACCAGTCGCCCGACCGCCTCGTAAGGAACTTCCGCGTCGCCGCGGATGTGCACCTCGGGCTGCGGCTCCTTGACTGCGATAGTCTTCAGTCGAGCGACCACGGTCTCCACGTCGGGCATACGCTCGATCCCCCAGTACAGTTCACCGTTGCGGCTGACCGCAAGCACGATATTTTCTGGTTTGGTTTGTGTCGGGACATTCCTCTCTTTGGGGAGTTCAAGCTTGATCGACTGAGTCACAACCGGAATGGTGATCAGGAAGATGATCAGAAGTACCAACATCACATCGACCAAAGGGGTCGTGTTAATGCTCGAGTTCAAAGCCTCATCATCGCCGTCGGCGCTGAGGTTCATTCCCATTTGATGGACTCCGTATTGACGGTGGGCGACGATAAGCCCACCGTTCCATGGGCTCGGAGAAGGTAGGCGGGTATGAGAACGACGAGGCTCACCGCTTGGCTCCGATCAACACATTGTGCAGATCGCCACTGAAATTGCGCACCCGCTCCATGGCACTCTTGTTGCGCCGGATCAGCCAGTTGTACCCCATTACCGCAGGCACAGCGACGGCCAAGCCAATGGCGGTCATGATCAACGCCTCCCCGACGGGGCCTGCCACCTTATCGATTGAAGCTTGGCCAGACACGCCGATTGCCGTCAGCGCGTTGTAGATGCCCCAGACAGTTCCAAAAAGTCCCACAAAAGGCGCGGTGGAACCGACAGTCGCAAGAAAGGCGAGCCCGTCCTGCAGCCTACTTTGCACCTTCTCCACAGCGCGCTGGATGCTCATCGTCACCCATGTGTGCAGGTCGATCTGTTCGACCAGTGTGCCCTCGTGATGCTGGCTGGCGGTCAAGCCCTGTTCGGCGATATAGCGAAAGGCACTTCCGTTGCGCAGCGTTTGCGCCCCAGCCTGCACACTGCCAGCCTTCCAGAAGGACTTGCTGGCCGCACTGGCGGCATTGAGCAGCTTTTGCTGTTCGTACAGCTTGACGAAGATGATGCACCAACTGCCGATGCTCATGATCACCATGATGATCAGCGTGCCTCTGGCGACAAAGTCACCCTGAGCCCAGAGGGCGCTCAGTCCGTAGGGGTTCTCGACGGCGTGGGTCGTAGACGATGCAACGGCAGCATTGCCCTGGCCTTCGCCCTTCGCCGATGAGGATGCGCTCGCATCGGTGTTCGCTGCGGGCGCCGCATTGGCCACCGGCGCCGGCGGGGTCGACGCATTTTGGGCGGATGCAGTCAGCGCGCCAAGAAGCAGGGTGACGGATATGACAGCGAGCATGGCGCTGCGAAAGAATTTGACGAAGGACATGAGAGCTTCTCCATTAGAAAATTTGACAGGACGTGCATCGCTGGCACGTGGATCGAGCGTGGCCGCTTTTCGGGCGACCTGGGACGCGGATGTGGGGCGGGTTAGCACGATGGCGGACGAGGCACTATTCGAGCTTCCACACGTACTCGACAGTGGCCACTGCACCACCGACTGGCTGTCCCTCGGTATCGGTCCCGGGCTTGAACGGGCATCTGCTCAAGACCTCCACCGCCGCCGCGTCCAACGATCGATGCTCTCGGGTGGGTCCTGAGGGTCGATCTATCTCCGCTTTCGCCACGCGTCCCGAGGCATCGATCGTGAAGCGGATGCGTGTGGTCCCGGTGACTTCCGCACGCAGTGCCGACCTCGGATACTCAGGCTTCTCGCAAGACGACACGTCGATCCGTGCAGGAGTGCCCAAGGCTCGAGGCGCAGCGGGCGGTGCCGGCGGCGCAATCACCACCGGCGCGGGCGGGGGCGGTACAGAGCTGGCCGTGATCGACGGCTGCGGGTCTGCGGGCGGAGCGACATTGACCTCCGGTGGAGGCATGTAGCTTGGCGGAGGCGGCGCCACTTTGCGGGGAGGCGGAGGCCTTCGGGGTGGCTCTGGCGGCGGCGGTGGAGGTGGTGGCGGGGGAGGCGGCGCCTTGGGCTCCTCCAGGATGCTGACTTCCACGGGTGCTTTCACGACCTCCACGACCCGACGCGCCAATCCGCTTATCAGCGCCCAGCCCAAGAGCAGATGCAGTCCGACTACGATAAAGAACCCGACTACCCTGCTTCCGGGTCTTCGGCTTTCACTGAAATCCATTGATCAATCCCCTAGCCGTCGATCTGCCAACCAGATGCCAGCAAAGTGCGAGTCGATGCGGACGCATCGACGTCAAAAAAAGCGTTGAGCGCCCCGTTCATGCGAACCTCAAAGGTGAAAACGCCTTCGCTTCCGTGTATGGCTGCTTGGACTCGATGAGGTCAGCCAGAAGCCGTGCCCCCGCAGGTCCCAGCGTGAATCCGTGATGCCCGTGCCCGAAGTTGAACCACAAGCCCCGGTGTCGATGCGCCCGCCCGATGACCGGCTTCATATCGGCGCAGCATGGCCGAGCGCCGATCCAAGGCTCGTCTTCCACGGGAATGCCCAGACTCAACAGTTCGCGCGCCTCGGCTTCCGCGCCGGCAAGTTGCCGTGGGGTCGGCTGCGCATCGATGCGTGCGATCTCCGCGCCGGTCGTGATGCGCAGGCCCCGGCGCTGCGAGGACATCACGTAGCCGCGCTCAGCGTCCAATGTTGGAACGAGCACCCCGTCACCTCCGACGTAGTGCCGGTGGTAGCCACGTTTGACAAACAGTGGTAGGCGGTAACCCAAGGGCCTGATCAAAGCATCGGACCATGGCCCAAGTGCGACCACCACATGCCGTGCGTGCAGGATGCCCCCGTCGAGTCGAGCCTCCCACCCGACAGAACGCTCCCGCAACGCGATCGCATCGGCACGCAAGAAATGGCCGCCCCGTCGCTGGAATGCTTTGGCGTAGCGTTCGACCAGCGCCCCCGGGTCGCTCACACTCCACGACTGCACCCAATGAACCGCGCCGGCGACGGACCTTCGAAGCGACGGCTCCGCTAACGCCATGTCATGGCTGTCGAGTGCGTCAAAGGCGATGCCGTACTCCTGGTTCAGGCGCTCAGCGTGGGCGACCGCATCCTCGAACGCGCTTTCGGTTCGGTACATCAAGCGAAGGCCCTTGCGCCGTACGAGATCCTCTGCTCGAGCAAGGGCGATGTAGCGCCCATGTTCATCGGTAACATGTTCGATGAGACCGGCATACTCACGGCTGATGCGGCGGTGCTGCGAAGGGGCGGAGTTCCTCCAATAGCGAACCAATTGCGGCAGGGCGGCCAACAAGCCGGTGAAGTGATAGTTGATGTCCAGCCCATGTCCAAGGGCGGCCCGCATCAACGCCTTCAGGTCGCGCGGAAACGTGTAGGGCTCGACGGCCTCGCGCTGAATGACACCCGCATTGCCATAACTCGTCTCCCGACCAATCGGCGAGCGATCGACCAACGTGACCGAATGCCCTCGCAGCGTCAGTTCGAGGGCCGTGCAGGTGCCGACCATTCCAGCCCCCAACACCACGACTTCATCTGGCATCGGATGTGACTTCAGTTGCAAGTTCGATGGCTGCGATCACCGTGATCTCGATGAGCGCTCCGGGAATCAAGAGCTGCGCGACCACGGTCGTGCGTGTCGGATACGGCGCTTGAAAGTGCTTGCGGTACGCTGCATTGAACGCCGCAAAGTCTTCCGCGCGCGCCAAGTGGACCGTGACCTGCACCACATTCGCGAGGCTCAGGCCGACATTGCGGAGCGAAGCGTCGATGCGATGAAGCGTCAGATCGGTTTGCAGCGCAATGTCCTCAGGCATTGGTCCTGCTTCCGGAATCGGGAGTTCCCCGGAGAGGAAAAGCAGCCCATTCGTACTGCGAAGCTTGGAGAACGGAAGTTGGTCAGCGGTGAAGTTCATCATGGGTTGTGTCTTGCCCTGGGGGCACGGGAAACTTGTTGGAGCCAAAGGTGGAAGCGCTCGACTCGGCGTTTCGAGCGATCGAGCTGCGTGTTCTCTACAGCAGCTTGCGCAATGCCTCGAGCAACTGAGCGATCTGCTCGGGCGTGTGGTCCGCGAAGGCAGCGCAACGCAGCACGCCCATGGGGCCGGCACCCACATAGGTGGAGTACGCCACGAAAATGCCCTGGTCCCAGAGTGCGCGCTGGATGCGCTGCATGTGAAAGCTGTCCCCATGCACGAAGGCAGCGATGGGTCCAGGGTTGTCCTCGACCGTCAAACCCAGTGCACGCAGCCCCGCCTTCAGCGAACGCGCGTTTTCTCGCAAGCGTTCAAGGATTTCAGGTCGTTTGCGAATCAGGCGGAGGCTTTCCGCTGTCATTGCGGCGCCAGCGGAGCAGCCCAGGACGGCGCCACGTGACACCGGAGTTCGCCAGAGTTGTGCGATGGCTTGCGCGTCACCAAGCGCCAGTCCTCCGTGCGCTCCGAACGCTTTGGCGGCGGACCCACCGATCACCAGGTGATGGAATGGCAGCTGCGCGAGCTCTGCGCTGCCCCGGCCGTGTGGCCCGATCGTTCCGAAAGCATGCGACTCATCAACGACCAGCCATCCGTCTGAGGGTGCGATGACCTGTGCATACGCCGAAAGCGGGCGCGATCGCACCCGTGGTCGCAAACATCCCGTCTGTTGCAACAAGCGGCCGTTGACCCCGCTTGAGCGTATGCGCGAGCACGCGCGCTAGGTCCTCAGCATCGCAGTGAGCGAACGAATGGATAGGCTTGCCTGTCGAGTGCGCGCCGTCTCGCAGGCTGTAGTGAGCCGATTCGTCGATGTATATAGCATCGCAGTCGGGTGCAAGACCGGTGAGTGCGATAAGGCCGAACAAGTAGCCGGTCCCGAAGTACATCGCGGCTTCCGCACCGAAAAATCGACGCGCTTCAGCCTCGGCCTGCTGATTCGCGCCCGAGCTGAAGCCATAGTGGCGAGGGAGATGGGTGCTCGCGCCGAACTGCCGCAATGCGGAGCAGCCAGTCTCGATGAGTTCAGGCAGGCCGCCCAGCCCGAGATAGGCCGAGCCGCCGAAGCAAAGCACCTCGTGCCCGTCAACCATCATCGACGCGCCGCTGGGCGAGCCGACAAGGCGGAGCTGTCGTTCGCCGGCAGCAAGAGAAGTAGTGGTACTCATGCCAGATGCGGAGACGGGTTGTCCGTGGCGGGGAAGAAGTGCATGTGCCGATTGCGGTACGGAAGATGTGCAAAATTCATCGACAGTGCGGCTCCGGTCTCGATCACGTGCCGATCCGTCGAGAGCTTTGAGAACTCGGCGTAGTAGTGATGGCTGGACTTCACCGCGATGACCTGTGCTTCGTGCAGAGGAACGCCCAGCCCGGTGAAGGCAGTGGGCGAAAGCGTCTGTTGCCGACGGCTGCTCAAGACGATGTCCGTGGCATTGACTCGAATCCATGCAGCGCGACCGAGCGGATCGCGAATATCCCCGACCCACTGGACATGGTCGAGTGCGAGTCCCCGAACACTTGCTTCGACTTCGAGCGGTCGTCCAGATACTGCACCACCCTTCCCGCCCAGGCTCAGCTGTAAACGAGCCCCGATACCTGACTCGAAGCACGCCTGAACACTCTGCGGATCTACCAACATCCCCACGGCACTGCGCAAATCCTTGCGCTGAACCAGTTCGGCGAGCAGCACTGTGTGATCGCCTGGCGCCCCGCCGCCCGGGTTATCGCCTGCGTCTGCCAGCAGCCGTGGCATTCCGCCCTGTGCATCGAAGCCTTCTAGCGCTTGTCTGACGGTTTCCAGACGGGGCAGCATCGCATGGCGGATCCGATAAAGCGCCTGTGCGAGCTCCGTCGCCTGGGTCATGGCGAAGGCGGGGTCGCCGTCTGCCACCACGAGCACTTTGGTCCCTGCATCAGCAACGTCGCCCCATGGGAATCCATGTACGAGACTTACGGAGACGATGCCGGGGCGCGCTTCGATCTCGCTCATCCAGTTCACGAGGCCGCGCATCGGCTCGATGGTCGTGGGGTAGAAGCCAACCATGCGGCAATCCGCCACCGCCATGACCGGACGCGTGACGCCGCTTGCCGCGGCCCGGCACGCATCGAACAATTCCGCAGCCCGAGCCTCGTAGTCCGTATGCGGGTACTCGCGCATGAGGATGATGACATCGGCATGCTGGGTCATGGTGGACGTCATGTGGCAGTGTGGATCGAGTTCAACGCCGATCACGCACTGGGGGCCCACGAGTTCACGCATGGCCCGAATCAGATCCCCTTCGCAGTCGTCCTCGCCTTCTGCCACCATCGCGCCGTGAAGGAACAACAGCACCATGTCCAACGGCATCGCCGCGCGCGCTGCATTGAGAATCTCCCCACGCAACTGTGCGTATGCCTCAGCCCTAACGCGCCCCGCGGGTTGCGCGATGGCATACACGCCTTCGACCACCTCATCGCCGTAGCGGCGCGCGCGAAGGCGCCACTGCTCGACAATCGGCCCAACGTCGCCCAGCGCTCGCGCCGGCGTGGGCCCGCGAATGATGCCAAGCTCCTCGAACGATGCGAGCGTCGTCGGATGCTCAGAGAACGTGTTGGTCTCCGTGACCAACGCAGATGTAAAAATCTTCATGAAAAAGAGCCTGTCTTAAAGCGCACGCAAACGTGGTGCGAGCGAAGCGACCATCGCCAGCGCGAGCACCAGTACCGAAGCCGGCGCGGCCAGCCACAGCAAAGCCAGGCGCTGCAGCGATGACGCATCGGGCGCTGCACCCAGGGTTCCGACCCAATCGAGCCCGATCCCGACCACGATGCCCCCGAGCGATTGGCCAAGCTTCTCGGCAGAAAAGAGGACGCCCAGGTAGAGCCCGAGGCTTTCGCCTTTCGCGGACGACCGCGTGGCGGTCTCCATTGCCAGTGTGGTGATCAGTACCGTCAGTCCTCCGCACGCGACACCGAACATCGCGCCCCCGGCAACCATCGACATCAGCGTGCGCGGCCCGGCCGTGAACCAGACGACGCCGACGAGCGCCAAAAATAGCGCGCCGCCGAGGATGCGCGCGGGGGCAACGCGACGCGCGACCCATGGCGCCGCGGCGACTCCCGCCAGCAGGGCGACAAAGATCGGCGTGAGCAGTACCGAGAGGTTTTCTGGACCTGCCTGGAGCAAATGCTTGTTGGCGTAGGGCAAGGCGCTGAAGAGCGCCGTCGAACTGGTGCCGAGCAGCACAAGGATCAGAGCGACGCCGTAGAAGGCCTTGTTGCGCAACGTCGCCCGCAGGGCCTTCGGCAGCGACGGCGGCCGCTCTCGCTCGACTCCCGTACGCAATGGAACCCGCCGCACGACCAACCAGCAGACACCCAACGCGACAAATGCGCCGGCAGCGAGGACCAGTGCTGCGCCGAGGTAGCCGCCATGAAATGCGCTGAAGCGTGCAACGATCTGCGGGGCCAACACGGTCACCAAGAGTCCTGCGATGGTTTGCCCGAGTGCGCGGGAGGACATCAAGGTACTGCGATCTTTCATGCCATCGCACATATCGCTCGCAATCGCAGTGTGGGCAACCGTGAATACGGTGAGCAATAGGGATTGCAGGACCAAGAACGACCCAAGCACAAAGATCCTGAACGGCATCGGAAAGCCGACTATGGGCACAAAGAGCAACACCAGAATAAGGGGAAGTGAGACGGCACTGAAGGCAATCAGATGACTTCGGCTTCCCGCGGCGCGGGCGGCCTTGTCACTTCGGCGTCCGATCCATGGATCGAGCAGCAGATCGGCGAATTTGGGAATGGCTAACAGCACGCCTGCAAGTGCGGGGGGTACCTTTGCAAACTCTGTCAGGTAGAACAGGAAGAGCAAAGGCACCACACCAGAACCCAAAGTCGAGCCGAACGCCCCGGCACCAAACCCAGCCAGGGCTATGCGCGAAGGCGCACGCATCTCAGCCATGGGCGCGATCCCTTGTGAACCGTAGGTGTCGTGTGCGAGCGGTATCCAACAGCAACTCGCGTTGCCCATCCTTGCCGGTCACGAGGCGAATCGTGCCGTGCAGTGGCAGTGCGGGGTCGTCGCTGGTCATCAGACAAGTGTCTTCGAGCAGCGGTTCCAACTTGTAGGTGCTGCGGCCATACAGTCCCGCGACACGCATCGACTCGGGTCGCCCTTCGCCAATCACGACATCACCTCCGATTTCACTGCTGTGCCATTTGCCCGCGAAACGTTCGACGACCTTTTGATCCGTACCAGCGCTTTCGAGGCGATCACAGCGATAGCGGCGGCCTTGTTCGATCACGTCGATCGCGACAACCCTGTCAGCGTCGTTGCGCACCAGTTCGACCGTCAAGGCAATCACCGACAGCAGATTGACGCGCAGTACTTCCGATGTCGATTGGGTCAACGGAAGCGGGAGACCGAAGCTGCGCAGGACCAAGTTGTCCCCGTGCTTTGCGATGGCAAAGTGGCGACCGTTCAAAGCGCAGTGGTAATCACCACACAGCGCATCGGCGAAGTCTGCGCTCGCCGGGATCTCCGCCGGTTCGAGTTCATCCTCGAGCATCACGACTAGCAATTGCTGTGCAATCTCTACTGCGGTGATGTCGCTGCGGTTGCTCATGACAACGATCTGCACGCCGTGATCAGGTGCCGCGAGCATCTGACATGTCCCTCCCACGACGCCGCCGGCGTGATGAAGAATTTGCACGCCTCGCCAAGTCTCGCGGATGAGCCCGAAGCCGTATGGGTGGAGGTATCCGTTACTCAGTTCGGTTGGGGACATCAACTCGTTCGAGAGCCGCTGTGGCCAGATCTTGGGTGTGATGAGGTGGCCCAGCCAGCGCTGCATATCATCCAACGTGGACGCAATGCCACCTTCGGCCAGAATGACCGAAGGGAAGATGCCCTTGGAAAAACCCCCATCTGGCTTGGCGATGTGCGAGGTGGCGCTGCCGAGCAGCGGATCAAGGTCTGTGCACCACAGGAAGGTGTCGTTCATCGACAACGGCTCAAACAGCCGCTCACGCAACCCCTGCGCCAACGGGACGCCAAGCACACGCTCGAGCACTTTGGACAGCATGCGGTAGCCCCCGTTGTTGTACATGAGCTGTTCGCCAGGCTTGAAGTTTTCCTCCTGCTGTCGGCACTGATAATCAAAGGCCCCTTCACTGGGAACAACAGTCATCCCGTTGGACAATAAGGAGAGATCTAAGTAGTCGCGCGTGCCTCCCGTGTGGTTCATGAACTGCCGAAGCGTGCGGATACCTTGGGTCGCTGGAAGCTCGGGCAGCCAGCGACTTACGGGCTCATCGATCGAAAGCAAACCTTCGTCACGAAGCAGCAGCGCAAGGGCGGAGGCGAAATGCTTGCTCGTTGAGCCGATACGCATCTTCGTGGAGGGCGTATTAATGACACCCGAGTCCAGGCTCGCCATGCCATAACCTCGGCGCAGCAACGGTTTCCCATGGTGCTGCACGCTCGCTACCAAGCCCGGGGAGTCGTTTCGGTGGAGCGCGGAAAGTATGGCTTCCAGCTTTTGTGTGCGATCAGAGGTCATGGTTTCAATTCAGTCCTAAAATGAACAATCAATCATTATTTTTCAAGCGGAATGCCCAAACGAGATGAGCGCCACATGGCGTCGGTGCGCAAGCAAATCCTCGACGCCGCCCGCGTCGTTTTTGAACGCAAGGGAGTCGCCGACGCATCGATGGCTGAGATCAGCACGCAAGCGGGCCTTTCGATCGGCACCATCTACGTGCACTTTCGTGCGAAGGAGGACGTCCTGCTCCAGCTCATCGAGGCGGCAGACGTCAATGCATCGCCCTTCGAGCAGTGCACTTCGGCGGGCGAGTTGCTCGGTCTCGTGGAGGGCCTGCTGAAAGCTCAGGAGCGGCCGGATGCCAGCAACCAGACGGCGCGCACGGCACTCGAAGTCGCGGCCATCACGCGACGCAACCCCGAGGTCCAAGCCGTTGTCACTAGAAACTTCAAGAGCCTGCGCCGGGCCTTGCTCGAAGCGGTGGTTCGCATCGGCCAGGCATCCGGTCATGCGGATGACAGTGAGACGCTCGCAATCGGCGAATCGATGCTGGCGCTGCTTGTGGCGGCTCAAGCTCAAATGCTGATCGGCGTTCCTACCAATGCGGAAGCCAAACTCAAGGCCGCACGGCTGCTGATCAAGTTGCTGCATGGCGCCCCAGTGAGGGTGAAGCGCTAGCCCACAACGGCTGTTCGCTTGTTTTCGATGGCAAAGGCTGTCTCCTCGAAGCCGATGTAGCCATCTGCATAGGTTGCCGCCGGCGTGGTGTCCGAAGCCATCAGCAAGGGTGAGTCAAGGTCGACCATGTCGGCCCATTGGGCCGCAATGAACGCTGGCTGGATGGCACGAGATCGTCCGCCCATGCACCCGACCATCACTTTCAAGCCGCGCTCGCGTGCGGCGCGGATCAATAGCATGGCAGCGCTCAGACCGCCGCACTTGTCGAGCTTGATGTTGGCGACTTGATACCTTTGCGCGACCTGGTGCAAGTCCTCGATGGTCTGCAGCGACTCGTCCGCGGCGATTGGGATTGGAGAAAAGTAGCCTTCAAGGTCACGGTCGTTAGCTGCAGGCAGTGGCTGTTCGATCAGCGCCACCCTGCTGGCAAGCAGCACACCCATCATTCGCTCGAGATGGGCCATCGACCACCCTTCGTTTGCGTCGATCGAAAGCGTGACGTCAGGCCGCGCCGAGCGCACCGCGCTGACCCGTTCGATGTCAAGTTCGTCGCCACAGAGCTTTAGCTTGAGTGCCTTGGCGCTTGGGTGCGACCGCGCCGCCGCCGCCATGCATTGCGGTTCGTCCACGCCAAGGGTCACCATGGTGAGGAGGGGGCGCAGTGACGGCAGAAACGCCATGCGATAGACAGGCTCCCCTCGTTGGGCGGCCACGAGTTGCCAGAGCACCCAATCGAGGGCGTTGCGAGCGCCACCCGCGGGCATCTTTTGAACTTCACGCCAGGCGCCAAGAAGGTCTCGCGGCAGCCAGTCGCACATGGCCTGAATGTCTTGCTTCATCCCTTGCCCGTCCTCGCCGCGGTAGAACACACCAGCAGCCTCCGCGTGCACGACATGACGCCCGCTGCGCCCATCGACGCTGAGGACGCACTGACCTGACAGCACGCGTCCGGCGATGGCGAGAGGCTGCTTGAAGAGGATGTCCTGCGCGGACGCGAGAATTTCCATGGCGCTTTGCTGCTCAGGAGAAGTCCATCGAGAACTGCAGACCGATCGTGCGCGGTGTGATGAGGTTCACCCGTGCTGGTCCGCCCGCGGTGCTCAGGGTCGTGTCGGCCGCCGTCTGCCCGCGGCGATTGGTCAGGTTGCGCACGAACAGACCCACATTGACCTTGCCCACCTGGACGCCGCCTCGCAGGTCGATGGCCGTGTACGCCGGCAACCTGTATTGAGGAATCCCAGGGGAGGACTTGAAGCTGTTCAAGCGGTCGCCCGTGTAGCGCAGCGTCGCGCCGAAGTACGCCGGATATCCGCTGACGTTGAAGTTGTAGTCAGCCTGTACCGCGGCCGATACGCGCGCCGTATTGGGCAGTCGATCGCCAGCCCTCCCGCCCAGATCGGGACTGTTGTCCACCAACTTCGCGTCGATCACGCTGAGGGAGGTAGCCAGTCGCAGCGAGTCGATCGGGGCCGCTCGCATCGTCCATTCGAGACCGCGCGAACGCGCGCGCCCCGCATTTCCGATACCGGAGAAGCCCGCGCTCGATGTGAACACCTGCATGTCTTTCCAGTCGATCTGATACAACGCCACCTCCGTCGACAGGCGACCCGGTATCACGTCGCCTTTCCAGCCCAGTTCATAGCTCCACAGGCTGTCCGACTTGAAGGAGGAGTTGGTGAGCGGTGCTCCGGTAAGGGGATTCACGATGAGTGGCAGCGGCCCCCCTGGCCGGTATCCACTGGCAGCCCGTACGTAGATCGCTTGGTGTTCGGCAGGACGCCATCTTCCTGTGAGCAGCCAGGTCGTCACACCCTCCGATGACTGCGACGCAGGCTGGGGTTTTGGCGCGAAGATGCCGCTGAACTGCTGATCCAAGCGTTGGCTGTTGCGGCTGTGGCGCACCCCCATGGTGACGTCGGCGTCCGGCGTGATGTAGTAGGTGCCGGTACCGAAGATGGCGGTTTCACGGAAGGTCGATGGAAACTTGGCGTCCGCCAGAATCGGATTCGTCGGCTGCGCGAACGCGTTGAACGGGCTGAGATGCTGCGTCTTGGAGCCCGTCTCGTCGGTATAAAAGAAGCCCCCCAGCCATTCAAACTGCCGACTGCGTGGCGAGGTCAGGCGCACCTCCTGGGTGAACTTCCGGTTGCTGAACCCATAGTCCATGCCGTAAGCACTGTTGACGATCCCTTGCGGAGCGAGCAAAGGCACGTAGAGTGCGGAAGTGTCCACACGCCCCGCGCTCGAGGTGCGCTGCCATCCGGTGATCGCATCGAGCGTAGCCCACTTGAGGTCCACCCTGAGTGCTGCAGAGACCAGGTCGTTTCGGACCTCGGATGGCTCGCTCAACATGAGCCGCTTTGTCAGTGCGCCGTATAGCGGGCGACCTGTCGCGATGTCCATGTCCTGCGTAGATGCGCCATCGCGTTCCTGGTTCTGAGTCAACGCGGTCAGGCGAACGGTCACGTCCTTCGAAGGCGTCAGCAGAAGAGCGACGCGAGCACCGTCCGTCTTCGAAGCGTCCACCAGGCGCCCGGAGCGATTGACGTCGCGGATAAAGCCGCCGTCCGAACGCTGATAGACAGTCGCCCGTAAGCCAGCGACACCATCGCTCAGCGGAGCGTTCAGCATGCCGCGCATGACGTGACCGGTCTTGCCGCCGTGCCCACCGGAGGCTTCAGCGGTCACTTGACCGCTGAAGGCGCTCGTGTCGGGCTCCACGGCCACATATTTGATCAGGCCTCCCATGGCGCCGGCGCCGTATAGCGTGCCCTGGGGGCCACGAAGGGACTCGACGCTTGCAAGATCGAACAAGCCGAGATCGAGAGAGGAGGATCCCCCGCCTGCATAAGCGGAGCTCGAGCCGAATGGAACGTCGTCGACGTACATGCCGACGGTGGCACCCACTTGCGAGCCCGTCGAAATTCCGCGCATGGTGATCTGGCTTCCTCCGGTACCCCCTCCCGACTGGTTGTGATTCATCCCTGGTAGCAATGCAGCCAAGTCGCTCAACGACTGGTAGCCGCCGCGCTCCATGTCCTCGCCTTTGAGTACATCCGCTGTCAACGGTACCTCCCTTGCCGGCTCCCTCCGTCGCTGCGCAGTGACGCTGATGGACTCGATCGCCTTGGGTGTGGCGGACTCGGGCGTGGACACCGCAGGTGCCGCATCTGACTGAGCACTTGCGTACAAATGCACGCTACTACAAGCGATGGCGATGGTGGCTCGCACCCAAGCAGGGCGCAGGTGCGCGCGAGGTTGACCCTGAAGAACTAGCATTTGTCTCCTATCAAAATGAATGAGGCTTCGTTTTTTTTTGGATTGTGCGGTTTTTCGTTCCGGGGTGCAAGGGGTAGTTCAAAAGTCCGTGCATGCCTCCAAAAAAAAGCGCGTGTGGGCGCCTGCCGCGCCCGCACAAGGGATCGGGTTGCTAGATTTGGTGCACCACGCGTCGCCGAGCTGCATCGAAGCCCGGAGCGGTCGCTGTCGGTTCGTTGGGCATGAAGTGCCAGAACCCAATCAACGCGTAGTGCGCCGAGTACCGTGCGGCCCGTCCTGCGGCCGCTTCGGTCTTGCAAGGGTCCTCGCATGACGTTTACGCCCTTGGGGCTGTGGGTCAGCGGGCGTGAGCGGGCCGCTCTGTCGTGCTACTGCGTTGCCGTGGTTTTCCACCGAGCTCGGGCCTTATTGCAGCGGCCGAAGATGCCGCTATCTCCGGGCCTTGTATGCGAGTCTCAGCCCATCGACCGTGCGAGGGGAAAACGCGCCGTGGAGCATTCGCACTCGAAACCCAGCGACTCTCTTTGCCGGCCTCGTAGTAGGGTTCTGAACGCGGCTACGGTGCCGGATAACGGGGCCATCCGGTTTTGTAACTTCTATCGCCTTGCACGGTGTTGCAGCGCGCTACACCCGGTAGGACTGCGTGGACGGCGTGGACGGCGTGGACGGCGTGGACGGCGTGGACGGCGTGGACGGCGTGGACGGCGTGGACGGGAACGATTTCACAGGGCCAAGCGGCCGCCCTGGCCGTGATCGCGCGCGTCCAGCTCGGTAACGGCGATCTGGGACATGGGCGCCAGTGGATCGATCTCGCGCGTGTGGCGCAGGCAGCGCACCATGTTCTCGGGCGTGTTCGCGAGCCCGCCCGCGATCAAGCCGCGCTGGCCGATACCGGCCAGCGATGCGCCGAGGTCAAGCTACGAGCTAATGAGTCGGGAATCGCATGGCAAACGTTGCAGACGTACTGCGTCAGCACGGTGCGCCTGTACTGCGCATCGCCCGGGCCGCGTAGCGGGCTGCGCGGCAAGCGCATTGCATCCGATCGCACTACCGAGCGTCCATGCGCGTGGCGCGCTGCACATGGGCTCGAAGGTTGGGGCCTGCCGATAGGCCTGCGGCGTCACGTCGGGCACGCTCGACGAAGTCCACCACGACCCACAGCTCCTGGCACGAGGCCCAGCACTCTTGCAGATCACCTGCCCTCTGCAGGACCAAGAGCACGAGCACGAGCAGATGACGCTCCTCACCGGCGCGTCCACCGATGGCGACAACGACTGCGGTCAAGTGCAAAGACGCGGTCGGCGAGCCTGCAGCCTGGTCTCGTCGTCTACGAACTCCACGTCCGAGAACGTTTCCTTCGAGAACGACGATCTCGCGATGCCGCGCGCCAGCCAGAACAGGTAGCGCTTGAGCTTGTCGCACGCACTTTGCACCGCATATCCATCGTCGACGCGTGCGAGAAACCACCATCGATCCGCGCCATCGGCAGCGTCGACTTGCCAAGCTCGAAGTGCACTTGCTCGAACAGCCAACCATCGCCGCGGCGGTGGCCACTCATCAGCTCGCACACTTCGTCGAGAGGGGTAGCCTAGCCTTCATTCGGCTCATCGAGCGCGGAACGCGTATGCGACGGCGTGCGGTAACCGCACTGCCGCGTCTCTAAGCGAAGTTGTCTAGGAATGTACCGATCAGCTCATCTTCACCCAGTCCAGCGATCGGAATCCTTGCTAATAGGGACTCGCCTTTCGCTTGGCAACGAGGTTTTCTAGTTGCAAGGGGGCGCAACGCCTTTTCCAAACCACGCTTCACCTGACTAGGTGTACGGTGCCCGACGTACAGAACGCTCGACGGCGACTTCCTGAGTAGCGCTGCGAGCGCGGCCTTGCGCTTCGCCAGCGGCTGCTCCGTGATATCAACGTTTCGGTCCACCAACAGATCGAAAGCGCAGAAGACGACAGGGTCCGCGCCTGCGTACAACCGCCGCTGCTCGGCGCGGCCCTGCAGCCGGCCGAAGTCACTGTTGCCTCGCGCATCCAGCACTTAGACTTCCCCATCGAGGATGTAGTGCCTGCCCCGCAGCATGCCCAGGCCGGCGACGATCTCAGGAAACCACTTCGTCGCATCGATCCCATGGAGCGTGCGCAGACGCACCTGGCCGTCGAGCTCCACGAGCAGCCTGTATCCGTCGAACTTGATCTCGTACAACCATCCGGGACGCTCAGATCGGATGGCCGCTGTGCCAGTAGCATGGGCGTCAGGGAGTCGGAGGTAATCATGCGTCAGGCTGAGCCGTATTGCAGTACGCGCCTGTCAGCCGACACGCCAGTTCTCCCGGTCAACCACTAATGGCGCGAACTGCGATGGCTGCGTGCGCAGACAGTCTAGGCTTTTGTCGCGCCCGCTCTGGCGCCGGGATCGGCTTGATCGGCTTGATCGGCATTGGTAGCCTCCTTGCCAATACTCAGCGCATCGTTGCGAAAAACACCTGCGAGCCGATGTTCCGGTGAGCGATTCGTGCGCGGAGCGGCCAGCGAGGTCGATATGAGCGACACGACAGATGTCGCGCTGGGCCCGACTGCCGGACGATCGATCCTTATCGGCCGCACCGTATGCCGCCTGCACGTCATGAGGGCCTCGGCGCCCCGCGGCCCTGCGATCCTCGATGTCAGTTTGGCCCTGGTTACGCCGGGTTTGGATACTCGCCTCGATTTGGGTGCGGCCGCGATGCCGCAGCGCAACGCTCATCTGGAGAGTCGAAAAGACGACACTACGACGCCGTCGTGCGCCCACCCTGTCCCCATCAGTCAAACGCTAGAGGGGAACCTGTTCGCCGCTACCTCCACGGGCATACAGGCAGTTGCGGTTCCTGATAGCGCTTCACTGTCGGCTCTCGTCGAGAAATCGTTGTACACGTTCGCAGCGGGGCCCTGTCAACCAAGGCATCGAAGACGAAGATCGACACTGAAGTGGTGTTGTCGCTCGATGGTATTCATAAGGTATCTAAGCAAAAAAAACCGGCCATCAGAGCCGGTTTTTTCAGGGAGATGTCCTGTGCTCAGTAACGACCGCCACCGAAGCCGCCATTGCCGTACCCAACGTCGGACCGGTTGCTCGCACTGTAGCCTGCCGCACTGTAACTACCCGCGCCACTACCCGCTTCGCGCGGGCGCGCTAGGCTCACGACAATGGAGCGTCCATCGACGGACACACCGTTCAAGCCACTGATAGCGGCCTGGGCGAGTTCAGCAGACGCCATTTCCACGAAGCCGAAGCCCTTGGAGCGGCCGGTTTCACGGTCCATCATTACCTTGGCCGAGGAGACGCTCCCGAATTCAGCAAAGTTGCTTTCAAGGCTGGAATTGGTGACGGAAAAAGGCAGGTTGCCTACGAAGATTTTTCTGCTCATTGAATAAGCCTTTCGGAAAAAGGTGCGCACCGGATGTGGCACCGTTGGAACAAGAGTGTGTGGATTGCGCAAGGAGTCCGCGCACCAAAAGTCATCGAAACGAACGCGCGCAAGAACAGGTTTTATGCACGCGGGCATCCAGCCTTGTGTGACCGCAAAATTCGGGCAGCTCCACGCGAAGCGAAGGCCTCGTCAAAGTGGAGCACCTGGTGGGGGTTGCCGTTTCCCTTGACTCGATGAAGAAGCGCGACAGCGGCTGCCGTTGGTCGGGTGTGTCGAGGGCGAGACGACGAACGAACCCACAGAAATGGCGATGGAAGAAACCTATTTCGATCAAGATCGCAGGTGAGAAAACATCTGCGCTGAGCATCGGGAACTCATTGGCTGCAGCTCAACAGCCCAAACGGGGCGACGACAGTCGCGACATTGGCAGCTACGGGAAGTCCCCACCCCGTCACAACCTCTGAAATGACGAACGAGCGTGAGCTCTCGCCACCACAGAAGGATTATACCTTGATCGCCGAGCGCCTCGAGCAACGCAAAGCAACGCGACTACGAGACAGTCGTGAATGGCCTAGTAACCATCTCAACGTTGATCGGGTGAAACCACGCATTGGGTTAGCTAAGCGACCATCCTCCGAAGATTTCTCGGCTTCTGGACCGTCGGCCGAATCGTTGGTCAGGCACGGCAAGATCATTCAGCGACCGCTGCACCGCAAATTGACCACCAACGAGAAATTGATGTCCAAATTGCGCGAAAAATGGATCTCGAATCTGTCCGACGTACGAATGGCGCGGGTAGAAAGTGGCGGCAAACTCAGCGTTTTCAGGTATTGGGAATGAGGACCATAGGCATGCGTCCGACAGCGCAATCGCCGTAAACCGACATTCTGGCCTCGGGCCTCGCTGCAAGCTCGTGATTCTTACCGTCTAGGAGCAGCAGCATGGAGCGTTTCACCGATCGCGTCGTCATCGTCACGGGCGCCGGTTCCGGCATTGGCGAGGCCACGGCCCACCGTTTCTCGCAGGAGGGCGCCAGCGTCGTCCTTGCCGGCGACACCAAGGTCAAGCTCGAGCGCGTTGCCGCCAACCTGCCGCCGGAGCGCACGTTGATCAAGGTCACCGACGTGTCGAACTACAAGCAGGTGCAAGCGCTGGTGGCCGCTACCATCAAACGCTTCGGTGCGCTGCACGTGCTCTTCAACAATGCGGGCATCGCGGTCGAGGGCAGCGTGACCGAGGCGCCTTTCGACGGTTGGGCCAAGACCATGGCGACCAACGTCGGCGGCGTCTTCCATGGCTGCCGCGCGGCTATGCCGCACCTGATCGCAAGCCGAGGCTGCATCGTGAACACCGGATCGGTGTCGGGACTGGGTGGCGACTGGGCGCTCGGCTTCTACAACGCCTCGAAGGGCGCGATCGTCAACTTCACCAAGGCCCTCGCGCTCGACCACGGAAAGGACGGTGTGCGCGTCAACGCGGTCTGCCCGAGCCTGACCTTCACGCCGATGACCCAGGACATGAAGGGCGACCGCAAGCTGATGGCGAAATTCCGCGAGCGCATTCCGCTGGGGCGCGGCGCCGAACCCTCGGAAATCGCGGCGGTCGTGGCTTTCTTGGCAAGCGACGACGCCAGCTTCATCTCAGGCGTCGCGCTGCCGGTCGATGGCGGACTTATGGCGTCGAACGGGCAGCCCAACATGGCATGACCCGGCAAGCCTCAGGGATTCGTTTTCGCGGTTACGCCGGCAGGTACGTGGATGGAACGCCCATTGGCGCTACTACCAAGCGCGACGGAAGCGGGAGAAGCCTCTTTTTCGCGCGCGTATCACCCCGCCCAGGAGGCGGCGGTCCCCGTCCGTGCCGGGGTTGACCGAAAGGCCGGCATCGATCGCGCAGGACCTTGCCTTGTTCCAGCTAGATTAGATGTTGATGTTGAACCGCGCGACTGCAACGCACAGGCTTGCCGCCTGCGACCACTCGACGGAATAGTCCTTGATCGGCAGGCGTTCCAGATCGGTTTTGAGCTGGGCCCGCAATTCCCATTCCCCGAGCTACTTAAGACGGACCGGTTCACGCGCCGCGCACCGCGTCGGGATCGTTCTGCCGGTCCGGGGCGAGCGGCTCTTCTACGAGCGAAGTAGAGACGGGTGCCAGCGAGAGTCGGGCGACGTGATCGCCGAAGCGATGAGGCGCTTGAGTAAAGAAGGCTGCTCCAAGCGGATAGGCCCTAGGTTGGCCTCCCATCGATCGCAGCGGGGTGGCCCGTCCCGTACGGCTTCCAGAGCTGACGCCGGGCCGTTCAGCAGCGAGGACTACACCGGCTTGCTTCCTTCCGCCTTGTCCCTCGTAACGCAGCAACTTCAGCTGTTGCAGGAAGCGCTCGCCGCCCTTGGCGGCGAAAGCAGTACTGTCCACCATGAGAAAGTCCTGCATCGCGTCTAACTCATGGCCGTGCACCCTCCGGCCGTCGACGCGAGCGGTCTTGAGCGAAACCGCGCAGGGCAAGGCGACTCGGTCATCCAGCTGCGCCAACGGGCGCCGTGGAACATCAAGCGATCCATCGTAGGGCCCGGGACCTCGAACAGCACCTGCGCCGGCATCGCCGGAAGCTTGCGAAACACTTCGAGGCTGCTGCACAGCAGGCCGAAGCTCTTCGTATGCATGCTACGGGTGCCATGGCGGCTGTGGCCGAGCATCGTTTTAGACATCTGATCATGGTCTCATGCAGTTCCGCGGTGACCTCGGCTTCGTCCTCCTACTCCGTTCTGACGTCCTCCGAGTACGGCACCGCATTGATGGGAAAGGTGTTCATCCGAAGGTTACTAGGTTGGTTCGGAAATGAATGGCTTTCAGGCTTACTCGAAAGCAGGCCATGATGGAGGTGTGCAATGCGTGCGAGGTCATGTCGTCTGTGAACAGACTCCACCGAAGGTAGGCGCGCCGACAAGTACCAGCGGTTTCTGTGCATCCATGGCGTCGCGTCCGAGACGTCCCTTCGGAGCGGTGCGCAACCCGCCTACGAGACGTGCACTGGGGTCGGTTGAATTTATCGGTCCCCCCGAACCAACCAGGAGCTACTCCATGACCACCAAACGTGCCGAATCCGATGCCTGCAGCCTTCTCGACACCGACCACAAGAATGTGAAGAAGATATTCACGGCGTATGAAGAACTCGCGGGATCGAAGGCCGCAAGCGCCACAGGCAAGAAGCGGGACCTCGCCCAGCAGATCTGCGCTGAACTCACAGTGCACACACAGATCGAAGAAGAGATCTTCTATCCCGCGTTGCGCGAAGCCTTGAAGGAGACCGACCTGCTCGACGAGGCCGAGGACGAGCATGCAAGCGCCAAGGACCTGATCGCCCAGATCCAGAATGCCGCCGAGATCGACGACATGTTCGACGCCAAAGTCAAGGTTCTCGGCGAATACATCGATCACCACGTCAAGGAAGAGCGCAACGAAATGTTCATCAAGGCACGAGCAGCCAAGGGCTTCGATTTGGTGACCGTGCGCGACCTCCTCGCGGCGCGCAAGGAAGAGCTGATGGCCGAGCTCACGGCCACTGCCTGATTTTTGCTCCCCAAACCCAAGCCCGCTTGGAACGGGCATACTGCCGCCTCAGCGCACGATCTTCTCGGGAGTCAACGGAGTGCTGCGAACGTGCTTTCCGATGGCATGGAAGATTGCATTGCTCAGTTCGTCCGCCACGCGGATGATGCCGAGCACGAGCTCACCAACCTCGCTACCTCCGCTCCTGCGAATGCGGGGACGCTAACGGCTACGCCATCCTCAACGAGAAACGTGGCTGGCGAATGTTCTGACTGATGAACGACAAGCAATCGTCGAGCGGTTAGCGTGCAAATTGCCCTTCCGCCGTCTGAATGCTTGCGATGGGAGTCTCGGCGAATGACCTGCATTCGCTTGAATCCGGACTACCTGCCGGCCATTTTTCTTTCGCCACGGCTATCGCGCCAGAGTCACAACATTTTCCTCAGAATCAAGCAGCCAGCTTATGGGCGCGTACGAAGCTAAGTGTCTACCGAATGCGTTCGGATCTTTGGCGACACTGCTGCGCTCTAGGCCCAGCGCGCGTTCGAGACCTACGACTGACCCGAGTGATCGGACAAGTAGTTCGAGAGGATGCGCGCAGCGGCCCTCAGGTGGGCCATTTTCTCCTCAGCGATATCGTGTGAGATCACGTCGAAGTGGCATGCGGTCCCAACTGCGCGGCCCTCGAGATCGAAGATGGGGATCCCGCAGATAGGAAAGCATCACGCCCTGATACGGATGACCATTCAGCCGACGATCGCTGCTTGAATCGCCAGTCAGAAACGAGCCGTCGCGCAGCACGTACTGGCAAAAGCTGGAAGCGATCGGGACCTCGGCGAGAAATTCAGGAAGCGGCTCACCGTGCTTGTCGACCAACGCCACATTTACCATCCGCCTGTCGCTGAGTCGGAAGACAGCCGTGTATCGATGCGGAACGGCTGCATTGAGCACAGCCAAGGCTGAGGAAATCCCCTCTTGCGTACACACCTCATCAAACAGCTGGCCGAAGCTCGCGTAAGCAGTGAGCTCCTCTGCTTGCTGCTGAATCGCAAAGAGGCGCTCAACCTCGTTCTCCCAAACCGTACCCGCCTGAAGGAGCATCTTGTTGGCTGTCTCCGAGTCGGCATCCGAGAGGAACTTGTTGAGCATTGGATAGGGGCGCAGGGCGACTCCAGCCTTGCGCAGCCGCTGTTCCATCTCAAAGTGCGTGAGGCCCATAAGTCGATTGTGACGAGGTCGCACACTGTATCCCTATCGATGGCCGGACGTTGTAGGAGGCGGTTTCGACATGCGACAGACCCCGCCCGTCGGCACACAGCGGCTAGCATCCCTCTCGAACTACATGGCTGACGCTCACGCCGTATAGTCCGAATGTCTTACACCACGCCGCCCAAGGCGGCGTCGCTTCATGCAGCGGACCTCCCCGCGCAGCCTCCGCCGGAACTGGCAATCTGGATACACGCCTCTGGCGCAAACGCGGATCATGCCGGCGGTGTCGTCGGTGACGGCACCACAGCTACGTACATGTGAACGGCGCCTTCAGCGCGCGGAATGCACGGGTCCGCATCGAACAAGAGTCCCGGCAATTGCGCTCCTTGGATTTTGACGATGGCACTGGTCCTGCATAAGAGCCTTGTGCGGTGCGTCGTAGGTTGGAAGGGGCGACATACCACTGGCTTCTTCGATTCACCCCCCATTGCCCCCCGCCTGGGGAGTTCCGCCGGCAATTGCGTCGGCTGAGCCGCGCGAGCCCTAAAGGGGCTCACGGTTGCAGCCTGTATCAGACACCTCTCTCTATTCGCTCGGGTCGAACACATCTCGCTGGGAACAGACGCTAGTGGCGCGTCGTTTCGCTATGCGCAGATATGCCCCCGCACCGAGCGTGCTAGATCGATTGAGACTTTCGAGCGCTTAACAAGCACTTGGATTCCGCTTGAGCTGCCGGCACTTCCGTATACGCCGATGGAAATGCGTCAGCGTGAGCCGGTTGCTAGGTTGCAGATAACAGAACGGTTCGGCTCCCTACTCCTCGATCCTGCCCACGATGCACAGCCCGAGTCCGACACTGCACGCCACGCCGCTAGCGGCCGCAGGACGCTTGACGATGGGCTCGGTCTGCTATTTCGCCTCCGCCATCGGTTTCTCTCTCGCGTCTGAGGCATAGCGAATACAGCTTCGGCTGCCGATGCCTGGCAATGCTTCGCTCGAGTCTTACCAGCCGGGCCGCGTCACTAGCGACAAGAATGGAAGCCAGCAGCATCTTCAGTACCAATGACGCGAGCCGAAGTTCTGGACCTTTCGAGCCGGATTCCTTGGCCAACTGGTGACTTACCTGGTCCGGCGATCCTGAAAGGTCTCGCCTGCATCCGTCCAACCTAGACCGGTGACCGGAGGAGCCTGGCTTACACAACCACGCGACGACCGCCGACGCTATCGGTGATGCCGAGGCCTAACCTTCCGCGCCTCACTTCATAGAGAGAGGATCATGAGCACACCGGACTTCTATGCCCAATTCTTTCGCGACGGCTGGGAGGTCCGTTGCGCAGTTACTCGCGCCGCGCCTAACGGTAACCTGGCCGGTCGAGCGGAGATTCTTCGAGGCGATCACGTCAAGTCCACTATCAATTCCGCTGGGGTTTACAAGAGCCGGCTCCAGCTTGCCGAAGCCCTCAAAAAAGATGCGTTTAGGTGGATATCCGGTCAGGAGCGCGACCTCAATGCTTGAACCGCCTCACAAGCGCATCTGTCCTGTCTCACGCTTTCACAAGGGAGCCCGTGCCTCATGAGCAAGTCAGAAGCAAACACATCGTCGACCGATGCCGAATTCTTAGAATTTGCGCAACAGGTCTTTCAGCTGGCACGCACCGGCGATGCTCAAACGTTAGAGCGTCTGCTGCAGAACGGGCTTCCCCCCAACATGAGCAATCACAACGGCGATACCCTTCTGATGCTGGCCGCGTATCATGGCCACGCCGAAGCTACCAGTGCGTTGCTGGGGGCCGGCGCCGACCCAGATCGATTCAACGATAAGGGCCAGACGCCACTTGCGGGAGCAGTATTCAAAGGCTTTCAGCCAATCGTGGAACTGCTGCTGAAGTACGAGGCTCAGCCGAGCTTCGCACCGCCGGGGGGCAAAACGCCGCTCATGTTCGCTGCCATGTTCAACCGGCTCGATATTCTGAAGGTACTGCTAAAGCACGGCGCCGACATCAACGCTCGGAGCACAGAAGGCTTGTCAGCACTGGACCTCGCGCGAAGCATGCGGGCGCCCGACACGGTGGCCTTCTTGGAAGCGCAGACAGTCTCATGAGATCGCTGCTGCGTTAAGCAGCGGGCCGCGGGGTGATTTCGCAAGGCCCATGAGGGCAGACATCGCCGTCGTTAGGCCTTGCCTGTCGGTCAAATCCAAATTTTCCTACGTCGCACTCAACGCCGATGTCCGACAACCGAGGTGTTCTGGAAGCTAGGAGACTTCTATGCTTGAAGATCCGAAGAAGGTCGGGCTCGACAGGGAACTGATTTCCTTGAGAGAACCCTACCAACTGAGGCCCCGGACCGGAGTGGTTGGTTGCAGCGAAACGCCATTGCGGGTCGCGTTGAAGGCGGAGGGGAATTCAGCTGAAGAGGTTCGTGAGCGCTCAAAGGGGCGGACATGACCCACCTTCGGCGAATTTCGGTGCATGTTGACGAGCCGGATCCCGGGACTTTTTACTGGGTGCTCATGGAGGAAGGCGACGACGCGTCGCAGTGGGTCGAACACTCTTCTAGCCCTCATCCATATAAGCGCTGGCGCCAAGCCCTGACGGATGGCTGTCTGGCGCTGATGGCGATAGCGGAAGATGACCGACACGGCCCCAGGACCAGTGCCGAGGACGAGGACGCGTCGCCGGTTGGCGCCCCTGTTCCCCAGACCTCCATGAGGCCCGGGCAGCCGCCGGGTAAACACCTGCGCGACGTAGGTGACTGAGAGCTCTTCCATCAGCTCTGCAAAAGTCGCGGTAATCAGCGCCGCCGCTCGCCCTCCTCCCGCACATCGGCGGCGCACATTGGCGACTACCCCTTATTTGATAGGTTGCGAAGTTCTATCAAGCAGGGCGGCCAGTTCGGTCCTAGCGCTCTTTCCTGGGCCAAGCATTCAGCTCTCCACCTCGTGGCGACACGCCGGGCAAAGTGCCACCCGGACGGAACGTTTCACGCGGCTGGGAACTCCGTTTTAAACAGCCATGACAACCCACGGGAGATCTTGCAAGAGCTTCGGCCGGCCCAAGGAATCCCAAGCCCTTTTCGCAGAGGGAAAATGGCCGGAATTCCACGTCATCGCTCGATGGGATGCAATGATGACCCTGCGCAGCAATATGGTCTTCATTAAGCGTCCGGCTTGTTGGGAGTAGCCTTCCCGACAACGTCGATCGGGCTCGACGGCTCCGAAGATACGACCGAACGCGAGTGGAAAGATGAAGCCACGTAAGAGCAGGCTTATCGACCGCTGCGCGGGCGAACTCATAGCCTGCGCGATCGCGGTCACGATGTTAACTTGGGGCTTTGTATTCCGGCCGTGGCCGTCATTGCGCAACCTTGGAGGCAGCGTCGACCGCCGCTCCGAGTACGATACCTGGAGACCGAAGCAGCGAGGAAAGCTGCATGCTCGATCTCCCCGACATTCACGCCTTCATGTCGGTTGAGAATTCTGCCGAGCAGTAGACCCTCGCTGAGTTTCCGCTCAGGCCTGCAAACTGCTCTGGGCGAGCTTGGCGGCTTTTCCGATTTTTGCAACGTCCGATTTTGATCCTTCCTCCTGGAGCATCAGGATCCCTGGTGTCGTCAGCCCAAAGATCTTCGCAAATCCAGCTTCTCGGTACGTGCGTCGAATATGCCTGGGGGTCGATATCTCGGCATCGATGAGCTCAAGATAGGCCAGCTTGGACACGAGCTGCAACTGTGCTTCATCTGTGATGGTTGCCGGGAATGAGACCGTACTCAGGATACAAAGGAAGTCGAGAGGCGTCATTTTAAGAATGCGCGAAATGTGCGGTTGCGGCGTCCCCGTCGAAATTTTCTCCCTTTTGGAAAGGGAGTGGGAGCCGGCTCATTCGCAGTTAACGTGTTCCGGTCGTGCCGGTGGTGCCTGTGCCTGGAACTAGACCAAAGCCGCCGCCGGAGTTGCCACTGCTGCCGCTAATCGCCGCGGCGAACATAGCAATACCCGCTCCGGCAGCAAGCCACTGCTCTGACGTCAATCCGCCCTGCGCATTGGCAGTAGCAACGTTGCCTCCGGCCGGGCCAGGCGTAGTCGGAGGTGCCAGGTTCTGCGCGAGTGCTGCAGACATTGCAAACGCGCACCAGGCCGTGGCGGAAATGAGCTTCATGTACTTCACGGGGACCTCACAGAGAGTCACGTCAATGGACACGCCGCCAAGGTTGGACAGGCGCAGCGTTCATGGTGCTCTTCACCCATCGAAGTGTCTCCACCGTATTCTGTGGTTGCCGTCAGAAGACTTCGCCTTTTCAGCAAGGGTTTTCCCTGAAAGCACGATGAAGCCCACCGGGAAGCGCTAGCGCACCACGTCACCAGGTTGCTAGGACGACAATGTGTTCCCCACCAAGCCACGCTGGGTCGCCTGGGCGGCTTTCGCGTTCGCTGATGAGTTCCTTTTCGGAAGCGAACAGCCCTCCGAGCCATCGAGCCGAGATCGCTCTCCAGGTTTCGCTCGCGATTTCCAGCCAGATGCCAAGCAGGTCATCGATCGCTGACTTGAAGGCTTGGTCCGGCCCGACATTTTCCCCAGTGAAGGCAAGGACTGATGCGCTGCGCAAATGCCACGGCTGGACGAGCAGTGACTGCCTACGAGGAACTGCCGCGGTGGGCAAGTCGATGGACCTGCCGTCTGAAATCAGCCATCTCGATCACCGCCCGTCCAGCCCAGTTCGATTTTTTGACTGCCGAAACGAGCCCCTTCCCCGCATCGTTCGGCGAAAAAGGGGTCGATAGAGCGCCATTGGCATTCGCTGCATAGGCGGTAGCACTGAAAAATGAAAGACCAACTACAAGGCGTTCGGCCCGCGGTCTCGATTCACGCGCAAGCACCTATGGCAATGCTATCTTGCCCTGCTTTTGGATATCGCGGCCCTTCCCTGCGCCGTGATCCGGAGGACGATGGCCCTTGCGTCAGTCAACGGAGCGTTGACGACGGGTAGTTGAGCTTCGATCAGTTCGGCAGCCTCAAGGACAATCGCATTTCGAATGTCGGCTACATCATGAAGTTCAAGCGGAAACTCAGCATCTTTGATGCGCCGCAAAAAATCCATTGGCATGCCACCCCTCCCAAAGGGCGAAAAACTGGTGAGCTTGGCGAGTTCTGCACATGATTGTATCTATGCCCTCGCTCGACCTATCAATGACCGACAAGCTTTCGGCCGGTCGCAAAGCGCACGGTAACGCCTACCCAAGGAAATTCGTGGTAAAGCTAGCGCAGCATGTGCGATACATCGGCTTTCGACGACCTGATGGAGTGGCCTGGCTTCGATCGACTGTACGAGCTCGAGGCAATCCTTGTGCCCGCCAATGCAGCGGAAAAATCGCAGTGCTGCGCCGTCGTCGTCGGCAAGTCTGGGGGCTCGTGGCCTAAAGGCCGCGGTCCCTGGCTGAAGAAAAACACCCGATGTGCTGGCGTTGGGCGCGCTGTGGTGCCCGCACGCTGTCGGCCCGCAGTGCCTGTCTGACCAGACGCCCAGAGCTAGTAGCCGACTTCAGCAGGAACTGAAATCCACGAGTGTCCGAGTCGGAAGCGGTCGACCCCAATCACGACTGCGCCGGCGGTATCAGGATCGCCCGACGCAAGTCGCGATCCGCTCAGCATACTCATTTGGGACCTCGCTCTGCAAAATCCCAATCAGGCAATGAAGACGGGATTGGCCGGACGCCGCGCGATGACTGCGTCCGGCCATAAGCCAAGTGGGTCGCCAGTTATGCGATCTGCACTTCAATGCGCCGCGGCTGCGCATGCTCGGCTTTTGGAATGCAAAGTTTCAGCACGCCCTGCGCCAGTTCCGCCGACACCTTTTCGGTGTCCAATTCCTTGCTGAGCGTGAACACGCGCCGGAACCTTGCCAGGCCCACTTCGGTGTGATGGGAAGTCAACCCATCAGGAACAGTGAGATCGCTCTCGGCCTCGATGGTCAAGGTGTCTGATTCGACTTGCAGCGTTAACTTGTCACGGCTCACCCCTGGCAGGTCGGCATAGAGCGTGATGCCGTTGGCGTCCTCGACCACGTCCACAGGCGGCGTCAACGCCGCGTCGCTGTAACGCGAACGATCCTGCGAGGCAGTGCCGCTACGAGGAGAGTTGCTGGTGGTAGTGTGAACATCGTTGCGCATGGCGTTTACTCCTTTCTAAGTTGGCAACGTCTGGGGTCACTGGATAGTGATGCGGCGCGGCTGCGCAGAAGCCCGACGCTGGACAGTGATGTGCAGCACGCCGTCACGCAATTTCGCGTCCACTGCCTCTGGATCAGCGTCATCGGGCAACGTCAGCACCCGGCGGAAGCGCCCCTCGAAGCGTTCATTGATGTGCACGGCCACCTTGGCTTGGGCATCTGGCAGCGGACTCTTGCGCTCACCGGCGATAGTCAGCAGACCGCGCTCAAGATTGACCTCGAGCGTGGCCGGATCGACGCCTGCTGCGAAGGCATAGATCTCGATCGTCTTGGACGTGCCGCCGACGTTTAAGGCGGGGAACCCGTTGCGGGCAAAGCCGCGAATGCTGGGCGATAGATCGAAGGCCTGCTGCACATCGCGCTGCAGGCGATCCATCTCCGCGAAAACGTCGCGAGGGAACAGGGATCGGTACATGGCGAAAACCTCCATTCAAAGCGTTGAACAGAGCGCCGGAGGCGTCTCCAGCGCTTCCGACAAGTGACATAGCGATTCAGCGAAAAGATTCAAGAGATAAAAAAAACTATCCCGAGCCTGGGCGCGATTGCTACCCCAAGGATAGACGGCACGATCGGTAACTTCATTGCCACAAGCAGCCGGCGCGCCGCGTAAGTGCACCGGATGGCAATCGAGGCTTCTGGTTTCTGCTGGGTCAATGCGGACCTACGCGGCCGCCTTTGTATCGATACCGCTACACAGCGGTTGCTGAGCCCTCCAGATCTTCCTCGCGCGGTCCGATTGCAGGGTCTTGAGACGGCCCCTTTGTTTTACCAGACCGGAGTCCACTGCGGCGCCGTTGGTCCTCTCGGCTTGAAGCTCCTCGTCAATGGCAGACCACTGACCGCCAGGGTTAAGTTCCACCAAGCGTCAGCGATAAGTCTTGTCGACTGACTGGAATAGCGGGACGGTGAGGGAGCGAAGCGTTTGCATGCACGCAGCTTCATGGCTGCGTCCGCCTGCAAAGCGATCAATCATCGCGATCCGGTGGAACGGCACCCAACCTCGCGCGACCCGAGTCGAAATTGAGCGATACAGAGCTCCTCGCGTATGCGTCCGGCCAAGTCATCTTGAACTGAAGAGAAGCGGCGGCAAGGATCGCGTCCACGTAACTTAGGTGGACGCGATGACAAGCGAGAAGACACAGTCCCGGCGACGCTACAGCGCTGCGGCTAAAGCCCAGGTGATAGCCGAATGCAATGAGCCCGGCGCGTCGGTGGCCAAGGTAGCGATGGCGCACGGCATCAACGCCAACGTCGTGCACCGCTGGCGGCAATTGGCCCGCGAAGGCCAAGTGAGATCCGTCAAGGCTGGCGAGTTCATCGCACTGCCGCTGATGGCGTCACCCGAGGCTGCTGCCTCGTCGGCAGACATCCGCGTCGAACTGCGCCGCGGCCCGATCACGATGACCATCACATGGCCGGCCAGTGCCGCAACGGACTTCGCGATCTGGACACGCGAGTTGCTGCGGTGATCCGTGTGGAGGCGGTGTGGCTGGCCTGCGAGCCGCTGGATATGCGCGCTGGAACCGAGTCGGCGTTGGCCCGCGTGGTCAAGGTCTTCGGCGAGGCCAGGCCCCACCACGCCTACCTGTTTGCCAACCGACGGGCCAACCGCATGAAGGTGCTGGTACACGACGGCATCGGTGTGTGGCTGGCAGCGCGGCGGCTGAACAGCGGCCGCTTCGTCTGGCCCAGGGATGGCAGCACGCTGTCGCTGACCCACTCGCAGCTGAACGCCTTGGTGCTCGGACTGCCGTGGCAGCGTGTCGGCGAGGCCGGCGTGATCAAGGTGGTGTGAGCCCTTCCATTGCGGACTGTGCCGATGGTGGCCGGCTGAGCCTGCTGGCACCATCACCGCCGTGATGAACTGCAGCAGCGCCAACGCCCTTGATGCAGCTCCTGATCCGGCGTTCTCGGGCATGAGCTTCGCCGAGGTGTGCGCCTTGGCTAGCCGACTGCAGACCGAGGTACGGCACGCCCAGGCGCTGAACGCCAAGATGGCCCATGAGATGGCCGTGCTCAAGCGGCTGAAGTTCGCCGCCAGCGCCGAACGCTTCAGTCCCGAGCAGCGCAACCTGCTGGAAGAGGCCATCGACGAGGACCTGCAAGCCCTGGAGCGCGAGGTAGGCAAGCTGCAGTCGCCAGCCAAGGCAGCAGGGGAGAAGCGGACCCCGAAGCGGCAGGCGCTGCCGGCCCACCTGCCGCGCTACGACATCCACCACGAACCCGACGACACCACCTGCACCACACCGGGCTGCGGCTGCCAGATGAAGCGCATCGGCCAGGACGTGGCCGAGAAGCTCGACTATGAGCCTGGACGCTTCAGCGTGCAGCGCCATGTGCGCGGCAAGTGGGCCTGTACCCGGTGCCAGACGCTAGTCCAGGCACCAGTGCCGGCCTGCGTGATCGACAAAGGCATGGCCACCGCGGGCCTGATGGCGCACGTGGCAGTGGCCAAGTACATCGACCACCAGCCGCTGTACCGCCAAGAGGCGAGCCTGGGTCGCGCAGGCTTCGCAGTGCCGCGCTCCACCCAGGCCGAATGGATCGGCGCCATCGGCGTGGAACTGGCGCCGTTGGTGCAGGCCATGCGCGAGGACCTGCTCGGGCACCACGTGCTGCACTCCGACAAGACCCCGGTGGCGATGCTCAAGCCAGGTCATGGCAAGACGCACAGAGCCTACTTGTGGAGCTACTGCACCACGGTCTGGGACGAGGTCAACGCCGTGGTCTTCGACTTCGCCGAAAGCCGTGCCGGGCACAACGCACGGCGCTTCCTGGGCATCGCCGAAGACGGCAGCGGCGGCTGGCGAGGTACGCTGATCTGCGACGACTACGCGGGCTACAAGCAGGTGATGAGCGCTGTCGTGACCGAGGCCGGTTGCCTGGCGCACGCACGGCGCAAGTTCCATGAGCTGTGGGCCAACCACAGCAGCATGCTTGCCGAGGGGGTGCTCAAGCTGTTCGCCAACCTCTACGACATCGAACGCGAGGTCAAGGACCTCGGGCCGGGCGAGCGGCTGCGCGTGCGGCAAGCCAGGTCCAGGCCGGCGGCCGACTTGTTGCACGCCTGGTTGATGGCTAATCGTCAGAAAGTGCCAGATGGCAGTGCAACGGCCAAGGCCATCGACTACAGCCTCAAGCGCTGGGCTGCGCTGACGCGCTTCATCGACGACGCCGACCTTGCCGCAGACAACAACCGCATCGAGAACCTGATCCGCCCCATCGCGTTGGGCAGGAAGAACTGGCTGTTCGCCGGTAGCCTGCGCGCGGGCCAGCGCGCCGCCGCCATCATGAGCCTGCTGCACACCGCCAGGCTCAATGGCCATGAGCCATACGCTTACCTCAAGCACGTACTGCAGCGGCTGCCGATCCAGCGAGCATCCGCACTGCGTGATCTGCTGCCGTACCGCTGGACGCCCGCGGCCTGAACTGCGGCATCTCCGGCGTCAAGATGACTTCGCCTGGCGCATACGTCGCAGTAGCCGGCCAGCAAGATCGGGAAGTTGATGCCGCACTACTGAATGGAACCCACGAGCTCAGCCAATAGAGCGGCGCGCCGAAGCCGTTAAGCTTTCGCCCGCGGCTTCATGCGGAAGCTGATGCCCATGCGGTTAATGGCGTTCATCGCGGCGATGGTGAGGGTCAGGTTGACCAAGTCCTTCTCGCCGAACACTGCCAACGCCGCCTCGTAGGCTTCATCGGAAGCGTGTGTTTCGCTGACGCGGGGTGACTTCCTCGGACCAGGCGAGGGCCGCTCGCTCTTGCTCCGAGAACAGGTACTCCGCTTCGTGCCACACCGGCACGAGGACTACTTTCTCAACCGACATTCCGCCAGTCATCAGGTCACGGGTATGGATGTCGATGCAGTGGGCACAGCCATTGATCTGCGAGACTCGCAGGAACACCAGATGGATAAGCTGGCTGGGCAAGGACGTGCCAGAGGTGACGAAGTGATGCAGGCCACCGATGGCCTTGGCGCCCTCCGGGAATACTCGGAACCAAACTGCGCGGGTCATGAAACGCTTTCTTCAAGTTGAGACTGGATGCGGCTGCAGGAGCAACCTGGTCCCAAGACGTTTGACGTGATCGCGTTGTGACAGTCGCAGGGGAAAGAAATGTCGCCCCAGGCCTCAGGTTCCTGGTGGCGGCGCGTTTGGCCGGGAGCTCAGGAGACGAGTGGCTTCTCCTTCAACGTTGCCAACTTCACCGGATTCCGCTGGATGCGAACCCGAGAGACCTGGACATTGGTGAACTCAAATGTCTGTACGGAGTCAAGCGCACCATCGATGTAGCGCAGGAGGGACCATTCGCCATTCAGTATGGCCAGCTCAAGTCGCATAGCGTCACCGTGGCGAAGGTGCATCGCGTAGTAAAGCTGAGCGATGCGTTGAGCGCCAAACAAAGGCCTCGCCAAGCTTGGCCTGACGTCGCCAAAGTCGCCCAGCATCTCCGCTTCCTCTGCGAGCAGCCTCTTAATGCCCTCAAGGTGACCGCTCGAAATTGCTTGAACGAGTCGTCGCAACAGTTCCAGCTGAGCCACTGCTGGCATTGGCGGCGCCTTCATGCCCGCTGATTCGCGTGCGTTCTCCAGCCTTCGCTTGGCTCTATGGACAATCTGCCGGGCGGAGGCTTTGCTTCGGCCAATGGCCTCGGCTACTTGCTCGTACTCAGCGTCAAACACCTCACGCAGCAAAAACGCGGCCCGCGCTTCCGGCGACAGGCAGTCCAGAAGTAGCAAGAAGGCGATGGACACATTGTCGGCGGTCTCACACGCTTGCTCAGGCGTGGTCGGCGCCTGTTCCAGTAGCGGCTCGGGGAACCACGCGCCCGCGTACGTCGCTCTCCGCAGTTTGGCCGCCCGAAGACGGTCAATCGCCATCCGCGTGGTCACGGTCACGAGCCAAGCTTCAGCATTCAAGACTTGGGCCTGGGACGACTTCGTCTCCTCATGCCAGCGCAACCATGCGTCCTGCACCAAGTCCTCCGCCTCCTGTACGGACGAAAGCATGCGATAGCCAATAGCCATCAACCTGGGACGCACGTTCGAGAACAGTTCGGTAGACGCGGACGACATGGCGAGCAAGTCTAGTACGAAGGTCAAGCTCCTTGGTGGGCGTGGCCATCTCCTCGGCGCGAGCTAGTTTCGGCCATCCGTCTACGACGTAGGGGGTGATGCCATACTTCATCGCTACCCTGCTCCTGTAATCAAGTCCACCTAAGTTGGGTGGACGCGATGCTTTCTGCCGTCAGCCCCGGTTTCAAGATGACTTGGCCGGACGGATACCTCCTCGCGCCGAAGAGAGCGGCGTACCTCTCATCTGCTATGGCCTTCATCAATCTGAACCTTTCCTCCCACTCGGTGGAGTGTTCCGACGGCCAGTGATCGAGCGCCTCGTACAGATCTGCTTCCGCATCGGTCCAGGCCCCGAACAGCTTCTAAAACGTCCCGCCAGACATTCGCATCCTCCAGAATCAAAATCGTGAGGCGAGAATCTAAAAGAGCTAAGTCAGTACGTAATGTAGGAACTCACCGCATGCAACTCTCTCCGCCTCTAAAAAGTCTGCGCCCCCAAGCGGCAGGCCCCTCGTGCTCCTCGAGCGCAGGCCACCCGTCCTCAAGCTACCATCGGGAACCGTAGTGTCGGTAGCCAAGGACGGGGTTCGCACCGGAGCCCTTGCACTACGCGCCGGCCCTCGCCGCGAGCGCTGCTTAGACGCCCGCGCCCACGGCGGCGTCCGGACGAAAACGCTTCGGAACCCAGATCTCAGTGCCGACTGGAACGTCCGCCTTCGAGGCGCTTGGAAGGACGCAAGTCCAGCGAGGCTCGACAAGCGGTGGGGAGAAAAAGGCGCGCTCGATCCTGAGCGTCGCCGTGGCGACTTCACCGTCGGGTAAACGTAGCTCAACCAGAGGCGCCTCCGGGCCCGTGTACTCGTCAATTTTCGGACAAGGAACGACGACCAACCCGCGTCCAGAAATCTGAAAAGAGTCTTCGACAGTCAAAAGTTTTCGCATCGCTGGCAGCTCGATCAGGTATTCGTGACTCCCTTTGCACAAATCTTAGCGAGCCGATTCGTCTGTTGCCCAGGAGCCGATCACGCATCGCGCCACTGGCCAAGCCTCGCCCTCACCCGTGCCCACGGCCGAGGTCCAAACCGCTCTCATCTATGCGCCCGCATTCGCAAGCCGCTCGCTGCACGTGAGCCCGGTGTGGTGCCGTCCAGTTCGTGTGGCCTGGGCTCAGACCTTGTCGACCTGATCACCGAAGACGGATGGGCACGCGAGCGCGCATGAGTCAGATGTAAGCCGTGCGGCTCGATCAGATCCGGTCGTTTGGGCCATCGAGCGTTGCGTTGCTGCCAGCTCCCGCAGTCGACCTTCCGAGCCACCATGGTCTTGCGGCGCTCGATGGGCGACCCGATGTAGATGCAGTCGCCCATTGCAACTTGTGTTTTGGGGGCGAGGCGTCCCAATGCCCTACACCGCCATGTGCAGAGACAATGCCGACGTAGCTGTACGGCACCGCTCGAAGGAGAGGATCTCTGCCGACAGGCCTTCGATCTCAGCGCGATCGCAATACAAGGTCTTTCATACGCTGCAGCTTTGGCGACACGACCGGTACAGTCAGCATCGTGCTTACCACCGCCATGATCAACAGCGCTGTAAAGGTCTCGTTAGTGATGATCCCCTTGTCCAGCAGCACGTTGGCGAAGATGATCATGATGAGGGCTTTGGTCTGCAGCAGCCAGCCGATCAGTGAGGCTTCCCCGGGTCGCCAGCTCAACAACCGCCCTGCCAGGCGAAGCCCGATCAGCTTGCCAGCCACCGAAGCAACCAGCAGCACTGCCGCCACGAGGAAGACCTCCGCGCCGCCTACCTGCCAATTGGTACGCAGGCCGGTGCTGAGAAAGAAAACTGGCATGACGACGAGCAGCACGTTGTGGCGCAGCCAGTCCATCTGCTGCTGGTCAAACCACTCCGCGTCCATCACTGCGCCGGCGATGAATGCACCTACCATGTAATGCAGGCCCGACCAGTCGGCGCCGAGCCCGCAGGCCGCCAACCAGATCAGCCCGAGATACCAGCGATCGCGCTCCGGAACGAAGACCATCAGTCGACGAAAAAGGATCGAAGCGACTGCGAACGCTGCCAAGAAGCCTGCCTGCCTGCCGACCCGCTCCCAATCCATGAGGATCAGTGCCAAGACGCCCCAGATGGCGATATCGTCCAGGCTTGCGTAACGCAGGATCCGCTGGCCGATAGGCTGGCGCAGGATCTGAAGCTTCTCCATCAGCAGGATGAGAATAGGCAGGGCTGTCACCGCGCACGACATGCCGATGCCCAGCACGAACTGCCAAGACGTCCCACGTACCCCCATCCAGCCGGGGTAGGGCAGCAAAGCGAGCGCCGCGACCGCGCCGAAGGCCATCGGTACGCCGAGCGCCAGTCCTGCTGTGACGCCACTTTCGCGACGATGCACCCAAGCCTTGCGCAAGTCGAGCTCAATGCCTGCGATCCAGACGAACATCATGACAGCCCACTGAGCGACGGCGTTCAGCGACTGTACAACCGGCCCGTTGAAGACGAATGTGTAGTAATCGGGAAACGCCGCACCCAGCACGCCCGGCCCCAGCACGATGCCAGTGATGATCTGCACCACCACCAGCGGCGCAAAGTACTCAGTGCGCCCCAGGCGCCAGACGAGGTACGGCACCGAAAAGATGATCAACATCGCGACCAGGAAAATCTCGGAAGTAGTCATTCAAGCGACGTTTGAAAGCGGGCCGGAAGCGCAAACTGCAGAGATCCAGCGGCGCGAGACAGTTTTGCTGACGTGTGTTTGATCGTAAGCAAGCTATTGGGGAGCGCCTAAATGTAGCGGAGCGCGCAGACCGAAGATCGGCCCACTACCTACGGTGGTTCCCTATGCGCGATTTCGGCCGATTCCTAGGTATTAGCGTGGAAAGCGGCGCCGGCACTTCAGCAGACGGGGAGCCCGGAATGAGGCTGTCCCCCGGATGACGGGCTAAAAGCAGATCGGTTGATGATGGCGTACAGCGTCTTCTCCTACAACCGTTCAACGCTGAGAAAGGGACTTTTTAGCTGGCCGGATTCATCATCGGTTGACGGCACGGATGCTCATGAGCGATCGAATTTAGGAGGTGAGTTGTCTGAGAGTTTTCCGGGGGTCTCGGAGTGTTTGGCAAATCCTCATCGGCGTTCGTCGGCTGGGCCTGCGTCTCATGCGGAGCATTCCTGAAGACATGCCGAGGCCTCTCCGAGGCCCCGGCTGAGCCACTCCTGATTCACCCGCCTCCTTTTTTCAGCTCAGCAACGACGATTTCGCTAGGTTCTGGCGCTGGGCGTCGCAACCCTCATATCTCAATGGCTGGCTGTGTTCGCACAGACGGGCAAAGTACCGTCATCTGAAACGCCCCCGAGTTCGCCGCTGCATGAGCTACCGCTTCTGCTACGCGCTCCAGGGGAAAAACAGTCGGTGTGAATTGCGCCAGGTCGAGGAGACCGGCCCGGATCAATGCCACCAATCGCCCCGGAGCCCAGCGCGGATACATCCACTTGCCCCGCACGGTGACGTCGTTGCGCATGAGCCAAGGGTAGGGCAACGAGAACTCGTCCCCGCCCTCCATGCCAACGCCGCCCATCAGAATCACTCGCCCACCCGGGCGCACGGTCATGGCGGCGGCGCGCACCGCCGAGGCCGGCACCGAGGGCGGCATGAGATCGAGCACGCAGTCGATCGGCCCCAGCGCTGCTGCCCGCATCGCGACAAGATCGACTGCTGCATCGCCTGACAGCACGACCGTGCGGACGCGGTCGCCGAAGCGGCGCACGAGCTCGTCGAGCATCGCTCGGTTGCGCCCCGGCGCGACGACGCACCCGGCCCCCAGGGCCAATGCGACGGCAACACCTGCGCTGCCGAAACTGCCGGTTGCCCCGTGAAGCAGCAAAGTCTCGCCTGCTTGTAATTCGGCGGCCAGCAGCCCCCCGAAGGGCACCAACAGTGTGCCCAAGGCACACCACTGCAGCGCCTCTTTCGTCCCGATCTCCCCAAGCGGCGTCACGTTCTCGGTGGGCACGAGGATCTGCTCGGCCCATCCACCATCACCGACCCACGCGCGAAGCCGCTGAGGGCCCGCCCCTGGCGCGATCAATCCCTGCAACATGATGTCCGGTGTTAAGGCATCGTCCCTCGCTCGGATCGTCGGATCGCAGTAGACCCAATCACCAGGTTTGAGCTTCGTGGCATCGTTGCCAGTTGCCCTCACCCGGCCGATAGGGCCCGGGCCGGGCACGGCAGGCAAATCAAACGGGTAAGTACGTTGCCCGCCGAACACCTCGCCTGCGTATGACAGCACCCGGGACGCCGTAACATCCACGATCACTTCGCCGCTGCCCAAGACCGGCGGGGGGACATCGCGGACCACGAGTGGCGCACCGATGCGCTCGAAAACAACTGCTTGCATAGGTCGATCTCCAATGATGAGCCTGCAGTCTCTCCAACTCGTTCCGGGCCATCCAGACATGGCACTATCCTGGGATCGAGCAATCCTCGGACCGATTCCCATGACCTCCCAAGCAGCGCTAGGCGACTTCCTTTATTCGCGCAGAGCCCGAATGCGGCCCGAAGCTGTCGGTCTGCCCAGCGGTCCACGTCGTCGCACACCCGGCTTGCGTCGCGAAGAAGTGGCCGAGCGCGCCGGCATTTCGACGGATTGGTATGTTCGACTCGAGCAAGGTCGCATGGTGAGCCCATCGAGCAGCACCATCGACGCGTTGGCCCACGCACTGCGCCTTGATGCGCAGGAGCATGCCCACCTTCGACAACTTGCCGGCCACGCGCCAGCAAAGACGTTCGTGCGCGAAACGGTGCCGCAGACGATTCGCAAGATCGTCGCCGGCCTGCCCCATCCGGCGTATGTCACCGGCCAGCGCTGGGATCTTCTCGCATGGAACGACGCGACGATCGAGCTGTTCTGCGACTTCAACGCCCTGCCGAAGGTCGAGCGGAACATCCTTGTGTTCGTCTTCGCCGATCCGCGGGCGCGTGCCCTCTTCGGCGACGGCTGGCCGACCGTCGCACGTGCCATGTTGGCGCAGTTTCGTGCCGTGCACGACCTTTGGGCCGGGGATCCGGCCTTTGCCGAGCTGGTCGAGCGGCTGCACGAATCGAGTTCGGAATTCGTCGTTTGGTGGCCAGACCACGACATTCGCGCACCTTTGTCCGGACGCAAGACGTTGCACCACCCGACCAACGGCTTGATGCGCTTCGATCACGCCAGCTTCCAGGCAAACGACAATCCGGCGCTGAAGCTGGTCATCTACACGCCAGCTTGACAGCCGCAGCTTCGGCGTCCGCTTTGCATGCGAAAACAAAGTTTTGTCGACGACTTTTCGGTTACTCGCTACGGGTGACCGCTCGCATGCCGACGCCAGTGTGAACGACACACGGCAAGGCACGGTTCTCAGCCAAATTCTCTCTCAGCAAAGCGTCAGAGCCGGCTTGGAGCAATGTCGCTCGAGCAGGCGAGCTCCACCGGTCTGAGCGAGGATCTGTCGCACGGCCCCCTGCGACCCATCAAACAGGTGAGCGATCTGATGAAGGGTTCAGCCAGTTTTCCGGCACTTCGGCATCAATGCCACCTGGCTGTTCCAGCAGCAGGTTCGTACCCGGAACTTCATCTACAACATTCCCTCTGCCTACGCAGTTCATAGCTTAGAGCATTGAACGGTTGAATCCACCGTCTTCACCGGTAGGGGCGCGCTTGGGTCACGCCACCATCCACCACCAGGGTGGCACCCATCACGTAGTCTCCTGCACGCGAGGCCAGGAAGATGGCTGCGCCGGCAATGTCGTCCGGCGTGCCGATGCGCCGGGCGGGAATGTGCCCCGACAGTGCCTCCCCATGGTCGCGCGCATTGCGGTTCATCTCGGAAGGAAACGCCCCGGGCGCAATGGCGCTGACTGCGATGTTGTCCTGCGCCAAGCGCATCGCCATGCGCCGCGTCAGGTGAATCAATCCTGCCTTGCTCGCGACGTAAGAGTAGTTTTCCTGCGGGTTGAGCCCGATGCCGTCGGTAGAAGCGATGTGAATGATCTTCCCAACCCGCGCTTTTGCCGCGGCGCGCAGCGGTGCGATGAGCGCCTTCGTCAGGAAGAAAGGCGATTTCAGGTTCAGGTCGACCACTTTGTCCCAGCCGCTCTCCGGAAAAGCATCGAAGTCTTCACCCCATGCTGCGCCGGCGTTGTTGACCAGGATGTCCAACGTCGATTCATGACGGGCATAGGCATCGGCCATGGCCTGGCAGCCCCCCACCGTGGACACGTCGTGCGGCAGCGAAATGCAGTGGCCCGTGCTCGAGAGTTCTCGCGCGGCCAGGTCGCAGGCTTCGGCCTTTCGCGCACTGATGTAGACGCGTGCGCCATGTGCAAGAAACCCCTCAGCGATCATGCGGCCTATGCCTCGTGAGCCGCCAGTAATCAGCGCCGTACGGCCCTGCAGCGAGAAAAGATTCTGGACGCTCATGGCAATGTCGCTACCGCACCGGTGCCTATGGACGTGCTTTGCTCGGCGGGCGCCTCGAGGCGCGATCGCCGCACATAGGCGATTCCGTCGAACAGGCGGCGCGCCGTGCGCGTGAAGTGCACTTCGCGCACCGACCATTTGTCCTCGCCCGCATGCTCGACATTCGCGAAGATTTTAAGCACCCCGCTCGGATGGCCAATGCGAATGCGCGTCGGGCCGGCATGCGTGCCGCGCGCTTCGGCTGGAATTGTTCCCGCGATCTGTGCCGCAACAGAGAGGCAGACCGAGCCGCCGCCGGGGAATGCCTTGTGCATGGCACCACCATTGAGCACCATGCGCGCGACGAAGTCGATCTCTGCTGCCTGCACGACGCGGTTTCCGGCAATGGTCCGGTAATCCTGCGCTTCGCTAATCAAGATCTGGTATGGCGTGAGGATCCCCGACGACGGAAGATTGCAACGTTCGACGACCCAGCGCCTCACCTCCTCGGCCATCTCGTAGATCTCGGAACCGAGCTGCCCCGGCAGTTCCGTGCCACTGATTCCCAAGTCCGCCGCGCGAATGAACACACATGCCGTGCCTACATCGACCACCGACACAGGTATTTCGCGGCCGAGCCTCGATACATGTACCCAATCGCGCGCCTGCCCCGTGGGCAGGAGCTTTCCGGTCGTGGAGCCGCTGGTATCGGAGAAATCCAGTGCCACCTCTGCGCCGGTTCCCGGCACACCATCCACTTCGCTATCGCCCTCCACACGCGGCTCGCCGTCGGCGCATTGCACGGACATCCGAAGGATCTTTCCGGTGTTCGTGTTGTGCACCCGAACGGTGGTGACGGGTTCTTGCACAGGAACCAGCTGCTCCTGCAGCGCATAGACCCCTGTGGCCGATGAAATGTTGCCGCAGACAATCTCGAAACTGACGGTTGGCTGGTCGATGCCGATCTGCACGAAGGTGTAGTCGATGTCTGCATCGGGTCGCGACGGCGGCCCGATGATGGCGCACTTGCTCGTCAAGATGTCGGCGCCGCCGAGCCCATCGATCTGACGCACGTCCGGGCTGCCGAACAAAGCCAGCAGGAATCGAAGGCGCGCATCCTCATCGGCGGGCACATCTTGCTGCGAGAGAAAAACAGCCTTGCTCGTGCCACCGCGCATCAAGGTGACCGGTACGTTGATTTGTTCTTTCATCGGCCCAGTATGCAGTTGCATTCGGCCCGCTGTCCTTTCAGTTTGGCTGGCCATTGTTTAGCCAGTCTGATTGCTTCGAATGCTTTAGCGCCGCTAAAGAATGCCGAGCAGAAATCCAATGACCACGACGGCTTTCGTCTCAATACTTCCTGTCGCTGTGGCCAGTTCCACACGAACAGGAGACACTTTTTGAAGATCATCAAGCGAACGGAATCCCCTTTCCGTGACACCCCCGGCGGCATGGTGCTTGTCGCCACACGCATGGCGAGCCAGCCACCCCAGTTCCCGCCGATCGAATTCGTTCACGACGACCAGAAGGTCGAAGAGGTCGAACTCGGCCCCACGGGCTCCCTCTACAGCTTCACGATCGTCCACCCCGGCAAGGAGAAGCAGCCCTATGGCCTGGCCATGGTCGACTTCGCGCCCGGCGTTCGTGCGTTCGGGCGACTGCTGTTCGGCAACCAGCCGCCCGCCATCGCCAGCCGCCTGCGGGTGGTGCCCTTCACGTTGCCGGACGGCACCCCCGACTATGCCTTCCAGGAGTAATGCGAGATGAAGCAACCACTGATCACCGGGGTCGGTATCACGGACTTCGGGCGCTTTCCTGAATTGACCGAAGAGGCCATGGCCCAGGCAGCAATTCTCGATGCCCTGGCCGATGCCGGCACGCAGCTTTCGGAGGTGCAGGCGTTCTACTGCGGCAACGCGCTCGGAGCCATGCTGCCCGGCCAGCGTACATTGCGCGAGCTGCACGTCAACGGCGGTGCTGTCTACAACGTGGACAACGCTTGCTCCAGCGGCGCCACTGCGTTGAATCTCGCGCTGCAGGCGCTCAAGGTCGGCCAGTACGACACCGTGGTGGTGTTCGGCATGGATCACCTGAGCAGCCTCGGTGGCGGGCCGCTGCCGCTCAGCCAGAAGGACTGGAACAACCGGCGCGGAATGATCATGCCGGCCCTGTACGCCATGCGCGCAAGGCGATACATGCACGATCACGGCCTTACGCTTGAGACGCTGGCGGACATCTCCGTCAAGAATCGAAAGCACGGTGTCCTGAATCCCATCGCCACGTTCGCCAAGCTGGCGAGCCGCGAGGAGATCTTGGCGTCCCGCCCGGTGGCCGAGCCGCTCACTCTGCTCCAGTGCTGCCCCGCGGTGGTCGATGGGGCGGCGGCGCTGGTGCTCAGCACCAAGCCTTCCAAGGGCGTCGCAACGCCCGTCCGAGTGCTGGCGTCGGTGGTGCAGTCTGGCTTGTTCGAAACCTCACCTGTCGACATGACTGAGGCCGAGATCACCGCGCGTGCCGCCAGGCTAGCCTATGAACAAGCCGGCATCGGACCGCAGGATCTCAGTCTGCTGGAGGTGCACGACGCGTTCACCATCTCCGAACTGCTCTACTACGAGGCCCTCGGACTTTGCAGCCGAGGCGATGCGGCGATCCTCCTGCAGAGCGGTGCAACCACGCTTGGCGGACGCGTGCCGGTCAACCCCAGCGGCGGACTGATCGCCAAGGGGCATCCGCCCCGGAGCGACAGGTGTCGCACAGGTCGTCGAAGTCTCGCGAGCAACTGCAAGGCCGTGCCGGCGCAAGGCAGGTCCACGCAGCACGCATCGGCCTCACGCAGGTGACAGGCGGAGGCATCTGGGGCGTGGACCACGCCGCCTGCTCCATCAACATTCTTTCGCTTTGATCGCAAGTACCATGAACCTTACAAGCACAAGTGCGCCTGCATCGCTACACGGCCTCGTTGCCGTCGTGACCGGTGGCGCCAGGGCATCGGCCTCGGCATCGCCCGCGAGCTCGCACAGGCCGGATGCCGCATCGCGCTCTGGGACTTTGATGAGAAAGCGCTGGAGGGAGCAGAGCTTGCCCTTTCGGGCGAGGGCTTCAATGTGCGGACCTTCAAGGTCGACGTCAGCTCGGTGGAGCAGGTGGAGGCGGCCGTGGCCCGGCTTCTCGCGTCTCATGGCCGCATCGACATCTTGGTCAACAACGCAGGCATCGGTGGCGACAAGCTCGTCTCCAAGATGGATCTCGCATTCTGGACCCGCGTGATCGAGGTCAACCTTCATTCGCAGTTCATCTGCTCCAAGGCAGTACTGGCGCAAATGGCAGAGAACCGGTTCGGCCGCATCATCAACATCGGCTCGCGCGCATGGCTGGGCAACCGCGGCCAGGTGGCCTACTCCGCCTCCAAGGGAGCGGTGGTAAGCCTGACACGCTCGCTAGCGCTCGAATATGCGCGCAAGGGCATCACCGTGAACGCCATCGCTCCCGGCATCGTGGAGACGCCGCTGTTCGAAACGCTGACCGAGGAAGTCCGACAGAGCCTTCACAAGACCGTACCGATGGAACGCATTGGCCAGCCCGAGGACATCGGCCGCGCCGTCCGGTTCTTCGCGGAACCCGGCTCGAGCTACGTCACCGGCCAGCTCCTGTACGTCTGCGGCGGGCGCAGCCTCGGCAGTCCCTCCGTATAGCACGTCGACATCACGACATGAGCAATCCGACAAAACGGAAGGTCGCATGCTTGCCAATGCATTGAGCGGTTTGAAAGTGATCGACTTCACGCAGGTGATGGCTGGTCCGACCTGCACGCTGTGCATGGCGGACCTGGGCGCCGACGTCGTAAAGATCGAGGCGCCCGTCGGCGATCTTTCGCGAGCCCTTTCGCCCTGGGTCCACGGCGAGGGAGTTGCCTTCATGGCGCTCAATCGCAACAAGCGCAGTGTGGTGCTCGATCTCAAACACCCAACGCACTTGCAGGCGGCGCAGGCGCTGGTCGCGCAGGCGGATGTGCTGGTGGAGAGCTTTCGCCCGGGCGTCATGGCGCGCTTGGGGCTGGACTATGCTGCGGTGTCGGCGGACAACCCGCGCCTCATCTACTGCTCGGTCTCAGCGTATGGCCAGCACGGCGACAGCAAGGATCTTCCCGGGTCGACGGTGTGCTTCAGGCCGTGAGCGGCCTGATGAGCGTCACCGGCGCACGCGATGGGGAGCCGTGCAAGGTGCCGGTGCCGGTGGTCGACTTGGTCACAGGGTCGCTGGCGGCCATCGCAGTCCTAGCCGCCCTCGCGGACCGCCAACGCACAGGACACGGGCAGCACGTCGAAGCCAGCATGTTCGCCAGCGCCATCGCGCTTCAGCACGTGAGTCTCGCGTCCTACTTCGCGGACGGCGTTGTGCCCGGACCGCAAGGGCATGCAGCGCCATATTCGACTCCGAATGAGGCCCTGCGCTGCGCTGACGGATGGATCATGGTGGCCGCCTATCACCCCGCACGGTGGCAGGCTTTGTGTTCAGCCATCGGGGCACCGGAACTGGCCTGCGATCCACGGTTCGCTGACAACAAGAGCCGACTCCAGCATCGCGAGACACTGCTGCGCCTGCTCGAAGGGCGCATGCTCGCGCAGCCCCGCGCCTTCTGGCTGGAGAGGTTCGCAGCCGTCGACATCATCTGCGGCCCCATCAACAACTACGCGGAGGTGGCGCAGTCAGCGCCTTTCCTCGAAGCGGCCCTCGCCGAGCAGCTGGAGCACCCGACCGCCGGGCTGATGACGCTGCCTCGCAGCGTCATCAGCGCCGTCGGCGAGCGGCCCCGGGCGAGACGTCCAGCCCCCACCCTGGGCCAGCACACCCGTGAGGTGCTGGCCGAACTCGGCATGCCAGCCGCAACCGTCGATGCGGTGATCCCCCTCAGCCCTTCCCAGAATTGAGCACAGCTATGCCCATCGTGAAGACCGTCCAGAACGGCGTCGCCGTCGTCACCCTGAATCGGCCCGAAGCCATGAACTCCATCGACCCGGAATCAAACGAGCAATTGCTCGAGATCTGGGACGAGGTGTCGAACAACGAGGACATCCGCGTGCTGGTCCTCACGGGTGCGGGCGAGCGCGCCTTCTGCACAGGCGCGGACCTCAAGAAGACCATGCCGCCCGCCGACAGCGCAGCACGGCAGGTCTTTCGCTGCGGCACTGGGCATTTCAACTTCGGCACGCTGCAGACAGACAAGCCCGTCATCGCCGCCATCAATGGCTACGCTCTGGGCGGCGGGCTGGAGCTGGCCTTGCTGGCGGACATACGCATCTGCTCTGATAACGCCCAGTTCGGCTTGCCGGAAGTGCGGGTCGGCAGCATCCCAGGCGCCGGCGGCACGCAGCGTCTTATCCGCGCAATCAGCCAGTCGGACGCGATGTGGATGCTGCTCACCGGAGAACGCATCGACGCCGCGGAAGCGCTGCGCATCGGGTTGGTCAGCAAGGTGGTGCCCTTTTCCGAATTGCAGCAATCAGCCATGCAGCTCGCAGGCGCGATGGCAGCCAATGCCCCGCTCGCGATGACCGCTGCAAAGCGCCTCGCGATGAATGGACGCGAGCTGCCGCTGGCAGGCGGGCTGGCCCTGGAGCGCCAGGCCTTCGGGCTGCTCAGGGATAGCGAGGATCGGCTGGAAGGGCGTCGCGCCTTCGCCGAGAAGCGCCACCCCGTTTTTCGCGGCCGTTGAAACTCCTTGCCCGGAAGACGAATGCGCCTCTGGGCAAGCCTTCCATTTGCTCGCACGCGCGATTCGACACTCGAACAACCGATGTGAGCGTTCTTCTGGAGCAGCTCTTGAAGACACCGCGTACCGCCTGGCTCAACAACCTCGCACTTATCGTTGCCGCGTTCGTCGGCGCATCACCGGCCCTCGGGCAGCAAGCCGACCGTCCACCCGCCAGGATCCTGGTTGGCTTCTCGCCCGGCGGCACGCTCGACGTGGTGACGCGCGCGCTTGCAGATCAATTGCATGGCCCGCTTGGTCGCACCGTGGTGGTGGAAAACAAGCCTGGCGCGGGCGGGAAGATCGCGATCGATGCGATGCGGGCCGCCCCTGCCGACGGGAGCGTGGCGATGCTGTGCCCCGACTTCTTCACATCGATCTACCCCTTCGTCTTCAACAAGATCAACTACAACCCGCAGAGACGATCCTGCCGGTATCGACGGTGGTCGAGTTCCCAATGGCGCTGGCCGTGCCCTCCTCCTCGCCCATCAAGACCTTCGGCGAATATGCCCCATGGGTACGTGCGCATCCGGACAAAGCCAACTTCGGCCACGCCGCATCGGGCGGCCCGACGCATTTCCTGGGACTTCAGATCGCCAGGATCATCGGGACACCGCTGCAGGACATCCCTTTTCCCGGGTGCGGCGCCCATGATCGTGAACCTGACTGGCGCCAATGTCGCGGCGGGCACGTCCACGGTCGGAGACTTTGCGCAGCACCACAACGCTGGCAAGCTGCGCGTGCTGGCTGTCACCTCCGCAGAGCGCTCGCCGCTACTGCCGAACGTGCCGACCTTCGGCGAACTCGGCCGCAAGGAACTCACCGCGGTCGGGGTGCTTGCCATATGCTTGGCACCTGGCACGCCCACCGGGGTGGTCTCCGAGTGGAGCGCCGCCGTGCGCACGGCGGCTGCCACCGAACAGTTCTCGAGCAGGGTTCGCAAGCTCGGCTTCATGAACACGGAAAGCTCGCCTGACGAAGCGCGCGCCCGGTTCGCCGAAATGCGCGGGTTCTGGGAACCGATCGTCAAGGCCTCGGGATTCAAAGCCGACTAGGCGATGGCGCGCTGCTCGCGGCGCGCCTAGCGCACCGAGCGGATCCAGTCCCGAAAGAGCCGAACCGGCGCCGTGGCCGCTTTCAACGGGTCGCAGACCAGGTAGTAGCCGAGCTCTGTCTTCGCGACATGGTCCACCGCAACCACGAGGCGCCCGGTGCGCAGGTCGTCTTGCACGTAGGCCCGCTGCGCCATCGCCACGCCCAGGCCGTCCGCTGCAGCCTGATAGCACAACGCGGCATTCGCCAACGCGATGCCCGGCAGACTTGGAGTGTTCAGCAGGCCGGCCGAACCGAGCCACAGCGGCCAGGCTTGAGGGCGCAGCATGGAGTGCAGCAGGTCGGCTCGCAGCAGATCGCTAGGCTCCTGGAACTGTTCCGCCAGGACGGGTGTGCAGACCGGGACGAACTCATCGTCGAAAAGGTGGTCCAGCTCGACATCGGCCCACTCGCCCATCCCGTGCCGAATCGCGCAGTCCGCGCCTTCAAGCCGGACATCATCCGCAAGTGCAATCGTTGCGATCTCCAGCGCGATGTCGGGGTGAAGCGCATGGAAGCCGTGCAGGCGGGGAACCAGCCAGCGAATGGCGATGCTCGGAGGCACCTTGAGACGCAGCCGCTGCTCCCGCTGGCTGTCCGCCAGGTCGCCCAACGCTTCGTGCAGCCGATCGAACGCGTCACAGACGCGGGTGGCGAGTCGTTCGCCCACCGCGGTGAGCTCGATCTCGCGACCGGCCTTCTGGAAAAGTTGCACGCCGAGCCCCGTTTCAAGCTGCTTGATCTGCTGGCTAACGGCTCCTGGCGTGACGTGGAGCAACTGCGCGGCTCGCGACACGCCTTTGGCCCGATACACCGCATCGAACGCCCGCAGGGGGCTCAGGAGTGCGCGAAGGTTCTGCATGACAGGATGAGACTGCCGGCGCACTCAATGTGCGCCGAGGTGGCAGCTGCCTGCCACCGCACTCGCAGGGATTGGCTTCAGCACTTCTGGATACCGATGGTGCGGTTCAAAAGATCCTCTTCTTCGCGCAGCGCCGCTGCGGAGCCGGAATAAGCGGCAACGCCCCGCTCCAGCACGATGACGTTCGTGGAGAAGTCGAGAACGACGTCGACGTGCTGCTCCACAAGCACGCAGCCAACTCCGAGCCGGTCGCTCATCCGGACGATGGCATCCATCAGTTCCTCGCGCACCATGGGAGCAAGGCCCTCCAGCGGCTCGTCGAGCAGAAGGATGCGCGGCTGGCCAACAAGTGCCCGCGCCACGGACAGCATCTGCTGTTCACCGCCTGATAGTTGCGTGCCACCGTTGCGCCGGCGCTCCTTGAGTCGCGGAAACAGGGCGTAGATCGGTGGCAGAGCCACGCCGGCCGACCGCCCCTGCAGGCCCGACAGCAGGTTCTCCTCCACCGTCAGCGAAGGAAAGATGTCGCGGCTCTGCGGCACGTAGCCGAGCCCAGCCCGTGCGCGCGCATGCGTCGTAGCGCTGCCGATGTCGTTGCCGCCGAAGTGGATCCGGCCCTGCATCAGGTCGGCCAAGCCGATCGCGGTTGCCAGGGTGGTGGTCTTGCCGGCGCCGTTTCGCCCGATGAGGCCCAGCCGTTCCCCTTCGCGCACGCTGAAGCTGAGATGCTCGACGACCGGCACAACGCCGTAGCCGGTCGTGACATCGTCGAACCGGAGTTCAATGGGTTGCTTGGGCATGTCCGTCTCGTCCGAAATAGATTTGCTTGACTTGTTCGTTGGCGGCGACTTCTTCCGGCGTGCCTTCGACCATCACCGCACCGGCAACGAGCACGATGATGTGCGAGGCGAAACGGAACACCAGGTCCATGTCGTGTTCGATGAGCAGCACCGACAGTTCCTTCGGCAGGCTCTCGATGGCGTCCATGATGCGACCGCCTTCTCCTTGCGGCACACCCGCGCCGGGCTCGTCCAGCAGCAGAACCTGCGGCTTCATTGCGAGCGCCAGCGCGATTTCAGCAAGCCGCTGTTCGCCGAGCGCGAGGTGTCCTACGACCCGGTTCGCGTAGGGATGCAGGCCGAGCATGCCGAGCGTCTCGTGGACCTCGTCGCGAACGCGCGCGGAACGCGCCGGTGAGGGCCACCACTGCATCGAGGCCCGCAGCCGCTGCAGCACTGCGCACCCGGACGTTCTCCGCCACGGTAAGGTCCTTGAACAGTCGGCTGATCTGGAACGTGCGAACGATGCCGCTGCGCACGCGCGCGTATTGCGGTAGCTGGACGATCGAGCGGCCGTCCAGTTGGATGTCCCCAGACTGCGGGCGCATCGCCCCACTCAGCAGGTTGACCAGCGTCGTCTTGCCGGCCCCATCGGACCGATCAGCGCCGTGCGCGCACCCTGCGGCAGCGAGAGCGTGACGTTCTGCGTGACGGCCAGACCCCCAAAGGAATGGCAAAGGTTCTGGGTTTTCAGCCGATGGGTCATCGCGTTCCTCCGCTGCCGCCCAACCGCTTGGCGTACGCTACGGCCCGGTCCAGAAGTCCGATGAGGCCTTCCGGCAGGACAATGAGCACGACAATCAGCATCGACCCGATGACGAACAGCCAGTGATACGGATTCAAGGTTGACGCGATGTGATGGATCGTCATGTACGAACGGTGCCGAGCACCGCACCCGCCAGGCGGCGCGTGCCGCCGAGGACGATCATGACCACCACACCCGCGGACGTCGTGAAGTCCAGCATGAAGAGATTCGCCACCTTGCTGGTCTGTGCCGTCAGGGCTCCTGCCAGCCCCGCCACGACGCCGCCGACGGTGTAGACGGCCAGCAGGTGCAGATACACGCGCCCGCCCAACGCCTGGACGCGTCCCGGGTCCTGTCGTATGGCTCTGGCCGTCAAGCCAAAAGGTGATTCAACCAGGTTGCGCACGAGGAAAAACATCAACACCAGCGCGCCCAGCGCGTAGAAATAGCCGGTGTGACCCATGAAGTTGAACTCCCAAATACCGAACAGCGGAGCGACCTCGAAGCCGGCAAGTCCGTCGTCGCCACCTGTAAGCCATCTGGCCCAATTGGCGAGCTCGAGCAGCAACTGCGCCACCGCGATGGTGAGCATGACGAGCGTGAGCTTGGTCGAGCGCAGCATGACTGCACCGCTCAGCAGCGCTATCAGCCCTCCGCCCAGCCCGCCGAGCAGCAGCCCGATGATGGGATCGGACGTCAGATACAACGCGGTCCAGCCCGCGACGTACGCACCTGCGCCGTACAACGCGGCCTGGCCCAGGGTCGCGATGCCCGCCTGTCCGAGCACGAGGCTCAGCGACAGCGCAAAGATCGACATCGTCGCCATGTTAGTCAGCAGTCCAAGGTCCTGCGGGAACACTACGAAAGCCAGCAACCCCGCGAGCGTCAGGACGATCTCGGCGCGCAATTGCTTCCACGGGCGTACGCGCGCTGGCGTCGCCATCGCCATGGGCGGAATCACTGCGCTCATGCTTGCCTCCCGAACAGCCCCTGTGGGCGAACCAGCAAGACGATAATCATCGTCAGGAAAAAGGCAGCCGATGCAAGCTGCGGAACCATGTATTTCATCGAAGTCTCCACGATGCCGAGCAGCAACGCTGCGAAGAAAGAGCCGAACAGATTTCCGTTGCCTCCCACGGCGACAACCGCCAGAAGGATCACGAGATATTTGGAGGCGTAAGTTGGCTCCATTGGCAGCATCTCTGCTCCGGCGATGCCGCCCAGAGCCGCGAGCGCGGCACCGATCGCGAAAGTCGCCGCATAGATCCTGGTCGTGTCGATACCGATGGCCCGGGCAATCGGCGCGTTGTCGACCGCAGCGCGCACCCGGATGCCAAAGGATGACCGGTCCACGCTCAACCACAGGACGCCGACGACCGCAAGCCCGCAGGCAACGACGATGAGCCGATGACGGGGAATGGAGCGGAACCCCAGGTCCACCGACCCGCCGAATGCCTCAGGAAGCGCGACGGATGTCACCGACGATCCGAACATCAGGTTGACCGCAGCCGTCGCGACGAACATCAGGCCGATGGTCACCAGCATCTGGTCGAGATCGTCGCGCCGGTAGAAGCGGCGCAACAGGATGCGCTCGAAAAGCACCGCCACGAGCGCCACGATCGCGATCGCCAGTACGAAACCCAGCCCGATCGGCACACCCAGGCGTTGAGGAATGCTGGCCGCCAGAAAACCGCCGAGCATCGCGAAGGCGCCATGAGCCAGATTCACCACCCGCATCAGACCCATGGTCATCGACAGGCCCACCGTGATCATGAACAGGATCATGGCGTACGTGATCCCGTCGACCAGGATGCTGCTAAGAAGCGCAACGGACATGCTGCAGCCTCCGCACTACTTGGTCGCATTCTGGATGCGGCCGTAGTCGGGCTGCATCTCGAACGTGCGGAACTCACGATTGACGAAGCGTCCGGCCGCATCCTTTTCCACCACTCGCATGTAGACGTTCTGCACAAACTCGCGGGAGGCCGGATCGATCTTCACCGGGCCACGCGGGCTTTCCCAGGAAAATCCCTTGGCGGCGGCCATGGCCTTGGGCCCGTCGCGCTTGCCGTCCGTCGCCTTGACCATGTGATAGATCACATGCAGGCCGTCGAACGCGTTCGCGAGCTGGACGGTCGGAATGGCCTTGGGCGTAACCTCAGCCAGGGCATTGACGGCGGCCTTGTTCAGCGGCGAGTTGTGCGTCGCCGAATAGAACATACCGGTTTCGATTCCCAGCAGCTCGGGGCCGATCGCGCGCAGCTGGTCCTCATCCGTCTCGCCCGTGCCCCAGGAAGCGCACGCCCGCAGCTCTCAACCCCGCTTCGTTGTAGGCCTTGACCATCGCATAGGTGGCCGGCCCGCCCGGACCGAAGACATAGAGCGCGTCCGGCTTGAGTGCTTTCACGCGCTGCATCAGGGGGCCGAAGTCCGTCGTCTTCAGCGGCGCACGGATTGCTTCAAGCACCTTGCCCCCGCCGGCAACGAAAGCGGTGTTAAAGGCTTTCTCGGCGTCGAGGCCGGGACCGAAGTCGCTGACCAGGGATACGACGTTCTTGACGTTCTTCTCGAGCGCGTACTTGGCCACCGGCACGGCCATCTGCGGCAGCGTGTACGAGGTCCGCAAGAGGGTAGTCGGACTTTTCAAGAAGCGACGAGGTCGACGCATTGAAGATCACGACGGGCACCTTCGCCTCCTGCGCAAGCGCGGCGACAGCCAGCGTATCGGGCGTGAAATACAAGCCCGCGATGTACTGCGCGCCTTCCTTGATGATGAGTTCCTGCGCCAGTGCCTTGGCCTGCGCGGGATTGATCTCCGGCAGGTCGCGGTAGATCACCTCGATCGTGTGTCCGCCCGCAGTGGTGCCGTTGAGCTTTTGGTAGGCCTTGGTGGCGCCCTCCCAGGTCTGCCCGACCGCTGAGAACGGTCCGGACATGGGGGCGATCACACCCACCTTGATGACATCGGCGCGGCTTTGGAAGGCGAACGTCGCGAGTGAGACCGCCATCGCGGCCATGAGTTTGAGGGTCATGTTCTTCTCCAGGGTGGTGCGGGTCGCTGGCGAGCCATGCGCCCGGGTATTGACAAGAGGTGGGGACGGGAATCGTGGGGCGCGGGCCGGCTTCAGGGCGGCTCGGCGTGCGACTGCGCTGCTGCAGTCGCCTGCAGGGCGTCGTCGCGGGACATCAACGTCGCGTACTTCTGTTGCATGTCGAACAGATTGGCTTCGTGCGCCCGCAGTGACCGGTCGCCCACGCAATCTGTGACGACGAGAGGACGAAAACCGTGGCACATGGCATCGACCACGCTGGCACGGACACACCCGCTGGTTGTGCATCCCGCGATCAGCAAAGTCTGCACCCCGCGCTGGGAAAACCAGGAAGCCAGTGAAGTCCCGAAGAACGCCGACGGGTGGATCTTGCGCAGCACGAGTTCACCGTTGCAGGGCTGCAGTTGCGGAACGATCTGGCTTTGCGGCGCGTCCTCCCGCAGGGCGAGGATGGGCGGCACCTTGAGCGCGAAGATGTTGGCGTCGGCTCCATCGTCCTGGTACACGACGCGCGTGTGGGCGATCGGCCATCGACGCGCGCGTGCCACATCCAGCAGGCCCCGCGTGCATTCGATGGCTGGCTCGATGTTGCCGCCGCCGAACGTGAGCGGGTCGGCGAATCCGTTGACGAAGTCGATGATCAGCACGCCATACGGCGCCTTCGGCGTGAGGACATGGCCGAAGCCCTGCTGCTTGTAGATGTCCGGAGCGGTGCTCATTGGAAAGCCTCGTCGATGACCTTGCCGTTGCGAACCACGACGACGTCGTCGAGCTCCACCGTGCAGTTGCGCAATGGGATGTCAAGGTGGCAAGGCGTGGTGCGAGTTCCCCCGGCTTCGTTGTTCGGGCCCAGCGAGAACAGGAAATTGCCTTCGAACGCACGCGCGTCCTGCCCGGAAGTTGCCTCGCGGTCCACCAGGGACAGCGTGTGCCAGAAGCAGCGCGGCTGCATCCCCCATCCGATGTGCGCGATGGCGTAGGCCTCGGGGTCCTTGTAGGCCTCCATGAACTCGCGCAGCAAGGCAGCATCGATGTCACCTTCGATGCTGCGCACGAAGCCTTCGCGCAGACGCATCGTGATCTTGTCGGAGACGTAGTTCTTCTGCGGTAGCAAGATGTCACCGCGGTCGATCACGATGGTGCCGTCGCTGCCGCCTTCGTTGGCGAAAGTGAAGAGGAAACCGCTCGGCCAGTGGTCCCAGCGCCCGGGCTCTTCGCAGAAACCGTATTCGGAGATGGTCGGGAAGTCGCCGAGCTTGAAAGTCACGTCCGTGCCGGCCGGCGAGGTCACGTGCATCTTTTTAGCGGCCTTGAGCAGCTTCGACGCGGCGAGCACGCGTTCGCGGTCGGCCTCGGTTGGCACCGCCCGAACCAGCACCTCGGGCGGCTCGACGGCAAGAAGGATCTTCGTTCCCGATTCGAGGATCTCCATCTGCTCTGGCGAGAACAGCAGCAGCATCAAGTCCAGGACGATGTCGCTGTTCTTCATGGCCGCGAGAGCGACGGGGTTGTTGGTGAGCGGCGTTTCCCCCAGGTAGTTCATGAGGTCGCGGCTCGGGGCCTTCTCCGCGTTGATAGGCTGCAGCTCGATCCTGGTCACGACTGCGCCCGCGGCTTGAGCTGCAATGGTGGCGGTTTGAAGCGTTTGCGGATGGGTGTGGGGACCGCACAGGATCGAGACCTTCTGTCCGCGCTCCACCTTGCTGAGCTTCAGAACCTGGTCCCAGGCCTTGACCATTTGATAGTCGCTGACTGGCATTTTTTGTCCTTTGTTTGAAAGTGTCAGATCTGTAGGAGCGCCAGATCCTGCGGGCTGCCCAGCTTGAAGAGCCGGCGGGCATTGCCGTAGCAGACCAGCGCACGAGTTCGCTCATCGAGCGGCGCCCCTTCAATGAAGGTGCAAGCCTCGGCGGTGGACTCGTAGGGATAGTCCACGGAGAAGAGCACGGCTTGCGCACCGAGCTCGCCAATAGCGCCAAGCAGTGCCGGCGCGGAGCACACGCCAGATGTCGTGATCAGGATGTTGCTGCCGATGTACTCGCTGGGCTTGCGTGCCAACTTGATGCCCGAGGGATAGGCAGCGAAGCGGCTGTCGATGCGCCGGCGTTGATATGGCAGGGCCTCGCCCATGTGGCCCAGCAACAGGGTCAGTCGCGGGTAACGATCGAACACCCCGCCGAACAGCAGGCGCAGGGCGTGCCCTGCCGTCTCCACGCCCCATCCCCAGACGGCTCCCTGGAGCACCGGCATGCCTTCCAGCAGCGCCGGTGGCTGGCTGAACGCGTTGGGATGCAGGTAGATGGGCACGCCAAGCGCCTGTGCGCGCTCCCAAAACACATCGAATTCGCCGCCCTCGTAGTAGCGCCCCAGGGTATGGCCGTTGATCAACGCACCCTTGAAGCCGTGCTCTACGACCGTGCGCTCCAGCTCTCGCGCAGCCTCGTGCGGGTCCTGCAATGCCACATGGGCAAAGGCGCCGAATCGTTTCGGATGGCGCGCCACGCGCTCGGCGAGGAACTCGTTGTTCTCGCGTGCGCGCCGGGACGGCGGAAGCAACATCCGTCTCGGCCTGCACGCCGGGCATCGTCTGCGACAGCACGGCGAACTCGATGTTTCCGGCGTCCATCTCGGCCAGGCGCTGGTCGTCGAAGTCGCTCAGCCTAGCGTCGAGCCGAGCCACGAAGTCGGCTGGCAATGCGCGTGTGTACTTGGCAGAGTACGCATCGAAGCCAGGGGCGGAGAAGTGCTCTTCGAGCGCGATCTTGGGAGTTCGATTCATCATTGTCTTCATCGGGTTCAGACCGGGTAGGCCAGGGCTGTGTCAAGAATCTCGGTGTCGTGCACCACTTCGCGGCTGGCGATGAGCAGTCGTTCGCCTTCGCGCACAAAACGGTCGTGGTAGATGCCGGCGAGATGCACGGTGGAAGGCCCCTCGACGAGGGTCTGCATCAGGATGAAGGGTGTCTGCGAGCTGATCGTGTCGCTCGTCTCTTGCAGCACCCGCGTAATGCCCAGGACATGCAGCATGTGGCGAGGCGCAAACATCTGCGAGTGCGCCACGGCGAGCGCGCGATCAGTGATCATGTCCCGGCCCTCGCAATAGACGAGGCCAACGGGCATGTTCAGCAGCGCGTTCTGACGCGAGGTGATCCGGTATTTCGCTTCATTGCTGAAGAACTCGGGCCAGCGCTCCACGTCGTTGGCGTCGAGGACGGCACAGTACTCGACATGGAAGGAGTCGATCTCCGCCCGCAGTTCGGCGGCGCGACGGGGCAACACCACAGAGCGGGTGTAGGCGAGTTGCTCCTTCATGCTGCCATCTCCGCGACACGGATGTCCATGACTCCTCGGTAGTACTCGTAGAGCGAGCGGATGCACGACTCCGAGATCAGGTTGCGTGCCGTGCCCTGGTGGCCAGCATCGAGCTTGACCACGTTGTTATCCGAGGACGAATTGCGGATGCCTTCCTGCACGAACTTCAGCGCCTCGTTGTCCTCAAGGCCGAGGAAACCCGACGGACCCATCAAGTTGCCCTGGCGGAGGCGGTGCCGGGTCATCTCCGGCGTGTCGTCTTCGTAGCCGAACATCGTCCACTGCATCACCATGCTGTTGGGACCGTTCGGGATGATCTGACGCACGCCCATCGTGTTCATCTGGCGCTGCACAATCAGGTTCGGCCACATGGTCATCATGTTGGCGGACCAGGGCGAGTCGAACTCGCGCACATAGTCCAAGAACCGCTCGTCGCGCAGCCGAAGGTTGTCGCTGAACGAACGCATCTCCGCCTTGTCGTCGGCGGCGACGGTGGCATAGACCTGGTCGGGCTTGGACGATGCCATGTAGCCGTGGCGTCCATGTTCCTTGTCTGCGAACACGATCGACTTGATACCCGGCACGAGAAGGCCGAACACCACGAGGAACGAGTGCAGCAACGTCGCGTGATACGGATCCTTGAGGTTCTCGTGGTACATCTTCCAGTTGCACGGAAGCTCGTTGCGGCAATAACCCAGGATCCGGAGCTTCTTGCCCGAGAAGGGAACGTCGAACTCCTCGACAATCTCTTTGGTCATGTACTCCTCCAGCGGCGGGGTCTTGTCGGAGTAGGTGGCGAACACCACGCCGTTGCGCGTGGCCACGCGCAACTGGCGAGTCCCGTGCTCCGCGTTTTTGAAGTCCGATGGCATGCCGCCGATCTTGTTGATTCCGCGCTTGAATGGAACGCCCTGCAGATTGCCTTTGAGGTCGTAAGACCACTGGTGATAGGGGCAGACGAACTCCTTGGCGTTCCCGTGGCTGGAGCGGCAGAATTCGGCGCCGCGGTGGGCGCAGCGGTTCTCGAAGACGGAGATCGTGTTGTCTTCCGCGCGAACGATCACCACCGCCGTGGCGCCCACATAGCCGCGCTTGTAGTCGCCAGGGTTTGGAATTTCGGCTTCCAGGGCCACGAAGTTCCAGGTGTCTCCACGGAAGATCCGCTCGATCTCCTGGTCATAGATGGCCTGGCTGGTGTACACCCAGTCGGGGATGTTGTTGAGCGCGTCGGCGGGCCAGACGCACTGCTCCAGGGGCGGGTTCTTTCTGGCATTGGTGATGCCGATGACCGCCTGCGATTGATACATGGAAAGCTCCTTGGCTCTGAGAGGTGGTTAAACGATGGCCGCGGCACCGGCCTGGATCTGCCTGGCCCAGGCGCGCAGGTTGGTGGCGTCCAGCAGGAAGTCGTCAAGCTGCACGGGCAGCCTTTTTTCGAAGAGGGGACGAATGGCGCGCAGATCGGCGCCCGCATTCAAGGCGACGCCATGGAGCGGAACGCCGCCGCGATGGCCGATCCATAACGCCTTGCCTGAGCCCGGATCGCCTCGGCGCAGGTAGTCGAGATCCAGTGCCGGCAATCCAAGCATCTGGATGTTGTGTTTCCCCTGGTCGGTCCAGAACCAGGGCACTGCCGGCACGGGGATGGGCACGCCGAGCATGGCGGCTGCGGCAGTGCGTGCCTGATCGTTGGCGTTCTGCCAAGATTCCAGTCGCATGGGCGCCGCCTGTCCGGGTCGTTGCTGGCTGGTGCAATCGCCGCATGCGAAGACTCGCTCGTCGCTGGTGCGGCACAGCGCGTCGACCAAAACGCCACCTCCCGCTGCAATCGCCAGCCCTGCATCGCGAGCCAGCGAGTCGTTGGGCGAGAGACCGATGGCGACGACGACCTCATCGACGTCCAGATCGCCCGTATCCGTGGCAAGGCGGATTCGACCGCCGGGCAGTGAGTGGATGCCGCCAAGGGAGGCTCCGAACAGCAACCGTGCGCCGGCTTCGCGCAGCCCGGATTCGAGCCACATCGACGCATCGGGGGGCAGGAAGCGATCGAGCAGGGACGTCGCCCGTTCGAACACGGTCACTGATGCGCCCATGAACATCGCGGCGTGAGCGATTTCGAGGCCGAGGAAACCACCTCCCAGAATAGCGACCTGCGGTTTGCCATGAAGGGCAACGCGCAGCCTGCGTGCATCCTCTAGGGTGCGCATGTAGTGCACATGCGGATGGCCAGCCGGAGCCGATGCCAGTGCATTCGGCTCCCCGCCCGTAGCAAGAAGGCACATGTCGTATGCGAGCACCTGGCCCGAGGCAAGGCGGATCTGCCGCTTCGCGACATCCAGGTCAACTGCATCGCTGCCGTTCAGCAAGTCGATGTCGCCGAGTGCCCAGACCTCCTGCGGTAGAACGTCGAGACGTGGCTCTTCCGCCGCCACCAGGACAGCCTTTGACAACGGCGGACGCTCATACGGCTTGTGGCGTTCCCGCCCCACCATCGTGATGCCGCCGCGAAAGCCTCCCTCGCGCAGCGCACGGGCCGCGACTGCCGCCGCCTGGCCCGCGCCGACGATGAGAACATCTGGCGACGTCATCGGGCCCGGGGCGACAACACATAGATGTCGTCGCCTTCTCGCTTGACGGGATGGGTGCGCAGATCCACGGTGACCGGCGCACACATCGCCTTGCCCGTGCGAATGTCGAAGCGGCCCTGGTGCAGCGGACATTCGACGCAACCATCCTCCACGTAGCCTTCCGAGAGCAGCGCCGTGGCATGCGTGCACATGCCGTCGGTGGCAAAAAACTCGTCCTCGATACGAAAAAGCGCGACGCCCTGGCCCGCGACGTTGACGGTCTTCGCTTCGTCGTTACTCAGCTCCTGCGCTGAAGCAACCTTGATCCATTCCATCGTTCGATCCTGTCGATCTTGAGCATCAAAAGTAGTCAGTGTACTGACATAAATGGAGATTTGTCCCAAGTTTTTTGTTCGGGTTTCTACGGAATTCCGACGCCCCAAGATGGACTTGCAAAGTCTGTCTTTTTGCATCGATACGGGGCGCTCTCATTGGTAAAACGCACCATTTATGGAACATCGCCTCACTGTCTACCGCGCTTGAGAGAAACATCTTTCCACGCGAACCAATGCCGCATACACTTATGACAGTTAACTGACTTAATCGGAACGCCAGCGGGCTGACCAACACTTTGAGTCGAGGGGCTACGCGTGCGAGCCGGCCTCTCGATCCAAGCGCTGAACGGCGTGTGAAGTAGCTTTGATGCCGTCCCTTTGTGGGGAACGTGGCTGGGATGCTTGGGCGCGATCGATTTGGCTGGTTCGTATCTCGCGTGTCAGACGCTGCACAACCGGTACAGCTCGGCACATGGAAATCGGAAGGAGAAGAAAACTGATGGACCACGCAGACATCCCCGCGCGTCTGTTAAAGCGCGAAGGCATCGGTGCCAGAGTCCCGCGCAAGGAAGACGCGCGTCATCTGGTGGGCAAGGGCAACTTCGTCGGCGACTTCGTGCTGCCGGGCCTACAGGAGGTTGCCTTCCTGCGGAGCTCACTGGCCCATGCCGTCGTCACCGGCGTCGAGGTTCCCGAGACGCTGGCCGGGAAGGTGTTCCTGCGGGAAATGATGTCCGACGCGGCAGACATAGGCTCGCCGTCTTCGCTGCCCACCTACCAGTACTCGGCATTGCCGCCACTGGCCTCCGGCAAGGTTCGCCATGTCGGCGAGGCCATCGCGATGGCGGTTGCCCCGACGCGCGCCATGGCGGAAGACCTGCTGGAGGAGGTGGAGGTCTCGTATGACGAACTGCCCGTCTACCACAGCGCTGAGTCCGCCCTCGCCGCCACGAAAGAGTTCATGCATCCCGAATGGAAGGACAACGTGTTTCTCACGCTGCGGGCCAATCGCGACTTCGAGGAGCTTGCCGCGAAGGCCGAGGTGAAGGTCAGCCGCACGGTCGAGCTGTCGCGTCAGTGCATCGTCCCGCTGGAGGGCAAGTCGGTGCTCGCCTACTGGGACTTCCAGACTGATCAACTCGTGGTCGTCAGTGCGACCCAGGTTCCGCATCTGCTGCGTGTGGGGATCGCCCAGCACCTCTCGATGAACGAAGAGGCCGTACGCGTCGTGTCACCGGACGTCGGGGGCGCCTTCGGCTACAAGGGTCAGCTCTACCCTGAAGACCTGTGCGTTGCCTGGCTCGCCAAGACGTACCGCACACCGTTTCGCTACCTCGAAGATCGACGCGAGCACCTGATCGTCGGCGCCAACACGCGGGCAGCATCACTATCAGCTCACCGCCTATGCGGACCGCACCGGCAAGCTCCTGGCGCTGGACGCAGTCATCACCATCGACGGCGGCGCATATTCCTACTATCCCTTCTTCGTCGGCCTGGAGCCAGGACAGGCGATCGGCAATCTACCCGGCCCCTACACCTTTCGAGGCTATCGATGCGAGACCCTCTGCGTCGCGACCAACAAGCCCGGGTTCATGGCCTATCGCGGCGTCGCGCGCACGGGTGTCTGCTTTGCCATCGAACTCCTCATGGATGCGGTGGCGCGTGAAGTGGGGCGCGAGCCATGGGAAGTGCGGATGGAGAATCTCGTGCCGGCGGCTGCTATGCCCTATGTCAACGTCGCCAACAAGCACTTCGACAGCGGCGACTTCCCTGCAAGCCTGCGCCGCGCCGTGGAGATGATCGGACTGGACGCGGTACGCGAGCGCCAGGCGCGCGGTGAGCCGGACGGCCGTCTCATCGGCTTCGGCACGGCCACCTATACCGAGCAGTCTGCCCACGGCACGACGGTGTTCGCCAATTGGGGCCTGCCAGTGGTACCCGGCTTCGACCAGGCAGTCGTCAGAATGACAGCTGACGGCGGACTCGAAGTGCGTGTCGGCGTGCACTCGCATGGCCAGGGCATGGAGACCAGCTTCGCGCAGATCGCCAACGACGTGCTCGGCATCCCGGTGGCCAGAATCCGGGTGGTGCATGGAGACACCGCGCTGACCCCGTTCTCCTCGGGCACCTACGCCTCGCGCGCCACGGTCATGTCAGGAGGGGCCATCTCGGTCGCGTGCAAGGAACTCCTGCCCCGCCTCCAGTCGATCGCGGGCTACCTCATGGGCGTGGATGCACCGACCGTCGCGTTGATCGAGGGTCGCGCCGTGGCCGGCGACAAGTCAATCCCGCTGTCGGACGTCGGTGGCGCGTGGTACCTCACGCCGCAAGATCTGCCTGCCAACGTTCATCTCGGTGGTCTGGAGGTGTCGCGGGCGTACAAACCCAACGTTGATACCGGCACCTTCACCTATGCGACGCACGCAGTGGTGGTGGCCGTCGACACCGAAACCGGCGAAGTCGAGATCCTCGACTACGTCGTCGTCGAAGACTGCGGAACCATGGTCAATCCGATGATCGTGGAAGGGCAGACCATCGGCGGCATCGCGCAGGGCATCGGCACCGCCATGTACGAGGAGAGCCCGTACGACGACCAAGGCCAGCCGCTTGCTTCCACCTTGGCTGACTACATCCTGCCGGGCGCCACGGAAGTGCCACGCATCCGGATAGAACACTTCGAGACACCTTCACCGCACACCGAATTCGGTGCCAAGGGCGTGGGCGAAGGCGGCGCGATCGCACCGCCGGCCGTGATCTTCAATGCCGTGAACGATGCCCTGCGGGGCACAGGTGCCGCCGAGGTGCTGATGACGCCGTTGACACCACGCCGCCTGCTCACGGCACTCGAAGGTGCGAAGCGCGAGCAGGAGCACGCACGATGAAAGCGCCGAAATTCGCGTACGCGCGCGTCCTCGAGGTGGATGAGGCAATCGCGACGCTGGCCGCCGGCGCCGGCGCCGCAAAGGCAATGAGCGGAAGCCAGTCGCTCGGACCGATGCTCAACCTGAGGCTGGCGCGGCCCGCACAGGTGGTCGACGTCGCACACATTCCCGGCTTGCGCGCGGTAACCCGCAAAGCCGACTGGGTCGAGATCGGTGCTGCCGTCACCCATGCCGAGATCGAGGACGGCGTCCACGCGCCGCTGACTGATCATCCCATGCGCCAAGTCGCGCGCGGAATCGCCTATCGCGCGATTCGCACTCGAGGTACCTTGGGCGGCAGTCTGGCGCATGCCGATCCTGCGGCCGACTGGGTCGTGACCCTCGCGGCACTCGGCGCTCGCGTAGCAATCAGATCGCCGAGAGGCGAGCGCGCAGCCGAGGCCGACGCGTTCATGCTCGGCGCCTACACGACCGTGCTCGAGCCCGATGAACTCATTGTCGCCATCTCGGTGCCTTCGCAAACCCCCACCACGCATTGGGGATACCACAAGGTCTGCCGCAAGCCGGGGCGAGTTTGCAGAAGCCAGTGCGGCGGTCTATTTCGATGCTTCGCGAAAGTGTGCCCGGATCGTGCTGGGAGCCGTCGATGGCCCTCCCCTGCTGCTGCACACGTTGGCCGCGGAGATCGCGCTCAAGGGCACGGTCGTGGCGGGACGCGAGGCATTGCGCGCGGCCGTGCATGCGGCACTCCCCGAACGCGACGCCATCGACCGGAAACTCTTCACGGCCTGCCTGGAGCGCGCACTCGATCAGTCCGGCATCTTTGCCGGCCCAAAACAAGCGGAGTAAGAGACTTGGACCCCATTTCCATTCAAGTGAACGGCCGCAGCTTCAGCCGGCAGGCCGAGCCGAGAATGCACCTTGGCGACTTCCTGCGTGACGAACTACACCTGACAGGAACGCACCTCGGCTGCGAACACGGCGTCTGCGGCGCCTGCACGGTGCTCGTTGACGGCCAGCCCACGCGCTCGTGCATCACCTTCGCCGTGGCCTGCGAAGGCCGTGAAATCACCACCATCGAAGGCTATGAAGATGACGCGGTCATGCGACGGCTGCGGCAGGCGTTCACGCACCACCACGCACTGCAGTGCGGCTTTTGCACGCCGGGAATGCTTACCACGGCGCGCGACATCGTGCTTCGCCTGCCCGAGGCCGATGAGGCGTGCGTGCGTCTTGAGCTCTCCGGGAACCTGTGCCGTTGCACGGGCTACCAAGGCATTGTGGACGCCATCCTGGACGTCTTGCAGCAGCAGCGGGTCAGCCCCGACGCACAGTTCGAGCAACTGCGGCAACGATTGACCGCCCCGCGATCGGTCGCGATGACGCGTGTCGCCGCGGTGGCGCCAGTCGGATCGGCCTCCCCGTCCACTTCGAACTCCGCTCCATCGAGCAGCAAGTCGGCCGCGTCCGCATCGAGCGCTGCTGCGGATATGGCGGAAGTCGATCCGGTGGCGATGGCCAAGGCCAAGGCGAAGGGCAACGCGATTGACGTCCATTTCGACGTGCCGTATCCGGTCGATCGGGTGTGGGAATTCATGGGCGACTTGCCCGCCGTGGCTTCATGCCTGCCGGGCGCAACCATCGACTCGCATGAGGGCGAAAGAGTCAAGGGCACCATCGCCATCAAGTTCGGCCCGATGTCGGCGGCTTTCGCGGGTGCTGCTCGGCTGGAGCGTGACGACGCAGCCAAGCGTGCCGTCCTCCGGGGCGCGGGCCAGGACAGCTTGAGCAAATCGCGTACCCAGGGCGACATCAGCTATCGGCTCGAGGCGCTGTCGGTCGACAACACCCGGGTGCACGTGGACATGATCTACGCGCTGCAGGGGCCGCTCGCGCAATTTTCCCGCTCTGGCCTTGTGAAGGATTTCGTGCGCCGCATGGTGGCGGACTTTGGAAAACAGATCACCCGCAGACTGGGCGGGCAGGCGGTGTCGACCAACGAGCCGCAGCCCACCGTGTCCATGGCGGCAATGATGTGGAGCGTGCTCTGGAACCGCATCCGCGGCTGGTTGGGAAAACCGCCGCGGCCTTGATACGCGCCACGCCGGGTTTCACAAGCCCGGCGCAACGGACAGGTTTTTTCATCGATGCAATCTTCAACACCAGCCGGGAGCGAGAGCGACTGTGTATGGAACAGCTCGGAGTCGCAATGAGTTCCCTTCTTCATGGCTATCACGTACGTGCGAACGGGGTGCGGCTGCACCTGCTGCGCTATGGTGGGCAGGGCCCGCGCATGCTCCTGCTGCCGGGCATCACGAGCCCCGCGATCACCTGGGGCTTCGTCGCCGAGCGACTGGCTCGCCACTTCGACGTCCATGTCCTGGACTTTCGGGGACGCGGCTTGTCCTCGAGCGCGCCCGGCATGGACGCGAGTCTCGATGCCATGGTGACCGACGTGCTCGAGCTGTTGGGGGTTCAAGCATGGTCTTCCGTGACGCTGCTGGGCCATTCGATGGGCGCGCGCGTTGCGATTCGGGCGGCTGCGCGCGACGCCCGACGTATCGACAGGCTGCTGCTGGTGGACCCCCCAGTCTCCGGTCCCGGCCGCCGCCCGTATCCCGTGCCACTGCCTTGGTATCTGGAATCGATTCGGATGGCCATCAAGGGCGTCACGGCAGAAGAACTTCGGCCCTATGCGCCGACCTGGACGGACGAACAGCTGCAACTGCGAGCTGAGTGGCTGCATACCTGCAGCGAGGAAGCCATCGTGCAGGCGCATGCCGGTTTTCATAGCGACGACATCCACACCGACCTTGCCAAGTTGCGGACGCCCGGACTTCTCATGACGGCAGGTCGAGGTGGTGTGGTACTTGCGGAAGACTTGGCAGAGCTTGAAGCACTCGCGCCTGGCTTGTCCCATTGCACGGTGCCTGGCGCCGGCCACATGATCCCCTGGGACGACGAGGCAGACTTTCATCGCCAGCTGGGCGAGTTTCTGAAGGTCGACCTGCTGTAGCGGGCCCGGAGGCAGATTGGCATTCTATTCGCACAGGGAGGAGCCGATACACTCGTCGGCTGACACTATTGGCGATCTCGAGATGATGACGAAGCGTTCTCCGGCCCGAAAGAAGAACACAGGCAGCGTGACGGAGGTGCAAGCGGCCAAGCCCCCTGGCCCCGAGCCTTTCAATCCGCTGCGCGAAGTGATGTGGCGGCGTCCGGGCTTCCTGATTCGTCGCTTGACCCAGATCGGCCAAGCACTCTTCTTCGACCTGTGCAAGTCAGAGAGCATCACGCCGCTGCAGGTCGGCATGTTGACGGCGCTGTCGATGAATCCCTGGCTTGATCAAAAGGCCATCGGCAGGGAGCTTTCCCTGGACCGGACGACGACGGCGGAAGTGCTCAAACGCCTGGGCGACAAGGGACTCGTCGAAACGCGCGTCAACCCCGACGACCGGCGCTCGAGGCTTTCGGTGATTACCAAGGACGGCCTGAAACTGATCAACGACCTACAGGAAAGCATCCACCGATCTCAGGAGCTGTTGATCCAGCCGCTGTCCCCAGAAGATCGCGCTGTCTTCATGAAACTGCTGGTCCAACTCGTGGATGCACACGAAAAGATGGACAAGCAAGGCTAGTCCTTCAGGTTCATACCGAGTGGCCTCCTGCCGCCCGGCCGGTGCCTTCTGTTGGGCCCAGCCGTATTTCCCGACTACTTTGGAATTGCTGCAAGAAGCAAGATCGAGATGAGCTACACCGCCCCCCTCAAGGACATGCTGTTCGACATCGAGCACCTGGCCAACATCGGCGAGATTGCCAGGCTGCCCGGCTTCGAGGACGCCGGCCTCGAGACCGCGCAGGCCGTGCTCGAGGAATGCGCGCGCTTCAACCAGGACGTGATCGCGCCGCTCAACGTCGCGGGCGACCGCAATCCCTCGTCGTTCAAGGACGGCGAGGTCACGACCACGGCCGGCTTCAAGGACGCCTTCGCGCAGTACGTGTCGGGCGGCTGGCAGGGCCTGCAGCATCCGGCCGACTTCGGCGGCCAGGGCCTGCCCAAGACCATCGGCGCCGCCTGCGGCGAGATGCTCAATTCGGCCAACATGAGCTTCGCGCTGTGCCCGCTGCTCAGCGACGGCGCCATCGAGGCGCTGCTGACCGCGGGCTCCGACGAGCTCAAGGCCACCTACCTCGAGAAGCTCGTGAGCGGCCAGTGGACCGGCACGATGAACCTCACCGAGCCGCAGGCCGGCAGCGACCTCGCGCTGGTGCGCAGCCGCGCCGAGCCGCAGCCCGACGGCAGCTACAAGGTCTTCGGCACCAAGATCTTCATCACCTACGGTGAGCACGACATGGCCGAGAACATCGTGCACCTCGTGCTGGCGCGCGTGAGCGGCGCGCCCGAGGGAGTGAAGGGAATCAGCCTGTTCGTGGTGCCGAAGTTCCTGCTGAACGCCGACGGTTCGCCTGGCGCGCGCAACGACGTGCACTGCGTGAGCATCGAGCACAAGATGGGCATCAAGGCCTCGCCGACCGCGGTGCTGCAGTACGGCGACCACGGCGGCGCCGTCGGCTATCTCGTGGGCCAGGAGAACCGCGGCCTCGAGTACATGTTCATCATGATGAACTCGGCCCGCTACGCGGTGGGCATGCAGGGCATCGCGATCGCCGAGCGCGCCTACCAGCATGCGGTGGCCTATGCCCGGGAGCGCGTGCAGAGCCGCCCGGTCGACGGCTCGATCAATGCGAGCGCGGCGATCATCCATCACCCCGACGTGAAGCGCATGCTGATGACCATGCGTGCCTACACCGAAGGCTGCCGCGCCATGGCCAGCGTGGCCGCCGCGGCCTACGACGCCGCGCACCACCATCCCGATGCCGACGCGCGCAAGCAGAACCAGGCCTTCTACGAATTCATGGTGCCGCTGGTCAAGGGCTACAGCACCGAGATGAGCCTCGAGGTGACCTCGCTGGGCGTGCAGGTGCATGGCGGCATGGGCTTCATCGAGGAGACCGGCGCGGCGCAGTACTACCGCGACGCGAAGATCCTCACGATCTACGAAGGCACGACCGCGATCCAGGCCAACGACCTCGTGGGCCGCAAGACCGCGCGCGGCGGCGGCCAGACCGCCAAGGCCATCGCCGCGCAGATCGAGAAGACCGAGGCCGAGCTCGCGAAGAGCGACAGCGCCGCCGCCAAGGCCGTGCTCAAGCGCCTGAAGGCCGCGCGCGAGGCTTTCGTCGAGGTGGTGGATTTCTTCGCGGGCCAGACCAAGGCCTCGCCCAATGCGGTGTTCGCGGGCAGCGTGCCCTACCTGATGCTCGCGGGCAACCTGGTGGCCGGCTGGCAGCTCGCGCGTTCGCTGATCGTGGCGCAGGACCAGGCCTCGCACAACGTCGACGTCGACTTCATGCAGGCCAAGATCACCACGGCGCGGTTCTATGCCGAGCACATCCTCGCGAAGGCGCCGGGCCTGCGCGACAGCATCGTCGACGGCGCCGAGAGCGTGAACGCGCTGGCGCTCGAGGCCTACTGATGACTTGCAGACAGCTTCGTTCGAGGCAGCGTCTATGAAGACGGCGCTGTATGGGGCTGTATCGAGGCTTGTGGTGGCATGTCACCCACCCCACCATCCACTTTGCTATGGCACTGCGCCGCCGGCGCCGCTGTTCGCCGGCGCGAGACGGGCTCAGCGCTCAATGGCTGGGGTAGTTTTCGGTCATGACCACGATCAACCGAGCCAAGTGACGGCCCGTACTGACATAGGTATGCCCGATTCGACTGTCAAAGTAGAGCGAATCACCTCGGGCGAGTTGGATGCAACGACCGTTTTCGAAATGAACGTCGACCTCTCCGCGCAGTGCATAGACGAATTCTTCGCCATCGTGTCGAGCGAAATCGTCCGGCCCGTCGATGCTGCGGGCATGGATGGTGGCCAAAACTGGTCGCATAGTCTTCCCTAGTGCTGTGGCACCCAGAAACTCGTAGGACACGTTTAGACCTTTGTAGCTCACGCCTTCGCTTGCACGCGTGAGCACCGGTTCGGCCAGCGGGCCCTGCTGTTTGCCGTCCTCCGCGAAGAGCGTGCCCATGTCTATGTTCAGCGCCTGCGCCAACGCCGAGATGTTGTCGTAACCCAAGGCCAGTTGACCGCGTTCAGCGCGCGAGATAGTGGGGATGGAGACGCCAGACAGATCAGACACCTTTTGCAGGGTCCACCCGAACTGCTTGCGCGCCAAGCGCAGACGCTTGCCGAATGTCACGCGGTCCAGCGTGACCGTCGTGGGCGCCGCCGATGGACGCGTTTCGAGATGCGGTTTCAAGTAGTGCTCGAGGGGCTGGGCAGCGTCAAGTTTAAATCGGATCGCTGGCTATAAAAATTTGCATATATGAAAAAAGAGCCTTAGCATTCGCGCACCGCCCAGCAGCCGCCGGGCGACCCTCTCTGTATCGAAGCACGCTGGGACGTGTTCATATCCAATGCACAAATCGGAGTTCATGGTGCTTGGCGCGGGTATCGTTGGTGTCAGCACCGCCCTTGCCCTGCAGGAACGCGGCCATGCGGTCGTGCTGGTGGATCCCCATGGGCCCGGCACCCGAGCTTCGTACGGCAATGCGGGACTGATCCAGCGAGAGGCGGTAGAGCCCTATGGTTTTCCGCAAGACCTCGCCACGCTGCTGCTCGCGGCGGTTGGCCGCTCCAACGCCATCTACTATCACTTCAAAGCCTTGCCAAGCCTGGTGGCACCACTGCTGCGCTACTGGCGCCATTCGCGACCTGGTCCCTATGCACGCGCAGTGGCGGCTCACAGCAGCCTCATTGCCCACTCCACTGAGGCACATGCACCCCTGATCGCAGCGGCCGGCGCCGACGCGCTGATCGGCAAGCAAGGCTGGCACCAAGCCTTTCGCAGTGTCAACCGCCTTGCCAAGGCGGTTGCCGATGTCCAGCGAATACGCGCGAACTACGGATTGAACTGCCAGGTAATGGACGGCGAAGAATTGGCGGCCGCAGCGCCTGCGCTCAAACAAAGGATGGCCGGCGCCGTCCTCTGGGAGGACGCATGGAGCGTGTCCAACCCCGGTGAATTGGTGCGGCGCTACGCCCGTCTGTTCGAGCGTCGCGGCGGGACCATCCTCCGCGAGGACGCGAATTCGCTGCGCAGCGATGGCGCCGGATGGGCCGTGGGTGCGACGGACGTGGGATCGTCGTTGACCTCTGCTCAGGTGGTCGTGGCCATGGGCGCTTGGTCGGACGCGCTGGTACGGCGCTTGGGGTACCGCTTCCCAATGTTCGTCAAGCGCGGCTATCACCTTCATTACCGGATCAAGACCACTTTAGCGAAGCCAATGCTCGACACCGAGAACGGCATCATGCTGTCGCCCATGTCACAGGGCTTACGCGTGGCCACAGGCGCCGAGTTCGCGCGGCTCGGGGCGTCCCCCACACCAGTGCAGATGCATCGTTCGAACAGCATCGTGCGCGAGCTTTTGGACCTTGGGGAGACGGTGGAGTCGCAACCCTGGATGGGCGCCCGCCCATGTACGCCAGACATGTTGCCTGTCATTGGCAAAGGCCATCTACACCAGGGCCTGTGGTTCAATTTTGGTCATGCGCACCAGGGACTGACGCTAGGGCCCGCCACTGCGCGACTTCTGGCTGAGCAGATAGAAGGCGGCGCGACCTATATCGACCACCAGCCCTTCGTCCCCGCAGCGCTTCGCGCGCTGACGGTCGGTTCACCAGTCCTCGAGAGAATCTATGCCGAAATATCCACACTACGACCTTTTGGTGCGCGGAGGCACCGTCATTGACGGATCAAAAGCGCCTCGCTTCGTCAGCGACGTGGGGGTGCGACAGGGCCGTATCGCTGCGGTGGGCGATCTGCGATCACACACGGCCGACGAGGTCCTGGACGCGACGGGCATGATCGTGGCTCCCGGCTTCATCGACTCGCACACGCACGATGACCAAGCGGTGCTGTCCCAGGCGGAGATGATTTTTAAGGTTTCGCAAGGCGTTACCACGGTCGTCACCGGGAATTGCGGACTCAGCGCGGCGCCGCTGAAGACCGACATGCATTTGCCCTCGCCCATCGACATCCTGCAGACTCCGCCGAGCCAGCGTTACAGCACCTTCGCAGCCTATCTGGCAGCATTGCGCGCCACGCCATCGTCCGTGAACGTGGTCCCGTTGGTCGGCCATACCACCTTGCGCGCCGTCGTGATGGATTCGCTGGACCGTGCCGCCACGCCGGACGAGGTGGCCCAGATGCGGCTGCTGCTGGAGGAGGCACTTGCAGCCGGCGCGTTGGGAATTTCAACCGGAACCTGGTATCCACCAGCCCGGCATGCAACCACCGAGGAGGTGCTCGGCGTTTGCGCTCCGCTTGCCAGCCACGGCGCCATGTATGTGACCCACATGCGACATGAGGACCATCGCGTCATGGACGCGCTGGAGGAGACGTTCCACATCGGCCGCACGCTGGGCGTGACAGTCCTTGTCTCGCACCACAAGGTCATGCACAGCGCCAACTTCGGCCTGACGCGCGAAACGCTGCCCTTCATCCTCGAGACCATGAAGAAGCAGCCGGTCTGCCTGGATTGCTATCCCTACACCGCCGGTTCCACCATGATCCTGACTGACCCGGACATGCTGAAGAACCGGGTCACCATCGCTTCTAGCGAGCCGCATCCAGAGTGTGCCGGGCGTGACCTCGACAACATCGCGCAGGAATGGGGTGTGTCCGTCGTCCAGGCTGCAGAACGCCTGCGACCCGGTACAGCGATCTACCACTTCATCGACGAGACCGAAATGCAGAAGATCATGGCTTTTGATGAAACCATGATCGGCTCGGACGGCATCCCCGTCGGCAACAAACCCCATCCTCGGTTGTGGGTACCTTTCCAAGGGTGCTGGGACGTTACTCGCGCGATCTGTCCCTCTTCCCCCTGGAGACGGCAGTCTGGAAGATGACCGGTCTGACAGCTCGCAACTTCGGGCTCCTCGATCGGGGCGAGATCAAGCAGGGTCACCATGCCGACTTGGTCGTTTTCGACGCCGACACGGTCAAGGACCGCGCGACTTATGAAAACCCGACTCTGGCGGCGGAGGGCATCGCGCACGTCGTCGTCAATGGGTCGCTGACCTGGAGCGCGGGAGCTCACACCGGCGCACGACGCGGCGCAGTGCTGTGCCGAGCATCGGCAACGGTCGAAGGCCCGTAGCCGAATCGCGCGCGGGGTCGCGGACTGCCAGGGCCAGGCGCGTGTGCCTGCGGCAACGCGGGCACTGGATACAGTGCTCAGCGGCCGCGGAAAAACCTCAGGGTTTCGACGTATGCCAGTTTGCTGCCGTTGTCTTCAGATTCGGCCAGTGTCATACCGACCTCTCGCGAGACAAGTTCGTAATTTGCAGACCTGTCGAATCTGCTAGTCGGCTTTGCGCTGCACGGCCTCTACACACGCGGCTTCCCGTCGTGCCAGCATCGCCCCCTGCCATCACCTTCACCGCGGCCTGCGTGTCCGCATCCGCTACGCTCGGGTGCCCACTGTTGAAGGGCGGCGCCGGGTCGTATTCCAACATCAGTTGCAGCCTCTTGGCCACATCCTCACCGCGCAGCAGATCCAGCAATACGAAAGCAAAGTCAAGCCCCGAGGTCACGCCGGCGCCGGTGACGCGATTGCGATCAATCACCACGCGTTGCGGCGTGACAAGCACAGGAAACATCCGCAGGAAGTCGAGCGACAGCCAATGGCAGGTGGCCTTGTAGCCATCGAGCAACCCGGCCGCCGCCAGGAGCAACGAGCCAGTGCAGACCGAGGTGACCCATTGCGCGCCAGGTGCCTGCCGGCGCAAGAAGTCCAGAAGTTCGTCGTCGCCCATCAGATCGTTTTGACCTGGCCCCCCAGGCACAACGATCACGTCCAACTGCGGCGCCTCGGAGAACGACATGGTTGGCGTGACGAGCAGGCCGGTGTCGCATTTCACTGGCTGGCGGCTTTTCCAGACCAAGTGGCAGACGCTGTCGGGCGTACGCGCCAGCACCTCAAAGGGTCCGAGCGCATCCAGCGAGGTCATGCCCTCGAACACGAGCACGCCGATCTGTAGGGAAGTTTTGGAGTTCATAGCATGGAGCCTGCACTCAGGCGTTGGTGAGAAGTCGTTGCGGTATGCCCACTGTGCACGTGAAACCCCTACCGCGCTCTACATGGCCAGACATGGTGGCCGTTGTTGTTGGTGTTTATCGGATCGTCGGTTCCGCCGCAGGCGTCAGCACCTGACGTACAGACGGCTGCGAAGGCCGACGCCACGATCCCGCCAGGCTGCCCACGATACCGCCGCGGAAAGCCAGCACCACCACGCAGAACACCAGGCCCTGCGCAACGGTCACCCAATCCTGTAGCTCAGACATATAGGTCTGCATACTGATGAGCGCAAGCGCGCCAACGATGGGGCCAACGATGGTCCCGAGGCCACCTACGAGAGTCATCAACAGCAATTCGCCCGACATATGCCAGCCCACGTCGGTCAACGTGGCGATCTGTACCGCAATGGCCTTAGTGGCGCCGGCCAAACCGGTGATGGCAGCGGAGAACACAAACACCGAGAGCTTGATGCGGTTGGCGTTGTAGCCCAGCGAGACAGCGCGCGGTTCGCTGTCGCGCACGGCGGCCACGATGCGGCCGTAAGGTGAATGCACCAGTCGCGCGACCATGAGCAAGGCCGCACCGCATACCAGCAGCACGAAGAAATAGACCGACAGATCGCTCTTCAAGTCCCAGACGCCGAAAGCCATGCCGCGCGGGATATCTTGGATGCCATCTTCGCCATGCGTGAAAGGCGCCTGCAAGCAAAAAAAGTAGACCATTTGCGCCAGGGCCAGCGTCGACATCGCGAAGTAAATGCCCTGCAGACGAATGGCAAGCAGCCCCACCACGGCCCCCAGAGCCGTGGCCACCAGTGTGGCCCCTAGGATGGCCAGTTCTGGCGTAACGCCCCAGACCTTGGCCAGGTATCCGGCCACGTAAGCCGCGAAGCCGAAGAACATGGCGTGGCCGAACGACAGCACGCCCATGTAACCCAGCAGCAGGTTGACTGCACTGGCGGCCACCGCGAAGCACAGCACCTTGACCAGAAACACTGGGTACAGCACGAACGGCACCGTGGCCAGCGCCGCCAGCGCCAATGCCAGGAACGCCCAGCGGAACGGGGCTCTCCATTGAGGCATCCGGCGCGGCTTGCTGTCGAGCGCGGTGCTGGCGTGCTGCGCGATAGCGCCCTTGCCGAACAGACCCGCCGGCTTGATGAGCAGCACCGCCGCCATGATGATGAAAACCACGGTGTCCGAAAGCGGTGGGTAGTAGTAGCGCACCAAGCCCTCTGTCAGGCCCAGCAAGTAACCAGTGACAATGGCACCCTTGATCGAGCCCATGCCGCCGATTACTACCACTGCAAAGATAACTACGATGAGGTTGGAGCCCATGGTCGGGCTGACGTTGTAGATAGGCGCGGCAAACACGCCGGCCAGCCCCGCCAAGCCCACGCCGAACCCGTAAACCAGCGTGACCATGCGCGGCACGTTGATGCCGAAGCTGCGCACAAGATCGGGCCGCTCAATGGCGGCGCGCAGGTAAGCCCCGAGCCGGGTCTTCTCGATGAGATACCAGGTGGCCAGACAGATCAACAGCGAAGCAAACAGCGCCCAGAGCCGGTAGTAGGGCAGGTAGCCCAGACCTGTGCGCAAGCCACCCGGCATGGGGTTGGCGTAAGGCAGCCCGGCGGACCCGAAAGCCTTGCGATACAGACCCTCCACGATGAGCGTGATGCCAAAGGTCAGCAGCAGCCCATAGACATGGTCCAGGTGGTAGAGCCGGCGCACGAACAAGCGCTCCAACACGACACCCGAAAGGCCCACGATCAAAGGCGCAAGCAATAGCGCCCACCCGTACGGAATACCTGCCCACTGCAGCAGCATCCAGGCCGTGAACGCGCCCATCATGTACTGCGCGCCATGCGCAAAGTTCACCACGTTGAGCAAGCCGAAGATGATGGCAAGGCCCAGGCTCATCATGGCATAGAAGGAGCCGTTGATCAGGCCCAGCAACAGCTGACCGAACAGCGCGGGAGAAAGCAGTCCCAACGATTCAAGCATGTCCCATCCCCAAATAAGCCTCGACGCGGCCAGTGTCGCGCTGCATGTCTTCACGCGTCAGCATGTCGACCACGCGGCCGGTTTCCATGACGTAGTGCCGGTCGGCCAGTTCTGCGGCGAAGCGCAGGTTCTGCTCCACCAGCAAGATGGTGAAGCCGCGGCGCTTGAGTTCCAGCACGGTGCGCGCTATGAGTTTGACGATTACGGGTGCCAAGCCCTCGCTAGGTTCATCCAAAAGAAGGGTCTTCGCCCCGGTCCGCAGAATGCGGCCTATAGCCAGCATTTGCTGCTCGCCGCCCGAGAGCTTGGTGCCCTGACTGGCGCTGCGCTCGCGAAGGTTGGGGAAAAGCGCGTACACCTCGTCCAGCGAGAGCCCGCCATCGCGCAGCACGGGCGGCAGCAGGAGGTTTTCGCGCACGCTCAGCTGCGAAAAGATGCCGCGCTCCTCGGGGCAGTAAGCCATGCCGAGTTTGGCGATCTGCTCGGGAGGGCAACGCACGATGGGCTGGCCTTCGAAAGTGATGCTGCCTGTCTTCTCGGCGATGAAACCCATCAGGCACTTGAGCGTGGTCGATTTGCCTGCGCCGTTGCGGCCCAACAGCGTCACGACCTCGCCGCGCAGTAAATGGAACTGCACGTCGTCGAGCACTTGGTTGCCCGCGTAGCCTGCGCTGAGCTTGCGCACGTCGAGGAGGGCCTGTGTGTCGTGGATGTCGTGCATATTCAGTGTCCGATGTAGGCCTCGAGCACGCGCGGGTCGGCAGCCACCTCCGCATAGCTTCCCTCTGCCAGCACCTCTCCCGCGACATAACACGGTGACGGTATCGGACAGCCGCTCGACCACCTTGAGGTTGTGCTCCACCATCACGATGGTCCGCGCGCCGGCTTGCGCGGCGATGAGGTCAGTGACGCGCGCCACGTCTTCCGTGCCCAGGCCGGCCATCGGTTCGTCCAACAGCGCGAGCTCCGGCTCCAGTGCGAAGGTCGTCGCCAGCTCAAGCGCGCGCTTGCGGCCGTACGGCAGTTCGCCCGCGAGGGTATCGGCCCAATCGCTGAGGCCGAACTGGTGCAGCAGCCCATGGACTTTGTCGTCCAAGGCGCTCAGGCATGAGGTAGAGCGCCAGAACACCTTTTGCAAGCCCGATAGCCGCTGCAGCGGCACGCAGACGTTCTGCGCCACCGTGAGATGCGGAAACACCGCGGAAATCTGGAACGAGCGCACCACGCCGAGGCGCGCCAACATCGCGGGCGGCATTCGCGTGACGTCCGCGCCGCGGTAGACGATGCTGCCCGCATCTGGCTCCAGGAAGCGTGTGAGCAGATTGAACAGCGTACTCTTGCCAGCGCCGTTGGGGCCGATCACGGAATGCACAGTGTTGTGCTTCACGGTAAGGTCCACGTTCTTGACAGCCGTGAAGCCCGAAAAGCTACGCGTGAGGCCGCGCGCAACGAGAACGGTCGATCCACCGATGGCGGACTGCATCACTTCGCCTTGGCGGCCACGACCAGCGGGCAGTCGCTCTGCGCCAGAGGGATGTAGGCCTCGCTCGCAGGAATGACGGCGGAGATCTTGTAGTAGTCCCATGCGGCTTTGGATTCAGTCTTGGACTTCACCGTGACCAGGAGGAAGTCGTGCGCCGAATTTGCCATCGTCACGCAATGTGGCGTTTTTCGCGTACATGTCGTTCACCGGCGTCTTGCGCATCTGCGCGGCCACCGCATCGGTCGCATCGGTCTTGATGGCGAGCACGGACTTGAGGTAGTGCGTAGTGGCGGAGTACATGCCAGCTTGCGACTCGGTGGGCATGGCCTTGTGCCGCTCGAAGAATCGGCGCGCGAACGCGCGCGTGTCGTCGTTGCGATCCCAGTACCAAGCGGAGGTGCCGGACAGGCCCTGCATCACATCGATACCGGCCGCGTGAACATCGGTGATTGACAGCAACAGCGAGACGGGGCGCTGCTTGCCGTCCTGCATGCCGAACTCCTTCCATTGCTTCATCGAGTTCACCAACTGCGCGCCGGCATTGGCAAAGGCGACGACCTTCGCACTGGATGCCTGGGCCTGCAGTAGAAAGGAGCTGTAGTCCGAGGTGCCCATGGGATGGAAGACCTCGCCCACGACCTTACCGCCGCTGGCGTTAACGAAATTCTTGGCTTCCTGCACCATGTTCTTGCCGAATGCGAAATCGGCCGCCACGAAGTACCAGCTGTCGTGCCCGGCCTTGGTCAGGGTGCGGGCGGGACCGGAGACCAGCGCGTAGGAGTCGTGCACCCATGAGAAGCCTGTCTTGGCACACTGCTTGCCGGTCAGTTCGGTCGTGCCAACGATGCCGTACAGCGCAATCTTGTTCTTTTCCTTGATGACGGACTGTACGCCCAGCGCCACTGCAGAATTGGCGATGTCGAGCACGGCATCCACCTTGTCCACGTCAAACCAGCGCTTGACGATGGTCAGCCCTACGTCGGGCTTGTTTTGATGGTCGGCGACCAGCACTTCGACCTTCGTGTCGCCAAGCTGTGCCTTCATGTCCTCCACGGCCATGCGCACCGCAAGCGCGGAACCCGGGCCAGTCAGCGCGGCGTAGGGACCGGACTGGTCGTTGATGACCCCCAAGCGGACGACGCCGTCCGAGATCTGTGCAAAGGATGGCAGCGCTGTGAGCAATGCGGCCGCGAGGGTGCAGGTACGGAGTGTCATGGGGCTTCCTTCGAGATGTGGGTTCGAGATCAGGGAATAGTGGCGAGCCGGCGCGCGGCCTGTGCAATCTGCGGTTCAGCCACGTCCCGCAGCCATGCCGCCGGCACCGCACGCGCCCGTGCGACGCGATCGGCCCCGGCCTTTTCCGGTGAGCCGCTGTCCAGCGGTGGCTGAGGGTCGTACTCGAGGCCCAACTGAATCATTCGCGCTGCTTCTTCCCGGCCAGTTCGGTGGCCAAGGTAAAAGCGAAATCGATGCCAGAGGTCACCCCGGCGCCTGAAAGGCGGTTACGGTCACGCACCACGCGCGCAGCCACAGGCTCGGCGCCGAACTGCGTCAGGTAATGCCGCCACATCCAGTGGCAGGTTGACCGGTAACCCTGCAGCAGCCCCGCCGCGCCCAGCAGCAGTGAGCCGTTGCAGACAGATGTGACGTAGCGCGCGCTGGCGCCCTGCTGGCGCAGGAAGGCCAGCGTCTCTGCATCATTGATCTGCCCGACAACGCCCATACCACCAGGCACGCACAGCACGTCCAGGGGCGGGCAATCCGCAAAGCTGGTGGTCGGGTTGAGGCTGAAGCCCACGTCTGTCTTCAGGGGTTCGAGCGTCTTCCACGCCAGGTGGACCCGGGCACCCGGCACGCGGCTGAGCACCTGCGCAGGGCCGGTGAGGTCGAGCTGCGTGACATCGGGGAAGACCAGAAATCCAATTTGCAGAGGGTTTGTCATGAATCTGTTGTAGGCGTCGTGTTGATGGCGAATTGTTGGAGCCGTCAGCTTTGGCGTAAATGACAAAACGCAGGCTAATATCCGCCAAATGTCTGACCCGCTGAACGTTGCGATCCTGACCTTTCCGGGCTGCCAAGTGCTGGACGTGACGGGTCCGGCGATGGTGTTCGAGGCGGGCAACGACGCGCTGGGCAAGGCCCACTACAAGGTGCACATCCTTTCGGCCGACGGCGGAACCGTGCAGACCAGCAGCGCCGTGGCCATGGTGACCCGGCCGGTCCAGGAGCTGCCCGCCAGTGAGGTCGACACCTTGCTGATCGCCGGCGGCGATGATTCGGGCCTGCAGCAGTTAGTGGCCATCGATGCCGTGCGCAGATGGGCCGTCAAGGCAAGCAGGAGCGCGCGCCGCTACGGTTCCATCTGCACCGGCACCTTCGCGCTGGCACATTTCGGCCTGCTAGAGGGAAAGCGCGTGGCCACCCATTGGTCGGCCTGTGGCAACCTTGCCGAGCGCTGCCCTGGGGTATCCGTTGACACCAACGCGCTGTTCGTCAACGATGGGCGCCTGTGGACCTCCGCTGGCGTTACCACGGGCATCGATATGAGCCTGGAAATGGTGGCCGCAGACCTGGGCAATGCCGTCGCCCACGTGATCGCCAAGCGCTTGGTGCTTTATGCGCGCCGGCCCGGCTACCAATCGCAGTTCAGTCCGGTGCTGACAGCGCAGTCGCATGCCGATGCACCCTTCGCAGCTCTGATCGACTGGATGCGCGAGAACCTCACGCAGCAGCTGGACGTGCCGCGCCTGGCCGAGAGAGTGGCAATGTCCGAGCGCACCTTTTTACGCCGCTTCACCAAAAGTACGGGCGAGACGCCCGCGCATTTCGTCGAGACGCTGCGGCTGGACCAGACACGCAACCTGCTCGCGGCCGGCATGTCACTGAAAGAGATCGCGGCGCGCACAGGCTACCTCACGGGCGCACAGCTGTCCAAAGCCTTCGAGCGGCGCTTCGGCATGACACCGCTGCTGTTCCGCGAACTGCATTGCCGCACGCAAGCGGCGTCGCGGCCGGATGGCAAAAGTACGAACTACGCGCAGGATCCCGCGGCACAAGGAGTGCTGGCAAGCCAGCGTGTTGTCTGAAGGTGTCCACCAATAGTGCCTTTCTCAATTGGGTAGGTGGAGGGCCCCGATGCTTCAACGTGGGAGGCAAATGACCAGGAGCTTGCTCACGAAGGCTGCTCGCTGGCTCTAAAAGCTTGTCCAAAGATGGGCGTGGGCGGAGCATTGAGATCTTCCGACGGATCGATGTAGAGGGACTGGGCAAAGGGCTTGAAGCCCTGGTGCAGCGGGTGCGACGGCCGCGCGACCGGCTACAGTCGGCCAGATGCCGACCTTCGCTGCGACCCCTCAGTTTCAAAGCTCATATCCAACTCCATTCGGTGCCTCTCCCGGGATAAGGCGGCCTCTCAGGCAAAAGTGCTTGCCCTGAAGTTTGCAAAGTCCAGCGGAATGTAAGGTTCGCTCCTGGACATCCAGCCTGACCGTGTGCTGAGCGAGCGCGAGGGAAAGACACCGAGCATGGGTCCGCCGTCCTCACGTCGTTACACACGGGCGCCGAGCTCGACAGTCCGACGGTCTTGCTTGTGGACCTAAGCGCTCAGAGGGTCGCGTTCAACGCATGAGGCGGCAGGCAGAATGCGGCCGAAAGTGGTCGGTCGCTAGCTCGGCCAAACTGGCTCGCTGCGACACTCGCACTTCTGAGAATGCCAACCGAGCCAAAATGTACGAGCTGCGACCTTAGGCTCTCCATCGGCGGCTACTTCACCAGTCCTAAGGACGACTTGAGCGATAGAAGTCTCGTTCCTTGTGGAGCGTGCGGGACGCAACACTCGGTCAAGCATGGGTACACTGCCAAGCAATTGCAGTTCTGGTAGCCATCAACAAGTTCCATTGCCGCATTGCTCAGGACTCCACCTGATCGCGAAGCTGATCGAAACTCAAGATCCGCCCGGCGAGCGCACTCGCGGCAACAGTCGATGGACTCCCTAACCAAAGCGCGCCAGGCCCTGAGCGCCCGGGGAAATTGCGATTGATCGCGCTGATGGTGATCTGCTCGGCCCGCTCGGATGCACCGGGCCCCGCATTGATGCAAGCACCACAACCCGGATCGACAAGCTGGACCCCGAGGTCCTTGAACAACTGTACGAACCCTGCTTGCTCACTTCGACGCCTAACGTCCTGGCTGCCGAACTGTAGGAAGAACTGAACCCCGGATGCGATCCGCAGTCCGCGCTCGACGCCCCAAGCGAGTACTTCGTGATAAGCCGCGATGTCCTCGAACTTGCCGCCGGTGCAAGATCCACCATAGGCAATGTCCACCGGGACGGCGGCCTCCAGAGAAGAGACTGGAACGCCCTGACCTGGGTCTCCAGGCAGTGCAACCATCGGCGTGAGGCTGGAACAGTCGACGACGATCTCGTGGGCATACAGTGCCTCTGCATCGCTGTGCATCCAATCTTCCAAGACAAAATCCACGCCCCGGCGCTCGCGCAGAAATCTCACCGTCTCATCGTCCGGGGCGATCAGGCCGGTCATTCCGCCGATCTCGGCCACCATGTTGGTCAGCGTCGCTCGGGCATCGGTGGTCATGTGCAACACGGCCTCTCCGCAGTACTCGAAGACTAGGCCGACAAGAGCGCCGCTCTTGATCTCGTCGAGCTGCAGCAAATGCAGGACGACATCCTTGGCATCGACGTGGGCGTTGAGGCGACCGTCGAGCCTGACGCGGCATACTTTGGGCGTGGCTACTCTTACGTCGCCGGTGATCCAGGCATTGGCCATCTCAGTCGCTCCGACGCCGAACGCGAACGCGCCGAGCGCTCCACAGTGCGGCGTGTGCGAGTCGGTGCCAATTGCCACTTGTCCCGGCAAGACGTAGCGCTCGGTCATGATCGAGTGGCAGATACCTTCGGCGCCGCTGCGGCCCGGGGCGTGGTGGTGAAGCTGTACGCCATAGCGCTCGCAGAATTTGTGCTGCATGACGCCCATGGCCATCGCGGAGTCGAGCAGTCCCATTGCTCGTTTTTCGGCCGACATCGTCTGCGGCACGTAGACGAGATGGTCAGCGAAGCATTTGATGGACGAGACATCGTGCAGCTGCACTCGGGAGCCCATGGCCTTCTCCATGAACGCAGCACACATGCCTGTCACGTAGTCATGGGAGTAGCGCCAGTCGACGCGAAAGGAAATGAATTTGCTGACTGGCTTCAGCACCCGCCGAAGCGCTGAGCGCTGAACGTGCCATGATTTTTTCGACAAAGCTCATGGGCTTCATTGGGAGTTCGGCTCGGGTAATTCAATCTGGCCGTTCTGACGCGCTTTGGTGAAATTGAAGAGCCCTCCACGCCAGAGGATTTCGGTCGTGACCGAGTCGAGGCCTTCGACGAGCTCGGCAACAGGGATTTCTTCTCCTGCCTGAATGCGATCGATCAGTGCAAAGTCATTTGAGGTGTAGATCCCTAGGTTGTGGCAGTTCTGACGGTAGATGCGCTCAAACTTTTTTGCGATCACAAGGCGGATTCCTGCCACGCGCTCCGCGTAAGGACTTGCCTCTCGCGAGGATCCTTTTCCATAGCGGGCGCCGGCGACTGTGACCGTGAAGCCACCGCGTTTCACGTCATCGGCCTGAACCGGTCGCCTGCCGCCGCACGTCAATCCGACGTAGGGGTAGCGTCCCAAGGTTTCGTCGACGTAGAAGCACGTCCAGCCCGGCGTGATTTCATCGGTCGACACATCGTCGCGCAGCTTCCCGGCCTCTGCGAGGCGGAGATCTTCGCCTTGGAGCTGCCGCTCGATAAGGTGGGGATCCTCAGCCAGGAAGAGGATTCGGCCGGAGAAATTTATCTTTTCCATGTGTTCCCGATCTGACTATTCGACAAGCCTCACGTTGGCGTCACGGACGATACCTTCGCGCTGTTTCCTCTCGGACTTCATTCGCTCGGCGAAGACCTTGGGCGATCCTCCTGTGGGTGTGAGGCCCAGTTCCGAGAGTTTGCTGCTGACAATTGGACGCTTCATCGCCTCGTTGAAAGCTTCATTCAGCTTGGCCACAACCGCCGGCGGCGTACTGGCAGGTGCCATCAAGCTGTAGCTGACGAGCATGTCTGTGCCTTTGAGGGTCTGCCCGATTGGAGATAGCTGCGGTAGCGGTGCATAGGGCTGCGTCGACGCCACCCCGATCAGCTTGATTCGACCCGCGCTCAACATAGGTTGCGCGGTTGAAACCAGGGTGATGAGCGAATCGATCTGCTTGCCGGCTAAGTCGCCAAGGGCCGCGCCCGCACCCCGGTATGGCACATGATTCAACGGCGCCTTGGTAGCTTTGCTGATGAGCTCTCCGAGCAGATGATGGTCGGTGCCGATCCCAGGAGTCCCGAAGCTGAGCGGCTTAGGGCTCGATCTAGCCCACGCAAGAAAGCTGGGGAAATCGTTCGCTGGCGATTCATTGTTGATGGCGATCACCAGCGGGGCCTCGGCGAGATGCACCACTGGAGTCAGGGCAGATATTGCTTCTTCAGCTTTCTTCCCGTACAGCGCTGGGTTGATGGCGTACAAGCTGTCTGTTGCGAGAAGTAGGGTGTATCCATCTGCAGGTGCCTTCGCTACCAGGCTCGTGCCGACCAAGCCGCCAGCCCCCGACCGGTTGTCTACGATGATGGATTGCTTGAGCAACTCCCCGACGACGTTCCCTAGCACACGTGCGAGGATGTCGGCGCTTCCTCCCGTCGCAAAGGGCACGACGAGCGTGATCGGCTTTGCGGGATAGGTCTCTTCCGCCGGTGCAGGCATTGCAACTGCCGCCAAGCTGCAAGCAAGTGAGCCGACAGCGATGACCTTTAAAGGAACTGGCATTTTTGTCTCCGTCTTTCTGTGGGAGAGACAACTCTAGATTGCCCTACAGGCCGGGAGATGGCATTTCGTGCATAGTGTTTTCCGAAAGGGAAAATTCATGCGATCAGACTTCGACCCGTACACGCTTCGCCTTTTTCTTTCTGTGTGCGAGGAGGGAAGCATCGTCAGGTGCGCAGACCGTGAGGCTACTGTGGCGTCTGCAGTCAGCAAGCGAATGGCTTCGCTGGAAAGCCAGGTTGGACTTACCCTGTTGCGCCGCGGCGCTCGAGGAATGGAGGCAACGGAAGCCGGCCAAGCGCTCGCACGGCACGCCCGGGAGGTGCTAGGCAGCATGGAGCGAATGCGCACCGCAATGTCCGACCTGGCTCATGGCGGCGAAGGAAGCGTGACCATCCTCTCCGGCCTAGCGCCCCTTTCTAGCAGCCTGCCTCAGGACATCGTCACCGTGCTTCAACAACACCAGTCACTCAAGATTCGACTGAAGCAGGCTGCGTCCACCGAAATGGTACGTCTTGTGCGCGAGGGGAGCGCTGACCTAGGCATCTGCTGGGATGCTGCCGACCTTTCCGAACTGGAGGCAATTCCCTATCGCGAAGACCATGCCTGCGTGGTGGTGCAGAACCGTCATCCACTCTCGCGGCGAAGCTCAGTCGCGTTCAGCGAGACCTTGGACTATGAGCACATTAGCGCAATGCCAGGCAGCATGATGGAAATCATGCTACGCCGGTATGCTGCGGTAACAGGCAAGAGCATTGCCGCCCACATCGAGGTGCAAAGCTTCGAGGCAGTGGTGCGCATTGCGGCGGCCGGGTTCGGGGTCGCAATCTTGACTGCGGAGGTCGCGGAGCCATTCGCGAGGGATCTTCCTGTCAAGCTCATACCTCTTTCGGATCAGTGGGCGCGGCGACGCTTCGTCATTTGCTTTCGAAAGGAGCCTTATGTATCTCGCGCTGCACTGCTGGTGGCAGAAGCGTTGCGGCAGCGGCTCACCGAGTAAGCGGCTTTATCGAATGCTAGGGTCACTGCGAGTCTTCTGGCCGCTCGCGCGGACGTCGCATTAGAGCCGAAAGTTTCGCTGGCGACCGCCCACGGCTGCAGCTCGTCTATGCGGTTGATGGGAGATCGGCGATGCGCTCGAGCACGTGGCGTAGGTAGGCCTGTGGGTCAATACTGGCGAGCTTGGCCGAGCTTATCAAGGTGTAGATCACCACAGCGCTGATCCCGCCGTTGTCCGAGCCGAGGTGCAGCAATTTCTTGCGTCCGATCGCGACGTCGCGCAGCGCGCTCTGCGGCGTTGTTGTGGGCCTCGACTCGACCCTCGGTCACGAAGCGCGTCAGCGCCATCCAGTTGCTCAGCAAGTAAGGGCCCGAAGCAGCTGTAAGGCGTGCTCTGAACCGAACATTCAGCGAGCGTCCGCTTTCGAGAACCTCGTATGTCGGCTATGGGCCCGTATGCGACACTCGAGCCACCGATCGTACTGCCCGAGACCGGACACTCGTGACAGTCAGCTGCTGCCGACTGAGGATACCGCCCAAGAACTCCGCAGTGTTGCATCTGGAATTGGCGCGTGCATCAATCTGGCCCGGGCAGGCCCGAGATGGCGGCCGGGCCGCGCTGCACGATAGGCGTGTCCTCGCGATGCGCCAGCACCCAGCGGGCGATCTCGTCCTTGCGCGCGAACCACACGTCCGGCTTGGAACGCGCGTAGGTGAAGAACCGATCCAGCACCCGGATGCGGTTGGCGTGTCCGTTAATGCGGTCGTGGAATCCCACAAGCATCATGCGCCGCCCATTCGCGCCTTCTTCGTAGAGCTGGTCGAATTCGTTTTCAACGCCTGCTCGTAGGCGATCGGGTTGTAGCCCTCGAACGGGTAGGCCGAGATGTCGTTCAGGTGGAACGTATACGGCACCGTCACGAAGTCCTTGCCGTTGACCGGAATGATGAACGGCTCATCACGGCTCGGCTCGTCGATGTGATACACGAAGCCGAGTTCCTGCAGCGTCTCGAGGATGTGCACCGAGTTGCGCAAGAAGAACGCGTTCCAGCCCACCGGCTGCTGGCCCGTGACCTTGTGGATGATCTCGGCCGATTCCGCGATGAAGCGCTTCTCGTCGCTGCGCGAGAGGTTGTACGAATTGCTCCAGGTGGGCCCGTGAGCGGCCGCCTCGTGGCCGCGGCGCACGATCTCCTGGGCCAAGTCGGGGGCGTTCTTTATGGCCTCGCCGATCATGAACGACGACACCTTGATGCGGTGCTTGTCGAACAGGTCCAGCGCGCGCGGGATGCCTTCATAGCGGCCATAGGCGAAGAAGGCGTTGGTCGGCAGGTCGGGCACGCCTTTGTCGATCGGAATCGGGATCGGCCCCGCGGCACCCGAGATGGGCTGGCCGCCGCCCTCGAACATCATCGAGACGCTCACCGCCAGGCGAGCACCGTTCGGCCAGAGGCCCTTACCGCCGCGGGAGGCGGCCGGTGTCGCGCCGTCGGGCGCGCGGCCCGCGGGCGTGCCGGCGGACTGCGCGTGCGCATCGCCCAGCAGCGCGCCCGTGGCGATCGCGCCGGCCACGGCGCCGCCGGCCTGGGCCAGGAAGGAGCGGCGGCCCGTTCGCAACCCGTCGGCGCCGCGTAAGGAAAGATCGAATTCGGTCATGTCGTGCCCCTCGTCGGTGATTCAGGAAACGCTGGCGACCAGGTTCTCGCCGCCGGCCACCTCGAGCACGGTGCCGGTCACGTACGGATTGGTCATGAGGAAGACTGCGGCATGGCCCACGTCCTCAGGCTTTCCCGCGCGCCGCGCGGGGAAGGTCTCTTCCACCTTCTTGCGCAGGCCGTCGCGATGTTCGGCCGGCAGGAAGGCCCACATGTCGGTGTCGATGAAGCCGGGGCGAATCGTGTTCACGCGGGTGGGTGCGAGCTCGATCGCGAGCGAGCCCGACAGCGCCTCCACCGCGGCGAACGCCGATGTGACGGCGGTGAAGCCGACCTTCGGCCGCACGGCCATGCCGCCGGTCAGGAATGTGATCGTGCCGCCGGCGTTCAGGTGCGGCGAGCCATGGCGGGCGCAGGCCCAGCTGCCCAGGTACTTGCCCTCCATGTAGCTGCGCGCGCCGCTCATGTCCGCGTCCATGAACGCGCCCCAGGTGCCGAGATCGGGCGCGGCGGTGACGACCAGGTGGTCGAACACGCCGATGGCGTCGAACGCCGCTCTCACGCTCGACTCGTCGCGGATATCCAGGCTCACCTGCTGGAAGCCGGCGAGATCCGGACGCTCCTGCGGCGACGAGAGGCGGCGGCTGGCGACGACTGCCGTCGCGCCCGCTGCCCGCGCGGCCTGCGCCACGCCGAAGCCGATGCCGGACTTGCCGCCGACGACGACGACCGTCTTACCTGCCAGGGAGGTGGATACGGCGGGTGCCGCGGCTTGCGGGTGGGTTGTTGAAGTCATGTTGAATTCCTTGGTTCGCTGATCACGGGGTAAGCCGGCGCCGCGGCGTCGGCCTTCACGGGTGCAATGCCATCCAGAGGCATTGCAGTCATGCTAATTAGCTTCCAAGTCGGTGATAATCTGGCTCGTCGTGATTACACTTAGTCCGTTTTGGAATAAATCCGTCGCGGAGCATCGGCCACGGCTGCCACCTCCCGGCCGCACGCAACAGGGCACACCCCATGGATCGATTCCAGGAGCTGACCGCCTTCGCGGCGGTTGTCGAGGCCGGCGGTTTCTCGGCCGCCGCCCGCCGCATCGGCGAATCCCAGTCGGCGGTCAGCAAGTCCGTCGGCGCGCTGGAGCGGAGGCTGGGCGCGCAGCTGCTCAACCGCACCACGCGCAGCGTGACCCCGACGGAGGCCGGGAGGCGGTACCACGAGCGCATCAAGCCGCTGCTGGACGAGATGTCGCAGGTGGACGGCGAGCTCATGAGCAGCATGGGGGAGCTTTCGGGACTGGTGCGGATCGCGGCGTCGACCACCTTCGGCCGCCTCCACGTGCTGCCCATCGTGCCGCGACTGCTGGCGCTGCATCCGAAGCTCCGCTTGGAGCTCAAGCTCACGGATGGCGTGCAGGACCTGCTGACCGAGGGCATCGACCTAGCCATCCGCATCAGCCCGCTGCGCAGCCCCGACGCCGTGGTCAAGCGCGTGGCCACCACGTCGCTGGTCTGTGTGGGGTCGCGCTACTACTTCGAGCGGCACGGGGTGCCGAAGACGCCCGAGGACCTCGTGCACCACAACTGCATCGTCTATAACGGCATCGACCAGTGGACGTTCAGCCGGCCCGAGGGGCCGTTCAGCGTGCGCGTAGGCGGAAACCTCGCCTCCAACACCGTCGACACGATCCTGTCGGCAGTGCAGGCCGGCGTGGGCATCGGGATGTTCTACCGGGCTTCGTTCACCGATGACCTGCGCGCGGCGGGCGTCGTGACAGTGCTAGATCAGTTCATCGGCGAAACCCGGGATGTCAGCCTCATCTGGCCCAACCGAAAGTTCATTCCGGCACGCGTGCGCCAGGTGACCGACTACTTCGCGGCCGGTCTAGCGGAACGCGTCTGAAAAAGCACTCGACAGTCGACTTCCGGTCGTAAGCGCTACAGCCCAATGACTGGGTCATTCCACGGTGCGGCGGGAAGCTTGGCGACTCGATCGCTGTTCGACGTCAGTCACGCAGCGCGCGCGGGGTGGCCTCTAACGCGTCGAGCGCGATAGCCCGGCTCGCCGCGTCCGTATGCCCGGGGGCCAGAGTATGTTCAACGTGGCCAGTGGCCGACAGCGGCGCAATCGATTGTCTCGAACGTCACGCCGTGGCTGGCCGGCGCCGCTTGGAACGCGTGCCACCGCACGGCGTCCCGTAGGCGCAGCACGAGATGGACGGCGCCGTCGCCGCCCTGCAAGATCAGGGCATCTTGGAAGTGCGCCAGACCCCGGCGGATCTCGGACGCTAGCGCCCGGCCGTGGTCGCGTGCGCGGCGATCAAGCACTCACACATGTGGCCGCCGAGCTCTAGAACCATTGATTTTGGATCGAGGCGCCAAATTTCACTGCCCTGAAGCGGCCGTTGCCGGGAGTCTGCTCCTGGCCGAATGCCGTCAACGTATCTGAGGCTCCATCGGTACAAAGCCGAAGTTCAATACCCCGCAAAGTCGTCGTCGGTCAGATGATCCGAGAGGCGTTCATAAGCTACCCCATAGATACAGCGACTTCTGTTCAGCAATCGCCTGTTTAGCGAGTCTTTGAAGATCCAGCACCACAGGTCGCAGTTCCGCCACATCCACTTGAAGCTCCTCGGTGTCGGCCCATCGGGGGAGTGCAGCATCAAGCGCCGAGTGTTCGACGTGAGTAAGAAGTTGGACTAGCCGATCTGGGAACCGGAAGAGCCAGGAGTCCCCTTCATCGCCGCCCTCGTCACTTTCCAACGCGTGCAGGTCAGCATCCCATTCCTTCCCTTCTCAGGATTGCCCACAAAGTGCCTACTTCAAGGTCGGTGAAGCCTTTGTACTCAGCCGGGCGCAATTGCAATGCAATGGCCTTGCCCTGGTCATCTTCGCTCATCCGGTCCGCATAGCGCGCGGCTTCTCCTTCATTCGCGACGAAGAAGTCGGAAAGTAATCCCATTGCATTCCTCCTATGTTTCTATGCTGCCACTGAGCTGCGTAACGCGGATTTAGATGACTAGACCGCTTCCGAGGGTGTCTGGCTCCGACGCCAAGTGACCGGTCCTGGCCGTATGCCGCCTCGTTCAGCGAATTTCGATGCGGCCATCTGCACAACGTACTACCTCAGCACGCCATTCGGGCTTGTCTATTCCATCGTTGCTCTGGATACCAAAGGTCTCGACTTCGCCAGTTTCCGAAAGTGGGTCGCAGGTCCACCAAGCCGACTCATAGGGCGTGTCGCCACGTTCGTGCTCGTATTCGATCGCGACCGGTTCGGAAACTGCGACGGCAATTTGTCGAAGCCATGTAAGGAAATCCAGATTCCACTTTCCGAGGTAGCCCTCCTTTTCGCCATCGCGGAGGTCGGCTTCGTGCAATACAGGACGAGCGTTCTCCGTACGCCAAAGTAGTTCATCAGAATCCGGTGGTTTATGTGTATGCCCGTAGACGTCTTCGAGCAACAAGGCGGACTTCGCGTCGATGAGCAGAAGTTGCTCACTCACCTTCGCAACGCTCAAGGCGTCGCGAAGCGATGCGCAAAGCAAGAGATACTGCGCGGTCTTTCCGCCGGCGGGAACCGAGAGCAGAACGTCAATTGGCATGAGGTAGATGCATGGGAGGAACGACCGCCTTGGAGCAAATTTGAGGGCCCGAATGACTGGTCTTGGCCGACTGTAGCCGGTCGCGCGGCCGCCGCAGTGGGGCCCGAAGCGGCGATTGGGCCGAGACCTGTCAGGCTGTCGCATCACGCCAGAGCAGTTGAAGATCTTCAGGCATACCTGAATACGGCGTTGTCATATCCAGATCGTTAAGAGCCGACGGCGGCTCGCCAGCCACGATGCTGCTATGCATTCGCAACAAATGCAGGAGGCTTTCCGCCGCCCACGCGTTATTCGGCATCGCGTCGCCACCGTATTTCGCTCGGATGATCACGCCAGCACGAGCGGCGGCAGTCCAAAACGTCTGTCGATGTTCGTCCGACAGCCCGCGTATGTCGAACTCACAGAAGGGTGCAGTTCGGTCGGAGAGGTCCTCCAACCATGTGCGTAGCCTCTTGTGCTGTTCGGGAATTTCGCGAGCGATTAGGACCAGCATGCCGCAGTAGCCTAGATTGGAACGGTTCAGTGCCCGCCCATCTTCGAGATACATCAAGGATGACAAATTGCCCCTCCAAACTTCTGCTCTTGGCCGATTCAAGACTTGAAGATCATCGCTTCAAAGTCGTGAAGTCCTTGGGCCGCCCGAACTATCTCTCCGCTTCGATACAGGCCGAGCGCCTCGTCGAGCACGCTCTCCAAATCGTTGATGCGCGGCAAGTCGGGAGCGTCAGCCATGACCAACTTGACTCCGTGGCGCAGTTCAGCAAACGCCCGATCCAGCGTCATTTGCTGATCGGCCGTAAGGTAGTCCCTGACCGGAAAATTGTCCGGTGCGCAAAGCACGACATAGCCGATGAAGTTGTAGAGACCGTTGATGTCTCGAATCCAAGCCATCGATTTCTTTCAAGCCGTGAGTGTGAATGTCCGGTTCTGGCCGGATTCAGACTCACGCCGACAGGCCCCGGCAGGCCCAAATCCGATCCGCAAAAATTGATTCAGAAGTCAAGGCGATCCTCGGCCCTCCTTGAGGGCGCAAAGCGCTCCTTGTGCGTTCGCATAAGCGTCGCACAGGGTAGCACTACCGCCAGATAGGCTCTCTCCTTTTCAACCTGCGGACTCAGCAACGATGCAACATCGTAGAGGGAGCAGAAGTCGACCCCATCGCAGGAGAAGTGGTGGCAGATCATCTCGCGCAAGGCGAACTCACGCAGCGATCGAGGCTGGCGGTGCGAATCGATCACCGTGCCTTCGGCAAGTGCCGGCAGTTGCAAGCCGTGTGATTGGTAGTAGTAGTCGATGATGTGCGTCACCGCCCTGAGCTTGGCCACGACGACAGCCTTCGCCTGTTCAAACTGTGGGGTACCTAGCTCTAGGTACTCGTTCCAAGGGGAATAGCACGGCATGTGGGTGATTGGTGTGGTGAAGAACTTCTGAAGGCATTCGCCGAATTCCTTCGATGTCCTCTTGTGGCCGAAAGTGGCTTGTGGCTGTATTTTGCCGCTCTAGCGGCGAAGCAGGCGAGAGAGGCCACGGCCGCGTCGGCGGGGATCCTTGCGTTTAGTTCGACGATCGATCGCAAGCTGCGCATTCTGCGTGGCCGCGTTCTCGAATGTTCCATGGCGTTCCGCACAGGCAGCCGGACATGACCCTTTAAGGAGCGCAGCTGTTTCGATAAGTCGTCTTATCGCAACAGCAGCTTGGACGCGCTCGATCTTTCAATCTGGAGACGAGCCGCGAAGTCGGCGGCTGAAAATGGTTTCCACTGGAAATCCTTCAGCAAATCAACAACTTAGAACAGCTTTTCGCCCATCAGCTTGAGCTCACGTGAAGTCGGGAACACATTCCTGAACTTTCCGGGACAGTTCTGCGCATAGACGGCGGGGGCTGCTCGACACCGCCATGATCGATGCCGGCACGCGACTCAGATCGTACTGAAGGCCGATGCCGTGCGCATCCGCACTCAGGCCGCCGCGGATGGCGTGGGCCACAGCGTACTGCCGTGTTCGGCGCCGTCGAAAATGATTGACGCCGGGACGATCGACGTGCGCAAGGTGCAGGACCTGACGGTCACCTGGTCACTGCTGCACGTTTGCAACGTCGCATCGCCCCCCAGCGTCGTCGCGCCCGTCGACATCACTGCCTGCGCCGCAAGATGCGCACCGGATGACGGCCGCTGGCCCTGCGTCACCGTCCTGCATGACGGGGGCCGGGCCGCATCGAAATGAGGTCACCGTTCTGGCGGATGTCACTGTCCAGATCCGCTAGCCAGTGAATCCGCTTCACATAGGCCAGGAAGCGGGCAAACGCAGCTTCATCTGACGCGGGAATCGGCACCGGCTGGCCCTTCGTGTTGATCATGCACGGCGTCAGTTCGACGACCGGGTCGTGACCCGCCCGAAGCCCGACATGGGCCACCACCGTCATCCGCGACTCCTCATGGAAGGGCACGGTCGAGTAACCCTCGCGCGAGAAAATGCCGTACTCGCCGTAAATCTCGATGGTCTCGCGCACCGCGGCGGGCGACGCGATCTTCTCGATGTCCACGAGGTCGAATGCGAAGTTGCCGAGCCCGTGCAGGATGGGCTTGCCCTTGTGGAAGTCCACGCCCTTGAGAATGTGCTGGTGGTGCCCCAACACGACGTCCGCCCCATGGTCGATGGCGAGCCGCGCCAGGATGCCTTCGTACTCCGCCAAGCTGGCGGGAAAGCAGTGCACGCCCCAGTGAAAACTTGCCACGACGAAGTCCGCGTCCTTCTTCGCGGCCTCGAAGCTGCGGGCCACACGCGCCGCGGCCGCTCCGGTCGGCCGTGACCGCACATGCGGCGGGCTGCCGGGTTGCCGGTGCAGGTCGTGGTACTCCGTCTCGATCTCCAGCATGGCAACGCCGTCGCCATCGGCCGTGGCCGCAGCGTTCCACGAACCGATCATTGATGCGGCGACGAAGGCCACCCGCTTGCCGTCGGATGTCACATGGACCGGGGCAAAAGCTTTGTCCAGGTTGCGTCCATAACCGACGGGCTGGATGCCCTTGCGGCGCAGCCGTTCGACGCTGGACTGCATGCCCGCGCGGCCCCAGTCGTTGATGTGGTTGTTAGCTACCGACATGACGTCGAACCCGGTCTGCGCCAGCGCGTTGATGTTGTCGGGCGACGCGATGATCGCGGCCATCATGTGCGCGTCAGGTGTCTGGTTGACCGCGTAGGTGCCTTCCGAATTGCCGAAGGTGATGTCTCCTGCCTTCAGGAGCTCGCCGACGTGGACGAACGACTCCGCCGGGTTGTCGCGGTTCAGGAAGACATCGCCGACGGCAACGAGGCGAACCAGCCCCGAGGTCTGCTGCGGGCCGTCCGTCATGCGTCCGCCCGTTGCGCCCAAGGGCGGGCCATCCGGTCACCCTGCTCGAAGCGGCGGATGTCATCTTCGGCCTGGAGTGTGAGCGCCACCTCGTCCGTCCCGTCGATCAGCCGCTGCCTGTGCGCCGGGTCGATCTCGAAGGGAAACCACAGGCCCGTGCTGAGGGCAATCCGCTGCGCCTGCAGGTCGATGGCGGCGTCAACCGGCTCCTGAGAGCCTGCGATGGCCTCGTGGACACTGTCCAGGTCGGCTTGGGAAAGCATGATGGGCAGGATGCCGTTCTTCAAACAGTTGCTGTAGAAGATGTCGCCATATGAACTTGCGACCATGACGCGCACACCGAGGCCGGCCAGCGCATAGACCGCACCTTCGCGCGAGCTGCCGCAGCCGAAGTTGCGGCCGGCCACGATCACGCTGGCGCCGCGCCCTTTGGAGGTGTTCAGCGGGAAATCCGCGCGCTCATTGCCTTGTTCGTCGTAGCGCAGCGCATTGAAGGCGCAGCGCCCGAGCTCGCTGCGCGGCACGCTCAGCAACTGCTGCATCGGGATGATCACGTCGGTGTCGATGTTGTCCAGCGGCAGGCTGGCCGCGCGGCCGAAATGGCGAAGGAATGGGACGGTCATGGCAGTGCATCCATCAGGGGTCGGGGATCGGCGATCTTCCCGGCCAGCGCCGAGGCGGCGGCCGTCGCCGGGCTGGCCAAGTGGGTCCGCGCGCCGGGGCCCTGTCGGCCCACGAAGTTGCGGTTGGAGGTGGACACGCAGCGCTCGCCCGCAGGCACGGTGTCGCCGTTGGTGCCCACGCACATGGAACAGCCGGGCTTGCGCCACTGGAACCCGGCCTCGCGAAAGATCGCGTCGAGCCCCTCCGCCTCGGCCTGCCGCTGCACCGCCTGCGATCCCGGCACCACCCAGGCCCTCACACCGCTGGCCACCTTGCCCTTGCGGGCAATGCCGGCGGCGATGCGCAGGTCCTCGATGCGGCTGTTCGTGCATGAGCCGATGAAGACGTGCTGGATCGGCGTGGCCTCCAGCTTCTGCCCCGGCTTGACGTCCATGTAAGCGCGCGACGCCTCCAGTTCGCTGCCGCCGGGGACGGCTGCGTCGATCGCCATCCCATGCTGGACGCTGGTTCCCCACGTGATCTGCGGCAGCAGGCCGGACACGTCGAACTCGACTTCCTTGTTGTAGACCGCGCCCTCGTCGGGCCGCAGCGCGCGCCATGCCTCGACGGCGGCGTCCCACATGTCGCCCACCGGCGCCGACCTCGCCCCCGCGAGGTAGCTGAAGGTGGTCTCGTCGGGCACGACGTAGCCGATGCGGGCGCCAAGTTCAACCGCCATGTTGCAAAGCGTCGCGCGCTCCTCGATGGACATGCGGTCCACAGCCTCGCCCTCGAAGGCCAGCGCATGCTCGCGGCCGAAGTCTGCCTGCAGGCTGGCGATCAGAGCCAGCGCGATGTCCTTTGCAAATACGCCCGCGCCGGTTCGCCCGATCAGGCGGACCCTGGCCTGGTGCGGCTTTTTCGCCCAGATCGCCTGCGTGGCCAGCACGTGCGCCACCTCGGTGGAGCCGATGCCCAACGCCAGCGCGCCGACCGCGCCGTGGGTCGTCGTGTGGCTGTCACCGCAGACCACCAGCAGCCCGGGCAAGGTCAGGCCGTCTTCCAGCGCGGTGACATGGACGATGCCCTGCCGTCCCGACTCGCGGCCGAGATGCTGGATCGAGGCCTGCGCGGACAACTGCTTCAGCGGTTCCACGAACCGGCGGTTGGCCGGCAGCGTTACCGCCTCGCCGTTGGGCTCGGTTTCGATCATGTGATCGGGAATGGCCACGCTCAGGTCGGGTCGCCGGATGGGGCGGCGCGCCGCCTGCAAGTCCTCCAGGCCGAGCGTGCCGCTCAGGTCTGTCAGGTAGTGGCGGTCCACGAAGAGCAGGTCCAGGCCATCGGCCGAGGACTTGATTCTGTGCGCGTTCCAAATCTTGTCCAGTGTGGTGGATGGCATGTGGCTATCCATTGGTTGTGGTGGCCGCCGTCACATCCGGCAACCGGTAGTCCCTGAGCTGCTCGCGCAGCCTCGTCTTGAGCATCTTCCCGGTCGCGCCGAGCGGGATCGACTCGACGAACACCACGTCGTCGGGCACCTGCCACTTCGCCACCGTCTTGCCGCGGTAGAAGTCCAGCAGTTCCTCCTTTGCGAGCTGCGCGCCGGGGCGCACCACGACCGCGATGATCGGCCGCTCGTCCCACTTGGGATGGGACACGCCGATGCAGGCGGCCATGGCCACGGCAGGGTGCGCCACGGCGATGTTCTCGATGTCGATGGAGCTGATCCATTCGCCGCCGGACTTGATCACGTCCTTGCTGCGATCGGTGATCTGAAGGTAGCCGTCGGCGTCGATGGCGGCCACGTCACCCGTGGGAAACCAGCCGGCGCCGTCCGCGTCCCTGACCAGCGGGTTACCGCCCTCACCCTTGAAGTATTCGCGCACGATCCACGGGCCGCGCACCAGCAGGTCGCCGCAGGCCTTGCCGTCCCAGGGCAAGTCCTCGCCCTGTTCGCCGACGATCTTCATCTGCACGCCGAACAGCGCACGCCCCTGCTTTTGCAAAACCGCCAGTTGTTGCTCGGCCGGCCACGCGAGGTGCTTCTTCTTCAGCGTGCACACCGTGCCCAGCGGGCTCATCTCGGTCATCCCCCAGCCGTGCAACACCTCGACGCCGTAGCGCTCCCTGAAGGCGCGCAGCATGCTCGGCGGGCAGGCCGCACCGCCGATCACGGTGCGGTTCAGCGCGGTGAAGCGCAGTCCGCCGGCCTCCATGTGGGCCAGCAGCATCTGCCACACGGTCGGCACGCCGGCGGCAAAGGTAACGCCTTCGCCCTCGATCAGGTCATGGACGGACTTGCCGTCCAGCGCCGGGCCCGGAAACACGAGCTTGCAGCCGGTCAGCGCGCCCGCATAGGGAATGCCCCAGGCGTTGACATGGAACATCGGAACGACCGGCAGGACCGAGTCGCACGACGAGATGCCCATGGCGTCAGGCAGCGCCGCGGCGTAAGCGTGCAGCAGGGTGGAGCGGTGGCTGTACAGCGCCGCCTTCGGATTGCCGGTGGTGCCGCTGGTGTAGCACATGCTCGACGCCGTGTTCTCGTCGAACACGGGCCAGTCGTAGCGGTCGCTACATGCGTCGATCCAGGCTTCATAGCTGAGGAGGCCGGGTATGCCGCTGTCCTGGGGCAGCCTGTCCGCATCGCACAGAGCGATCCACTGCCTCACCGAGGGGCAGCGCGCATGCACCGCATGTACCAGCGGCAGGAAGCTCAGATCGAAGCACAGCACCTCGTCTTCGGCATGGTTGATGATCCAGGCCACCTGGTCGGGATGCAGCCTTGGGTTGAGCGTGTGCAGCACCCGGCCCGCGCCGCTGACGCCGTAATACAGCTCCAGGTGGCGGTAGCCGTTCCAGGCGATGGTGCCGACGCGGCCGGAGAGCGCGACACCGGCCGCGTCCAGCGCGTTGGCGACCTGCCGCGAGCGGCGGGCGACTTCAGCCCAGCTGGTCCTGTGGATGTCGCCCTCCACCCGTCGCGAGACGATCTCGCCGTCTCCGTGATGCCGCTCGGCAAACATGATCAGGCTTGATATCAGCAGGGGCTGTTTTGCGATCAGCCCAAGAAGCGCCGGCCCGCTCATTCCACGCCTTTCAGGCCAAACTCGTTCAGGTGCCCCGAGGGCAGCTGCTCGAAGCCAGGATCAGGTGGCAGCTCGAGGCCGAACCAGCGCCTGAGCACGCCGGAGATCAGCTCGTAGCAGGCGCCGATGCGCACGACCTGCAGGGTGTCGAAGTTGATCAGCGTCCCGGCGCGCCGGTAGGTGTGGTAGCGGCGCAGGCCGTAGTCGATCGTGATGTCGGCAATGGCCTTGATCTCCGGCGGAATGTCGTCCACCGAAAAGCGCGGCCCGGTGCCGGTCAGGTTGGCGGACGAGCCGAACAACGGCACCACCTCCTCGCGGCTCAGGCGCGACAGTTCCTTGTGGAACGGGCCCGCATTCAGCAGGATGCCGATGGTGCCGACGGCCGAGCTGGCGCGCATGCCTTCGTCGCCGAGCTTCTGCAGCAGCGGATGGCCGGCGCGGAAGCTGCCGATCACGCCCACGGGCAGGTCGTGGTCTGCCACCAGCGCCTCCACCATCTGCTGCGCGCGCGGGCTCAGCCGCTGCAGCTCACGCTGGGTCTCGAGGTCCGCGCCCATGGCATTGCGCTTGTGGCTGCCGCGCTGCTTGGTGTCGTAGATCCTCTGCAGCGGGTCCATCGACGAGCCGCAGCAGGCATAGCCGGTGTCGTTCGGCACAATGGCGATGCCGCCGGCCTTGATGATGTCCATGGTGCGCCGGGCGTCGCCAGCGATGTCGATGCTGTTCATGTCGCCTGCCCTTTCAGCTGTAGCTGACTTCCTTGAATGCGAACTCCTGCAGGTGGCCCGAGGCATTGACCTCGCGCCCCGGGTCCTTTGCCAGGGTGACGTTGAAATGCCGCTGCAGCACGTCGCAGATCAGCTCGTAGCAGGAGCCGATGCGCAGGCACTCGACCTCGCCGGTCGCAAAGCTGAGCGTGGTAGCCGAGCGCTGGTAGTGGTGGTACTTGCGCAGGCCGTAGTCGATGATGACGTCGGCAATCGCGCGCAGCTCGGGCTGGATGTCTTCCACCCGGAACTTCGGGCCGGTGCCGGTCACGTTGGCCGACGAGCCGAACACGGGCAGCTCGGCTTCGCGGCAGAGCCGGCAGACTTCCTCAAACAGCGGCCCGGCATTGAGCAGCAGGCCCACCGTGCCGTGGCCGGTGCTGGCCTCGATGAGGCGCGGATCGACCTTGGCCATGAGCGGATGGTCCTTGCGGTAAGGCGCGGCCACGCCGACGGTCAGGTTGTAGTCCTGCGTCAGCATCTCGACCATGTCCTGCGAGTGCTGGTCGAGCACGTGCAGTTCGCGCTGCGTGGCCATGGAAGCCAGCATCGCGTTGCGCTTATGCCCGCCGCGCTTCTTGGCCAGGAAGATGCGGTGCACGGCGTCATACGTTCCGCCCATCAGCGCATAGCCCGCGTCGTTGGGGATGATGGCGATGCCGCCACTCCTGAGGGTGTCGAAGATGCGACGGGCATCGCCCTTGATGTCAAGTCTGGTCATGGTGATTCCTTGGGTTATTCGAGGGGGTGGCGTTTGACGAGCGCGCCGAGGCGGTCGCCCTCGGCCTTGACTTGGCGGCGAATTCGTCGGGCGTGCTGACCAGCGGCTCGGCGCCCGCGGCAACGATGGCAGTGCGCCACGTCCGGCGCCTTTACCGCCTCGCGCAGGGCCGCCACCAGGCCCTGCGCCGCGTCGGGCGGCAGGCCCCGCGGCGCGAAGACAGGCCGGAACCAGTTGACGGACCGGTACTGGGCAAAGCCCGCCTCAGCCGTGGTGGCGACGTCGGGCAACGCAACGGCGCGCCTATCCCCCCGTCGTGGCGATGAAGCGCAAGGCACCCGTCTTGTGGTGGGGCAGCGCCGCGGCAATGCCGGTGAACGCCATGTCGACGTTGTTGGCGATCATGTCGGTCACGATGGCGGCCGTGCCCCGGTAGTTGACGATGACCGTGCTGTCCAGCTTCTCTTCCGAGACGAACTGGCGCGACATGATGCGCGACTGGTTGTCGGTCGTGGCGACCGAGCAGCGCTGGCCGGGTCGGCGGCAGTACTCGACGAATTCGGCGAGCGATTTCGCCGGCAGCTTGCCGCTGATCACCACCGCATTGGAAGCCTGCGCCACCGCCGTGATGGGCTGCAGCTGGCTGACAGGATCGACGCCCTTCAGGCCCGGCGTGTACCGGGTCAGCACGATGGCCGGCACCTGCATCAGCAGCGTGGTGCCGTCGGGCTTCGCGTCGATGACCTTGCGGGTGCCGATGAGGCCGTCCGCGCCCGGCAGGTTCTCGATGACCACCGGCTGGCCCCAGATCACCGAAAGCTGTTTGGAGACGGCGCGCGCCACGCTGTCGGTGCCGCCGCCCGGCGTGTAGGGCACGACCAGGGTGACGGCGCGGTTGGGCTTCCAGGGCGCGGGCGTCGCCGCCGCTGCGGCCAGGGACATGCACAGGAGCGCCAGTGCTGCCGGAGTCCGGAGGGTTCTGCGTGTCATCTCAGCGCCCCATCGTTTCGCCGGCATTGAAGCGGGTGCGCAGTGCGTCCCACTCGTCGGCACCGAATCGCCGGAACGTCTCGGCGACGCCGCGGGTGATGGTGGGCGGCATCTGGGGTCGCCTTGAGCTGGGCGAGCGCGGCGTCGGCCGCTTCCATGGCCGCGACGAGCACCAGCCCTGGCAGGATGGCCAATTTGTAGCCCATGGCCCCGGCCTCGCGCAGGTTGATGTTGGGCGTGCGGCCGCCCGGCACCACGTTCAGCAGACAGGGCCCCTGCACCCGCCTGGGCACCTCGGCCATTTCCTCCAGCGACTGCGTGGCTTCGACGAAGGCGATGTCGGCGCCGGCCTGCAGCGCGGCATTGGCCCGCCAAATCGCCTCGTCCAGGTCCATCATGGCGCGTGCGTCGGTGCGGGCAATGATCACGAAGTCAGGCGTGCGCCGCGCCTCGACCGCGGCGCGAATCTTGGAGACGAATTCCTCGCGCGAAATGACCTGCTTGCCGTCCAGGTGGCCGCAGCGCTTAGGGCTGACCTGGTCCTCGATGTGGATCGCCGCCACGCCGCGCGACTCGTACTCGCGCACCGTGCGGGTCACGTTCAGCTCGTTGCCGTAGCCGGTGTCGGGATCGGCGATCAGCGGGATGTTGATCGAGCGCGCCATCACGGCCCGCGTTCTCCACCATTTCGCTCATCGTGAGCAAGCCGAAATCGGGGTAGCCGCGGGCCGCAGACGCGTGCCGGCGCCGGTCATGTAGACGGCGCCGAAGCCGGCCTGCTCGATCTGCCGCGCGCCGATGCCGTCGTAGGCGCCGGGGGCGATGACGAGGCCGGGCGCGGCAAGCTGCTGGCGCAATGTTGGGTTGGTCTTCAAAGGTTTTCTCCGTTTGGCGGTACGCCGGTTATTCGCTCAGGTGCAGGCCATTGGCCACGATCAGCGCCTTCCACTTCTGCAGCTCGTTTTTGAAGACCAACTTCGTCGCGGCGGGCGGCTGGTACGCCACGTTCGAATCCGCCGGTCTCCAGCAGCGTGATGGTTGCGGCGTCCTGCGTGACCTGCTGCAGGGCGGCGGTCAGCTGCGCCTCGATGGCAGCCGGCAGGCCGGGCGGCGCGACAATGGCCGAGCGGTAGATCGAATTGATCTGCGGGTAGCCCGCTTCCGCCATGGTGGGCACGTTGGGCATCAGCGCGATCCGCTTGGGCGACGTGATCGCCAGCGCGCGGACACTGCCGGCCTTGACGTGGCTCAGCACGCCCGTGGTCGCGGGGAAAGCGAAGGCCACGCGGCCCGACATGAGGTCGGGCAGCAGCGCGCCGGTGCCCTTGTACGGAACGTCGGTCAGGTCCGCGGCGATGAGGCTCTTGAACTGCTCGCCGAGCAGGTGGGGCAGGCTGCCCACGCCGCTGGTGGCAGTAGCTCACCGTGCCCGGATGGGCCTTGATGTGGCTGACCAGTTCGGCGACCGTGTTGACTGGAAGGCTGGGCGGCGTGCACAGCACCAGCGGCAGGCCGCCCGGGCTTCCGATGAAAGTGAATGCCTGCGGGTCGTAGTTGATCTTGCGGGTGGCCGGCCCGATGGACAACGCACCGTCGTCGGTCAGGTGGAGGGTGTACCCGTCGGCAGGCGACTTCGCCACCAAGTCGGCCGCGAGCATGCCGCTGGCGCCGGGCCTGTAGCTCCATGATCACCGGCTGCTTGAGCAGTTTCTGCATGCCCTCGGCCAGCAGCCGCGCCGTCGTGTCGCCGGCGCCGCCGGGGCCGTAGCCGATCACCAGCTTGATGGGCCTGCTGGGCCAGGCGGCCGGTTGTGCGAAGGCCGGCAGGGCCAACGCTGACAGCGCCGCCTGGGCCGAGGAAGTCACCGGCGGCCCGCCGATGCGGGGCGTTGGGTCAGGTTCTTCGACATGTCATGCTCCTTGTGCGGTCGGTTACTTCATCAGGCGGTTGGCGCTCATCCACGCCTGGATGCGGGCGGCGACCTGGTCGGAGTTGCGGTCCATCATCACCATGTGCGAGTTGCCCTTGATGCCGTTGGCCGGCAGGTCCAGCAGGTCGGCCACGCCGCCCTGGGCCAGCAATGCGGCGCGGTAGCGATCGGGCGCGGTGCGCAGCCTGGCCCAGCCCTCGTTGCCGGCCAGGTTGTCTCCCCCACACGAACAGGTGCGGTACACCCTTGACGGCGGTGAGGTTTACGGCGGCCGGGTCGGGCGCGCCACCCGGCTCCACCGCGACGATGCCCTGACCTTGCCCGGCGCGTTCAGCGAAGCCTGCATGGCAAAGGCCGAGCCCTGGCTGTGCACAACGATCACGCATGGGCAGACCTTGGCCACCAGCGCGTCGTAGGCGGCTTGGGTCGCGGCGTTGTTGGTGGCCCAGCGCGGCACGGCCTGCTTGGCAAACTGGTCGAAGGCCTCCACCGGGAACTGCCCACCTGGGTAAGCCACCCGCTGCGCCGGATCCTCGCTGTAGCCGGCGCCGATGCGGAAGCCTTCCCAGGCTTCCTGCTTGGGCCGGAAAAACGGTTCGCTGGTGGTGCATCTCGGGGTAGCGTGACCAGGATGCGCGCCCGCGCTCGACCGCGTCGGACACATAGACGTCGTGCCCCGCCTGGAGGAAGTACTGCTGCCAGCCGGGTGCGCCGTCCGGCTTGGTCTCCCAGGTCACGCCCGTGAGGCCGCCGCCATGCCACATCAGCAGCGGATAGCGGGCGCGCGGCGCGGCCAGCCCTCACGTATCTGCACCGTAGAGCTGGCCGGTTTCGAACTCGCCGTTGGGGTTGACCTTCATCACTGGCGCGCTGGGCGTCAGGCGGAGCTCGCGTTCGGCGCAGGCCCGACAGCGCGACCTGCGTCCCGCCGGCATGGAAGCTGCCGACTTCGCTGACCTGAAAGCCGCCCGTCGTGGCGCAGCCGCCAACGAGGGCCGCCGCTGCCAGCAGCATGACGCTTGCGAACGACCTTTCCATCTACTGCTCCTTGTCTCCCGACGACGGGCTGTGAAATTCGCCCGCCCGAATCTGTTGTTGTCATATTGTTATTACAACATAAACTTGAGTCAAGGGGCGAAGCACATGCCTTATGCTGTTTCTTTCAACAGCACCGGCCATGACCCCTTCCCCACTCGAGCACAACGCCACGCCCGCCCCGTTCTCCAAGGGGACTTCGCTGCACAGGCAACTCTTCCTCGTACTGAGGGAGGAAATTTCGCGGGGCGTTTCGGTGACACCGGCGCGCTGCCCAAGGAGGAGGCGCTGTGCGAACGCTTCGGCGTGTCGCGCATCACTGTGCGGCGTGCGCTCGCCGACCTGGCCGCGCTCGGGCTGGTGGAGCGCCGCCATGGGCGCGGCACTTTCGTGCGTCAGGACCGCGTGCCGGTGGCGCGTCCCAACCCCAGCCTGGGGCTGATCGACAGCCTGCGCCAGACGGCCAGCGGCACCGACGTCCAGGTTCTGCTGGTGGAACGCGCCGAGGCACCGGCTGATGTCGCGGCCATGCTGCAGCTGGCCGCGGGCGAGAAGGCCGTGCATGCCCTGCGCTTGCGTAGCGTCAGCGGCATACCCGTCATGCTGAGCGACGCCTGGGTGCCCGCGCAACTGGGCAAACAGGTCACGATGGCGTCACTGCGTAAGCACGCGCTCTACGAGATCCTGCTGGCGCAAGGCGTGAAGTTCGGCCGGGTGATCCAGGAAATCTCGGCCGACATCAGCGCACCCCACGCGAAGCCGGCTGCTGCAGACCGAAGTGGGCGTGCCGCTGCTAAAGGTAGTGCGCGTGATCCACGACCCTAAGGGCCGGCCGATTCAGTTCATCACCGTCAGCATGACGCCCGAGCGCAGCCGGATCCTCATGGACTTTGCTGGCGATGCCGTCAACACGCTAAGCGCCGGGTACTTCATGCACGACATCCGGCCTCCACGCCAGTAGGCCGCAAGCTCGAGCGCCTCTCGAGCAAACGCACCGCCGCCGGCGGCGAGGGTTCGTCGCCGCTGCCCCAGGCGCGCATGCGAAGTAAGCGCAAGGATGTCGAGAGTACAAAGCACGATGACTCGGCGCCCTTCGGACTGCATGAGCACCTGGAGCAGCAACCCAATCCCGATCCAGGAAATTCGCAGGCGCCAAGCGGAAAGCCACGATGGGTTTCCCTGCCTTCGCGCGGCAGCGACTGCACAGGGCGCACTGCCACCTTTCCCCCCATCACGATGACTGGGCAAGCAGCGGTCAATCGCCTGCGCGTGACCGCCTGAGCTGCTGAGATCCGTCCGCGCAACGGTTCGAGCGAGCTTTCTCGATCCTCAAGCGATAGCACGAACGCGGCCGAGCTGTTGCACACGCTGCGCATCCTTTCGACGACGCCGAACGATTCGCCCGTTCACCCCTGAAGCTGATCGAGCGACTGCACGTAGATCGCCGCCTCCGCGGGACTCATCGCATCCTCGAGCTGGGCGAGTTCGAGTTTTTCGCAATCGTGCGAGACCCATTCGAAAAGATGCGACGCCGGCATTCGGTCCATGCTCGACGCATCGCTCCACGAACTCAGCCTCGCATCAGCGCTCTCCAGGAGCATTTGCAGATCGAGCGCTCTTGAAACACGCAATGCCGCCATGTCGGCGGCGGCCAGGCCCTCGCGGCATCGAGCCCAGAGCCGCTCGCACTCCTTCACTCGCCGACAGATTCCCGCGAGTTCGCTGCTCGATGGCGACGCGCGACCGCAGCGCTCGCGCAGGCGCTGGAATTCGCAAAGGGTGTGCGCATAGCTTAGCTGCTGCAAGAGCAGCAAGGCATGGGTCAAGCGGCGCTCCGTGGGCACAACGATCAAGCCGGGCCTGCACGATGCGGCCGCACCGCATGCAGTTGCGTGGCCCGCCCGGTCCCCTCACCGATTGCGCTCGCGTTCCTTCGATTCCGAGGACGGCACCGGCCGCGCCGACGATCCCTGGGCGCTGCGCCCATTGTCCGAAGGAGCGGTGTCCTGAGGATTGGCGCGCGTCAACCCGCCGTTCGGACCGCCGCCGGGTGGACGGTTCTGGCCGGTGCGCGCCTCGGCGGGACCGTGCTCGCTGCTCAATGGCTCGGTGCCGCGTCCCGTGTCGACGCGCGGGCCCGAGGCGCCCTGGGCCTTGGGCGTGGAATTTCCCGCGGCAGGAGCGACCGATCCCTTGGGATTTCCGGTGGACGATTGCTGTGCTCCTGCGAAAGGAGTCACAAGAACCAGCGAGAGTGAAAGAAGCGCAAGCGGCTTTCGAATGTACATGGCGGGCCTCCAGAAAAGAGATCGATTCTTGAAGCTTGCGATGGCATGGACGTAGGACAAGCGCGTTCCTGCTCGCGAATAAGAAAGCCAAGAAAGCCGAGGGGACCTCGATGCACGGCAATATATTCAGTCTCGCATCGCCAGCTTCACGAGTTCAGCCCTTGCCGGCCTCGTCCGTCCGCTCGGCATTGGTGGTGCCGCGCGATCCCTTGAGATGGAGTTCGATGTCCGAGGCGTTCGAGCCGACGGCGCGGATGGCTTCCTCGACCTGCCCGTGCGTGGCGTCGAGCTTGCGGGCCAGTTGATCGATGTCCGAGGCGCTCTTCGGGTTGGTGGTCTGGGATTGCGGATTCGTTGATGGCATGGTGTCTCCTGTGGGTAAAGATGGATGAAAAGTCCTGCCGAGCAGCCTTCTAGGCCTGTCCCTGACCGTCGCCCGTGCGGTCATGAACCCACCGCATGGCTTACTGCTGGCCGTGCCGTAGCGCTTCTTCGGCGCTCGCATAGGGATCGGCGTCCTGCGGCAGCCGGGTTGCCTGGTCGGGCTGCGCCATCCAGTCCACCGCGACCTGGTATTGCCCGCGCGGGTCCGGCTCGAGCACCAGCCGGAACGCGTGGCCGCTGTAGACAAAAGCATGTTCGTTGGTCATTCGGATCTCCAGGAAGTCGGGACTTGCAGCCGTGCTACCGCGGCATCGCGACGGTCACCACGTCGAAGGGAAGCACGGCCGGCGGGCTTTCTGGCGATCGAGCTGCCCGTTGACCACCATCAGGCCGGACGGGACCACGGCCGCCGTGGTCGGATAGCGCAGGCGCGTGTCGGTGATGCGTTGCGTGACGCGACCCGCACTCCAGTCGGGCGCAAGTTCCACGCGCACGAGCTCATGGTGCGCATTGCGGACCACGTAGAGATCGTTGCCACCGGCGAGCACGAGCCCATCGCCGTCCGTGAGTTCGCCGCCGTCCACGCGCAGCTGCGAGACCGCGCGCGAGCGGGTATCGATGCGCCAGAGCTGGCCGGTCGCGAGCTGGATCGACAGCAGGTAGCGACCATCGGGCGACGCGACGATGCCGTTGATGTTGATCTTGTTCGGCAGGTAGCGCAGCGGCGTCGACGACAGATCGAGCCACGGCTCCAGCGTCGCGCGCGCACCGGCGCCGGTGCGCACCCCGGTAGATCACCGGGCGGAACGAGTCGGTGATGTAGGCCGAGCCATCGCGTGCGATGACGAGGTCGTTGAGGAAGCTCGGCATGTCCTGCGGTGCCTTGGCCACGGCCAGCGTGCTCCCGTCGGTCACGTTGACCGCGGCCAGCGTGCCGCCGGGTCCGCCCGCGATCCACAGGCGTCCGCTGCCATCGAACTTCATGCCGAATGCGCCCTGCCGCCCCACGGCACCACCGGCCTGCACCAGCTCGGCCTTCGCGCCGCTTTGCCTGATGCGGAACAGGTCGCCATTGGTACTCGATCCAACGAAGGCGTCGCCGGTGCGCGGATCGATCGCGATGCCTTCCGGGAAGACCTACGCGCCTTCGAGGGTGGCACGCGCGTGAACGGCGGTCGGCGCCGTGGCCTCGATCACGCCGTACAGCACCCGCGCGCCGGAGTTGCCCGCGGGGTCGCTGGTGTAGTCGTCGGGATCCGCATGGACGACGACACTGCGGCCGATCACCGACGTCGGCGCTCGGTCCAGCGAGAGGTTCGTGTTGAGGTAGCGCAGCACCGCGCGACCGCCGGCGTCCGCTTGGAGGGCCGGCAGCTCGCCGGCATGCGCATGGGCCTTGTCGTCGCCCGGTCGCCCATGGTTGCGCGAGTTGCCGGGATCGAAGTGGCCGCCGGCGGCGCCGAAATCGACGACCCGGCCGGTCGCTGCGTCGGGCCCGGGTGCGCACTCGCCATGCGCGTGCACATGGAAGCCGTGCACGCCGTGCGCGAGCCCTTCGACGCTGGCGTTGAGGACCACCGCGGTGCCTCCGCCAGCCGGCGCAGCGGCACGATGCCGGCCTGTTTGCCCGATGGCGTGAGAAGCCGGCGCCGATGCCAGCGGCGCCGCATCGGGCTGTGATGCGCCGGCACCGCCCCTGCAGCGAACCCGGTGTGCTGGCGCCGGGCATCGCGGCATGGCATGGTCGTGCGAAGGGTTGGGAGGACCGCCGCACGCGCCGTGCAGGGCCACAGCGCACACGGCGATCGGGCAGAGAAGGTGTCGGGTGTTCATGGTCGGCTCCTCAGCGGGCGTAGCTCACGCGATAGATCACGCCGTTCTAGTCCTCGGCGATCAGCAGGGAACCGTCGGCCGCCACGGCCAGGCCGGAGAGCCGTCCGAACTGTGCCGGCCGGGCCGCCTTCGCCTGTTCGGCGGCCGGTCCGGCGCCCGGTTGGCGCAGGTGGGCCGGCGCGGCGGGCATCAGCCATCCGGTAACGAAGTCCTCGATCGACTGCGGCTTGCCCGCCGCGTCGAAGCACACCCGCACCACCTCGTAGCCGCTGGGCTATCCCCGGTTCCACGATCCGCGCATCGCGACGAAGGCGCTGTGGCGGTACTCTGCGGGAAACTGGCTGCCGCCGTAGAAGACCATCCCGACGGGCGCGGAGTGCGCCGTGGTCATGAGCGCCGGCGCCTCGGTGGTCGGGCAGAAGTCGGCGCGCGTCGATCCTTCCGGGTCGTTCTGCTGCTTCATGTCGACCTGCCTGTCACCCCAGCAGAACGGCCACCCGTAGTGCCGGTTCGGCCGGATCGCGTTGAGTTCCTCGGGCGGCACGTCGTCGCCACGGTCGTCCGAGCCGTGGTCGAAGCCGTAGAGCGTGCCATCGACCGGACTGAAGGCGAAGCCCAGCGTGTTGCGAAGCCCGCGCGCGTATACGCTGCGCGCGCTGCCGTCGGGCCGCATGCGCAGGACCGTCGCGGCCTCGGGATTGGTCTCCACGCAGTTGTTGCACTGCGAGCCCACGGTCACGTACAGGAAGCCGTCGGGACCGGAAGCCAGCGTGCGGTAGGGATGCTGCGATCCGTCGGGGCAGGTCATCGAGAAGAACCCGCGGCAGGGCCAGCGAGCCGTCAGGCTGCACATCGGCGACCAGCACCTTCTTGTCGCTGGCCATAAAACAGCTTGCCGTCCTTGAGCAGCAGCCCATGCACGTTCTTGATGTTCTGCGCCACGATCTGCTGCGCGTCGATCTTTCCGTCGCGATCGGTGTCGCGCAGCAGCAGCACATCGGCCTGCCTGGGGCGGCTCGCATAGACGTCGCCGTTGGGCGCCACCTGCAGCCAGCGCACATGCTGCATGTCCTTGGCGTACACATTGACCTTGAAGCCAGGAGGCAGCTTCAGCTGCAAGAGCAGCAATTCATCAAACTTGACCGGCGAAGGTTCGAGCATCACGGTGGACACCGTGTTGGGGCCGTCGCCCGGTGGCAGCTGCGCCGATGCGTCCGCAGCATGAAGGTGCCCAGTGCGAGGACTGTGCGAAAGAGAGAAGCTGCGTGCATGAGGAGGCCCCGTGAGTGATCGCCTCGGCAAGCGAGGAGGCGGGTGGGGCCGGCGACGCGCGAGGTTCGCCTGAGCGGACGTAGGACGCTCGGCCAATGCTGGCTCGGGAGGGGCGATGAGGGGGAACGGCTCGACCTTGACCGATCAACTGCGTGAGCAGCGCCGGCTTAGTCCGGTATGAACTTGGAAAGCACTAGGGCCGCGGCGTGAAGTCGCTCAACTTGGTTGACGGGGAGCTCCTCGCTAATGACATCGAAATGGCACACAGTACCAGTTGCCTCGCCTTGAGCGTTGAAGTCGGCACGCCGAAGTAGGCGAGCATCACCCCCTGGTAAGGATGTCCATTCAGTCGCAAGTCCGAATCCGAATTTGCGGTCAGGAAACTCGCGTCTCGCAGGACATATTGACAGAAGCTCGAAGCGACGGGAACCTGCGCAAGAAAATCGGGACGCGGCTCGCCGAGCTTGTCAGCAAGCTCAACATGACCATCGCATCGTTGACCGCTCGATACACAGCCGTATAGCGGTGAGACACACCGCTGTTGAGCAAAGCGAGCGCCGCGCTTAGTCCCTCTATCGTGCACCGCTCATCAAAGTCGCGTGCGAATTCCTCGTAGGCGTGAGCATGCTTCTGCTGTAGCAGCAGCGCATAGAGCCTCTCGATCTCGTGCTCCCAGAGCAGTTCCGGCCGCGATGAGCAGTTGGTCCGCCGCGAGCAAATCCTGCGGATCGAACACCTCGCTCTGGGGTCGGGTACGGGCGCACCGCAAAACCCGCCTGCCGTAAGGCCTGCTCCATCTCGAAATGCGACATCTCCGCCATGCGGCAAGCTTAGCTGAAAGGTGAGGCCATTCTGCGAACGGAGCACCCGCAGAAAGCACCGTGAAAGTACACGTCAGCGAAAGCCCAAGGCCTTCATGGCGGGACTGAGCGCTTGTCTAGCCTTCCAGTAGCCGGCCCAGGGGTCAGTCCGTTGAAACGACAGATGCTCGCGCGCGGTGCGGACGTCCCATTGCGCACCGCTTTTCAGGCCTTCCAGGTCCTCCCAGGCAATCGGCATAAGACGCCCAGCCCCGGACGCGCGCGCACAGAAAAAGCCGAAGCCGTCGTTGCGCCATGCCCGTTGCGGAGGTAGTCGACGAACAGCTTCCGACACGGTCGAGGGTCCGCTTTTTGCGACGAATCGCGATGGGATCGTCTTGGCCAGGTGCTGAACTGCCGCCTGCGAGAAGCTCTTCACCACTTCGTACTCGTAGCGAGGCGCTGGGGCACCACAACGTGCAATCCTTTGCCCCCGGATGTCTTCAACCATGCCTGAAGGCCGAGCTCGCCTAGCAGCGCGCGCACGAGGATCGCGGCCTCTTGCACGTGCTGCCAAGCCGTTCCTTCGCCGGGATCCAGATCGAGGATCATGCGATCAGGCTTGTTGATCGTTCGGGCGACCGAGTTCCAGGTATGAAACTCGATGACATTCATCTGAGCGGCACCGAGCAACGCTTTCTCGTTTGAGATCTCCAGCAAGGCAGCGTGCCCGGGCCACAACGACTCGGGCAGTTCCGTGATGCCAGGGACTCCGATCTTTTCTCCATGCTTTTGAAAAAAGAGCTGTCCCTTTACACCGGCAGGGCCTCGCACCAAGAACAGGGCCGGCCCTTGAGGTGCGGCAGGATGAACTCGGCCACTGACTCGTAGTAACGGACCAGGTCCAGCTTGGTGACGCCTGTGGATTCGTCGATGATCCGTTCCGCGTGGCTGACCGTGACGCCGCCGGCAGAGGCCCCTGGCGCGCTTACCGCTGGCTTTTGCTGGCGCCGCATCTACCGCCTTGGCCGTCTCGCGCGTGATCGAGGTGGCCGATTTGTCAGAGCGCATGCCGACGAAAGAAGCATGCCGCACCTGCCCATCGGGCGTCCACTCGGCAAAGCTGACCTCCGCGATTTGCGTCGGCCGGACCCATCGCTCGGAACCTGCCTTGCGCTTGGACCAGCGTCCAGGAGCTGCTCGTGCGACATCGAAAGGCGGTGCCTCAACCTGAAGGCGAGCCAGGCGCCGACGAATGTCGGCCGACTCTTCCACGCCCAACCGGTTCCGACACTTCCCGCGGATACGAGCTGGCCGCTCTCGTCGTGCACGCCCAGCAGCAGGCTGCCCACTTGGGCAGCGTTGTCCGAGCGATCGACAAAACCGCACACTACAAACTCCTGCCGCAGCTTGCACTTGAGCTTGAGCCAGGTTTCCGTACGACGGGAGACATAGGGTGCATCCGCTCTTTTAGCGATCACTCCCTCGAGCTGCATGCTGCATGCGGGACCTGAGGATCGCATGCGGCTCGGCCGGAAAGTCCTGGCTGAACCGCACGTGCTCGGAAGCCTTGTGTGCGAGGAATGCTTCCAGCAGATCTCGGCGTTTTTTGAGCGGCAGCTCCCTCAGGTCCTCGCCTTCGAAGAACGGTGTATCAAACACGAAGAAAACGATTCGATCTTCCCCACGACGCCGGTCGAAGGCGTTCTGCAAAGCGTTGAAGTCCGGCGCACCGTTCTCGCCAGCACCACAATCTCTCCATCGAGAAATGAGCCGCGCAGACCGAGCCCGCTCAGCTCGGACACCAGTTGCGCATCTTGGCGGCCCAGTCGTGACCACCGCGCAGTGATCAGCTGCACTTTGCCCTTGTCCAGCCGCGCCATCAGCCGGTAGCCATCGAACTTGATCTCGTAGGATCCATTCCCGGCACTCGGCACGCCGCTGGCGAGTGTGGCAAGTTGGGGGCCGATTTTTTCCGGCAGCAGTGCCTTCCGGCCTGCTCTTCAGGCGCGAACCTGTCTTCTGCACCTGCGCCTTGCCAGCGCTGAGAGGCGCTTTCGCCGTCGCCCCTTGTTTGGCACGGCCAGGCTTCGTTACGGCGCGGCTTTTTCCACTGCGATCTTTGTTGTCTCGGGTGCTGCTGGCTTGCGTAGCGGCTTGGCAAACACGCTGTCGGGCAGCGCGCTGACGACGTCGAACTCCGCGTGCGACCGCGCGAATTCGTCCTTCTCTTAAACAGGATGCCACGGTTCCTGGCGCTCGCCGCCTTTGGCGATGTTCACCAGCTCCCAGAGGCCCCTGAGCTTGTGGCCATCAAGCCGAAAAACGAGCTTGCCCGCCTTGAGGCCTTTGCGGGGATCCCCGATCGGCTCCCAGGTCCCGTTGTCCCAGACGATGACGGTTCCAGCGCCATATTGCTTTGGAGGAATGGTGCCCTCGGAACGATGCGTAGGACAGAGGGTGGTCTTCCACATGGACGGCGAGGCGCTTTTCTTTGGGGTCGAAGCTTGGGCCCTCGGGGACCGCCCACGACACAAGCACGCCATCCAACTCGAGCCTAAAGTCGTAATGAAGGCGGCTGGCGGCATGCTTCTGAATGACGAAGCCGAGCGCGCCCGCCGAGGGCGTCCCGCCTTCGGCGGGCTCCGCGGTGATCTTGAAGTCGCGCTTCTGCCGATAGGACGCGAGCTTCTTGGTTGCGGCCATGAGCCGGCTCCAACAAATCAGGTTATCCGGCCCTGCTCTTGGCGACTACCTACTTACGTTCAGCAAGGTACCCGCGCACCTCCTGCGCGGAATTGCCAACAGCCTTGACCGCATCGCGCAGCTGCATCTCGCTGCAGCCAAGGCTTTCGGTCCAGGACCTCACCTCGTGCTTTTCTTCCAGCGAGATCAGCTTGCGGTCCAACGCAGTCTTCTTGGTGTCGTCGGTCATGAAAGGCTCCTTCTGATTCAAGAAGCCGGTTGTCGCCGTGGCGCGAGCGCGCTCGCGTAAGCAAATTGAACGATCTGCTGAAGGACAAACTTTGGTTGTCGCCTCGCTGAGATCGACGGGAAGCGCGTGTGTACCCTTGCCGCAAGCCCACGCATGAACGCTTCCACGTCCTACGCTGGCGTGGTGAAAAACGGCCAAATTGGAATCTGCATCCCGCCACCGGCATAGCTTCTCGAATCCGCGCGGCGCATGTCATCCATGGCGGCCCTCCTAAGATCGGCCCATCAGCCTGCATTCGGAAATGGAAGTTGGCATTCGACGCTCGGGCCCTTTAGGCATGCAGGCGCTTCCTTTTATGCTCTAGATTGGAACCAGGCATGGAACACTCCCAGATATCGGTAAACGGCATCACGCTGCATGTCGTCACCGCCGGCCCCCAAACCGCCCCTCTCGTGATCCTGCTGCATGGATTCCCAGAAACTTGGCAGGCTTGGCAGCGATACGTAGAACCTTTCCTCGCGATTGGTTGGCGGGTGGCAATTCCGGATCAAAGAGGCTATGGGCAGTCCGACAAGCCCAGCGGTGTCAGTTCCTATGCACTGGATGTCTTGGCTGACGACATATGCGCGCTTGCAGACGCATTGGATGCGCAGGAGTTTGCGCTCGTGGGCCATGACTGGGGAGGGATCGTCGCATGGCACGTTGCCGCGCGAGACCCCCAACGGGTACAGCGCCTAGCGATTCTGAACGCACCGCACCCGGCGAGTCTTCTCGGCTACGCCCTGTCGCATCCATTTCAACTCGCTCGCAGCGCATACGTCGGCTTCTTCCACCTCCCCTTTTTACCCGAAAACGATGCTCGGCGCGAATCGGTGCGCGCTCTTGCGTGCTTCACTGACTCGCACAAGCAAGCCCGATGCGTTCGACCCTGAGTTGCTGGAGGCGTACTGCGAGGCTTGGAGCCAGCCGCACGCGGTTGCGAGTATGCTGAATTGGTAGCGCGCCATGGCCATCGGGCGCCCTATTCAACCCCAATTGAAGCTCCCACCTTGATCCTCTGGGGAGACCAGGATACGGCGCTGGAGCCTGGCCTGGGTGATGAAGCGCTGAAGTATTGCGCGAAAGGCATTCTTTCGCGCCTGGAGGACGGCACCCACTGGCTTCACCACGAACAGCCTGTGCGCGTCAGCGCGCAGCTCTGCGATTTTTTGAGCTAGCGACCAGCCCGATTACTGGGCGTCAGTACTCCCTTAGGCGCATTCAGCGCTTCTGGACCAGCCGTGCACTAGGACTGCGCGCGTGAGTCCACAGGACGCTCCTCCACCCAACGCATGGCCTGCTGTCGTCCATGCCGCAGTGCCTGAGCTGCTGTTGCATGAAGATCAATGCCTTGCGGGAGGCGCAAGGGATGGCGCAGGAGAAACCACCTCCACACTCGCCCGGTACTGGCCACGTCGTTCGGTCGAAGCTCAATCCGAAATGCGTGGCCCCGGTAAACAAATGCATGCTCGCTGGACATCGAATCCCTACGAAAGAGAGCTCGTTCGAATGAGGGCTCCCCACCCGAGGTTTATCCGGCCCCCCTCCTCGGAAAATGACCAGCGAACGCGCGGAGGGCCGAGATCGCTCTGGTCAGCGCTCCCTCCGGCGTCGAACATCACCACCGTTCGACAGCGACGACTATCATTTCACTGAACCTGCAAGCCGCTGCGAATGTGCCAAGTGGCCCTGGACCACAGGCAGCATCTTTGTTGCGAGCGCCTTTACTTCAGGGTCCTTTGCCTCGGCCTGGGTTTTCTTGAGCAGCTTCTCGGTCGCTTCGTGGTCATCGACGCCAGCCTGTTTCACGTACTGACGGTCGAAAGCATCGCCCTGAAGCGCCTTGAACTTCAGCATCGCTGCTCTGTGTTTCGCGTCAGGTACGTCGGGCAGTTCTACACCCTTGTTCTTGGCCAGGGACCCCACGTCGCTCAGGCCTTTGGTGTGGTCTTCGACCATCATCTGGGCGAACTTCTTGATGTCCGCACTGTTCGTTTTCTCGACGGCGACCTTCCCGGTCTCTACCTCCGCGATGCTCGCTTGCGCGATGTCCTTGAGCATGGATGCGTCAGCGGCCTCGAGCTTAGCCTGAGCCAACACCGCAGAGCTCAGACCGTAGGTGACGGCGAAGACGGCTGCGACCGTGGCGGTACGAAATAGGGTTTTCATCTTGATCCTTTGAAACGGGTCAGCTCGTCGCTTCAGCTTGTTCGATGGCGCTGGCCTCCGCCATGGCGCCGAGGCGCTTGTCGGTCGCTTGCTCCTCGGCTAGCGTGGCTTGCAGCAGCGGCACCGCCGGGGCATAGCCCAGCTTCTTCGCCATGAGGATCAACGAGGTGTAGCTCGCGATCTCGTAGTGCTCGGCCTTTTGGGCCGATCCGATCAACGCTGCATCCAGCACCGGTCCTTCTTGAACTTGATCGACCATGGACAGGGTCTCCTCCACCAGGCCGGCCATGCCCTCGCACTTGATGCGCTTGAGTTTCAGGCCAAGGGCCTCGGCGATTTCTTCAATCCGCTCGACTTGCGCGCGCGTTTCCTCGAGGTGATCCTCGAAGGCCTGAGCCAGCTGAGGGTCCGTGGCCGCACGGGCGAGCCTGGGAAGCGAGCGGGTCATCTGCTTCTCTGCGCTATAGGTATCCGAAAGATCGTGGATGAATAGTTCGGAAGGGGTCTTGATTGGCATATTGATCCTTTGGTATGCAAGGCTGCTATCCGTAGGAGCACGAAACAGCAGCAAGCAGTGAGGGGCCGACGCAGAGCTCGGCGTGTAGTCGCAGAGGCTACGACGCTGTGCGTTAGCGAGCAGCGCGGCGATTGCCAGCATTCGCTATTCATAGGTAGCGTTCGACCTACACGGTCTCGACACGGTTTACGTGAATTTCATGTTTGACCGGTGTCCCCGTCTTTCCTTTTCCTGGGAGGTGATCGATCCGGATGCCTGCGCTGGAAGCAGCCGCATGAATTCGGGGTCTTCGGCGGGTGCCGAAGATTGGAGTCCGGCTTCGGCCGGGCTCATTTTTTTTTCTTGTTCGCGATGCCGGGCCTCTTCACTTGAATCCTCTATCCATCTCACACCGTGGCTCGAAGGGCAAGCGCCTGAGGCGCTGGAGTGGCATCGGCATCGTCGGGTTCGGCATGCTCGTGATGGGCTACGAAGCCGTGGTGGCGATGGACGATGCACCTGCCATCCGCTTGGCGCTTGCCGGGGGAGGGATCGCGGCGCTCGCGACGGCCTTGGGCACCATCCCAGTCCTGCTTTCGCAGCAGTTTTCGCAGCGCGTCTACGACACCATGCTCGGCTTCGGTGCCGGAGTGATGCTCGCCGCAAGCTCGTTCTCGCTGATCATCCCCGCGCTGCAAGCCGCCAAGGGACAAGGAGCTTCGCATTGGGGGGCTGGCGCCATGGTGGGAGCGGGCATCCTGCTGGGCGCCCTTGCGGTGTTGACGCTCGATCGCACCATTCCCCATGAACACTTCGTCAAGGGGGCCGAGGGCCCAGGGTCTCGAACGATGAAGCGGATCTGGCTCTTCGTGTTCGCCATCATCCTGCACAACCTCCCGGAGGGCCTTGCGATCGGCGTGGCCTTCGCAGGAACCGACCCCGTGGGAGCCAGTGCGCTGACGACCGGCATTTCGATCCAGGATGCGCCGGAGGGCCTGGTCGTGGCGCTCGCCCTTCGCAGCGTGGGCTACAGCCGATGGCAGGCGGCGGGCGTGGGGGTGCTCTCCGGGCTGGTCGAGCCGGTCGCAGCGGTGGCCGGCGCCGCGCTGACCAGCATTTCGCCCTCGCTGCTGCCCTGGGGCCTTGCCCTCGCCGCGGGAGCGATGCTGTTCGTGATCAGTCACGAGATCATTCCGGAATCGCACAGGCAGGGCCACGAGACCTTCGCCACAGGCGGGCTCATGCTCGGCTTCGTCGTGATGATGGTTCTTGACACGGCACTAGGGTAAAGAAATGGACGAGCTTCTTTCGCTTTTCGGTCGAGACTTTCCTGTCTGGCACATGGTGGTGCGGGGAACCGTGGTCTACTGGTTCCTGCTTCTGGTGTTTCGCTTTGTCCTGCGTCGCGACATCGGGTCCATGGGCGTGGCGGATCTGCTCTTCGTGGTGTTGGTTGCCGACGCATCCAGCAATGCGATGCAAGGCGAATACAAGTCCATCAATGACGGCTTGGTGCTGCTGGGGACGCTGATCGCCTGGAACTTCGTCCTCGACTGGCTCAGCTACAGATTCGAACCAATCTCCCGCTTGCTCGAGCCTTTGCCTGCGGTGCTGGTGCGACATGGGCAGCTGAATCAGCGCGCGCTGCGCCGGGAGATGATTTCGACGGACGAGCTGATGGGCAAGCTGCGGCAGCAGGGGGTGGAGTCGCTGCGGCAGGTCCGCATCGCGCGCCTCGAAGCAGACGGCCAGTTGAGCGTCTTCAGAAGGGATGGAGGCGATGTCAAGCCTCCCTCGGGGCATGATGGCCCGCCCGGACAATAAACGCGCCGAAGGGGCTCGTTCAAAGGTGCCGGGAAGGCTGGCGACGGAGAGAGCCAGCGGGGGCCTCGCCATGCTCGTGATCGACATGATCAGTTGCTGGGATTTCGAAGATGGAGAAAAGCTGGTGCGCTATGCCGCGCAAATCGCTCCTCACATCGCTCGCCTCAAAGCGAGGGCGGTCCACGCCGGCGTGCCGGTCATCTACGCGAATGACAACGCTGGTCGCTGGCGGTCCGACCTCCGCACGCTGATCGACGATGCGTATCGCGGCGGCGGCCGAGGCGCCAAGATTACAGAACTCCTCATGCCGAGCAAAGAGGACTACTTTGTCCTCAAGCCCAAGCAGTCCGCCTTCTTTGGCACACCTCTTGAGCTGTTGCTTCAACATCTCAAAGCTTCCCAGCTGATCCTCACCGGCGTGGCGAGCGACCAGTGCATTCTGGTGACTGCCTCCGAAGCGGTGATGCGCGACCTCGAAGTGGTCGTGCCGAAGGACTGCGTGGCTTCTCAGACGGCGCAGCGCAATCGCCTCGTTCTGCGGCAGTTGGAACAGATCCACAACATTCCTACTACCGCATCCCCGCGCCTGCGGTTTTAGCGACGGCGGGCGTTGGTTGGAGAACCCAGGGGCCTGCGGGGTGGATTCCTACGCATGCCGTCCGCATCCGCCGTGCATCGACTCGTGGATGAAGCCCAGGATTAATTTTCCAGTTCAGTTGAGCTGGACCCATCCACCCCCACCATGGAGCTTCATCATGTTCTCTCACAACAAACGTCTTCAGTACACCTTGCGCGTCAGTGAAACAAATCCAGGCTTGGCCAACTTGATGCTAGAGCAGTTCGGCGGCGCCCAGGGTGAGCTCGCCGCCGCTTGCCGCTACTTCACACAGGCCATCGCAGAGGAGGACTCGGGCCGCAAGGACATGCTCTTCGACATCGCCACCGAAGAGCTCAGTCACCTCGAAGTGATCGGTACGATGGTTGCCATGCTCAACCGCGGCGCGAAAGGAAGGCTGGCCGAAGGCGTCGACTCGGAAGCAGAGGCCTATCGAACCATCACGGGCGCTGGCAACGACAGCCACCTCACGCAGGTGTTGTATGGCGGTGGACCTGCGCTGGTCAACTCAGCGGGCGTTCCCTGGACCGCGGCTTACGTCGACAGCATCGGCGAACCCACGGCCGACCTGCGCTCGAACATCGCGGCCGAAGCACGGGCCAAGATCGTTTATGAGCGACTGATCAACCTGACCGACGATCCGGGGGTGAAAGAAGCCTTGGGCTTCCTGATGACACGCGAGATCGCGCACCAGAAGTCGTTCGAGAAGGCGCTCTATGCGATCACGCCGAACTTCCCACCCGGCAAGCTTCCCGGCATGCCGGAGTTCACGAAGGTGTACTTCAACATGTCGAAGGGAAGCGATGTGCGCGGGCCGTGGAATCAGGGAGAGCAATGGGATTTCGTCGAGGACCCACTGCCGCAGTGCCCCGTCGACGGAGGCAGTGGTGACGCTTCGGTCAATCTGACTGCGGAAGAAGAAGCTGCCGTGGACGCGCTGGCGGTGCGCACTGCTTCCGATCCGACCAGCGATCCGCAGACCGGCGCTGAACTCGGTATGGGGGAAGACGCGGTGCTGGATGAACTGTCCGCTCAGCTAGAAAAGGCCAAGCCGTGATTGGGCGGCCTGGATCGCCGCGCCCCCCGCTCGCGGTCCAGGCACCCTCGCCGACTGAGAGCAATGGCTACGAGATTTCAGTGCGCTCCTCGCATGGCAGAGTGCTGGTCCAGTTGACCGGTTGTGCGTGTGAGTACCTGAAGCTGGGCAGCGAAACGTTGCTCGAAGCTGTTGCGCGTTCGGGCCCGCTCGTCACGCAGATAGTTGAGGGCATGAGCGTCGACCTGGAGATACCCCGTGTCACCTTATACGCAGGCCACATTGCGGCGCATCGTCGAGAGCGCCACTAGCTCGGGGCGGTCGAACCGCACCGCTGAGCAGGCGGCCCTACTCTATGTCATTTTCGCCCCCGTGGTGCTACGTTGACGCCCGGGGGCCCGAGGTCTTCTTGCGCCACCCGGTTATCACAGAAGCTTCACTGAATCGGCGGTTGCCATGTGGGCGCCCAGCGGTCCCACCTTGCGCCAGTCGCTGCGGCTCCCGAGGATGGCGTCCAATCAAATCTATCTGGCCCCCGAAACCTGGACGAACTCGAGGAATCGAAATGGCCGAGTACAGAGAGAAACAGAAGCTTGCTGCTGTCATGGCCTACAGAAAGGGCGCTGGCGAATTGCGCGCTACCGCCAGCACGCTTACAAGGCCAGTGGGAAAGCTGGGTCTGCTGGCGCGGGAGCGCGCCAACTCCGATGTCGACTCCAAGCTCGAGGTCCTGCACCGGATGCAGGATGAGGGCCTGTCGGGCTGGCTGGCTGCGGCCCTCTTCAACATCCGGCCCCTCAGCCTGACAGCGGAGTGGAATCGGGCGTATGCCGCTCACGGCGCGCCCGCCTTGCAGCCTGGATGGAAATAGGAACAGACGAGGATAAGCAAGCCGCCGAGGAGGCGCGATGACCGTGAGGCGGCGGCAAGTGACTAACGCAGTCGCGGCGAGCTGCTACGCGATCTTCAGCAGCTGCAGGCGGAGAATGCTTACCTGAAAAAGTGCAGGCCTTGGGTCGAACCAAGTCGCGCTCTGCGCCCGTGAAAGGACGTTGATCGTGATCGATTAAACATCCTTCTTGCCGATTTGCTGCGCGGCAGTGCTGGCGCGCAGCAGCTTCTGCTACGAGCTGAAGGCGCTCGGCGCAGCTGACAAGCACAGCGAGCTGAGTGAAGATCCGCGAGATCTTCAAGGTCACAAGGGTCGGCATGGCTGTCGACGGTTCACTGCCGAACTGCGCCAGTAGGGCGCGAAGAAGTGGCTGTTCGCGGGCAGCGAGTTGGCCGGCCAGCGCGCAGCAGTGGTGATGAGTCTCGTGCAGTCGGGCAAGCTCATCGGGATCATTCGATGCTTCTCATAAACTCCATAGTGCCCCGCTCAGCGGTCGCCGCTTCCGGGTTCGGCATCTTGCGGTGCTGCTCAGCCAGTACTTGCGCCGGCATGACCCTGGCCATCGCGACCTGCAACTTGTTCTTACAGCCCGCCGCCACGTCCGCCTCTCCATTCAGCATCGCCTCGAAGCCGACGCGCGCCACTTCTGCTGGGTCGGCTATCTTGCCGTCCTGTCCCACTTTCGTATCGAGCATGTCCGCACGCTCGAAGAACCGGGTGTCCGTCGGTCCGGGCATGAGGCAACTCACGGTTACGCCGAAATCCTTCAACTCGTTGCGCAAGGCGAGCGAGAACGAATCGAGGAAAGCCTTTGTGCCGGTGTAGACCGCCTGGTAGGAGCCCAGGCATGAAGCCCGCGATGGACCCCGTAACTAGGATACGCCCCGACTCCCGTGCGCGCATCGGGCCGGCCAACCGGTGAATCAGGTAGATGGTGCCGGTAACGTTGGTGTCGAGGACAAGCTTTGCCTGCGAGAAGGCTTCGTCGACAAACGCATGACCAAGGCCACGGCCCGCGATGGCGAGCAAGCAATCCACAGGACGATTACCGACGGCGGCCACTAATCGATCAACGCCATCGAGCGTAGAAAAATCTACCTGCGAAGCAATCACTGAGACACACGCATGGCGCAATGCGATCGCGGCCGCCTCGATTTCCGGCTCGTCGAGCGCGATCAAGAGATCGAGGCCGGCGGCGCACAACAGCGTGCAAGTTCCAGGCCGATACCGGAAGACGCTCCGGTGACCACGGCGAAGCACCCGCGGGGAAGTTGGTAAGAAGTACTGGACATGAAGTGCCTCGCGCAAATGATGGCTGATGACGTGTGGTGGAATCTGTAGCCTCCAGCGTTTTCCGGCATGCCATGCGCATATGTAGGCGAGAGGCGAACCAATGTATAGTTCTGTTCGAAAAATGCGTCTGATCGGCATGGGGGCGTGGTCTTGCCTTCAAAGTGCATCCAGGTTGCAGCAGCGTCCTACAGATGGAACTGTGATCGCGCACTACTTTCGGGTTCCCGTGGTCACCGACGAGGCGAGCATGCCGAGGCCGAGCGAGCAGGACGAGAACAACGCCAGTGCTGGCGCAGGCGCCGAGCCTCCCGCGAAGCGCGGCTTCCTGAACCGCCTCGGCCCCGGCCTCATCACCGGCGCCGCCGACGACGACCCCAGCGGCATCGCCACCTACACCCAGGCCGGCGCGCAGTTCGGCTACGGCATGGGCTGGACCCTGCTCTTGACCTATCCGCTGATGGTGGGCATCCAGCTCGCGAGCGCGCGCATCGGCCGCACCACGGGCCGCGGGCTGACCTCGGCCTTCGCCACCCTGTGGCCGCGCCCGGTCGTGTTGCTCGCGGTCGTGCTGCTGCTGGTCGCCAATGTGGTGAACCTCGCGGCCGACATCGGCGCCATGGCCGAGGTCGCGCGGCTGGGCCTGGGCGGACCCGAGGCGCTCTACGCGCTGGGCTTCGGCCTGCTGTCGCTGGCGCTGCAGGCCTGGCTGCCGTACCACCGCTACGTGCGCGTGCTCAAGTGGCTCACGCTCTCGCTGCTGGCCTACGTGGGTGTGGCGCTGGTGGCGCATGTCGACTGGAAGGCAGCGCTCGCGGGCGCGCTGCTGCCGCGCCTGCACTGGGATGCCGAGAGCATCCAGATGGTGGTGGCGATCCTCGGCACCACGATCAGCCCCTACCTGTTCTTCTGGCAGGCGGCGCAGGAGGTGGAGGAGATCGAGCGCGTTCCGCAGGACCATGCGCTCAGGACGCATCCCGCGCAGGCGCGCACGCAACTGCGCCGGCTGCGCTTCGACACCTGGGTCGGCATGGGCTTCTCCAACGCGATCGCCTTCTCGATGATCGTGGCCTCGGCCGCCACCCTGCATGCCCATGGCCAGACCGACGTGGGCTCGACCGCGCAGGCGGCCGAGGCCCTGCGCCCGGTGGCCGGCAGCGCGGCGTTCGCGCTGTTCGCGTTGGGGATCATCGGCACGGGCCTGCTGGCGCTGCCGGTGCTCGGCGGTTCCGCCGCCTATGCCTGCGCCGAGTTCCTGCGCGTGCGCCGCGGGCTCGAGCAGCCGGTGGGCGCGGCGCCGGCCTTCTACGGCATCCTCGCGGCCGCCATGGCCTGCGGTATCGGCATCAGCCTGTGCGGCGTCGATCCGATGAAAGCGCTGGTGTGGGCGGCGGTGCTCAATTCGCTGATGTCGGTGCCGATCATGGTCGGCGTCATGTGGGCCGCCGGCAGCCGCCGCCTCATGGGCGAGCTGGTGCTGCCGCTGCACTGGCGGGTGCTGGGCTGGGCCGCGACCGCGGTCATGGCGCTGGCGACCCTGGCCTTTCTCTGGACCCGCCTGCGTTCCTGACACGAGCGGCTAGAAGGCCAACGGCAGTGGGAGTGCTAGTCAGCACGATGGCGTTGGGCCTCTGGCTCGTGATGCGATCTTCCTCGTCATTGGCGCTGTTTGCACACGTGGGGTTCTCGCAGCTGTAGGTTCTCACAGAGACCCTTCTGATTGCAACAGCCGTGGCGGCGAGAGCCGCAGAAAGCGCGACCGCGGCAGAAGCTCGTCGGAGCTGTCCTGCCTCTCGCTCCGCGCGGCCTACACGCAAGATTTTTTTTCGCACACACGAATGGCGGATTTGCCTTCGACGAGGGCCGGGACGCTTGCCGACCGTTGATGCATGACAGATCAACTCCTCTCCCCCGCCGAAACGGAGCCTTCGTCCAACAGATCTCGCATCGAGGGAATGCGCGCGTTTATCTCGTCCGAGGGATTTCCATGCGTAGGCGCGAAATCCGCGCTCAACAAGAAACGCGTACAGTTCATCGAGCTGCGGACGCTTGGAGATCCATCTCAGACTCCAGAGCTTTTCGACGCCCTTATAGCCTACTCTGCGGCCTTTCCTGACCCTGGCGTCGTGCCGGTGAGCTTTGTGGCCCTGTTCGACGGATCTCCCACCAACGAGATCGAGTTCGAAAAAGCCCTATGGACCCAACTTCAATCGTTGCATGACCTCGATCGAGAACGCGGCTATCACTGGAACTGTGAAGTCAGCCACGATTCAGAGCGCTGCGACTTCTCATTTAGCGTGGGAGGTCGCGCCTTCTTCGTCGTGGGCATGCATCCACAGGCTTCACGCCATGCGCGCCGGTCGGCCGTGCCTTGCTTGGTCTTCAACTTCCACGATCAGTTCGAAGCAATGAAAGCGTCTGGGAAGTACCAGTCGATGCAGGAGGCTATCCGGCAGCGCGACATTGACCTGCAGGGATCAATCAATCCTGTGCTCGCCCGCTTTGGTGAAGCTTCTGAAGCGCGCCAGTACTCCGGACGGGCCGTGGAATCTAACTGGAAGTGTCCGTTTCATCATCACTCTTGAAAGGAATCGAATGATTGAGGAGAAAACGCTGACCCACGCGGCCGGCTGCTGCCGTATCCCGCCGCAGTCGGGCGTCGCCTTCACTTTGCGAAGCGGCCAGATCCTGCGCATCAACGATCCATTCGGCGAACAAGTTGCCGACCTGTACGCCTTCGCACAGGACGACCACAGTTGTAGCCTGTCCTCCGGGCGGTCCATCGACTATGCTTCAAAGATCTACCTGACCAAGGGCGATCTACTCTACGCAAACAACAGCCGTCCAATGTTTCGCATTGTCGATGACACGGTCGGTCGACACGACTTCCTGTTAACCCCGTGCAGCCAGGAGATGTTCGAAATTCTCTATCAGCACCACGGGCATCACCCCAGCTGCTTTGAGAATCTGTACCGAGCTTTTGAACCGTACGGAATTCGTCCGGACCAGATTGGAACAACGTTCAATGTTTTCATGAATGTCGGCGTCACCGAGACCGGCGAGGTTCAAGTCAAGCCACCCACGTCTCGCGCCGGCGACTTTATTGAACTACGCGCTGAGATGGACCTCATCTGCGGATTGACAGCGTGTTCGGCCGAAAATTCGAACAATGGCTCTTTCAAGCCCATTGACTACGAGATACGCTAAGAGGCTCGCGGGGTTTGGCAGGCAAGAGAGGCATCGAGGCGCGCACAGTATCGTCCGGATTTTGAGATGTTTCCATCATCCCCGCTGCAAGGAGCGCCATTTCTTTGACGCTGCGGCAGCGGCCTCTCAAGCTGCGCAGCACGGTTGCGTCGTTCTGGATGGTGCTCACCACCTTGCGCAGGGTTGCGAGTCGTTCTTCATCTCTCGGCGCCGACGCGTGGCGCGCCAAAGTCGACAGCAGGTTCCCGAGGTGGTCTCTCAGAAGCAATTGTTTCCGTGTCATCGGATCGACGTAGATTGCTTTCAGGCCGAACTTCGCGGCTTGATACTTGTTGTACTCGTACACGAGGTAGTCTTCGTCCCGGGGGATAAACGGTTGTGACTCCAGCAGCCACGTTCCGAGAAGTTGCGCGAAGCTGGCGAGTTCGGCGGCTCGCTCGATAGACAACGGGCTATCGAGGACGCGAATCTCGACCGTTCCATACTCAGGCTTCGGTCGGATGTCCCAATGCAAGTCCTTGATTGACTTGATGACCCCGCACGCAAGCCATTTGGACAGACATTCGGTGAGTTCATGCCAGGAGTTCGTAAATGGCGCACGGGGTCCTGTGGGAAACGGGTTCGGGCAGTACGTCCGGGTGGAGTCGAATCCGGTGTCTCTCCCTTCCATGAAGGGACTGGACGCAGAGAGTGCAATAAAGTGCGGCACGTATCTGGCGAGCTGGTGCATCAATAGCGGGACGCGCTCAACGTCAGCGCACCCAAGATGAATATGCTGCCCGAATACAGTTGTCTGCTTGAGTACCTCCCCATACAGCGAAGTCAAGGCGCGATAGCGTGGGCTGTCGAAGATCTGCTGTTCCCACCAGTGCTTGGAAGGATGCAGCCCGCCGCCGGATATGCGGGCGCCGTGTTCGGCGGCCGCGCACGAGACCCTGCTGCGTAGGGTTTCGAGGTCAGCAGCCGCCTCGCAGGCATTCGCACAGACACCGGTGGAGATCTCGATCATGCCGGCGCTCACCTCGGGAACGATTGCCCCTCGTGCCAAAGGCCCGAGAAGACGCGCAGCCTCAAGGATCTGCGGACTCCGCTGAGCGAGATCGCCCGAATCTGCATCGATGAGCTGCAGTTCAAGTTCGACGCCCAGGCTCATATCAGCGGACGGTGCAAAGTCGAACGAAGGATGCGGGGAATTTGGCATGACGGCCTCGCGCTTGTGATGGAAGGGAAGGTCAAGCCACCTCGCCACAGAGCACGTCAGGCTTGCGGTGAGTTTCACGTAGGACAGGCCAGAGTGCCTGTGTGTGTTGACACCGTCTGGTGCGCCTTGCGCGCATAGCTGTCCAACGAAGCAGCGATTTGACGCTGTGGACCCTCATCGACGGCGCTCTGATACCGAAGCTCTCCGGTATCGCGACAACAGCCCCCGGTGCGGACTGGCACAGCGATGCGTGAAGGTTGGATTACGCATCCTCCCTCCGCACGCAGACGCCGACGACGCTTTTCGAGCCCTAGCCTGTTCCCCCTCACCACAGCCACGAGATGATCATCAGCACACCAGACTTTCTCGGCCAGTTTTTTCGCGACGGCTGGGAAGTGCGTTGCGCTGTGACTCGCGCCGCTCCTAACGGCAACCTTTCCGGACGAGCAGAGATTCTTCGGCAGCCTCGAGAACGCCCGCATTTCGAATATCGGCTTCGTCGTGAAGCGCAAGCGGAAACCCAGCGTCCTTGATACGACGCAAAATCCATTGGCATGCCGGCCCCTCCGAAGGGCAGGAAATCTATTAATGCTCGGTGAGCCTCACCAAAGTCACTTTACGTAGGCAACTGCCGAGCGGCAGCGCCCGATCGCACTCATCTTTCGGCCGGCGTTGCTGTCGCGCAGGGGTGAGCAGCACCCGTCCTGAGTTTTCGTCCGACGTTTGGATCAGACACGTCGCAACGCATGGCACCGCGAGAGGAAATTTACCTCACGACCCATGCCTCTCGATACTCCACCACTGTGGCACTTCACGCTCACCCGCTTTCCGGGAGCGCTTGGGGCGGGCGCGCGGAAGTGTGGTGTGGGCGTCGATTGGTCAGCGTGTTTGCTTCGTTCATGTATGAAAGCGAGGCGGAAGTGCGCACGCGGTTGGAGGCAGAGGTCCTCGCCTACATCGCCGAGCGCGGCGGAAGCGCATCGCTGCGATTCGAGCCCTGTGGACGTTAGCAAGTCCACGTAGCGCTCGGACGTCGTGCCTACGGCCCCATCGCACCCTCCCGCTACTCAACCAAGTCCTTCAGGAAAACTGCGGCGATCATCGCGGCCGCTCGTCTGTCCTCCACCATATCGGCGATGCACATCAGCGGCTCGTCCTCATAAGACAGGTCGCGCAGCTCGAGCAAATACTGCCGCGCCAGATCCTTGTCTGTTCTGGACCGCTCACCTGGAGTAAGCAACCAATCCTCCACCTCACTGCGATACGCCGCCCGGAAGACCGCCCGCACGGGCCGCTTCACGCGGCCGGTATCTCCGGCTTGGATGGCAAGTTCAAACCTGCAGGATAAGTTTCCCAGGAGCTCGGGTCTGCTGGGGGGTTCATTGGCTGACGGGAGAGGGAAGTTATCCACGGCGGTCTCAAATATCAAGTGCAACACTCTTCAGCCCTCAGGAGAGTGATGTATGTCGAGCGGTTACAAGCAGTTGAGAGCAGAAGAGCGAGGGGTGATCATGGCTATGAGCCTGCAAGGCAGTAGTGCCAGATCGATTGGGCGGATGCTGAACCGAGCACCAAGCACTATCACCCGAGAGTTGCGACGCAACGGCCACCATGCAGAGGGTGAAGTGGTGTGGGGACGTCCGCGTCTTGCGCCTGGTTACGACGCGGTGTCTGCTGGCAAGCGTGCGCTGCGGATGAGGCGGCGTGCCCGCCGAGTGCGCAAGCTTCGCCCGCACACGGCGTTGTGGTCACGCACGATGGAACTGCTGGGAAGGCGCTGGTCGCCCCAACAGATCGCCACTATCCTCAAGCGCGAACAGCCCGCACGCGCCGATATGCAAGCCTCGCACGAAACGATCTACACCGCCATTTACGCTCGCCCCAAGGGGGAGCTGCGCAAAGAGTTGACGTCATTGCTGCGCCAAGCCCGTGGTGCGCGCCGGCCTCACGGCCGCAATGCGGAGCAACGCGGCAAGTTGGCGGACATGCTCAGCATCCACGTACGTCCGCCCGAAGTGAACGACCGACTGGTACCAGGACATTGGGAAGGCGACCTGATCAAAGGGGCACGCAATCAGTCGTGCGTGGGCACCTTGGTGTGTCGCAGAACCTGTTTCGTGATGATCGTGAAGGTCGATGGTGCGACGGCGCTGGATGTCTTCAGAGGCTTCGAGGCCGCATTTGGCCCGCTGGACGAAGCGCTTCGCAAGAGCCTGACGTATGACCAAGGCAAGGAGATGGCGCTGCACAAGCGGCTGGCCGAGAGCACGGGGTTGACGATCTACTTCGCTGATCCTCACAGTCCCTGGCAACGAGGGCGAAACGAGAACATCAATGGGCTGATCAGGCAGCACCTGCCTAAAGGCACCGATCTGAGCGTCTACAGCCAACGCCAGCTCGATGCGATCGCCTGGGAGCTCAACACCCGCCCGCGCAACACGCTCGATTGGAAGACGCCTGCGGAGGCCTTCCTCCAGGACTGCCTCGACCACAATGCGCAGTTTCCGGAGGGTGTTGCACTTGGAGTTTGAGACCGCCCACGCTTTGGCTCACCAGCGTCCGAGGGGCGAAGTTCACTCAAAGCCTGCCGCCCTGTATCGGTGATCCGAAACCCCACTACCGGGCGCGTGCTCATGCGCTCATTCGCCGGGAGGTGGGCTTTGATCATCGCCGCTGCCTGGAGCACGACCGCGCTCCGCACGTCTCTCTATCCCGACGAGCGGCAGCGCGGCGCGCTCAATTCGACTACCCAAATCCGTCGGCATGCTGTTCCTCCAAGTTGCACACACAAGCTGCGATGTGACTTGGAAGTCTCGAAACAGACTGTAGGACTAGGTACTAACAATGTGGAGACGAAGATCATGTTTCTCCACCAGCCTCGGTCGACTACTGCCCCGTGAGGGCAGCGGAGCGGGCAGCGTTCATCCGCACCTTCGCAGACGTCGGACCACCCGGTCAACTTCGCCCGACAAGCTCGCTAGGGCCTGTAAGAGCGGCTCTTCGTCAACTTGCGGTCCAACCTGTTAGCTCGATCACAACTTCCCACGGAAAACGGTGACCTTTGTCACGGTTGCCTCGGAATAATGAGTGCAACTTTCGAACTAGTGGTAGACATGTCCGTTTTTCAATCGTGCAGCTGTACTCCCAACCACCTCTACCGTGTCGAACGTCGTCCCTGGATGCGTCTGCTCCCTTGGCGGCGACTGTACCAATGCGCAAACTGCAAAAAGCTGCAGCTCCGATCCGAGGATGAGGTCACTCGTGCCCAGGTTGAGTTCGCGTCACGGTCGCTCCAGAATAACTCCTCTCGTCAAGCGAAACCCGGGTGAGAGGTGGTGGCGACCCCACATGGGCGAGTCATGGGCTCGCAGGCGGAGGAGGCCGGCCACGTAGTGGCGGCTCCTCCATGCGCTCGACTGCCGATCGACAGACACTGGCGGGCAAGCGACGCCCGCCAGCGCGCCCTTGGCGCTTAGGTTCTGGCGACCAGTGCGATCCCTGACAAGCTTTTGAACACCAGCGTGTCTAACCGCGCGCGCCGCGGCTTGTTGACGACCGCTGGCCTAGTGCATCCAGGTGGCACGGCCGGCTTACTGGGTAGCCGCGGGGGCCAACGATGCTTCGTGAAAATCCGCGGCATGCGTTTCTGCCACAGGTGTGGCCAAGCTTCCGGGTAGTCGAACCTAGCCAGTTCTTCCCGCCCCTTTTGCGTGACCGCCAGTACCTGGGCAGCCAGACCGTCACCCGAAAGCGTGAGCAGATTGGAGGGCGAAGGGATCAGCGCCACGACTAGTCCGGCCGCCCTGAGGATCCGTACTTGATCGATGTCTACGGTTCGATAGGACGGGACCGGCAGACGGGAACTCGCGCTCTGCCGCAGCAAGTTCATGGTCATAGAAGCCTCCTTTTCGGCTGTCCAGAACTTTGACGGTGATCAATCCAGGAGCGGCTGCGGAAACTTTCAAGACCCACCTGCACAGCGCGTCTCAATCGAGCGCTGACCTAAAAAAGAGCCCCGGCGCGCGGCCGCGCTGAGGTTTCGACTGCTCCCGATCCGGTAGACAAACCCCTGCCTCAAGCCGAGGCGCGTTCGAACGCCCCGGGGCTGATGCCGCCCAGATGGCTGTGGCGGCGGGTTCGGTTGTAGAACGCCTCGATGTAATCGAAGACATCGGCGCGCGCTTGATCCCGGGTCTTGTAGATGCGCTTCTGGATGCGCTCCTTTTCAGGCTGCTGAAGAAGGACTCGGCGACGGCATTGTCCCAGCAGTTGCCCCGTCGGCTCATGCTCGGCTCGAGGTTGTGGGCTGCGCAGAAGCGCTTGAAGTCGTCGCTTCCATATTGGCTGCCCTGGTCGCTATGCACCAGGACCCGTTGCTGCGGTTTGCGGCGCCACACAGCCATCAGCAATGCGTCCAGTGCCAGCTCCCTGCCCAGCGTCGGCTTCATGGACCATCCCACGACCTTTCGGGCGTAGAGGTCCAGCACCACCGCCAGATACAGCCAGCCTTGCCAGGTCCGGATGTAGGTGATGTCGGTGACCCACACCTTGTTGGGCACATCGACCGTGAACTCGCGCTGCAGATGGTTGGGCGCGATGATGGACGGGCGACCGGCAATGGCACGGGGCTTTTTGTAGCCTCGTATGGCTTTGATTTTGTGGCTCTGCATGAGCCGCTCCACACGATGCAGGCCACAGCTCTCGCCGGCTTCGCGGAGGTCGCCAAAGACGCGACGAGCACCATAGACACCATGGCTGGCGGCGTATGAGTGGCGGATGAGTTCCAGCAGCCGCGTATCGTCCTTGGCCCGGTCAGACACGGGGCATTGCAACCACGCATAAAAACCAGCCCGTGCCACCTGCAGAACCCGGCACATCATGGCCAGCGGGTATTCATGACGGTGCTCGTTCATGAAGCGGTACTTCACTCGGGCTCCCTGGCAAAGTACCGCGCGGCTTTTTTTAACAGGTCACGCTCCTCTTCGACTCGACGCATTTGCGCGCGTAGCCGAAGGATCTCGCTCTTGGCTTCCAGCAGTTCCTTGGACTGTTGTTCGGGTTTATCCGGCGCAACCGCCTTGACCCACTTGTACAGGCTATGGGCCGACACACCCAAGCGCGCTGCGACATCTGGCACTGAGTACCCGCGCTCGATGACCTGCTTGACCGCCTCTTCCTTGAATTCCGGCGTAAACCTCTGGGTGCTCATGGCACTCCCTCCTATGCTCAAAGGATAGGCGGGGTTTGTCTACCGGACCAGGGGCAGTCCATTTTGAGCTTTCTCGAACTGTATAGGGCTGACATAGCCGAGCGTCGAGTGACGGCGCGTCGGGTTGTAGAACCGCTCGATGTAGTCGAACACATCGGCGCGGGCCTGTTCCCTGGACCCGTACACCTTTCTGGCTGTGCGCTCGGTCTTCAATGAACTGAAGAAGCTCTCCATGGCCGAGTTGTCCTAGCCCTCACCCGCTCGGCTCATGCTGCAAGTGATACCTTGTTCCTTGAGCAGCTCATGGAAGTGCTCGCTGGTGCATTGGCTTCCCTGGTCAGAGTGATGCAGCAACGCGACCGGCTTGCCCCGGCGCCACACTGCCATCATCAGCGCATCGGCAACGGGCTGCGTGGTCATGCTGTCCTGCATCGACCAGTCGACGATGCGACGCGAGTACAGGTCGAGTACCGCAGCGGCATATAGCCAGCCCTCGGCCGTCCGGATGTACGTGAAGTCGGCCACCCACTTCTGGTTGGGCGCACCAGCCTGGACTGGCGGTCCAACACGTTGTCGGCGATAGCGCTGCGCTGGCCTCGGTCCTGCGGCAAGCCTCGACGTCGCGGCCTCGCGCGCAGGGCCTGCTCACGCATGAGCCGCTCAATGCGGTGCAATCCGCATCGCTGACCCAGTGCCAGCACGTCATGCCACACGCGCCGAGACCATAGGTGCGGTCGCTGCTCAGGAAGCTCTGACGCACCAGGCTGCCGAGCACCTCGTCTTCCAGACTGCGTTGGCCTCGGGGCCTGCTGAGCCACGCATAGAAGCCGCTTCGCGAGACACCGATCGCCTCACACATCATTGCCAACGGCCACGTCCCTCGGTGTTTCGCAACGAAGCCGAACTTCACATCGACTCCTTGGCGAAGTAGGCCACCGCTTTTTTCGACAGGTCACGCTCCATGCGCAGCTTGACGTTCTCCTTCCTCAAATGCTCCAGCTCAGCCTGTTCGGGTTTCATCGCGCCCTGACCAGGAAACGCCTGCTGCGGGTCCGCTGTCGCCTCACGTACCCATTTGCGCAGCACGTTCTCATGCACATCGAGGTCGGGTGCAGCCTGCGCCACCGACTCGCCTCGCTCCTTCACCAGCTTGACTGCCTCAAGCTTGAACTCTCGGCTGATTGCCTTCTCATTCCCATGAGCCACCTCCGGTTTCATCTTCCACCTTAACAAGGTGTCTTTGAAACGGCAGCAGCCTAGTTCGAGGAAATCAATGCGCACCTCGCCGAGCAAGGGTGCTGATGCGCGCCCGCACGATCGTGGCCGCGACCATCTTCACTGCGCCCAGCTCGACGAAGAATGAGGGCAAGACGCGCGACCCGGAGATGCAGCAGGCCAAGAAGGCCAAACGCCTGGCAGTTTGGCATGAAGAGCGATATCGGCGTGGACGCCGACTCGGGGCTGGTGCGTTCGGTGATCGGCACGGCTGCCAACGCGGCCGACGCTAGCCAGGCCGGCGCGCTGCTGCGCGACGACGAGCAGCATGCTCTCGGCGATGCGGGCTACCGCGGCGAGGACGGGCGCGAAGAAGCCCGAGGCCCGCGCTGGCATGTGGCGATGCAGCCGGGCAAGCGGCGAAGGTTGGACCTCACGCGCAAGTGGCACGGATGCCGGAGCAGGCCGAGCAGTTGAAGGCCAGCGGGCGTGCGAAGGCCGAGCCTCCGTTCCATGTCGTGAAGAACTTGTTCCGGCACAGAAGGTGCGATACAAGGGTCTGGCAAAGAACGAGGCGCATCTCATCAGCCTGTTCGGGCTGACCAACCCGGTCATCGCAAAGAGACGATTGCTGGCCTTGCATACCCGAGGTGTGTCTTGAAAGCGACAACAGCCTCGAAAGAGGCTCCAGACGTTGCGGCAAGGGCCCTTGCGGTGCTTTGGAGCGCGTCGAAGTCGCCGCAGCGTTGCAGGCCGTTCTCAGCGTGCACGATGCGGCTCATAGATCAATGTGTACCTAGAAGCGGTCGGTGTCCGGGAGACATCTCTTCGGAACCCAGATCTCGGTTCCGATCGGAACCTCCGCACTTGATGCGCTTGGAAGGACGCAGGTCCACCGAGGCTCCAAAGGCGCTGGAGAGAAAAAGGCACGTTCGATTCTGAGCGTTGCGATCGAGACTTCCCCGTTGGGCAAACGCAGCTCGACCTGAGGCGCCTCCGGCCCTGCGTACTCGTCGATTCTCGGACAAGGAACGACAACCAACCCGCGCCAGAAATCTGAAAAGAATCTTTAATCGTCAAGAGTTTGCGCATCGCTGGCACCCCGATTTAAGGTATCCATGGCTTCCTTGCGCCGATCATAGCGGGCCCACCCGTCGACCACTCGTCTCGATCGTCCAGCGCTGCGGTACGTTCAGATCCCAGCGCATCACGGGCGCCCTTGAGCTGCGCTCGTGAGCGCCGGTACTTGTCTTAGATTCGCAGGTTTATTTCAAGTTTCGAAGCCTCTGAGCGGTTCTCCGCATTGACAACGACACCCTCTTTTCCAATGCGCTCGAAGTGCAGGTCTATACAGCTCTTGCCGACTTTCAGCTCCAGCAGGTGCAACTGATCGATGTCGGTCGGAAGGCGTGGATGAACGATTTCCAACGTGTTGCGGATTGCGTCCACTCTCAAACCGAGGCAAGCTTGCAGCAACATGAAGACCGCGCCCGCAGCCCAGGCCTGCGGCAAACAGGCAACCGGATAAGCCACGGGCGCTTGCCCCGGTTGCCTCTCGAACCCGCAGAACAACTCAGGCAGCCGCATTCCGAAATGCGAGGCCGCTTCGAACAGGTTGTCCACAATGCGAGCCACACCCACGCGCTCGCCGTAGCGCGCCATGCCCGCCGCGCATAGAGCCAGGTCGTGTGGCCACACCGAGCCGTTGTGATACGACATCGGATTGAAGCGCACGGCTTCCAGCGGCAGGGTTCGAATGCCCCAACCGCACTCGAACGCCGGCGACAGCAAGCCTCGCGTGATTGCAGCAGCCCGATCGGGCGTCGGCACGCCGGCAAACAGCAGGTGCCCAACGTTCGACGATCGCACTGCGCATGGCCGATTGCCACTGTCGATCGCCAGCGCGTAGAACTGCTGAGTCGGCAGCCAGAATTCGCGCTCGATGGCCGACGCGATCTGGACCGATCGTTGACGCCAATGGCTGGCGCGCGGATCTGCGCGCAGTTCCGCCAGGGTAGCCATCGCGAGGAAAGCGGCATAGGCGTAGCCCTGCACCTCCACCAGAGCGATGGGGCCTTCTGGCGAGCTGCCATCCGCATGGAAGATCGAATCATGGCTGTCCTTCCAGCCTTGATTCGACAAGCCGCTGCTTTCGCCGCGCTGGTAGGCGAGCAATCCTGCGGGGTGCCGCGCCATGCTGCGCTCCATCCATTCGCTGGCCGCTATCAACGCAGGCCATATCCCATCAATGGCTTGTGCGTCGCCGGTGCGCTGCATGTAAGCACCCGCCAATGCAACAAAGAGCGGGGTGGTATCGACGCCGCCGTAGTATCGGCCGAAAGGCAGCTCTTCGACCGCCGCCATTTCGCCCCTGCGCGTCTCGTGCATTATTTTTCCTGGCTCAGCGTCGCGAAAACTGGAGGTCTGTTGTGCCTGACGCGCGGCAAGAAACCTTAGTACTCCTAGCGCCAGTGCAGGATCGATCCATAGTGTCTGAAAGGCTGTGACGATGGCGTCGCGCCCAAACGGCGTGGAGAACCATGGGATGCCTGCATAGGGATAGGGCCCCGTCGCCATGTCGGTCGTGAGCAGAGCGAGGTCTGCACGCGACCTGTCGAGCCAACTCTGGAAAAGACGCCCGGACGCGTGCAGGCGTGATCCACGGCGCTGGCGCGCACGCATCCGCCAGCGAGCCTGCACCCCGGCCTTCCGGAAACGGTCGGCGCTCACCAGCGCCGGTTCGGTACCCACTTCGATATACAGCGTCCACGCGCCGCGCGCAGACAGGTTGGCCTCGAACATCGCAGACTGTGCGTCCAGATGCTGCGCCGGTTCTGAGAAATCGATGCACGCGCGGCGCAGCACCGCGTCCAGGCCGCGGTACTCAAGCATGATGCCCCGGGCGCCGATCTCAGGCGGGCCGAATTCGCCGCGCTGTGCACGCACCTGCCCGCGCACCTCGAACATGTCCCGGAAATCTGCCGCAATGCGCAAGGCCAGCGGCACGCGCGCGGGCTGGTCGCTGTAGTTGACGAGGCGCAGGCGCTCGAACATCCTCGCTCCCCACAGAAAGCGCTTGCGCTCCAAGTGGATCACACCTTGCGGCGTCGAGGTGGACCCGAGCACGGGCAGCGGCCGATTGGTGAGGTTGGCGGTGAAGTAAACGTTGTCGCTGCTCACGCCACTGGACAGCAGCGACGGGCGAGTTCCGTCCAGCCTTAGCGCGAAAGCCGATAGCATCCGGGTGTCGTGATGGAACAGGCCGTCGACGCCGCCACCTATATCGCCATGGGCGTCCATCACGAGGTAAGTGTCAGCTTCCTTCAGGACAAAGGCATGCTGCACCGCGCGCTCGGGCGCGGCCTCGACCTGATCGTTGGCGAATGTCTCACTGCTCATGGATCATGCGAACTCGCTGCAAAGCGCGGTCTCTTGCGCGATGGCGCCGCCGCTGCTGTGTTTCTGGTCCGTGAGGCGGCGGTACTGCGCCACATAGGCGCTGGCCATCGCGCGGGCCGAGAAGCGAACGTCGAAGGCTTCGCGCACGAGGCGCCGGTCGAGCCGGTCGACCGCATGCACCGCGGCCACGGCCTGGTCCAGGTCCTCCACAATGAGGCCGCTGGTGCCGTCATCGATGACCTCGGGCACCGACCCGCAGCGCCAGCCGATCACCGGGGTGCCGCAGGCCATGGCCTCGATCATCACCAGCCCGAAGGGTTCAGGCCAGTCGATGGGGAACAGCAGCGCGCGGGCGCCGCCGAGAAACGCCGACTTCTCGGCATCGCCAATCTCGCCCACGAACTCGACCCAGGGGTTGTCGCGCAGCAGCGGCTGGATGACTTGCTCGAAATAGGTCGCATCGGCCGCATCCACCTTGGCCGCAATCTTCAACGGCAGCCCTGCCCTGCGGGCAATCTCGATGGCGCGGTCGGGCCGCTTTTCCGGCGAGATGCGGCCAAGGAACGCCAGGTAGTCACCGCTTCGGGGCTCGAAGCGGTAGGTCGACGCATCAAGTCCGTGGGGCACGGTGGCCAGCCAGTTGGCGAACGGCAGCGGCTTGCGCTGGTGTCGCGAGATTGATACCAGCGGATAGCGGTTCCAGCGACGATAGACCACCGGCAGGTCGACGATGTCGAGGCGCCCGTGCAACGTAGTGATCGTGCGCTGTGCCATGTCCTCGAAGAAGGGAAAGTGCAGCAGGTCGACATGGAAGTGCAACACATCGAACTCGCGTGCGCGCTGCCGCAGTTCGCCCAGCATGTGCAGATGGCTTGCGAGATCCGACTTCAGCGGGGCCGGATCGAGGCGCAGTGCCTGCGCACGCATCGGCGCGAGTTCGGCGCGTGTGCAAGTGTCGGCGGAAGCAAAGAGGGTGACCTCGTGGCCGAGGTCCACCAAGGCGTTGACCAGGTGGCAGACGACACGTTCGGTCCCGCCATAGAGCCGCGGAGGCACGGCTTCGTAGAGAGGCGCGATCTGCGCGATCTTCATCGTCAAGACAATCTCCTCGAAAGGGAATGAATAAACAAGGATGAGGGCGAAGATGGAAGGCACGCTTCCGGAGCGGAATATGGCCGCAGGAGCCGCACTTTTCAAGAGCCCCGTGTTGTGGAAACCTCGGCGCTGCCGGACATTCAAAAGCGGTCCGGTTGTTGGATTCGTTGTTGTTTTTGTGGAGGTACGGATGAACCTTTTCGAAACCGTCACAGCGCATTCGGCTGCAATGCGCCTGCCGCTTTATGCGGTGACGGTCACGAGCGTCGCGCGGCACCCTGACGCAGCCTTGCTGTCGCTGCACTGGCATGGCTTCCTGCGGCAAACGCCGCTGAAGATGCCAGGTGTGGAACTGCCGCGGCGGCCGGTGCCCCTGTCGATCGCCAGGCTCGATATATCCGGCGAGCGCCCCGACACGCTTGAGCAGGCGCTGCTCGAAGCCGCCTGGCAACTCGGCGCATGGGACCTGGAGCGCATAGTACGGCCGCCCTGGTGGCGGCTGGGCGCGCCGGCAACCGAAGTCAGCGAGGCCCTGCGTGCCTTCGGCTATGCCGACGAGGAGGATGCCGCAGCGGGCAACGGTGGCGCGGGCGAGCACGCGGTGGCGCAGGCGTCCGACCGCGACCAGATGCTGCGCGAGGCCAGCCGCCGCGGCTATGTGCGCTGGCTGTTCAGACCGCGTAAGGGCGGCATCTGGTCCGCCATTCCGGAAGACGCCGACGACACGCTCGACAGCTCGGGCGGGCGCACGCTGCCGTGCCCTGTGGTCCCCGGCCTCGCAAGCGGCCCGGGGCCGCAGCGAATCGTGTACCGCCTCGGGCACGCGAACGGACCGGTCCTGGGGTCCGGCTGAAAACAATAGTCACAAAAAAACCGCGGCCGCGACCTCTTGAACACGCGCGCCGAAGCCCATAGCTCTCGCACGCCGGCGCCTGCACGCCGGCGAGAGAAGCGGAATCATCGCGCCGCCCCCGGGTGGCGTGTGTTCCATTGATGACCTTTATCGCTTAGGAGATCGAACATGAAACTTCATCCTCTTTACGACCGAGTGATCGTCAAACGAATCGAGCAGCAGCGGCAGACAGCCTCCGGCATCGTGATCCCGGATTCGGCCGCCGAGAAGCCCGAGCAAGGCGAAGTGGTCGGCGTGGGCCAGGGGAGGCTGCTTGCTGACGGCACGCTTCGTCCGTTGCATCTGAAGGCCGGCGATCGAGTGCTTTTTGGCAAGTACTCAGGCCAGACCGTCAAGATCGACGACGAGGAACTGCTGGTGCTGCGGGAGGACGATGTCCTTGCCGTCGTTGAGGCGCCGGAACGCAGCAGCCTCAAACGCGTGGCCTGAAAAAGCCGCGAGTGCGAGTCTATTTCATGAACAGTTGAGTCAAGAAGGAGCAATCGAAAAATGACTGCCAAAGACGTTCAGTTTCACGACAATGCCCGCCAGCGCATCGTCGCGGGCGTGAACATCCTTGCCGACGCCGTGAAAGTCACGTTGGGGCCGAAGGGCCGCAACGTGCTGCTCGAGCGCAGCTACGGCGCGCCGGTCATCACGAAAGACGGGGTGTCGGTCGCCAAGGAAATCGAGCTTGCCGACAAGTTCGAGAACATGGGCGCGCAGATCGTCAAGCAGGTCGCCTCCAAGACCGCCGACGTGGCGGGCGACGGCACCACTACTGCTACGGTGCTAGCGCAAGCCATCGTCCAGGAGGGCATGAAGCACGTGGCCTCGGGCATGAACCCGATGGACCTGAAGCGCGGCATCGACAAGGCCACGGCCGCAGTGCTCGACGAGCTGCACAACCTCTCCAAGCCCATCTCTACCGGCAAGGAAATCGCGCAAGTGGCAGCACTGTCCGCCAATTCGGACGAAGCCATCGGCAAGATCATTGCCGACGCGATGGAGAAGGTCGGCAAGGAAGGCGTGATCACCGTGGAAGACGGCAAGTCGCTCGACAACGAACTCGACGTGGTCGAGGGCATGCAGTTCGACCGCGGATACCTGAGCCCTTACTTCATCAACGATCCCGAGAAGCAGGTCGCGCACCTCGAAGATCCGTTCGTGCTGCTGCACGACAAGAAAATCTCCAACATCCGCGAGCTGTTGCCGGTGCTCGAAGCCGCCGCCAAGGCTAGCAAGCCGCTGATGATCATCGCCGAGGAGGTTGAGGGAGAGGCGCTCGCGACGCTGGTGGTCAACTCGATGCGCGGCGTGCTGAAGGTGGCGGCCGTGAAGGCGCCAGGTTTTGGCGATCGCCGCAAGGCAATGCTCGAGGATATCGCGGTGCTCACCGGTGCCACGGTGATATCCGAGGAAACCGGCAAGCAACTCGACAAAGCTACGCTAGAAGACCTCGGTCGTGCCAAGCGCATCGAGGTGCAAAAGGAGAACACCATCATCATCGACGGCGGCGGCGATCAGCAGCGCATCGATGCGCGCGTGAAGTCGATTCAGGCCCAGATCGAGCAGGCCACGAGCGACTACGACCGCGAGAAACTGCAGGAGCGTGTTGCCAAGCTCGCGGGCGGCGTGGCGGTAATTCGCGTGGGCGCGGCCACCGAGGTCGAGATGAAGGAGAAGAAAGACCGCGTCGACGACGCGCTGCACGCCACGCGAGCGGCGGTGGCCGAGGGGATCGTGCCTGGGGGCGGCGTCGCGCTGCTGCGCGCGCGTGCCGCGATCTCCGGGCTCAAGGGCGCCAACAGCGACCAGGACGCCGGTATCCGCATCGCGCTGCGCGCGCTTGAAGCACCGCTGCGTGCCATCGTCGCGAATGCAGGTGTGGAACCCTCGGTGGTGGTGGCCAAGGTGCTCGAAGGCAAGGGAAATCACGGGTACGACGCCGCGACCGGCGAATACGGCGACTTGGTTGAACTCGGCGTGGTCGATCCGACCAAAGTCACGCGAACAGCGCTGCAGAACGCGGCGTCGATCGCTGGGTTGATTCTCACGACCGACGCAACGGTCGCGGAAATGCCCAAGCCGCAAAAGGCGTCCGCTGCGCCTCCCGGTGGCATGGACCTCTAAGTCCGTTCAGGGTAAGCCACGGCGCAGCGAATTCGATGCGCCGTGTGCCGCCGACGTCTGGGAAGAAGCACGACGATTGGTAACCAACAAGAGCATGTTCTTTCGCGCAGGCTCGCCAGCGTCGCAGGCGCGTGCGGCTGCGCAGCGCCGATCCGACGGCCACTTTCTGCCTATCAAGGGCCGAGAAGCTCTTGACGCAAGAGAACGCCACGGGCAACTCATAAGTCCCGAGATTGCATCGCCGGATAGCGGAACAATGCGGACGCGATCGCCGAATCGGCGCGCGAGATCGCCCAGCATCGCTTGGTGCGCCACGAGGTATCAACGCATCCGGCTCCCATGGCCGGTGCGACGGCAACACCTGCGCCGCCGACAGTGCCAGTGGCTGCTTCAAAGCCGTGACAGCCCCGATCGTCTGCGACCATGGCGACGACGGCAGTGTGAAGCGCGTCTTCGAGCGTGTGCACGATGAGCAAAACGCAGCGATCGGCATCCTGGTGAACAACGTGTTTGCGGCCCCGTCTCATATGCCAACGTCCCCTTCTGCGAACTCGAAGACGGCCTTTGGGAAGACCTGCTGCGCGTGGGACAGCGCTCGCACTACATTGCCAGCCGCAAGGGACTGATCGTCAATACCTCTTCGGGCGGCGCTGTGCGCTACACGTTCGGCGTGCCTTTTGGTGTCCAGAAGGCCGGCGTCGACAAGATGGCCAAGGACATGGCTCACGACCTCAAGCCCTTCAACGTCGCCGCGGTCGTGATCTGGCCCGGCTTTGTCAATAGCGAGAAGTTCCTCGCTCAGGCGGATCGGGTCCCAGCACCACTGGCCAAGCGGATCATGGAAAGCGTCAAGTCGTCCGAGTTCGCGAGGCGGGCAGTGGTCGGCCTGGCGGCCGATCCAGCGATCATGGAAAAGAGCGGTCGACTGCAATTGGTTGCAGAACTGGCGCAGGAGTACGGGTTCACGGACACCGACGGCAGGATGCCCTCCGCGCCCTCGCGGGTCTGATCATCGGGGGAGGCGTGATGGACGGCTCGGGCTGGGCCAAACCGCAGAACGCCTTCGAGAGCCAGTCAGGCCAGATTTTAGGGCAGGCTTGGCTGTCTATCAGCTGATCGCTGGATCGCGCAGAGCTGAGGTGGACGGCGGCGGAAATCGGCACGAGGCTCGCTCGTCCGAGAGGCTCAAGCGGGTGGGTTCCATCGGATCGACGATCAGCCGGTCATGGGAGCGTGAGCGATGCGCAGTCAAGCCACGCTGGCGTCGCGATTTTGGTGTGATGCTATGGCCCGCCTCATGCGGCTTTCAGCGCGCGACTGCCTGGAACCTGTGGGCCGCATTCAAGCCGTGCTAAGGCCCTCTCGCGATCTACGCCGGAGATGCCGACCACTGGCACCCCGGTGGGTGGATAGATCGTGAGGAGAAGCTATGGTCGGCCGGCCAGTCCTTTGGCAGGATCATGTCTAGACCAACCACGGAGAAACATCTTGCGTCTCATCCTGGCCATCCTTCTTCCCTTCGTCGCCTTCTTCACGATCGGCCGTCCGATCGCCGGCATCATCTGTTTGATCTTGCAGATCACCCTAATCGGCTGGCTTCCGGCTGCGATCTGGGCGGTGTATGCGCTGAGTCAGTACAAAACGGATCGCAAGATTGAGAAGGCTCTGAGCACGCGCCGGAACTTCTGAGAAGCGACTGCTAGGCGCGCCTCAAAGCGAGGCCGCTCTTGCCCACCAGACGCCTGAGCTACAACAACCCGACTTCGCGCGCTGGTCTACAGGCGGCGGACTTTTTGTTTTGCGCTTCGCATGACTTCAGTAACGCTGTCGCCGGCTCGGGACCTACAGTTCGGCATGCCGAACTGTCACAAGCGATGCGAAGACTGGATAAGGACCACGCCCACAGGCTTGAAAGAGTTCCGCTGCGCCTGCACTAGCGATCGTCAGCGAGCAAAGAGCCGCGGGCAGGCGGTTGTCGAGCGGAGTGCAGGAGCTCTTGACCACGGACGCCTCAGAAGCCGCAGCGATTTTCTGACGAGACGTACCTTGAGCGTCGGACTGCGCGACCAATGACTTAATTTCAGTCGCGCAGAGCTAGCAGCACAGACAGGTATGACACCGGGCCGCTGTCGACTGCTTCGATACCATGCGGCGAAGTTGCGTCGAACAGCAGGGAGTCTCCAGCTCCCACCGACACCGTTTTATTGCCACAACGATACGCAATCCGACCAGAGAGGAAAAACAGGAACTTCACACCTGGATGCTGAAGCGTAATGCAGGGCTCGGCATCGGGTAAGAGAGTGACAAGGTAGGGCTCGGCGAACAGATTACCCGACAAGAGGTGACCAAGCAGCTCATACCTATAGTTTGAATCGGCACCAATCCGTTCAACCGCAAGGCCGCGCCCAGCTGGCACGTGGCAGAAGTCCATGCGGCGACCTTGGTCACTCAGCAAGCGTGACACCGGCACGCGCAAGCCCTCGGCAATCCGATCTAAGGTCTCTACCGAAGGCGAAACCAAACCACGTTCCACGCGCGAGAGCAACGAAGCTGAGATTCCCGCCAGCTTCGCCAGACTGCTCGCGGGCGTGCCTGATGCCATGCGCAGCGTCTTCACGTGGGCCCCTATACGCGATGCGGACAGGCTGCGCTCAGCGGGTACGGACTCTCGCTTGGTGACGCTCGTCACCGAAGCAGGAAGCCGCACGGCTCGTTCGCTAGGAAAAGGAGAGTTCATCGCCCGGCTTTTCATGTTACGTATTCGTCTTGGAAAACTTCATTGCATCAAGCCGTCAGTCTAGTCTGTTTACGACTATTCCGAAAAGGACTTAACGATTGATGAATGTCGGTTTCTCTCTACGATGCCAAATATGAAAAGCTTCGAGTTCTCATGCGCGCCTTGCGCGTAGATGCTGGCCTTACGCAAGAGCAATTGGCAGCTTCTTTGCGCACTGGACAGTCATATATTTCGAAGATTGAGCGTGGCGAAAATTTTGTGGATGTATTGTTGTTTTCGCGCTGGTGCTCCGTCTGCGGAGTTAAGCCCGGGGATACTTTGGACAGATTTCTCGCCAGCTGAGCTGCAGATTCACCTAGGGAAGGTCTGAACAAGAGCACGTTTCTTGCATGAGGGACTGAACCCTGCAAAGGAGCACGAGCGATGAGCCAGATCAGTTTTGCGGATGCGGAGCATGCGGGCAAGAGGAAGAAGACAAGGCGCGAAGTCTTCCTTGCCGAAATGGAACTGGTGGTGCCATGGAAAGCGCTGCTCAAAGTCATCGTGCCCACTTTCCAGTGGCAGGCCGAGGCCGTCGGCCCTACCCGTTGCAAGCCATGCTGCGCGTGCACCTGATGCAGAACTGGTTCGCCCCTGAGCGACCCGGCGATGGAAGAAGCGCTATATGAGATCGCCTCGCTGCGCACGCTCGCCGGACTCGGCCTGGAGGCGATCCCCGATGAGACGACCATCCTGAGCTTCTGCCACCGGCTGGAAGCCAGCGATCTGGCCGAAGACATCTTCAAGCAGGTCAACGCCCACCTGGCCAGAAGCCCTCTACCCGGTCCTCAAGGCACGATCTCCCCACGAAGTCGCGCGGGAGCACTACGAGCAGCCCGAAGCCTGAGCTGCCTCACACGCCGGCACCGCAGACTTGGCTAGCCTTCGAAGAAGATGTGCCGTTCTAACCATGAAAGACGTCGAATACTTCACCTTCATGCTGCCGCCGGACATCTGGCGGAGAAAGTCGCGGCCGTCGGATCGAAAGATGACCTTGGAAGAAGGCCCGCGGTACTACCCTGGCGCTACGCCCATGCTCGAAACCCGCGAGGTGCGCCGCCTACCCGAGACTGCGGAAGAGATGGAGCGCAACCAGCTAAGGCACAAGGGCAGGACAAAGACACCTGAAGAAGGGAAGTTGCAAGCATGGCTCGTCTCCCGCATCGGCATGAAGAGCGAAAAGCTCGGATAGTGCGACCCTCGAGAATCGAACCATGCAAGCTGAATTCTTTTCCTCCGAGACCACCATCCTCCGCACGCCGATCTGGTACAGCACCGAAGCCCACGACGAAACCGAGCTGCCGCTGGCGCCCGGCGACTACAAGGTGACGCCCGGCCCGCGCTGGACTGTGACTTCGCTCAAGGACGCCGCCATCGTCTACGAAGGCATCGGCCCGGTGGAGATCCGCCGCAGCGCGAGGTGAGCGGCATGGCGTCCCTGTACCTCTCGATGACCGAGAAACTCGTGGCGCACTGGAGGGCTAAGAGCAACACCTACCCGAAGAAATTCATCCTCACGCCGGCACAGCACAAGGAGTACGAGCGGCTGCGCGTCATCGGCAGCTTTCCGCCGACCGACAGCATGGTGCACATGGGTGTGCCAATCGAGCTTGCCGAGGGCACGCCCGGCGTAATGGTGGCAGCCGACGGCGACGAGGTTTCGCTACTCGGCACCTCCGACACATGAAGACTGATGAGCTCGCCGGCGTAGCCCTCAATGCTTGGATCGCCGAAGCCCTGGGCGAGATAGCCGGCACCGACTACGTCAACGAGTGGCCGGCCTTCGAGCGCTTGCTCGAACGCGAGGCCATCCACGTCGCACCCATGCCTGGAAGGAACTGGCAGTGGTGCGCGATCGTGGTCGGAAAGCCTGGTGGGCGGCTGCCCGAGGGCCGAGGCCCCTGGCTTGAGGGCGTGACGCCGCGGGCTGCCGTTGGCCGCGCCGTCGTGGCCGCTCGCTACGGAGCGGAAGTGCCCGATTGACGTGCGCGCCGCGCTTCGTCCGCGCCAACCCTAGAACGAGCCGCCTGCTCCTGGCGCTCTACGATCGGGGGCAGCCCCGCCTCGAGAGTGGGTCAACTGCCGAACATCAGCGCTCGTCGCGCGCGTCCCGGATACCGCCCGCGGACTTGAGCGCCTGGCGATCTCGCCCTTGGCCTCCTTTACTGTTGTCAGCCGCGGCGGCAGTAACATGCCTTGTACATGCCCAAGGCCACGCGCACCGCCAAGCAACTGCAACAGATGCTGATTCAACGAATCGAGGCTCAGCCTGGCCTTCGCGGCCGGCAAACCGACGTCTACCGCGACGGAGTGATCGGCGTCCCGTCGGAGGATGGCGGCCCAAACTGGACGGTTCGAGTTATCACCGACCGCGGCAACCATCGCGGCGATATCGCGCAAATCATCCGCAGGCTGCAGGGGCAGTACGACCTTAAAGACTGACACGCAACAGAAAGACGATATGACGGAAGACGATCAGAGCCCTACCCTGCGCCTCGATCCCGACGTGCTGGCCGCGCTGGAGGCCACCGGTCCGGGCTGGCAGGCGCTCGCGAACACCGCCCTCCGCAAGGCCTTCATCGAGAGGGTTGCTAACGACCCAGGGAGCGGGCTGGACTTGTTCGAGATCCCGGCCTGGGTGCGACCGAAGCCGGCCGACAAGTAGCCCGCGCGGCGCGCTCACAGAAGATTTCGGCCAATGAGCGAAAGACGCCCCGTCCGGACGGGCGACAGGCATGACCTCAAGTTGCCGGACGGCATGCGTGAGCGGTTCAAGCGTTCCGCGACCCTGTCTGGGCGAACCCTCAACGCCGAACTGATACATCGCCTTCAGGCTACGCTTGACGGCACTTACGGTCTTCCCCTCCCCCCCGAGATCCTCGAGATGCTTAAAGCCGCAGCCCGGGAGACCGGCCGCTCCCTTGAAGACGAGGGCTACGTTCGCCTGTTAGACAGCCTAAACGGTTGGTCCGAAGTGCAGACGCTGAGACGCGACCTTGACGAAGCGCATGCGGCCCTAGCGCGCTTGAACGCCCTGAACCGTGAGAACAGGCGATAGAGCTTCTACGCGCAGCCGGGGCTAGACGTAGAGGGGCCTCGCGGACGGACGAGGCCTGTTATGGCAGATAGGTCACAACTTGATAAAATTGATCTTCGTCATGTTTGTCGCGAAACAATTGATGTAACGTTCGCGCTACTGCCGCGGAAATGACCATTTTTCAGACTTAAATTACACCATAGACTATCTCGGTCGTGTCGAGGGGCGTGGGTGGATGCGCTTGTTTCCTGATCGTCGGCTGTACCAATGCGTGAACTGCCAGAAGCTCCAACTTCTGCCTGAGGAGGCAGTCAACAAGGCGAAGGCAGAATATGCCGCACGCAGATCCGTGCTGTGCCGACGCGCGCGCCCACGGCCCACCTAATCCCTGTCTACGGCGCAGCCGGCTCGCTCGCGGCGATGCCCGCCGTGTATGCGGCGTCAGCGAAGCGCCCAACTCGACAAGAGCCGCTTCACTCCCACTGAACAGGTCGACGAGCAAATCGAAGGCGGCTGTGGCTGGGTCCGTCAGACGCCGGCGCTTGATGGAGGCTCGCCGCCGTGCCCCAACCGCCGGGATAGACCTTCACGGTAGAGCAACCCCGCCGAACTCGCGCGCGGATCCTGAGCGGGAGGGGGCCCTGCAGGACAGAGCTCGACATCGCCCAACTCGGTTCGGCAATCCCCTCCTCCTGACGGAAGGTCGAAATCACTCGGCCGAACCATCTCGATCTGTCCCATCTGTGTCTCATCGACACGCCTGAGCCACTCCTCGGGCGTTGGCTGACGCAACCGCTCCTCAGCGGATAAACGCTGGACCCTTGCGATCTTCGCTTGCGGGGTGGGCATGCACATTGTTTTACCGCCCTGAGACGACAGCTTTTGTAGTCAAAATTTGACAAAGCGCGATGTTGGCTCTGCGCATGGCTCAGCGCCGACGTCCTCAATGGGCTCCTGTAAGCCGGTGGATTCCCTCAGGCGCATCGAAGCAGTCCATTCCCGATGGAGGTTCGCGACCTGCTGATCTTCGGAGTGCTGCAGTGCCGGTAGCGGCAGAGTTGATTGGGGCCGACCTGACGCCGCCAGAGGATGGAGGTGTGGAACGGCCCGGTAATGTCCTTCGCATCACGCCGTTGCCGAGTTAGCGCTTCCCCCCGACGTAGCGATGAAGTCACCGCTCGACTAACGTGCGGGCGGCTGGTCGAGCTTGATAAACCCTCGCACTGGGTCGCCGTCGCCCCACAATTCGAACAGCAGTCCGTCCGCTCGTTTGCGCAGTGCCTCGATGTCTCGGACTTGAGGGAGTCCAGTGCGCGTCATCGCGGCGTGAACGGCGGCTTCTGCAACTGCCCACGCTTCGTAGCGTCGCTCAAATTCTTCTGCGTCCACGTGATGCCCTCCGCGCTGGAATGCGCCGACATATCCTGCATGGAGCGAAAGACTTGTGCGAGCGGGCATACCCTCCCGCCCTTTTGGGGGAGCCCCTGGAAACATAACGAAGAGAAACGCGGAGGACGACTAACAGAATCCCGGCGCTGGCACGAGGAAGCCCCTCTCGCGGCCGTGGCCCGGGGAGCGCTGGGACCGCATGGCAGGCCCCAGAAATCTAGGCGGCCGGCGGTGTGGTGGCACGCGCATCGGCCAAACCTCAACATGTGCCAGCCATAGCAAACACGTTGTGGCTGGAACCATTATCTACGCAGCCACCTCGACACCTTGGCCGACACGCAAGCATTTAGGCTGAACCTTCCGCAACGCCGACGGGAGGTGACTGAGAACTATTCCACCAAATTTTGCAAAAAAACTGCGGCGATCATCGCGGCCGCTCGCCTGTCTTTCAGCACATCGGCGACGCACATTTGCGGCTGGTCGTCATATGAGAGGTCGCGGAGTTCGACCAAGTAGTGCAGGACCAATTCTTTGTCTGTCTTGACGCTCTCACCTGGGGCAAGCAGCCAGTTCTCCACCTCGCGGCGATACGCTGGGCGAAATGCCGCTTGGACGGGGCGCTTCACGCGGCCGGTATCTCCGGTTTGAACCGCCAGGTCGAACTGACGGGATATGTTCCCCAAGAGCTGCGGCCGCCCGAAGGGCGACGAAAGATTTTTCACACCGTCTCTCGTTGGTTCTCCGACGAGCCAGATTCACTTAACGCTCGTCTTCCTGCGTCGGTGATTCGGAAGATCACTACGGGTCGCGTACCCATAGCATCTACCGTCGGCAGGTGCGCCTTGATCATGGCTGCTGCCTCCAACACGATCGCATTCCGAACGTCTTTCTCGTCTTGGATGACAAGCGGGAGGGAGGCACGCTCGATACGACGAAGCAAATCTATCGGCATTCTTTGTTACTCCCGAGTTGCACAGCGCGATGTCTCGAAGTCCAGAATGTGACTTCAAAGTTTCGAAACAGACTGTACGACCAGGATTTAACAGTGTGGAGACGAAAGTCAAAAACCCACCAGCATCAGTGGGGTTAACCACTAGCTTCCGAGCCACACAGCATGACCGTCCTGACACCCTGCGCATGCACTAACGACCACCTTAGTCGCGTCGAGACGCTGCGTTGGACGGTCCAAAATACACTCGGCAGGTAACTCACTGGTGACTTCTTACTTCGTCGAGGTCCAAGGTGAGCCATGTTCCTGTACGTCGGCCACGTCACGCCGCGAAAGATTCAGAGCGCCTTGATGGTGACCAAACCCGACCGACAAGCAGCAAGCGCCGTCTTCAACGCGACCATGCGGGGAAACTTGCCCAAGACGCCTTGACCGTCTGCAGGCGGCGGCGGATTCAACCGGTCAACGCAACACAATAACCACGGCTGAGGCAGAAGGAGTGTTGCAGATGAAGTATTGGACGCGAACCCACTACACGGACGCCCAGAAGGCATTGATGTGGGAGCGCTGGAAGGAAGGCTGGACTCTGCATCAGATCGGCCATCTGTTCGACCGACCTCACACCTCGATCCACACCATCCTGTCGAAGACCGGTGGCATTCGACCACTGGACCGGCGGCGCAGCGCGAAGGCGCTGACCCTGGCGGAGCGAGAAGAGATCTCTCGTGCTCTAGTTGCGAAGGCCCCATAGGTGTTTCGGGTGTTCACCCGGAGAAGTTTTGAGAGACTGGAAATCGCCAAACCCCCAATCCACTCAAGACCCCGACCCGGATGAACACCCATAAGAATGCCCGATTGACGTACCTGCGGCGCCTGGAGATGGTTCAGGACATCACTGAACGTGGCGTCAGCGCATCAGATGCTGCCGCCTCGCACGGCGTCAGCGCCGTCACGGCCCGTAAATGGCTGGCGCGCTGCCTGGTCGATGGTGCGGCAGGCCTGCTGGACAAGTCTTCGCGCCCCGAGAATTCGCCCCGCTCCATCGAACCTCATGTCGCTCTGGCCATTGTCGAGTTGCGGCGCAAGTTCTTCTTGCAGGCACGCATCGCTTCCTAAATGGGCGTATCCCGAGCCACCGTCAGTCGCGTGCTGCGTCGTGCCGGACTGTCGAGATTGAGTGACCTGCGCCCGGACGAGCCTGTGCAACGCTACGAGCGAGACAACCCTTGTGAGCTGCTGCACATCGACATCAAGAAGCTGGGGCGCTTCGACAAGGTCGGCCACCGCATCACCGGTAACCGCACTCAGCGTGCGCGCAGCGTTGGCTGGGACTTCGTCTTCGTTGCCGTGGACGACCACAGCCGCTTGGCCTTTACGCAGGTGCATCCCGACGAGACCAAGTTCAGCGCCGAAGCGTTCCTGCGGGCCGCGGTAGGCTACTTCGCAAGCATGGGTGTGCAGATCCAGCGGGTGTTGACCGACAACGGCATGTCGTTTCGCTCTGGGCTGTTCGCCGAAGCGTGCCTCGAGTTGGGCATCGGGCAGAAGTTCACCGGGGCGTATCGCCCGCAGACCAACGGCAAGGCCGAGCGCTTCATCCAGTCGGCCCTGCGCGAGTGGGCCTACGGGCACGCCTACGCGAACTCAGACCAGCGCTGTGAGGCTCTGCCTGTGTGGAACCACTTCTATAACTGGCACCGGCCGCACCACGGCATCAACCTCGCCGTGCCCGTCTCACGTCTCTCGATGTCTTGAAAGAACCTCTTGATACTTCACAGGATCAAAATTCCAAGTCAAGCTTTCCAACCCGATGGACAAGCTTAGTCGGCGGCCTTCGCCACGGATGTCGGAAAGGATGCCGACAGGCGCAGCCCGGATCTTGAACAGGAGACCCCTTGTGCTGTACTCGGAGGCACACGTAAACCGAAGCGCGAGCCTTAGATTCCCTCAGGACTCGCGCATACGCCAAAAGCGGTCGTGGTGAACCGCCCCGGCGCCAGCAGCGCCGTGGGAGCGCGCTACGTCGCTCAGGCCAAGACCTGCCCGAACTGGCGAAGCTGTCGCACGAAAGGCCCTACAGCCTGAGCTTCTGCACGACGGGCGTCAGCGGGCTGAACCACCTCCAGCTCGAGATGTTCAAGAGCCTGGTGGTCAAGATGAAGACCGGGACCGCGCTCAACGTGATTCACTTTCCCTACCAACGGCGCGGCACAAGCCCTCACCGCGCTGAAGGCCGGCGAGGTGCAGGGCTGCGCGCTGCCCTACAGCACCTTTGAACTGCATGTTCTTTCATCCGTAAGTCCTTTTCGTTTGCTCACAAGTGAGTGGGAGGTGAACGGCAATGGTTGCCCAGAAATGCGCGAAGGATCGCAAACACCGCAGCAGGGCCTCGCGGCGCAGTGACATTTGGGAACGTTCTTCACCGTCGCGATGTGCGCAGTATCGGATCGCCGTCCGTTGGAAGCGCATCACGGCGATTCCCGCCCTCTGGAGTTGAAACAAATGATTCTCTCGCGAACCGTCTTCAAGCTTGCCGCCGCAGGCCTCGTTGCCGCTGGCGCCCTGACCGTCGCCGCAACGGCCAACGCCGACACCAGCTGGTCCGTCGGCATCAACGTCCCCGGCGTGGTCGTGAACGAGCCGGCCCCCGTCTACACCTATCCGGCGCCGACCTACTACCAGGCTCCGCGCCCGGTCTACTCCGTTCCGCCGCCCGTCTACTACGAGCCGGCCGCGCGCTGGGAGGAACGTCGCGCCGAACGCTGGGAAGAGCGCCGTGCCGAGCGTCGCGAATGGCGCCGCCGCCAGTGGGAGCGCGAGCAGTACCACCGCTACTACGAGAATCGCGACTGAGGTCGGCGGCCTCGCGTGCAGGGCCGCCTCCTCCGCACCTGCGCTTCAGCCCTGCGCGGGCAATGGCTTCGTGAGCGCTGCGGGCGCGACCTGTCGACCGACCAGCCCGCCCACCGCCAGCAGCGCGAGCACGTAGGGCAAGGCGATCAGCAGGGCGCTGGGCACCTCGATGCCCATCGCAGGAAGCTGGAACTGCAGCGCAGTGGCGGCTCCGAAGAGACAGCAGGCCATCACGGTCCGGCCGAGGCGCCAGTTGCCGAAGATCACCGCCGCGATCGCCAGGTAGCCGGCGCCGCCGGTCATGCCTTCCGTGAAGGTGTGGATGTCACCGATCGACAGGAAGCAGCCCGCCAGCGCGGACATGAAGCCGGTGAACAGCACAGCGCCGTACCGGATGCGGCTCACCTTCAACCCCGAATGGCTCGCCGCCTGCGGCGACGTGCCCGCGGCATGGATCGCCAGGCCGAGCGCAGTGGCGCGCATCACCCAGCCCACCAACACGATCAGCACGATGGCGGCATAGAGCAGCCATGCCTGCCGGAAGACCTGCTCGCCCAGGTGCGGTATCTCCGACAGGCCGGGTGGCGCCCACTTGTCCAGGCCCGGGATCTCGGCGCGCGAGCGGCTGCCGAAGATCGCCCGGTAACCCAGGGTGGTCGCGCCGAGCACCAGGATGTTGATGCCGATGCCGGTGACGATCTGGTTGGCGCGCAGCGTGATGCTTAGAAAGGCTTGCAGCCACGCGATGGGCAGCACGCACAGCACGCCGCAGAGCAGGCCGAGCAACGGCGAGCCGGTGGCCCATGATGCGGTGGCGCCTGCAAAGGCGCCGGCCAGCATGAGGCCCTCCACGCTCATGTTGAGCACGCCGGCCCGTTCGCTCACGAGCTCGCCGGTGGCGGCGAGCAGCAACGGTGCAGCGAGCCGGATGCTCGAGCCGACGAAGACGGCGGCCAGTTCGGGATCGATCATTTGCGTCGCGCCTCCATGCGCTGGATGCCGATGGCTGCCCCGGCGAGCGTCACGATGATGAGCCCCTGGATCACCACGACCAGGGCGGTAGGCACTTGCGCCACCATTTCCATGTTGATCCCGCCCGAACGCAGGAAGCCGAAGAGCAGCGAGCCCGCAACCACGCCGGTCGCGCTGCCGCGTGCGAGCAGGCCCACCACCAGGCCGTCGAAGCCGTAGCCCGACGAGAAACCGGCCTTGAGCGTGTACTGCTCGCCCTGCAGCATGAAGGCGCCTGCAAGTCCGCCGAAGGCGCCGGCTGCGCAGAGCGCGCCGATGGCGAGGCGGTCGATGGGCATGCCGGCGCGGCGAGCCGCGCGCGGGTTCAGGCCGGTTGCGCGCAGCTGCAGTCCCGTCACCGTGCGGTTGAGCAGCAGCGCCACCGCCACGGCCAGCACCACCCCGATCAGGAGACCGACGTGCAGCGGCGTACCCGCATCGCCGGTGAGTAGCGGCAGCTGGGTCGCCACCGGAATCTCCAGCGACTCGGGCAGCGTCGCGCTGCTCGTCATCGGCCGGCGCAGCAGGTGCTCGGACTGCACGCTGCCATACACCATCCAAATGGCGATGAAGGAAAGCAGCAATGTCGCGATGACCTCGTTGGTGCCCATTTTGACGCGAAGGACGCCGGCGATGCCGCCCCAGAAAGCGCCCGCCGCGCAGGCGCCCAGCATCGGAACGATGAAGGCCAGCCCCCAAGGCAGTTGCGCCACTGGTGGCCACAGCGCGAGCGCCGTAGCCGTGATGCCGCCGACGGCAATCTGCCCTTCTCCCGCCCACGTTCGTGAGGTTCGCGCGCTCGGCCAGGATGAAACCCAGGCCGACCAGCATGAGCACCAGCGCACGGTTGATCGAGGCAGCCAGCGCATAGGACGAGCCCCAGGCGCCGTCCGCGAACGCGGCGACCGCATCGCCCACGGGCACGCCGAGCGCGGCGATCAGCAAGGCACCGACGCCAAAGGCCAGCAGCACCGCGGCTGCCGAGACCTGCAGCGCAGGGGTCGGCCTAAGCCGCGACCAGGCAAGTACAGGACCGCTCATGGGGCGACCTCCTTTGCAACATCTTCCTTGTCACGGTGCCCGGCCATCCAGGCACCGATGCGCGCGCGGTCCGCGCCCGCCGTGGGGCATGTGCCCATCACCCGGCCCCGGTAGAGCACCAGCACGCGGTCGGCGACGCTCAGCAGTTCGTCGAGCTCCGACGAGATGAGCAGCACGCCGACCCCGCGGTCCGCGGCGGCCCGGATGTGGCCGTAGACGGCCTCGACCGCGCCGACATCCAGGCCGCGCGTGGGCTGCGCCGCCAGCAGGAAGCGCAGACCCTCGAGCGTGAGCTCGCGCGCGAGCACCGCCTTCTGCTGGTTGCCGCCCGAAAGGCCTCCGAACGGCACGTCGGGGCTGGCGGCGCGCACGTCATAGCGCTGCATGAGGTCGAGTGCCTCGCGGCGCATGGCCGCGCGGTCGAGGAGGCCGAAGCGCCGGAACCGGTCCAGGCGGTCGAGCATGATGTTCTCTGCGACGTTCATGCCTGTCACGCAGGCCAGCGCATGCCGGTCTTCGGGCACCACGCCGCAGCCCGCGGCGCTGAGCTGGCGCGGCGTGGCGCGCGTCATGTCCTCGCCGCAGACGAAATAGCGCCCCTCGGTGGGACGCAGCATTCCCGAAAGCACCGCGCCCAGCTCGCTCTGGCCATTGCCCTCGACGCCGGCGATGGCCACGATCTCGCCCGGCTCCACCACCAGGGTGAAGTTGTCCAGGCGCACCACGCCATCGACGTCGCGCACGGTGAGGCCGTCGGCCAGCAGCGCTGCCTCGCGCGTCGGGCTGCCCGGTGCCGGCCGGGACGCACGAGACGCCCGTACCGGCGCAGCGGCAGGCGCCTGCAGGTCGCGCTGGATCATCGCGCGCACCAGCGCGTCGATATCCTGTGCGGGCGCGTCCGAGCGCGCCACCACTCGGCCGCCGCGCAGGACGGTCGCACGCCGCGCAACGCGCTGGATCTCGGCCAGCTTGTGGGTGACCAGCACCACGCCGCAGCCCTGCTGCGCCACGCGCGTACACACCGAGAGCAATGCCTCGATCTCCTGCGGCAGCAACACGGCGGTGGGTTCGTCGAGCACCAGCAGGCGCGGCTCGCGCACCAGGCACTTCACGATTTCCACGCGCTGGCGCTCGCCCACCGACAGGTCCTGCACCTTCGCATGCGGATCGAGCGCGAGCCCGTAGCGCTCCCGCATCGCGGCGATACGCGCCGCGCCGGCCTTGCGGTCTAGCACGCCGCGCATCTGGCCGAGCAGCAGGTTGTCGAGCACCGTCATGTCGGGCACGAGGCTGAAATGCTGGTGGACCATCGCGATGCCGTGAGAAAGGGCATCCGCCGGCGAGCGCGGGCGAAACGCCTCGCCGGCCAGCGTCATCTGGCCCGCGTCCGCGGCGTGCACGCCGAAGACGAGATTGCACAGCGTGGACTTGCCGGCGCCGTTCTCGCCCAGCAGGCAGTGGACCTCGCCGGGATGGAGCGCCAGCGAGACGTCCTGCAGCGCCTGCAGCGCGCCGAAGCGCTTGGACAGCCCCTCCAGCTTCAGCAGCGGCGCGGCGGCCGGCGTTGCGGCGAACCCCGGGCCGCCGTCGCCGATGCCCTCACCGAGGCCGATGGCGTGGCGCTCGCGCATCAGCCCTCCAGCACCTTGATCTTGCCGGACAGGATGTCCTTCTTGATCTGCTCGAGCTTGGCCTTCTGTTCGTCGGTCGCCCCGCAGATGACCATGTCCGATGCGTTCGGCCCCATGACCAGTCCGAAGGGCTTGTAGCCGGCCTTCCAGGTACCGCCGACGGCCTCCTTGATGGCGTACTGCACCTGATAGCCGACGCCGGTGATGCTGTAGGCGGGATAGAGCGGATCGGTGCCGCAGCGGTTGGTGTAGCTGCCGATGATCTTCGTGCCCTTCTCCTTGGCCGCCTGCTCCATGCCGCGCAGGCCGAGGTTCAGGATGTGATAGTGCACGTCGGCGCCCTGCGCGATGGCCGCCAGCGTGGCTTCCTTGGCCTTGGCCACGTTGTCGAAGTCGCCGGTGTAGTTCTCGAAGTACTTGATGCCGGGCTTGATGTACTTGGCGCCGTTGCCGAACTCCTTGCCGGCGTTGACGATGGAAGGGATCTCCATGCCGCCCACGTAGCTCACGGCCCCGTTCTTCGAGAGCATCGCGGCGGCGGCGCCCGCGACGAAGGCGATCTCGGCCTGCTTCACGTCGTAGCCGGCCACGTTGGCCGTCTCCTCGGCCTTGTTGCCGCCGACGATCGAAAAGTGCGTCTTGGGGAAGCGCTTGGCCACCTTGAGCACGGCGGCCTGCGTCTGGCCGCCGACGCCGATCACGAGCGCGTTCTTGCTGGCCAGGTTGGTCAGCGCCTGCTCCATGTCGGCGTAGTTGATGTTCTCGATCATCTGCACCTTGATCCTGGCGCCGTACTCCTTCTGCGCGGCCACAAGGCCGTCGTAGCCGGACTCCATCCATCCCTTGTCCGACTTGGACCCGGGAATGAGGATGCCGACCGCGATCGGATCGGCGGCCGAGGCCGGCAGGCTCAGCACGAGGGCGGTGAAGGCGCTGACGCCTGCGAGGACGGCGGCGCGGCGGGAGGGAGACGGAATCTGCATGGCATGCCTTTCGCTAGTTGGAGGGTTAAGTAACTAATCAATTACTTACCGACAACGCATCGCAATAACAGTGCCAATGAATTCGCCGACTTTCTGCCGCATATCGGTGCGGCGACCGCAACGAATGCACCAGCCTGCGGCGATGCGCCCTTCGCCCGCACACCACCGGAGCCTTTGATGAAACGCCACCCCTATCTTCCCGATGCCCGGCCCGACGGCGCCCTGGGCCTGGGCCAGCAGTACTACTGGGTCGCCAGCGAGCGCGAGGTCGATATGTCCGTGGAGCCGCCCGCGCCGCTGCGCGCCCGGGTGCAGGCGCAGCCGCAGAACGTGGTGCTCGACCTGCGCCGCACGGCCATCGTCATCATCGACCTGCAGAACGACTTCTGCACCGAGGGCGGATGGGTCGACCACATCGGCGGCAACTATGCGGCGGACCGCACGCCGATCGCCCCGCTGCAGAAGCTGCTGCCCGGGCTGCGCCACGCCGGCGTGCCGGTCGTCTGGGTCAACTCGGGCAACCGCCCGGACCTGGCCAACATGCCGCCCAACCAGATCCATCTGTACAAGAACAGCGGCACGGGCGTCGGCCTGGGCGACCCGCTGCCCGGCGGCAAGGGCCACGTGCTGCAGAAGGACTCGTGGGCCGCGGCCATCGTGGACGAGCTCGCACCGCACGAAGGCGACTTTCTGGTCGACAAGCACCGCATCAGCGGCTTCTGGGACACGCCGCTGGACAGCATCCTGCGCAACCTCGGGGTGCGCAGCATCCTCTTCGCGGGCTGCAACACCGACCAGTGCGTGCTGCACACGCTCACCGACGCCAACTTCCTGGGCTACGGCTGCGTGATGCTGAGCGACTGCTGCGCCACGAGCTCGCCGGACTTCTGCACCGAGGCGACGATCTGGAACGTCAAGAAGTGCTTCGGCTTCGTGACCGACTCGGCCGCCGTGCTCGCGGCGCTGCCCGCCTGATGCACACGGAGACCGCGCACGGCTCGGGCGGCTGGATGCCCGGCCCCCGCTGCGAGCGGCCCGCCACCGGCGTCGGCGCGCTGAACGGGGTGCGCCTGGGCGTGAAGGACCTCATCGACATCGCAGGTGCCGTCACCGGCGGCGGCAACCCGGACTGGGCCACCAGCCACGTGCCGGCCGTGCACGACGCGCCCTGCGTGGCCGCACTGCGTGGCGCAGGCGCGCGGGTCGTCGGCAAGACGATCAGCGACGAACTCGCCTTCAGCCTGGAGGGCGAGAACGCCCACTACGGCGCGCCGCGCCATCCGAGCGACCCCGATCGGCTGCCGGGGGGGTCGTCCAGCGGCAGCGCCGCCGCGGTCGCATGGGCGGAGGTCGACCTGGCGCTGGGCACCGACACGGGCGGCTCGGTGCGCGTACCGGCGGCGTTCTGCGGGGTCGCCGCGATGCGGCCCACGCACGGCCGGATCCCGCTCGACGGGGTCCTGCCCTTCGCACCGAGCTACGACACGGTGGGGTGGTTCGCGCGCGATGCCGACCTGCTGCGCCGCGCCGGGCATGCGCTGCTCGGCACCGAAGCCCGCATCGGCAGCGACCGGCCCGCGCCGCCCCTGCGCCTGTGCGTGGCCACGGACGCGCTGGCGCTGGCGGAGCCCGCGGTGCGCGAGCCGCTGGCCGCGTGGGCCCGCCTGATGCGCATCGACAGCGAGCGCAGCGCCTATGGCGGCAGCGACTGGCGCGACTGGTTCGAAGCCTATGCCGTGCTTCAGGGCCTGGAGATTCAGGCCCACGTCGGCCCGTGGATCCGGCGACAGCGGCCGCGCTTCGGCGCCGCCATCGCGCCGCGCTTCGAGGCGGCGCTGGCGCTCGATGCCTCACAGGGAACGCGCTGGAGCGACTGGCGCGCGCAGGCCGCCGCGCGGCTGGCACAGAGGATGGGCCCCGACGAGGCGTGGCTGATTCCCGCCGCACCCTGCTTCGCGCTGTCGCGCCGGGCCGATGCGGCTCAGCGCGGCGCCTTCTACGAGCGCGCACTGGCGCTCGGCGCGGTGGCCGGCCATGCGGGGCTGCCGCAGGTGGTGTTTCCGCTGCCGGCTGCCGAGGGCCTGCCGCCTTGCGCATCCTTCATCTCGGCCAGGGGCAATGACGAACGGCTGCTTGAACTTGCCGCGACACTAGCGCCTGCATTCCCATCCACACGATGAGCAAACTTTCCCCACGGCGGGCGCCGGCCCAGGAGACGATCGCGCGGCGCGACGCCACACTCACGCGCGCGAAGCTCCTGGAAGCGGCGATCGACGAGTTCTCGAACGAGGGCTACAGCGGCGCGCGCACCGAACGCATCGCACGGCTCGCCGGCACGAACATCCGCATGCTGTATCACTACTTCGGGAGCAAGGACGACCTGTACGTCGCCGTGCTCGAGGCGGTGATGGCCGACCTGCGGCACGAAGAACTCCGGCTGGACCCGGAGGCCGAGGAGCCGCTGACCGGCCTGCTGCACATCGCCGATTTCGTGGACCACCACTTCGCGACGCACCCGCGGCTGCGCAAGCTGCTGGCCTTCGAGAACCTCAACGAGGCGCGGCACCTCGCGCGCTCGAACCGGATCCCGGAGATGTCGTCGCCGGTGATCGCGCTGATCCGCCGCCTGCTGGTGCGCGGGGTGGCGGCAGGGGTCGTGCGCAGTGGCATCGATGCGCTGCACCTGTACGTGGCGATGGTGAGCCTGTCGTACTACGGCCGAGCCCATGCGTTCACGCTGTCACGCATCTTCAACAAGGACCTGCAGGCCGCGGCCTGGCAGAAGGCGCACCAGAAGATGACCCGCCAGATGGTGGCGGCCTTCCTGACGCAGGCGCCATGAACGAACTTCCGCATGACTGCTTCCATGTCCGCTGAGCCCACACGCCAGCCCGCCGCACCTGCTTCGGCCACCTCCCGGCGAGGCATGGTGACGAGCCCCCATCCGCTGGCCAGTGCGGCGGGCCTGGAGGTGCTGGCCGATGGCGGCAATGCCATCGAGGCCGCCATCGCCATGGCGGCCGTGCTGTGCGTCGTGTGCCCGCACTTCACCGGGCTCGGAGGCGACGGTTTCTGGCTCATCGCGCAGCCCGGTGCGCCCGTGCGCGGCATCTCCGGCGTCGGGCAGGCCGCCGCAGCGCTCCCGCCGCTGTCGGGACCAGTCCCGCTGCGCGGCGGCGCGTCGGCATTGACCACGGCCGCGGCGGTGGACAGCTGGGCCCGGGCCTTCGACATCTCGGCGCGCAACTGGCAGGGCCGCCAGCGCTGGGCGTCACTGCTGTCTCGCGCGATCGAACATGCGCAGGAGGGCTTTGCCGTGTCGGCCTCGCAGCGCTTCTGGCACGAGATGCGGGCCGCAGAGGCGCGGCACTGGCACGGCTTCGACGCGGCGTTTCCGGGCGGGCCTTCGCACCAGCACCAGCGCCAGCCCGGGCTGGCGCACACGCTGTCGCGGCTCGCGGCGCAGGGCCCGCGCGAGTTCTACGAAGGCGAAGTCGCGCACCGCCTCGCGGCCGGCCTGCAGGCCGCGGGTTCGCCGCTCACGCTTGACGACATGCGCGGCACCCGCGCCCGGGAAGTGACGCCGCTGGCCGTGCCCTACCGCGGCGGAACGCTGCTGAGCCTGCCGCCGCCGACGCAGGGCTTCGCCACGCTGGAAGCCATGGGCATCCTCGGCGAGCAGGATTTCTCCGGCATCGCCGAAGGCAGCGCCGAGCACTTCCACCGGATGGTCGAGGCGATCAAGCTGGCCTTCGTCGACCGCGACCGCTTCCTGGCCGACCCCGATTTCACCGAGGTGCCCGTGCAGCGGCTGCTCGACGCCGCCTACATCCAACAGCAGGCGGCGCGGGCGCAGGCCGGCGCACGGGCGATGCCCTGGCCCCAGCGATTCCGCCACGGCGACACCGTGTTCTTCGCGGCCGCGGACGCCTCCGGCCGCGGTGCGGGCGTGCTCCAGAGCATCTACTACGACTGGGCAGCGGTGTCGTGGCCGGCGACACCGGTGTGCTGTGGCACAACCGCGGTGCGGCCTTCCACCACGATGCGAGCCATCCCAACGGGCTGCGCGGCGGCAAGCGGCCCTTCCATACGCTGAACCCCGTCGCCTTCATGCGCGACGGTCGGCCCGAGCTGCTGCTGGGCACGCAGGGCGCGGACGGGCAGCCGCAGACCCTGGTGGCGCTGCTCACCCGGCTGATCGACTTCGGCCTGGACCCCGCGCAGGCACTGGCAAGGCCGCGCTTCCTGCTCGGACGGACCTTCTCCGACAGCCGCGACAGCCTGAAGCTGGAGCAGGACGTGGGGCCCGAGGTGATGGCATCGTTGACCGCGCGCGGCCACGAGGTCGCGCCCATCGCCGCGCACAGCCCACTGGCAGGGCTGCCCGGCGTGATCCGCTTTGAAGCCGACGGCAGCCTGGCGGGCGCGCACGACCCTCGCGGTGATGGGGTCGCACTGGGTCTTTGAATGCCAGGCTGCCGGCAGCCCGGCCCTCAGGCCTTCTTCGCCCAGGCGCTGCACCCCCTGGCGTTGACCTGCTTGCCGGAGAACAGCGCGCAGCTGCTCTTCGGGTCGGTCGGCTTCGATTGCCACAGTGCGCAGCCGTTGCACAGCTGGGCGTTGTCGTGCTTCGGGGATTTCTTCGTATCGGCCCTGGCCGAATCTGCGACGTAGCCGAGCGCCACGGCTTGCGGCTCTTTCTCGTCGAGCTGGGCCTGCCCGAACGCACCGGAGGCGCAGGCGGCAGCGCCCGTCGCGGTGAGGGTCAGGATGAAGATGCGGCGGCTGGATGTGATCTGGAACTTTTGTCGTGTGTGGAACGGGTGCAAGGCCGTCCGGCGCGGCGTTGCGCTCATTCAGCCTCGCCAGCACGAGAACGCCCGTGGCCAGCAGCGTGGCGATGCAGAACCCGACGACCTGCAGAACTGCGTCCGATGTGACGTTCTTCATGGGGCGACCTCGCGGTGGATGTCTGGACTGGCCTGCGCTCATTCTTGAGCGGCCTGCTGCATGCTTGAGCAGGCTGCCGCACGCGGCGTTGCGCAGGATCAACCGCGCGAGTCGATGGGCGCGGGCGATGCGTCGACCGGAACCACCTCGTACAGCAGTTGCCCCTGGATCCCGGCCAGCGAGATCGCGCCGGTCAGCACCGCGGCGAGGTTGGGCGCGCAAAGCAGCGGCAGCTACTCGATGGTGACCCAGCGGAATGCGTCCGTCTCGGGACGCCCCCGTCCTGAACGGATGAGCAGATCAAAGACATCGTTCCCCTCAAGGCCATCGTGAACGACAAGGTGGTCTACGAAGCGCGCGAATGAGCGTCATGCACGGAAGACGCGGCCAGCGCCGCATTGCCGTTTTTCAGCACACGGAGGGTGGGGGACCCGCCGCACGTCCAAGGGGACGGTTGTCACCAAGCTTGGGCCCGTACTCGCGAGCGCACTTCCCGTCCTCTTCCATCTCATCCGCAGCGATTGCGAAGACGTGCTCTTCACACCGCGCATCTAAACCGCATGCCACGCGTTTTCGGAGGTTAGGTTGCATCAGCTGAATGGGGCAGTGCACCCGCATTGGCTCTTTCAAGACGCCTCGTGTGTCGCCGTCCTAGAGTTATTCGGGAACCTCATTAGAGTGTTCGAACGTGGCGCCAAAGCCGGCCGCGCGCAGCAGGTGCACGAGGACTATCACCGCAATCGCCTGCACGAAACGAAGGCCTACTTCAGCAAGACTGCGCGCGTGCACCCTTTCGGCCAGCTCCTGCGCGTCGAACTGGAAGTGGCCCTGGACGGAACCGCGGATCACCGCACCCGGTACCTCCACATGCAGAAGCTCAGCGGCGCCTTCGGCCGCCAAGTTGCCCTAACCTACGGTGGCGCTGTGGTGGGCGACGCCCGGCTCATCGACCGCGCAGGCGGCATCGGCTATCAAGCCAACGTGATGCTGGTTTTCGATGGTCCGGGCCGCTCGGAAATGCTCGCGATCGAAGAAGCGCTGCCAAGCATTTGGCGCAACTTGGCCGCAACTGGGCGACTGCCGGAAACCCACGCAATGCCGAGCTCCCAGTACCGCGGCACCGGGATCGAGACCGCGACTACGAGTCGCTTGCGAGCCAGTTGGACAAGGCGGCGGTCTACAAGGCCGGCACAAGCGAAATTTTTCGCGTGAGCGTTGCGCGGGTATTTAACGGTCTCGTGCTGGCAGAAGTTTCGGTCATCGACCCGAACCGAAAGAAGTAGTCCACCAACGCGAACAAGCGGCTGATTCTTGTGGGCTCCAGCCGCTTTTATTTATTGATGCCACCCTCGATATGCACGAACCGCGTGAGCGCGCCACCCAGCGGGAGCGCCGCACGCCGCGCATATCGAGCACGCGTTCCTGCGGCGCGAGGGGGCGGACCGCTTCGAAAACCATGCGGCCCCTCCAGTCAAAGCGCCTGACACCCATTGTGGTTAGACGCACGTCTCCTCGACGGGCGGAGACAAGGCCTTGGCGACAACCAAGAATCTTCGAAAGGCACCCGCCCGCATGCCACCACGGTCGGCGAGGCCAGCGGCGACCGCCGCCAAGACCTCCAATTCAACTTTCCGACCGACTCTTCATGTCACTCCTGATAATTCTGTTTGCGCTGGGCTTGCTGATCTTCGCCGCCTATCGCGGCCACAGCGTAATCCTCTTCGCGCCGATCGCCGCGCTCCTGGCCGTCCTGCTGACACACCCCGCGCTGGTCGCGCCGGTCTACGTGGGCGTGTTCATGGACAAGATGGTGCAGTTCATCAAGCTGTACTTTCCGGTCTTCATGCTCGGAGCACTATTCGGCAAGCTGATCGAAATATCCGGCTTCGCCAGAGCCATCGTCGCTTCCACCATCGACCTCGTGGGAAAGCAACGCGCCATGCTTTCAATCGTTCTCGTCTGCGTCGCACTCACGTACGGCGGTGTTTCGCTGTTCGTCGCGGTCTTCGCCGTCTATCCATTCGCTTCAGAACTATTTCGTCAGCTGCACATCCCCAAGCGCCTGATTCCCGGGACCATCGCGCTGGGCGCGTTCAGCTTCACTATGGACTCGCTTCCTGGAACTCCCCAGATCCAGAACATCATTCCGACCACGTTTTTCGGCACTACGACCTGGGCGGCACCATGGATGGGGTCGATCGGCTCCGCCTTCATCCTCGTTTCCGGCATCGCGTATCTCGAATGGCGGCGACGTGCGGCTTCCAGTCGTGGCGAGGGCTATGGGAACCACACCCTCAATGAGCCGATGCCTGTGACCGGTGCAAGGCTACCGAACGTATGGGTCGCCGTTCCCCCCTGCTCGTCGTCGCTGTCGCCAACAAGTTCCTCACGGGCTGGATACCTACCGCCTTCGGCAAGACCTATGTCATCGCCCTTCCAGGCCTCGCAAACCCGGTGACCGGCGAGGTGGCATCCGTGGTAGCCATCTGGGCAGTCGAAGGCGCGCTGCTTCTGGGTATAGCCAGCGTGCTCCTCTTTGCGTGGACCAACGTCACGACGGGCTTCATTGAGGGGAGCAAATCAGCGATCAGCGGCTCGCTTCTGGCAGCCATGAACACGGCCTCGGAGTACGGATTCGGCGCAGTCATCGCGGCGCTACCCGGATTCGCGATCGTCGCACATGCTTTGACCGGCATTCCCAACCCTCTGATAAATGAAGCCGTGGCGGTCACCGTGCTCGCAGGCATCACAGGTTCCGCCTCTGGCGGGATGAGCATTGCGCTTGCGGCCATGGCGAACCAATTCATCCAGAGCGCACAGGCCGCTGGCATCCCGCTGGAGGTCCTTCATCGCATTGCGGCCATGGCAAGCGGAGGCATGGACACATTGCCGCACAACGGCGCCGTGATCACGCTTCTTGCCGTTTCCGGGCTGACACACCGAGAGGCTTATCTCGACATCTTCGCGGTCACATGCCTCAAGACGGTGGCCGTCTTCGTCGTCATTGCCCTCTATCTCGTGTTCGGCATTTATTAACCCTTCGCTTCTGGAGCACCTCCATGCTTGAAAGCCACGTTCGCAAGAACGCGTTCTCTATGCCCTTTTCTTCCCCCGCCTTCACGTGCGGGCCCTACCGCTTCATCAACCGTGAGTATCTAGTGGTGAGTTACGAAACGGACATCGACGCTCTGAGGGAAATCGTGCCAGAACCGCTTGAGGTGCGGGATCCGATCGTCAACTTCGAGTTCATGAGGATGCCCGACTCGACGGGATTCGGCGACTACACAGAGGCGGGCCAAGTCATTCCTGTGCACTACGACGGTAAGCAAGGCAACTACGTGCACGCCATGTACCTGGACAGCGAGGCGCCGATTGCTGGTGGGCGCGAGATCTGGGGATTTCCAAAAAAGCTTGGCTCACCGGTCCTCGTTGTCGCGGGCGACACCCTGCTTGGAACTCTGGACTACGGGCCGGTGCGCCTCGCAACAGCCACCATGGGGTTCAAGCATAGTGCGACCGATCCTGCTGTCCTTCAACAAGCCCTGTCCGCACCGAACTACCTCTTGAAGGTCATTCCCCACGTGGACGGCTCTCCGCGCATCTGCGAGCTGGTCGAGTACCACACCACAGAAGTCACAGTCAAAGGCAGTTGGACCGGGCCCGCCGCGCTGGATCTGCACCCGCATGCCCTGGCCCCCGTCACTCGTCTCCCGGTGCGCAGGGTGGTGTCCGCCCAGCATTTCGTCACCGACCTCACTCTCGCGCTCGGTACTGTCGTCCACGAGTATTGACCATCAACCCAAGGAAACATCCATGTCCAAACTCGAAGGTAAAGTTGCGTTCATTACAGGTGCTGCCAGCGGCATCGGGCGACAAATCGCCGAACGCTATGCGCGCGAAGGCGCCATCGTGGTCATTGCCGACATGAACGAGGGCGCTGCGCACGAGACGGCTCAGCGATTTGCCGACAAGGGATGGCGAACATTTGCCGTCGGCGTCGACGTCACGGACGAGGAGCAAGTCGATCGCGCGGTTGATCTGGCTGCCCGCGAACTCGGCGGCATCGACATCCTGGTGAGCAATGCCGGCATCCAGATCGTCAAGCCGGTGGAGGAATTTTCGCTGTCCGAATGGAAGAGGATGCTTTCCATCCAGCTAGACGGTGCGTTCCTGACGACGCGCGCCGCCCTCAGGCACATGTACGCCGCTGGCAAGGGCGGCAGCATCATCTACATGGGTTCGGTACATTCGAAAGAAGCTTCGCTGCTGAAGGCGCCTTACGTCACCGCCAAGCATGGGCTGATCGGACTGGCGAAGGTGATCGCCAAGGAAGGCGCAAAACACGGCGTGCGTGCCAACGTCATCTGCCCCGGCTTCGTGCGCACGCCCTTGGTGGACAAGCAGATTCCCGAGCAGGCCAGAGCCCTGAACCTCTCCGAAGAGGATGTCATCCGCAAGGTCATGCTCAAGGAGACGGTGGACGGCGAGTTCACGACGCTGGACGACGTCGCAGAGGTAGCCCTGCTGTTCGCCTCGTTCCCGAGCAACGCACTGACGGGCCAGTCGCTGGTCGTCAGTCACGGGGTGGTCCATGCATTGAACACGTGCAAGGCATTGCCTGCTAATTACCGCAAAAGCCTAGGCCACCACGCCCCGGGCTCGACACTACCGGTGTGGGCCCGAGCGCAGGAGGGTGCCCTGCGAGCGAAGACATCAACCAGAAACAGCGCCCGCTATCCCTTTTTTCCGTTGTGGCAGGTTGAGTCCGATGAAACCCTCTGGCTTCGTTCCGCTCTCCTGCCGCAGAGCGGTATTGAAATGCCGCGCTGGACGGCTTCGAACTACCTGTGCTCGACCATGACCCGCCTGCCCGTGCACGAGATTGCCACCGCGCCCGAGGGCGCCCGCCAATCGGCCGAGAAGGTCCTCGCTGCCAATGGCTTCATCCCGAACCTGATCAATGTGCTGGCAAATGCGCCTGAAGCACTTGACCCCTACCTCAGGGTCGGCCAGATCAACGCCAAGAGCGCATGGAAGGCGCGTGCGAGAGAGGTCGTGCAGATCACGGCAGCGAGAATCTGCGGCTGCGACTTCTGCATAGCAGGCCACACCAAGATCGGGCTGCACCAGGCCAAGGTCACCCGAGCCCAACTCCTCGTACTGCAGGCGGTCGAGGGTTGCGGTGACACCAGCCTCGACGCCGTCCGTGAGTTCACGGAGGCGATCGTCGCGACAGGAGGTGCGGTCAGTGACGCGCAACTCGAGTACTCCTACGCCTCAGTCTATGCACGACGGGCGCTGGATGTCAGCCTCGGCGTAGATCTGGCCACGCTGTGCAACTTCGCGAACAATCTTGCCCGCAGCCCCGTCGATCCGCAGCTCCAACCCTACCTTCCAAAGAGCTTCCGGCCAGCCAAAGAGTTGCGGGGCCAACATGCTCGTTGAGACCGATGCCGCATGGCTGGCAGCACAAGCCCACGCGTTGGACAGCGACGCATCGCTCGCTGCTGAAGTCGTTCCGCGGCTGGCCAGAGCCGGTCTGTTCGCCCATGGCGTCCCTGAGCATCTTGGGGGCCTTGGCGGCAAGATCAGCCTGGCCATCGAATCGGTTGCGCAAGTTGCCTCGCTGTCGCTTTCCGCCGCGTTCGTCCTCTGGGCACAGTGCGTGATGATTCAGATGCTGAGTCAGTCGGACCGTACCGCGCTGCGCGACCTGCATGTCGAGCGACTGATGGCCGGCCGAACGGCCGGCGCTCCGGGGCTGTCAAACATCATAAAGTTCCTGAGCGGAATCGAGGCAATCAACGTGGTTGCGACGCCGGCGCCGCATGGTGGCTGGACGCTCAAGGGCACGGTCCCCTGGTGCACCAACCTGCGTCGGGAGCGATTCCTTGTGGCGATTGCCGTGGCAAAGGACGAGGGCGGCCCGCCAATGATCGTGGCGCTCCCGTCGGACAGAACCGGCCTCATGCGCTCTGGCGACCTTGATCTCATCGCGCTGCGCGGAACCAACACCGCCTCGATCACCCTCGACGCCGTCCAAATCGAAAGCAGCGACCTCCTAGCTGACATAGCTCCGACATTCCTGCCCAGAGTGCGCCCGGTCTTCCTGGGCCTCCAATGCGGCCTGTCCATTGGCCTAGCTCGGGCCTCGGTCGCCCAAGCACTTCAAAATGCCGCGAGTGCGGAGCACATTCTTGCCGCGCCCATCAAGGAACTCGCTCAACGGCTCGAAGCGACGGCAGACACCCTTAAGTCCGGCGTCGACAACGGAACCTTCGTCGACTCGCCCCATCGCCTCTTCCGACTTCGCCTGGAATTGAACGCTTGCGTGCAGGAAGCAATCCAGTTCGAACTCCAGGCCAGCGGCGGACGGGCTTTCCTGCGCAGGGGGGATTTCATCCGCCGATGGCGCGAGTCGGCATTCATTCCCATCGTGACGCCCAGCGTTACGCAATTGCTCGCTGAACTGGCCAAGCACCCTACGCGCAGTGCAGCGGCGGGAAACTCTTCAGGTCTGTTCTGACGGTCGGTCCCTGCGCCGCGGTACCCCCATCCTCGAGCTACGTGACGTCGGCTTCGCCTACGGCGCCGCCACACCCGTCTTCGAGAATGTCTCGTTCGAGATTGCGGAGCGTGAAATCGTCTGCCTGCTCGGTAGCAGTGGATGCGGCAAGTCGACGCTCCTGTGCATGGCCGCACGCCTGGGAAGCCCGGAGGGCACACCGACCAAGGGCGAGGTGACCATGGCGGGAAATACCTTGTATTCCCCTGACGCCCAAGCCGCGACGACTTTCCAGCACCCTGCACTGCTGCCGAGGCTGACATCGCGCCGGCACGTCGCGTTCGGCCTGGACTCCGGACGTGGCGGTGCGAGGATGCGACGCAGATCCATCACCGTGTCCAGGCCGCATTGCAGGCCGTGGGCCTCGGGGATCAAGGCGAGAATTATCCCCCGGCAGTTGGCCGGGGGCATGGCGCAGCGGGCTGCCCTCGCTCAAGCCCTCCCGCGCGAACCCAAACTCCTCATGGCCGACGAACCATTTTCTGCACCTGTATGCGATCACGCGATCAGGCATGCAGGAGATACTCATCCAGCTCGTCCATCTCTTGCACCAGTGGCGCCCCGCCGCACCCTGGTGAGCCACGACATCGACGAGGCTATCTCGGTCGGCGACAGGACCCTGTTGATGAGCGGGCGCCCTGGACGCATCGTAAAGAGCTGTCAGGTCGAAATTGCCAGTCCCCGCGAGAAGCACCTCGAGGCGGTCACGGTCTTGAGCTTTCAGGTCCTTGCGACACTCCACGCTGCTCGACTATGAGCATGGAGGTCAACCTGGGTACACGAGTGGTGACGAGATCGCCGCGTTCAACGTCCTGGATCCCTGTGACAACCGCATAGCCGGGCCAGAGCTCGACCTGAAGACTCCATTCCAGGGGTCATTGACCGCCGTCTGATGCGCGCCGAGTCGTGACCTGGATGCACACGGTGGCGTCTATTGCGAAGATTGCGACGTTGCGCCATCGCCGCGGTGCCAAAAATGGTGGCATACACCCGTGCGCAGGAGTACGTCCGTGGGCTATTGATGCCGAGTTGGCCGAACGGCTTTGGGAAGTCAGTCTCAACGAGGCGCGACGGGAAGCGCGGCGCCGATTCCACCGACCGCGCCCCCTTTGATGCGCTCGCGAGCGCGGTCGGCAGGTCACTCGATAAACTGCATCCCTGCCTTGGCTCATGAGTTGGACGGTGAGGCTAGGATCTTCTGCGCTAGCAGTCGCTCGGGAAACTCATCCTGGGGCGCATAGCCTTGCAAAGCTTCATCTAATACGCGGCGAGCCGCCGCCAAATCATCACGCTCGCCAAGCAAGTTGGCCAAGGAGATGGATGCGCGCATTTCCCAAACCCTTGCACCCTGCCGTCGAGCGAGCGCGAGTGCGCGCAGATAAAGTGAGCGCGCTTCCTCAAACGCACCGTGTCGCTCATGTCGCAGCCCCGCTGCACGGTACACCTCAGCCGCTGCCCACTGTCCTTGGCCATGCCAGGCACGCGCGATCATGGCGTCATCCACGTAGTCGGGGCAGAACGTCAGCAGCGTCTCTTTCTGCGGATCCTCCATGGCAGCCCAAGCTCGAGGCTTCTGCAACGGCCGGTCCTCGCTGAGCATCGGAGCCATTCCTGCGAGACCCTCAGCAAAGCAACGTGCCCAGCGGTTCCAATAGACAAGTCCGCGCTGCTCTGCCTCGTCGATCATCATCTGCACATATTCCCTGGCCTGATCCAGGTTGCCGGACCAGATCGCCACAGGGCAAGCGCCGAACAGGGCGAAGCACAACGACAGCGCCTGGCCGGTTGCAAGCGCGCTGCGAATTGCCTCGGCAGAAGCAGCATGAGACTGCGCTGGATGACCTTTGATCCATAGCGTCCTCGCCAGGATCGCGTTGGATGCAACATTGGCATCCACTTGAAGCATGTTGCCCCGCACACGCTTAGCACCGCCAACGACGGAAAGCGCTCGCTGACCGTGCAATTGTGCTGCCACAAAGTCACCTGCAAAGTGGGATGTCAACGCAAGCATCCGATGTGAAAGATTCACGCCAATCGGATCTGCCCACGCGGCAGTGTGATCCCGCAGTGCGTGTGCGTGACGCAGACCGGCGGCGTAGTCGCCTCGGCAGACGTCGAAGAAGCACATCCCCCAACGCGCCTGCACCAGCAAGATCGGTGACTGGCTCGCATAAGCACCGGCAGATGCGCGTTCGCCCACCTGACCCATCTCCGGGACCGGGCCGACAGTGTGTAGGATCGCATTAGTCAACGCCACACGCAACCACGTCATGGTCTCGGAATCCGGATGTTGCTCGGCCTCCAAGCTCTGAAGCGCAAGCGCAAGGCGCTGACGGAACTCGTTCAGCTGGAAAACATGGAACCACAGAGGGGCCGATGCCACGCTCAGCGCCGAAGCAGCTTTCACAGCCCCGCGTACGAAACACTGGTCGATCGCAAACCGTACGTCATCCAGCCAGTGGGCATACTGCTCGTTCCAGCGCGCCACCGTCAGGACGGAAAGGTCTTCGGTCGCCGCATTCATCACGTCGAGCATCTGCATGGCATGGCGCTCAATGGCAACCTCCTTTTCTCCAAGCTCCATCAACAACTTGGCCGCGTAGCTGCGCGTCGTGTCCAGGAGCCGATACCGGGCCGAGGGCTCGGAGCGGTCGAAACTGATCAGCGATTTCTCCGTCAGGCCTATCAGTGCCTGCAGTGAGAGATCTGAATCGGGTTCATCGGCCACCATGCTGAGGGCCGCCTCCACATCGAAACGTCCGCGGAAGACCGACAGGCGTCGAAACAGCCGCATCTCCTCAGGCGAGAGCAGCGCGACGCTCCAGTCCAGAGCCGCTGCAAGCGTCCGGTGCCGCGGCATGGAGGCGCGGTTTCCTTCCATGTACAGACCCATGTGGTCGTCTAGCCTCAACAAGAGATCATCGACCGACTGGACGCAGAGTCGGCCCGCCACCAGTTCAATGGCCAGCGGGATGCCGTCCAGGTAGCGGCTGACCTGCGACAGCGCTGGCGCATGCGAATCATCGAACGGCTGAGCGCCGGCCGCCTCCGCTCTTTCGACAAGCAACCGAACCGCCGAGGACTGCAACGCCACTGCCAACGACGTATGTGCCGCAGCAGGGACGTCTAGAGGCGACAGCCGAAGAACGAATTCCCCTCCACCTGCAGCGCCTCGCGACTCGTAGCAAGGATGCGCAGGCCGGGCAGCGCGACGAGAAGCCGCATGACGAGGGGCGCCAAGGCTTCGAGCACATGCTCGCAGTTGTCGATGAGCAACAGCAAGTGGGTGCCTGCGATTCGGGACTGCAAGAGGCGAAAAGTGTCTGCCTCCTCGATGGGCACGCCCAGCGATCGGGCCAGCGTGCTGAACACGTGGTCTCCAGAAACAAGTGGCGCCAGATCGGCGAATGCCACGGAGCGCGGACGATTCGCGTCGCGCGTGCGATATACCTCCGTCACGCGAAGCGCAAGCCGAGACTTACCGATTCCGCCCGATCCGACGACCGAGACGAGACGTCGATCGGCGAGCGCGGCCAAGGCTTTGTCAACATCCGTATCGCGCCCCATCAACTGAGTGAGACTCAGCGGCGGCGCCACGAAACCAGCGACACGCAAGGGTTCGTTCGGCAACGCGTGATGCGTGACTTCAGCGACCATCCCACGCTCCACTCGACCCGTGAAGGTGTACCCCTTAGAAGGCACGTTCAGGATCCAATCGGCGCTGTCCGGCTTCGACGAACTATCGGCAAAGGCCTTGCGAAGCGACGAAATGTGGACCGAACGCTGCCCTCGTCCACCAGGACGCCCGGCCATACCGCCTGCAGCAACTCCTCCTTGCTCACAACTTCTCCGGCGCGCCAAAGCAACTGGATAAGGATGTCGAACGATCGGGAACCAAGCCGCACGGGCATTCCGTCGCGGTCGACCCGGCGCTCGGATTCCCGGACCGTGAACGGACCAAAACGCCAAAGCGTATCCGCTCGCGGCATCAGCTTGCTCGTATCGGGCTGAGAGGACATTTACGTATGCATAGGACAATAAATTCAGGTGCGAACGCACGTCGCTGCTTCCGCGCACAGGCAGTCGCGGAATACCTTGGACGCTGGCAGCTACCTGCCGGCCCATGGCAGCTCCTGCCGCGCATACACTGACCAAAGTATGCACGTGCCGCTGGCGCGCCTTCAGCGACCTGGGCGACCTACCTTCGTTCGCTGGATCAAACCCGAAGGCATGCACGAAATGCGCCCGGCGCCTCGGGGAGCGCTCCCTTAGGGCTGCCCGTCGGCTATGGTTGCGCGCCCAATGCCACCAACGACGCCTCAGCACGCCGCTGCCAGGCAACGGCACACTGCGCACGCGCTTTGTCCACAGCCATGCGAAACAAGCGCTCCGCGCCAGCCCGATCGCCATCGCGCTGACGTCTGACGCCGGCGGCACGCCACACCTCCGCGGCACACCACTGGCCCTCCCCCCGTTCGACCCGCACCAGCATCTCATCGTCGAACCAGTCCTCGCAAAAGGTGACTAGGACGTCACGCGTGCGCGTGTCCAGTCGCGGCAGCATCGTCACCACTTCCTGATGGACACGCTCGCGGTCCTCCCCCATTCGCACGCGCAGCCCGTAGTCGAACCAGATAACCCACTTGTGCCAGTAGTCCAGACCTCGCCGCTGGCTCACCTCGCGCATCCGCTCGATCCATCTGCGCCCGACGTCGTGCCGTCCGGCCCACACTGCCACTGGACATGCCCAGTAGAGCGCGAATATCAGCCCTAGAACCTGTCCGAAATCCTCGGCGTACTCCACCACACGCGTGGCTGCCTCCATGGCCTTGTCCTCCTCGCCCATGATCCAAAGCGTGCGTCCTAGGCTGCACAAAGGTGTCGTGCGCGGGTCTGACTGCAGCATCAACGCGGGATTGAGCCGGTCGATGTAACCGAGCGACGCCGCAGCCACGACGTGGGCGCGTGATACACGGAAGTTGCCGCAGAAGTGATTTGCGTACGCCATCATTCGCGCCGCCATGTATTTCCCGATAGGATCGCCCGACGCCTTTGCTGTCACATCGAGCCGCTCAGCATGCCACAGGGATCGCGCATAGTTCCCAAGCACCATGTTAAGTGTCACCAAGCGCCAGCGCGACTCCAGCTCGACCTCCAGCGTCGCCGTCTTAACGCTGTTGACCAGCGCCTGTTCGCACGCCTCGACGCATTCGCTGGTTGCCCCGTCTGTGTATGCAATGGCATTGCTGAGTGCGATCTGCAGTCTTGCCATCATGGCCTCGTCGCGTGGGATCTGCGCCGAGGCGTGCTCCAGCGCGGCTCTCGCACGCGTGCGGAACTCGGCCAGCTGAGACATGTAAATCCACAGTGGGCCGGAAGCGACGGTCAACTCGCCGCGAGCCTCCAAATTCGAGTCAAGCGCGAATCTCACGTCGTCGATGCGATGTGCGTACCGATCTATCCACGTAGCCATGTCAACGTCAGTGAGTTCGACGTTGGCCGCCCGCATGACGCTGAGCATCCAGTGCGCATGACGAGCACAGACAAGGCCCCATGCACCTCCTTCCGTCAGTTTCTTTTGCGCGTAGCCGCGCGTGGTGTCAAGCAGGCGGTAGGCTGCACTGCCGTGGGAATGATCGAATGCGACAAGGGACTTGTCCACCAATGAGGCGAGCGCGTCCAGTGCAATATCTGCATCCAGTTCACCGTCCACGATTGCGAGCGCAGACTCAGCGTCGAAGCGACCCGAAAGACCGACAGGTCGGCAAAACAGCCGAAGCTCCGCTGTCGTGAGCAGCGCAGTGCTCCAGTCCAGCGTCGCGGCTAGCGTCCGGTGCCGTTTCTGCTCCGAGCGATTTCCCATCGAGTAGATCTGCAGGTGGCCGTCCAGGTCCTCGGCGAGCGAACGAGCCGACTGGACGGGAAGGCGAGCCGCAATGAGCTGTATCGCGAGCGGGATTCCGTCCACATTCCTGCACAGGCGTGTAAGAAGCTCGGCTTCCGCATCCTCGAAGTCTGGCGCGCCGGCTGCCGTTGACAGGTCGATCAACAACTCGACAGCCGCGGAGCGCATTGCCTGTCGTATGTTGTAGACGGGGCCCGCCTGCAACGACAGGGGGGGCAGTCGCACGACATGCTCACCTTGCACTCGCAGACGTTCACGACTGGTCGCCAGGACTTTCAGTTCAGGCAGCAGAACCAGCAGCTCCTCCACCAGCCTCGCCACTGCAGTGACTACATGCTCGCAGTTGTCCACCAGAAGAAGAAGCGAGCGACCAGACAGGCCTCGCGCAATGGCAATAGACGAGTTAGAACCATCACCAGGCAGGCCGACCGCCTGCGCGACTGCGCTGAGCAGGTGGTCAGCCGACACCAAGGGGGCGAGATCGACGAAAGTGACTTCGCTCCCAGTCTCTTGTTGCACCAACCGCGCAACATGCACCGCGACACATGTTTTGCCGATCCCTCCGGGTCCAGCTACCGTCACGAGGCGCCGCTGCAACAAGCGCTCGTGCAATTGTCGAATCTCCGTCTCTCGGCCGATCAGACGAGATATGGGCGACGGCAGCCGGGATGGCCGAAAGCAGGGGACGTGGTCAGGATGCTCAGCACTTCGGCCCGACAGCGACGGGCCGCCAGGCCACGGTGACGTCGCACGCTCGACTTTGCCGATGAAGCGGTAGCCGCGCATGGGCGCTGTCGAAATCCATTCGTGGCACCCTTCGTGATCGCCAGGCGGACCGAGGGCCTTTCGCAGCGTGGACATATGAACCCTCACGCTCACTTCGTCCACGTCCGCGCCCGCCCACACACGCTCGAGCAATTGCTCCTTAGTAAGGTGCTCGTTCCGCCCCTTGATCAACTCCAGCAAGAGTTCGATCGACCGGGTCCCAAGCCTGACCGGCGCACCCGAGCGCTCGAGCCGCCTTGGCGATTCCCACAAAACGAAGGGACCAAACCGCCAGCCCTCCGCCTGCTGGATCAGAAGCGTCTCCTGATTAACCGTATCCTCCTGAGTGCGTCTCAACCTAGCCTACCTCCTTCATTGGACGAGGAGCGACCTCGCCGACTTGCCCACTATCGCGCTACCGCCAGAACCGAAGACTCTGGACCGCTGACGCTAAGAAGCCGTAGATCGCGTCTCCAGCGATCGCTCCGGCCGCAAAGACCTCCAACTTCCCGCGTACCTCATTGCCAGGCAAGCGTTGGGCCAACAGGCGCACTAGAATTCCAAGTCCAACCGCGACGCCTGCTAGTCCGTTGGCGATCAAGAGACCGGTGGCCAACATCACGCCCATCTGACGCTTGGGCCCGCCGATCCACTGCACAGTAGCCCCCACGACAGCCCAAGCGACGAGCTTGGTAGCTACGCCGTCCGCCACGCCGGCGGTGATCGTGGCTAGATACACCTTCGCCACCGGTGGCACAAGGCCATGCGAGAAATACACCTTGTGCACGAGCGCGACCACCAAGATGGCGACGCACAGGCCGAGGCTCGACGCCATGTACTGCTGACGCCGCCCCGCTTCCTCAAGGCGGGGATCCGAGCCATTTCCTCGCAGGATGTATCCGGCCTTCAGATCAAAGCCCATGTCCGCGGCAGCGGGACCCGTCGCCACAGAATAGGCACACAGTACAACCAGCGCCACGGGAGGGAAACCCAGCACCAACCCCACGATCAAAGTAATTAACGCGACGGCGAATGCAGGAAACCACCCCGAGTGCATGGCCGCCACTCCAACGATGACGCAGTGCGCATAGGCTGCAGCAGCGCTGTACAGGACAAACCCGATCAGTTGCGCCAAGCCCATCTGAACGTAAAGCCCGCAGCCAACCGCGAGAAAGACAGCAATCGCCAAGTAGGCAAGTCCGGCACTTCCTAGAACGAATCGCACCTGCGTCGTCGTGACCGTCTCACGCCCAGGATCGACGGAGGCAGCGGCGCTCGGACGGCGCACCTGGTTGAAAACCTGCACCAGTGCGACCAACCCCGCTCCTATCATCACGCCGTGGGGAAGGTACATCGCGTTGATGTCAATCCCGGAAAACGGTGCACCGTAGTTGCGGACCAGCAAACCACAACCGAACAGCGAGAGGGCCCAAACGTTGCCAATGAAAGCCGTGCCAAACGCCGCCATCGGGATCCCGGCCAGCCACGCACCGCCTGCGGCGACCGCCACCCCGAGGCCCAACAAGAAGACGTGACCGTCACCCTGCGCGGCGCGGATCGCCTGAGCTGCCGCGACGCCCGGCGGCCATGCACCTGCGGCCGGAAAGACCCTCGAGTTAAAGAGCCGATACAGGAGCCACGCGTCCAGGAGGATGGCTGCACCCAGGCCGCACAGCAGGGGCAAGATCAACTGCTCGCTGCCGTACAGGTAGGGAATTGCAATGGGCAGGAGCATTCCGTTGGCGGCGCCGAAGGTCGCCGAGGAGATCGCCGTCTGCGCCATGTTCTGCATATGTACCGAACGAAGCGGTAGGAATGCCGAAACAGGAATCCGAGACACGATCACCGTGATCAACACCCCTATCAGCGTCGTGTTCGGCGTCACTCCGAGCGTGGTGAGCAACTGCATGCCAATGACCGCGCCGAACAGGCTCAACATGCCGAGGTATAGCCACGTTCCAATGGCGGAGCGCGAAAGTCGCAAGCTCGTAGACGACGAAGGATCTGAAGTTCGGTACAAGTCCACCTCTAAATTGCAGTCCTGGCACGAGCCCTTTCGCCGCCAAGTCGTTCACAGCCCGCATGTGCCGATGACCGCGCGACGCACGCCCGGCCGCCTTCACGACGTTCATAGCTTACCTACAAGCGCGCGCCGCCCGCGCTCCGCATGTAGGACAAGGCTCATAGGCAGACTTCTAGCCCATAACGCATCCACCGCCATCCGCCAGAAGGGATAGGCCGCTCCCCTCGCACAGTGACCACGACGTCTGCGCGCATTGCTAAGGTCTGTCTGTGCTGCGTCGATACATGCCAGGCCCACATCGCTGACACCAGGATACCTCGCCCGCACAACTGATCCTTGGCCGGCAGGCCGACAGGACGCCCATCCCGCCTCGAACAGGAGTCTGGCTAGTAAGTATGAACGACACGATCACCACGACCGATGGGACGCGCATCTTCTTCAGGGACTGGGGAAGCGGCACGCCGGTAGTTTTCTGTCACGGATGGCCCCTGACCTCCGCCAGCTGGGAGGCCCAGATGGTCTTCCTGGCAGAGCGGGGCTTCCGTGTGATAGCAGCAGATCGACGTGGCCATGGCCAGTCCGGCCAGGTGTGGCATGGCCATAACATGAACACCTATGCCGACGACCTCGCCCAACTGTGCCAAGAGCTCAATCTTTCCGACGCGGCATTAGTCGGGTTCTCGATGGGAAGTGGTGAAGTCGCCCGCTACATTGGTCGCCACGGTGGCGCACGCGTGCGCAAGGTCGCACTTATCTCAGCGGTAACCCCCTCGCTCCTCTGGAGTCCCCAGAATGCCGCTGGACTGCCGATGGAAGTTTTCAACGGGCTGCGCGAACGAAGCGTCATCGACCGCGCGCAGCTCTACCGGGACCTTGCCAATGGTCCATTCTTCGGGTTCAACCGTCCCGCGGCCAAGATGTCACAGGGTGCGATCGACTGGTTCTGGATACAGGCAATGCAAGCAGCTGCCAAGGCTGCGTTGGAAGGAATCCGGGCCTTCTCCGAGGCCGATTTTACCAAGGACCTCGGGTACATCGACGTCCCAACACTCATCATTCACGGCGACGACGACCAGATCGTCCCTATCGAAGCAGTCGCACGCCGGTCATGCCAGCTCATACCCAATTCACGGCTGCTTGTCTACGCAGGCGCCCCCCACGGTCTCATCGAGACCCACAAGGCCCGGCTTAACGCAGACTTGTTCGATTTCCTCTCGGAATAAGCCAAACCGCGCACCGGCTCTGGCCGCGGCGTTGGCTCGGACCTTCTTGCGCGCCACGCACATCCCATCATCCTGATATTTCCGGAGCCTTCCCGATGAACAGCACACCGGACGCGGCAAGAAGCCGAAGTGGCTGGCCGACCACGTACGGCGTACATCAAGGCTCGAATCACCCAAAATTGATAAGGTCCAGGCGTCTAAATCTTTCGAGAATCAGTTCAGTCATGTCGCTCCCACGCCTGTTCACTTGGAGAAAGGCGTTTATCGCCGTGCTTGGAGCATCGGCCTTCGGCGGGGTGCACACGCAGGCCGCAGAAGACCTCGCGCGGCGCATGGCCGCTTGCATCACCTGCCACGGCCGCGACGGGCAGGCTACCAACTCGGACTACTTCCCACGGCTGGCGGGCAAGCCGGCCGGCTACCTCTATAACCAGCTGCGCAGCTTCCGTGACGGGCGGCGCCAGCAGGCGGACATGAGCTACCTGCTAGCTAACCTGTCGGACGCGTACCTCCACGAGATGGCTCACCACTTCGCATCACTCGACTTCCCCTACCCACCGCCAGCCGCTTCGGACCTGGCGCCGGCCACGCTGGCACGCGGGCGCGAACTGGTGCGGAGCGGCGACGCGACGCGCGGCATCCCGGCCTGCGTACGATGCCACGGCGAGGCGCTGACGGGCGTGCAGCCCGGCATCCCGTCGCTGGTCGGCTTGCCGCGGCTGTACATCGCATCGCAGCTGGGGGCTTGGGTTACCGGCGACCGGCGCGCGATGGCGCCGGACTGCATGGCCGACGTCGGCCGCCGGCTAGACAGCCACGACATCATCGCCATCGCCGGCTGGTTGGCCGCGCAGCCGGTGCCTACAGGCGCCAAGCGCGCCACCTCGTTGCCCAGTGGCCCACCGGTCGCGTGCAGCGCGATGGAGGCTCACCAGTGAGCGCACGCCGCGTGCTGCTGCGCACGGTGCTAGGGCTGGGGCTGGCGGTCGCGTTGCTGGTCGGCATGGGGGTGGCGCTGAATCGACGCGGCGAGGACCAGGTCCCAAAGACCGCGACGCCCTTCGTCGCGGCGCCCGGCCAGGTTGAGCGTGGCCGCTACCTCGCCCTGGCGGGCAACTGCGCCGGCTGCCATACCGCGCGGGGCGGTGAGCCCTACGCAGGCGGGCGCAGCATCGACACGCCCTTCGGCTCGATCTTCACCAGCAATCTGACGCCCGATCCCATCACGGGCATCGGGCTGTGGAACGCCGACCATTTCTGGCGCGCCATGCATAACGGCCGCTCGCGAGACGGGCGACTGCTCTACCCGGCCTTCCCGTACACCAGCTTCACGCAGATGACGCGCGAGGACGCCGACGCGATCTACGCCTGGCTGCGCACGCTGCCGCCGGTGGCGCGGGCCAACCAAGCGCACACGCTCGGCTTCCCCTACGACACGCAGGTCGCCCTGGCGGTGTGGCGCGCCCTCTTCTTCACACCCGGCCGCTTCGAGCCGCAGCCACAGCGCTCGGCCGAGTGGAACCGCGGCGCCTACCTGGTCGGCGGCTTGGGCCATTGCGTCGAATGCCACGGCAGCCGCAATTCGCTGGGCGCCACGGACACCGCCCGCGGCTTCGTTGGCGGCATGCTGCCGGGCGAGAGTTGGTACGCGCCAGCACTCGATGCGGCCGCCGAAGCCGGTGTCGCCGCATGGCCCGTGGAAGAGGTCGTCACGCTGCTCAAGACGGGGCGCACGGCCCGCGCCTCGGTGCTCGGCCCGATGGCAGAGGTGGTGTTTCGCAGCACCCAGCACCTGAGCGATGCCGACCTGAGGGCCATAGCGACCTACCTGCAGGCGCTGCCCCCCGCGGCTCAGGCGCCGTCGGTGACGCCGGTGCGCCGCAGGGAGAATGTGATGCTGCGCGGCGAGAAAATCTACGCTCAGCAGTGCGCGTGGTGCCACGGCGAACGCGGCGAGGGCGTGCTCGACGTGTTCCCGCCGCTGGCGGGCAACCGCGCGGTGAACATGCACAACGCCAGCAACCTCGTGCAGGTGGTGCGCCGCGGCGGCTTCCTGCCCGCGACCGAAGGCAACCCCCGCCCCTACGGCATGCCGCCTTTCGGCCACCTGCTGGACGACCAGGAGCTCGCAGCCGTACTGAGCTATGTGCGCGGAAGCTGGGGCAACACCGGCGCCGAGGTCACGCTGCGCGAGATGATGCAGCGCTGAGCAAGAACGAGTCACGCAATGAAGCGGGTTCTCAAATCACTCAAGACCGTGCTCTGGGCGGCCGACGCGCCGACCCCGACCCGCACGCGGACCGTAATTCGATCGGCATTGCGCTGGTCATCGCAGTATTCGCTGTTCTCGCGCTGGTCATCGGTCTCGCATTCTTGGCCCGCTTTTTCACTGGACATTGACACGCTACGAGGCCCCATGCAGGCTTCGGACAGCACTTGGCTGGCATCAAGTGCATCTTCCGGGCACGGCGGCGCTGGTCGCGTGCTTACGGGAAGCTAAGCCGGAACGGCTTGGCCGTGCTTATTACAGGCATGCTCGCGACGTCCTCGGACGCAGAATCCGCCAGCGAGGGGCGTGCGCGATGCCATCAGGTCGCTCCGTCAGCTCGAAGCGGATTCGGGTCGCAGCTCAACAACGTTCCGGCCGGTGCCGTGCGGCGCGGCGCGCAGAGACGCGCCGCCCACATGACGATCAGCTGCGGATAAAGGCGAGCATATCGGGGTTGATAACGTCGGCCTGCGTCGTGCACATGCCATGCGGGAATCTCGGATACACCTTGAGCGTTGCTTTTTTCAACAGCTTTGCAGCCAGCACGGACGCATCGGCAATGGGAACCACCTGGTCGTCGTCGCCATGCATGAGCAGTGTCGGCACGTCGATGCGCTTGAGGTCTTCCGTGAAGTCGGTCTCCGAGAAGGCCTTGATGCCGTCGTAGTGCGCCTTGGCACTGCCCGTCATCCCCTGCCGCCACCAGTTCTCGATGACCGCCTGGATCGGCTGCGCTCCCGGACGGTTGAAGCCGTAGAACGGGCCGGATGCGACATCGACATAGAACTTGGAGCGATTCGCAGCAAGTCCGCTGCGGAATCCGTCGAAGACCTCCATCGGAAGGCCACCAGGGTTGGCAGGCGTTTTCAGCATGATCGGCGGAACTGCGCCCACCGTGATGAGCTTGGCGACACGGCCCTTGCCATGACGAGCGACATAGCCGACCGCTTCGCCACCGCCAGTGGAGTGACCGACATGCACGGCATTGCGAAGGTCTAGGTGTTCGAAAACCGCCGCGGCATCTGCCACATAGTGGTCCATGTCGTGACCATCACTGACCTGCGCGGAGCGGCCATGGCCCCGGCGATCGTGGGCCACGACTCGGTAGCCGTTGTTCAGGAAGAACAGCATCTGGGCATCCCAATCGTCGGAGCTCAGCGGCCAGCCGTGGTGGAAGACCACGGGCTGTGCGTTCTTGGGACCCCAGTCCTTGTAGAAGATCTCCACGCCATCCTTCGTGACGATAGTGCTGCCGGCGTAGCGTGAGCCGGGAGAAGACTTCGCAGCAGGTGCGGCCGCGACCGTTGTGGACAGGGCACCCGCGGCGAAGACGCCTGTTACAGCGGCAGCGCCGCTCGCCATCAGGCTGCGACGCATTGCTTGGTTGGAGGCATTCATTTCGGGCATGGAAGTTTCCTTTCAGGGCAATGAGTGGGAGGACGTGAATGACGTACGCGAGTTGCGACGCTCGGACTGAAAGGTAGGCCGCATTCGATCGACACGCCCCCACTGTTCGGGGCGTCGATGCTCTACCTTTCGGACGAGCGGCCTGCCACAACGGCCGGTCAGTCCCATGGCGCGTCGCCATCACGCGCGCGCCCCGATCAAACCCTATGAACTGATTGGCAAGACCGCTCCCACTTTTGAGGGGGCCCGCGACTGCGACGAGGGAGTAAGGTCACGACAACCACATCCCGGACTAATACCATCAGGAACACTCATGCCCCCAACCGCGCTGACCGTCAAGCTCTTCCAAAGACACGTGAGCGTCGATGTGGCAGGAGTCATCGGCACCTATATTGTCGCGGCGGCGCTCGCGCTGTACATGTCCATCATTGAGCCCGTCCACGCCGCCGAGCATGAAAACAAGTCTCGGCCCACCATCGTCATGGTCCACGGCGCCTTCGTGGAGTCCGCCAGTTGGGAAGGCGTCACCGCGCGTCTGCTGGACCAGGGATACCAAGTGGTCGCGGTCGCCAATCCGCTACGCGGGCTCGAGAACGACGCCACCTACGTACGCGACATCATCAAGGCCGTCGGAGGCACGACAGTTCTTGTGGGGCACTCGTACGGTGGTGCTGTCATCAGCAACGCAGCCTACGACAACCGACAGGTGAAGGCACTTGTCTATGTGTCCGCATTCGCGCCAGACGCCGGCGAGTCCGTGTCGGACTTGTTGAACCAATTCTCAGGGTACACGCTCGATACGGTCCTTGCCGCAGCTGTGGTGCAGTCTGGTGGCGGTCGCGACCTCTATATGTCGGCGTCACAGTTCCGCCGCCGCTTGGCAGAGGACATCCCGGTCGCACGAGCCGAACAGATGGCTGCATCGCAACGTCCGATCTCCGAGAGCGCGCTCCGGGACCATGCCGGACCACCTGCGTGGAAGCAGAAGCCTTCCTGGTTCCTCTTTGGCTCCCGCGACAAACATGTGCCGCCGGCGGCGCTCCAGTTCATGGCCGACCGCGCACGCTCGCAAAGGACACAGAGCGTGCATGGCGCATCGCACCTCGTCATGGTCTCGAGGCCTGAGCTTGTGGCCAACATGATCGTCGAGGCGGCCCTGTCGAAGTAGCCTTGAGGCGGTGTTTTGATCGGTCGCAAGCAGGAAGCATGCAGGCGCTTCTTACTGCCTGAAGGTCCGGGCATGCATGGGCAACTGCCAGCCCGTGATCTCGGGCAGCATGACAAAGAAGCCAGTAACCCAGCCCCAACCTGATCCGAGCACTCCGGAGATTGCCACGCGCGGGGACTTCTCCATTGCGGCTTGTCGACTGAATATCTCCAAGGCCACCGTCAGATAGTGTGTCGTCGAACCGGAGAAGCGGTTCCAGACTGGCCATTCCAGCACGCCGGCGACGTGATCAATATCCAGATGATGAGTCCACTGGGGTCCGGAAGGTGCTCCGCTCTTTCAGGTTGCCCTTAAAGGCAGAGGAGTGACCTATGTTCCGCGATTGGTCGTGCAGTCACACATCGAAAATTGCGAGCTCGTCTGTGTCCAACTGCCGGCGAAGATCCAACAGCCGCTCATAGTCATTCCATCATCTCGCAACTGTGCAAAGCCAGAGACCTGCTCTCCTGCCTTGCGCACCAGCTTTGTGCAATCCGTCGGTCCGCGAAGGTCTTCCAGGGCACGTCCGTTGTACTCCTTGGCCACTTCGGCCGACATCGGCTCGCTCGCGTGGGCGTAGGGCCACCACAGGTTTTTGATCGGCTCGGGGAACTTACTGCCTTGCTTGGTGTAGAGCTTCCTCATGCGCAGGTGCAAACCCGACGTGATGCGGAGTCGGTCCAGGACTCGCCCCGCGGCTCGGCGGCCTTCCAGTGCCAGTGAAGCACACGGGACGAACTGACGACCGTCCCCTCTTCCTCGGCAAAGCAGGTGATGGGCAGGTGGCACACTTCGGTTTGGATCTTGAAGGGATCGACGTCGTTGTACTCACCGTAGTTCCTCCAGAACTCCGAGATCTCCGTGGCCAGCGGGTCCATGATGACCAGAACTTTAGCTTGGCCAGAGCCTCGCGATTGCGGTTCTTACCGGACAACGCGGCCAGCAGGTTGAAGCCCTGGGCCAAGTAACCATTGACCTTACCTTCCCGTATGAGCTCGAAGGTCTGGAGCATGTCGTATTCCTTGTCGAGCTTGGGCAGGTAGTCGTAGGCCCAGTTGTTCTCGGCCGTAGCGGAAGGACCGTATCAGGCCCTCATGAGGCTCGAGAAACTTGAGGTAGTCTGCCAGTAGCTCATCTGGTTGGTGCGCAGGGGTTTCTGCGTGCGCGCGGTGATGTAGCCCTGATAGTCCTGTTCAGCCTCGCACGGCTTCGTGAGGTCGCCCGGCAGGCTGGCCGACAGTAGGCCCAGGTCGGTGACGCCCTAAATGTTGGAGCGGCAGTGCATTCATACCGCCGCCGTCCACGCCGATGTTGCCGCATAGCAGCTGCACCATGGCCGCGCAGCGCAGGATCTGCGCGCCGGTGGAGTGCTGCGTCCAGCCCAGCGCGTGCATGATGGTCGCAGCCCGGCCGGCGACGGCCGTGGACGCGAACTTCTCGCACACGCGCAAGAACTTCGCCATGGGCGTGCCGCAGGCGCTCTCGACCTTCTCGGGCGTGCAGCCCGCGTAGTGCTTCCTCAGCAGCTGGTATGCGCAGCACGGGTCCTGTAGGGACGGGTCGGCCTTGACGAAACCGTCATCGCCGAACTGGTAGTCCCAGCTGCCCTTTTCGTAGGGCGCTGGTCCTCGCTGTAGCCGAGGAAGTAGCCCTCGTCGAAGTTGAAGTCCTCGCGCATAAGAATGGTGAAGTCGGTGTATGCCCTCACGTACTCGTGGTGGATCCTGTCGTTCGTCAGCAGGTAACCGATCACTCCCCCAAGGAAGCCGATGTCGCTGCCCGAACGGATCGGCGCATGGTAGTCGGCCACCGCCGCCAAGCGGTTGAAGCGCGGATCGACCACCATGCAATGCCCCTTGCTGTGCGCCCTCGCTTCAGTCACCCCCTTAAATCCGCAGGGGTGCGCCTCGGCGGCATTGCCACCCATGGTCAGAATTACATCCGCATTTTTGATGTCGATCCAATGGTTCGTCATCGCGCCACGGCCGAACGTCGGGGCAAGACCTGACACCGTCGGGCCGTGTCAGACACGCGCTTGATTGTCGAAAAGAAGAAGGCCCCAGCTACAGGCGACCTTGTAGGTGATGTAGCCGGCTTCGTTGCTGCAGGCCGAGGCGGCCAGCATTCCGGTGAACGTCCAGCGGTTGACGCGCTCGCCGTCGGCCATGGTCTCAAGAAAGTTCGCGTCGCGATTGACCCTCATGAGCTTCGCGATGCGGTCAACAGCATCGCCCCGGGACAGGCGCTTCCACTCGATTGAACCAAGGCGCGGTGCTCGGGGTACAGCAGCCGTTTGAGGCTGTTAATAATGTCGAGTAGGCTCGCGCCTGTTGGACACAGCTTGCCGCGATTGACCGGGTGGTTGGGATCGCCCCCGACGTGGAACCGAGGCCTTGGCGTTTTTAGCGCCGTCGCCCAGCGAGTACATGAGGATGCCGCAACCTACCGAACAGTAGGTGTTGGTCTGGCGCGTGACTGTCAAGCCCGCAAGTTTTGTACTGACGACGTTCTGCCAGCGTGGCCGCTGGCGAGAGCCCGTCTATGCCAAGCTTGAGCCCGCCAGGTGGGGCCAGTCACTTTCATGAACTGGCGACGAGGGAGTTGCATCTGCTACACCTGATCGTGTCGTGTCGTTGGCGGCTGCCATCGCCTCAAGCGAGTGCGGACAGCGCCGCTGAAGAAGAGGCAGTAACCACATTTCATATGTTCTACCTCGCGACCCTTTCCCGTGACTTCTCTAGGACGTCAGGCCTTTGCTCGCGGCTTGAGCCGGAAGCTGATCCCCATGCGATTGATGGCGTTCATTGCTGCGATGACGAGCGTGAGATCAACCAGATCCCGCTCTTCGAACTGCGTGGCGGCCGCGGCATACGCCTCATCCGAGGCATGCGTTTCGCTGACTCTGGTGACCTCTTCAGCCCAAGCCAGCGCCGCGCGTTCCTGATCGGAAAACAAATAGGTTGCTTCGTGCCAAACAGGGATCAACACGATTTTTTCCACCGACATACCTTCCTTGACAAGGTCGCGGGTATGGATGTCGATGCAGTGCGCACACCCGTTGATCTGCGAAACACGCAAGAAGACGAGATCGACAAGCAATGCTTTAAGTCTTGTGCCGGTGGTGACGTAGTGATGAAGCGCGCCAATCGCTTTGGCACCTTCCGGCGAAGCGGTAAACCAATTTGATCGATTCATGTGTAGACCTTTTCGTAAGATTCAAAAGCGCGCGGCAGTCACGCAATCGCACAAAACGGTGCGGCAATGCACCGCGCGATCCGATGATGGGTCGCATTCCCCCTTGGATGCATCGCCCGAACTGGATAGGTGGGGCATGCTCCAAAGAGGAGACCAATTTTTTGAAATGCGGAGTACTGTCTGGTGACGGAAACTCGGTACACCCACCAAATTTACCGCCAGCACATTCGATTCCTCCAAAGGGGAAAAGTGGCTGCTTCGTCGCCTGATCCCAGCCGTAGGTCGCTCATCGACGCGATCGGCGCGGTTGGATCGCAACCGCAACGCGGTCGCAAAACGCCCTTCCTTCGAGACCAATCAGTTGAACCGTTCCCTGGCCAGCGGGTGGCGAAGCCGACTTCGTCGCCAGAACGCTGGCTGAAAAATGGATCCACAAGAGACATTCAGCTTTATCCAAAGCTGAGAGTCATGTTGCTTCAATTCTGAACCCACGGTTCTTGACGCAGACCTGCAATGTTTCTTTCCCGTGCCAATCTGCAGAGTCTCAGCGCATCGTCAAAGATCACGCGGTGCAGGTGCAAAGCGCCGGCAAGCTCGCGCTCGCATTCCGCATTGGCCCATTGCTCGAGCTTGACATGTCCGAGGCGATAGACGTAGACGACGAACAACAGCCCCTCGACGGTCCCGAAGCGAAGGAACGCGCCACGAAGCTTTTCCTAGGTCGCTCCGTTCAGTTGAGGTTCGTTCTCGATGAAGACCTGTCTGAGGGCGTCTTCCTAGTCGCGGTCTGACGGGTCAAAGATTTCGTCGTCAAATCGGCGGCTGATAAGAAGCGATTCACTCAAGCAAAGCCTCCTGACGGCCGGTAGCGGAAGTCTATCCACCACGTGCGCCACTCTCGACCAAGATTGGGATGGCCGGCCGCTTCACCTGCTTGACCGCCTCTTCCTTGAATTGGGCGTAAACCTCTGGGTGCTCATGGCACTCCCTCCTACGCCTAAAGGATAGGTGGGGTTTGTCTACCGGACCAGGAGCAGTCCAGCTTCAAGCGACACAGCAACTCTGCGAGGTCGGCAGCGTTGTGCGCGACCTCCAGGCGTTCGCGACACTGCCCTGTCCATCGATGATGCACACCGCGTGCGACTGGCTGGCCGAATCCAGCCCGCCAAGGAAGATCCCACGGACAACCTCGCTGCTTTTGCGGTTTGACTTGCCGTGTCGGAAGCCCAAGCGGGTCGCTCAGTGATCGGCGCTCCTGGCGGTACACCCTGGGGCAACACCCTGTCCCGTGTCACCCGTTTGGGTCTTCCGGCACCCAAAGGCCGCGGCCTCATACGGTACATCGCATGGTCAGCGTTACAGGCAGTCACTCCCGGGGCACGGAAGTCGGATCGAACGTTCTGCCGCGCAACTCCCTCCGTCAAGCCAAAAGCCTATTCACGTCTCAACAGTGCCGCTCAGCACGGGTTGACCACCCTGCGTCGTGCCCAATCCAACGCATCGAGGGAACCGAGGGCAGGCCAGTGAGCGTTGGTGCTACTTACCCTAGATCGCCGTGGCCACGGCAACTTGACAAGCTGATCATCATTTTGCTTTGTCGTGCGGACTGGGCGTCAAAGAAGTACAAACACAAATATGAAATCCGATTTCAAAAAAAATTGACACATCCTCAGATCGCAGATAGAGTTCGGCCATGGCTGACAAATCGCCTTCATCTGACCAAGCTGGTACGGAGCGCGGCGCTGACACAGTGAGTGCGCTCGAACGAGGTTTCCGCGTACTCGACTGCTTTGCAGCAGCGAGGCGGCCATTGAGCAACAGCGAAGTCGCTGCAATGACTGGCATTCCTCGGCCAACGATGACACGTCTCATCGCGACGCTCCAGGAACTGGGACATCTCAGACTCGCCGGCATGCCCGATCGGTGGGAGATCGGATCCGGTGTGGTTCGTCTTGCAGAGGCGTTCCTCGGGGGATTGGACATCCGCGCTAGCGCCAGGCCGCACATGATCGAACTAGCTGAGACTGTGGGCAGTACATGCTTCCTCGGAATTCGGGATGCGGACGACATGCTGGTCGTGGAAACGGCTCGGTCAAGGGCGGTGATTGCAGTGATTGCGGCGGACGTGGGAACGCGAATGTCCATCACCCGTTCAGCCTTAGGTCGCGCTTGGCTTTCCGGAGCGGACGACGCAACCCGAAATGCGGTCCTTCGAAACTGCAATTGCGACGCCAAGACTAAACAGTCGCTAACTTCCGCCCTGGTTGACGCTCGTCGCAACGGCTACGCGTTATCTCTGGGAGATTGGCATCCTGCCATTAATGCCGCCGCAGTTGCGATCCGCACGCCCAAAGGTGAAGTGATATCGATCAACTCGGGCGGCCCTTCTTTCGTGATTTCCGCAGGAAAGCTCGTCGAAGAAGTGGTTCCCGCTCTTTTGACGGCAGCGGACGCAATCGCTCGAGAGATCGGCGGTAAATCAGGAAGAGAGATCGTGCAAGCCGGAGTCTAAGGCATCTGCTTTGCGATAAGGCCTCGCTTCTGGAGAGCAATTGATGAAATGCGGAGAAAAAATGAGAGACCAAGTTGCTTTGAACCGCCGCGATCTGCTGAAACTGACAGCCTTGCTTGCGGCAAGCGTTCCTGGAGCGGATTGGGCGGCTTCGCCGCCTTGGCCGGAACGCCCGGTCAAACTGATCGTTCCGTTTTCATCTGGTGGGCCGACCGATACGCTCGCACGTCTGATCGCAGATGGATTACGTGAGAAGTGGGGCCAGCCGATCGTAGTGGACTACAAGCCTGGCGCGGGTACGTTGCTAGGCACACAGTTTGTCGCCCGTGCACCAAGGGACGGTTACACGCTGGGGATGGCAACGAGTGCGCTGATGATCAACCCGGCGCTTCAGTCCCAGATGCCTTTTGACACGTTGCGAGATATCAGTGGCGTGTCGCAGCTCGCCTATACGCATTACGGAATCTTCGCGCACCCGTCTGTCCCATTTGATGACGCGGCGGGACTTCTTGAATTCGCGCGCAAGAATCCTGGAAAGCTCAGCTATGCGTCGCCGGGTGTTGGCACCGGTACTCACTTAGCCGGCGAGCTTCTCAATCGAATGGGAAAAATTGATCTCGTGCATGTGCCATACAAAGGGAGTGCGCCAGCGCAGCAGGATGTTCTAGGCGGTCAGGTGCCGCTGTTGTTTGACGTGCTCTTCTCCGCGATGCCGTTCGTGCGGGAAAAGCGTCTGAAGCCAATCGCTTTGGCCAGTCCTAAACGCGCTGCAATAGCGCCGGACATCGGGCTTATCTCAGACGCAGTCCCAGGGTTCGCAGCACTGAGCTATATGGGGATCATTGCTCCAAGTGGCGTACCACCTAACCTGCTCGAACGTATCAGTACGGACATCGCAGCAGTGATGCGAACTCCTGTTGTTGTGAATCGATTTATCCAACTTGGTAGCGACCCGCTCGGTTCATCGTCTCAAGAATACAACAAAGCCATAGCTTCAGAACTTGATAAGTGGTCACATCTAATAAAAGCCTCTGGAATTAAGATTGAATAAATTCCGAAAAATAGGAAAGCGAATGAATTCGAAACTTGAACTCACCCCTCTGACAGCTAGTATTGGCGCTCTTGCGCACGGTATTGATATCTCATCAGAACTCCGGCTTGACGAGGTGAAGGAAATCGAATCTGCTATGGACCGCTTTGCCGTTCTGGTTTTTAGAGATCAGCTTCTTGATCAAGACCAGCAGATCCGTTTCGCAAAGAACTTTGGTCCCCTAGATACAGGCCTACGTAAACTGCGGCGAGGCACGCACCGCTTCGCGTACAACGAACTGGCCGACATTTCGAACGTGACGGCAGAGGGTCAGGTTGCAGAGCGAAGTCACTCCAGAATCGTCAGCAATGTCGCCAACCAGCTTTGGCACAGCGATAGTTCATTCCAACAAGTACGCGCCAAGTACTCAATGCTGTCGGCGCATGTTGTACCTCAGTTTGGAGGCGATACAGAGTTCGCCGACCTGCGAGCTGCCTACGACGAGCTACCAGACTGGCGAAAAACCAAGATTGATAACTTAGTGGGAGTGCACTCATCGCTGCACTCACGATTCCTCCTTGGAGACACGGGCTACGATGAAGCTCAGAAGACCGCGATTGCTCCGGCCCGCTGGCCGCTGGTGCAAACCGATCCGCGGTCAGGTCGCCGATGTTTGTACGTCGGCCATCACATTTGCGAAATCGAAGGCATGACTTTGCCTGAGGGACGCATGCTGGCGATGGACCTTATTGAGCATGCAACGCAGCGGCAGTTTGTTTATCAACACAAGTGGCGGGTCGGAGACCTTGTGATGTGGGATAACACGGCAACGCTGCACCGAGGAAAATGGTACGACTTCGCCGAGCGGAGGGAGTTGCGGCGCGCAACTACAGAAGAGGTTGTGCGCTCAAGCGAAGCCGCGCGTCTGCAACAAGAATTAGAACTGGCTCAATAAAATAATTCTCAGAAACGTAAGTTTACTCGCTTTGGGGGCTGTCTTTATTTGAGAGATCTGTGAGTGGCTGTATTGCCGACGCCCCAAAGCGATCACACGAACGCAGTGAACATCAGCCAAAGTTTATAAATGAATAGGAGACTATAAAAATGAAGCGCCGAAATTTGCTCGCTTTTGCATGTGCCTCAATGATAGCTTCCGCCGCGCTTGCGGACGATAGAACAATTCGCATCATCGTCGGTTACTCACCGGGAGGTTCGGTGGATGCAGTGGCCAGATTGCTCGCAGAACGACTACGAGTCTCACTTGATCAAAATGTGATTGTTGACAACAAGCCTGGGGCTGGTGGACGCCTTGCGCTTGTAGAGTTGAAGCGCTCGGCGCCTGATGGAAACACGCTTGTTTTTACCCCCAGTGGTGTACTTGTCATTCATCCGTGGCTTTATCAGAACATCGGCTACGATCCTCTAAAAGACTTCACTCCACTGGCGCTGACGAACAAGTTCGACTTTGCCATCACGTCTGGGCCCGGTGCTCCCTCTGGCGACTTAAAAGCAGTCATGGAGTGGATGAAGAGCAACCCTCAAAAGGCAAATTACGCTACGTCTGGAGCGGGGACAGTTCCTCATTTTGTAGGGCAGTTGCTAGCACAAACAACCGGTGTACCACTGACGCACGTGGCCTATCGCGGCGGAGCGCCCGCTGCGCAGGATCTCATTGCTGGCCAGGTCCCGCTGATGATCGATACCGCTTCAGAAACTCTTGAACACCATAGGGCTGGTCGAGTCAAAATCTTGGCGATGACCGGCGATCGCCGCAATCGCGCTGTTCCCGACATTCCAACAGCAAAGGAGGCGGGGTTCGACTTCACGGCGGACGCGTTCTTCGGCCTGTACGGCCCGAGTGGCATGCAACCGGCAAGGGTTCAGCGTATTTCCCGGGCGGTAGAGCAAGCCGTGTCTGCACCTGCTTTTCAAGATCGAATCTACGCTCTTGGGCTGACACCTAGCTATGCGGGGCCCACCGAGCTGACGTCTTTGCAGGCAGAACAGTTCAGGCGCTGGGAGGCCCCTATCAAGAGTTCGGGCTTTAAGGCGGAGTAATTTCGGCGCGAAAGCGCCAGGCAACTCTCAGCGTGGGTAGGGCTCGTTCCTCGACAACATTAAACCGGCGGCAAAGCAACGTTGCTGGGCATCAGCAAGCGCGGCGACACATACCTTCGAACGCTTCTAATCCAAAGCCCATGGTCAGTAATTCTGGCTGACCAACGCAAGGCCACCAAAGAAGATAGTTGGGTGGGGAAACTGCTGCTGCGACGAAACCTCAACGTCGTGGCGGTAGCTCTCGCCAACAAGAACGCCCGTGTCGTATGGGCCTTGCTCGCGAAGGATCGGACATATAGCAACGAGTGTGTAGCGATGGCTGCCGGCGCATGAGGCAAGAGACGAAATCGGCAAGACCGCAGCTTAGAGGAGAGAACTGAACCACCGATTGCTCAGGGGAGTAGGACATGATGGCACGATAGGTCAGACCGAGGTAGGAAAACCCGAGAAGTACCTCGCACCTTCAGTGCACATCAGTGATTGGGGAACCAACATTCGAATTCATCAGCGACCGCAAGCATCGCCTGCACTGAAGTCCGGACGCATGTCTGCAATCGATAACTTCGAGTCATCGTGAACTGAAAGCTTGGCAAACCGGGGGCGTCCATGCATGGTACTTCGGTATGAAAGCTCATACCGGCGTGAATGCCGCGTCGGGGCTGGTGCACACGGTGGAGGGTACGGGGGTGAACATCAGCGATATCAACATCGCTGGGTCGCTGCTTCACGTTGAAGAACACTCGGCCTTCGGCGACTCGGGCTATCAAGGGTTCACAAGCGTTCCGAGGCTGCAGGACCGACTTGGCAATGCGTAGGGGCGAACGTCGGGGGCTCATCCCGTTCATCGAGCCGGAGTTCGTGGCCGAGCGCGTGGAGAAGATAAAGGCCAGCATCAGAGCCAAGGTCGAACACCCGTTCCGAGTGTTCAAGCGGCAGTTCGGCTTAAACACGGTTCACTATCGAGGCCTGACGAAGAACACGGTGCAGATCGTCACGCTGTTTGCACTGTCGAATATGTGGATGGCGCGGCGGCGTTTGATGGAGGCCGAGGCATGAGTGCGGCCGCGACGCCCGATTCGGGCTTGCAGGGCCGCGAATACATACGGCCGCGGTGCCCAGAAGCCGAACGTGCTCGAATGAGCAAAGCGAATGCATCGTCATCCGCGGGTTCATTCCATCGCGGCCGCAGATCACGTTCTGCAGACCATCCTTAGTCGAGCCAGCCGGCTGCCGGGCGACAGGCACCCGATCACCAGCACTGACTACTTCGGTGTACCGCCCTGCGTCGAACGACGCTTGAGCGATCCATCCTTGTTGCGCCGGCGTTCGTCGCGCGACTCCGCACGCAGTTCGCCATTGACGGCGGATTTGTCCGCACCAATCGCGCCGCCCTCGGGCGTTTTGATGATGTCGCCGCCAGCTACCTTGACTTGGCCCCTCGCCTTGGCGTCACGCTTCGCCTGTGCCGCAAGTTGCCCCTTCGAGTCGGTCACGGACTGCTGCTCGGACGTGGTTCCCGGCGGATTCTGCGCATAAGCGCTGGCCGTAAGCATGGCAACGATCAGACTTGCTACGTACTTCTTCATATTTACCTCTATGGTTGATAAGAACTTTGATGGAGTGGTGGATGGACAATGGATCTCGACGTGCGCGCGGCGCCGCCGCGCGCATCCGAGGAACAATGTCGTGGCAGCGCCGATCGATCAGCCACGCGCGACAAACCGGTCGACGCGTGCAACCCGTCGCAGTTCATCCACGTCTAGATCGATCCTGGAGAGCGGCGTGACATTTGCGAGTGCGACATGCGGGGTCACAAACCATTGCGCGATCTCCCAGTCGTCCATCGCGCCCACCAGTTCGGCAAATATCTCCGACACACCTGGCCGAAGAGCCAGCGAGGCCGGGCAAAACTGGAACATCGGAACCCAAATGCTCTCGTGCCACTTGAAGCTCAACAGTTCCCTCGAAGCGATGCGACGGGCCATGGAAAGCACCGCGGTCTGGCGCTGTGCGCCTGCATCGTCGATGAGCATCTCGGCACGTACGAGGCCGCCTCTGAGGCGATAGCCTTGTAGCAACTCAATAAACTCCGTATCGCGTCGCCAATAGGATGTCAGGTGCGCAGGCGCCTGGGCCTGCATCCGTGATGCGGCATACATGTCATCACCTATTGCGACCGAATGCCAGCGAAAAGCCACTCCAGTCGCTGCAGGCGACCGGCACGGCGGGAAGAACGGGGTCTGATCATGTAACCTCCGACAGGGATTGGATCGGGTTGATGTGCAAGCTAGAAGGTTGGGTATCTATTGGTTGCGCTGGCTCTCGGGCACCGAGGTACAGATCGCCGGCTCCGGCAGTTCAACCTTCACCGCGTTGCCGCCTCTTTTGGGCGGTATCGTCGAGGCGAATGCCCACGAAACCGCGGCCGCGACCAAAAGGATCGACGCTGCCACTGGCCACGCCGCATCTGCCATCGATCGATTACGAGACAGGCTTCTCATCGTTTGCTCCGTTGGTTTGAGTCAATTCGTTCGCAGGCGTCGTCTCGAAGGATTTGGCCGCGCTCTTCGTTTCATCAGTGGTTCAGGCGTCCTGCACGGGTTGGTTCCCCTGCGCCACCGCCGCCTGTTTCTTTGCGCGAGCCACCCACTAGTCCAGGGGATGCGTGGATGGCGGGATACGCATCCCGATCGCGACGCGGTTCCACGTGTTGGTCGCGGCCACCAGCCAAGTGAGGTCCACGATGTCCTCGTCTGTGAAATAGGGCTTGAGCGCAAAGTACGCTTCGTCCTGGTCGCCGCATCCATCTCCCAGGCGAGTTAGCGCTTCGGCCCAACCGAGCGCTGCGCGCTCCTGCTCGTCATACAACCCCACCCCCCGCCATGTGGACACATTGTTGATCCGCTGCCAGCACTCCCCAAGATCTCGCAGGTCACGAACATGCAAGTCGAACCCGAACGCACAACCGTTCATCTGCGAGACTCGTGTCCGCACCAGCTCTCTCAGCACAGGGGTCAGTTGCGATCTGGCGATCGTCGTGTTGAGCGCAGTCATCGCTTGGAAGCTCTGGGGCGAGAGCTCTATCCAGGGAAGTCTTGGCTTGTCCATGGTGATCCCCAATTCAATGTTCCGTTCCGGTTGCATGGCGCTGCACCAGATGCTGCGCTCCGCCAAGCAATCGGGGCGCTACTTGGTTGGGGTGAAGAACGGCTTCTTCTCGTCCTTCACAAGAAAGACCACGAATTTTGCGGGTGCCGTCGTGCTCGCATTGCGGCCGACGGTATGAATGTCGTCGGGGCCTTCGTAGAACGTCTGGCCCGGACCCAGAGTGACCTCTTTGCCTCCACGCAAGCCCATGACGATGGTACCTTCCAAGACATAGACGAAGGCATGCGCATCGTGCCGATGGACCGGATCCACGGCGCCGGGCGGGAAGTCTACCGTGATCATCAACACCTCCTTGCCCTTGATGTCCGGCAGCGGCTTGGTCAACAACGTGCCAACCACTGCGTCGCTGGCCAACGCGACTTGCGCGCTAAAGGCCGCCGTCAAGATTGCCGCAGAGGCGACGAGCTTCTGAAACTTCCGCATGATTAACTCCTTTTTTGCATTGAACAGGCGATCTTTGGTAGTGCGCCGACACTGCCGGCACGAGGCGCTGTTGGCAAACTCATCGGTTCGACGCGGTGGCCACAGCGCAAGAACAAATTCTGGGATGCGACGGGAATCGCTGGTACGTCTGAGGTGGTGAGAGCTGACTCTCCCTTTGTGTGGAGCAGCGGATGTCGAGCGGCCCGACCACGATTTACCGGGACGCGGGTATCACCCCCGGGAACTGCTCAGCCTTGCTCAAGCTCGCGCCTGACGCTCGTCTTGGAGGTCGCTCGCTTCCTACCCATCCCTCGGCAAGACTCTGCCCGCTGCGGCGGGTACCTGCGACTAGCCACTTGGCGTGGCGGGTGGATAGGCGTCCCTTGGATCGCATAAAAATTCTAGGAGGCGCTGCGTTGCACGCTGGCCTGGCTTGCAATGGATGCCGTTGACGCTCAGGAATCGCGTTAACGGCGCTCGAGTAACCGCGCCCCGCCCGGCCCATTCATGCACTTGGAGGTACGAGTCGTGCGGCGCACTTTGGCTTCTGCGCGTCTTCTCCGCCCGTTCGAGGCGCGACGGCAATGAGGCGCGGCTCACTGACCCCGGCATCGGAAGATGGAACGGGACCATGTGCGAACAAGTCGCAAGTGTGTTTCTCCTGGGGCAACAGGGCTAGGCGGAAAGTGTGGCCGGCTCCGGTTCGCTGGTCGCGCGCGGCTGCGCTATCTGCCGCTGAAGTTCAGCCGCATTCCCGTCATCGCCAGCGTGATAAGCGTCATGAGGAGCAAGCCGAAGGCCGTGCCCCAGATCACCAGCGCGTCCGTGCGCCGCCGGCTCACTCCATGCCCGAGCAGCACGATGCGTGCGCCGGCAAAGGCGTGCGCGGTCACTGCAGCAACCGCCAGGGCGTAATAGGGAAGCAGACGAATGTTCCAAGGATCGACGATCAGCCCTGCCGGTGCCCCGATCGCGAATCCCCAGTCGGTCGGAATCTTCATGTGGACGCGGGCAAGCCAGAAAACAGCCTGCAGATGGCTTGTCACCGCTACAGAGAGGTACACACCCGTCGCGACTTGAAATGCCCGGAAGCCATCGGACGAGCGCTCACTCCAGCGCCACGCCATGGCTAGGCCCGAACACACGAGGTAGGCGGCGGCTGCAAGCAGCAGGGGCTCGCCCAGCGGTGTGCGGTACCACTTGCGCAAGACCTCTATGACCGCATGGTGCATGTCCACACTGATCAGGGCAAGCAAGTGGTTGCTGAAGTGCAATGCCAGAAATCCCGCGATAAATAGCAGGGCCACCGTGCCATGCAGCACTCGCCAGACCGGCTTGATCAGCGGCTTCGGCGGATCTGCGGGCGCGTTAGGATCAGCCAGCCCTATGGCTACGGCAAGCGCGCACCAGAAGATGGCTAGGATCCAGAAGTCAACCTTCGGCAGTCCGGCCACAAAGGTTCCGACGCCAACAAGCACGAACAGCGGCGGGGCAGTCACCGAGAACAGCGCCACTCGCCTGGCCAGGAGCTCTGCGCGGGTAGGCCCTGGCTGGCGCATTAGCTTGGCGAACACCCAAAGCGCGAGCATTGGCACAAAGAAGGCCAGACACAGGCAGACAGCCGCGCCCAGCCAGTGCGCCGCGTTTCCCCCAGCCATGAACCTCGCGACGCTTCCGTGGAACCCCACCAGGGACAGCGGATAGAGAGCCGCAGCAAGCGGTGGTAGAAACCAGTAGAGCCGGGCAGACTGATGACGTGTCGCGCTCGTCGCGCCATTGATTGGGATAGCGTTCATCGAATTTCTCCGTGGGGTCACTGACAGTTCTTCGGGGACATTTCGCTACGAGCCGCTTGCTGGCCAACACGCTCCTGGCGCGCCAGCCCCGGGCTAGGCGCCAAGGAGAGTGTTCAGTGCTCGCGGGCATTCGCGGGGGCTCCATGGAAGGAGTGCCGCCTCTACTTTTTGTCGGCCAACACTGCCGCCACTAGCGTCGTGCCACCGGTGAATGACGCCCGAAATGGATAGAGGGCAGACGCCGAACGGGCGATGGATGCAGGCGAAGCTGCGCCTAGGCTTGGCGGATGAACACGTGCTGCTGTTGCCGCGCGAATCGATCGGGCGCCGTCCGGCTGACTCGCCGGTCCATGCATCAACCGAGCGCGCCGCCACGGTTTGACGACCAGTCGTTGCCGCACACGGTGACCGACGGAAATGCCATGGCGCGTAGATCAATCCAACCGGGCAATGCCCCTAATCTTCGATGAACGACAGGCCCGCTGCCCACCGGATCTGGCTCTTTCTGCTCGTTGGCGCTCTGCCGTTCAGCGATTTCCTGCAGATCGGGATCTTCGCCTTCAACGCCGCGCCCGTGATGGGCGATCTTGGCGCTAGTCCGGAGGAATACAGTGTGGTGGCGACCCTTTATGCTGTCACCGCCATCGGGATCATCTTCAACCATCGCTGGCTCGTCGAGCGCATGGGCTGGCGATGGTTCATCCGGCTTTCGTGCGCATTCTTCGTCGCCGGCTCCCTCACATGTGCGGCAAGCCAGTCTCTCGGGGGCTTTACCATCGGACGACTCCTGACTGCACTCGGATGTGCGTCTTTTATGACCGCTGCCCGCGTGCTTGTCAATCTCTTGCCTCCATCGCCCCTGCGCTTCACCGGCATCCGATTCCTTGCCTCGGGAATTGCCTGGGGGGTGACATGCGGGCCGCTGGCTGCATCGATGGCGTTGGCATCATCCGACTGGCGGATGGCATACCTTGCGCAACTCATTCCTGCCTTTGTCATTGCCGTTCTGGGAGAGCTTGCGCTCCCATGTGAGCGCTTAGCGACGCGCACACCCTTCGATCTAAGAGGCTTACTGGCCCTGGCAGGTGGCAGCGCTCTCTTGCTGTTTGCCGAGCAACGAAGTACGTTCGATTTCTTCTCGATGCGCTCTCCGCTGTATGGCTACGTCGCACTAGGCCTCATGACCCTCGTTCTCACAGTGTGGCTGGTTCTGTCGAGCAAGCAACCCGCCCTCCGTTTGCATGACATGTCGCAGCGACGATATCTGATTGGCCTTGCTGTGTTCGGGCTGTGCTACGGCATTCTCGGCGCCAACAACACCGCCATTCCGATGCTGCTTCGCAGTCTAGACCTGCCGCTTTACATCGCCGCCCGCTACGTGGCCATTGGATCCTCGGGCGGTATAGTGGCATGGATCATCCTGTCCCGCCTAGTTCCGCGCAACCAAGGACCTGCGCGGTACTACTTCGCCGGCTTTCTCCTTCTCACCACCGCGGGCGTACTTATCGGCCGCATGAGTGAGACGGCAAGTATCGAATACGGCATCCTTCCGGCGCTGTTCTGTGCAGGCGCCTTCGTCATCACAGTGCTGTCGACTACCGCGGTTCAAACATTCCGGGACGTACAGCGCGACGAGACCGTTTTCTCCCACGCCAACCAGATCAAGAACGTGCTGGCGCAATTGGGTATCGCTTCGGGCATCTGCGCGGCGACGCTCTTCTCCCAATGGCGCCTAGCGCAGCACTATGTGCGGTTCAGCGAAGTCCTCGGGCCGGATAGCCTCGCTCTTCAGGGCACCTTGCGCATTCTGACCCAGCGTTACGGTGCCAGCGCTGATCCCGCCAAGGCGTTGCAGATGGCCTATTCCACCATCAACGGCATCATGGTGCAGCAGGCCAGCTTCATGGCATCTCTCGACTACTTCACCGCGATCGCGGCAATGGCCGCACTGTGCCTGCTGGCCGTTCTGGGCGAACGCGCGTGGCGCATCTCACGCAAACGCTGAAGAGCCTGCGACTAAGTTGACATGGGACATCCGCAGTGCATCGACGTACGAAACTCTGACAAGCGACCAAGCTCAACGCCTGACATTGAACCCGTGCGCCTCGCGCCGAACACCTTGTCACTGCGCATTCCCAGTTCGCATTAAGAGCGCATTCGCCTCGCGCCGGTCCGGGAAGTCTTGACCCGGCAGGCAGCGACCGAGCGCGCCCTCCAACGCGTTCTTGGCATCCCCTTGCCGGCCAGCGCGAAGCCAAAGCCGCGCCTGCGCGAGCGCTGCGCGAAGCTCCCAGACCCTGGCACCTTGTCGACGGCTTACTTCGGCGGCCCGTAGATAGTGGGCCTGAGCTTCCTCGAGGTCACCGTCCATCTCTCGGCGATGACCTGCTGCCCGCCAGACCTCGGCGGCACACCACTGGCTCTCGCCCTGCCAGACTGCGCAGACCATGCGGTCATCGATGAATTTCGGACTGAAGGTAACCAACATTTCCCGCCGCGGTTGATCCATTTGGCCCCAGGCAGCACGATCGACCTCCAACTGAACGTCGTTCATCTCCCCAGCAAGGATCTTCACACCCAGCTCGAAGCACCGCGCCCACTGGTTCCAATACACAAGACCTCGCCGCTCGCTCTCCAGCAACATGAGGTCGACAAGTTCCCTGGCACGCGGCAGGTCTCCGGCCCATATCGCAACAGGACAAGCGCCGAACAGGGCGAAGCACAACGAAAGCGCCTGGCCCGTCTGCTGCGCTTCACGCATCGCACCTTCGGCCGTCGCAATGGCTTCATTGGCCGCACCCTGAATCCAGAGTGTCCGGGCAAGGAAGACGCGAGAGGCGACATTGGCCGCGATCTGAAGCATGTTGCCGCGCATGCGTGGCGTGCCTCCCGACGTCCCGAGCGCTTCCTCGCCATGGAGCCTTGAGAGTTCGAATTCGCCGCAGAAATGGCTCGACAGCGCCATCATCCGATGGGCCAGGTTTTTGGCGGCAGGATCGTTGTTCCGCAAGGCGAACACGTGAAGTTCATCGGCTTGCCGCTTGCCGGTTGAGTAGGCACCGCTGGCGACAAGGAAAATGCAGCGCGCCCATCTTGCCTGCAGTTCAAGCAGCGGCGAGCCCGAACTCAGCGAAGAACTAAATGCCCGCTCGCATGCCTGCTGCATCTCCGGAACGGGCCCCCGGGTATGCCACAGCGTATTGCTCAGGGCGATCTGCAGCCAAGTGACCGTCTCGGCATCAGCGCCGCCGCGCGCCTCCTCGTTACGCAAGGCAGCGAGCACCCGATCACGGAACTCCTCGATCTGCGATGCGTGGAACCACAGCGGCGCCGAGGCAACCGTCAGTTCGCCCGACAAAGATCGCTGTCCCGGCTGGGAAGTGTCCTGGCCGTCCAGGGCGAAACGCACGTCGTCCAAACAGTGACCGTAGCGCTCGTTCCAGCGCTCGACATTCATTGTCGAAAGATCGGACACGGCCGTGTTCATGACCTCGATCATGTGGCGGGCATGTACTGAATACACGGCATCACTCTCGCCGCTATCCACCAACAAGCCGGTCGCATAGACCCTCGTGGTGTCGAGCAGCCGATAGGGGGCCGCAGTGCTGAAGGAGACGAAGCGCACGAGAGACTTGCCGACCAAGTTGGTAAGCACGTCCAGCGCTCGATCAGGCGGTACTTGGTCAGAGAGCAGGTTTAGGGCCGAAGCCGCATCGAACTGGCCCCTGAAGACCGACAATCTTCGGAACAGGCATTGCTCCAACGGACTGAGCAGTGCCACGCTCCAATTGAGTGCGGCAGCCAAGGTCCGATGTCGCGCCGCACCGGAGCGCGTGCTCATCGAATACCACTGTAGGTGATCGTCCAGGCGAAGCATCAGATCGGCTATGGACTGCACGCTCAGCCGGCTGGCGATCAATTCAATCGCGAGCGGAATCCCGTCAAGCGCGCGCGAAATTCGAACCAATGCCTCGGTGTCAGCGTCGCCGAAGGTGGGCGCGCCAGCCGCTTCGGCGCGCTCGACGAGCAAGCGAACTGCAGAAAACTGAAGTGCCTCGCGAAGGCCGATTGGCTCATGGGGCGGCACGACCAGTGTCGGAAGTCGGTAGACGAATTCGCCACCGATGCGCAGAGCTTCCCGACTCGTTGCCAGCACCTGCAATTCCGGCAGATTGCTCAGCAACCTGGCAACGATCGGAGCGACAGTGTCGATCACATGTTCGCAGTTGTCGAACATCAATAGGACGCGCCGCCCATCCAGACGTTGCTCGATCAGTCGAAGGGTGTCGGTGGCATCGATTGGCACGGCCAGAGACCGCGCCAGCGCGGCAAGCACGCGATCTCCCGATGCGAGCGGCGCCAAATCGGCGAAGGCCACCTCGCGCGGAAATTCACCCTCGGACATGCCATGGGCGCTGGCAACCTTGATGGCAAGGCTGGTCTTTCCCATGCCGGCGGTTCCAACAACTGACACCAGACGTCGCTGGGCAAGCGCGGCCGAAAGGCGCTCGCTGTCCTCGTCGCGCCCGACCAGGCTGGCCAGGCGCACGGGCGGTCGAACAAAGGACGACGGCACCCTGGTCGCCGGTTGCTGCAGGAGGACGACATCGCCCTGTTCGCTCTGGAGCGAGACCGGCCCAATGAAGCTGTAGCCCTTCAGTGGAACACTGGTAATCCACTCGCGAGTCTCACCTTGCCCGGCCGTCGCGGCCTGCAGCGCCTTGCGCAGCGTGGAGATGTGGGTCCTGACACTCGCATCCTCGACCACAAGACCCGCCCAGACTACCGCCAGAAGATCCTCCTTGCCAACGACTTCTCCGGCATGGCGCACGAGGTGCAATAGGATGTCAAACGATCGAGATCCCAACCTCACCTGCGCGCCGTTGCAGTCGAGGCGCCTTCGGGCCTCGCAAAGCAAAAACGGACCGAAGATCCATCGAGACCTCACGCGCTCAACCGGCGCCGGGATGCCCTCGGGGGGGGGGTGCGGCATTGAGATTCCACCATCTATGGCTTCGACGAACCGCATCGGCACTCGACGACCCGTGTCGCCAAGCTCCCTCCGGTGCACTCGCGCTCCCCGAATTCGCGGAGCAAAGCTCGCAAGCCAGACCATGCGCATACCACATGCGCCCTCACGCAGCAGCCACGCAGCTACATGCGAAGACGCGGAAATCGAAGTGAACACTAATGTAACGCCTTCGCAGCGAATGCGCGTCGACCGAGGGCAAATGCGCAAGCAGCAACGGCCCCTCGATTTTCCATGAAACGAGTTGCTGAGCCTAGGTCGACCTACGACCGATGAGGCCAAAGCGCGTTTTGCGACGGTGTGTAAGACTGCGCGCCGCAGGACACTCGCGGGTTCCACGCCTTCATGGCGAGAATCGCGCATAAGAACGCACAAGCGTCGCAGACGCACCCGATGCTTGGCCAGCCGAGCCACAGGGCCGTCCCGAGATGGCGTGGATGAATCAAGAAAAGTGCGCTGACGCGCTCAGGACAATACACTTATGGACCTAAAGGTTGCGGATGCTGCGTCCCCAGATCGCTGGCGCTTCGGCCGCTTCGAGTTGATCGCAGCAGAGCGTCGTCTCGAACACGAGGGGCAGCCAGTGCGGCTGGGCGGACGATCCATTGACGTGCTGGTGGCGTTGGTAAGGTGTGCCGGTCAACCAGTGACGAATGCTGAACTGCTCGCCAGCATCTGGGGCAGTGGCAGTGGGGATGAGGGCAAATTGCGCGTGCACATGTCGGCCCTGCGCAAGGCTCTCGATGGCGTGGACGGGCGGCAAGGGCCAACCCCCTGGATCGTGAACATCCCGATGCGCGGGTATCAGTTTACAGGCGCAGTATCTACCGGCGCCAGGGAGGGCGTGCCGAAGGCGTCGTCCGCCGCGGCGCTCGTCGATCAGACGCCGGCCGAGTTCGCGCGGCCGCCATCGCGCCTGACCCGACTCGTCGGACGCCAGGACGAAGTTGCCCGGCTCGCAGCACTGACTGCCGAAAACGCCCTCGTCTCAGTCGTCGGGCCAGGCGGAATGGGCAAAACAACGGTCGCCGTTCATGTGGCGCAGGAGCGCTTGCGCGTCGCCGGCAGTGGCTCGAAGTATCTCGCGTTCGTCGACTTCGCGTCACTCAACTCGGCCGACTTCGTCCTGAGCGCAATCGCTCAGGCCCTTCGCGCGCCGCTGGACGACGGACGAGGCACGGCTGCCATCATCGATCGACTTGCGGATAGCGACACCCTGCTTATCTTCGACAACTGCGAGCATGTGATCGACGCCTTGGCTGGCATCTGCAGCGCACTCCTGTCTGCGCTTCCCGCTTGTCTATACTGGTCACCAGTCGCCAGCCGCTGGGCGTCAATGGCGAATTCGTGTTCCGGCTGCCCGCGCTCGGACTGGCCGATGAACAGCCCGCATCGCTTGCCGAAGCCCTGCGCTCGCCTGCCATCGAATTGATGGTCGATTTGGCGACTGCCGCTGGCGCGCCGGCGTTTGCCGACGAGCATGCCAGCCTGCTTGCCAGGCTCTGCCGTCGACTCGACGGGATTCCCTTGGCGATCGAACTCGTGGCGGCCCGCCTGGGCGTGCAGTCGCTGGAAGACACCGACCACCACTTGGCGGATCACATCCGGCTTCGTTCTGGCCGCATCCTCGCATCATCAGCCCGCCACCGCAGCCTGAGGGCTACGCTCGACTGGAGCATGGACCTACTCGATGCCAAGGAAGCACGGCTGTTCTCGCTGCTGTCCGTTTTCAGGGGTCCATTCGACATAGCGGCAGCGCAAGCGATGGCTGGCGACCTGATGGACGCGGATGTCGCCATGCGCGCGCTCCTGTCACTGACCACCAAGTCATTGGTGGCGTTCGATCGCGCCAACCCATCCGCGCCTTACAGGCTCCTGGACACAACGCGCGCTTATGCGCAGGATGTCCTGAAGGCCCAGGGCCAGTGGGACGTGGCCGTACATGCGCACGCCCAACTCATGCTTGAGGCCATGGCAACCGCGGCCGCCGACCTTGCCCTCGTTGACGGCCCGCTCTGGCTCGATCGCTATGCCCATCGGCTCGATGATGTGCGCTTCGCGATCGAATCATGCATCGCCCATACGCATGGGGTTGCACTTGCGTCCCTGCTGACGCAGGCATCGGCCCCACTGTGGTTTCGACTGTCGCAGGTCGAAGAGTATCGGGACCGAGTGATGCAATCGCTTGACCGACTTCCAGCCGCCTCGGACCCGACGGGCATACAGAGGCCGCGCTGAACATAGCACTCTATAACGCGCTATGGCACACCGGAGGCGCGATGACAGACATGGTCCTTGCCTGCGAGCGCGCGCTTGGCCTCGCACTGGCGCTGAATGCACGACTGCTGGAGTTCCAATCCCGATGGGGACTGTGCGCCCTGTGCATCACACGTGGCGAGTATCAACAGGCGCTCACGCATGCGCGTCTCCTGCACACCTTCGCGCAGGAGTCCAGAGACGCCACGTCATTGAACCTGGCCCACCGGATGATTGCACTGAGCGCACACTTCCGCGGCGAGTTCGGGCTGGCACGGCAGCACGCGCAGATGGCGTGCGACGCCGACCGCAGCATCCGTCAAGCGCGTGGCAACCAGTTGCAACCCGATGCACGGCTGATAGCGCAGGCCATCCTTGCGCGCTCGCTGTGGATCTCCGACGATGCCGACCATCATGCCATGGCCATCGCGCAGCAGGCCGTCGCCGAGGCTGAGGCCGGCGGCCATGTGCTGACCATCTGCATGGTCCTGTTCTGGGTCTGTCCGGTCGCCATCTGGTCAGGCCAATGGAACACCGCCGGAGCATGGGTCACCACAATGTTCAGAGAGACGCAGTCGCGTGGCCTCGCCTACTGGCATGGCTGGGCCCAATGCTACGCGTTCGCGGTGAACCTGAATGCCTCGGCCCAACGGGATGACATGCTGGAGCGGACCGCGGCGATTGTGGCCGACCTTGACGCGCCCAGGCGCGAAATGATGGTCACATTCGACGACCGCTTCCTGGACGCCGATCTCGTCGCACGAGCCGAATCCGGGCTCGGCGAATGGAGTGCCGCCGAGGTCGGCGGGTCGCTGGCACCCGCGCCGAGGCAGGCGGCGACGTGCAGCAAGCCAGTTCAATGTATTACCGAGCCTTAACGACGGCAGAGTCGCAGGAAGCAGGCGCGTGGTCCAGACGAGCAAGACGTGCCTTGGAGACACTTCATTCTCGCCCTTTCGGATGACCGCCTTGCACTGCCGCGCACGAAACTGTACGTGTCAGGCGACGCACGTCGCCATCCTGCATCCACGGACCCGGCCATGAAGCTGTCAACACCATTCGGATTTCACTCCACCGCCGACGAGGTGCTTCAGGGCGTCGATCTTTCGGGTCGGCGCGCCGTCGTGACGGGCGCTTCATCGGGCATTGGGATCGAGACCGCCCGCGCGCTCGCTCGCGCGGGCGCCGAAGTCACGCTGGCCGTGCGTCGCCGCGACGCCGGCGACTCGGCAGCAAATACCATCCGCACCAGCGTCCCATTTGCGCGCATCGACGTCGCAGTGCTCGACCTAGAAGACCTCGGATCCGTCAACCGATTCGGCGCGGAGTGGAGCGGCCCCCTGCATATCCTGGTCAACAACGCCGGCATCATGGCCCTGCCCCAACTCGAGCGGACAAGCAAGGGGTGGGAAAGGCAATTTGCCACGAATTTTCTTGGCCACTTTGCGTTGACCCTGAGCCTTCGCGGTGCGTTGAGATCTGGTGCGAACGCGCGCGTCGTCTTTCTCAGTTCGAGCGCCAATATGTTCGCTCCTGTGTTCTTCGACGACCCCCATTTCCAGTTCATCCCCTACGATCCATTCCTGGCCTACGGCCAAAGCAAGACTGCACTGGCGTTGGCTGCGGTCGCATTCACTCAGCACTGGGTCGGCTACGGCATCACCGCCAATGCGCTGAACCCCGGCGCCATCGCAACTAACCTGCAGAAATACACCGGCGGGCTGAAGACCCCGCCCGAGCGCCAGAAAAGCATCGCCCAGGGGGCAGCCACCTCCGTGCTCCTGGCAGCCTCTCCCCTGTTGTCAGGCATCGGCGGACGATATTTCGAGGACTGCAACGAGGCCCAGATCGTCCAGCAACGCCCGGGCAATTTCGGCGGAGGTGTCGCTCCGTACGCAGTCGACGTCAACAATGCCGAGCGTCTCTGGGCGTTGGGTCACCGACTGCTCGCAGAGGCCGGGATGCCGAACCTTTAGAGGACTTCGACGCGACATCGAGCGGCATCGTCTGCACGCTCCACGCACGGTGCCGCCAGCGACCGCGGGTTGATCGGCTTCATGTCGAGGGCTTGTTCACCCTCGAGTTCGACATCGACCAACCGCAACCATCGCTTTGCCTGGGCCGCTTGCTCGGTAAGCTTCGCCACCACGTCTGGGCAGTACATCATGACGACATGCGATGCACCGATGCACCTTCATCTGCAACTTTCTTCCTAGCCACAGCACGCTCGGCCATGAATCGGCCTGCCGCGGGCGAGATGTTCCTGTAGCGCGAGCCGAATTCAAACCCATCCAGCTGGACCGGCGCGGTCGCTCAATGCGGCCTCCGTGATCGGCCGCGTAAGCGCGCGGCGAACATATCTAGACAGGAGTGACAGTGCCTCCTGCTGCCCTACGATGCTGCGGGAGTTCGCCGCGCGAGGCATCATCGGCGTTAGTTCCTCCTGCGCCTGGCCGCATTACTTGCATCGCGAACGAACGGGGCAGGACGCCCTTCCCCGTCCATCGAGACACCATGGCGTAGACCAAGAAAAAACCCGTCAGCCGGGGGCCCAACTGACGGGTTAACGGCCCGGAGGGCCGCGACGAGGAGACATCTGACGGCAGCAGACGCGGTCCAGATCCGTCGACCCGCAAACTTCCCGGATGCCGGGGGTTCGAAACAGATCGAGATCACCGCGAATACCTGCCCGTTACCTGAATCTACGCACGTGGCAAGAGGCGCTCGCCGTGCGAAGGGGACAGCAGCGCCTCTCTCAAAAGGCGCCTTGCGCCAACCAGCCCTCGTTAGCAACTGCATCAAGCCCCGAAATCAGGACATTGGTAAGAGGCGGTGCAGCGATGTTCAAGGCAAACTGCCTCCAAGGAGCAAAAGGCCATGACCGACGATCTTCAAGACATCTATGCATTGAGTGATTGCGACCTTGCCGTGATCGCACAACAGCAACGCCGTAAGGCACTGCGCGGCGATCGCCATGCCCATGGGCTGGCCCACGAGGCGGAGAAGGAGCTGCGCCGGCGTGGGGGGTACCACATCCACTACTCGCCCCTGGCTGGCCCGATCACGCTTGCTTCCTTGGAAGGCGTCCAGAGGCCATGGTGGCGGTTCTGGGCATGACGGCGCAGGACGCTCATCAAGAGGGGAAAGCAGTCCGATCTCGCCGAACCCTCAGCATGTGAAGATAGGCGGCGATCGACGCGACTTCCCCGCTGGGATGGCATTCCTCCCCCACGCCATGCGCAACGTAGAGTCTCGAGGCGACGCCCGAAATCGCAAGCGACCCCGAAGGGAAGGTGCGTCACCTGGCCACGCCCACCGAGGAGCTTGACCTTCATACTGGTACTAGACTTGCTCGCAATGTCATCCGCATCTACCGAATTGTTCTCGAACGTGCGTCCCAGGCTGATGGCTATTGGCTACCGCATGCTTTCATCTGTGCAGGAAGCAGAAGATTTAGTGCAAGACGCATGGCTGCGCTGGCATGAGGAGGCAAAGTCGTCCCAGACCCAAGTCTTGAATGCTGAAGCCTGGCTCGTGACCGTGACTACGCGGATGGCAATTGACCGTCTTCGGGCCGCCAAACTGCGAAGAACCACGTACGCGGGCGCGTGGTTTCCCGAGCCGTTGTTGGAACAGGCGCCGACCACGCCTGAGCAAGCGTATGAAACCGCCAACGATGTGTCGATCGCCTTCTTGCTACTTCTAGACTGCCTGTCGCCGGAAGCGCGGGCCGCATTTTTGCTGCGTGAGGTGTTCGACGCTGAGTACGAAGAAGTAGCCCGGGCCATTGGCCGAAGCAAAGCTTCCGCCCGGCAGATTGTTCATAGAGCCAAGCAACGGCTCGAGAACGCGCGCGAATCAATGGGCATGAAGGCTTTGCCAATGCCAGCAGCGGCTCAGCTGGAACTGTTGCGACGACTTGTTCAGGCAATTTCGAGCGGCAACCTTGAAGGCATAAAGAGGCTGCTCGCAGAGGAATCGCAGATGATGGGCGACTTTGGCGACGTCAGGCCAAGCTTTGCGAGGCCTTTGTTTGGCGCTCAACGCATCGCCCAACTTTACTACGCAATGCACCTTCGCCACGGCAACGCTATGCGACTTGAGCTGGCCACGCTGAATGGCGAGTGGTCACTCCTGCGCTACCTCGAAGGTGCGCTTGACTCGGTGCAGGCATTCGAGTTCACCGATGTTCAGATCTTTCGGGTTCGCATCCAGCGGAATCCTGAGAAATTGGCACCGTTGAAGGAAAAGCTGCTCCTTGCATGAGCTGCGGGCCAACCGCGCCGCCATCAGGAGCCTGAGGCCTGGTCGATATTTTTTTCCTGCGACTGTCACAACGCGATCACGTCAAACGTCTTGGTACCAGGCTGCTCTTGCAGCCGCTTCCAACCTCAACTTGAAGAAAGCGTTTCATGACCCGCACAGTTTGGTTTCAAGCATCCCCAGAGGGCGCCAAGGCCATCGGTGGCCTCCATCACTTCGTCACCTCTGGCACGTCCTTGCCCAGCCAGCTTGTTCATCTGGTGTTCCTGCGAGTCTCGCAGATCAATGGCTGTGCCCACTGCATCGACATCCACACCCGTGACCTGATGACCGGCGGAATGTCGGTAGAGAAAGTAGTCCTAGTGCCGGTGTGGCACGAAGCGGAGTACCTGTTCTCGAAGCAAGAGCAAGCGGCCCTCGCCTGGTCCGAGGAAGTCACCCGCGTCAGCGAAACACACGCGTCTGATGAAGCCTACGAGGCGGCGTTGGCGGTGTTTGGCGAGAAGGACTTAGTCGACCTGACCCTAACCATCGCCGCGATGAACGCCATTAACCGTATGGGCATCAGCTTCCGAATGAAGCCGCGGGCGAAAGCTAACGGCTGCGAAGCGCAGCTCTGTTCGCTAAGCTCGTGAGTTCTATCCACTGATGCGGCATCAACTGCCCGCTCCGGCAGGCCGGCTGCGTCGGCAGGCGCTTAAGCGCGTCGCGCAGGTACGCACATGGGTCGAGCTCGTTGAGCTTGGCCGAGCGGATGAGGCTCATCATGGCTGCGGCCCGCTTGTCCGAACGCAAACTGCCAGCCAAGCCAGTTCTGCCACCCTAGCGCGATTGGCCGGACGCAGACTTCGCTTAGATACGCGCCGGCTACCGACGTCAGGGCCAGTCGGTCCGAGTTCATCGGGCCAGCGCAGGCCTTGGGCTAACTGCAGCGCACGGCTACTGCAGCCTGCGGGCAGGCGTCGTGGCCGTCGAATCGGGCGATGGCGATGCACGACTCGACCCGCGAGGAAGTAGCGTGAAGCTGCTGAACGTTTCAGGCGACTCGGAACCGATGGATTGGGCCGACCTCACCGTGTATGCGCGATGACCTCAAGTCTCTGCGCCGGCATCGGCTTCCTCCTTGGCGAATGAGGAGCGGCGCCCAATGCAGTGTTTGCTGATCAGGCGTCCGGCGATGGCCACAGCCGCAAGGCAGACGAGCGCCACGATGCCCCAGGCCCCCATGGTCTCGAACACGTGGATGATGTCGTCCAGGGAGGCATGGAACTTCCATCCGAGAAGCAGCGCGCTGCCTGCCCAGAGCGCCGATCCCACCAAATCGAGCACGATGAACACCCGGGCACCCATGCCCATGACGCCTGCCATGCAAGTCATGAGTGATGAGAACCCAGGGATGAACTTCGCGAACAGCAGGGTCGGCAGTCCGAAACGGCGAAAGACCGCCTCGGTAGCCCGCAGACAACCTGCGGACGACCCTGCCAAATGACAGATCCTCTTGAGCACGCGCTCCCCATACACCCTTCCGGCAAGGTACAGCAATCCGTCCGACAGCAGGCATGCGAGCAGCACCGAGGGCATCAGGTGGGAGCAGTTGCATCTCGCCGCGGCCGAGCAACGCTCCAGCAACGATCAGCACGGGGTAGGCCGGCAGTGGCACGCCGACTTGTTCGAGGAGGATCCAGACGAACAGTAGCGCCACGCCATAGGTCGAGAGTAATTCCAGTGTCTCCATCGGGCATCCAGGGCAGGGTCGCAGCTTTCTTGGCTCGCGCCATGAGCGAGCCCAGCCCGGCGCTGGGCGCAGCGCCGGCGGCGTGCTCGCTCAATGGCTGGTGACGTTTGATGGCAAATATTGGCGAGCCCCCGTGTGACGTGGGCCGGCAGTTCTATCGAGCGTGATGAGTCCGCGCTGGTTGACCAGCATGGCGATCTGCGACCTAGATTCGGCCTGGAGCTTGGCGCAGATGGTCGAGATATGAGATTTGACGGTGTGGGCGGAAATGTTCAGCTGTCGCGCGATGCCCTTGTTGCACTCGCCTGCGACAAGGAATCGGAGAATGTCCTCCTCGCGGCTCGTGAAATTCGCTGGCGGTCCGCCACGCTCGAGGATGCACGGTCGACTGGCGGCACAGGTATCGGACCCCCCCGTTGGTCACATAGCGCACCGCGTCTATAAGCTCGCCGGGATCCGAGTGGCGAAGCAGGTAGCCCCTGGCGCCCTGCGCAAGCGCTCGGGAGATCTCCATCTCGCCCGCACGTCGAGTGACGATGATCACCGTGGGAATCTGCGCGGCAAGGTCGGGGGGATTTTTTGCTCCCGTGGGCGCGAGCATCGCGAGCCCTCGGGAATAGTTAGCCACGACCACGTCGCTGACGCGGGTGTCAGGTGCCTCCCCTGACATCGCCCTCGACGCCTGGCGCCCGCTCCAGGATATCCAAAAGCCCGGCGCTGACCATGGCATCGTCATGGCAGACACGCACGGATATCGTTCTCGACGGAGTCATGTCCTTGCAACGCCTCCGTCAGGCGGCCAAGGAGCGGCCGGCCCCATGGCCATACCGCCGGCGGCGCGCGAGAGCATGCCCAGGCGCTGGGCGGCCGCGACAGCTGCGGTCCGACTGGGGACTTGGAGCTTGTTGAAGAGTGCCTTGACATGGGTCTTGACGGTGCCCTCGCCAATCGACAGTTGCTGGCTGATAGCCCGGTTGTTCAAGCCGTCGGCTAGCAAGTTGAGCACCGCCAGCTCCCGATGCGTGGGCGCGTGGATTGCCAGGCTGTCTGCAAGTTGCTGTGCCACGGCGACCGGAAAATACCGCTGCCCCAGGGCCACAGTCCGCAACGCCGCCAGCATCTCCTCGGCGCTGCAGTTCTCAGTGAGGTAGCTCATGACACCTGCATCGATCGCCTTGCGTACCTGCCAGCTCGTGCAGCGGTCAGCCACGACCATCACCCGCGGCTGCGGCCGGCCTCGTGCATAGCCTTTGGCCTGGGCCTGGGCCTGGGCCTGGCGCTGGAGAATGAAGCCGGCAGAGAAAAGCGTGTCGTAGTCGATCAGAACCAGGTCCGGGTGCGCGACCTCGCCCGCAGGATCGCAACAGACCGAAACCTCGTAGTTGCCATGTGCCCGCAGCAGGGCCCGAATGCCACACGCCAAGTACCGGTCGGGATGATCGATCCGAACATGTGTCGCCCTGTTTTGAACCTGTGATTGCATGCGGCAGACTCCGAAATGGTGAGTGGCAGCCAGTGTGGGCGTGTTAGCGCCTCGCATCCAGTCATTCGTTGTCAAGCGTTGTTAAGCCGGCGTTCAGAACGCATAACAACCGGGTCGAGCACCTGCCGCGTCCCTGGCAGCGACAGCGCAACTCCTGAACGCCCCGCGCCAACAGCGCGTCCAGCAAGCCCCACGGCTACTGAGGCCCAAGGCTGTCGGCCCCGGCCCGGCAATGATCACAGGGCCCAGGCGGGCACCGGGTCGGCCTGCCTCGGGAAGCACGGGGAGGAACCGGGCCGAAATTTGGGATACGACTCCCTCGTTGGAGTGATAGCTCAGCCCACCGCAGCACAGACCATCGATCACCCCTTGCCCGCGGTGCCGGACCGGCCGACCAGCCGGACGGTCCAAGCCGAAGGCAGACGGGGTGGGGAAATATTGTCAATTCCAGTTCTCATCCTGTCACAACGATGCATCCCGATGCGTCTTGAGAGGGTAACTGGCAACCAACCAAGGAATAATCATGAGCCAACGTCTCAGCGCCATGCAACAGTCACCGGAAATCTTCAAGAAGCTGGTGGATTTCAGCCTCTCGGCGGCCAAGGGCACCCTTGAGACAGGACTGCTCCATCTCATCGAGATTCGTGCCTCCCAGATCAACGGCTGCGGCTTCTGCGTCGACATGCACGTGAAGCAGGCCAAGCTGCACGGCGAGGGCGAGCAGCGCCTGCACCATCTGGCGATCTGGCGCGAGTCGCCCCTGTTCACCTCCCGCGAACGCGCCGCGCTCGCCTGGACCGAAGCCCTCACGACGCTGCCTGCGCACGGCGTGGCGGATGCCGACTATGAAGCGGCGCGAGCAATCTTCGAGGAAAAGGAACTGATCCAGCTGACCTACAACGTGATGGGAATCAACGCATGGAACCGGCTGAACGTCGCTTTCCGTACTGAGCCGGGCTCAGCCGACAAGGCCTTCGGCCTGGACAAGGCGAAGTTCGCCTGAGCCGATCGCAGGAGCAGCAGCATGAAAATCGTCGTGATCGGCGGCTCCGGGCTGATCGGCTCGCGCCTGTCCAATATCCTGCGTCTGCGAGGCCACGAGGTCGTCGCGGCCTCGCAGGCCAGTGGCGTCGACCTCATGAGCGGACAAGGCCTGGACGCCGCCCTAGAGGGTGCGCAGGTCGTGGTCGACGTGTCCAACGCGCCCTACACGTCCGACGAGGCCGTGATGGAATTCTTCCGCACCGCAGGCCACAACCTGCTCGCCGCCGAGGAGAGGGCCGGGGTGGCACACCATGTCCTGCTGTCGATCATCGGCACGAACCGCCTCCAGGACAGCGGGTATTTTCGCGCCAAGCAGGCGCAAGAGGATCTGGTCATCGGCACCAACCGCCCCTACAGCATCGTGCAGGCCACCCAGTTCATGGAGTTCCTGGAGGCTATCGCGCAGTCCTGCGTGGTCGGTAACGAGATCCACGTGCCTGCAGCCGACATGCAGCCCATGGCTGCGCAGGATGTGGCGACGCTGCTGGCCGACGCCGCTCTCGGTAAGCTCAGCGGATTCCTCGAGGTCGCCGGTCCCGAGCGGATGTCCATGGCCAGCGCAATCCAGCAGGTGCTGCGGCACAAGGGCGATACGCGCCCGGTCAAGCCGGATCCGCAGGCGCGCTATTTTGGCATGCCGCTGGAGGTCGACACGCTGGTCCCTACGCTTCCCCCCGCCTCGGATCGACGACGCTGCAAGCGTGGCTTTCGGGTCCGCCGGCACGATGAGCGTGCTAGCCGGCAGCAGGAATGCCGACGGCTGGTATAGCGGGGTACCGGCGGCGGGATCGAACCCGGCTCGTCGCCACCCTGGCTCTGGGAGTGCTCGCCGGTTGCACCTCGCTTCCGTTGCCACCGGTACGTGCCACCAGCCACGCGGTGGCGGACGTGGGTCAGACCACGCTCGGTAAGCTCTCCCGCCAGGGGGCACCCCCGGCACCGCTCGGTCGGGCCGGTCCGATCTCGGGCTTCCGGCTACTGCCCGATGCGGCCTTCGCCTTCGACGCCCGCATCTCGCTGGCGCGCAATGCTGAGAACACGCTCGACGTCCAGTACTACCACATCGCCAACGACGACGTGGGCCTGCTGCTGCTGCGCGAACTGCGCGACGCGTCCGAACGCGGCGTGCGGGTGAGGCTGCTGGTGGACGACCTCTACACGGCCGGGGAGGACGAGCTATTCGCCACGCTAGACGCGTTCCCGAACGTGGAGGTGCGCCTGTTCAACCCACTGCCCTCGCGCGCGGGCTCGCTGGAGGCCCGGCTGCTGATGTCGCTGCCCGACTTCCGCCGCATCAACCACCGCATGCACAACAAGATGCTGCTGGCCGACAACAGCTTCGCGGTGACCGGCGGGCGCAACATCGCCAACGAGTACTTCATGCGCAGCACCGCGGCCAACTTCATCGACATGGACGTGGTGAGCAACGGGCCAGTGGTGCGCGAGATGTCGGTCGCGTTCGACCGCTACTGGAACAGCGAGCATGCGTGGACGATCCGTCACATCGTGCCCACGCGGCTAGCGCCGGAAGCGGCCCAGGCGCGCTTCAACGAACTGGCGCGGCGGGCGCGGCCCGACGTGCCGATCCAGCCGCGCGACTCGCTGGGCCAGGTCCCGGTGGGGCAGGAATTCGCGACAGGGAAGGTTCGGCGCTATTGGGCACCGGCGCGCTTCTACGCCGACGACCCGGACAAGATCGAGCGCAATGCACAGGCCGCCTTTGCAGGAAGCGTCTCCGAGCATGCGCTCGCTGCATTCGGCAGCGCACGCAGAACTGCACGCATCTACTCGCCCTATTTCATTCCCGGTCCGAAGGGCATGCAGATGCTTTGGGCAAACCGCATGCGCGGCGTAGAAACGGAGGTAGTCACCAATTCCCTGGGCGCCACCGATGAACCCCTTGCGTATGCTGGCTACGAGCGATACCGGGCGGAGATGCTTCGAGCGGGGGTAATCATCCACGAGATCGCACCCGATTACACCGCGCGCTCGGGTCACTTCGGCAACTTCGGAAAGACCATCAGCCGACTGCATGGCAAGGTTGCTTTCATCGACGACGAGCGCATCTTCATCGGCTCGATGAACCTGGACCATCGGTCTGCGACGTTAAACACCGAAGCGGGACTGCTGATCGAAAGCCGCGATCTCATGGCGGACTACCTCTCGGTTCTGTCAGCCAAGCGTGCCCATCCAGGATACCGCCTGCAACTCGCGCCTGATGGCCGACGTACGCAATGGGTCGAACTCGACGAGAGAGGCGCGAACGTCGTGCACGAGGACATTCCGGGCGAGTTCCTGTGGCTGCGGCTGAAGAACTGGCTGCTGCTACCGCTGGTGGGCGAAGAGTTGCTCTAGCGACACCTTACGACGCTCCGGCAGAGAAGGGGGCCTACGTGTAGCGCCAGGACCCCGCGGCTGAATGAGAGGAAGGTATCTATTTCGAGCGATGACCAACGAACACGCGCCAACGAAGATCGATGCAGACGGGATTCAGCCCTAGGTACCTCCATCAGCGGCCCTCGCCTTGCATCCGTCGCTTCGCCTTCGCGCTACGCGCGCGGTACCAATGTCCAGCGCAACCCCGACCCACCTTCAGTGATGACACGTCCAGCCGACCACGCCCCCCAGACGAGACACCACGCCCGCGTCCTCGCGAGCGACCATACACCAGCCCGCCCAGCCGCTCCTGCCTTCGCACCCGGGCACATGACTGGCTGTCCTGCGCAGTCGGTCGGGCCGCGAGACGCCGCGCCGGCCGCACCTGCCAAGTCATCGAAGCCACGGACATTCTGCCGGTTGGGCAGGCCATGGCTGGAACTGGCTGTCCTTGCTTTGACGGCCTGCATGACCGTCGCAAGTCCCTCGGCTTGGGCAAACGGCGACAGGCAATGGGGCGGCTATGTCGAGGCGGGCCAGACACTGCACGGTGGTGACAACACCAACGTCGCAGCTGCAGGTGCACTGGTTCCCTGGTCACCTATGGCGCGGCTGCGCGAGGGTCCGCTGTCATTCAACTGGGACCTGTTCGTCAGCCAGTGGCGTGCCCCAGCAATGGAGGGTCACCGCAGCTTTTCTCAGCTCGGTGCGATCGCTACCTTACGCTATCGCTTCAGCGACGGCGCCTCCCGCTGGTTCGCCGAGGCAGGCATCGGTGCCACCATGATGGATCGGGTCTACCGAACACCAATGCGCGAGTTCAGCACCACCTTCCAGTTCACTGAGGTCCTCGGGATGGGCTACAGCTTCGGCGCACGCCAGGAGCACGAGTTGTCTCTTCGCTTGCAGCACTTCTCCAACGCAGGGATCAAGAAGCCCAACCCGGGCGAGAATTTCGTTCGCTTGCGATACGCCTATCGGTTCTGAGACGCCCCGCCGGGCTCGAACGGCGGCAGCCCTTGATCGAAGGCTCAATGCCCTCAGCGCATCGGCGTGGGTTCGCCCTACGACGGTGATTTGGGCCAGGGGCCTCACCTTGGGCTGCGCGATCCGCAGGTAGTCGAGCGAGTCGAAAACGATCGAGCGATCCAGGCGCCCCGCATTGAATACGATCTCCTCGTTGGTCGCAACAAGCAATGGATCGACGAAAAGTTCGACCGCCTCAGTTACGGCGAGCGCAACCCCGACGAGGCCCACGGCCTCGGCGACCCTGCGATACTCGAGGCGACGATCGCCCGGCAGCACGGACAGCACGTACTTCTGTGCGTCGCGCTGCTGCGGCAGAGCGTGGCCTTGGCGCTCTGCTGTGAAAGTCTGCCTCGGATCGCTGCGACGGCGCCGGACTGGCCCGCAGCAGCATGCTCGACCATCCGGAATCTCGCGCCGGGGGTTTGAGGCGCGCCTAAAGATATTCGAAGATCGACGGGAGATTCGTCACTTCGACGCGCCTGGTTCGCTTCGGCCGGCGCATCGCTGGGCCTTGCGATTACGCGCTTGAGCGTTGCATTCATCGGAAGGCCGACGCTGGTACCGCGCGGCGGGATCGGCAGCAAGAACCATTTGTCGTAGAGCACATGGACTCGCCGCGCTTCATCATCGACGCAATCTACTTGCCAAGGACCTGCTTAAAGGGTGCGTCGTTCTTGCGCAGATGATGGCAATCGGCTCGACCGACAGTAACTCGCCCAGGAGTTGGAAGAACTTCGGGTCCTTCGTTAGAGATGAGGCCGGTCGATCGCGCAAGGCATTGCGCTCTTTCACGCGACTATGTCCTGCATCGTGCTCCAGTTCGCTGACCGGCTCTCGCGGACACGCCCTTCGGGATTGAGGACAAGGTCGAAGTCGATCGCATAGCCCCCGTCTGGCTGAACCACCCAGTCCCCGACCAGCGATTCGCGCACGCCAAACACGGCGTCCGAATCCAGGTAAGGGTCGCCACGCCGGAACACATGCGTGACCAGGGTCTCGTAGCCCGCAGCCTGGACCCGGAAATGCAGATGGGCAGGACGCCACGGATGACGCGCGGTGGCCCGCAACATCTCCCCCACTGGCCCATCCACGGGAATGGGATAGGCAACGGCTGCGACTGTGCGAAAGCGAAATCGACCTTGCGAATCGCTGCGCAGCACGCCCCGGTTCTGCGGCCCATCCAGCCCTTCGTACTGGACGTCGTAATGCCCGGTGGCATCGGCCTGCCACACGTCGAGGACCGCGTTCGGCACGGGTTCACCATCTACCCCGCGCACCGTGCCACTGACCTCGCAAGGGTCGCCCGCGGCACCGTTGGCAATGTCGGCCCCGTTGTCGTAGCGCGGCGCACCCTCGACATGAAACGGACCGAACACCGTCGCTTCTGTACATCCAAGCGGCTTGTCGTGGTTCATGGCCACCGTCAGCATCGACAGGCCCAGGGTGTCGCTCAGCAATATAAATTCCTGGCGCTTGTCGTCGCACATCTGGCCAGTCCTCGTAAGGAACTCGATGCCCTTCGTCCACTCGGCTTCGGTCAACTCGACCTCCCGGGCAAATGCATGTAGGTGTTCGACCAGTCGCGTCAGCACCAGTTTCAGGCGAGGATCCGGCGTATCGGCCAGACGGTCGATGACGGCAGCGGTGATGGAATGCTGATTAACGTCGCGCATGGTGTCTCCTTGGATCAGTTGAGTGTGGGCCGACTACTGGCTCGATGGCATGGCTGCTGGCCGAACGCCGTCGAAGGCGTCCTGGAGCAACCCGCGTATGGCACGCGCCTCGAGCTTGCGGGGATTCGGGTATGGCGTGCTCATCGCCAGGTCGCACGCGACGTCCAGATCGGCCTCTCGCATGCCGATGTCCTTGAGGGCCAATGGAGCACCAACGCGTCTGACGAGCTCGTAGACACCCTGCGCCGCATCCTTCGCGCCGAGTGCCGAGGCGATTGGCATCATTGCCTCAGGGACCGCGGATGCGTTGTAAGCCAGGGCGTGCGGCAGCACGATCGCGTGCGTCTGCGCATGCGGCAGGTTGAAGCTGCCTCCAAGGGTATGGCACAGCTTGTGATGCAAGGACATCGTCACGCTGCCGAGCACGGTGCCGCAAAGCCAGGCACCATACAACGCCTCGGCACGCCCTGAGGTCGAGCCCTCGCGGCTGTCTCGGAGCAGGGGAAGCGCGGCGCCCATCGCTCGGATACCCTCCTGGGCCAACAAGGAGATGACAGGACTCCCATCCCGGGCGTACAGACTCTCGGCCGCATGTGCGATGGCATTCAAGCCACTGGACACGCTCAGATCCAGCGGCAGCGATTGCGTCAGATCCACGTCGTAGATGACGGTCCGCGGCCGCACGCGCGGGTCGAGCCCGGTGCGCTTGATGCCGGCCTCCGTCAGTCCGAAGATGCTGGTCATCTCGGATCCCGAGTAGGTCGTGGGAACCGCCAGAATGGGCAAGCTGGTCTCCAACGCGATGGCCTTGCCAAGCCCGATGGTCGAGCCGCCACCGAACGCCACGGCGCAATCGGCACCAAGGTCGCCCGCCGCCATCCGAGCTTCCCGTGCCACCTCGACGGGCACATGCATCGCCGCCCCGGCGAATACGCCTGCACAACGTGTGCCGAGCGCCTCGGCCAGGCGTTGCACGGGCTCCTTCTGACCGTCCGTGCACAGCAACAAGGCTCGGCTCGCACCCATCGCGTCGATCTCGTCGCCGATTCTTGCAGCCGTGCCGCTGCCGAAGATGACACGCTGGGCGTGGTTCGTGTGGATGAACTCTTTCATAAGTAGGTCCTGTCGGGGTGTGCATCGTGGCGGGCGACGCGATCCAAAAAACGCAGGCGCAGCTGCTCGCCCGCCCGGGCTTCGATCGAGTCGACTGGCACCAAGTGCACGGTATCCTGCCCCTGCCGCCCCACCCGCAGCAGCGCCGGGGTCCAGGCCGCGCCAGATCCAGTGGCTCGGACCTCGCCGACGTAGTCAGCCGCGGCCGGGGCACACATGGTTGGAGGCAGCTTGACCTCGATGACGCGCGATCGGTCGACGCCCATCGCGCAGCGGCTCACCGTGCAGCTCAGCTCATGCGCGCGTTCGAGCACCGCACGCGCGCCAGCCAGATCGCCAAGCGCGATCAGGCGCCGCGCCTCCGTCGACGAACTGCGCACGGGAGGATGCTGCGAGGGCACGCACGACGCGGGGACAGTCGCCAACGGCACGGGATCGACGGTGAACCCGCTCGAGGCGCCAAGCTGGGCAAGGAACCCGACGGTGCCTTGCCTGCCTTGGCCGCATGCGAAGTTCTCGCCGACCACCAGATGCTTCATGCGCAGTTGCCGAAGCAAAGTACCTTCGGTGAATTCCCGTGCCGACTGAGCTGCGCGCGCGCCATCGAAGCGCAGGACCATCGCGAAGTCCACCGCGCCTGTGAGCGCCAGCAGCTGCAGCCGGTCCGAGAGGCTGCTGATCAAGCGCGGCGCATGCGCACTGCCCCTGAGCAAGGCACGCGGATGGGGATCGAATGTCACCAGCGCGGTGGGCACGCCCAGGCGATCGCCGTGCGCCCTGAGCGTAGCCAGCACGTGGCGATGGCCCCGGTGCACGCCGTCGAACATGCCGATCGTCACGGCAGCGCCGCGCTCAAGGCCCCGAGGCGGCAGCGCCCCGAGACCCTGGAGATCGGCTTCGTCGATGAGCTTCATGGTCGCGAAGCGATGCTGCGCATGCTCGCGCCGATCAGATGGCCATGGTCCCGCTGAGCGAGAGCTGCTCTTGGTGGCGGGCAGCGTCCATTGCCTTGGCATAGTCAGCCGTGGCTTTGTACTCGGTTTCGTCGTCGACGACGGAGTCGATGCCACAGACCCGCCGAGCCAGCTTGCCGTAGCTGCCGGAGCCGGAGAACTCCGCGCGCTGCATCGTGAGCATCCGGATGCTCTGCAGCGGCGTGCCGTTGAAGTTCTCGAAGACGAACAGGCGGCTGCCCCAGTCCGTGAGGAACAGATCGCGGATCACACGGCCGATCTTGAGTCGGTCCTTGGGTCGGCCCACGGGACCGCTGTTCATCTTCTCGAAGACAGTGTTGAGCTTCGAGTCCTCCCACTGGTCCTCCGTTGCGAACAGCAGCGCGCTGCGCCCGGACAGGTCCACGAGCTCGTAGATCATGTGGGAGAAGTTCTCCAGGTACAGGGCTCGCCCGAAGTCGTAGATCAGGATGTTGGGCTTGTACAGTCCGCCTGGAGTGTGGAAGCCGAGCTCCTCGCTGGCGATCACGTGGGCAAGCATGGCCTGATGGAACCCGATGAGCTTGGCAACCCGCGTCTGCACGGCCGGAATCTTGCTGGTTCCGATGTGCTCGGTGATCAGCACGGCCAGGCCGGCCATGAGTTCGGAGCGAACCATCTGGCGCACGAGCGCGTGGTAGTGCAGCCAGTCGAAGACGCGCTGAGGGTAGAGCTTCGCGTGTTCGGGATTGCCGAGGTGGAAGACGTGCGACCAGGGGATGAAGACCTTATCGAAGACAGTCATGCCGTCGAGTTCGTCGCCCTGCGATGCAAGAGGATGCTCGACACGGTCTTCCTTGACCAGGCTCTCGCGGCAGACCACCGACACGCCCTTGGTGGCCAGGGGCACTGCCGCGAAGATGATCTGGTCTCCCGGTATGCCTGGGCGGAAGAAGACGCCGATGTGCACCCAGTCGGCAAACGCGGTGCCAGTGGAGACTGCCTTCACGCCGTCCACGACGATGCCCTTGTCGTTGCGCTCGATGACGCGCAAGGCCGGCGAGCGGGCTTGCGCTTCCGGCGTGGAACGGTCCATCTGCGGGTCAACGAAGTTGGGCGCGCAGTTGTGGTCCTTGTCGCGCACCGACTGCCAGAAGTCCACGATGTTGCGTGCAAGCTCCTGCCCCTCGGTGCCCACCGACTGCTTCTGCCAGGGCATGGGATCGTCCGTGTAGGTCGTGAGCACGTAGTTGTTGACGTCGGGCGTGCGCGGAAACGATGCGCCGGCCATCTCGCGCATCACGAACTCGTGGTAACGGCGCTTGCGCTTGAGGTCTTCCTTCGTACGATGGTTGAACCACATCATCGAGCGACGCTCGCCGTCGTCGTCCACGAACGTCATGATGTCCTGCAGGTCCGACCGATGGTGCAGGTCATAGAACTCTGCGTGCCTGCGGGCATAGTCTCGAGTCTTCGGATGAGTGGCGACGTTGTCGATCTTCTCGTTGCCGACCCAGACGACCCGACCGTCGTCGAGTGAGTCGAGATATTGCTGACCTGTGCGGAGCATGGGTATTTCCTTTTGACAATGGTTGGGGAGATGTCGCCTTCCGCTCAATGAGCAGTCGGCCGGGTGGTTGCATAGCTTCGCCTGCAGTAGACAAGCGGCTCACGGTGCTCTTCTTCATGCGTCTTGCTTGCCAGCACGCGTGCCAGGAAGACGCTGTGCGTTCCGACTTCCATGGACTCGATGACGCGGCAGTCCAGCGCGATCGTGGCGTCCTCGCTGCAAGGCGAGCCAGTGGCCAGCGTGTGCCACCGGCCCGAGCCGAAGCGTTCGGGCATCGACAGCTTTCCCACGCCGGCGAACATGTCCGAAGTGGATCGTTGCTGCGAACTCAGCCAGTTAACGCAAAGCACGTCGTTCTGCTTGATGACGCTGTTCACGTAGCTTCGTCTGTTCATGCAGACCAGCACCGTGGGCGGCGTGTCGCACACGGAGGCGACGGCCGAGCAGGTCACGCCTGCCATGCCGCCAGGGCCATCCGTCGTCACCACCGTCACGGCGGTCACAGCTCTTGCCAGTGCATCGCGGAATTCGGCAACCGAGATGCCGGGCTCCAGGAGGTCATCGAGCGCATCAGGCGCACCCGTTCCTTTGGACGCCGCCAGGATGGCAGCTGCTTTCTCATTCATGTTCTCTGCGTTCATCGTTGCACTCCAGTTCCGTCGTGGATAGCGGGGTTCGGCGAGTAAGGAAAACTTTACGCGCCGCATCTGTTGATGAACATGCCTCGCGAAGGCATACACACTATTCCCCGAGTGACCTGGAGGCAGGCGTGCCCTGCACCGCCAGCGTTGCAACTACGTCCGAGCGCTTAGTTCCGAGTTCGGGAGAAGCCGGCGCAGCGCCGGTTCTGCGCGCGGTATGCAACAGCAGCGCGATGCCAAGAGACGCAAAGCCACTGAGCACGTACTGCAGTTGCAGTGAAAGGCCTGCCGCCACGAACGCCGTGCCCATGAGTGCGCCACAGATGGCTCCGCCGCGCCCGAGCCCGATGATCACGCCCAGGCCGGTCGAGCGCACATCCGTCGGATAGACCGTCGCGCAGTAGGCGCTGAGATTGACTTGCGCGCCGACGATGAATCCGCCGGCCAGACCGACCACCGTGAAGAGCATGAGCCGATTGGCAGGTGCGAGACCGACCGTGGCAATGGCTGCGGCGGCGAGCAGGAATGCCGCGGTCAGGGGCCACCACGACTGCACCCGATCAACGACACGCGCAAGCACCAATGAGCCAACGATGCCGCCCAGGGAGAACGTCGAGGACACCAGGATGGCATCGCCAAGTCCGAAGCCTCCGGCCACCAGGAGCGTGGGCAGCCAGGTGATGATGTAGACGATCACCAGCTGGTTCAAGAACGAGGCCGCGCCGAGCAGCACGCTGGTCCGCAGATGCTCACCACCGAAGATGCGGCGCAGTGTGCCGGCGTCCTTGGCAACGTGCTCTGCCAACACGAACCGCTCGGCATGCGCGACGTTCAATTCCGGGTTAAGCCGCTGCAAGGTCCGCGCGATGGCTTTCGGATCCGCGCCACGCGCGACCAGGAAGCGGACGGACTCCGGCAGGGCTGCGCACAGCAACACCAGCAGCAGCATCGGCGCGATGCCACCGGCAATGAACACCGCCTCCCAACCATGGCTCGCCAGAAGGTACGTGGAGAGCGGGCCGCCGAGGACGCCCCCAAGCGGAAAGGCGGCGTACATGACACTGACCATCGTCGCGCGCCAGCGCCTTGGCGCGAACTCCGACACCATCGCGATGACGTTGGAGAGAGCACCACCCAGTCCAACGCCCGTGAGGGCGCGAAGCACGAACAGCGAGCTGAAGCCGCCGGCCAGCGGCGTGAGCAAGGCGAAGACGGCGATCGTCGCGGTCGCCCAGAGAATGGCCGGCCGGCGCCCGACGCGGTCCGCCATGAGGCCAAAAAGCGCTGCGCCAGCGGCCGCCCCGGCATAGTGCGCCGCAAAGATTGGTCCAAATGCCTCGCGCGGCAGTTGCCATGCGCGTGCGATGACGGGCGCGGCGTAGGTGATGGCGAGCGTATCGAAGCCATCGAGCAGCGCGACCAGCGCGCACAGGGCGACGATGGCAAGCAACAACGGACTGCTGCGTGATGCGTCGATCGCCTCATCAACATCGATGACATACGGTGCGGGCGATCCAGAGGTGGTGTTGTTCATTGCAGCGTCCTTGTCGAGTTACAGGGCACGGGACCGCTTGGGTCCCGACGAAAAAAGCTGACGAGGTAGACGACTAGAGCGGCATCCGCGCCTGCAGCCACAGGCGCATGCCTTCAGGCTTGTTGCGTGCGCCGAACTCCTGCTGGAGCTTCGCGACCAGCGCCAGACGGGGAGTCAGGTTGTAGGTGAGGTAGGGCCCGAACGAGTTGACGCGTCCACGGTTGCCATTGCCGCTCGCGACCCTTCCGGCCTGCTCGTCGTCCGTCGTCTGTCGATAGACATAGCCATTGAAGCCGACCACCAACTGGGGGTTGACGCGATAGCCACCGCTGAACTCGATGCTCGCCTCGTTGCCAGAGCGGTAGTCCGTAGCCTTGTTGCGCTGGTTCGTGGCGTAGCGAAGCTTCGCGTTGAGGTCGAAGCCAGTTGCCGGGAACCAAGTAAAGGCATAGAACACCGCGGCCTGCGCATAGTTGCGCCCCGTGTTGACCCGCTCCGACACATCGTAGGTACCGGTTTTCAGGTGCAGATCGACGCCGGTGGTCTGATGGAAGGTCTCGGAATGCCACCCCAGGATGACCGGCGACAGTGCCATGTCGGCCAGGCCTGTTCGGTTGCCGCCGCGGTTCAGCGGGACCTGGGCGTCGGGTCGCGCAACAGCAGCCTCGAGATCGCTGGCCACGATCGCTTGCACGACGCGAGTCTCGATCTTGGCTCCGAACAGGCGTGCACCAGGCCAGACATAGGACAGGCGCGGCGCGACCGTGTTCACAGCAAGACGAAACCGCGCGAGTTGCGGGTTGTCTTCGCCGGCGTTGTTCTTCGAGTGAGTCGCGCCGTAGTGCGAGTAGTAGACGAACCAATGCGCGCCCTCGGTGAGCATGACACCGTTGAAGTTCGTCTCTACGCCCATCGGGTAGGAGTTGCCACCACCTTCCGTGGCGAACGCAGGACTGGCCAGCAGGAAGACTGCGACGGACAGCCATCGCCTACCCGGCGCGCGTGCGCTCGAAGAAGTCTGCGTTGATGTGGAATGCCCCGCGGAATCTGGACCGACGTGCTTGCCGCTAGCCGTTTCGAATGCGCCCATGCTCTAGCTCCTCGTAGTGGGAGCCCGGACATTAGGTTTGCAGGGCAACAAAGGACATTGGCGAAAAAGCATTCGCAGTATTCCGCTGCGTCATGGACTTTCAGGCACGTATGGCATCGCTCTTGCGACAGAGCCATGGCCAGGGCATCGTATGCGCGCTGTTCGTGCACAGCCGATGGCGAAAGGCGTAGTCGCCCGGATTGCGAAAAACCAGCTTCAACTCTAATCTGCGCAACGGATCGCCACTATGAGGTTGAAGACATGACCACCATGCCCCGCGAACATACAGAAGGCCTCGATCTGAACCAGTTGCGAGTGATGGATGTGCTGCTGCGCGAGCGCAGCGTCACTCGCAGCTCGATGGTGCTCAACACCAGCCAGCCCGCGCTAAGCAAGGCGCTGAGCAAGCTTCGCTGCTACTTCGACGACCCCTTGTTCATTCGCGTCGGATTGCAGATGGAGCCGACACCCAAGGCACTCGGGATGGCACCCGCCGTGCGGGCAATCCTCGATGGGGTGCAATCCCTGCATGTGGACCAGGTGCCCTTCGCTCCTCACGTGTCCAACCGCAACTTCAGCTTCCTCGCGGTGGATGCCGCGATCGTGGTGATGCTCCCGCCCATCGTGCGGGCATTGGAGTCCGAGGCACCAAATGTGCACGTGAGTGCTATGCCATTGGAAGCCGAGCACCTCCATGGTTGGCTGCAGACCGGCAAGGCGGACATCGCCATCGGCTCCTACCCGCTGCTGACGCAGGGGATCCGCCGCCAGATCCTGTTCAACGCTACATACATGAGCGTGATGCGTCGTGGACACCCCCGGCTGTCGACGACACCTTCGACGGCCGAGTTCACCGCCGAGCGACATGTGCTGGTGGCCGCGGAGCGCACGGGCCATGCGATGCAGATGGCGCAGGAGGCCCTTGAGGCAGTCATTCCCCAGAACAACATCGCCATCCGGGTGCCCGGCTTCACCGCCGCTGTGCTAGCGGCCAAGCAGACGGACGCGCTCGTGACACTGCCCTCCCCACTCGCTGCCGTCCTGGCGCGCGAACTCGACCTCGAACTGGTCAAGCCGCCCGTGCGGCTTCCCAAGTTCGAGATCGCCCAGTACTGGCACGAGCGTTACCACCGCGAGCCTGGGAACATGTGGATGCGCTCCATGCTCCACCGCCTCTTCCACTCCGGTTCACGCTTTGCTGCGAGCCTTCCCTAGAGATTCTGTTTGGGTACGTCGTTCTTCTTGCGCTGGAATCGTCCGGGGTGACGCAGTATTGCTAGACGCCGGCGCAAGTCCGCGCGATGGGCGCGACGCGCGGCATCGTGCGCGGGCCAGCGACGCCTCTTCCGCGTGGAGAGCCCCACGTGCAGCTTGATCAAGTAGGCGACCATACAGACTCATGGTCAGGGAGCGAGAGATCGGATCGCCCGGTCTCGGCAATAAAGTCGCCAGGACGACGTAAACGCGACCTCATCACCCCCTTGACGGAGCGACTCAGATGTCCACGACGTGGCGCAGCAGGCCCAACGCCACGCGCCACGTCGTGCCGTCACCCGAATCGATGATCAGATCTCGAAGCTGCACCAGCACGCGGTTTGGTTGGGAATGCATTCGTTCGACAAGACGGAAGGCCCAGTACTGCCCGCCGACGCCTGGTGCTGCTACGCAGCGCCATCAAGCAACTCTGCCAGTGCGCCGGCTACCACGCCACCGTCATGTGCCGCGCGCGCATTTCCAAACGTGATGTCTAGTGGCTGACACCTGCACCAGTCGCCGCGGCGCATGAGCGATGGCGTGAACGCCTTCATGCCCTTGGTGGTCGGTGAAGATCTCAGTCAGCTCGGCCCGGGATATCTGGGCGGCCTCAAAGAACACGCATGCGACGCCGCGGTACTCGCGAGTTCCACGATCAAAGGCTCTCGACGCTACCGTCCCTTTTTCACTCGCGTCCGATCGCGCGAACTGGGCACGGGACAACCGAGGCGGCATGCTGCGGGTCCTTCGCGGCGCGGGGCAGAACGCGACCCGCATCGGGAACGCGTCGGCGAGCCCACGGCCAACCGGTATTTGTACCTCGCGTCGAAGCTGTTCACTGAGCTGGATAGCATACGTTGCAATATCGACCCGGGACCGTCTGCCGACGCGCCTTTCGACCTCCCGCCGACTCTCTTCCGCGTTTACTGCCGGAAGTGCTGGCCCGCCTGTGAGCCTACGAGATGCTCAAGGCACAGCTGGGGACAGGCTTCATCGACTAGCTCTGCCGCATCAAGGAAGCCGAGATCAAACGCTTCAACCTCGAAGTCAGCGAGTGAGAACACCGCAAGTACTCCGACTTGTTCTGAGTCACGCCATGCCCGCCATCCACGCCATCCAGAAAGACGGCAGCACGCGCGACATCGAGGCGTAGCTTGGCTCGAGCGTGTTGGAAGAGGCGATCCGAGGCAATGTCCACGGCATCGACGCCGAATGCTGCGGTCGCTGCTCCTGCGCCACCTGCCATGTCTACGTCGACGACGCCTTTGTCGACCTGCTCCACCTCCGGACGACATGGAGAAAGATATGCTCGACGGCGTTGCGGCCGAACGCCGACCAGGCAGCCGCCTGACGTGTCAGGTCACTGCTTTGAATCCGGAGGAAGGGAGTGAGTTCGAAGGTTAGGTCGATCTTGAGCGGATCAATCGATGACGGTACTGAACAAATCCTGAGCGCTCTGCTATGCGGTCGTACAGCCGCATCGCCGGCGCATTGCTCTCGAGTGTGAGCCAATACACACGCACCGCCTGATGGTTCTGCGCCTGCTCATAGACATGCCGAATCAGTTTCTCGGCGATGCCATGACACCGCATGACCGGATCGACGAAGAGATCCTGGAGGTAGCAGTAGTCCCCGTCCGTCCAAGTCGAAGGATGGTAGAGATAGTGCACCAGACCAACAACACGTTCGTCCACCTGCGCTACCGCACCGTGCACAGGCTGCGCCGCGTCATGCAGTTGCGTCCATGTCCTAAGGACTTGAGCGTCGGTGAAGCTAACCTTATAGAACTCCTGGTATCCCCTCCACAGTACCCGCCAGCGATCGAAATCCCCGACCTCCACCGATCGAACTTGCAGATTCGAATTCATTCAGTCTACCTCCCTCGGACCGTCTAGATACACGATTAGATCCTTCCGCGCACCGCTCAGGGCGGCAGCACCAGCGGGCCACAGTTCTCGTCTGTCACAAACACCGCGACCAACTTTGCGTGACGCACCGGGTCCGGGTTCTCCGCGAATATGTGCAGCGTGCCCGGCGGCTCAAAAAACGTCTGCCCGAAGTGATAGTCGCCTGGTGGCGTGCCTGCGAGCTGAGACCGGATCGTGCCCTCCAGGATGATTGCCGTGACGGAGCCTGGATGCCGGTGCGCCGGTGAATAGGCCAACGGCGGGAAATCCACCATCAACGTCGTGACGGACTTACCGGGCACATTGGGCAACGGCTCGCACGAGATCACCTTCGGGACGGTAGCAGGCCGTGCGGCACCTGATGCATCGGTCTGCGAGGCAGATGACGAGAACATCGGCCTTTTCACGGCACTGCATAGGTCCTCGAACCACTCGATGGTCTCGCTCTTCCCTGCGTTCGGCATCGTTGCCCATCCCGCGGCGAGTATCAGCGACGCCATGGCCACGGCGGTGGCGAGCTGCTGGCGAGCATTCAGGTGCCTCCACGCAGCAGGGCCTCGCGCAGCGAAAGACAGTGCAAACGCGCTGAAGAATCCGGCTGCACCGTCTCGGATCGATCGATTTCTATTCATGGTCTTTTCCTTCATGGTTTCAAGAGCAGAGGGCCGGCTCGGCATGTGCGACATCGAAGCCCTCGGCGATCAATGCATCACGCTGCAGGTCGGGACGCTCCGCCAGCAGCTTTCGCAGGCGGCGCATCTCGCGTGGTCGGTTGATTCCTACGGCACCGATCACCGCATCGCCGCGCAGGTAGATGAACAGTGGCGAATCCACTGTCGCGTTGCCACCTGCGCCCGCCAGGACCGTGTCGCCGCACAGTGGAGCGCCAATCACCTGGAGGTTCACGCCGTACTGATCCGACCAGAACCAAGGTGGCGCTGTGCAGGACCTGTCCGAAGCGCCTTCTAAAGGGCCCTGCAGGTCATCGCCCAGCGCCTGGACCGGCTTCACGAGATGTAGAGCGGCCCCACTTCCGGCGATCTGCCTGGCCGCGATCGCTCCCTGGCGATTGGCGTTGTCCCAGGTCTCGATACGCACGGGCACACGGTGCCAAGGGCAGACGTGCTCGGCCACATCTCCGGCCGCAAAGATCTCGGGCACCGAGGTTCGACAATTTCGATCCACCACGATTCCCGAACGTACCTGCAGCCCCATTTGCTCGGCCAGCGACGTGCTGGGATCGATGCCAATGCCAACCACCACCGCGCCGACCGGCAAAGCGCTGCCGTCCGACAACTGCGCGCTACGAACGTCAGCGTCGCCGTCGAGGCGAAGTACCGAGCAGCCTAGCCGCACGTCGACGCCGCGCGACACATGAAACCGCCGCAGCCAGTCTGCTGCCGCAATGGGCAGCGTGCGGCTGCACAACCGTCCGCCTTGCTCCACCAGCGTCACGTCGAGTCCGGCCGCCTGCGCCCCGGCCGCGACCTCCAAGCCGATCCAGCTTTCCGCCCACAATCAACAAGGTGCGCCGCTCCTGTCTGCAGCGTTCGATCGAACGACGCAGCGACAGCGCGTCGCCCGCACTGCGCAAAGCATGAACGCCACCCAGCTCCGCGCCTGGCACCCGCAACCGCCGAGGGACTCCGCCCGTGGCCAGCAGCAACGCGCTGTAGGACAGAGTCGAGCCATCGCTACAAAACAGCGTCCTCGAGGCCACATCGCCCGAGACAACCCGACGGTCCAGCCGCAGCTGTTCGTTTGACCGCTCATCTGGCGCGACCGCGCGCAAGTCTTGCCCCATGCCCCAGAGGTACTCCTTGGACGGGGAGGGCGCTCATAGGGCGCAAAGGCTTCGTCGCTCACGAGAACGATGGAACCCATGTAGTCAAGCTGGCGCAGGGTTTTCAATGCCGCCCCTGCCGCTTGGCCGCCCCCCACGATAACGAGGCGCGCGTCAGGCGAGCCGACCGCAGCAGACGGCAACACCGATGTCGACCCAAGGGGCGTCATGGCTGGGCCACACCCTGTGGGATTTCCACCAGGAGTGCATCGTCCTCGACGCGCACTGCATAAGTGGCCAAGTCAACATTGGCCACCGCCAGACACTTCCCGCTGCGGATGTCGAACATGGCCCCATGCAGGGGACACTCGACTGCCTCCCCCTCGATATAGCCATCGGAGAGCAGCGCATAGGCGTGCGTGCACACGTCATGCGTGGCGTGGATGCCGTCGTCCAGCCGATAAAGCGCGATCGGGATACCTGCGAGCTTCACGCCCTTGGGTTCCCCCTTCTTCACTTCAGACGCCGCGCACGCGCGCACCCATTGCTTCGAAGCACCGTGTTCCATGGACGGCTCTCCCTCAACGCGGCAAGGTGCGCCAGTCGTCTTCGATCGACCTCATTCGGCCACCAGTCGCGGTGATTCCGGCATAGTCGCGGCCTTCAGGCATCGCGCTGGGCGGCGTCTCATTTGCCATGAACTTCCTGACGGATTGCAGCAGGTGGCGGCGCAGGCGAATGATGGCCTGGTCCGCGGAGCAAAGGTATTCCTCCGAGCGGTCGACGATCGGACCCATGCTGACCTGGGTGACAAAGTCCTCGACGACGATCTCGTTGAAGCCCGTGTGGTTGCCGTGCTTCATCAGCTGGCGGTTCTGCCCCCAAGCGCGGTCGGGATCATGGCAGACACCGCCGGCCATCGGCCAGGTGTTCGCGCGTTGCGCGCGTTTCATCGAATCCGTCGGACGCTTCGTGTTGTAGTAGATGTACCACTGGATCAGGTGCGTGTCATCGACGGGTACGGCGATGATGACCGTGCGATCCTGGTCGTCGCCCGTGTTGATCGGTGGAATCAGGCCGTAGTAAGGCATAACGAACTCTGTCACCCGTGCCACGCACTGGCCGTCAGGCGCTTCCCGCAGCGCGGCTGCGCGATAGCCGTAGGCTGTGTCCTCGAACTTGTAACGCACGGCGTTGTTCACTCGCGCCGCGGCCATGTCCATCTTCGAGTTTTCCAGATGGCTCTGGTGCAGCAGTGCGATGTGTGAGGAGTCGATCGTCGCCTCCACACCCTGCAGCCAGTTCGAGTTGAGCTCGAGGCCGCACGAGTAGGCCTGTTCCGGGCCAAGTCCCATCCACTCGAAGTTGGGCGCCGCGGGCGCCTCGCCCTCGCCCAACCAGACCCAGACCAGACCCGCGCCTTCGACAGCCGGGTAGTGCTTGACGTTGATCGTCTTGCGGAAGCACTCTGGATTGGCCGCCTCGTTAGGCACTTCGAGCACTTCGCCAGATACACAGATCTTCCACCCGTGGAAGATGCAGCGCAGTGCATTGTCTTCGTTGCGCGCAAGGGCGAGCGAGACGCCGCGGTGCGGGCAGGCTTCATTCAGGAAACCCACCCGACCGTCATGCGTGCGATAGGCGACATAGCGGTGGCCGAACAACTTCACCCGAACCGGCGCCCCGCCCGCTTCGAGGCGCGAACTCAGCACCGCGGGTATCCAGTAAAGCTGCCGCAGCATCTGCCCCATTGGAGCGTCGCCCTCGATGCGGGTGAGAAGTTCGTTGTCTTCCTTGGTGGTCATGGGTGCACCTGTTCAGTTGTAGGTGGTTGGGTAAAAGATGTCCAACTATCTTCTTTGGAAGACATATGGTCAATCTATTAGCGGGTTTTCACTACTGAATTCTTCGAAAAGGTGTTAGGCAAATTGGGCAAAGAGCGGTTTACGAGCTTCTCTTCGGACCAGGAAGACGTCGCCGCAAGATTGATATTGGGTAAATTGGGTAGACTAAATTGGACAAAACCAGAATCACCATGGCCCAGCCCTTCGCATCAATCGACCTCTCGTCCACGCAATCCCGGCGAGCGCTGGCTCCGCGCGGCAAGCCCTACTGGCACATCCATTCGCCACGAGTGCACCTCGGCTACTACAAGGGCAGCCGCGGTGCCGTCTGGTACGGCCGAGTGTTCATTGGAGAGGGCAAATACAAGCAGACAAAGCTCGGGCCCAGCCATGGCGAGCACGGGGCCGGCGACCAAGGCCTGAGCTACGAAGCGGCGATCCAGGCGCTGCTGCAGTGGGCCGCCAGTGAACCGACGAGCGCGGACAGCCCAAGCGACGCACTCCAGAGCGAGCTAGCGGCCAAGGAGGCAAAGGCTGCGAACGCGCTCAAACCTCAACGCCTCGATGCCATCTCGCTGGCCTGGGCTCACGAGCGCCCCGACGTTGACTTCTGGCTCGCCGGCTTCTTCTTGCGGCTCGAGCATGCGCACTACCTGCACGAGCGACGCGTGCAGGAGATCGCCAAGCAGGCCGACACCACCGTCGGCGATCTGCACGTGCTCTTGGCCCTGCGGCGCAACGGTGCCGACAACGCCATGCGGCCGACCGATCTGTACAAGGAACTGCTCGTCACATCGGGAGCGATCACCAAGCGGCTTGACAGCCTGCGCGCTCAGAAGCTCATTGCACGCGCCGCAGCGGCGGAAGACCGTCGCTCCGAGTTGGTGAAGCTCACCAAGCGCGGCCAAGCCGTTGCCGACACCGCGATGACTCGCATTGCGCAATCACTGGAAGGCATCGTCAAGGCCAGTGGAGTCAGCCGAGCGGAACTACGGCAGATGGATGAATGCTTCCGGCGACTGATAGCCGCCATGTAGCGCTACGACAGGGTTTACGCTAGTGACGTTTATCTTGCCAGGAAGATAATCATTGGGCAGAAAGTAGTTGGGCAAACGTGCCCCACTGCGCGCGCCGAGCGCGGCACTTGTCTCAGTGAACTGGAACCACGATGAATGTCCCCAAGCTCCCGATATCGCGCCGCAGCCTGCTGAAGGCATCGCTGGCGCCCTTGACGCTCTCCTTCGATCGCGTGCTGGCTCAACCCCAGCCGAGCTTCAAGGGAGAGATCCGACTCGGGCAGACGATGCCTTACAGCGGCCCTTTGTCAGCGCTGAGCGCGATCGGAAAGGTGCAGGCGCGCTACTTCAAGATGCTCAACGACAACGGGGGCATCAACGGGCGCAGCGTCACGCTGCTGTCGCTGGACGACGCCTACAACCCCGCCAAGGCCGTGGAGCAGACACGCAACCTCGTCGAGCGCGAGGGCGTCAAGGCCATGTTCGCCAGCATGGGCACGGCGCAGAACGTGGCGGTCCAGAAGTACCTCAACGGCAAGAAGGTCCCTCAGCTTTTCGTCTACGCCGGCAGCGATCGCTTTGCGGACCCGAAGAACTTTCCCTGGACGGTGCCGGGTTTGCCGACGTTTTCGACCGAGGCTTCGGTCTACGCCGAGTACATCCACAAGACCAAGCCAAGCGCCAAGGTCGCGGTGCTCTACCAGAACGACGATTTCGGCAAGGAGTACCTGGCCGCGTTCAAGCGACAGTTGCAAACGCTGGGCAGCCAGATCCAGGTTGTGATGGCCACGGGCTACGAGGTGACGGCTCCCACGATCGATTCACAGATCATCAGCCTCGCGGCCACGGGCGCCGACGTCTTCATGGATATCACGAGCCCCAAGTTCACCATCCAAGCAATCCGCAAGGTCAGCGAGTTGCCCTGGAAGCCGCTACACATCATTCCCATCACCAGCAATTTCATCGCCACGGTGCTGCGGGTCGCAGGCCTGGACAAGTCCACCGGCCTCGTATCCGCCACGCCGAGCAAATCCGCCGGCGATGCCGAATGGGTGAATGACGCGGCCTACAAGGACTGGCTCGCGTTCATGAAGAAATACTACCCCGAGGGTGACACCACCGAGCAGCTCAATCTCGTGGGCTACAGCATGGGGTTCCTGATGACAGAGGTGCTCAGGCGCTGCGGCGACGACCTGAGCGCCGAACGCATCCTCAAGGAAGCCACCTCACTCAAGAATGTGGCGCTGCCCGCGCTGGTGCCGGGCATCACGGTGAACTCCTCGCCCACCGACTACCGCATCGTGCAGCAGCTTCGCCTGCAGCGCTTCGACGGCGCCCGCTGGCTCCCGGTGGTCTGATGAGCGCGCTGCATTCTTCGTCTCCCGCTGCCCGCGGGCGGGACCCAGCGCGCGCCGCGCCGCTGCTACGCATCGATGGCCTGGGCTTGCGCTTCGGCGGCATCCGCGCGTTGTCCGACGTTTCGTTTTCGGTCGGCCGCGGCGTGATCTGCGGCGTCATCGGTCCGAACGGCGCCGGCAAGACCACCTTGTTCAACTGCCTGAGCCGTCTCTACGAGCCAAATGAAGGTGCGATCCACTTTGCCGAGCGCGACCTGCGAACGGTCCGCGCGCACGAAGTGCCCGCCCTCGGCATTGCTCGCACCTTCCAGAACGTCGCCCTGTTCGATCGTCAAACAGTGCGCAAGAACGTCGAGACCGGCTGCTTCCTGCAGTTCGGTGGTCGGCATTTCGCGGCGCTGATGCGCAATCGCCGAGGCCGCCAAGACCGCGAGCAGGTCGACGCATGCGTCGACGAACTGCTCGCCTTTGCCCGCCTGCGCGAGGTGGCCGACATCCCGGTCGCCCAACTGTCCTTTGGCACGCGCAAACGCGTGGAGCTGGCCCGCGCACTCGCGATGAAGCCACAGATGCTGCTGCTGGACGAACCGGCCGCGGGCCTCAACCACGAGGAGGTGGAAGAGCTCCTCGGCTGGATCCTCGAGATCCGGAACCAGCGGGGCACCTCGGTCCTGCTGATCGAGCATCACATGAACCTCGTGATGCGCGTGTCTGACCAAGTCGTGGTGCTCGAGTTCGGCCGAAAGATCGCTGAAGGTCGGCCCGATGCCGTGGCGGCCAACCCCGAGGTGGTGCGCGCTTACCTGGGAGGTGAATCATGAGCGGCCCGCTGCTGCAGGTCCGCGGCCTCTTCGCGGCGTACCAGGCTTCGCCCGTGCTCAAGTCGGTCGATCTCGATGTGGCCAACGGGGGCATCACCGCCCTGCTGGGTGCGAATGGCGCCGGCAAGACCACGCTGCTGCGATCGATCAGCCACGCCTTGGTCAGCACGCGCGGACAGATCCTCCTGGACGGCCAATCCATTGCGGGTCTTACCAGCGATGCCATCGCCCGCCTGGGTGTGGCCCATGTGCCGGACGGCCGCGGCACCTTCACGCAGTTGACGGTCGAGGAAAACCTGCTGGTCGGTGCGATAACCCGTCGACGCGGTGCCGATGTGCGGCGCGACATCGAGCGGATGTATGCCCTCTTTCCGCGGCTTGCGGACTACCGCAGCAAGCCGGCCGGGCTGCTGAGCGGCGGCGAGCAGCAGATGGTCGCAATCGCGCGCGCATTGATGCTCAAGCCCCGCTTGCTGATGCTCGATGAGCCGTCCTTCGGCCTGGCCCCCCTGGTAATTCGACAGATCTTCGAGGTGCTGGCCCAGATCAACCGTGACAGCGGCCTGGGCATCCTCGTCGTCGAGCAAAACGCCCGCCTTGCGCTCGACCTGGCGCACACGGCCTACGTGCTGGAAGCAGGGAGCGTTGCCATCAGCGGCAGCGCACAGGCCCTGCGCGACGACCCGCGCGTGAAGAAGGCCTATCTCGGCATCTGAGAAGAAGAAGAAGGAGACACAGACACATGACGGAATTTGTCCAACAGGTGGTCGCGGGTTTTGTGAACGGGTGCATCTACGCCATGTTGGCGCTGGCCCTGGTCATGATCTATCGTGCGACCCATCACGTGAATTTCGCGCAAGGCGAGATGGCGATGTTCTCCACCTACATCGCCTGGTCTTTGCTCGAGGCCGGTGTGCCGTACTGGGCCGCAGGCATTGCAGCCATTGCTTTCGGTTTCGTGGCCGGCGCCCTGGTCGAACGCGTCGCCTTGCGGCCGCTGCATAACGCGCCGTTGCTGTCGATCGTAACGGTCTTCGTGGCACTGATGATCATCATCCAGAGCGCGGCCGGGCTGCTGTTTGGCCATGAAAGCCACAGCTTCGCGAGTCCGTTTGAGGCCTGGAGCCCGCTGGGCCAGGGCATGTTGTCAGGCCACGCGCTCGGTACCGTCGCGGTCACGCTTGCCGTGCTGCTGGCGATGAGTGCCTTCTTCCGTTTCACGCGCCTCGGCCTGGCAATGCGCGCAGCTGCCCTGAATCCGCTGTCGAGCGCGCTGTCAGGGGTCAGCGTGAGCCGGGTGCTGATGATCGGCTGGGGCGTCGCAGGCGCGATCGGAGCGGTCGCGGGCCTGCTGGCCGCTCCGGTGGTTTTCCTCGGCCCGCACATGATGGCCGGCATCATGATCTATGGCTTCGCCGCCGCGGTCGTGGGCGGTGTCGACAGCCCGCCCGGTGCCATCCTGGGAGGTCTCGTGCTGGGGATTGGCGAGAACCTGCTGGGTGCCTACGTGACCGGCAATGAGCTCAAGCTCACGATCGCGCTGGTTTTGATGTTTGCCATCCTTGTCGTGCGGCCCCAAGGCCTGCTCGGCGGAAAGGCGGTTCAGCGTGTCTGAGTCCACCCACATCTCTTCCACGACGAGCGTGCGACCCCTGCGCCTACTTGTTGCGCCGGCAACGGCGTGGCTGGCCGTGCTCGCCATTGCCTGCGTGGCAGTCGCGTCGCTGCTCCCGAGCTATTGGGCCTTCAAGCTGTCGAGCGTGCTGATCCTGGCGCTGGCCGTGCAAGGCTTGCAACTGCTGATCGGGTCCAGCGGGCAAATCTCGCTGGGCCACGGCGCCTTCTTTGCCGTCGGCGCGTACACCGCGGGCGTCTTGCTCTCCCATCAGTGGCTGCCTTTCTATGTCACCGTGCCCGCGGCCATGGCAGTCTGCGGACTCTTCGGCTTCCTCTTCGGTCTGCCAGCGACCCGATTGGCGGGCCCCTATCTCGCCTTGGCCACCTTCACACTCGCTGTCGCGCTGCCGCAGCTTCTGAAGCATCCGCTGCTGGAGCCCTGGACTGGCGGCGTCAGTGGGCTGAGCCTGGACCCGCCGGCTGCACCTTTCGGCATCGAGTTCCTGCAACCCGATGCGTGGAACCTGCTCCTGACGGCTGCCTGGACCGCACTGATCTACGGCGTGCTGCGGCGACTGCTCAACGGCCCGGCGGGTCTTGCCTGGATCACCTTGCGCGACCATCCGACAGCCGCCCTGGCCGTCGGCGTCGACGTCCGCAAGTGGCGAGCGACCGCGTTCGCGGTCAGTGCTGCCACCGTCGGTGCGGCCGGCGCACTCAACACGGGCCTGACCCACTTCGTCTCTCCGGACAGCTTCCCGATCTTCCTCTCGCTGAGCCTGCTGGTCGGCGTGGCGCTTGCTGGTCCGAGCTCGAGCGTGGGTACCTTTGTGGCCGCGGTCTTTCTCTCCTTCGTACCCGACGTCGCCGAAAAGCTGTCGCAAGAGCTCACGGGCGTTCTCTACGGCGCCGTGATGCTCGGGGCCGTGTTCGTGCTGCCGCTGCTGTCCAAGTGGCGCGGACGCATGGCTGTGTCCGATCGCGCTGCGGCACCGCCCCTGAATCCCATCGATATCAAGGAGAAATGAAGCATGCTGAATCGCAACAGGCCGCTTGAGGGCCAGGTGGCCGTGGTGACGGGCGCAACGCGAGGCGTCGGCAAGGGCGTCGCGCTGGCACTCGGTGAAGCCGGGGCGCTGGTCTATGCGACCGGGCGCACGCTCGAGGCCGGCGCGTCAAATTGGCCGGGGTCCCTTCAGGAAACCGCCGATGAAATCGCCCAGCGCGGCGGCCTATGCATCCCGATCGTCTGCGACCATGGCGACGACGCCAGTGTGAAGCGCGTGTTCGAGCGTGTGCACGATGAACAGAACGCAGCGATCGACATCCTGGTGAACAACGTGTTTGCGGCCCCGTCCCACATGCCGGTCAACGTGCCCTTCTGGGAGCTCGAAGACGGTCTTTGGGAAAACCTGCTGCGCGTGGGGCTGCGCTCGCACTACATTGCCAGCCGCTGCGCGGCGCCGAAGATGGTTGCCCGCCGCAAAGGACTGATCGTCAATACCTCCTCGGGCGGCGCTGTGCGCTACACCTTCAACGTGCCCTTCGGAGTGCAGAAGGCCGGCGTCGACAAAATGGCCAAGGACATGGCTCACGACCTCAAGCCCTTCAACGTGGCCGCGGTCGTGATTTGGCCGGGTTTTATCAAGAGCGAGAAGTTCCTCGTTCAGCCGGACCGGGTCCCTGCACCACTGGCCAAGCGGATCATGGAAAGCGGGGAGTCCTCCGAGTTCGCGGGGCGGGCTGTGGTGGGCTTGGCGGCCGATCCAGCGATCATGGAAAAGAGCGGTCGACTGCATCTGGTTGCAGAACTGGCGCAAGAGTACGGGTTCACGGACATCGATGGCAGGATGCCCGCGACGCCTTCGCGGATCTGATCATCAGGTGAGGACGAGAAAGACGCGATGCGCCGGTCGGGTAAGCCAAGACCCGGCCTCCAGCGCGGAGATACTTGCCCAACTGCAAAGCCGAAGAAAAGTCATTTCTGCGGCGCTGGTGCTAGGCGGCTCGCTCGTCCGAGAGGCTTAAGCGGGTAGCTTCCATCGGACCGACGATCAGCCGGTCATTGGAGAGCGTGAGCGGCGAGCAATCAAGCCACGCTGGCGTCGGGGACTTTCGTGTGATGCTGCGGCCCGCCTCATAGGGGCTTTCAGCTTGCGACTGCCTGGAACCTACGAGGCCGCGCCCCCAGCCGTGCTATGGCCCTCTCACCATCCACCCCAGAAATGCCGACCGCTGGCAACCTGGTGGGCGGATAGATCGTGAGAAGAAGCTATGGTCGGCCGGCCCGTCCTTTGGCAGGATCATGTCTAGACCAATCACGGAGAAAACACCTTGCGTCTTATCCTGGCCATTCTTTTTCCCTTCGTCGCCTTCTTCACGATCGGCCGCCCCGTCGCAGGCATCATCTGTTTGATCTTGCAGGTTACCCTCATCGGCTGGCTTCCCGCCGCGATCTGGGCTGTGTATGCACTCGGTCAGTACAAGACCGATCGCAAGATCGAAAAGGCGCTGAGCGCGCGCCGGAGCTCCTGAGCGGCGACAGCTAGGCGCGCATCAAAGAGAGGCCGTTCTTGCCCAACATATGCCTAAGCTACGACAACGCGACCTCAGGCGCCGGTCTACAGGCGGTGGACTTTTTGTCTTGTGCTTTGCATGACTTCAGTAACGCTGTCGCCGGCTTGGGCCTAGTAGTTCGGCATGCCGAACTGTCAGAAGCGATGCCGAGACTGGACAAGGACCACGCCCACAGGCTTGAAAGAGCTCTGCGGCGCCTGAACTAGCGATCGCCAGCGGGCGAAGAGCCGCAGGCAGGCGGTTGTTGAGCCGAGTCCAGGAACTCTTGACCACGGACGCTTCAAAGCCCGCAGCGCTGTTCTCACGAAACGGTACCTCGAGCGTCGGACTGCCCGACCAATCACTCAACTTCAGTCACGCAGAGCTAAGAGCACAGACAGGTATGACACCGGGCCGCTGTCGACTGCTTCGATTCCATGCAGCGAAGTGGCGTCGAACAGCAGGGAGTCTCCAGCTCCCACCGACACCGTTTTGCTGCCATAACGATACGCAATCCGACCAGAGAGAAAATACAGGAACTTCACCCCTGGATGCTGAAGCGTAACGCAGGGCTCGGCATCGGGTGAAAGAGTGACAAGGTAGGGCTCGGCGAACAGGTTGCCCGATAAGAGGTGACCGAGCAACTCGTACCTATGGTCCGAATCGGCACCAACCCGGTCAACCGTAATGCCGCGCCCAGCTGGCACGTGGCAGAAATCCATGCGGCGACCTCCGTCACTTAGCAAGCGCGACACCGGGACGCGCAAGCCCTCGGCAATCCGATCTAAGGTCTCTACCGAAGGCGAAACCAGACCACGCTCCACGCGCGAGAGTAACGAAGCTGAGATTCCCGCGAGCTTCGCCAGCCTGCTCGCCGGGGTGCCTGATGCCATGCGCAGCGTCTTCACGTGGGCGCCTATACGCGATGCGGAAAGGCTGCGCTCAGCGGGCGCAGCATGCAGCGGTCGGACACGCGTGGTTGGCACTGGAACGCGCAACGTTCGAGCTGTTGGCAGCGGTGATGCGGGCTCTTGTCGAATCATTTGAAGTCTCGAATTTGAGAATAGCAGCTGACCTGTTACAAAACGGTCGGAGCCAATAACGGCATTAACTCGTCATATACTTTGTAGTCTTATGCCATTCTATATGCGGCAATCATGCGGTGCCAAGCCGCCGCGTATCACCCACTCCAGCGCCAAATTTTCCGCGTGCCTTTCGAACTGCTCGGGTGGCAGTCGGCATTCCTCAAGAAGCCTTTGACACTGTTTCTTCTAGGACCTATGTCAGCATTCTTGAGAGAGGGGTAAACGCACCTACGCTTAGGAAGATCGATGAGCTTGTGCGGGTTTTGGGTTTGCACCCATTGACCGTACTCACGCTCGCCTATTTAAGCTCGCCTTCGTCCGAAGAAGTTAGCAAAGTACACGAACGGGTCGCGACAGAGATCGCTAGTCTTGGGTTGACTGCGTTCTCTCCAAATTCATTGCCGAGAGGTAGAGCCCGCAGCGACGGCAGTGGGTCGTAGCAGCAGCCGAGACAGGACAAGCGAGTCCGTCTACCGGACCGGGAGCACTCCAGGGAGATAAGTTGGACCCTGCACACCTCACCGCGTGAAGCGCCGAGCCAGCGGGCTCACCATTTTTTTGCGTTGATCTCCTTGAGGATCTCGAGGTCCAGATCTCGCTCGGCAAGGGCTTCTTTAGCCGGCTGCTCTCAAGCTCCAGGGCCATCAGACGCTTGACGTCGACCGCTTCCATCCGACCGAGGTGTTTGCGCCAGGCATAGATGGTTGCGTCGCTGACCTTCTGCTTCTTGGCGGCCTCGGCCACCGTCGTGCGCTCTGCTTCGCGCAGGATCGTGACCATTTGCTCTTCGTTGAATCGACTCTTCTTTATGGGCCCGTCTTCGGGCGGGAGCCATCTTCCTAGAAATCAATGTCTCGGAGAAATCGGGCAGGTCACCATGTTGACCTTGTGTGCGGTTGTTGCGTCGCGACTGACTTTTGGCTAAAGGTTGGTAAGCGTCTGCAGAACACACCTTGATCTCCAAGGCGAGGACAGGTGGAACTGGGCCTCTATGATGCGTGCGCGCAAAGGAACCGCAGCCATGGAACGTTTCACCATCTCCCTCGACGACGAACTCGCCCGTCAATTCGATGCGTTCATCGCCGACAAGGGGTACGGCAACCGCTCTGAAGCCGTTCGCGACCTGATCCGCTCTCGCTTGGGCAGCGCCGTGCTTAACAAGCCTTCCAAGCGGCCGACCGCTTGGTGCGTGGCGAACGTGAGCTATGTCTACGACCACCATGAGCACACCGTCACCAGCCGCGTGATGGACCTGCAGCACGACCACCACGACCTGGTGATCACCAGCCTGCACACGCACCTGGACCATGACCATTGCCTCGAGACGGTGGTCCTGAGGGGACCGACCGGGGCGGTGCAGGCCTGCGCCGAGCAGCTCGTAGCACTGCGCGGCGTGCGCCACGGCAATGTGCACCTCGTGCCGCTCGACATCAGCGAGCCACACGCCCACGGCAAGAGCAAGCCGCACCGCCATCTCAAGCCCATGAACTAAGGTTCTGCGCCGAATGGCGTATTCGGCTCTCGCCTGTATGTATGAATAATTCCTGATTGTTCTTACAACAAGAGGGATTTCCCGTGCGCGCCATCCTCCGACGCTCCCCCGGCCTGTTCATGACGGCCCTGCTGACCAGCGGCCCCGCCTGGGCACAGGACAGGCACCTGCCCGAGGTCGAGGTACGGGGCCCGCGCGATGCCACCATCGGCTCGGCCGACAGCGCCAGCGAGGGGGCGGCCGAGAAGGAATCGTTCCAGGCGCGTCCCAAGCTGCGCCCAGGCGACATCGTCGAAGCTGTACCCGGCGTCGTGGCCACCCAGCATTCGGGCGATGGCAAGGCCAACCAGTACTTCTTGCGCGGCTTCAATCTCGACCACGGCACCGATTTCGCGGTCACCGTCGACGGCATGCCGGTCAACATGCCCACGCACGGGCACGGCCAGGGCTTCGCCGACCTGAACTTCCTGATCCCCGACCTCGTCTCGGGCGTGCGCTACCGCAAGGGTCCGTACTTCGCGGACAGCGGTGACTTCTCGCTGGCCGGCAGCGCGTCGCTCGACTACGTGAGCGCGCTCGATGCGCCTTTCGCCGAGGTCACGCTCGGCGCGAACAACTTCCGCCGCCTGCTCGCGGCCGGCTCACGCACGGTACAGGACCAGACCTGGCTGGGCGCTGTCGAGCTGGAGGGCAACAACGGCCCGTGGGACGCGCCCGAGCGGCTGCGCAAGGCCAACGCGGTGCTGCGCTACTCCCAGGGCTCGCAGGCGCGCGGCTTCACGATCACCGGCATGGCCTACCAGAGCCGCTGGAACTCGACCGACCAGATCCCCGAGCGGCTGGTCGACAGCGGCGAACTCTCGCGCTTCGGGTCCATGAACACCACGGACGGCGGCAAGACGCGGCGCATCAGCTTGTCGGGCAAGTGGTTCGACAACAGCCCCGAAGGCCAGACCCAGGTCAGCGCCTACGCCATCGACTACCGTTTCGACCTGTTCTCCGACTTCACCTATTTCCTGAACAACCCGGAGCTGGGCGACCAGTTCGAGCAGACCGACCGCCGTCGCGTCTTCGGCGCGCAGGCCTCGCACAACCGACCCAACAAGATCGCCGGGCTCGACGGCATCCTTAGCTTCGGCGCCCAGTGGCGCGGCGACCGCATCGGCGAGGTCGGGCTCTACAACACCGTGGCGCGTGAGCGCATCTCCACCGTTCGCAATGACAAGGTATCGCAGGATCTGTTCTCGGTCTACGGGCAGCAGCTGGTGAACTTCAGCGACCGGTGGCGTGGCTACGTGGGCCTGCGCGCAGATGCGCTGCGCTACCAGGTCGACGGGCGAGAGCCGGTCTATGGCCCGGTCAACAGCGGTCGTGGCCGCGACTCGCTCGCCAGCCCGAAGGCCGGACTGGCCTTCACCGTCACCCCAGCGCACGAGCTGTATCTGAACGCCGGCGTGGGGTTCCACAGCAACGACGTGCGGGGCGCCACCATCAGCGTCGACCCGCAAAGCGGACTGCCGGCTGAGCGGGTTCCTGCGCTCGTGAAGGGGCGCGGTGCCGAGATCGGTTGGCGCTTCCAGCCGAACGAGAACTTCACGTTCACAACTGCCTTGTGGCAGCTCAGGCTCGATTCCGAGCTGGTCTACGTGGGCGACGCGGGCACGACGGAACCCGGCCGCGCCAGCAGTCGCCGAGGCATCGAGGCAACGATGCGCTGGAAGGACGATTCACGGTGGCGACTGGAGGCCGACGCGGCGCTGTCGCGGGCACGTTTCCGGGGCGTGGCGCCCGAGGGCGAAGGCAGCTACATCGACAACGCGGTGGAGCGGGTTTTCGCGGCTGGCGTGACCTACACGGACGGCCCGCTGACGGCCTCGCTTCGGCTGCGGTACATGGGCCCGCGCGCACTCGACACGCTCAACAGCGTGCGATCGCGCGCGACCACGCTGCTGAACTTCGGCGCGCGCTATGCGGTGAACAAGCACCTGACGCTGGGCCTCGACGTGTTCAATCTGACGGGCAGGAAGGGCAATGACATCGAGTACTTCTACGCCTCGTGCAGTGCGGGCGAGGTGGCACGCGGGGACTGCGGCAGCGGCATCGACGGCAAGCATATCCATCCGATGGAGCCACGCAGCGCTCGTGTGAGTGCGCGCTGGACGTTCTGATGGAATAGAGCCTGCGGCTTCACGAGCAGACAGCGAACGCGCGCTGATGTCGAGCCGGACGGTCTTCAATTGCTTGGCGCCCAACGATGAGGCAGCAGATCATTGATGCGGCTGGCGGGATGGGTAGGCAACCTGGTCAGCACGTTGCGGATGTAGGCGTAAGGATCGTGCCCGCTGAGTTTGGCCGAGTGGATCAGGCTCATCACGGCCGCCGCCCGCTGGCCCGCGCGCAAGCTCCCCGCGAACAGCCAGTTCTGGCGGCCGAGCGCGATCGGCCGGATCCGGTTTTCTACCCAGTTGTTGTCGATCGGCAGGTCGCCATCTTCGAGGAAGCGCGTGAGCGCATCCCAGCGCTTGAGGCTGTAGTCGATCGCCCTGGCGGTTGCCGATCCGTCGGGGATCTTCTGGCGCTGCTGACGCATCCACTGATGCAACGCATCGGCCACCGGCCTTGATCGTAGTCGTCGGAGTTCGAGCCTGCTGCGGCTATCAGCCCGCGCCACCTCGCGCTCGACGTCAGTACAGTGGACCGAAGAACTTCAGCGCCTGTTCGCCGACCAGGCTACCGTGGTTGACCCATAGTTCGTGGAACTTGCGCCGCGCGTGGGCCATGCACCCGGCCTCAGTCACCCCAAGCTCGAAGCACGCCTTGTAGCCGCTGAAGTCATCGGTGACGAGCTTGCCCTGCCATCTCGGCTTGGCACCGGTTGCGCTCAGCTTCAGGAAGTCGCGCACGTGCTGTCCACCGCGACTGTCGGCGAAGTCGAACACGACGCCCTGGACCGGGTTGAACTGCGTCGTGCAGTAGCTCCACAGGTAGGCCCGGTGCGTCTTGCCCGCTCCGGGCTTGAGCATCGCCACAGGGGTCTCGTCGGCATGCAGCACGTCGTGTCGCAGCAACTCTGCTGCCAGTGCATCCACCAGCGGCTGCAGCTGTGTGCCGCACTCACCCACCCACTGTGCCAGCGTCGAGCGAGCGATCGTGTGGCCTGCACGCTCGAAGATCGCTTCCTGCCGGTACAGCGGTAGATGATCCAGGTACTTGGCCACCAGCACCTGCGCCAGCAGGCCGGCGGTGGGCACCCCCTTGTCGATGACGTGAGCCGACACCGGCGCTTGGGTGATCTCTCGCAGCACCTGCACACCCACTTGCCGCGGATGTGGCGCTCGACCGTGAACACGCCCGGCTGGTAGTCGAGCTTCTCGGCCACGTCCTCACCAATGCGCTGCAGCGGCTCGCCGCACCCGCAGGTGGTGTTCTCGGGCTCGTGATGGATCTCGCGGCGCGGCAGGTTCGCAGGCAGCTTCTCGCGCTTCGGTTTTTGCTTCTCAGCAGGGGACGTCCTCGCTGCCTGCAGCGCCTCGATCTCCGCCGCAACGGCGGCCAGATCCGTGTCCAGCGTCTCCTCGAGCAAGCTCTTTTGCTCGGCGTTGTAAGCCTCGCTCTTGGCGGCGAACTTCAGTCGCTTGAGGATAGCGTTCTCGTGCGTGAGCTTGTCAATGATCGACTTCTGGAACGCCAACTGAGCGTCAGCCTTGCGCAGCCTCTCGCGAAGCTCCTGTGGCTCCAGTGTGTCGATGTCGTCGGCAATCACGGACAGTGATCGTGCCGGCAACAATGCCCACGCACCATCCGCGGATACCGCAATGGACGCGCTACAGCGTGGTGATCACACCGGCCTCGCCGACGAGCTGCCAGGGCAGTCCCAGTACCAGCGCATCGAACTGCGGCCGGCTCAGTGTCAGCGTTCCGTCGATGTTCTTGGGCCAGGCGAACTTGCCGCTGTTCAGCCGCCTTGCTGCCAACCACACGCCAATGCCGTCGTGCACGAGGACCTTCATGCGGTTGGCACGCCGGTTGGCAAAGAGGTAGGCATGGTGCGGGCGTGCAGCACCGAATACCAACACGACCCGGGCCAGGGCAGCCTCGGTGCCGGCACGCATGTCCAGCGGTTGCACCGCCATCCAGATCGACTCGACGCGGATCAACGCAAGATCTCGCGAAGCCAGGCAGCGCTCGCCGCGGCGGCACTGGATGGCCAGTTCACGACCACTGTGGTCGCACCGCGCTTGAGTTCGATGCGAATGTCAGATGCTGTCGGTGAGGGCGTGGCGTCGAGCTGCACGGGCACGAACGCCGCCTTGGCTTGATCCCGCGGCATGTCGGCAGTCGTCTCGACAGAGTCGGCGCTGGGCAACCGTTGACCGCCTTGCTCGATCCAGCGGCGCAACAGGTTCGCATTGATGCCATTGGCCAATGCCACCGAGGCGATCGACACGCCGGGCCGAGAGCAGGCGGCGACCAGGCTCGCCTTGAACTCATCGGTATGACGACGCCTGCGGCGCCGATCTCCCTTCACCGTCGTCTCGATAGTGTTCACGTGTCCGCCAAGAAATAAGTGGAGTAGTGAACACGATGCTCCTAGGCCCGATGACGGGAATCAAGACGGGTTGGCCGGACGCTTACTGCGCTCCAGCTTTGCCAGAGGTTGCCGCGGCGTGCGACCCGGATGCATCTACACAAAGCCGTCGAACCCTAAGATTCAACTCCTTGGTCCCCCCAAGTCACAAAGGCATCGATGTTGGCGAGCTTTCTCGCGAATTTTTGGCGTGCCATGGGCAGTCGGCACAAAGCGGCACTCATCCAATTTCAACAATACAGTGAGCTCCGCATTCTAAGGATGGTCTGCAGAACGTGATCTGCGGACGCGATTGAAAGAACCGTACGACGACGATGCAACCGCTCTGCTCGTTCGAGCAGGCTCGGCATCGTTTTGCTGGGCACCACCGCCGTATTGATGGCCTTGCGGACCTGACTTCGGCGTTCTTGGTCGAACTCGGTGCCGAGATCAAAGCGCCGTCCGCCACGGTGCGGGCGCGCAACATCAAGCCCTTGCCTGCAGGATGTCATTGATCACGCGCAGCATGTCGACCGCCAAGTCATGGGCCTCCAGCGGATGTCGAAACCGCAGGATGGTGGTCTCGTCGAGCTCACTGACGAGCGATTAGCTAAGCCGTCCGCTTGCCTGAAGGCGCTTCAGTGTTTCTTGCCAGAACCCAAAATCAGTGTCTACCTTCTTTGCGAACACAGGCGTGGACAAGGGTGTGACCACGACAGACGCGGCGTCCAGTTTGGTCTGTACTTCTGGGCGCTTTAGCGTATCAATGACGACGTTGCTCAGGGTACTGATGAATGTCGAAGAAGTCTTGGCAGGCGCAAAGAGCCCATACCACACTTCCAGCGAGAAGTTCGACAAGTCGATTTTTCCGCTACTGCTTTCCGCCACGGTAGGCACCGTTGGAAGGCTAGCCATACGCGTTGGTGATGCCACTGCAAGCGCGCGAAGGCGGCCGGAAGCGACCAAGGGTACAGCCTCACTGACAGTAGTCACGGCAAAGGTGTTCAGCCCAGCTATCAAATCGGGCATTGCGGCTGATTTGTACGGCACATGGAGCGCCTTCACACCTGCGCGCTCCATCAACATTTCCGCACCCAACTGGCCGAATGCGCCGACTCCATAGGAACTGTAGCTACCACTGGATTTGCGTAGCTGATCGAAGAGTTCGTTCAAGGTTTTGGGTGCGCCCGGACCTGTGCCAGTCACCACTACGTAACCCACACTACCCAAACCAACGATCGGCACGATATTTTTTCCATAGCTGTATTTGACGGCAGGATTCAGTAACGGTGTCGTGATCATCATGCTGGTACTTGCAACCAGGAAAGTGCTGCCGTCGTTGGCTTGATTGGCGACGTATTCGGTGGCGATCTGGCCGGCCGCGCCCAACCGGTTCTCCACAATGATCGTTTTGCTTAGAGCCCCACCCACACGATCCTGAATGACGCGCATGATGACATCGGGAGTGCTGCCGGCGGCGGTTCCGACAATAGCCCGTAGGAGTTTGTTCTGGGACGACGACTCTGCTTGTGCCTGGCCTAGCAGCGGTACGGTCGCGGTGGTGAGAGCGGCGGTCGCGGAAAGAAAACTGCGTCTGGTGGACATGTGACTCATGAAGGAGGCCCTCGTTTGGTGCGATATGGCGGATTTAGCTGAGACGAGCAATCCAATCCGGCGGGTCGCCAACTCAGCGCTACCAACGTCAAGGTGGAACGCGCTCGCCAGGAGTTTCATAATATGCCAGAAGGAAATAACTTTTCCTACACTTTCCAAAAGGAAAGTTTTGTGTAAGATGGTGCTGTACAGACCACCGGTAGCGCCCAGGTACCGGGACGCGCCTCATGCTTCATAGGTGAACACATGTCCAACAAGTCTTTGATCCGAACCAACATTGACTTTGATGCCAAGGGATTCCAACGAGGAACACTGCGCATTCCCTACTCGAGCGACCGTTCTGCCTACGGCCACATTCCCGTACCCATATTCGTTGCCGCGCATGGGCAAGGCCCATCCGTCTTGCTGATCGGTGGGAACCATGGCGACGAGTTTGAAGGGCCAGTCGCGCTCCAGCACCTGATGAAAGAGGTGCGCTTGGAAAACCTCTCAGGTCGGCTCATATTCTTGCCGTCACTGAATCTTCCCGCCTTGCGCGCCGGCCGGCGCACATCGCCGATCGACGGCGGTAACCTCAACAGATCGTTCCCCGGGAACAGGACTGGCACCCCAACGGAAATGCTCGCGCACTTTCTCGAAAGCGAACTCTTCGCTAAGGCCGATTTCGTCTTTGATTTTCACTCCGGGGGAGCATCGCTTGCTCACCTGCCGATCCTCTTCCTCAAGCGCCCAAGGACGGAGAGCGAGAGCGCGCTCACCTTGCGAGTCGCGACAGCGTTCGGGTGTGAGCGAGTGAGATACCTGAACTTCGAGTACGGAGAAGGGAGGACATCAATGGAAGCCATCCTTCGCAACGAGAAATTTTTTATATCAGGTGAATTCGGCGGCGGCGGAAGCCTCTCGAGCGAAGGCGTTGATCTGATACGCCAGGGAACTGCGCGCGTTCTTCAAGAACTTGGAGTATTGCGCGGGAGAACACCGAGGTGTTCAGCAGCAGGCGTCCTGCCGCGTTCGAGTTCTTTGCGCCGGAGCATCACGTCTACGCACCCTGCTCAGGCCTGTTTGAGGCGGCCGTCGCGATGGGAGACACCGTTGAAGCAGGACAATTTGCCGGTTTCATTCACGACCCTGTGGAGCCATGGCGGGACGCTCGCGAACTGCGCTTCAATGCTGGCGGTGTTGTGATTTGCATGCGCCAAAGTGTGGTCACTGATGCAGGAGACTGCCTATTGCAACTAGCGATTCCCATGCAGTCGCCCGTGTGAGTGAATATCAATCACTTACGTGTAATCGTGTGCGCGCGCAGCGATTTGGAGACCTCGACTTGGTCGATGCACGCCGTTGACTTTTCAAGACTGAAGGCCGTTATGCGCCGCGTTGGGCGCGTCAAGGTCTGGCATCTGGCGGCCGGCATTGCCTGACGAGGCTGCGAATGGTGCTCTCTAGTTTCCGTGGAGTCGATCGGGCCCATCTCAAGCACCTGGGTAATGACATTTGCACTACAACATGCGAGCAGCAAGCAAAGCAGCGAAGGTCAACTTTCACCTGAAGGAAGAGTGCCTGATCCTGCTGCTACACGACTTGATCGCGCACTTCGGCGGTTCTTTGCGTATGAGCAGCGCTTTCTTTCTAGGCGGATGTAGTCTTGGTCCGCGCAATCACAAATGCTTCCGTGCTCTTGGCCGCGCCGTCAAGACACACAGATACGATTTTGGCATTGTCATCGCTAATCGACACAAATGCATGTGGCATTCCACTATCGATGTAAACGCTTTCGCCGGCCTTCAATCGCGTTGGCGTATACATCTCCGTGTGGAAATTCAGCTCGCCGCTCACAATGTATATAAATTCTTCGCCAGGATGGGCGCTCCATTTTGTGCCACTGTCGAAGACCCGATTTGTGATTTCCATGACTAAGGGAATCATTTTCTTGTTTGCAAGCTCTTGCGCGTGAACTTCATAGTCGTACTGGTCGGTAGAGAATCGCGCCAGATCGGCCTCCCTAGTGATAGCACGCAAAGCGGTAGATGGCGCCTGAGGTTTGCCAAACAGCGCTTCGAATGAAATGGCGAGAGCGTGGCTCAGGCTTATAAGCGTATCGAAAGACGCCGAAGCTTTCCCGTTCTCTATCTTTGAAATTGCAGACGAAGATACCCCAGACAATACCGAGAGCTGCTGGATCGTGAGCGCGCGTTGCTGCCGCGCATTTCGAATCTGCGAACCGACCTCTGGAACATTTGCAAGTTTTTCACCGCTCATTTGGTGTTCGTCTGTGTGAAATTCTGCATATCGATACAGGAAGCGTGCCAGTCGCAATGGAGTTTAGAGCTTGACCAACCGTCAGGATCCCGCCAAGACAACTATCCGAGTACAGGATCACGCGTTCAAGCAATAATTATAGCGTAGAAGAATGCAACAGACCCCTCCCTCGTTAACTCAAGCCCTTGATCTGCTCGGTTTAGTCAAGGCAGTTTTTCCAAGAGACGGCGGGTTGCGGTTCTTTACGGAGTTCGATTTTGAACTTTGCCGGGGTCAAGTATTGCCGCTGCTGTGGGGACGTGCCTCGTTGTCGTGATTGCGCCAGGCTTCGATCAGGACAGCGGCTTCGCTGCGCGAGCGAACCACTCGATGGACAGGCACTCGTCGCGAAACTTGCCGTTGAAGCTTTCGTCGGTGCCGTTCTGCCAGGGCTTACCGGGATCGTGGAGCACGGTGGCAATGCCCGTGCCTGAGATCGACTCCAGGATGGCCCGGCTGACGAACGTCGGCTCGTTGCCCGAACGCAGGAACAGTGACGCACCGTGCAGACTGACCAGGCGCGCGAGCACCTCGATCATCCGTTTGGACCGGATGGCTGCGGCCACATCCTGGTCAGTGGTAACGGGAAGCCCGCTCGCTCCCGCCGACGAAATCCCGTCGTTGCATCGGCGGTCGAAACGCGCCTCCGCTACACCTGTAACCACTGATGTTGACTCGGCACAGGAGCGCTTGAGCAAGACCGGCCTTAGGGCCACCATCTACACACTGAATTGCCAGGCGGCGTAGCGATACCAAAACCGGATAGGTTCTAGCAACGACTTCTCGCTTACGCCCGCCGGGAACGCGCGTGCCCGCCTCTTGCCGCTCGGCATCTTCATGCACTTGTGCTCGCACTTAGATGAGCGCATCCGATAAGTGAGGACAGAGGCGAAACCCATCACCCTCAACGTGCCGTGGAATTCATCAAGCTGCGTTCCATGCGGAATCCAACCCGGGACATGTACCAGCAAAAAAAGAAGTAGACGATCGCGGCAAATATCAGCGGCTCGAGGTAGAAAAGACGCCATTGCGGGTCAACTGTAACGACGCGCACGATGCCCAAGAAGTCGGTCAGCCCAATAACTGCCACAAGCGATGTGTCTTTGAAGATTGCCACCATCGTGTTGATCAGGGGCGGAATGGTGACCCTGAACGCCTGAGGTAAAACGACCGTTAGCGTCGTCACCACATAGTTCATGCCGAGTGCTCTTGCCGCCTCAAACTGCCCAGACGGAATTGTCTGCAAGCCACCACGGAGAACTTCAGCAATGTAGGCTGCAGCGAAAAAGCCGATTGCTGCACAGGCGCGCCCAACTTTGGTTGGTGAGAAGCTGTCTGGCAGCAGAAGTGGCAGCATCACCGAGGCCAGAAACAGCACTGCGACGAGTGGCACCCCGCGAATCAGTTCAATGTATGCGACCGAAAGGCTTCGGACGAGTGGCAGCTTGGAGCGGCGCGCAAGCGCAAGCACGATGCCTGCCGGAAGAGCAACCCCTAGGCCGGTCGTCGCCAGAACGATCGTAAGAGCGAATCCTCCCCATTGATCGGGCGACACCGCGGGCAGGCCCAACATGCTGCCGTCCAAAACGACATGTGATAGTACGATGAAGCTGTACCACATTGCCATAAGCGGCTTGCCCCAACTGAATCTGAAGTAGCTCATCATCGTGATGATGATGAAGAGGCAAATCACTAGGACGGGTCGCCATGCTTCGGAGGCCGAGTAACGGCCGATGAGGATGAACTTGAAGCTCTGAACGATGACGGCCCAGCATGCGCCGTCGCCTGCAGCCGCCCTGCAAGTGTCGGAGCTCCCCGAAGAACACCGCATGAGCAATCATCCAGTCGACGGCTCGATACAAGATCCAGCAGCAAAAGGAAGCAACGGTAAGCGAGATGATGGATTGCAGCGGACTTGGGAACACTGCGCCGACGATGCGGCCCTGAAGACTGGTGCGAGAACGCGTGTTAGCGGACGACATATTTTGTTCGACGGTCATACAGGGCAACCGCGCCCCAAACAAGCAGACTGATTGCCAAGTAGGCCGCCACCTGAATCAGAACACCTTCGATGGCCTGTCCAGACTGGTTGATTGTTGTCCCTATTACGGAGCTTAGATCCGGAAAACCGATTGCCACACCAAGACTTGTGCTCTTTGCCAGGCTAAGGTAAACGTTCGATAGGGGCGGAAGAATAAGGCGCAACGCCTGTGGAAGTACCACGCGTCGCATCCGGTGATAGGGACTTAGGCCGATGGCGTATGCCGCCTCCACCTGACCTCGCGGGACCGAAAGTATGCCTGACCGGATGACTTCACCGATGAATGCGCCGGAATAGATTGCAAGCCCAAGAACAAGGGCTGTCATTTCGGGTGAGATTGATACTCCACCCTGAATATTGAAACCGTCTAGGGCTGGCCGGGTTATCTGGACGACTCCGATCCAGCAAACAAGCAGACCCAGTGTCAAAGCCCAAAAGACAGCGCGTATTGCGGCGTGCGGAGCCCGGTCAGCAAACTTGGGCGATCTCATAGCTACGATATAGCCACAACAAAGAATTATCCAAGCGACAGGCAGAATCCAACTAAGCTGGCTTTTTCCGACCTCGGCGATAGAGGGGAAGAACACGCCGCGATTGGTGACGATGACGCCAAGCGTAGGCTCCGCCTCTCTCGTCGCCGGAAAAAGGTTGATCACGAGCGCGTACCAGACGATCAGTTGCAGCAACAGTGGAACATTGCGAATCAACTCACTGATTGCAAGCATCACGTTGCGCAGCATGAAGTTCGAGGAGAGCCGAGCAAGCCCGACAGCAAGGCCAATAATTGTGGCGAGCACGCCGGCGATGAGTGCTGCGACGAGCGTGTTCAAAAGGCCCGAAAGAATTGCTCTGCCATAACTCATGGTCGCGTCATAGGCAATGAAGCTTTCCGAGATATCAAAGCCGGATGTTGTGCCAAGAAATCCGAAACCCGTCGCTGTCTGCTGCGCGCCGATCTTTCCCATTGCAACACGCAGAGCGACCGAAACCATTAGAGCCAAGACAGCCAGGACGCCAAGCTGAATCAATACTGACCGCCAGCGGCCTGGATTAGGGGACAAAGGAAGGGCGTTCATCGTCTATAAAAATCTTGAAGCTCCCGTGCCGTAGCTCCCGGAGCCCCTGTTGCCATAAGACGGGCTTCAACCGTCGTTGTGCCGCATGCAATCTCATGAAAGACCAAGGCATGCGAAAAACTAAGAGGCTGGCTGTCGCTCAAAACATATGTGCGGCACGCAAACCTCTCATTCCATCAAGTCGGAAGTCGGGCTTCAGCGTTACGCCGAGCCCCTTCGATAAACTGTGCGCAAAACCCTTCCACCTCTTCGTCTTGCAGCTCGACGATCTTTCGGTAGAGGTCTGGATCAGTCGCACCTTCAGTCCCGATGAGCAAGACGACGCTATTGGCATCAAGTCCAAGTGCTTGACGCTCGTTACTCTCGCTGGCCGCAATGAAGCCGGCGAGGCCGGCAACTCCAGTTTCGCCGGCGACGACACTTGGCTTACGGTTCGCAAGCATCCGGACCGCTTTCAGTGCAAGCAACTCAGGCGCAGTCATAAACGCGCTGGCCCCCTTAGACAAGACGTCCCAGGCAAGCTCAGACGGATGTCCGCAAGCAAGCCCGGCCATGATCGTCGCCAGATCGCCATCGAGATTGATGATCCGACCGCGCTTTGCGGACTCCAGTAGGCAGGCCGCCCTTTCTGGCTCCACAACCACTGTATGGGTCGAAGGCGACTTCAGCGAAAAATACGCGCAGACCGCAGCGGGCATCGCCCCGACGCCGCATTGGACAAATACATGCGTTATCGGTGATGGTGCTTCGTCCAGAATTTCGTTAAGCATCATTGTGTAGCCCAACATCACATCTCTCGGGATGTCGACGTAGCCAGGATACGAGGTATCGGAAACGACAGTCCACCCATTGGACTCTGCATCTTCGGCGACTCGAGCTACGGCGTCATCGTACACGCCGGGCACCCTGACGACGGTCGCCCCCAAGGCTTCAAGAGCCTCTTGCCGTCCAACGCTGACATTGGCGTGCACATAGATAAAACACTTCAAACCAAACAGCTTAGCTGCCCAAGCAACGGATCTTCCGTGATTGCCGTCGGTTGCGCAGGCGACGGTAAGGCCCGTCGCAGCGCCCATTTGATCGCCCAGGATCTCTGCAACAGGTACGTCACGGTTGTGGAGTGTGCGCACGCGTTGCTCAACCAACCGCTGCACTGCGTAGGAGCCGCCCAGCGCCTTGAAGCTGCCAAGTCCAAAGCGTCCCCCCTCATCCTTGTAGAGGACGGTTCGCACCTTGGCACGCTCGGCGACCTCACCCAGCGAGATCAGCGGCGTAGACCGGTAGCCTGGCCAGGCTGAGATGTCGCGCTTCGCCCGCAACAAATCATCTTCTGAGAAGAAGGCTGCAGCGTGCGCAGAGGGTATGGGGCTCTTGTTGATAAAGATAGAGTTAGTCTTTGCCATCGCAGATCAGCGGAATGCAGGAGAGTAAAGAAGGCCGCCGTCTTTCCACAGCTTGTTGACGCCGCGAGAGAAGCCAAGAGGTGCAAGGTTGCGGTCAAAGCTCTCCGCGTAGTTGCCGACCTGCTTGATGATGTCGTACGACCAGGATTGGCGAAGGCCGAGGAGCTTACCGAAGTCGCCAGTCGCGCCAGCAAGACGCTGCTGGGTGGGATTGGTCGAAGTTTTTGCCTGATCGATGGTTGCAGAGGTGATACCTTGCTCCTCCGCTTCCATCATCACCCAGACTGACCACCTCACGATATCGGCCCACCGGTTGTCCCCATGCCGAACGGTGGGCGAGTACGCCTCCTTGGAAATTGTCTCAGGGAGAACGACGTGCTGATCGGGACTAGGGAAGCTCTTCGTGCGCGTGATCTCCAAGAGCACCTTATCCGATGTATACGCATCGCAACGTCCGTTCAGGTAGGCAGCAACCAACTCTTCCCGGCGCTCAATCAGCACTGGCTTGTACGTCATCTTGTTCTGACGGAAGAAGTCCGCCATATTGAGCTCCGAGGCGGACCCGGGGTTTGTGCAGATACTTGCCCCGTTTAGCTGCTTGACGCTTGTGATCTTCGACTTCTTCGGCACCATGAAGCCCTGTCCGTCGATGTAGTTGATGCCGGTGAAATCGATGCCGAGCCCTGCATCGCGCGCAAAGGTGTAGGTGACCTCCATAACCATGATGTCAATCTCACCGCTTTGCAGCGATGGGAATCGATTCAAGGGCGTAACAGGCACATACTTGACCTTGTTGGCGTCGCCGAGAACCGCAGCAGCAACGGCCCGGCACACGTCTGCGTCGAGGCCCTTGTACTGTCCGTCCGTTGTCGGCACCGCGAAGCCTTCGGTCCCAGGGCTGACCCCACAGCTGACAACGCCTCGCGCCTGAACGCGACCAACTGTGTCCGGTGTAGGGACTGTTGTTGCCGGCTGCTGGGCAAAAGCCGAAGCCGCAGAGACCAGGAAGAGCGCAAGCGCTCGGGGGATAGATTGGGAAAGAGTCATATGAACCTCGTGTGTGGGAAGAGCGGGGGTGACGTGGTCTTTTATTTGGCGATCTGATTCAGGAACTGTTGGATGCGGGGACCTGTTCTGCCCGAGAAGAATTCCTCGGTTCGACCGTCGAACAGGATTGCGCCGGCATCCATGAAGACGATGCGCGTTGCCACCTGCTTCGCGAACTCCATTTCGTGCGTAACGCAGAGCATGGTCATCCCCCGGCTTGCCAGAGAAACCATCGTTTCCAGCACCTCTCCAACCATCTCCGGATCGAGAGCGGAAGTGGGCTCATCGAAAAGCATGATCTCTGGGTCCATGCAAAGCGCTCGTGCAATTGCAGCGCGTTGCTGCTGACCGCCTGATAGTTGGGCCGGGAACTTGTCCGCCTGGTCGAGGATGCGTACCTGCTTCAAAATTGCAGCGGCGTCGCGCTCTGCATCCGCCAGCGGGATCTTCTTGGTCCACCGGGGCGACAACGTGCAGTTCTGCATGATTGTCATATGCGGGAACAGGTTGAACTGCTGAAACACCATACCCACCCGGAAGTCCCCGACCGCGGCGGATGCATTGACAGGGAGATCGCGGCCCGCGACGGCCACGCCTCCAGACTGGAAGCTCTCAAGCCCGTTAAGACAGCGGATCAACGTAGACTTGCCGGATCCCGAAGGACCGCACACGACGATGCGCTCACCCTTACGGACCTGCAAGCTCACACCTTTCAGCACTCGAAAATCGCCGTAGAACTTCTCAACGTCCCTCATTTCGATCTCGATGGACGTAGAGCCTGGCAGTGTCGACCGCCCTGCTTGAGACTGACCGGGCTGGCTCATGCCTTGACCTTGCTTTTGGATGAAATGAACTCCGCCACCGAAGCGGCAAGAGCAGCGATGGAGCCGTCATCTGTCCTTGCATGAACGACAAAGCGGATCGCGCTGGCACCAAAGCGCAGCGACATCAGTTGTCGCTCCATGAGGAATTGGTGCAATGCGTCGGCCTCTGCCGTGTCGGGCGTCTGGAGTAGCAAGATGTTGGTATCGGGCGCATTGATCGCGAAGCTAGACGCACTTGCAGCGAAAGCGCTCGTCAGAAGGCTCGCCAGTCCCTGAGTGCGACGATGATCCTGTTCAAGCCTGCGCTCAAAGCCAGAGAGGACCTGCAGCGCCGCAGCACTGACGACACCGATCGGTCGCCAGGACGCCCCAAAGGCCGACCTGATCTCGACGGCACGACGAACAAACTCCCGACTTCCCAGAATCATTGACCCAGCCGGCGCGCCCAGGGCCTTTGTAAGACTGAGAGACAAAGAGTCGGCACCAAGCGCGATCTGATCCGACGCTACGCCGCTCTTAACGATCGCGTTCCAGATGCGGGAGCCATCTATATGGATGGGCGCTTGCCTCGCACCAGCAACTTTGCTGATCTCAGCAAGCCACCCTGCGGGCATGACCGTCCCGCCATGGGCCATATGAGTGTTTTCCAGCCAGATCAGCGGAACACCCTCAGCCGCGTTCAGGTGTTGGTCGACCTGCTGCGCCGAGAGATGCCCACGCTCCCCGGACAGCGTCTCGAGCTTCACATCATTGAGGATCTGCGTCGATGCAGCCTCCGCAACCACAAGGTGGCAATGCGCATCTGAGACGACACGGGGGTGCCCGCGCTCACTCCAGACCCGCAGCGCGATCTGGTTCGCAATGGTGCATGTCGGCACCAGCAGCGAGTCCTCGAATCCCAGCATCTCTGCAATCTGGCGCTCGAGGCGCACCTGAAAGGGATCCTCCCTATGGCCAAACGCCGGCGCCGCCTTTAGGGCCTCGAGGACAAAGCCGTCAACGCCCTCAGGCGCACCACTCATCAAGTCACTGCGGAAATCATGCATGGCGCCACTATAGCACCAAAGTTTCTTATGCAACCACAGATGACGCTCGTAGGAAATATTTTTCCGTTAAGAAACAAGACGCCATAATTGTGCTGCTTTGAGGCGATCACAACGAATCAAGGCTTCTTCACTAAGCACGAACCGTACTCAGCATGCGGTTTCTCACACACATGACATACCCCAACACCGAACTTTTCATTGACGGTCGATGGCAAGCCGCTGCAGACGAACGCACCCTTGCAGTCCTTGATCCTTCAGACGGCAGCGAGATCGGGCGTGTCGCACACGCCAGCAAAATCGATCTCGACCAAGCATTGAAAGCAGCGCAAGACGGGTTTGAACGATGGCGCGACCTCTCACCAGCGGAGCGGTCCGGCTATATGCGATCCGCCGCGCAACTGCTTCGAGAGCGAGCCGACAGGATCGGCATCCTGATCACCCGAGAACAGGGAAAGCCCATAGCTGAAGCCACGGCGGAGGTGCTCGCTGCAGCGACCATCGTCGAGTGGTTTGCAGAGGAAGGCATGCGCGTCTACGGGCGTGTTGTGCCGTCGCGCAGCACACCTAATATGAGGCAGATGGTCCTGAAGCACGCGGTCGGACCGGTTGCGGCGTTCACCCCTTGGAACTTCCCAATCAACCAAGTCGTCCGCAAGCTGGCGGCCGCGCTATCCGCTGGCTGCTCCATTCTGATTAAAGCACCGGAAGAAACACCGGCCTCACCGGCCAGCCTCATCCAGGCCTTTGCCGATGCCGGAGTGCCGGCAGGCGTGATCGGCCTTGTTTATGGTGATCCCGCTGAGATTTCCAGCTACCTGATCGCGCACCCGGTCATTCGAAAGGTGACATTCACAGGCTCGACGCCTGTTGGCAAGCAGCTCGCGGCATTGGCCGGGCTGCACATGAAGAGAGTGACCATGGAGCTCGGGGGACATGCTCCCGTCATCGTCGCTGAGGACGCTGATATTGCTTACGCAGCAATCGTGGCTGGCCGCACGAAGTTCCTTAACGCCGGTCAGGTCTGTATTTCTCCGACACGTTTTCTGGTTCATGAAAGCGTTGTCAAGGAGTTCTCTGGGGCGCTTGCCAACGTTGCCAATAGTCTTGTAGTCGGCAACGGCCTTGCAGCTGAGACCCAAATGGGCCCGCTGGCCAATGAGCGACGCCTGGTCGCCTTGAAGCAATTCACTGCTGACGCAATCGAATGTGGAGCCTCGCTCCTTGCTGGTGGCAATCAGATTGGTCAATCAGGCAACTTCTACCAGCCAACAGTGCTGACTGACGTCCCCGGCAACGCCAGAGTTCTCAATGAAGAGCCATTTGGCCCAATCGCAGCAGTCCGCTCCTTCAACAGAATCGAAGAGGCGATAGCTGAAGCCAACGGACTTCCGTTCGGCCTTGCTGGTTACGCATTCACCAACTCCATACGAAATGCAGATCTGCTTGCCCGCACTCTCGATGTCGGAATGCTGTGGATCAACCAGCCGCCTACCCCGTCGCCAGAGATGCCTTTTGGGGGAGTTAAGGACTCCGGATATGGGTCGGAGGGCGGGCCCGAAGCGGTGGAGGCATACCTGAACACGAAGGCAGTCTCAACCACCGCCCGCTAGTTCCCTCCAACACATTGAAGTTTTAAAGATATGAACTCAAGAGCGCAAAACAATTCCGCTCAGGTCCGTGACCAGGTGACAGACGAGGAATGGAGCCTCCGAGTAGAACTCGCAGCCTGCTACCGGCTGGTCGCTCTCTACGGCTGGACCGACCTCGTCTACACGCACATTAGTGTGAGGTTGCCGGGGCCCGAGCATCACTTCCTGATCAATCCTTACGGGTTGATGTTCAACGAAGTCACTGCATCGAATCTTGTCAAAGTCGACATGAACTGCGAGAAGGTCATTCCGACAGAGCACCTCGTCAACCCGGCAGGATTCGTCATTCACAGTGCCATTCACGAAGAGCGCTCGGATATCCAGTGCATTCTGCATACGCACAGCCGTGCGGGTGTAGCGGTCTCTGCACAGAAAGCCGGCATCCTGCCAATCAGCCAGCAAAGCACGTTCATCATTCCATCATTGAGCTACCACACCTACGAAGGAGTGGCAGTGCGAGACGAAGAAAAGGAGCGGCTTCAGAAAGATCTCGGCAGCAATAATTTCTTCGTTCTCCGCAATCATGGGCTTTTGACGGTCGGACGCTCGATCCCGGAGGCGTTTTTAAATATGTACACCTTCGAGAACGCCTGTCGCATCCAGCTCGATGCTCAGTCCGGGGGCGAGCTGGTGTATGTGGAGCCCGCTGTCATCGCCGGTGCAGCAGAAGCACGCAGAATCAACTCGAAAGGCATGGGCGCAAACATTGCTTGGCCGGCCCTGATCCGTAAAGCGCAACTCGAAAGCCCGGGCTACGACACTTAGCTAAGCTTGCTCACAGCAGCCGTCACCGCTGGCGACCAGCCGTCGTATCCGCGGCCGCGCGTGCTCGAGCGCGAGTCCCGCCCAGGACTGGCTGCGCGAGACCGTCGCCGTCGCCGCGCGCTGCACCTTCTCGCTGGAGGAACTGCGCTACGAGTACCCGGAAGAGATCGTGCCGTCGGGCGAGACGCCCGCAGATTGAGCATCATCGTTTTGCGCTCTGTCCGATTTCTGGTAATGCGCGCGCATTTCACGTAGTACACCAATCTGCCAAAACCGGCCGTAGTCACCAAAGACGGGACCATTGCCCGACGACAGACACTGTGCGCCCACCATCCATTCCTAGGCCTCGTCGGTCAGACGGTTGATTCCAGCTAGGCTGGTGAGGGGCCGCCACTTTTGTCCTCCACCACCGATAAGAGAGAGTTTTCGGTGGTAAGACCACGCTCTGCGGCTCGAGATTCGCTCGTGTGGGTGCCTCCTAGATTGCAAGAACTCGTGTTTGCATGAGGATTCAGGACGCGAGGCTGCGGTCTCACTTCCGACCCGTAGCGCGGACAGGTATGCCTGCTGACGCTGATGGTGTTAATGTCTCTGGACCTCTGACCACCGTCACGATTTCACAGGCGCTAACACTGAAACAATAGCTGCCGGTTATCAAGTAAGCAAGATGGCCTCCCGTGCGCTCGCGAATTCCAAGGGAATGCAACATCCATCATTGCGACGTCACTACTTCGGCGTTGAGAAGCGCTCTGCCGCTGCGCTAATGAAACCCAGCGGCAAAAGATCATCAACGCATTTCTCGATCGTCTCACATGGCTCCATGCTTTCCGACGTTGATAGCTTCTCCCAGTCCCGGCCATCACTAGAGCCACGAATGCCTGCTTTGCGCGGCAGCCGCTACATACCCCGCAGGTCTGAACGCTCGCAACCGGTCTGAGCCGATCTATCGAACGGCAGCTGCGCATCGGGCGCTGCCGGTCAATGGAACGCTGCCGACCGACGGCTACGGACCCATTTGCTGCCGTCAGATATCGGGCCGGTTGATTCGCCAGATGTCTTCGATGGTTGACGCGGCGCGACCTACGATTTGGAGTATACGATTGAAAGGTGGACGCTACCGCTGCGCGATGCTGAGAATTGTCAAAACCGCGTCGTCGGGGATTTTCATAGACTGAGACTCGACCATCATGCGATAGACATCCTTCCCTCTGAGCCATCGATCGCCAAGCTCCTTCCGGGGCGCAGACATGCCATTGCGCGCTTTGAAGGCAATTTCGAAAGCCGCCGTGTCTTGGTGTAGTTCATAGGCAGGCTGGACGTCAAAAGGCCATGAGGGACTTGCGACATACCATCGGCGCCGCTGTTGGTCGTGGCATACGACTATCGCCATCGAGCTCGATCGCCTAACGAGCTTGATCGCCGAAGCCGTCACGCTCGCACCGAAAGCCTTGCCGAGCGCCGCCGCCACGTTCAAAGTCATTTTTCTTCCAGCCATCCAAGGCACGACCATGTAATCGGGAAGCAGGAGTTGGCTTGCGAACAGGTTTGCATTAGCCTCAGTCGACTTGGCTGCTGCGCTCTCGGCGCCGATGTCCTTGGCGGAGCAACTGAAACCGTGGCCCGCATCGTTGATCCAGTGGGCAAGCTCGTGGGCTAGCGAGAAACGTTGTCTGCCTGGATTGTCACGTGATTCGACGCTAATGATGGCGCGCACTCCATCGGTCACAAGCCGCGCCGCACATCCATCCAGGTGGCGGCGCCGAACCAGCGCGCCTTTGGAGTTGGCGATACCCTCCAAATCGATGTGCTCGGGGAGGCGGCAACCACAGCCCCAAAGTAATTTCTCTGCAGGCGAAAGAATGCTTGCGTCAATCGTAGACATCGCTTGGATCTATCTTTCCGAGAGCGACCAAATCGTCATACATGGTCTCCAAGTCGGCTTCTGACTGTTTGGATCCCTTCCGATAGCTTGCGGCTAGAGCAGGCTCTGAGGCACATGCTCGCTCGATCAAAGCCCTTATTTTCTCTAATGTCGGTCGCACCATTGGAATGAGGGATCGCCTGCTCGTGGCCTCACGCTTCGCGCTCGCTGTATGGGCTCTCATGAACGCGGCCACAACCCCGTCGATGCTCGCAGCGATACGGGACGCTTCCGCATCTGGATCGAACCCATCCTCGATAAACTCGCCGCGGATCTGCACGTCGCTGGTCCCGTCCAAATCTTCCCCCGCCAAGTTCTGAATTGCTCGCAGAGTGTGATGGGTTTCTTTGCTCATGGCTTCCTCCGTCCAGGAAACAGCTTGTCCGCGCCCCGGCGCAAGCGTTTGCGCGCGGAGTCGTATTGAGTTGGCGTCATGTCAAATGTGTCTCGCGTTTCTTGAGCGGACATACCATCTTTTTCGCCTTCGATAATCGCCTGAACGTCCTGGCTGCTCGAAAATTCAGCTTCGAGCAACCGAACGTCCGCTTCGATACGGCGGTCTCGCTCCTCCAAATCGCTCAACGCGATGAGTTCATCTTCTACCGATGGATGCACGAAACCCAAAGCTAGAAGCTTGGGATTGTCGTCGCCGTGGTCCTCACCTTCCTTGCTGAGCCTGGTCGCGGTCTTGTAAAGCTTGTGTTCCAACGATTTGTGCGAATCGCTGGCCAAGCCTCTCATCGTCATTGTCAAAAACGCAGCCAAGGAAACAGCGGTCGGCCAATGCCGCCCCTCCTTGCCGGGCAGTCCTTGGCCTGAAGCGCCGATCAGCGCGCGTTGGATCGCCTCGTTCAGCAACTCTTGGCCCTGAGCGTACTCGGTGCCTAGGCATAGGACGCTCCCATACTTGGCAAGCCGCAGACGATCGGAGCTAGGCAGAAGCTCCAAGGCGCTTATCAACTCGGCGAGCGTCGCGTGTGATTTTGGTGGGTTCCCAGTCACAAAGTCTCCTGATGTTGTTGTATGCGATCAATGGCCTGAACGCGGACATCGCAGATCCATGTCCGCGTTTCGCAATTGGATCGCACCCTCACATAAGCGCCGAGAGAGCCGGCGCGAAACGATCCGCGGGACGGTTGAATTGTAACAATTCGCGCTCGGTACCAATCAAAAGTAGCTATATTCCGCAGGGCAGTCGCGGGGAAAGGCAAACATGGCTCGCAGTTGGAATGAAGAGGACGCGAAGGCTCGCATCGACAAGCGGCTGGACGAAGTCCGGGACGTCAAGATCAGGGATTACGTACGTGATACGGACCTCGCAGGCCTATCCAACGGCGTGGCCTACCGTGTCGACGGTGTGCATATGTATGTCGACATCCTCAACATGGACGAGATGCTGGGCGTCACGGCCAAGGAAGGCGTGGTCGCTCACCGCCGAACGCTGCGCTTCTTGAACCTGCACTATCGCGCGGCGCGCAAGGTCCTACTGGCGGTCGGCGCCATCCAGGTCGATTTCCACAACCAACGTCTCCATGCCGTGTTCGCCAAGCCCTATGGCGACGAAGCAGCCCGCATCCATCGTGCCATCGCCACCGCTCAGCTCCTGATCGACGTGCTTGCTCAGACCGGCGAGGACGGCGCCGACCCGCTGCCGGCCGCCAAGGTGCGCGTAGGCATCGACTCTGGAAAGGCTCTGGCGGTCAACAACGGCCGGCGCGGCAACCGTGAACCATTGTTCCTCGGACGACCGGCCAACTTGGCGGCCAAGCGCTCTGGCGGCGGCGCGGCCGCCGGCATCTTCACGACCAACACGACGCGCGCCGTGGTGGGGCTGGCTGCTGTCGAGAACGAGGACGTCACCAAGCTTGCGACGGCCGATGTTGACACGTCCAAGAACAAGGCCAAGCTCGGCGTAACGGTCGAGGAGATCGTGGAGGACTGGAAGGACGGCATCCAGCGCAATCCGATCGGTGCATTCGTGTTCTCGGGCCACACTCCGCCGTATCGCGACCTGGACCTTGAAGCGCTGGCCGAGGGCAACTCGCGTCGACAGGACGCCATATCCATCTACGCAGACATCGACGGGTTCACCAATTACGTCGACAACCACATCGATGACGACTCTGCGGCGAAGGACGTGGTGAAGACCCTGCATGTCCTGCGCGGCGAGCTTGACGCCGTGCTACACGAGGATTTCGCCGGCCGGAAGATCCGGTTCATCGGCGATTGCGTCCATGGCGTGATGGTCGAAGGCACGGCTCGACTACGGACGCAGCGTTGTCAGCGAAGAATGCGATGCTGTGCGCCGCTGCGATGCGCAGCAGCTTCGAGCTTGCCTTGAATATGCTTGAAGACGAGGGCGTCGACGCCGGCGAGCTGGGACTCGCGATCGGACTCGACTATGGTCCGATGGCAATTACGCGACTTGGCGTGAAAGGCGAGAAAATCCGCTGCTGCATTAGCCGCAGCGTCCTGGAGTCCGAGACGCAGCAGCTCCGCTGCGCGGGCGATCAAACGGCGATCGGCGAAGGCGTCGCTGAGCACGCTCCCACAGCTCTGAAAGATTTGTTCGGCGCGTCGCGACGCGCGCGCAATTTCGACTATGCCAAGGCGACAGAGACACTCGCCGGCACTACCTCGAAGGCGCAGGCGACCACGTCCACGCGGCTGCTGCGAGAAGCGTCAGCGGCGGCTGCGGGGGCCGCTGCCTCCGTCTTCTCCTTCCCGGCTCAAGCGGCGGGCCCATCGCGGACTCCGGCGGGGTTCGCCTGATGTGGTTCATCGACAGACCCGAGCGCCTCTCGCGGGAGAGACGCGCGGTGGAAAAGCTGGCGGCCGAAGCGCCTTGGCTTGAACGGGTGGATTGGCGTGTCACCGACAAGATGGCCATCGTGGTCGATGTCGACATGCGTGTCGCAGGCAAGTTGGTCGAACTGTCGATGACATATCCCGACCTTTTTCCGGTCGCGCCGCCGGCAGTCAAGACGCGCGATGGCTCAATGCTAACCACGGCGCATCAATACAACAACGGCGACCTGTGCTTGCAAATCAGGACGGATAACTGGCGCCCTGAAATCGAAGGCGTCGCACTTTTGGTCAGCGCACACGAGCTCATGTCAACCGAGAGCGTAATAGACGAGCGCGGCCGGCACGGGGAGGTTGAATCTGATCACGAACTGAGCTTAGGCCAACGGCTGCGGGGGAAACGATGGCGTTTCATCCTGACGCGGAGTGCCTTCGAGCACGCGATCGCAGCGGAAGGCCACGCGCCGGCACAGTTCAGCTGGCAGGTGCGCGGTGGAGCTTCACTTGTCAGCAGCCTGATTTCGGTCAACGCAGAAGGCCCTATGCGCTGGGTCGATGCGGACCTGCCAGCACCGGTGGGCCGCTCTTCCACTGCTGGCTTTTTGATAGGCCTCACGGCAGGTGATGCTCGTGCGCAAGCGCTGAGTCAAGCCGCTAGCTTGGGCTCCAAGAAGGTTAGGGAAACCCTTCTCGGCGAAGGCGAGTGTACCGAGCCCAGGGAGATTTTTTTGACGGTCGAGCCTGAGCAGATGCGCGCGTTCTTTCTCGACTACGGCGACAACAAGGTAGACGAGTTTGAGATCATTTATCCGGAACTGACGCGCCGCTTGCCCAAGCGTCACGCCGAGCTACCGACGCGCAAAGTAGGGATCGTGGGCTGCGGCTCCGTAGGCAGCAAGGTGGCGGCAGCGCTCGCGCGCGCAGGCGTTGGAAGCTTTTATCTGGTCGATGACGACATTGTTCGCGCCGAAAACTTGGTACGCAATGATCTCGACTGGACTTCGGTCGGCGCACACAAGGCAGCGGCCGTTGGGGAGCGCCTGACGCTCGTAAATCCAAGAGCCGTATTCGAGCAAAGCTTTCAAAAGCTCGGCGGCCAAGAATCGAGCTCGGCGCAAGCTGGCGTCTTGACGAAGCTCGGCGACTGCGACCTGATCGTCGATGCCAGCGGCGACGACTCCGCATTCAACTACCTGGCCGCGGTGACGCGCGAGCGGCAGAAACCCATGGTTTGGGCACGCGTCTTCGGCGGGGGCTACGGGGGGCTCGTCGTTCGGGCGAGGCCTGGCATCGAGGCGTCGCCACACGCGGTGCGCGCGTCCATCGAAGCATGGTATTCGAATCCAGATTTTCCCGAGCCTCCTATCGCGGCGGCCGACTACGCGGCTATCGACGGCGCAGGTGCACCGATGATCGCAGACGATGCGGACGTATCTGTCATCTCGGCGCACCTAGCCCGGGTGGTCATCGATATCTTGGCCGGCGGCGCGTCGACGTTCGAACATTCCGCGTATGCCATTGGTTTGCGCAAAGAGGGAATTTTCGACGCGGCCTTCGACACATGGCCAATCGTCGTCGCCAGTGCTCAGGACGAGCCGCCCCAGCAACCGGTCGACGGCGACGAGCGCCGCGCAGGCTGGGCGGAGTTGTTGACGCTGATGGCGGCGCGCGCGTGATCGAAATCAGGCTCGGCGACGCGTGCGGGCGTAAGCTCAAAGCGGAGCTTGCGCGCGCGGGTTCCAATGAGATCGGCGGCGTCCTGGCTGCAGAACATCTTGGTGGCGGTGCCTTCGAGATTGTGGATCTCTCGGTGCAGCGCTCGGGCGGCGGCTTCGCGAGCTTTGTGCGTAAGTTCGGGCAGCACGACCGGTTCATGCGCCGGTTTTTCGACCGCACGGGACATCACTACGAGCGATTCAACTATTTCGGCGAGTGGCATTCGCATCCAAGTTTCCCTGCGCTGCCCAGCGCTGTCGATGGAAAGCAGATGCAGTTGCTACTGCGGGAGCCGGACCAGAAGGCCAATTTCCTGGTGCTCTTGGTGGTCAAGGCGGAAAAAAACGGGATCGAAGCGAGCGCCCACGCGTTCGCCAAAGGCATCCGGCCCATGCGAGTGCCCCTTTCAGGGGATGCGCTTGTACGAGAACGCGGCCAAGCAGGCGGCCGACGTGCGGCGGTGCAGGAGCGGTTGGCACTCGCGCAGGAGTCCATCAAACTGGTCAGATAGGAGTAACGCATGACGTTGAAATCAAGGTTCGAAGCTCGGCCAGATTTGATCGAGGCGCTGAGGGCACAGAAGATCGTCCAAGGCGATGCGGCCATCGCTGCACGGCTGGCTGACGCTGGCGAACTCATGGCGTTTTCGGCGGGACAGAACATCATCGAGCAAGGGGCCCACGACAGGGATCTTTACTTCCTGCTCGCCGGCAAGGCGTGTGTCATCGCCAACGGCTTTCGGATGTATCCGAGAGAGAAAAATCTCACGGTCGGTGAAATGTCAGCCGTCAACGCGGAGATTGCGCGTGCCGCCACCGTCCAAGCGGACGAGGAGACGATCGCCTGGAAAATCACACATTCGCAGCTCGATGCCGTCGGCGAGGAGTTTCCGCGCATTTGGAAGCTTCTGGCGGTTGACTTGGCGGGGCGGCTACATCAACGCAACAAGTTTATCAACCGGCAGAATCCACGCCCGCGCGTTTTTATCATCTGCTCGGCAGAGGCGCTCTCGATCGCCGAAGCGATCAAGGTAGGTCTTGACCATGAAAATGCAACCGTCCAGATTTGGAGCGAAGATTTTATTTTCCGTGCGGGAAGTTATCCGCTCGAAGATCTCGAACGCGAAGTCAATGAAGCAGACTTCGGCATCGCCATTGCACAGCCCGACGACCTGGTCCGGTCGCGAGACCGAAAGTCGATGACTCCGCGGGACAACGTCATCTTCGAACTCGGGTTCTTCATGTCGCGCCTCGGCCGCCCACGCACTCTGCTGCTTGTGCCCCGTGGCGAGGACGTCAAATTACCAAGCGACTTTAAAGGCTTAAATCCCCTGGAGTACAAGACTGAGTCGGCCTCGGAAAATCTTGCATCCGCTTTGGGCTCAACCATCATTCGCATCAAGGCGGTTATTCGAGAGAAGGGTGTGCGCAGTTCGCTGGTGGAAGCAAAATGAGCCGCGCCGATGCACTAGCCGACGCGAGATGGGCGCTCGAGCGGCAGCTCGCTTGGATTGCCTCAGCGGAAGTCAAGGTCGGTGTCGTCGTCTCCATTCAGGTTGCCATGCTGGCGGGCCTGGGTGCCGCGTTTGCGACCACGACGACCAAGTCAGCGTGGGCCATCGGATCTGCGACGATGTGCGCGTTGTTTGGGGTGGTGTCGCTCGCCTGCGCGGCCATGGCGGTCTATCCGCGCGTCAAAGGTCCCGATTCGTTGTTTTTCTTCGGAAAAATTGCAGGGTACGCGCAGGTCGACTACGTCGACACATTCATCAAGGCGAGCGACCATGCATTGGTGAGCGACTTGGCGATCCAAGTGCATATCAACGCCAAGATCGCTTTGCGAAAACATGAGTGGGTGTCCAAGGCCATGATGGTCGCATTCATGTCGGCGCTTCCCTGGCTTGTCGCTGTGGGCGCGTTGGTCTTGCCAGGGTGAGCCCAGTCGCTTTAAAAAGACTTGCAAGCGTTGGCCTTCGGCTGCGAGCGACTGATGGGAACGGCTTAACGCCACGGAAGCGCTTGCCAGCAGATGGCCGTACGCGCTTGTATTCCCCTCGTGTCCCATTCTGCTGTCCTACGTGACTGCCCACTGACGCCGGAAGCTGACTTTAGCGGTGCGGCTCGTCAGCCACGGCAATCAGTCTGGAGCAGTCGTTCTCGACGTCGCTGCTTCTGCCGATTCCGGCCTTAGGGCGACCGATCGCTTTGGCCGCTCCTAGTCATCAGTCCATCAGGTCGGTCTGCGGCCGCGCGCGGCTGGCCAGAGTGAAGCAGTCACTGCCGCGGCAGCCGCAGCTTTCACACGGACAGACAGAATGCCTATGACCAAGAAAAGAGTGCCTCGTGCATCAGGCTTTTGGAGACCGAAGAGAAGCGTGGCGGCCGCCCTACAGGGGCGTAGTCTCGTGTCAAAAAAAGAAAAGGGGCAACTCCGAAAGACGAGTTGACCCACGAAAAATGGTGCGGCTGGCAGGAATTGAACCCACGACCCCTTGGTTCGTAGCCAAGTACTCTATCCAACTGACTACAGCCGCAGTCGGCAAATTGTAACACGGAAGTGAATGCTCGCTCAATCGTAACTGAAACGCGGACCGCTGGACCGCTGGACCGCTGGACCGCTGGACCGCTGGACCGCTGGACCGGAAACTTCAGCATTTCGACTATCGGCCGCCGACGCTCGACCATCACGAGCAGCCGCACAATGACTCAGATCGTCTCAAACGATCTCACTTGTATCGAGACATGGATCGTGACAAAAGAGCGAAACTCTAACTGCCTGAAAGCAGAATGCTATATTTTTCATAGCAAACATCCAAGCAAAATCGCGGTATCTGGTGGTAGGCCGTGCTGGGCTTGAACCAGCGACCAACGGATTATGAGTCCGTAAACACAAACGAGCCCCTAGGGGTCAGGGAGTTTCGTGTGCCTAGGCTGAGAGAACGCCGGGTCTAGTGGCCTGCCGAGCAGTTACACCAGCAGGCCACGGCTTACCACGCGAGCGATAGCGGCTACCTTGTTAGCCACGGACAGCTTCTCGATCACCTTCTTCATATGGAACTTGATCGTGTTGGGGGAAACCTCCAGGAGGATGCCGGCTTCTTCGGATGTCTTGCCATCCGCTGTCCAGCGCAATACCTCGAGCTCTCGGTCGGACAGGAGGGGAAAGTCGTCAGGCTCGTCCCTTCGAACCTGAGCCGACAAGTGCCGATGCGCGGCATCGGCAAGCAAGTGAAGTTGGTAGCCGAGGATTGCAAGTTCCGAGGGCGTTAGCTTTTCGTGGGAGCGAGCGACTGTCAGCATGCCTACGCAACCGTCTGCATCGAAGAACGATTGAGCCCATCCGTAGCGCAAGCCGCTTTCGCGCGCTTCGTCCCAGAACTGAGGGGTGCTCCTGAAGAGCTCAGTGCTCCAGACCAGCGGTGCGTGGGATCGCAAGCCGTGCGCTACGCTTGGGTCGATGCTCAGGTAACCCGCCTCCTGGTAGCGCTGCTGCCAAGCCGCGCTGTAGTTGTTGATCATGCGCGTCTTAGGGCGCGTGAAGGAGTCAAAAATTCTGACGCCGTAGGCGCAACGTTCGAAGCCAAGTGGTCGCGCATATCGCGCGATCACGTCGAACTTGCTCTGTAGATTGTTGGCGCGGACCAGCGCCCTCTCCATGTTCAGGAAGAATTCGAAAGGTGAGGCGAAGTCCTCATTCACTCGAGGCTTGCAGAGCCGAAGGCTGCCGCCTGGGCGTCGCTCAAGGAATGGCGAATTCCTTTTCTTGGGCATGAATGGTTTCCTTATCGAATGTGATGCCGGGCTTTTTGTGACGTGCTGCAGTGAGCCCGTTGCTTTCTCGGTTTACTCGAGCGCAGTCTAGAAAGGACGTTCTCGCAGCACAGCGACAAAACTTCCACCCTTTCCGCCAATACTTAAAAGCGGGCCGCGCGCCGAAAAGCAGCGCTGCGCACGATGAATACCTTTGTCCGGCTGACGATGAGGAAGTAGGCAGGAGAGCTGATACCGACATGACAGAAAGGCTTGCGCCTCAGCGAACCGCGCGAAACGAGCGCATCACGCCATACCTTTTTCAGGGCTCTAGCCCGTTGGTACTGCACGAGCCCCAGCAACAAACGAGCAGGATCAGCCGGGGCGCGCAATCGATCGCTGAGCCGGTTCACCTCAGGGAAACACGCGGCACGTAAATGCGCTAACGCCGTTCGTACTCACAAATTCAGTCTGTCGTACTCCGCGCTATGTCTGAAACCGGCGAAGAATTCACCAGCTCGCGCAGCGCCTTCCACCATGCTGAGCACGGACATTCGTGCACGACATCCAGATGCTCGGAAATGTTTTGAACGACTCGTACGTTCCGCGCACGTACACACGCCGCTGTTCCCTGCCCTGCATCCTCAAGGGAGGAAGTTCGCTCTACAAGCCCGAAACAATGGCGTGATGTCGAGCCAGGTATGGCGAACGAGTCAGGCAACGCGATCACAGCCGTCGGCGCTCTCACTACTGCTGAGGCCAAGTAGCGCAGGAGTCAGCACCGATGTGTTGCTTTGCCTAGCACTCTGCGGTCGCACCGAGTGCCCGCTGGACTCCGTATCTCGAATGCCATCAACTGGGCAGTAGCCCGGCCCTCGGCTCGTCGGTTTCCGCCATGGGCCGCGGTGGAAGCTCAGCCTTCTTCCGAGGATTCAACTTCTCGCTGTTGACCTGCCTCGGCCGCCTCGGGCACGGTCGGCGCCGGTGCGGCGTCGATCAGGTGAAGGGGGATGAGCTCGACCATCTCTCGGGCCTCCCGCGGTGAGCAGGTGAGCCAGCGGTCGATGTCGCGCTCCTCGATGGCGACGACCGAGCGCTTGTCTTGCACCTCGATTGGCCTCTTCGTCGCCTTGTCGACCTCCGGCTTGTGCATCCTGGCCATGATTGGGTGCAGGTTGGCGTTGATCGTGATCATGGTGAAGCTCTCCCACATCTCACCGGTCTCCCGGTCCAGCCAGGGGCTCCATAGGCCCGCGAGCGCCCAAGGGCGGCCGTCCGTGCGTTTGAAGCGCCACCACACGTTGGCGCCAGTTTCCCAGCAGGGTTCATCGAAGCTGTCGGCGAGGATCACGCACCGCCGGCTGTGGGTCCATGCATCCTTGAAGGTCGGCTTCTTCTCGATCCCATCGAACCGGGCGTTGTAGGTCGACAGCCGCTTGGACTTCGTCTCACCTCTTCGCGGCTTGTTTTGGGGGATATGGCTCGGCGAGTGCGCTGGGATCAGCCCCCACTGCCCTGCCACCAACTCACGGGCGTACTCGGTCCGCTCGCGATCACGGCGGATGAAGACGCCGGTGGAAAGCGGCCGCATGCTGCGCATCCAGCGCTCAGCGCTGCGCGCGCCGATGTACCAAGCAGCTTCGATCTCGCGGTCTTCGGGGGTGATGTAGCGGGTGCACATGGCTTGGCTGAATTCTGCGCTCGGGAACCCATTGACGGTCAGGTTGTGGCGGGTCGATACTGTATTTTCATACAGTTATCGGAGATAGTCCATGGACATCACCCCGCCCCTGCCCGGCGCCGAGTCGGCGCCCGACGGCCCCGTTTCCAATGGGGAGTTCATCCGCCTTGCGACGCGACGTAACGCCAAGCGCGACTGGACCCGGCGCTTTAGCGACGAGTACCAGCGCCTGCATCAGGGCCGCGTCGACATCGAATACCTGACGTTCGAGGCCGATGCGGTGTACCCCTTTCTGAGCCATCGGCCTCCCGAAGAGTGCGCGCGTCAGCGCTTCGGCTTCGACACGGGCGCGGACCGCTTCGAAGTTCAGGCCGAACAGAAATTCCGCACCCTGGCCGGCAACATCGGCCTGATCGACCACGGCCAGGCGCTTCCAGAAGATCTCAAGGAATTTGCGCACGGCGTGGCGGAGCTCTGCGCAGCCTCCGCGGAGCAGTACCGCCATCCGCGAGACGGTAGCGCTGGCGATCACATCCGGGCGACCTTCTGTGCGCTGCCCTTTTGATGGACAAGTTGACGCCTTCTCCGTGTGTCCGAAGCAGGCTGCCGGCCCAAGAGCCTGCGTCGTTCCAGGGAGTCCGCACTCGCCACCGCTTAGCGGGTGTTCCTCTCGACGCGAGCGATCCGTGGTTTGCCGCTGGCGCGGCGCAAGCGGGCGGGCGTCGTTGCTTCGAGATCGCAGTGAGGGCCTCATTCCCCCCCCGCGGCCTGCCGTGTTGACCTCAACCTTCTTCATCGACAACCGGACCACACAGAAAAGCACGAAGCCTTGACTGGATGCGCCATGAACAACACTGAACTTTTTGAGGTCGAGGCGGCAGTCGACGCGCCGCTGAATTTCGACATCCTGCTGCAGCCGCACCGCGTTGCCTTCATTGCCAAGCTCCTGGACTACCCGCACGCCACGGCCGATGTCGTGCGTGTATCCGAGCAGCGCTTCACGCGTGAGCTCGAGCGCCAGCTCGGCGAGGATGTGGTGCCGGCGCTGCGTGCCTACCAGAACGCCTACGAGTCCAGCGGTGCGGATCTCACGAAGGACGAGTTGGCGCTGGCGCAGCGCTGGGCCAAGGCCTATGACGCTGCGCGAACCGCAGGCTTCCGAGATCTCGGGGACACCGACGAGGCGTTCTTCGAAGTTCGGCCGGTTTGAAGTGGACATCCAGGCCGAGTACGCGGCCATGGCCAGACAGGCCGGCGAGCTGGCGCCGGACGAGCCGCTGCGCCCTACCCTCCTTGAATTTGCCGAACTTGTGGTCGGCATGTGTGCCGAAATCGGCCAACACTATGGTGACTGGGACCGCAACGCTGGCGATCACATCCGGGCGGTCATGTACGACGTGCCCGGTCTTCTCCCCCCACCTCGACAATCGCCGGATGAGCCAAGCTGATTTTTTCCTGTTCGAGAACTCCGTGCTGGTCACACCCGTCTGGTACAGCGACGAGGTACAAGACATGCGCGAGCTGCCGATGGCGCCGGGCGACTACAAGGTGACGCCTGGTGCGCGCTGGTCAGTCACGTCGCTCAAGGACGGCGCGACGGTTTACGAGGGCATCGGTCCCGTGGTGATTCGACGCACCAACGGCGCGTGATCCCATTGAGCCGATGAGTCTCTCTTGATTGAGAGACTTGTTGCACAGGAGGCAAGCTAACGGCCTTCGTCCTTAGCCGCAGGCTTCGCTCAGGAAGCGGCCGCGATCTGCGGCTGCCACCCACGCTGCACTGACCAGGTTGCAACTGGCATATTGATGCATTCTTGCCCGAACGGGTCGTCAGGCGACAGCGGCCCCTCCGCGCTCGACCTTGGCCTTGCCGGCAGGACGAGTCTGCCGCTTGCGCGCAACGCCAGACGCGCGCGTGCGACGCGGCGCCGACGGTTTGGCAATCGAGCTCAGACTATCAAGCATGATCACAGTGCCCGTTTCAGTTCTGACAGCTACGGCCAGTTCTCCGCCCATTGCTTCTATGTACTTGCGCCATGTAGAAAGCAGCAGGTCCGAACGCCTCTCCAGCTGAGCAACAGCGTTTTGTCTGACATTGAGAACGCGCGCCGCTTCCTCCTGGGTCTTGACCAACGCAGCGCGGACCTCCGCCAATGAGCCCGCATGACGAACCATCTCCTCTGCCAAGACGGTCGCTTTGCTCTGGATGAGCTTCTGATCCTCGACGGAAAACTTTTCGATGATGCTTCGCAGCGTGGTGCTCATGTTGATTCCTTCTTGTCCTTGGCGAGTTTCTTCAGGTGGGCGTCGAACCTCTTGTCGGCCGTGTTGATCAGCGCCTTATAGAACGCCGCCTCGTCCTGCTCATGCTTGTCGCCGGCTACCAGCACATACGCTTTTCACTGCGGATCGAAGGCGAAGGCCGCCCGTCAGATCTCCGAGCCGTTGTGAGCCTTGAAGCGCAGCTCCTTCATGTTGGCATGCTTCGATCCATTGAGGGTGTCGACATGGGGTCCCGTCTTCGGCCCCCCAACTCAATGCCTCTAGTCAGCGTGCGCGGCCTCGGCCGTGCGAAATTGGTGTAGGAGCCGTCCAGACCATCCAAGCACCGGAAGAACCTCTCGTTGCGCAGGTGGCCGAAGTCATCTTTTTTTCGCTCGCTCAAGTCGCCATCGATAGTGGGCTGCGCCGAGTCTGCTCCGCGATTTCTACCAAGGAGGCAACGGTTGGACGTGCACAGCGAAACCTGTGGTCGGACTGGGTGAGCCTTGGCGTCGCCGTTGGTCGAGAGTTGCTGCCTTCTGCCCAACGGAACAACGTGGTCGGACAGCGCTCCAGCGCTGAGGGTCGAAGTGGCGTCCGAATCTCATGTTGGCATCGCCCCCTTCTAGCGCTGACCTGCCTCTGCCCTTGGGCTTGTGAAGTTAGTCTTCACCCTTCGATGTTGCGGAGGAAGACGGCGGCGAGCATCGCCGCGGCCCGCTTGTCGCTCGCGAGGTCCTCAACGGACAGGCAGGGTTCATCGTCGTGCGAGAGATCGCGAACTTCAACGACGTACTTCAGCACCAGGTCTTGGTCGGTCATGGCCTCTCCGCTTTTCCCAAGAAGCCACCGGTTCACCTCCTCCCGAGAAGCCACGTGGAACACGGCACGGACTGGACGCGACACGCGCACGCGGTCGTCCAACTGCCTTGGCAAATCGAAAACCTGCGAGATGGTGTCTGTCATGGGCAACCTCACCGGAGGGCGCTTCCGGCTGGTCCAAACGGTCATGCACGCGAGGCGCACTTGTTCCGCCGGTCTCAGCCCGCGCACCGAGACAATGTAATCATTTGGTTGCAATGCTAAGCCCAATGAAACAAAATGCAATCAAATCACAGATGCTGCGCCTTGCGACCGGCATCAAGGGAAGAAAAGCGCGCCATGTGTGATGCGCCTCACCATGGCCACGACAAGCGAGGGACTCGCCACGCTTGCCGGCAGCGATGGACGCAACTCTTTTCTCTGCAAACATGTCGATCTTTTCCGCCTGCGACTGCACTGCCAATCACCTGGGACGCGTGGAGCGACGAGGGTGGATGCGCTTGTTGTCTCAGCGTCGCTTGTATCAGTGCTCGAGCTGCCGAAAGCTGCAGCTGCTGCCCGAAGAGGCAGTCAACCGGGCCAAGGCGGAATACGCCTCGCGCGAAGCCATGCCGAATCGACGTCCGCGTTCCGCGGCGGCTTGATCGTCACGGCTGGCGGGTCTTGCCCGCGTCCCGCTGAGGGTGAGTGCTCACCGCTCACCGGCCGTGACCCTCGCATGTGCGTGCTGGTGCTGGCCCTGAGATGTGCCTTGGGCCAAGTCACGCTGGATCGACACGGGGCCGTTACGATGCTGAGCGGCTTCGCCCAGCAGCCCAAAAAGACACCCAGGGCAGGGTTCGTGTTCCGCGCTATCGCGCGGCCTTCAACCTGCCCGCCCATCCGACGCGCAGCATGACCCTTCTTCGATTTGACCCGGCCCTCGCAGCGTTGTTCGCTCTGACTGTGATGGAGGCTTCGCCGGCGTCTGCCCAAGGCCCCGACCTCGCGGCGCAGGTCCGCGAGAAGGCGGCGCTGGCCGTGTCCCAGTTCCAGGCGCGTGCCGGAGGACGGCTCGATTACTCCGAGCAGAGTCTTTCCATCGTGGAGGAGATGCTGGCGGAGGCGTCGCCATATGCCAAGGCAATGCCGCCTGCGGATGTGAAGGGCTTGGTCGAACTGATGGGGTCTTACATTCTCGAAGTTGGACGTCGACAACACGGTGGCACTTACCAGTGGCATGAAGCTCGATCGCAGCCCGTCCTGGTCGTCGGGCCACCGAAGTTCAGCGTGGCGATGATGACGTTCGACAAGGTTCGGGGGCGACTTTCGGGTGACCCGGCGGACAACATCGTTTTCTTGTACGAGGGGTTTTCCGCGCGAGCCAAGACCGCCTCGCCGGGCACGGACGCCCTCTATGTCTGAGCCAACGACGAATTCCACCCGTTTGTGCCGCGAACCAGCCGCGGCCGGGAGAGCGTCGAGACACGACATGCTGGATCGCCGGCTCTTTCAGCGCCCATGGTCGGGCGAGTCCAGTCAGTTCACCATGGGCAGTGGCTCGCGTTTTGGCCGCCGTCGGCTGAGGACGCAGGCGCCGACGGCCTCTCGCCTCATGGACGGGTTGTTGATTTCCATCGAATGCTGACTCCCGGTTGGACAGCATGTCCGAGGTGTTCATCAAGGACGGGATTCGCCGCCACGGAGCCCGCTGGTCGCCAAGCAGATACGCAAACAATTCAGAACTCGACAAATTGCGCGCGCAGTACCGTGAGGCATGAGGCCCTAACAGCGGCCTTACCCCTCGCAGTGTCGCCACTGTGAGATCTCGCCCTGGTGTCAGAGCCAGGGTCTTAAGCCCGACCAGTCCATGCCTGGTCAAGTTTCGTTTGGGGAGGGTGCTGGGATCGACGCGGCCAAAGAAAAAGGGCCCGGAGGCCCTTTCCTTGATAGCCCGAGGGCTATCGCTGCGAGGCTCTGTTACCCCTGCTGGTGTGCAGGACCTGTTTCCAGGCAGCTAGTTCGTATACGCACTCGCTCTCGAACTGTCTTTGAGTGGCCATGATAACAGTTGTTAGTGCCAAGGTCAATGCGCGGTTTCTGAGATCTATTGACGGGTCAGGACCTGTGGTCACTTCTTCCGCCCCTTGGCTTTCGGATCGAACAGCCCTGCGGTCTCGCCGACCAAGGCCTTAAAGCGCCAGTTCTGGGCGTTCGGCTTGTGTTTCAAGGGGCTGAGGTAGGCGCTCTTCACGTACATCTCCACGGCGGGTGCTGCGGCCTTCTTGGTCTTTTCCAGGCTGAAGAAGATTGAGTACGGCTGCTGCCCGGAGACCGGCGGGATCACCACCTGCGAGACGTAGGTGTAGTTCTGATCGGAGCGGTAGATGGTCCCGCCTAGGATCGCGTCCACAACCCGCGGCAGCTAGAGCGAGCAGGCATAACGCTCGACGTCGAAGGCTCGTACCTCGCCCAGGTGAGCGTAACGGTGATGGTCGCCGTGTTTGGCGGTGTCGAAGTCCTCGGTGAAGCAGTGGCAGCCGAAGGTCACCCGGACCGGCACCGAGATCGGCTGCTTCTCAACCACCAGATCCACTGGGAGGACACGCTGGCCCAGGTGCGCAAAGGTGTAGACCTGTCCTTCAAAGGATTTGCGGGGGAAGTCGCTCACAGCGTCTGTCGATGATGGGTTTTACCCAGCCCGGACGGTAATTTCAACGTCACTGGGGTCGACGCCGAGGTCACTGCCACAGAGGTGGTTGCCCCTTCAGCCAAGTGTTGATGAGTAAGGTTATTTCTCGCTTGCAGCATCGTAGCTGCACGCCTGCTCACATGGATCCAGCCCCAGCAGACCAGCGGGATACCTGTTCGCGCGCGTCGCGCGTGTATTCGCCACAGACGCTCGCGCTCTTTGGGGGCGCCGACGTTCTGCGCGCCTTGAAGAAGGTCTTTGAGTACCTTGGGAACCGGCCTGTTGCACCAGGGAGATGTTCGCGCCCCCAACGCCGAGATGAAGGCTGTCCTCTCCTTCGATCGGCCGGTTGACTGCGCCCGGGCTCCTACACCAACAGCTGCTCCGGGCGCTTAGGCTTGCCTTCAGCCGGCCATCGCCTGCATGGCTGGCGCGACCGACGATATGGAGTGCCTTCGATGAAATCCGAGAAACAGAAGATGCTGGCCGGCGAGCTTTACGACGCAGGCGATGCCGAGCTCCAGAGCGATCTGGCGGCGACCCGAGAGTGGCTGGTTCGCTACAACGCCGCGCTGGGCATGGCCACCGCCGATCGACGCGTGCTGCTGGCCGAGCGGCTGGGCTCGGTGGGAGATGGCTCGACGATCCGGCCGCCCTTTCACTGCGACTATGGCTTCAACATCCATCTTGGATCGGGCGCGTTCCTCAACTTCGGCTGTGTCATCCTGGATGTGGTGGAAGTCCACATCGGGGACAAGACGCAAATCGGGCCCAACGTGCAGATCCTGACCGCGGACCACCCGCGCACCGCTGCGGAACGCGAGACCGGCCTCGAGTTCGGCCGCCCTATTCGGATCGGGCGCAACGTGTGGATCGGGGGCGGCGCCATTTTGTTGCCCGGCATCACGGTAGGTGATGATGCGGTCATCGGAGCCGGGAGCGTGGTCACGCGCGACGTGCCTCAAGGCGCGACGGTGGTCGGGAACCCCGCGCGCATCAAAGCCCAGACTTCGCCCGCTCGCTCATAGCCCTGGCGGGCATCCGGAGGTTGGGTGCAGTCGCAACCGATGCCATAACTGCGGCTTTGCGCAAAGCCAGAACGGTCACTGGTGCACGTCGTCTCGAAACGCAGGCCGCTAATGCGGAGCGACACCGCCCTCCGCCAACTTGCCATCTAACTTTTCTCAGCCCGCGCGAGAGTCCGCCGAGGGCACTCTATCGTGCCGGCTGGGCCCGGCACGATGCAACCTGAATCCAGAACCGGCCTCAAGCCGTCATTGCATCAGTCTTCGCAAAGCAGCATCAACGTCTCGTTGTCGCTGGGACTGCACCTTCGCGCCCCTCTTCTCCCGTTTGGGGGCATGCGATTGGTATGTGGCCATCTTTGCAGGCGCTCTACCAACCACGATGGAGCAGTGAGTCACGGCGAAACGGTGTCGCATGCAAGACGCACTGCGACACCGTCAAGCATTGCTTACCAGGCGTAGCCGACCTGCACCCGCGTGGCCACGTGGTTGGCGCTGCCGCTGGTTCCGGTCGACACGCCCAGCCCGAGGTTCAGGCGCTCGCTGACCTGGTAGCCGAAGGCCATGCCCAGCGCGGAGGCACCCGCGTAGTTGCCGACCGCGGCGCCCACCCAGCGCTGTCCGGGCGCGAGCATGGGGATGCTGGGCATGGCCAGCGCCGACGCGATGCCCTGAGCGGCGAAGCTGCGGAGCTCGTTGGTCGCGGTGGAAACGGCTTGCTGCATCTGGCCGACGTTGACGGCATCGCTGGGCAGCACGCCCGGCGCGACGTTGGTGATGGTGCGTGCGAGCCCGGTGGCCTGGTTGCCCACCGACACGCTGTTGTCGCGCGTAGCGACCGACCCCTGGCCCAGTGCCACGGCATTGCGGCCGGTGGCGAGCGTGTTGGCGCCGAGCGCGACCGAATCGTTGCCGAGGGCCTGGGCATTGTTGCCGACCGCGGTGGTCGGATCGGCCAGCGCCCGCGCGCCCGCGCCGATGGCGACCGAGCCCGCATGGCTGGCCTGCGCGCCGTTGCCGACCGCCACGGTGTCGTTGCCGTTGGCCTGCGCATTCGGGCCGAAGGCGGTGGCGCCCTGGCCAGTGGCGCTCGCGCCCGTGCCGCAGGTGACGTTACCGCCCGAGAAGCTGCACAGCCCGTTCGAGAACGCCTGATTCATGAGCGTCTGCAGTGCCATGACCTGCTGGCTGGTGAAGTTGTTCGCGCTGGTGATCGCGCCTTGCTGAGCCTGCTGCACTTGGCCCACATTGGCCGCATCGGTGAGCGCCGCGCCGGCCCGCACGTTGCTGATGGTCGAGCCTGCGCCGCCGTTGGCGTTGAGTTGCAGGTTGGTCCCGCCGGCGCTGTATTGCGCCGAGTTGTTGGCCACGCCCAGGGCGGTGTTCGCAGTCGTCTGAGCCGCGCCTGCAGCTGCAACGCCTGTGTTGGCCGTCGTTTGTGCCGCGGCGGCCGCGCTCACTGCGGTGTTCGCAGTCGTCTGTGCGTTGGCAGCCGCAGCCACGCCGGTGTTTGCCGTCGTCTGCGCAGCAGCAGCAGCAGCAACGCCGGCGTTGGCAGTCGTCTGCGCAGCGGCAGCCGCGGCCACGCCCGTATTCGCCGTCGTCTGCGCGGCCGCAGCAGCGGCAACACCGGCATCAGCCGTGGTCTGTGCGTTGGCAGCCGCGCCTAGAGCCGTGTTCGCGGTTGTTTGGGCATTGGCAGCAGCGGCCACGCCTGTGTTGGCAGTCGATTGTGCAGCCGCGGCCGCGCTCACCGCCGTGTTGGCCGTGGTCTGTGCGTTGGCGGCCGCGGCAACCCCGCTGTTCGCCGTCGTCTGTGCAGCGGCGGCAGCGGCAACGCCCGAATTCGCGGTCGTCTGCGCGTTGCCCGCTGCAGCGAGGGCGTTGTTCGCAGTGTTGTTGGCCGTGTTTCCCACGCCGAGAGCCACGCCAGCCAGGTTGTTGGCCGTGTTGGCTGTCTGCTGGGCACCGAAGGCTGCCTTGTCTGCCGTCATGGCGGCAGCAAACGCACTGTCGGCAGTGGACTGCGCGTTGGCGGCGGCGCCCTGAGCTTTGCTTGCCGTCGCCTGTGCGGCATCCGCGCTGGACTGCGCCACCCCTGCCGCCGCCGACGCGCCTTGCGCGGTGCTCAGCGCGTTGTTTGCCGTATTGTTCGCCGTATTGCCAACGCCGAGGGCCACACCGGCGAGGTTGCTGGCGGAGTTGGCTGTTTGCTGCGCGATGAACGCGGCCTTGTCAGCCGCTTGCGCCGCTGAAACAGCGCCGTCAGCGGTACTTTGTGCATTGCCGGCCGCGCCCAGCGCTTTGCTGGCGGTGGCCTGGGCGTTGTCCGCGGCAGCTTGCGCCGTGCCTGCTGCCGTCGTTGCTGTCTGCGCCGTGCTCAGCGCATTGGTGGCCGTGGTCTGAGCCTTGTTGCCAACGTCCAGTGCAGTGCCCGCAATGGAGTTTGCTGCGTTTGCAGACTGCTGGGCTGCGTTGGCATCTTTGCCCGCCTGACCCGCGATCGCCGACGCAAATTCAGCTGTGGCCTTCGCCTCGTTCGCGGTCTGCTGCACGCTGAACAACTGCCCCCCAGTGACGGCGTCCGTGCTGCCACTGGCAATGTTTCCCGAAGCGACATTGGTGATGCTGCGGGTCACACCATTGCCGCCTACCGACACGGTGTTGGCTGCGCTGGCCACGGAACCGGCCCCCGACGCAACGCTGTTGGTCGCAGCCGCAGTGACTTGGCTGCCGGCGCCCAACGCAACGCCGCTGGCGGCCGCGGCGCTTGCGCCGGTTTGCGTTCCAGACGCACCGCCAATCGCCATGCTCGATTCGCCCGAAGCGACTGCACCTTGTCTTCCGCCGGACGCACTTCCGATCGCGATTGCCGACGCGCCGTCAGCCTGCGCGCCAGATGCAAAGCTGCCGCTACCCACAGCAATAGATCCTGTACCAGCAGCAGCAGCACCTGCACCGCCAGCGGCCGCTGTTCGACCAGACGAACCTCCGGCACCCGAGCCCCCCGCGCCAATGGCCGTCGCTCCAGCGCCACTTGCCACGGCACCGGCTCCTCCGTTGCCGCCGGTTCCGCCGGTAGTTGCAGCGCCACCGTTGCCTCCGGTGCCGATCGCCGTCGTGCCCAACCCGCTTGCGGTCGCGCCTGCGCCCCCAAGTCCGGCGGTTGCCCCATTGCTTGCAGAGCCGCCTGTGCCGCCAGCACCGATCGCTGAAGCGTTGGATCCAGCGCTTGAGCCGCTGCCACCCGAGCCAGCAACCCCACCTGAAGTTGCCGATCCTCCATTGCCCCCGGCGCCTATGGAGGTCGCAGCATCCCCTGCCACAACAGCCGCGGAGCCGCCCGCGCCTGCGGCGCCGCCGCTGTTTGAGCCGCCAGCAGTACCGGCTGCACCCAAATTCAGACTGGCGCCGAAGGCAGTGCCGGAAGCCAGCAGAACGGTGAGAACGGCGGATGCGGCAGCGGTGCGGCGGAACTTCGAATTAGTCATGTCTCTTCGGTTGTAAATGTTTCAGAAAGATACATCATAAAACACATACATAGAACTTTGGCGCTAATCGGAGGACACCTGTGAGGAAAAACACAGAGAACCTTCCCTACCCTGCCCCAGCGTCCGTGTGCGTGTGGTTCGGGACCACATCCGGTCAACGACAGCGAGCGAGCATTGGCTTGGAGGGCGGTGGCTTGCTTTCCACGGGGGTGCGGGTGCATTGCCAGTCCGCGGGATGTATTGGGTGAAGCCGCGCTTCATGGGGGACGCTTGGGCGTGGAGCTACCAGCTACAAGATCGACAGCACAGGCAACGCTCAGAATTGGCTGCAGCTCTTGCTCCACGGTTGGGTTGACGAAGAAGAGCTGGTGAGCGTGGGAGGCCTTTTGCGCGCGCGGGCCGGCTTGGGACAAAACACCGGTCGCGACCCGCAAGCGGTCTTGAACTGTGGCGCGCTGTGGGACGGTCCGGTCGCGCTCACAGCGGACTGAACGGTCGCCCGATGCTGGGTGCACGGGTCGACTGGCGCTGGGGGACTACTGCCTGTCGTGATCACTGGCCGTCGAGGCTTGAACCCGGCGCTGGTGACTGGCTGGAAACGCGAAGGCGAGATCTCGGCCGGCTCACTCTAACCGCCAGCGCCGTCGTGGCCTACACAGCGGATTCGTCAATGTGGGCGCCTTCCTCGTATGCGTACAAGCGCGCAGTCGCTCAGCTTCGGCCACTGCTTGGAGCCCCTATGCCCTGTCTCCTGTCATTGGGCGCTGCGCGCCTCGACCAATAATCATCCGTGCTATTTTTTGATGCACAAACCCCTCATGCAAAAGCAGGTTCACCAGATCTCCTGATAAATCAATGACTTAGCGCACACTTTTGATGCCGGCGAGTGGCGGCTCACTTTGTCCCGATTCACTCTCAAGGCGGCGCTTCGTGTTCCGTTGAATACTTTAGGACGAATCATCGCGGCGCTGCATGGCGAGCCGTTTTGGCTTTACCGATGGGAATGTGGCGCAGCGGGGCCGACGTCCGATTCTCGAGCTCCACGGATCACTGCACTAGGTCCGCTGCGCTTGCTGGGTTGAGCGAACAATTGCACTGACGACCGAAAACGTCATGGACCTTTCGCGCCACTAGGATTCCGCGGCTGATTTGCGTGTAGAGTAAGTGCACACTTTTATCTAAGCAACTGCGTTCGGACATGATGGATGTGCGCGAGGGAGCGCTTTCCGTCTAGAAAATGGTAACTGCGGGGACACAACGCCATTGGAGCTGGCGCAGGAAAATGCCGGCGCTAGCTACCCGATATGCTTGACAGCAATCAGCGTCTCTAACCGTCGCTGTTCCGAGCTCATGGCGGCAGCCAGGATGAAGGTTTCGCGCCGCGCAACTGGATGTCAGTGGCGTCGGTGAGTGAATCGAAAGGCGATGCAGTGACTCTGTGGTGACTTCGACAGCTCCGAGTTGAGGGGAAAAGTACGTGGCGAACTGTGAACTTCCGTCCGCCGGCCATGTTCGGGGGCCCGCCCCGAAGGAAGCAGTAGCAACTACGACACCACGGCAGTTCAGGGCCGAGTAAAGCACGGACGGTTTGTTCGCTCTCCTCCCTCATGGGTCGGAACGCGTCGCGGGCTGCGATGTGGCTTGGATGTATTGCTGGTGAGCCACCAAGTGGGGAAAAGTTTTCGGTATGCACCGATGTGCGAGATCGTTCGCCGCGGAAGGAAAGTTGGACGCATCACACCCCGAGCTAATCCGCCATTGGGTTCACGGGGTGTGGTTCGGAACCACACCCCATCATGGTTGCTAGCAGCCGCGCTCGATCTACAAAATTTCGCATGTTGGAGGCGGCTCATCCTAGTAATTGCGCCGTCGGATCCTTGCGCAGCGTGCTCCGCCGCGGGTGCAAACGGGCAGGCAAGTCAATGTGAATCTTGTATCCACCAGGGAAGGTTGAACGCCTGCACTAGGCGATCGGAGCCAAGTTTCGCCATCTCTGTGGTCTTCTCGCATGGCTCGGCAGCCGTGCGCGCGATGCGGCTGCACTTAATGCCGAGGCGCATGAGCTGGGACCGAGCAGTTGGTGAGAGCCGCACACTCGTTGCGCAGTGATCTCGAAATCGCCATCCAACCGGATCCAAGCGGGGGGTGGTTCGGAACCACACCCGAGGGATCGGTCGGGTTATTTGACGGCACCCCAGGGTTACCGGCTTTCGGCCGGAAAGCATTCTGGCGAGACCCGTTGCCCTATGGCAGTTCGAGCTCTGAACGGGCTGAGGTCCCGAATAAACAGAACCGATGCGGCTTCGCAATTCCCGAGACGAACTCCTACTAATGTGCAGCCCAAAGCACTTTCGGGTCTCCGATGGGGCGCCCGGGACGGCAGGAAGGGCTCCGGTGTACGCCCGAACTGTCGTCCCATGAAGTCCTCTTGGTCACAAAATAGGGGGGGTGTGGTTCCGAACCACACCCTGAGTTTGTCCGATGAATTGGAGCACTCGAGGCGGGGTCCTCACGCTGACGAGTAGATCGCCTCCCGGACTTGGTAGCTTCTCCCCGCAGACCAGCCTTCCGTTGCGTCGATCAGGACACTTCGAGCGGCGAGATTCCCCAGACTCATCTGTGGATACGCCCTGCCCCAAACGTCGCGGCCCTCGTGCACAGCTTCCGCCGCGCGCCCCATTCCACTCTACCCTTCACGATCGGACAGGGTTGCACTGAGACATCGCTGGTTGCCTGGTGCGAACCGCGGAGGGCAAAGCGCAAGAGGCAAGAAAAAAGGGGTGTGGTTCGGAACCACACCCCTCTGTTGTATCGCGCCGCTGTCTGCGGTGCCCTGCCTACTCGTTCTGCAGGAACTCGGCCAACAGCTTCTCCAGGGACGCTCGGCGCTCAACTGACAGCGGCACATGGATACGCACATTCGCCCTTCCGTCCACGTCGAAGCTCAGCGTTGCTGCCTTCTTATTCTTGACCGTCAATGTGTGGGGTTTCGAATCGACCTGAAGCTCGGTATCAGCGACCAACAGCTTGGCCAGCACTTCCTTGGCGGCCGGACGCGCCGATCGGGTCAACAACTTCTCGGCCGGGCCCGCACGCCGTCCGCGTCCGACTCGAGCGCGCGGTTGAGCAAGGGCGCCCAGCGCAACTGGATCTCCAGTGGTGAGCGGAAGGCAGCGACTACTTCGTCCGGAAGCCGCGCCAGCGCGAGAGATTTGCCCACGTTGCTGTGATCAATGCCGAGTGCCGTGGCCAAGGCGCGGTTCGAAGTGAACAGGCCCAAGTCCAGCGCGCGCCGGTACATCATCCCCGCTCCCACGGCGACAAATCCTGGCGCTCGCGGTTCTCGCGCTCCATCTCGACGAAGAGCGACCGATCATCGAGGTTGTCGATGACGGCCAGCACGGGAAGGCCGAGCTGCGTACACGCCTCGAGACGCCGGTGGCCGAAGACCACCTCGTAGTCGAACTCGCCGCCCGGCTTGCTGGCCGGACGCACCTTGATCGGCTGCACATTGCCGCCCGATTCCTGGATCTCGCGCTTAAGCCGTTCGAAATCCTCACCCACAAAACTGCTCTCATGGCGGTTCGCATAGCGGCTGCGTCCGATGCGCTTCGGGTCCAGGTGACGCGTCGCGCGAGCGCCCTCCCAGCCTTCGAGCTCCGTGCGGACTTCCTGCAGCTGTGCCTCGAGGCCCGCGGCCTTGTCCGCGGCTTCCTTGAGCATCTCGTTCTCGCGCAGCAGGTCCGAACGCGCGTCGTTCGCGAAAGCCATCATGGCGCCGGGCGCCGTCTTGGGCTGCTTGGTTTCGGGCGTCACCGAAACGGGGGCAGTCAGCGAAGCAAAGTCGATCTTGGAAGCTTTGTCTCTCAAGCCCATATCAATCTCCTGCCACCAGCATGGCGTTTTCGGACAGCTGACGTGCCCAGACTGCCCGTATCTGTTGCTCCACTAACTCGCACATCCTGTCGTACGCATCGCGCGCCCGCGCGAAGGTCTTCGAGCTCACTGACCCACGCGGGAGGTCGTACACGGTACCGAACTCGGCGCTCGCCGTGGCCGCGACGGCCGTCTTCGGAATCTCGATGGGCAGCACCTTGTCGCCGTAGCCCTCGAGCACCCATTGCCGGACCACCGAACTTGCGGCATCCGAGGCTTCCACCCGCGAGAGCAGCACGTCGATGAACTCGAAGCTCTTGTTCTTGCCGCGGCTTCGGATCAGTTGGTTGCACAGGTCGGAGAACAGATCCCAGAACTGGGCCGAGCTCGCGAAGTCGAGTGCAGACGGGGGCAAGGGCATGATCACACCATCGGCCGCCATGAGCGCGTTGATGGTGACGTAGCTCAGTGAGGGTGGGGTGTCGATGACGATCACGTCGTAGGCCTCGCGCAGGGTGTCAAGACCTCGGTCGAGCACGCGCCAGAACTCGAAACCCGGGTCCTTGGCTTGCCGCGCGGGCAGCACGAACTCGGCGCCGTAAAGCAGAGGGGCCGCGCAGACCAGGTCGATGCTCGGCCAGTAGGTCGTACGGATCGCGTACGCCAGGTCATCCTCGTCGCCTGCAAAGAGCGGCATCGCGGTGTGCTCGGTGTCGACCTCGGCATCGGGCAGCACGCCGAAGAGCGTGGTGGCCGACCCCTGAGGATCCAGATCGAGTAGCAGGACTTTGTGACCCCGCATCGACAAGCCCTGGGCCAGGGTCACGGCGGAGGTGGTCTTGGCCACGCCACCCTTGAAGTTGGCCACCGTGATGGTGATGCCGGCGGCACCCTTGGGTCGCATGTGCTCACTGCGGAAATCGCGCGACCACAGTTGGGCCTCCCCCATCGACCATTCACGGCGATTGCCTTGAATCGACCCTGCAGGCAGATCGCCGCGGGTGAGGCGATAGGCGATCTTCGATTTGTCGACCCCGCACAGGTCGGCCAGTTGCGCAGAACCCAGCGCCGGTGCAAGCTTGGCGGCGGTCGGAGCCAGCATCGCGGTGCGGATGTGATCCATCATGCCGGCAATGCGTTGCGCCTGTGCCTCGATATCTTCGAGGGACTGACGTTTGATGGTTTGTTTGATATCCACGAGCGAAACTCTCAAAGTGCTGATGTCATGCGATTATGCCCAGCACTCGTCGAAATTCGAAGAATCTGCAATCCATCAGAGCAGGTTTCGCCGAAGTTCTCTCTGATTGTGGATAACTTCTCCCCGAGTTTAAGAAGGTATTAATATCTTTAAAGAAGTTAGCAAAGACTTCGAATCAGATTTTTCCCTTTAAAATCAACGGGTTACGGCTATTTCTAGAGGCGAATTGTCTGTGCTTTACGCGGATGCGTCCGCGATCTACTCGGATCCGTCCGTACCGTACTCGGAAGTCGTCCGTGGTCTAACGACACCCTGCCGGGTTGTCCACAGTACGACCTGGCCACCCCAAAGCCTCGTTTTTTGGCCCGCGTCCGTGATCTAACCAGGGCGGATTGACTCAAAACGGGGTGCCAATCGGTCCGGTGTCCGCGTTTTACTCGTCGGCATGAGGCGCTGGACTGTCGTCGAATTCGCCGTATGTCCGTGTTTTACTCGGCCTGAAAGTGGATCGCCGAGCAAAGTGTCCGCGCTTTAACCAAGCTTCGGACACTTCCCACCCCCAAAATTGGTAGGCCGCTCGGTTTGGTGTCCACGTCGACTTGGACATATGATCGCGAGATGACAGCTTCCAGCCCGCTTTCGTCCTCGGCGCCCACCCGCGTCGTGGGCACGGACGGGCTCGAACTGCGCAAGCCACACGAGATGATCGTGATGGTCCCGCGGTCCGCGCGGGTGACGTTGACCGCTCGCCGCATCTACACGGTGCTGCTGCAGGTGTCACAGGCTCGCCTCACCGCCATGGCGTCGATGCCGTTGGCAGACTTCATGTTCGAGGCACCCCTGGCGGCCGTGCTGCGCACCACCGGGTCCGATGGCGCCGACCGTACGGCCGCCAAGCGCTACCTCGGCGAGATGAGAAGCCTGGAGGTCGACTGGGAATCCACGGCGCCAGGCGACGGGGTCAAATGGCGCGGTTTCTCCATGCTGTCAGAAGTCGCGCTAGAGGTTCGCCGCGGCGAGACCTGGGTGAGCTGGTCCTTCCCCCGTCCATCATGACGGCGCTGCGCGAGCCCTCGCGGTGGGCCCGTATCGAGCTCGACGTGCTTGCCCGCTTGAGCACCTATGCCGCGATCGCGCTGTACGAGATCTGCGTGCGCTACCGGGACAATCCCGGCGGCGTGACGAGCCGCAAGCCGGTGGGATGGTGGACTGACGCGCTGAGCAATCTGCCTGGTGGCGACCGCCGCGAATGGCGCAAATTCAAGAACGAGCGCGTGAAGGAGGCGGTGGCCGAGATCAACCAGGAGACGGATCTGGAGATCGAGCTCATCGAGCATCGCCAGGGCAGGGTGGTCGACGAAGTGCAGTTTGCGGTTCGCCGTCGTGCCCGTTCGCCCTTTGCGACGAGCGCTGACAAGCCGGTGGATGCCAACCTTGTGCTTCGCGCAGAAACTCTGGGCATTCGAGAGATCAAGCTCGATGGCCTGATCAAGGAGTTCGGCGACGACCGGGTGCGCGAGCAACTCGACGCTTTGGAAAGGCGTGCGGCCAACAACTCGCTGCGGGCCGTGGACAACGCCTACTCCTATCTCCGTTCGCTGCTGCGCAACGAGCGCGAGGCGCCTGCGCCGATGGACGCAGACGAAGAGCAGGATCTTGAATCGCCGCCGGCACAGCCTACCGCGGACGCTGCCGTACCCCCGGACGCTGCTGCCAACACAACGGCCGCTACCGTTGCCGCAGAGTCCACCACTCCCATCACACCCGCCGATTCTGCTGGCGAACGGATCCGCATGATGCGCCGAGAGATCGAGGCGCTGCCGCAGGCTCGACGTCAGGTATGGGTGGATCGCGCGCTGCAGGCGCTCGCCACCAAGGGGTTGTTGACCGCGATCGTGAGCCGACGCGCGGCGCAGGGTGACGTGATGCATGGTCTGCTCGGCTCGATGGTGGTCCAGACCTACGCGGCCGCCACATACGGCGCCGACTGGAACACGGTGTAGGCACCTGAGACGCTCGCCTTATCTGCGCCGCATGGCAGGTGGTGTCGAGACGAGCAGGCACCTGTGCGTCAGATCATTTGATTCGCCACAGCGCTCGAGGATGAGGTCATGCCGAGGGCGGGAAACGCCGGGGAACCGCCGGGCAAGCGGCGTCGGAAATACCGGCTCCGCTACGATGCCAGGCAGCCGCCATCGGCCAGGCGCAGTCACTCTCGACACCCCCGACTTCAGCCAAGGCCCGACAGCGAACGTCAACTTTCACTGGTGCCAGTGATCCATCGACTGCTGGCAAAAATATGTCTGATGCTGAGGATGCCTGGGCTTTCGAAGATGCCCCGAACGTTGCTTGCTTCACCGTAAGGTCCATCATGAGTGGGGCTGCACCAATCCTGCAGGTGTTCCACGACGAGGACGACGGCGCCTGGCAGATGCTGCCCGGCAGCGGCGCTGACGCGTCGGAGGCGATGATCGTCGGGCTGGGTCAGTTGGTGAAGGTTGATCAGACGCTCGTTGAACTCGCGAACCTGCCGCTGGGTTGGGTTGCTCGACGCGAACGCAAGAACTCGCCCTGGCTGTGCCGACCCACGTCGCAACCGCCAGCGGTCTGAATGGTGGATGTGGTGCACTTGTCCGAGCGTTGAGTGCGCCGGTTCAGATGCCCTCGATGGGCTGGCGCCCACGCGCACGCGGATGGCGTTTCACGCAGCCTGTTCAGCTCCTCTGGTGCTTGCTCGTGAAGGAACGCTCCTTCGAACCGCGGCCGGCCGGGCTATGGCCTCTCATTCAAAGGACGCAAGCAGCAGGGCGATCGCTCCCAACGCCGCAGCGCTGAGCGCACAGATCCCCGAACCCACGAGCAGTTGCGTGGCGTGGCGCCGGTCATCGACAGTGGCGTCGTGCCGGAAACCGTTGAGCAAGCCGCCAGCGAATGCGAAGAGGTGAAGCAGCATCCCGAAAGCCGCAAACGTACCGCCGGTCATGGCCAGACCCAGCGCGTCCCATGACAAGGTCATGATGACCGTTGCAGCCATGGCATTCGATTCAACAAGCGGGCCCCAACGCGCGCTTGCAAGTGGATCGACCTCCATGTGCCGTGTGCATCATCGCGAGATGGCTGAAGGTCGCGTGGGTTCAAAGCGATGGCGCTGCGACGTCGAGCCGCTGCACCGCCGTCGGTGAAACTGCCACGCAGGGTGACGCTGGTTAACGGGACCTGTGCTCAGCTCGCGGCGCGTTCATGGGCGTCCATAAAGCGCATGAAGTGAAGGTTGTGATGGCAGCTTGTGGAGGGACCGTTTGCTCAGGTTGCTCGAGCGACGACATCAGTGCTTGGACATCGCATTGGCCAGCGCGAAGACCGAATTCGGGGGCGCGGGTGCGCACAGGCTTGACGGGGCAGCCGAGGTGATCGCACGCTTTGCCGGAGTGGGTGCTTCGAGCTCGACGCCCTTGGCAACTTGGTCCTCGACAAGCTTTTGCAAAGTGACGGTCCGCAGAAAATCAAGCATGCGTTGATTCAGTGAGGCCCAGAGTTCCTCGGTGCTGCGCGACAATGAGGTTGGCGAGGCGCCTTGCTCACCCAGGTCATTTGCATCATCCGCATCAGTGCCAAGGGCGCCTCGTTCATCCACGGCCGCGATGATGTCGGCCACCGAAATGTCAGCGCTGTGGCGCGCAAGATGGTAGCCGCCGCCAGGCCCACGGACCGACACGACGAGATTGTGCTTGCGGAGCTTGCCGAACAACTGCTCGAGGTATGACAGCGAGATCTGCTGTCGTTGGCTGATGGCGGCCAGATTCACAGGTCCGAGACGTTGGCGCAGCCCGATGTCGATCATCGCGGTTACGGCAAAACGACCCTTGGTGGTCAATCGCATCGCAAGCTCCTTTTCACAGCGTTTGTTGGATCACGTCGCTTTTGGCAAACGAACCGCTGCGCTTTAGCGCGGGCCAACGAGGGGTCCGTTGCACCAACTACACCAGCGCGACATCTGTGGAGAAAGGTACTTGGGCCGTCGATGCAGGGCCCAAGACATCGGCGGGATCGCCCGTCAGATGATGCGCTACGGGCTTTCCCGTGCCAGTTGCGCATCGTGCACGCCTGCACTTGTGTCCGTGCCTTGGGCATCAAGTTCGCTCAAAGGGCGATGGTGGTGTTGGCCGTCGAGGGCAAGGCTAAGAAACGCCGTTAGCTTATTTTTTAGTGCTCGGCTCACCTTGATCGGGCACCCGGCCAGAGGTTGAAGCCCACAAAAAAGACGCCCCGCACGAGGCGGGGCATGGGGAGGGCAGGGAAGTACGCGGGATCGCGCACCCCCGCATGAGCGCTGAGGGAGCTTACCCCTTCATCGCCTTGATGTCGGCCTTGGCCTTGTCGTGGTCGGCCTTGGCTTGGCTCACGCAGGCGTTCTTGGCATCGCCCGACTGGTCGTCGCACTTCTCCTTGGCAACGTCGTAGGTCATGTTGGCCTTTTCCTCAGCGACCTTCTTGGCATGTGCCGCGCTGGGCTTGTAGTCCTGCTCCAGCTGCGCCTTCGCCACGTTTTCGGTGCCCTTGGCTTCCTTCTCGCAGACGTCCTTGGCGTTGTCCTTCAGCGTGTCGCACTTGGCCTTGGCGACCTTGTAGTCAGCCTCGATCTTTTCCTTGGCGACGTTGTACTGGTCCTTGGTCATGCCTTCAGCAGCATTCGCGGCGTTCATGGCGAAGCAGGTCGATGCGATGGCGAGAACGAGAAGATGTTTTTTCATGAGTAAGTCCCCTGAACTTGATGTTGCTTGGAGCTGCCCTGTGCATCTCCAGTAGTTGGCAATTTAGGGGCCTGGACGTGGGGCCGGAGTAGGACGATGCCCGTCGGGCCCTTAGGTAGGGACCGCGGCCATTTGCAAGCGCCGATATGAAGAGATGATCCGCTCCTCGCTCATTGCAACCGACGCAACGTTCGGTGGAGGTGCTCTGAAAGGCAGCGGTGAACTGGACAGGCTGTTCGCTCGCCGGCATCCTATCGCCGCAGACGTTCTCGACTCATCCTGTCGCCATCATGCTCGCACGCAAGATCGCCTCCTTGTTCGCCTCGCGCCCCGCAGCGTCGACGCCATCGCGCCTGATGCAACTCCACGAATATCTGGCGCTGCTCCAGGAGGGGACTGAAGAGTTCGCAGCAGGGGAACGCATCAAGCGCGACGCCTTTTCACTTGCGCTGAGTCTTCGCGAAGAGCTTCGATTGCCGCTCGGACCCGAACGCAGTCTCGAGTTGATCCTCGCGAGGCGCTGCAAGGTGCAACGAATTTCCCTTGTTCATGTACCGCTCGCTGCCGAGGACTGCTTCTTTATCGCGATGTACCGCCAGGACGCATCGAGCGCGCACGCCCATCTGGTCTTCGATATCGGCGCAGAGTACCAACGCCCCTTCCTGGAGTGCCCCGACTTTGGTGTCGGGGAGGAGGCGACGGAGGACAATTTGCGCCGCTGGATTCCTCGACTGGCCGAAGCGCCCGATGCCTTCGCGATCGTGGAGCGACGCGATGGAACCTACATCCAGGTCTATGCCGACGATCGGGGTTTTCATCTCGAGCACCAGTTGGTCACGACGGGCTGTCACTATCGGGCTGAGCAGCCCGTGGGCAGCGAGGCCGCCGTGGAGACGCTCGTCTCCTATGCTTGCGGAAAGTATGAGTGGGCGCACCAGGCATGGGACCGGATGGTCCTTTGAGGAGACAGTCGGCGTTGCAGCGCGAGGCATGAACCCGTCGACCCATCATCGGCGAAGGCGTCAGGTCGAGACCTGTGGATCAAGGTGAGCTTCATGGCAAATGTGGCCACCGCATGGTCGGCGCGCGGATCGCGTCTGCCCGATCCACGCGGCCGTCTGGGCTGTACTCATCGCCGCAACGGATCGGCAGCGAAGGTACATCCACAGCAAGGCGCCAACTGCCTGCGCATTGCAGCGCCTAAGCATGGGCCGGCGGCGAGCCTTGCCCTCGCGTGCGCCACGTTCCTACGTCGTTTGCGCTAGGCAGTCGCCCCGATTCGCAAGCATCTGGCCGGCACTAAGCTTGGCCGTTCGTAGCGCCACTTCGTCGGTGACGTGGCGCGTCAGCAAGCTCCTTCGCGAGGAATCGGCATGCAACTGCGAGACATGATCCTTGCTCGCTGGGTAGCCCTGATTGCCCTGGGCGCAGTGACACTGCCAGGGTGCACGACGGGTGACTCCCATTCGGTCGGAAGTGCAGGAAATTCCGCCGCGATGCCTGAGTGGTCGTCAAACCCACCGGCGCAGCGCTCGGCAACGTCAACACCGCGCGCATCAGCGCCGCTGCCGGTTTCTCGTCCAGCCTCTCCATCGAGCTCAACAGGGCAAGCGCCATCGAGCGGGTCGCAGGCAGCCGTCGCCGGCGGGTCCGGGTTGAGCAGCGCGGGTGCGATCGCGGGTCGAGCGCGTACTTTCTCAACTCGGTTGGCCACCTATACCTCGGTGGGCTTCGAACTCTTGCCGGGCTGGCGGCAGGATGATTTCTCGGAGACCTGGCCTGCGTTTCTCGGCAGCTGCAAGGTCTTGTCGGGGCGAGCACAGGCATGGCGGCAAGTCTGCGAGCGTGCACGAACAGTAGATCGTGCCGATGACTTGGCCATCCGCCATTTTTTCGAGCGCGATTTCTCGGCCTATCAGATCCGCGACGATGATCGGCGCCCTGACGGCGTTGTTACCGGCTACTTTGAGCCTGAGATCAGCGGCAGCCGGCACTACGGCGCCCCCAACATCTACCCCGTATATGCACAGCCCCAAGACATGCTGTTTGCGGATGCGCGAAAACTTCCCAAAGGCGAAGGGATCGTCGCTGCGCGTGTGGCGGGACGCAGTGTCGTCGTGCAAGCGGGACTGAGCACGCGTGACATGGGCCGCGCAGGGTTGTACGCGCTCGACCTCTCGCGTATCACCAGAGACACTTTGGATCGCAAGGTGCGCCTTCGCGTCGAGGGAAAGCGTCTCCTGCCCTACTACACACGCAAGGAAATCGAAACCAAGGGAGCGCCGAATGCCAAGGTCATTGCCTTCGTGAACAACGCTTCCGCGCTCTACGAGATGCAGATCCAGGGCTCTGGACGCATTCGTCTGGACTCGGGCGAGGTGATCCGCATCGCCTATGCGGAGCAGAACGGTCAGCCGTTCAGGCCCACACTGGCCCAGGCGGCGTCGGGCAAACCTCGCAGTCCCGTGAAAGTGCGCGGCTCCTCGCTGGAACTTGAGCTCGACGATGATGATGAGGACGAAGCACTGCAGCCTGCGGCTGGCAGCAGCGCCGACGTCTCCGTGGTTCGCACGCGTGGCTTCACACTCGCCCTGCCCAAGGTCAATGGCGCTGTTGCGGTGCCCGGACGCCGCCCCGCACAGCGGGTGACTGGCTCGGGTATTGAAGATCCAAGCTACGTGTTTTTCAAGGAGGCCAGTGCGCCTGGCGGAGGACCGGTTGGCGCGCTGGGGGTGCCGCTATCGCCTGGACGCTCGATCGCCGTGGATCCGCGAAGCACGCCGCTTGGATATCCCGTGTTTGTGTCCACGCGCGCGCCAGGCAGTGGGGCCCCGATGCGCCGTTTGACGATCGCGCAGGACACAGGCGGTGCCATTCGCGGTGCGGTGCGTGCGGACTACTTCTTCGGCAATGGCCAGCAAGCTGCGACGCAGGCTCGGCGCATGAAGGAGCGAGGACAACTCTGGGTCCTGCTCCCGCGCGACTTGGCAGTGGCACAGGCGGCCTCCACGGCGGTGCGCACGCGCGGCGGTGCCGTCGGAGACGATCTTCCCGAATGCCTTGTCGCGGACGAAAACAGCTGCGTCAACGATTGAAGCGCCGAAGAAAAGCCACCAGCCCGGCGCGGGGCTGCGGGGGATCTCGCAGCCTCAGAAACTCCTCACAGCAGCGGCCTTTGCGTGGTTCACTGTCTGCTGCCGAGAGATAACCAGCCCTCGGGCGTGATTGCGGTGACCGTCGCCTCGAGCGGATCGCAGTAGCCCGTCGGCTGTCCGCTGAGCGTGCGAAACCTTGCTTCCACAAGGCCGGCGAAAACCAGGCGAGAGACCTTCTGCACGTCCGCTCTCGCGATGACGGTGAGGGGCAGCTTGATCGCTGCAATTTCAGAAAGCAAAGCGAGTGCCATCAGTCAACACCTTTTGCGAATAAAAAGTCCAATGTGCACCTTGTTCTCGAAGAGTGCAATGCCGTGGCGCTCGATGTACTGCCGTGAGCCTGCTGCCGACATCCGCCCCGGCCTTGGAAGCGCCGTGCGACTACAGCTGCGCTAGAGGGCTGGTGACATCGCTTGACTGCCACTGGCAGCACGCTGTCGGCATGTGCTCTTCGCTTTCCATCGACTTTGGCGTTTCGTCACCCGAGCTCGCGCGAGCATTGATCGGTGCGTCGTTTTGGGTGGAAGGGGTCGGGGGGCGCATCGTCGAAACGGAAGCCTATGACGTCTTGGACCCGGCCTCGCACAGCTATGGCGGCCGATCGGTGCGCAACGCCACGATGTTCGGTCCGCCAGGCCGTGCTTACGTGTATCGGTCCTACGGCTTGCACTGGTGCCTGAACTTCGTGTGCCGGGAGGAGGGCCACGGCGCCGGTGTCCTGATCCGCGCGCTGGAGCCGACAGATGGTTTCGATGCGATGCAGGCACGCCGAGGGCTTCTCGAGCCGCGGCTCCTGTGCGCGGGACCGGGGCGGGTCGCCCAGGCGCTGGGGATCACCGGTGCGCACGACGGCCTGCCGCTGGACCGCGCGCCTTTCGAGCTGAAGGGTCCGAGTGTGGTACAGGATGTGGTGGTCGGCGCTCGCATCGGCATTTCAAAGGCGATGGATGTGCCTTGGCGTTTTGGGCTGAAAGGATCTCGCTTTGTCAGTCGCAGCTTTGGTTGACGCGGGAGCCTCGCGCCGATGATCGACTCCTCACGGGCGGTTGTGGCGAACGAGGCCGTCGAAGCACAAATCTTCGAGCTACTAGCTCGTCGTGCGCCTGGAGCAAGCATCTGCCCTTCGGAGGTTGCGCGAGCCCTGGTAAGCGCACCGTCGAACTGGCGCGCCCTGATGCCGCAGGTGCGCGAAGTGGCCCAGGAACTCGCCCGTCGCCGGCGAGTGCTCGTCACCCGAAAAGGGGGACCGTGTCGACGCGATGGATCGCGGTGGACCCATCCGTCTCACGTTGCCGTTCGAGAAGGAACGCAAGTGATCGGAAAAAGAGGTCGATTGCAGACCCTCGACGGCCCCCTCATGACACCCGATGGCCGATATCTGGTGGTTCGGGGGCGTTTGTGGCGCGCAGCAAACCCGGGACTGTCCGAAGAAGAGAAAAGCCTCTGGGTCCGCCAATTGATGGCGGCGCGACGCGCGTTGCGTGCAACCGCATCGATCGATGAGCGCGCAACCGCTCGCGCCCTCGTCGACGATGCAAAGCGTCGACTGGGAGAACGCGGCCCGCCGTGGTGGACCGACGGTGCGCCCGATATGAATCGCAAGCTGGTCAAGAACACACCCTATGGCGAATGGTTTCGCCGCCTGAACGACGAGGTGACTTGATCGAGCTGCATTTATGAACGGCGGTCGCCGGCGCAGTCCGCCGTGCGATGACTCAGAAGTCAAGCATCCGGGCAATGCGCCGCTTGAATTCCCCCAGCTCGAAAGGCTTGGTCATCACCTCCATCCCTGGCTCCAACTCACCATTGCCCACGGCGGCGCCGGCTGCGTAGCCCGTGATGAACAGCACTTTGAGGTCAGGTTTGCGCAGCCGCACGACATCGGCGACCTGGCGTCCGTTCATACCTCCGGGAAGTCCGACATCGGTGATCAGGATGTGGAATTCGCTGTTCGGCTCTTCATCCACGCACACGAGGCCTTCCCGGCCATTTGCCGCGGCAGTGACCTCGTAGCCCGCGGCGACAAGTTCTTCCTGGAGCAGGGCTCGAAGCGGTGCCTCGTCCTCGATCAGAAGTACGCGCGTCGACCTCGGTGCTGAGAATGCCGCCGTATCGCTTGTCGGGTTGCGCTGACCAACCGCAGCCTCCGTGTCGTTCGAATCGCCGTCGATACGGGGCATATAGATACTGACTGTGGTGCCTTGACCCAATTCCGACTCGATGCGCATTTGGCCACCCGATTGGCGGGCGAATCCGTACACCATCGACAAACCCAGGCCGGTGCCCTGGCCCAAGGGTTTGGTTGTGAAGAACGGCTCCGTGGCATGAGCCTTGGTTTGCGCATCCATGCCGCAACCCGTGTCGCGCACCTCGAGGCACACGTAGTCACCAGGCGCGTTCCCGATGGGCGTGCTTGCGTCGTGGGGAAATGAACAGTTGTTGCCCGTCACCGTCAAGCTTCCCCCACCGGGCTGCATCGCGTCGCGCGCATTGATGCACAGGTTAAGCAGCGCGTTCTCGAGTTGCGCGCTGTCTGCGCGCACGGGCCAAAGGTCCGCCGGAACATTGAACTGGACGGCGATCGATGGCCCGACGCTGTGACGAACAAGTTCCTCGAACTGGTTCAGGCGATGGCGAAGATCAATTCGCCGCGGATCCAAGGTCTGGCGGCGAGAGAAGGCCAAAAGACGCTGGGTGAGTGAAGCCGCCCGCTCCACTGTTTCCTTGCCGACGGTGACATAGCGCTGGGCTTGCTGCGTGTCGCCAGAACGCATGCGCAGTTCGAGAAGCTCGAAGCTGACCTTCAGAGTGCCGAGCAGGTTGTTGAAATCATGTGCGATGCCCCCGGTGAGCTGGCCAATCGCCTCCATCTTCTGGGCTTGGCGCAGCGCATCTTCGGCTTCCACGAGCGCGCGCGTGCGCTCCTCGATCCTCGCCTCCAGCGTTTGATTGGCCTTGCGCAGCTCGCGCTCTGCCATCACCTTGCCCGTGGTTTCGGTCACCGTTGCCATCACTCCAGCGAACCCTCCGGCGGCATCCGGCACCGGCGAATAGTCGAGCGTGAGCCACACACTTTCCGGCGAACCGTTGCGCAAGAAGGTGAACTCGTGGTCTTCGAAGGATTGAGGTTTGCCGGCCAGCACCGTCTTCATGAGGCGATCGTTGAACTCGGACACTTCCGGCCACGCTTCGCGCAAGGGTTGACCCAGGCAAGCTGGATGCCGTCCGCCTGCGACGACTGCATAGGCATCGTTGTAGATCATGATGCCGGCTTCGCCCCAAAGAAGCGCGATGGGCTTCGGCGAATGCAGCACGATGCCCACGGCGCAGCACAGATGCTGAGGCCATTGATCGATCGGGCCCAAGGGCGTAGACGCCCAATCAAGTTGGGCAATCAGCGCGGCGAGTGCCGAGTCGGGTGGCAAAAATGCAGCTGAGATGGAAGCAGGCGCCACGGTGCTTTCGATCGAGATTCGGTGAAAACGAAAGCTATCACAGCCTGAGGCGAGCTGGCGTAAGAGGGGGCTAGCGACCGCTGAACTGCCCAGCGTCGACGCGCATTGTCCAGCCCTGCCGGCAAACATGCGCCAAGCTGCCCCGGAGATCTCGGGTTTGGGCAGACAGCTGTCCTGCATGGGAATGACCATGAGGCTGGTCGGCGACGGCAAAAAGGTGGTCGAGGAGATGGGCAAGGCGGTCGTCGCCCGAGCGCGTCGACGGCGGCGGTTCAAGGCGCGTTCAACAGGCTCGCCAGTTCCGCCTTGTCCGTCAGCCCGAGCTTGATGTAGATCTCGCGCAGGTAGTGCCTGACGGTGGCCGGCGACAGCTGCAGCGCGCGGGCGACTTCCTTGTACGACTGGCCCGAGGAGAACGCGCGCGCCACGTCCGATTCGCGCGGCGTGAGGCGATCGATGGCGCGCAGCCTGCGGATCGAGAGCCGCTGCAGTGCTCCCGCGGCCTCGATCGAGAAGACCAGGTCCGAGAAAACGCTTCGCCCGCCGTCGCGGCGCAAGGCCGAAACGAGCGCCGGTGGCAGCGCTGGCGGCGCCCACGCGGGCCAGATCCGGGTCACGCAGTCCTGGAAGCCCGCCGACTTCTCGATCACGCCCCACTGGAGGTCGACGAAGGCCGACGCCAGCAGCCCACCGGCCGGCTGCGCATCGGCGCGCTCCTGATTGCGCCCGAGGTTGTGCCGCCAGCCCATGAAGACATGCGGCATGAGGAACTGCTTGGCCCAGGCCTCGGAGGCGTCGAACGCGGGGCTGCGGCCGCCACGGAACAGCGAGACGAACAGGAAGTCGCCGGGACGCTCCGCGAGTTTGATCGCGGTGCACAGCGCATGCCGGTTGCCGACCCCCGCGTTGATCTCATACAGGCCCGGCGTGCTGTGGAGCTGGTGGGTGTCGAAGCGCACGGTGTGGGTGGGCGCATCGCTGACGCTGCTGGCCAGGCGGTCGTCGGGCGTGCAGGTGTCCCAGGTCTCGACGTAGGACGCGGGCAGGTTGGCCCGGTAGGAGCTCAGCAGGCGAAAGCCGCCTGCGGCGACGGGCGACATGATCCCCCACCACGCGCGATCGAAGCCGATCACGCGATCGATGTCGCTCAGCACGCGCGCCTGGAAGTCCTCCTCGCGCGCCTCGTAGGCCGCCTCGTTGATCCGAAGGATCAGGTTGCCGCACTCCTGAAGGTTGTTCAGCATGGGAGTTCCAACTGGGGGCATTCCAACAAGCAAGCCATATGCCATCGCATGGTGTGGCGGGCCATCCTAGCCTTGCGTCCCCGCCTTGCCAATGCGGCTTGCCCACCCCCGGGGACCGTACCCCGTTCATTTGAACGGTGCACGCGAAAGGACGGCGCTCCTAGAGTCCGTCGCAATGCGAAGGATCCGCCTCGCAGACCTGGTACCGGCCCTTCTCACTCCCGCAGCTCGCGGCCTTCCCGAAAGCCTCCCATGCCCCTCGCGACACTTCCACGGCTACCGGCCTCGATCCGGTGGTGGTTCCTGCTCAATGCGCTGCTGCTCCTGCTGCCGCCTGTGCACTGGCTCGTCAATGACCACCGGGCGCCGATCCTCGGCCTGCCGCCGACCCTGTTCTATTTCCTCGCCCTCAGCGTGTCGATCGCGGCCAGCGTGGTGGCCGCCTATGTCGCCGAATACGGCGAAGCGGGAAGGGGGTGAAGCCATGGTGCTGACATTCGGCCTCCAGCTGGCCTTCTTCCTCGTCATCATCTACGTGCTGCACCGCAGCTACCGCAAGGACCGGTCCTTTACCGACTACGCCGTGGGCGGCCGCTCGTTCGGTGCCAACTACCAGGCCATGTCCTTCCTCAACACCTGGTATCCGGGCGCGATGTTCACCGCCTTCGCGGGCCTGGCCGTCAGTGCCGGCGTGATCTCGTTCTACGTGCTGGCCTACAGCCTGATGACGGTGGTCCTGATGTACGCCATGTCGCAGCGCGTGTGGACCTGGGGCCAGCGCTTCGACCTGCGCACACAACCCGATCTGTTCGCCCTGCGCTACGACTCCAGGCACATCCGCACCATCGCAGCGCTGATCGGCATCGTGTCGGGCTTCCCCTGGCTGGTACTCGCGATGCAGGCGATGGGTGGTCTCTTCCACTTCATGTCGCTCGGTGCGCTGCCTTTCTCGGAGGCCGTGATCCTCGGCGTGGTGGTGGTCGCGATCCGCCAGATCTGGACCGTGCGCATGGGCATGCGCGGCGTGATCATCTCGGACATGTACCAGGGCATCGTGGCCTACATCTTCGGCAGCCTCATGCTGTGCGGCCTGGTCGTTTGGTTGTGGACGAACAAGGGCGTGCGGCTGCAGTCGCTCGATCCCGCGATGTTCTCCTTGCCGTCCTTCGGCTCGAAGGAAGGGCCGCTCTACCTGTTCAGCCTGCTGTTCACGAGCACCATCGGCGGCTGGTGCCTGCCGTTCATCTTCGTGCGCCTGTTCACCGCCGACGGCGTGGCGGCGCTGAAGAAATCGGCGGCCATCGCGATGCCCGCGTCGGTGGTGTTCTGCATCCCCCTGCTGATCTTCGGCATGCTCGCCTCGCAGCTTCCCTCCGTGGCCAGCCACCCCGAGGACGTGTGGTTCATCGTGAGCCAGGAAGCGGGTGGCCTGCTGCTGCTCGGGCTGGCCGGCGTGGTGCTGCTGGCGGCATCGATCGGCCACACCGACGGCAGCATCCAGGCGACGGGCGCGCAGATCGCCAACGACCTGGTCGGGAACTACGCCACGCTGAGCCAGCGGCAGCTGGTCACGGTATCGAAGATCGGCATGGTGGTTCTCACGGCCCTGGCCGCCTGGGTCGCCTGCCTCAAGCTGCCGGCGCTGTTCACGCTCGCGGTGCTGGCCTACCAGGGCGTCATCCAGCTCGCGGTGCCGCAGTTCCTGGGCATCTTCTGGAAGCGCGGGACCAAGGAAGGGGCGATCGCGGGCATGGTCGTGGGCTTCGTGCTCGTCATCGTGCTCGAGAGCTTCTTCTCCCGGCAGCTCGAGGCCGCCTGGGGCCTGACCTCGGGCGTGATCGCGCTGGCCGTGAACCTGGCCATCTACGCCGGCTTCGCATGGCTGCGGCCCCACGGCGCGGCCGAGCGCCAGCGCATCGACGGCCTGTTCGGGCTGACCCGCGAGGCCGTGGCCGAGCCGGTGCCGCCGCCAGCGAGCGTCGGTGCCTCCGCGCGCGCCTGAGTCTTCCCCACCCATTCCCTCATTCACCCATCCCTCGAGGAGCGCTTCGTCCATGAATGCATCCACCGGCGCGCCGTCGCCCCTTTTCCCTCCCAAGTTCCTTGCGGCCGTGGTGCAGGCCGCGCCGGGCTTCTGCGACCACGACGCCGCCATCGATCTCACGGTGCGCTACATCGAGGAGGCGGCCGGCAAGGGCGCCGCCATCGTGGCCTTTCCGGAGGACTGGATTCCGGGCTACCCCTGGTGGGTCTGGCTCGACGCGCCGGCCTGGGGCTTTGGCAAGGGATGGGTGCGGCGCTTCTTCGAGAACGCCTTCAGCTACGACAGCGAGGGTGCGCGACGCATCGCAGCGGCCGCGAAGCAGTTCGGCATCTTCGTGTCGCTCGGCGTCGTCGAGCGGCTGGGCGCGAGCCTGTACGTCGGCAACTGGATCATCGACAACCAGGGCGAGACCGTTTCGCGCCGGCGCAAGCTCAAGCCGACGCACATGGAGCGCACCGTCTTCGGCGAAGGCGATGGCAGCGACCTCGTGGTGAGCGACACGCCGCTGGGCCGCATCGGCGCGCTCTCCTGCTGGGAGCATCTGCAGCCGCTCACGAAGTTTGCGATGTACAGCCAGAACGAGCAGCTGCACATCGCCGCATGGCCCGGCTTCAGCCTCTACAAGGAGAACGCTTACGCGCTGGGCGCGGAGGTCAGCCTCGCGGCGACGCAGACCTATGCGCTGGAAGGTGGCTGCTTCGTGCTGGCCCCATCGGCCGTGACCTCGGCGTCGATGGTGTCGCAGATCTGCGATACGCCGGCCAAGCATGCGCTGTTCACGGTCGGCGGCGGGCACTCCGTCATCTACGGGCCCCATGGCAATCCGCTGTCCGAGCGCATGCCTGACACCTGGGAGGGCGTCATCTGCTCCGAGATCGACCTGGGCGAGATCGCGGTGGCCAAGGCGGCCGCCGATCCCGCGGGCCACTACGCGCGCGCCGATGTCATGCGGCTCATGATCAACCGGGCACCGAACCACCGGGTCCATGTTTTCGACCTGGCGCTTCAGACCGAGGGCGGCGCGTCCGGGCAGGCGCAGCGCCTCGACACCGGTGCGGTGACTGAGCACGCGGTCGGCGCGAACAGCCCGGCTTGACGAGGCTTCCCGCCCACTCGGCGGGTCATCGACGCTCGTCTCACTTCATTAGCGCGGTGACTCGGTCCGCAAGCCCGGGTCGCAGACCTAAGGCCGCGTCGTCTCAGCGGTAGTCCGCTTCCCGCTGATGATGAACGACCAACACCTTCATCTGCCGGGCGGGAAGGATTTCGCGGAGGTCATCTCAACCCCGCGAGCCCTGGTCATGTGTTTGGGTCTTGAAGCTCGCGACGTCGTGCATCAATGCGGGCCTGGATGCGATCGAACACCTCGGCCAAAGGTTGCGAAACACCAGTTCGTAGATATTCTTGCCAAGCGATATCCCCACGCGCGTAGAACTCGCCTTGAACACGGCAGCGTTCGACGGCTCGGCACGCCCCATCGGCGGCAGAAGTGCTGACGGGTCCGTCAGCATCCGCAACCGATTCGAGTTCGGCACGCAGTTCAGGCTCGACGTCAAAGGTAGTCACGATGCGTGAATTCATGGTGCCACTTTGTCACGGGTGTACTTGAATCGCCACCTCCTGCCGCGCTGACACCTTCGATAGGTCGGGGTTGGACCGGTTCGGCTGCGCCAGCGAGTGGCTGCACTCCAGGTGCCCTTACGAGGTTCGTCGCAACTTGTGAGCATGCCCGCGCACAGCGCGGTGTGCTGGCGAAGTGCAGCGCAAGGGCAAGAACGAACAGGTGGGCGGGGTAGAAGGCATAGAAGACCCATCGCCGCCGTTCAAGGGGAACATGAATGCGGCTGAACCCCCAGATCAGCGGCAGCGCGGCCATGGCAGCGAAGTTGCCGTTGACGAGCCATAGGGACGCGGTCGCAAGCAGCCAGGCGATCGCGGTCTTGATGCTCGGACGACGAATGAAAGAGCGCGCGCCCAGGCAGCACAACAATCCCGGCCACCAGAATTCAACCACGGTGCCGCCCACTACAAAGGTGAGCAGTGCCAAACATCGATGGCCGACGGTCCGGAGTTCCAGCAGCCAGGCGATCAAGGTCGCGACGAGCAACGTCGCCATGATGTTCAGTGGCCACCATCCGACCAGCAGGACGAACGCGGGCGTTGCGAGCACACCGAAGGCCGCAAGCCGCTTCACCACACGTCGATGAACACTCGCGGCCTTCATGCGAGGGCGCGCGAGGTTGTACATGAGCACAAAGCCGAAAAGCGGCATCGCCATGCGACCGAGCAGGTAGAGCGTCGTGACCTGCCCGCTCAGAAGGTACTTGTTGACATGGTCCCCCACCATCAACGCCAGCGCGAGCCACTTGAGCGACTCGAGCGATCCATCCGCCACGTGCCAACGGCCGCTGGCCGTCGCTTCGCACCGGCTGCTGCTGTGCGTTGTTGGCATCAAGGTCTTCTCGTGCGCATCACGACGCATGGTCATCTGGCAGCTTGCGGATCGAGTCCGCAGCGGCCGGCGAAGGGCGCGCGCCTCTGCCTTGCGAGTTCACGTCCGCTCATGGGCATGCCTGTCCACTCGGTGGCGCGTCCCGGCCCCGAGAGGACGGGCGCTCGCGCCATCGCCACCCGCCTGTCTGGAAGATGGAGGTCCAGCCCATCCACGAGCGCATCAGCGATGCGATGGCGAATGGATGCGAGTAACTGCTGCTGAGAGTGCGGATCGGCGGTGAGGCGCCGTGCATACTGTGCAGCCAGTTGCAGTCCGGCCATGGCGTATGTCAGACGAGGGTCGCGCCGCATGGTCTCTGGCGACAACGTTCGTTCGACGCGCAGATGCTGAGCTTCTTGCGCGAGCATGTGCACATGGTCTTGCGTCTCGATGCGCCAGTGACGCCGCTGGGCACGCATCCGCTCTTCGCCGACTGCGTCTTTGTAGCCGTCCTCGGCGGGCACGCGAAGCCGGACGGGTTGCGTGCCCAGAGGCAAGACGACGACGTCGTCTCCGATGCGTGGCTGGGAGGCCGCTCGCTGGAGCGCGGCTTCCAGGTCGGCGCCCCAAAGCCTGCGCTCTCCAACCTCTGTGCGCAGGAGGACGTAGAACGAGCGTCGTGCTGCCGGATCGAACCGATAAGGCGCTGCGGCGGCCTCCAGCAACACGCCGCGCACGGGCGCGCGGCCACTGCGCGGGCGCCTTGTGCTGGCGGTCTCCTGCGGATCGTTGGACCCCGATGGCGGCGAAGACGCGGCCCCTGGCGGCTGCGCGCCGAGTGGGGCGGCATTGGATGAGGAGTGCATGCGATGGCCTTGGTTGGAATGGACCGCTCAGACCAGCAGGCGGGCCATGAACTCGTCGGTGCGGCGCTTCATCTCCTCCTCGCTCAGTGGCTCGGTGGGGATGTCGACGTCGTCGAAGTCGAAAGAAAAGTCCTTCAGATCCAAGCTGCCGTCGAGCACGGCCTGGGCCATCTGTAGGTTGTCCTTCGACAGTGCATGGCCCGTGCTCGTGGCGGGCATCGTCGAGGTCGCAGCGCTCGATCCTGCCGGCGGCGCAGGCGCTGGCATGGCATATCCGGCAAGTGCCGTGGTTGCACGCACAGCCATCGTGAGCTTCGGGACTTCGGGTGGAGCGATCTCCCGCCGCGCAAAATTTTTGTCCTTGAAGTAGATGATGCGGTGAGCGAGAACCGGCCTGAGACCTTCGTAAAAGAGGATCATGCGTGCCGGGTCGAGTTCCTTGACTTCCTGGGGCAGCAGAAGCCGGCGCGGCTGTTCGCTGATGCTGACGCTGCCCGATTTGCCTGAGCCGCCCCACATCGGACGGCTGACGCTTTTCTGGCGGACCGTGTAGGTGCCGAGCTCGCGTGAGATGGCCTCGGCATCCTCATACTCTTTGGGCGGGAAAACGATGCGCGCGGCGAGCATCTTGCGAATCGACTTGGCACCCTCCACGCCGTATTTCTCGATCAGCTGCGAGTTGGACTGGACGATCACCACGGTGCGCACGTTGTAGCCGGGCAAGAACGCCGTGGATTCCGCGATCACCGGAATGCGCCCGAGTGCGGGGAACTCGTCGAGCATGAGCAGCAACTGGTGCTTCAGGGCCGGGTTGCTCTCGGGCAGTTCCCGCGTCTGCAAACCGATGGCCTGCTGGAAGAACAGGTTGAGCAAGGGCTGCAGACGTGCGATGTTGTCTGGGTTGATCTGCACATAGATCGAGATCGGGCGTTTGCGCAGGTCGCGAAGATCGAAGTCGTTGGCCGAAGTGGCCGCGTCGATCAGGGGGTTGAGCCACAGATCAAGTCGACTCGTGAAGGTCTTGCGGATACTCGAGGCGGTCGTTGGCGCGAGGTCGATGACGTCGTAGAGACTGCGCACAGCCTCCTGCGACAGTGGGTAGCCGGCGCGCTCGCACGATTCGATGACGCGCTTCCAATGTTTCTGGAAGCCCTCCGCGTCGCTCGCCATGCCCTGGCGCAGGACTTCACCCAAGGTGCGTGTCGCCCCGGGTGTCTCGAACAGGTACAGCGCGATCCCAAGGAACAGTGATCGCGCGGACGAGGTCCAGAAGGGATCGCCCGCCAGGGGATCCGGGAACAGCATCGTTCCGATGCGCTGCAGGTCGTCGATGCAGCGGTACGGCGTTTGCGACACATAGCCCAGTGGATTCCAGCGCGAGGAGCGCTCCTGCTCGGACAGGGGATCGAACAGGTGCACTTCCTGGCCCTTGGAAAGCCGGAAACCCGCTGTGCGCATGAAGTTCTCTCCCTTCACGTCGCTCACGATGGTGGAGCCGGGCCAGTTCAGCAGGTTAGGCACCACGACGCCCACGCCCTTGCCGCTGCGAGGAGGTGCTTCGACTTCGGCGCCTTGTTGACCGGCGAGCACGAGGTAGCGCGCGCCCAGGCGCCCGAGAACGATGCCGTTGTCTGCGAGCAGCCCGGCCTTTCGGATCTCGCGATGCGTGGCGAATCGGGCCTCGCCATGCAGCGCGCGTCGGCGTGGGACCATCGCGATGGCCACGCCACCGAGCGTGACCCCTTGTGCTCCCACCAAAGCGGCCAGCAGCGATCGACGAACTTCGGGTCTGTCACCGTAAGCAAGCCAGTAGTCAACGATCGTCGACAGCGTGGCGCTGTCGGGCGGCAGCTTCATGAGCATCAAGAAGGCGTAGCCGGCCGCCCACAGGCCCACAACGGCCGCGACGAGCAAGACGCCCCCAATCCTGAAAGCACTAGGCCAAGGCTCGACGCTTGGTGCTGGGGTCATGCCAGATCTCCTGCACGATGCGTCGCTGCCGCACACGTGCGCATTGGATGACGATGTCCACGCTCAGCTGAGAAAGCTCCACGCCTTCACGCGTGGTCATGCCGTGGCCCGCGGCGCTGCGCTTCATCAACTGCGCGAGTGCCACGAAGGCCATCTGGGCACTGTCGGCATGGACGCTGGTGATCGAGCCCGGATGGCCCGTGTTCACCGAGACGAGGTAGTCATAGACTTCATCGCCGGTTCGCAGTTCGGACAGGAAGATGCGGTCGGGACGCTGACGTTTGGCGCCAGCCAGGAGCTGACCAGGCGTCACGATCGCCTGTCCCTGAGCGCCCTGGGAGTAGAAGAGACGCACGTGATTGGGCTGGTTGCGAAGGGACAGCTCCCTTACGTCTTCGATGGTGATCAGCCGGTCCTCGGGGGGCACTTCGAGAATCAATGCCTTGCTCAGCGTCGTCTTGCCCGAGCCGGTGGCGCCCGACAGCAAGATGTTGCGGCGCAGTCGAACTGCGCGGCGCAGGAAGTCTCCAAACCTGCGTTCGCGAAGCAAACCCGCAAGCTCGCGGTCTCCGGGGCCTGCAGAACCCGCCTCCGACGCTGCCTTCAATGCTGCTTCGTTGTAGCGTGTCGGCTCGAACACGCCCATCGATTCAAGTTGATCGAGCGACCACAGTGCACTGGAGGGACGACGGATCGTGATCGAGACGGTCTGCTCGGAAGTCGCCGGCGGCAGCACGATCTGTATGCGTTCGCCGCCAGGCAGCGTGGCTGACAACAGCGGCTCCTGGGCCGAGACGCGCTGCTTCGTGAAGTTGGCAACGAGCTTGGCGATCGACATGCACCAGTCGAAGCTCGCGAACGCGAGTATCTCGCGTGTCCATCCCGTCTGCCGTTCCACAAAAGCGATTCCTGGTTCGTTGATGCAGATCTCCGTGACCTCGGTGTCCTCGAGCAGCGGCATCAGCGGGTCGAGAAACAGCGCGAGCGAGGAGGGCGGCGGTGGCGTGGCTGCCGTCGCCACGCCTGAAGCTTCCGCTTCTTCAGGGTTGGGCAGGCGCGACGCGTAGGGCATAGACATCGCGGAAGTCCACGTCTCGGGCCACCAGGATCTGGATGCGTTCGCCCTGGTTCTTGATCACGGTTGGAGGTATAGCAATGGTGCTGCGCAGTACCTCGGTCAGGATGTCCCGGCTGCCTTGGGGACCGACCACCAGCGCGCCGCGGTTAGTCAGGCCCGCGCCACCTTGCTGCTGGGCCGTCAGCGCCTGCATCGTGCCGTCGATGACCGACACGAGGATCGCTGCGCCAAAGCGCTCCCAGAAGTGGGTGTCCACAAATCCCGGTAGGCCGTTGCGCCCCAGCTCGTCGGTGCCCGGCGATGCCAACTGGACCACCACCCCGGTGGGTGTTCTCGCCTCGCTCCAAAGCACGAAAACACGGCCCTGCCCTTGGCGGGGTGAGCCGCGCTGCTCACCCACGTACTTCGTGCCGCGCTCGAGCAGCACCACCTTGCCGTCGGCACTGTAGATGTCGCTGGCACCGATGCAGGTGGTGAGACCTTCGTAGGTCGAATCGATCGCGGTCTCCAAGGTGCAATCGATGAATGCGCCCTTGGGCAGAAGAAAGCGGCGCGTCGGCAGGACCTGTGCTGTAACGGCGGGGGTGCGCGTCGGTCGGAGACTGCCCTCGAGGCCAGGAGAGCTGGGAGATACGTGAGAGGTGGAGGGTGGCGGCTGCAAGGCCCCCAGGATCTGCGCCATGTTGGGTACGCCACTTGCCGCCGGCCCGGCGGGGCCGTCGGCGAAAGCGGCCGTTGCTGCGGCCGCGTCAGGCGACAGCGCGTGCCGCATCACGGGCGTTCCGAGCTTGCGCTCGAGCGCAAGCTGGGCCGGGGTCTTTGGCGGTGGTCCGCCCGGGGGTGTCGCCGCCGCTGCAGGCGGTGAAGCGCTGGGTGGCGGTGCGGAGGCCTGTGGTGGCGTCGGCGGCGGATCGATCCGGCCCAGCGGCGGCACCTTGGTTTCGCCGCCGGCGCGGGCCGCCGAGGCCTTCTGTGCAGCCAACTGCGCCTCGCGACCCTTGGCGTACTGGGTGCTGTAGTACCAAAACAGGAAACCGGCACCCAGCAGCAGCATGGTGCCGATTGCCACAAAGCTGCTGATCCTCGACTGGATCGTGCGTTCCCGATTCACCGAGGGAATGGTCCGCTCCCCGTCGATCGCATGGCCGCGCCCGGTGTGGGAAGCATCAGGGCGCTCCGGACGGCGGGGAACGGAATAAAGCTCGCCAGTGTCTGGATCGACCGCGCCCGCGCGGCGGCTTCCTCCGAGCGCTTCGTCGTCAGCGGATGAAATTGCCGGCGGATCACGATCCGGATTCGACGCGCCACTCACGGCTGCTCTCCCACGGTTGCGCGTTGCACATCGGGCGCCACCGTCGCGCCGGGCGTGCGCGCGCGCGCTTGCGAATGCCCTGTTGACCACGCACCCCACGAGCTGACCCCGGCGTAGCACGAGGCGACGCGCGAGGCGATGGATCACGATCTCGTCGGTGTCGATGTTGAAGTTCAGCAATGACTCCGTGCCGTCGTCGTTCTGAACGAACATGGCCGGCAGTTCAGCCTGGTCGGCGAACCGAAGGCGGATGTGGTGGCCGTCGTCGAAGGCGCGGGTTGGCTTGAGCGACTCACTTCCGCAGAACCAGTAGTCCCAGTTGCGCGTTGCTGCCGTGCGGGTGAGCTTCGCCTCCACCTCTGCGCGCTTTCTCGCCTCTTCGGCAGCGCGCAGCGTGTCGGCCGGATAGTTGAACCGGATCGAATAGATCATCCGTCGAGCCGCGGCCCCGGCGGGCGCCCGGGCTGAGACGATGTAGTCGAAGTGATAGGTGCGACGGTCGGTGAGGATCGTGAGGTTCGTATTGGCCTGCGCTTCCTTCGGCTTGAGGAAGAGGTGGTTGCGCTGCGCACCTACGTCGAAGGAGCCGTTGTCGCCGGAGCCCAGGTTCACGAAGGTCTCGCCTTCGGCGAACTGCAGGTGAATCTGGTAGCCCACGTAGCCATGCAGGCTGATGACGTCTTCCGGGTCGTAGTCGATTGTGCGCACGCGCGCATCGACGTGCCCCTCGGACGGGATCGTTGCGGCGCGCACCGCCGTGTGGGTGGTGCACAGCCAGCCAAGGACGAGCACCAGCATGAGCGCGGGCTGGCGGAAAGATGCAAGACGATGGTTCATCAGCGCGCCTGCTTTGCGGGGGAGAGGGGGACGGCGACGGTCGGTGCGACTTCGGGCTCGCGCCGATACTCGACCACCCTGAACCCCAGGGGATTGAGCGAGCGCCATTTGTCATCCTTCGATGGCGGCACGTAAGCGAACTCGATCGTCGCCACCCAATGGGTCGTCTGCTCATCGCCCGTGCCACCGGCTCGGGCGTAGCGGCTGAAGCGAACTTGTGCGAGCTTCTCCTTGCCGCTTTCCAGCTTGAGGAAGGTCACAGCACGCACCTGCGCGCGAATGGCCGTGCCGTCCTTGAAGGTGTTGAGCGGCGAGAGTGGATTGTTGGCGGCCCACGACGCCGCCCAGGCCTGGTTCAGGAGAGGCGAGTTCTGGGAGGCGACCAGCTCGTAGTCGGCTTCGGCGGTCGCATAGAAGTAGCGCTCGCGCGCAATGACGTAGTTCTGCAGCAGGTTGCGCGTCACCACCTCTTGAATGTCGGTGGTGCCTTCATAGGCCGGCACGATGTCGACGATGCCGCTGCTGCTGTCCACGCGAATGACCACCGGCACCGGCTGCTTGAGGGGCGTGAGTCCGGCGACGGCGGCCACGGCGAATACCGCGACGGCCGTGGCGGCCGCGGCCACGACCCAGGCGGTCTTGGCTGAGCCTTGGGCGCGACGTGCGCGGTCGAGCTCCCAGCTCTGAGCTTCGAGCGTGTAGCGCTCGAGCGCCTCGTCACGATGCATCTGAGCCTCCTGCAGGACGGGGCGCGGAGGCACCGTTGATGGGTGTGAGGGCGCCTTCGCAGGTCGGAGGTCGGGGCGCTCGCGTGCCGCAGCCGCCAAGTGCGAGGGTGAGCAAGAGTGCGACCATGAATCTCACGTGAGAGCTCCTATAAAGTCTTTTCAGAGGGGTCAAGTCCGAGAGGAAGAGGGATTCATCACTCGGTCTCTGGGCAGGGTGGGGCGCTGCGCGCCTGCACTCCTGCCGGCCAGCGAAGCGATCGATGATCCGACCCGGTTGCCTCCCAGGCGACGGAAGGAGTCCCATCGGCTGCCGCGTTCGCCGTGCAGGCCGTCGAGCACGCCGCGGCCGAATTCGTACGCGCTGCGCCTGGTGCCACCGAGCGCCCACTTGGTGAGCCCACCGACAGCGCTGAAGGAACTGAGCGCAACGCCACTGGCAAGTCCGGCGGCGATCGGCATCACCTGGCACATCACGAGCAGCACCACCGCGGCGATCAAGGCCATGTTGATGGCATCCACCGTCGTGAGCGCCGCGCCACGTTCCGCGGTTTGAGCGGCGTAGTTCGCCACGACCTGCAGCATGAGCGAGGCGACCATGCTTGCGAGCACCGCGACGAGCGCGTAGTTCGAAAGCTGGGCGACCCATGCCTCGAAGAAGCGCCGTGTCGCTTCGAAGAAGAGCAGGGAAATGAAAATCGGGCCCAGCGCCAGCACGACGGACAGCGCGATCTTCGACAGGGCGAAGAGGAAGAGCGCGTAGACCGCGACGGCGCCGATGATGAGGTAGATGACGGCGCCGGCGATGTAGAAGCCCACATCCCCATTGAGCACACCGCCCCTGCTCCACAGGCTGAATGCGACCTCTCCCCCTTCTCCCAGATCGTGTCGATGGTCGAGACGGGGTCTGCGGCGCCGACGATCGCTGCCGCGAGTTGGGTCGGGGCGTTGAAGAAGGTGTCGACGATGAGCTCGTTGAAAGCCCAGAGTCTCAAAGCCACACCCAGGATGACCGCGATGAAGAAGATCCGCTTGATCCCCTCCAGAATGGGTTCCTGAATCTTGCCGGTGAGCGAAAGGTATCCCCAGATCATCACGTAGAGCGTTGCCAACGTGATCACCGCGGGCTCGACCGCGCTCGCCAGTGCTGCAGACTTCGCGCCTATGAACTCAGTGAGCTGCGAGACGAGCTGCGTCCAAAGCTGCCGAAAGAACATGGCTTGGCTCCTGAAGTTTCAAAAATCGTGCGACGCCACTTCGACCTCAGCCGCTGGATGCGCCGTCGGCCTTCTCGGTGGGGTCGCATGGCTTGTGGTTGGTGCGCATGCTGCAAGCGCAGCGGGTGATTGGCAGCCCGCTCGCCGTTTGAGAAGCCAGTGGATTTCCCGAAGCCGCCATGGCGATGACCACGACGGTGGCGCGCCAAAGCGATGTGTTGAGGGGGCAGGGGCGGCTAGGGTGTCGGTGTGAATCGACTGGAGAAGTCACCGTGGCCGGACACCACGCGTTCTCGGGTTCGCTGGCGCAGTCTTGCCTCATCAGCCTGGGACAACTGGTAGAGCGCCTGGAGCTTGGTCTGCTCGTTCGTCAGCATGTTCTGCTCCCCCTGGATTCGCGCTTGCAGCTCCTGAATGGCCTTGGGGTCTCGGGCACGCGCGATGGCGGTGATCAGCGTCTGCAGTGCAGAGAACCTCTGGCTGGTGGTCTGAAAAGCCGTCTGGGTCATGCCATCCAGCAAGGCGGCAGATTGACGGCCTTGTTCGACGAGTTGCCTGAGCTCAGGGCTCAGCGCGTCCATCTGCGTCGTCGACAGCACGCTGTTGGCGCTCACGATCGATCGCACCTGTTCCGACAGACCTGCATAGCCTGGCACGGGCGTGTCGAGCGACTTCCTCAGATCGGCATAGTTGCTCGGCAAGTAGTTGCGTGCTGCGTCGGAAGTCGCAAGAAGCTGCTCCATGCCGCGCGAGCCGCTCATCGACTCGTAGGTTTGCTTGAGTTGCTCCTTGGAGGCCTTGAGCTCGTCGAACTGCTTTTGCATGGCAGAGATCTGCTGTTGCCAGTACATGATCTGCTGGATCAGATTGGCAATGGCCGCGAAGTCGATGACCGGGATCCCCGCACGCGCTTGCAGTGGAGCCAGTAGCGCAGCGCAGGTGACAAGCGAGAAAAGCAGCTTTCTAGGCATGTGGAAACTCCTGGGGTGAAGGTCGTTGCGAGCTGTGCTGTAGCAGCGCCTCGCGAAAAGGGGCGAGCCATTGGCTGGGCGCGCTGCCATGGCGCTTCATCAGCGCCTGCATGAGCCGGACGTTGCTGGTGCGGCCCGAGATGACGCCCAGCGCATCGTCCAGATGCCTGAGGTCTAACTGGGCCACGACGCTGTCACGGTTTTGCTTGATGAGGAACTGGCGCGATCCGGGCACGAGTTCCTGCTTGACCAGCGCGAACTCACGCTCGGTGAGGTTGAAACCCTCGGTGCAATCCGCGTGGCTGGCCTCGGGGTTGGGAAAAAGGATCTTGGTGGGCGTCTGCTCCACGATGGCTCGCGCGATGCTCGAGCCCAGCACATGGTGCGTGCTTTGCGTGAAGGTCACGATGTTCGCGTTCTTCTTGCGCCACGTCTCCAGGCCGTTCTTCGCGAAGCTCGCGAATGCGGGGTCGTCCAGCAGCTTGGCGAACTCGTCCATCCAGCACACCAGCGGCCGGCCATCGACCATGCAGTTGACGAGATGAAAGAGATACATGGTCAGCGGGGCGCGCACCACGTCGTTGTCGAGGAAGTCGGTGACGTCGAAGCCGACCAACGCATGCGCCTCGAGCAGTGGCGCGACAACGTCGTGGTCGTTGTCGAACACCCACGCGTAGTCGCCGCGCTCCGACGCACACCACTTGCGCAGCCGCGCGTGCACTCCCTCTGGGTCGGTGACGTCCAGGAAAGCCAGAAGACGCGACAAGCGCCTGTAGGGTGGAGCGAGTGCGAGGGTCCCGTGCAGGGCCTGATCCAGGTCGTCTTCCTGTCGCACGCTCAGGAGCTCGTGGGGCGAGCGCATCACGAGGCGGCGCAGCCATTGCCGCAGGAACTCGAGGTTTGTGGGTACCCCAGCGTCGAGCTGCAGCGGATTGCAGCCGGTGGGACTTCCGTTCTTCAACGGAAGGTACTGGCCTCCCAATGCCCGCACGAGGATGTGGAGGCCCTCGTCCTTGTCGAAGATGATCTGGGTGGCGTCCAGACGGTTGCAGATCGCGACGATGCAAAACCCGAGGAAGGTCGTCTTGCCCGTACCAACGGGCCCGATGCCCGTGACATGGCCCACATCGCGACGGCTGCCACCATCGGGGCTGCGCGGGTCGCTCGCATGCAATGAGAAGTAGTAGGGCGAGCCTGCGCGTGTCGTGAGCATCGCCAGCGCATCGCCCCAAAAGTTTCCGCGCGCGCGACCCGTCGGGAAGTTATGAAAAGGCGACATGGCCGCGAAGTTGCGGCTGGTGATTGGCGCCTTGCGCGTGCGGTAGCCGAAGTTGCCCGGCAACTGCGCCCAGAACGCCGCCTCGAGCGCCAGATCCTCGCGTGCGACAACCATCCCGGTGTCGCCGAGCAGGTAGCGGGCCCGCGCAATGTGGTCGTTGAGTTGCTTGAGCCGCGGCACGCCCTCGACAGCGCCCGCGCCTTCCTCGGCATCGGCGAGCACATGCAGGCTGAAGTGATGATCGCCGACGACGAAACGGTTGCTGACCAGGTCATCCAGCGCGTCTGCGAGCTCGTCGGCCTGCGAGACAGCCAGATCGCCTGCGGCCGCCATGCGGTTGTGCTGCCGACGCATCATGTCCACCGCGGTGCCTTTGGCCAGGAACGTGAAGCTCTGCGCGAGGATGAACGGAAAGTCGGCCGTGAGAAGGCCGCTGAACATGCCGGGCGCCGTGGGCGTCGGGTACTCCTTGATGCCGAGGAAGGCACCGATGCGACTTTGCGTCCCCGAGCGGTACTCCATGGCTTCGTTGCCGAAGAAGGGGCGGGATGTGGCAAGTACCTCGTTGAGCGGAGATCGTGGCAGCGGCATGCGCTGCCACTCCCCATTGATCAGCATTGCGAAAAACTCGAGCAGCGAGGAGAACGGTTTTTGTGTGCCTATCGGTCGGTAGATGCCCAGTGGCTCGGGGTCGTAGCGCTCCAGTGAGGCTAGTAACTCCTGGCGAAGCTTGGTGCATGTGTCCAGGGAGTCCTTGAGCTCTGCCAGGGCGCCCTGTGCGTCGGTTCGCTTGAGGAAGGCCAGCGCCGCGTTGCCGACACGGGTGGACTGCGGACGGTAGACGACGGACAGATAGAGCTCGTTGACCATGAGCCGCTCCTCGGCCATCTTGCGGCGGTAGCGCTGCTCGAGCTCATCGGCAAAGCCGGGGACGGTGCGCCCGGCGGGGTAGCCTGTCTCTCGCCTGCGTACGACGTGGGTCCACAGCGCCAGATGTGGTGATGCGATGTTGCGCAGCAGCACGTTCAGGCGTTCATGCCAGTTGTTGAGGTCCTCGTCGTCAGCGCTCTCGAAGCTTGCGCCCCCCAGGCGCAGGGTCTGGACATAGTCTCCTGAGCGCAGGCGAACCACATGGGCATCGACGTGCGAGGAGAAGGGGATCATCGAGGCCGCGCTCGCTTCGCGGCGCAATGTCGATTCAGAACGGGTGGTCAATCGCACAGCGCACCCTCCACGGCGATCAGCACCTGCACGTGTCGGTCCCGGCGGCGGCCGCGGGCACCGGGCAGGGTCAGAGCGAGCGGGCTGTAGGAGTTGGCGCGCCAGAAGCGCAGGTTTCCGTTGAGCGCCGCCGGCAAGCGCGTGCGGCCCCACAACTGCAGCAGGTCGAAGAAACGTGGCTCGTAGAGGCATACGAGGTAGAGCACGCCATGGATCGGGACGAAGGCGAGCAGCCAGGCGAGGTTCTTCGTGACGATGAAGGATTCGATGGTCACGACGATGTTGAACATCATGGCGGAGTAGGTCACGCCCCAGACCATGGAGGGCCGGGTCATGCCGACAAAAAGAGGGTCTGCCGTGATGCCGTGGTTGCGATGCATGGCCGCCCCTCAGACGCCGAAGAGGCCACGGATCCACGAGACGATCTGCGGGCCGCCGAACACCAGCACCGTGCCGATCACCACCGCCACCAGCCACCACCAGCTCAGCCGCCCGAACCAGGCCATCGCACCCGAGACCATCACCGCGACGGCCGCAATGGGTGTCAGGATCGCAACGAGTTGCTGCTGCGCGGCGTTGGCGCCGGTTGCAAATGGGCTGCCCGCATGCGCCATGAGGGGCCACAGCACACACAGAGCGGCGGCGAGCAGCACGCGCAGGGCAAGCGTTGGCGCTCTTGAATGGCGCATCGCCGGACGGTGGATATCACGAGTGTTGAAGTTCATGTGCCACTTTCTTTGTTTCTCACGCTGGGCGAAACAGGGGACAGAGATCCCGCGGGCGGTGGCGCCGATGCGTCCGCGCTGCCGATGCGTTGCTGATACACGTCCCACCAGCGCGCGGGTGCTGCCGCATCCGAGCGGCGCGTGGTGGGCTTGGTGTCGGTCGACGGTGCACCGTCCGCGTTGCGCCGCCGTGGCGCCGACGGGCCTGCTCGAGAGACTGCTGCGAGCTCTCGTTCAAGTGCGACGAGGTCTCCGAGCGCGCGTGCGCGCTCAAGTTCGACCTCCGCCGCGCCCTCGGCATCCGCGGCTTTGAGGCGTGCCGCGTGACGGCGAGTCAGAACCTCGATGGACGCTTTGGTGTTCTGGAGCTCCTGCCTGAGGATGGCGACGCGCTCGCTGTCGCGTGATGCCTGCACGACGGGCAGCACGACGGGCTCGGCGCTGGCGGATAGGCAAGCCAGTGCAGGGAGGAGTGTTCCCAGGAGCGTCTTCAGGAGCGCTCCTGGGAACGTCTGCAGGCGCTTTCCTTGGCGCGTTCCCTGGGGCCTTTCTGGCCATGCCGTCAAGCGCGATGCCGAAGATGCCTTCGCTACGCGCGTATTGCATCGCATGCAACGCCGGATGGGCCGTTGCACCCCGGAAGGAGGGTTCGAGAAGTTGGTGGAGATTTGCATCGGGTGCAATGTCTGTGCGCGAGGGCTACCACGCCACTATCAGTTCGGGTAGTCATCGGCCGGGCACCTCTGGTCTCCAATGCGCACCTTTGCCGGCAGGCGTTCTCGACGCCGTTGACCGGCGTCGACGCACGGGTCCTTTCAGGCCGGCGAACTGCTCCGCACGCTGCGGTGGCTGCACGCTTGCGTCGAACAAACCTTCGACCAAGGGGATGGCATGGGCAAGGTGGTGGTCTTCAGCAATCAGAAGGGCGGGGTAGGGAAGACCACGCTCGCGGTGCTTTACGCGTTCTGGCAACGCGAAAAGCACGGCAGATCCGTGTGCCTCATCGACCTTGACACGCAAGGCAACGCCTCCAAGACGCTGCGTGCACATGCCCAGGGTGTGGGCGCAGCCGGGCTTTTCGCGCAAGAGACCGAGGTGAAGGATCAGCTCGCAGGAGAAGGCCGGCTTGCATTGGCGCCGGCCTCGAAGAACCTTGCAGACGTCGAACTCGCCAAGGCGGAGGTTGCCGATCCCGGTGTTTCGCCAGAACGTCGAGGCTCTGAGCTCGCTGTTTGACGTGGTGGTCATCGACACGCCACCCGCGCTCGGCTTGCGAATGAGCGCCTCACTGATCGCCGCCACCGATGTGGTCTGTCCGATCGAGTTGGAGGAGTACAGCATCGATGGCGTGACCGACATGCTCAAGACGGTCTTCGGTGTGCGGCAGCGCTACAACCCTCAGCTGCGCCTCGCCGGCATCGTGCTCAATCGCTTCAACCCTCACTCCGTGCGGCAAAAGGCAGCGATGCGGCAACTCGTCCAAAGCTTTGCCGAATACATCGTTCCCGCACACATCTCGACGCGCTCGGCCATTCCGGAAGCGTTGTCGCAGGGTGTGTCGGTCTGGGCGCTGGCCAAGGGCTCAGCACGTGACGCGTGCTTGGAGGTAAGGGAGGTCTTCGAGCTGCTACAACGTCGCATGGACGCGCAAGACATGGCATCTTCGGGCATGCCATCATGAAGGACATCAAGCCACTCGACCTCAGCGGGCTCCACAAGTTTCGGGCTTCCGAGCTTCTCGATTCAGCTGGCACTGCAAGTGCGCTGCAAGCGCCCCTGGAGATCGCGCTCGCGTTGATCGATCCCGATCCCGACCAGCCGCGTCGTCGCGTTGGCGAGCAGGCTCTGGTCGAGCTGAGCGAATCGATTCGTGTGCACGGGGTGCTCGAGCCGGTATCCGTGCGAGCGAACCGGGCTGCAGCTGGACGCTATCTGATCAACCGCGGCGAGCGGCGCGTGCGTGCCGCTCGACAGGCAGGCTTGATCACGGTGCCCGCCTTTCTGGACGATCGAGCGGACCCCTTCGCTCAGGCGGTGGAGAACCTGCATCGCGAGGACATGTCCCCACTGGACCTCGCGCTGTTTGTCCAACTGCGCGAGGCCGAGGGAATGTCGCGCGCGGACATCGCTCGCAGGCTGGCCAAGTCCCGATCTTTCGTCACGGAGGCGGCCGCGTTGAACGATATGCCGCCGCCGCTCAGGCAAGCGATCGACGAAGGGCGCATCGGCCTTGACCTTCGTGGCCTCTACCGACTTGTGACGGCCTGGCGCCGCGCGCCAGAAACGGTGGCGGCCGCCTTTGAGCGAGACGCTCCGACCACCCGCGCGGAGGTTGAAGCGATGCTGGCCACGCAGGAAGCGCCAGGGCCTGCTCCGACGGGGAAGGTCGAGCGCTCTGTTGCCCGGGCGACAGCGACGCGCAGCGCGGGCCGTACGGTGCTGGTGGTCGAACACGGCGGGCGCCGGGGGACATTGCGCATCAAGGCCCACGACGCCGACAAGGGCGAGGTGCGCTTTGCCGACGGGAGTCATGCGGCGCTGCCACTGAGTGAGCTGCGCTTGGTGTGCTGGGCGGCGCAGGAGTAGTGATCGCATCGTAGCGGCTGATTGGCATTCCATCCGGCGCCGGCCGAAGCAAGCAATTTTCCTGGGAGCGGGAGCGCTCGACCTCCGAGCAGTCGCGCCCCCCTCAGAACGTTTGCGTGCCTTGGACACCCAACGAGCAATGAGGCGTCCTCAGCGAAGGGGCACCGACTGCTTGAGTGCACAGGCAATCCACGCGTTGCCATCAGATGATCCGGCACTTGCAGGCGCCGAGCCGCCGTCCTCTCTTGCGAGCGGAGGCCCTTCGCGGCTATCGCCCGCATCTTTAAGCTGCCGGCGCGGCGGTGCAGGCGGCTCAGCCCTGGGGCTCAGCCCTGGATTTCTTTCGTCCGATGGGCGTCGGATTTCGCTCCCTGTAGCGTTCCCACCAGTACAGGCCTGGAAGGGCGATGGCATGAGCGGCGGCGCAGGCGAAGCCGATGACCATGACGATGACGGCTAGAAATGGGAACACCGCGATTCCGATGAAGGTTCTGAGCACACTCATAGGTGGAGAACGGCGCAAAATTTCTCTTGAGCCGAGGCCGATTCCGTAGGACGCTTCCGCTGCACTTGCGGCAAGGACGTCGATGCTGGAAATTCTTGGCGCGGCGGGCCAGCAGTTGGCGACTCTGACATCGGGCTTCAAGAGCCAAGCGGTGCGGTTCGGCCGCTAGCCGCATGGCTCATTTTGACGACGGGCAGACGCTTGCTTTTGCGGGGCTCGGTGGCTTGTCCGCACTGTCGTGCGGCGGGTGGCCCGGCGCAGGGGGGCGTGCGGCGGCACTCGCCGATTTGCTGGAACGGGTGGCCGGACGCCACCGACGGTCCAGCGGGCATCAGTGCCGCTCGTTGAAGCTTGCGGTGCTGTCTTTTGCCTTGGACCACGGCGCAGGTCGATGCGATCTCGGATGGACGCGAAGCCTAGATGCATAGTCGACCAGCGCTTTGTCGACCGCATCCTTGGGAAGCAACTGCACCTTTGCGCAGTTTCCACACTGGTAGGCCTCTAACCACGGGAACACTCGCATCCAGGGACGGCGCTCTACGCTCTTCAAATGGACGATGCTGCAGGAGCAGCTGTTGAGAACTGTCATGCTCAATCCGAGGGTATGGGTGGAGCCATCGATTGTCGCAGTTGAAGGGGGAACTGCAAACCATCCGCCGATTTCTTAGGCGAAGGGTCGTGTTTGTGACTGCTCGGTTATATTTTGTACGTAGAGTATCGGCATGCGCCGAGTGCGTTGTTGCGTGAGACGGCGCTCCTGCGGCGGGGAGCTTTCAGGCGATCGAGTAATGATGCTGCGGCGCCTGGACGACTTGAGGCCTCGGTGGAGGGGTGCGCATTCAGGCGAGTGCGTCTCGCGGTGCGTCAGCATGCTCAGCGACGCAGCCCCGCAGGCTTGCTGGAAGGTTTAGTGGCCCATGCAAAAAAAGCCCGCTGAAAGGCGGGCTCGTGCGGGCACCGCGAAGCTCATGCGCCGGCCATCACCTCCGCCATCAGTTCTTCCTTGCGCGCCATCAACTGCCCGCGCATTGCCACGAGGTCCAGACCCTTGGCGGCTCGGGCCTTCGGGAACATCTCGTTGCGCTCTTCCTTCACGTGGTGGTCGATGTACTCGCCGAGCACCTTCACCTTGGCATCGAACATCTCGTCGATGTCCTCGGCTTCCTGGATCTGAGCGATGAGATCCTTGGCGCTCGCGTGTTCGACCTCAGCCTCGTCCAGCAAGTCGGTCTCCTTGATGGCCTCCCGCACCGCGGGGTAGAAGATTTCTTCCTCGAGCTGGGTGTGTACTGTGAGTTCTGCGCAGATCTGCTGCGCAAGCTCGCGCTTTTGTGCGGTTGCGCGGGCCGACTTCGAGCTGGCGAGTTCGTCGTAGGCGGTGAACATCTTCTTGACGTTCTTGTGGTCGGTGTCCAGCAGGCTGCAGGCATCGGGCTGGGAACGATTCGTGGTCATGGCATAGCTCCTGTGATATGGGTCATGGGAAGCTCAAGATCGGATCCTCGTCTCGATAGGGCCGTAGGCGATAGGCGCATCGCTTCGCCAGAATTCTCGACAGCCCGCCAAACGCTATAGCAGTCAGAAAGGCCCGATTCGTTGGTGCGACAAGCACATCGGATCCCGAGAGCACTTGCGTTCGGCCAAGATGCGCCGTGCAAGGCGTGCGTGGGCTCTTGCTGCAGCGCAGACGCGGGGTGGAACCGGCTGATTGCGGATCGGCTCTTGAAGTTTTTCGCGGCTGCCGCTAAGTCGAACCCGTCGAAGTTTGGGTCAACGAAAAGGAGGCTTGTATGACCATGAACTTGCTTCAACAGATCGCGGCTTCCCGTCTGCCGATGCCGATCTATCGAAACGAAGAGATCGATCAACTCCGCATCTTGCGGGCTGCCGGCCTTGTCGTTGCGGTCCTTCCCGATCCGTCGGATTCGCCGGTCCGTTCGGTGAAGGTCTCGCAGCGCAGGTGCTGGCCGTGACGCAGAAGGGTTGTGAGGAATTGGCTCGATTTGAGTATCCCGGCGCTCGGGCGCCGCTTTGGCGACAGCGCATGCCCCGCATCTTCACGCGGCACCGCACCACGCCGCCGTCCTCGAGCACCTCTTCGTCCGCACGCATGCAGTAGCGCAGCGCCCGACCTGCTGCCTTTCTCGGCCGCAAGGGGAACTGCCTAGGGCGGGGTCAGCGTGCTTTGGTCATGGGCGGTCCCCTTGGGGTGCGAACCGTGTAGCGGGGGCGATCCGCGATCTGCCTGCGGCGCTCGAGGAAGATGGGTTTGAGAGCTTTCGGCCCGCTGGCGAGGAGGTTTGTCCCGGCAGCGACTTGTTCGAACCGAAGGCGCCCCGCAGACACGGAAGGCAGTGCGGTCAGCGCATGAGGAGGCCGCTCAGGTCAGGGCGATCAGGCATCGCCGTTTGAAGGCTCCGGAAAGCGTCGAGCGCGACAGAAAGCAGGTTGATCAGCTGCGCGGGCGAAGGGCTTTCGTCCCTGCGGATGCTGCGCTGGCGGTCATTGAGACCCGCGGTGAAGGGTGGGTCTGTGCAGCAACGCTGCCGAAGCGGGCAACGACGTGTATCCCGGGCGGGTGGCTGGCGTCGCGCGCTGTCAGCTCGCCGGAGAAAGAAATTCGATGAGCGCCGCATTCACTCGCGCGGGCTCCTCGTGATGGAGCCAGTGTGTGGCCTTCGCGAGCCGAACGATGTCCGCGTCTCGGCAAAACGGCAAAGCTGCGGCGGCAAGCCCCGCCTCAAGCGCGGCATCCGCTTCGCCCCAGATGATGCGCACCTTCGCGTCGATCAAGCCTTGCTGCGGCCGCGCGAGTGGCAACGCGCGATACCACCGCAGCATCGCGGCGACCGCTCCCGGCTGCGCCCAAGCCTCGCGATAAGCGCGCAGTTCGGCATCCTTGAAGGTGTGGGGTCGAGCACTGCGCGTGAGTGCCGCCTCCAGCAACGCGAAGTTCCTAGCGGCAAGCGCTGCCTCCGCAACAAAGGGCACTTGGAAAAAACCGATGTAGCTGCTGCGCAGTATCTGAAGGGGATGGCTGAGCGTGTACAAGAACATGCTCGCCGGGTGAGGCGCGTTGAGGATGACGAGACGATCGACGGCCGTCTTATCGCGAGCGGCCAGATGCCAAGCCACCATACCGCCCCAATCGTGGCCCACCAGACTGAACCGGGGCGCCTGGAGGTGCTGGGCAAGTTCGCGAATGTCGTCGGCCAGGGTGTCGAGAACGTAGGCGGAGATCGAACCGGGTTTGTCCGAACTCCCGTACCCACGCTGAGCAGGAATAGCGACGCGAAAGCCTGCGTCGACCAAGGGCTCGATCTGCTTGCGCCAAGCACCCCAATATTCCGGGAAACCATGCAGCAGGATGACCAGAGGGGCTTCCTCGCTTCCCGCGAGTGCCACGTGCAAGGCGATGCCGTTCACGTGGATGGTGCGATGCGTGGGAGTGGCTAGGCTCGACATGGTTCGTTTCGATCGGCAAGGCAGGGTGAGGGTTTATCAAGCCGGCCTGCCCTGCCTGCCTTTATGTGTGCGCCTGCTGCGCGTATTGCTTCGGTTCAGGATCGCTTGCGAACGGCGCCGTAGATGGCCAACACGATCACTGCACCGACGACGGAGGCCACGAAGCCTGCTCCAGCGCCTGCTTCATACCATCCCAGAGCGCGTCCGAGATATGTCGCGAGCAGGGCGCCGACGATGCCCAGAACGGTGGTCCAGATGAAACCAAGAGCTTGACGCCCAGGCATGACAGCACGCGCAACCAGGCCTGCGACGAAGCCGATCAAAATGGTCCAGAGGAGTGACATAAGCAGTTCGATTTTGTGGAGGAATAGCAAGCGCGCGGTTCAATCGCGCTCATGTGATCGCTGCTATGCCCAGGGCCTACGCAGAGCCCGGAGCGATGCCCCGGGGACCCGGGGACCATTGCCGCGACGAGAGCAACGTTGGGGCCAGCCGGCGGACTTGCTTGTAGGCGCGATCCGAGAAGCGGGTCGGATGTCAAATCTCCTCCCCAAGCATCTGGCTGGCAGACCCTGCGACGGCTGCCAAGGGTTCGCGTTCTCTACGGCTTGTCGACGCCGCGACGCGGTGCTCGATTCGGCATCGGCAGGCATATTGCCGGCATGCGCCCACAGGCCCTGCTCAGCAACGGCCCTTCTTGGCTTGTCCCGGCGGGCAGTGGTGCGGCCCGTGTTCATGGTGGCGATGAGCGTCCGAATCGCGACGACGCTCGTGCCTCTCACGATGCTCATGACTCTCGCGCCAGCCTTCACGCCGTCGCCAATTCCCTTCGGTCCAGCGCCAGCCTCCCCGGTCCTCGATCCAGCGACCCGGTGCGTAGTCATAACCTGCGCGGGCCTTGGCCCACCGACCTGGACGCCAGGCGTAGTCGTGACCATTCCAGGCCCACCGTCCCGGTACCCAGACAAAGCCGCCTCGTGGCGCAGGAGGCGCTTCATAGCGCGGCGCAGGCGGCGCCGTGATGACCAGACCAGGTACGTTGATGTTGACGGAGACCTGTGCGGTCGCAGCTGGACTGATGCCGAGGAGGGACAGGGCGCCTGCCAGGGCAAGTGCATCGAGATGGAGTTTCATGGGCTCAGCGGTCCTCGTTGGTGGGTCTTCGTTTTAACGCCAGCCCCGTGCACGTGGTTGTCGCCACGCGGGCAGGGCGGTGCGCAGCCTCCCAATGTAGCCCGATGATCCCTTGCGACACAGGACACCCTCGGGCACGTATGCCTTCGCCCGAAAATCCCGGGTAATTTGTAAACATTCTTGCTAAGCGGGCAGAGGCTCAAGGATTCTGTATTTCCATACAGTATATGGAGCCCCGCATGGCCGCCTCCCTGTCGTGGGTGGGTGGCGACGACCCGCCGCCCGCCGCACTCCCCTTCCCCCCCGCCCGCGTCGCCTTCGCCTGCGTCTCGCGACCCGCAAAAAGGCCCTTTGATGCTTCCCCATGCGGTGGAATCCGCGCTCTGGCGGGGAGACGCCCTGGGCAGCCCGGTGACGCGTGTTCTCAGCAGCGGCTTCAAGGCACTGGATGCGCAGCTGCCCGGCGGCGGGTGGCCCTGCGGTTCGTTGACCGAGGTGCTCCAGGTGCAACCGACCGTCCTCGAGTGGCGTCTTCTGGCACCCGCGATGCGCTCCCTGGTTGCGCAAGGCAAGCAGATCGTGGTGGTCGGGCCGCCCAAGGCGCTGCATATTCCAGGACTTGTTCATCTGGGGCTCGACGAACGGCATCTGGTGTGGATCCACGCGGACAAGCCGGTCGAGCGGTTGTGGGCCATCGAACAACTGCTCAAGGCCAACGCCGCAGGCATGGTCCTGGGCTGGGTGCCGCAGGCGCCTCAGGAAAAGATCCGGCGGCCGCAGGTGTGCGCCCAGAGCTGCGACGCTCCGGTAATCCTTTTTCGCCCGGCTGCGGCCGAGCATGAGGCCTCGGCCGCGCCCCTGCGTCTGCAGGCGCGTTTCGGCATCGACTGGGAGCTGCGGTTGCACCTGATCAAGCGCAAGGGGCCGTCGCACGATACGGAACTGAGCCTGCCCTCGATCCCCGGTGGCCTGGAGGGAATCCTCACGCCTCGCCTGAAACGCCCGAGCCGCCTGATCGCGGCGCGCCATTCCAGACGTTCCTCCCATGCTGTGGGCAGCGCTTCTCCCGGACAACCTGCCGGACGGTCCGAAGCCGCGCCCTGAGGCGCTCGACGGTCTGGCGGCCTGGTGCCTGCAGTTCACACCGCGCGTTGCCGTCCTCGAAGCGCTTCTGACCTGTCCCGGCGGGGTCATGGAATTCGGGAAAAAAGCCTGCGCCTGTTCGGCGGAAAGCGCAGGCTCGTGGAGCGGGTGCGCGAGGAATGCGTGGATCTTGGCGTACGGCAGCTGGCTTGGGCCACCACCAGCCGGGCGGCGCTCGCGCTCGCGCGAGCAGGCCTGTCCAACGGCTTCGCGAAGCGCTTGGCTCAACTGTTGGACGCGTTGCCGCTGGAGACGCACACGCAGGTCGCCGCGCACCAAGCCACACTGGAACGCCTGGGTTGCCAGTCCTTGGGACAGGTCAGAGCATTGCCGCGCGGCGGCCTGAGCAGGAGCTTCGACACCCAGTTGCTCAGCAACCTCGATCAGGCGTACGGCTTGCGTTCCGACGCGCATGCCTGGGCGCGGTGGGGCGAAACTTTCCATGCGAAGCTCGAGCTGATGGCGCGTGTGGAGCATGTCCCGGCGATGCTCTTCCGAGCGCGGCGACTGATGCTGCAGATGGCCGGGTGGCTTCTGGCACGGCGCTCGGCGTGACCGCTTTCACGCTGCGCTGGTGCCATGACGCCATGCGCTCCAAGGCGGCAGGCGATAGCGGCGAAATGACGGTGGGCACGGCCCACGCCACGCGCGATACCGAGCACCTGATGCGGCTTCTGGCCGAGCATCTGGCCAAAGGCCGAGCTGCTGGCACCGGTGAGGGACCTCGAGCTGGTCGCCGCCGCGGTGCATCCGCCGGAGGAACAGAGCCTCTCGATGCTGCCCGAGGCAAAGCAGTCGAGCGAGCGCCTGGCGCCCGAGCTCGAGCGCATCGCCGCGCGCCTGGGTCCGGGCCGCGTGTTGTGCCCGGTCCTCCTCGAAGACCACCGGATGGAATGGATGTGTCGTTGGCGCCCGGCGCCCGAGCCCGCGCCACGCATCCGATGCAGGCCGCGCGACGTGCCGCAGCCGACCTTCGCGCTGTCCCAACCACTGCGTCTGGCGGTTCAGGACAACCGGCCGATCTACCAGGGGTTGCTGCAACTCTTGGCCGGGGCACGCCGTGTGGAGGGCGGCTGGTGGGACCGCACCTCCTGCGTGGAGTCGAGCAACCACGACGGCGCCTCCGCGGCCGACGCTGGGCCAGAGACCACCCGCCACGTCGCGTGCGACTATCGGGTGGCCGTGAGCGAGCATGCCGGCGTGTCGGGAATCTTTCAGATGCGTCTGGCAGGAACGAGACCGCCTGGTTCCTGCCCGGCACTTTCGCCTGACGGCTTGTGATGCAACTGCCCTTCTATGCCGAGGGAAATGCTTGAGCAATTTCAGTTTTCTTCGCGGCGCGAGTCGCCGGAGGAGCCGGTCGAGCGCGCGAAAAAGCTGGGCTACCCGGCCTTGGCGATCACCGACGAGTGCAGCCTGGCGGGTGTGGCTCGTGCCCATGTGGCTGCCAAGGAGCACGACCTGAAGCTGCTGATCGGCAGCCAGTTTTGGATCGACGTGTACGCACGGCGCTGACGGTGATGATCGCGCAGGCGATCTCTCGATGCTGAGAACGATGTCTTTTGCAGTTTTTACCAAACGAGGGGGCTGGGCTCGGCATTGTTGATATCGAGGTACCCCCGGGATGGTCTGCGCGATTCATCGCCGGAATGACGCGTACTCCCGACGAATGTAGCGCGGCGCAGGCGTCGCAAACGAGCACTTGCCCTGGTTGGGTGCGGAGCGGCACCGTTGTTTTCGTCAATGGTCGATGGCTGAGCGGTCCGCCGCGGCGCACGCCGCTTGACGCCAAACCGATCAGGACCACCCGTCAAACTGCCGCACGCAGTTGCGGCCGTCACGCTTGGCGACATACAGCGCGCGATCGGCGCGCGTGAGCATCACGTTGGGAGAGCCTTCTGCGTCAGCCGTCGCGGTCGCCACGCCGACGCTGGCGGTCACATGAGCGGCGGGCCACGCCGCGTCCTCGATGGCGCGGCGCACCTGCTCGGCGCGTGCCCGCGCCGTCTCGGCGTCCACGCCCGGCATCACTGCGCAGAATTCCTCGCCCCCGAAACGGGCGACAAGACCATCATTGCCGATCTGGTCGCGGATGATCGCCGCGGCCTGCACCAGCACCCGATCTCCGACTGGATGGCCGTGTGCGTCGTTGATGCGCTTGAAGTGATCCAGGTCGATCATCAGCAGGCTCAGCGGCGAACGCTCGCGTGCATGCAGATCCCAGGCCGCATGCAGTCTCCGATCCAGGCTTCGCCGGTTCCAAAGCGACGTCAGCGGATCGGTCATGCTCTCGAGCTCCAGCCCGGCCATGGCCTGGCGCAGTTCGAGTTGTGCGACCACCTGCCGGGCCAGCGACTGCAGCGCCTTGCGTTCGGCGGCCGACAAGATACGCGGCTCGCGATCGATCACGCAGACGGTGCCGATCGGCAGGCCGTCGGCCGTTACCAGCGGTGCCCCGGCGTAGAAGCGGATACCCGGTTCGCCCGTCACGAGCGGATTGCCGGCGAAGCGCGGGTCAAGGTGGGCATCTTGCACTTCGAACACGAGATCCGGCTGCAGGATGGCGTGGGCGCAAAACGCGAGCTCGCGCGGCGTCTCGCTCGCGTCCAGTCCCACGCGCGACTTGAACCACTGGCGGTCCTGGTCGATGAGCGAGATGAGGGCGATCGGCGCCTTGCAGACGGCCGACGCCAGTGTCGTCACGTCGTCGTAGGCTTGCTCTGCGGTGGTATCGAGCACCTGGTAGCGATGCAGCGCCGCAAGGCGTTGATCTTCGTTGAAGGGTTTGGCGGCGCCGGTCGCCCGTGGCCCGGCGATCTTGTCGAGCCTGTGCTGTCCAAAGCAGCGTCTTGAGTCTTGTTCACTGTCGATCCCTTGTTGCTGGGGCACGCAGGAGCACGCGTCCCTGGTTGATGCCTCGCATCGTAGAAGCCCTTAGAGTAAATGCGGAACGACCGTATTCTTTCGCAGACGCGGCGTTAAGGTTTCGTCAGCCCGCTCCGCTGCTCCTGCAGCCCCTTGCCGACGACCTGCGGCTGCACCTGTGGGTACGGTCCGACTTGGAACTAGAACTGGTGCTGGCAAGGCGGAGGGGCGTGCGCCGTACGTTGCTCCTCCACGTGCCTTTCGCGTTGGAGGATTGCTTCCTCACCGTGATGTAGAGATGGCGCCCCCACCGCGCATGCGCACCTGGTGTTTGATATCGGCGCCGAATACGGGATCTACTTCAATGCTTGGTTCCGGAGAAAGTCCTTGCGTTGACGACCCATGGACGTTGCACCCCCGCACAGTAGTGCTACTTGTCTCTGAGCACGGACCAGCCCTGAGGTGTGATCGCGGTGATGGTGGCTTCGAGCGGCTCTCTGTAGCCGTCGCTCCTTCCGCCGAGCGCTCGGAACTTCGCCTCGACGAGGCCAGCGAAGACCAATCGGGAAACCTTCTGCACGTCGTTCTTCATGTACGTTGTGTACGGAAGCGTTGCGTTCGAAAGGTCTTTGAGCAAAGCGAGTGCCATGGGTCAAATTCCTTATGAAGAAGGGCTACTGTGCATTGCGGCGCTTGCGGATGCAAGCACGCGCTGCGCTGCCGAGCGCGCTGGCACGCTCGCGCCAGCGCATCGATGGACCTTCTAGCCGCACCTCGGCCCCCCCGTCGCGAAACGCTCGCAGAAGGCGCATCGCCCGGTAGCTGCAGCGCGTTTTATCTCGCCAGAGCGACGTGGGCCCATCAAGCTCCCGGTTGTCGTCTCCAACCGACGACACACACTGCTCAGCGAAGTCCGACAAGTGAAACCTTGCTTGCGTATGAAGATACGTCAACGCGAAGTGTGAGCCTTTCTGACTTGGGCCTCTCCTCGCCAGAGGTGGCGCGAATCCGACTCGCAGGAGCTGATCAACTGCCACGTTGACTTCATTCACGATGCTCGATTGAAGCAGATAGCGGCGATTGCTTTGTAGGCTCCGAAAGATCATTTTCAAGTTGCTGCCAAGAAATGCTGGAGTCGGTCTTGGGCACGAAGCCGACCTGCAACCCGAAGATGCTCGCGATCTTCCCCAGCGTGTCGATGGTCGGATTGGTCTTGTCGCTCTCGATGAGCCGAAGACTCTGGACGCTGAGCCCTCGATGCTTGGCGAATTCTGGTTGGGTCAGGCGGCTGATCCGCCGCATGGCAGCCACGGCCTGTCCCACAGACATTCGCCCCGCCGCCATGGCGTCGTAGATCTCTTGACGCAGCTTGCGCTCGTGTGAGAGGTCCGGCGCTTTGCGTCGCTTATCCACGAGGCTTGCTCCGTGCGGTTCTGGGCAGAAGATCGCGCAAGGCGTCCAACTGCAATGCCTGCGCATCGATACTGCCGCGGCATGCCTCGATGACCGCCTGCTCCACGCCGCATTCCCTGGCCGTATCAGCCAGCGCCGCAACAGTGGGCGCAAAGGCATGGAGCGCATGTGCGATGCGCGCTCTCTCCTGGTCGCTCACTTGAAGCGTTTCTATGACTTCGCTCCAGCTGCGCTGAAGTTTTCCAGCATCGTCGCGCCAGTGACAGCCTCGCGCCACGACCTCCGGATCGAGGAACATGGGGGCGAAGTCGAAGAGGGGTGTCAGCCGAACGGTGCCGTCGACCAGGCGCTGCACGGCTGTGTTGCGTGCATGGTTGTCGGTGTTGCGCATGGCCAGATTCAGCACGTCGCGTCGAATGAATTCCACAGTTTCCGTGAACGGGTCTGACACGACCGAGCGCAAGCCTGAGAGCAGGAAGTGCTGGCTCTTGGGCAAACCGAAACCCCTCAAGTCACAGATGCTTGCGAGGCTTTCCTGGTGCAGTCGTTTCACTTGACCGTCGACGACGACCCGATCGAAACGGCGTACGAACAGGACCTCGCCTTGAAGTTGCGGCGTGCTCGACATTCGCAACCCACACGCAGCAGCGAGACGAAGGTAACCGGCCTCATTGCGAAGGACGGTGCGGTCTGCCTCGCTTCTTCCTCGGGGTAACTTGAGCAACCAGTGTGTGGTGGCGCGTTCGTCGGGCAGTGCCATGTCTGCGAACCAGCGCCCGGCTTCGTCGGTCGTCAGCAGGAACTTCGGGGCGACACCCTGCACGCCGGTGGTGCCTGCGGCAAGCATGGCATGCAGGGACAGATGCTCGAGAAATTCCTCGCTGTGGTTCAGAACGTCTTCCATGGAAAAGCCACGTTGTGCGCCAGGATCAGCGTCGCGTGCGGCCTCCTCGCGGAAGAATTCCATTGCGCTTTCGAATCGCAGACAACCGATCGGATTGAAAGCACCGTTCATGACGAGCGGCAGCAACATGTTTTCGGCGTCTGCCAGACCCAGCCTGTCCAGCAGATACCTGCGGCCTCTGCCTTGTGCCACCAAGTCATAGACAAAGGCCGGCGGGCGGCGATCCGGCTCGCGGCCTGTAAGGCCCTCCACGAATCGGTCGGCTTCGATGCCCACAGGCAGACCCAACGCAACCGGCTGCGGATTCTCCTCGCTGAAAACGTACTCAGGCAGGTACTCGAAACGGCAGCGATCTGCTCCCAACGCCTGGATCGTGGCGGCGGCTTGCCATCGGCCGTTCGCATGCACTTCGATGGTCGTACCGCGGGCAGCAGATAAAAAGGAGAATTCCTGCATATTAACCATCATGATGGTTAAAGTCTCGAATTTGTCAAATCGATTTGACCACTATAGTGGCGAAAATATGCGTCTATGTCGCCAAGCGAGAGCTGCGAAGATTTTGGGTGATCGGCAGCGTTTCAATCCTTTTCGCAGGGAGGGCCTGACGCAGCTCCGCCGCTTGGGGCTTTTTGGAAGCCCCTCTGGGCTGTTTGGCATCCATGTGCACCCTTTTTCCTCCGATTCTTCGTCTGCAGGGCACGGTCGACACGTCGGGGAACACATCGGCGCATTGAAGGTGCGACACCCATGTGCAGGTCGGCGACCACGCGTCGCTGGCGCGGCTCTCACTGGCTAAGCTTGGTGGCCCTGACCAACCGCGGGAATACAACCCCTGCTGCCGTGAGCTCAAGCACGTCCGCCCAGTTGCTTGCATCAAATGCGATGCTAAAATGCATCAAATTTGATGAAAAAGGGGTTCGCTATGAGAACAACGGTAACGATTGACGACGCGTTGTATGAAGAGGCGCTAAAAGTTGCGGACCCAAGCATGGACAAGGCGGATCTATTCAGGGAAGCGATCAAGACTTTTGTACGGGTCCAGTCGGCGAAGCGGCTCGCGGCGCTTGGAGGGCGGATGCCTGAGATGCCCGACATTCCTCGTCGCCGCGAAGGCACCGGCTCATGACGCTGGTGTTGGTTGATACCTCGGTTTGGGTTGATCATTTTCGCGCGCGGAACTCCACCTTGGAGCAGCTGCTCGGGCTTGACCAAGTATTGATTCATCCGATGGTGATAGGGGAGCTTGCATGCGGTACACCGCCAGCGCGTACCCAGACGCTCGGATATCTGCATCACCTGCAACATGTGCAGCAAGCCAGCCTGCGCGAAGTGCTCCTCTTCATCGAAAAAGAGCGTCTCTTTGGATTGGGGTGTGGCCTCGTGGACCTGACCCTTGTGGCATCGACGCTGATGACGCCTGGCGCCGAACTGTGGTCTCTACGACAAGCGCCTGAACGATATGACGCAAAGGTTTGCGGTCGGGTACCGACCCGCTGTCCATTGAACGTTGGATTTCCAACATCCCGTGGGGTGCGGATGCGATCGCTGATGAAGAGGCGTCGGATTCGACAGATCGTTGAGCGATGCCCGTTGGGCGGCCCTGCACGATAGGCAGTGTGCTCGTTGCCCCCTTGGTTCCGTCGTTGACTCGCCATGGCGCATCGGCTACCTGACGCAGCTCGCGGAACCCGAGCGACTGGAAGAGGAGGTCGGTGCCCTGGTGCGCGACTGCGCATCGATGGCGCCGATCGCGCTGACCGGCATGAAGCATCACCTCAACCGCATCGCGCGCGGCACGCTCGACCCGCAGGCGCTCGACGCGAGCATCCGCAGCGCCTACCTCTCGGAAGATCTGCGCGAGGGGCAATCGGCCTGGGCGCAGAGAGAGCTGCGAAGTTCCAGGGGAAATAGAGAGCAGCGCTCTGGAAACCATGGCCTCGAGTGCGGCCGCTGCCGACTCAGTGTGATGTGCTTCTGCTTCATGATGGGGGCACTGCAGCATGGGCATACGCCGGTATATATCGTTCACTCCCGGCACGCGTTCGATCATCCCCAGGTGGACATGGCCATGACTCGATCTAAGTGCAAATTTATTGCGAAATCCCAGGCCGAGGTCACAAGGCCGCTTCGGTCGATCCGACTGCTGAGAGAAGTCGAGTTTCGCCTCAGGCGCCGCGATTGATCTCGCAGCATGCAATGGAAATGCTCCGTCACAGCACCCTGAGGCCGGCGTCAAGAGCGGATGTCGGCTTGAGAGGATCGCGCGGATCTCCCTAAGCTCGCGCAGCCACCGCGACAGCGCATCGCGAGCTCGGTCGGAAGACGGCGTTACACGCAGCAAGCTCGTCCGGTAGGCGTTCATTCATTCATACGTCGAAAGGGTTGGGTCTCGATTGACAACCTCTTCGGCCAGAAAGTCGCTGACTGCGCGCACTTTCAGCGAATCGGCGAGATCGGCATGGATGACCAACCAAACATCGTTGCTGAACAGTTGCTCTGCGGGTATGACCTGAACAAAACCTTCCCGCGCGGCGAGAAAATCCGGAATGACAGCCAATCCTAATCCTGCGCGAACTGCCGCGATCTGCGACGGCAAGTTGTTCGTGACCAGCGCAATCTTGCAGCCTGGGTGCTCGCGTGCGAGCCAGACAGCGGCAGGCAAGTGCGCGTGGCCGGCATCCCAAGTCACAAATTGACGACCTGCTAGCGGCAGACCCTCAACAGGCGGGTTCTCTTCGAGGTAGCTGCGGGTCGCATAGACGGAATAGGTCATGTGGCCCACACGTCTGACCTTGAGATTTCCCCTGCTCGGCCTGGTTACACGCAATGCGATGTCTGCCTCTCGGCGACCGAGCGCAGTAGTCGCAGTCCCGGTGATGATCTCCAGGCAGATGCCCGGATACCGCTTGCGAAGCGCAGGCATGGCGGGGATGACAAGGTCAGTGGCAAAGTTTTCCGATGTCGCGATGCGAACCGTTCCTGTAGGAGATCCATCGAGGCCAGCTGCGTTGCGCTCCAACGCAAGAACCTCGTCTTCGACCTGCTTAGCGTGCTTCAGTATCTCAAGCCCTCCATCCGTGAGCAAATAGCCTGTCTGATGGCGCACGAAAACGCTGAAGCCGAGACTTGACTCCAACTCTCCGATGCGCCGACTCACAGTGGATTGACTCACCGCGAGCTCGAGCGCGGCCTGTGTGAGGCTGCCGGTGCGGGATACAGCCAGAAAGTACTTCAGGTCGTTCCAGTCCATGCGATTTCTTGTGATTTGTTAGAGCTCTTGAACAGCGTTAAGGGTGAACCAGGCCCCTACCCGCTATGCCCGATCGACGCTGCAAAAACAGAAAACGATATTGCATCTTTGGCTCTTCTCGTCTTGATCGAGCAGGTCGACACTGGCCCAGCGCTGGCATTTCCTTGCCTTCACACAACGCAAAACTTCTTCAAATTCATCATGAAGTATCGAACTCTTGGAAACACTGGGTTGCTCGTCTCGCAGCTTTGCCTTGGAACCATGACTTTCAGCGATGGGAGCGGCGTCTATAAGCACATCGGGAACGTGGGCCAAGAAGGTGCAGATGAGCTCGTCAAAGCGAGCTATGAATCGGGCATCAATTTCTTCGACACCGCCGATGTGTACTCTGCAGGTGAGAGCGAGCGCACGTTGGGACAAGCATTCAGGAATCTTGGCATCGCGCGCAAGGACTATGTGCTTGCGACCAAAGTGTACAGCCGCGTCGGCAAGGGCCGAAACGATGTTGGCGCTTCTCGCGGCCACATCATGGACGCTGTGGAAGGTAGCCTTAAACGGCTGCAAACGGACTACATCGATCTTTACCAGATTCACGCAAGCGACAGCCTCACACCCATCGAGGAGACGCTGCGCGCGTTGGACGATCTGGTGCGACAAGGCAAGGTTCGCTACCTGGGCGTCTCGAACTGGCAAGCCTGGCGCATCGCAACTGCGCTTGGAATCTCGGCCCGCCTTCATCTTTCGCGTTTCAATACGCTTCAGGCCTACTACTCACTGGCCGGCCGAGATCTAGAGCGCGAGCTCGCTCCGCTTCTCGCGGAGGAAAAAATGGGCCTGCTCGTCTGGAGTCCACTCGCAGGTGGCCTTCTGTCCGGGAAGTTCAGCCGCGACGAGCAGTCGCCAGAGGATTCCCGACGCGCCGAGTTCGACTTTCCCGTCGTGGACAAAGAGCGTGCATGGAGGGTGATTGACACGCTGCGCCCGATCGCGGCTGCGCACGGGTGCAGTGTGGCGAGAGTCGCCTTGGCTTGGCTCCTGTCCAAAGCGGTGGTGACCTCTGTTCTGGTTGGCGCCAAGCGGCTCAGCCAGCTCGAGGACAACATTGCAGCCACCACGCTAACGCTCAGCGAGGAGGAGATCCGCCAACTCGACGCGGTCAGCGAACTGCCGCTCGAATATCCGGGCTGGATGCTTGCTACACAAGGTGCTGATCGGCTCGGTCCTGTTGACCTTTGGGCCGGGAAGACTGCTTCAGTTTCCTGAAGCACGGATCGGGCGCGGCAACAAGCAGTTGCATGTGCCGCGCAATGCGGTTTGCCGCGCTCGCCTTGTGGTTGGCCGCCGGAGCGCACGGCCAACGTAGCGCGAGGCACTGCCGAGCGCGCAAGCACCGGACACGATTCCTCTCCCGAAGCTGGGGCCGCTCAATTGCTGCCGGCAGCCCGAGGCTGCCTGGCATGGAAGTTGTCTTCCCGAGCCATTGACTCATTGAATTTTTAGCAATGAGCAGGACGAATGAGGCGACGCGCGTCATGAATTCGTGATGCGAGTCTCTCCATGTCGCAGCATCGGCAACTTCCGTTTAACGGAATCGACTTCCGGGTTTCGCCTCTCATTTGCAGGCGTGGCCGCGACTTCTAATTCTGTTAATCAGTAGTCGCTTCCGTTGATCGGAATGCAAAAAACGAAAGAGACACCATGCTTGAGACCTTCGACATGTGGATCAACGGTCAGGCCACGCCGGGTACCGGCGGCTGGATCGAAAGCCTGAATCCATATACCCAGCAGCCCTGGGCCCGAGTGCCAGATGCTTCCCCGAAGGACGTCGCCGCTGCTGTGGGGGCCGCGGCTGATGCCTTTGCCCGCGGTGCTTGGCCTGCTACCACACCGCAGCAACGCGCGGGCTTGTTGCGCAAGCTGGGCGATCTGGTGGCACGCGATGCCGAGAAGATGGCGTTGCTGGAGAGCCGGGACAACGGCAAGCTCTACAAGGAAATGCTGGCGCAATGGCGCTACATCCCCGAGTGGTTCTATTTCCATGCGGGGCAGGCCGTACAGCCATGGGGCGATGTCCTGCCCAGCGACCGGCCGAACTTTATGGCATTCACGCGACGAGAGCCGGTGGGAGTGGTCGCTGCCATCACACCCTGGAATTCGCCGGGTCTGCTGATGGTGTGGAAATTGGCACCTGCCCTGGCGGCGGGTTGCACTTTTGTCGTGAAGCCATCGGAATACACACCGGTCTCCACATTGGTGTTCGCCAGGCTGGTGGAAGAGGCGGGCGTTCCACCCGGTGTGTTCAACGTGGTGACCGGCGGTGCCGAGGTCGGCCGCGCGCTGGTAACCGACCCTCGCGTGAACAAGGTGGCGTTTACCGGCTCCGATGGAGTGGGTGCTGCGATCGCCCAGTCGGTGGCGAGTGGCTTCAAACGAATCACGCTCGAGCTGGGAGGCAAATCGGCGCAGGTGGTCTTTGGCGATTGCGAGATACCTGCCACGGTCAACGGCATCATGAGCGGAGTCTTCGCGGCCACGGGCCAAAGCTGCATGGCTGGCTCGCGGCTCATCGTGCATCGCAGCGTGCAACAGGCGATCGTCGATGCGCTGGTGGCGCGCGCCGCCACCATCCGCTTGGGCGACCCGATGGATCCGGCAACCGAGATGGGGCCGGCGGCCACGGCCGCCCAGCACCAGAAGATTCTCTCGATGGTGGAGACGGCGAAATCGCAGGGCGCGAAAGTCGCTTGTGGCGGGGTCGCCGGCGAAGCAGGAGGCTTCTTCGTGCGGCCCACGGTGCTCACGGACGTCACACAGGACATGCGCATTGCGCAGGAGGAAGTTTTTGGTCCCGTGCTAGCCGTGATGCCTTTTGACACGGAGGACGAGGCGGTGGCGTTGGCCAACGGCACCGACTACGGGCTGGCAGCGGGCATATGGACCACCGATGTGCGCCTGGCCCACCGCATGGCCGCCAAGTTGCGCGCGGGAACCGTATGGATCAATGCCTACCGCGTGGCCGCGCCATTCGCCCCTTTCGGCGGATTTGGCCACAGCGGGATAGGCCGAGAAAACGGGCGCGAAGGCATGCTCGATTTCCTCGAGACCAAAACGGTCTGGATCGAGTTGTCGGGCGCCACGCGCGATCCATTCACCATTGGTTGAGTCGGACATGCAAACCGGTAGCTCCAAGGCGCCGCCACTGTTGGAGGTGTGCGATCTCAGCGTGCGCTATGGCAGCGGCTCGCGCGCGCTGACGGACGTTTCGTACTCCCTCGCGGCCGGTGAGATCGTCGCCATTCTCGGACCCAATGGCGCGGGCAAGACCACGGTGCTGCGTGCCGTCTCCGGGCTGCTTCCCGTGCACCATGGTCAGGTCGAATCCGGCAGCCTTCGCTTCGATGGCCACGCGATGGAACGACTGAATGCCGCCGGGCGCGTGCGACAAGGTCTGGCGCAAGTCATGGAAGGCCGCCGGATCTTCGGTGAGATGACCGTGGCCGAGAATCTCATGGCGGGTGCTCACACCCGTCCGCGCGTCGGCGCCAGGCGTGCCGAACTCAAAAGACACGCTGGATCGCGTGCTCGACTACTTCCCAATTCTGAAGCAGCGCCTCGATGCCATCGCCGGTTATCTCTCCGGCGGCGAGCAGCAGATGCTGGCGATTGGTCGTGCGCTCATGGCCGCACCGCGCCTTCTCTTGCTCGACGAGCCATCGCTTGGCGTGGCACCGAAGATCGTGGCGCAGATCTCAGAGATCCTGCTGCGCATCAACCAGAGCGGCGTCAGTGTGCTTCTGGTTGAGCAGAATGCCAGTGTGGCACTTGATCTGTGCCACCACGCCTTGGTGCTTGAGAATGGTCGGGTGGCTGTGAGTGGAACGGCCGGCGTCTTGCAAAGCGACCCTCGCGTGCGTGAGATCTACCTTGGCATGTCGGGCCAGGGGCGCCGCAGCTTTCGGGTGGCCGATGCGGTCGCAGCTGGGGGCGTTGCATGAGCGGGCTCGAGGCTGCACAGCGCGTGCTCGATGTGCAAGGTCTGTCATTGGCGTTCGGTGGCGTGCAGGCGCTGGCCGACGTGAGCTTCGACGTGAAGGCTTCGGAGCTGCTGGCCATCATCGGACCCAATGGCGCCGGCAAGTCGTCTCTCTTCAACTGCCTCTCGTCCATCTATGCCCCGCAGAGGGGGAGCATCCGGTTGAACGGTCATGAATTGGTGGGTCGCCCCACGTCCTATGGCGTAAGCCTGGGCTTGGGGCGAACGTTCCAGAACCTGGGCCTGTTCGACAACGCGGATGTGGAAACCAACTTGATGCTGGGCCGGCATCCCTTGATGAAGACCGGCTTTCTCTCGGCGGCGCTATGGCGTGGGAAGGCCCGCGACGAGGAAATCGCTCACCGCGAACGCGTGGACGAATTGGTCGACCTGCTCAAGCTGCGTGAGGCTTGCGGGCGTCCCGTCGGTCTTCTGCCTTACGGCACGCGCAAGCTCGTGGAGCTCGGCCGCGCGCTCGCCATGGAGCCGAGCGTGTTGCTGATGGATGAGCCAGTGGCTGGCATGAACCGTGAAGAGCGCGACCACATGGCGCTGACGATCCATCAGGTGCGTCAGGTGCCGGGAACCACGATCGTGCTCGTCGAGCACGACGTCGGGTTCGTGATGGATCTGGCCGATCGCGTGATGGTGCTCGAGTTTGGTCGAGTGATTCAGTTCGGCGACCCGGACACCGTGCGCAACGACCCGCGCGTGATCGAGGCTTACCTCGGTGCGGCGGCGCATCAATGACCGATCGGGACGCACAGCATGATTGATTTTTTTCAAATTCTCTTCGCGGGCTTCGCGCAGGGGGACGATGTACGCGCTCATCGCCATCGGCTTCGTCATCGTCTACAAGGCCACCGGCGTGCTGAACTTCACGACCGGCGGCCTGCTCATGTTTGGCGCCTACCTGGCACACCATGCGGTGGGTGGATGGGGCCTTCATTTCGGGCTGGCCTTGCTGTTAGGAGCGTTCGCCACCGGCGGGGTTGGGATACTGGTGCAGACCCTCGTGCTGTCGCGGATGGCTGGAAAGCCGCACTTCACCCTGATCATGCTGACGTGGGCGGTGCTCATCGTGCTCGAGCAGATTCCGCCGGCAATCTGGGGCTACGACGTGCTCACGATGGGCGATCCCTGGGGTATCTCGATGACCTCGATCGGCCCACTATCAGTGTTCACCATCGACCTCTGGGCGGTGCTGCTTGCAGTGGCGATCGTCGTCGCGCTGTATCTTTTCTTCCGCTTTTCCCGTCTTGGGATCGCCATGCGGGCCACGGCGATCGATCGCGAAGCGGCCATGGCCCAGGGCATTTCGCCCAACACGGTCTTCAACACGGCCTGGTGCCTTGCTGGCGCGGTCGCCGGCGTCGCCGGCATCTTCCTGGGGGGTGGGGCTCGCGTGGTGAGCCCCGAGCTGTCGCTGATCGCGCTGGCCGCCATTCCCGCTGTGATCGTCGGTGGCCTGGAGAGTCCGGCCGGTGCTGTGCTTGGAGGCGTTCTGATCGGCATCGCCGAGGTGCTCACCGCGTACTACGTCCCGGTGTACGCGCCATGGCTAGGCAAGAACTTTCACCTGGTCATGCCCTACATCGTGCTGATCGCCATTCTGTTGGTGCGGCCGTATGGGCTGCTTGGAACGCGCAGCGTGCGCAGAGGCTGACATGAGCACCACCCCTCCTTCTTCGCGCTCTTGGGTTGATTGGACCGACTCCACTCGTGCGATCCATCGGGCGGCCATCGTGCATCGACTCGATCTGCTGGGTCATCCGCTGCGCTGGCTCTTGATGATCGGGCTGCTGGTGGCTTGGTTCGCGCTACCTCTGGTGCTGACCGGCTTTCTTCTGAAGTTGTATGTGTACATCGGCATCGCCGCCATCGCCGCAATGGGCTTGAACCTTCTCTCCGGCAATGCGGGCAGGTGTCGCTGGGCCATCCATTTTTCATCGGCATGGGTGCCTACTGCGCAGCCGTGGTCGGCGGGGATTGGGGCTTGCCGCTGCCGGTCTGGCTGGCCGCCTGCGCGCTCCTGGGCGGTGCCGTGGGCGCGGCCACGGGACCTTTCGCGCTGCGCCTTCGCGGCAACTATCTCGTGATGGTAACCATCGCGCTGGTCTTCATCGGTCTGCACATCTTCAACAATTGGTCATCGGTGACTGGCGGAGTGGGCGGTCGTGCGATCACGCCGACGCTGGCGATCCTGGGTTGGGACATGGGCGATCCGACGCTGAAGGACAGGCGCTTCGCGTGGGTTGTCTGGCCAATGGTGGCGGTGGTCGGGCTGGGTTTGGTGAACATCTTGCGGTCAAGGCCTGGACGCGCGCTGCAAGCCATCCGCGATCGCGACCTCACGGCCGAGGTGCTGGGTATCGACATCCCACGCTACAAGGTGGCCGCGTTTGCCATGTCGAGCATGCTGGCCGCGTTCAGCGGCGGGCTTTACGGCGCCTACGTAGGCTTCGCAAGTCCTGCGGAATGGACCTTGGTGCTCTCCATCCAATACCTCGCCATGATCATCGTCGGAGGTGTGGGCAGCGTGCTTGGCTCCATCGTTGGCGCGGCCGTGATCATCAGTCTGCCGCACGCCACGCAGGCCATCCTCGGGGTGATACCCAACACCGGGCGCATCGTGTCGCAAATGCCGGGTGACGGCGGGTTGATCTCAGTCTTCGCCCTGATCCAGGTTCTCTTCGGTGTGCTCATCGTCATATTCCTGACGGTCGCGCCCCGTGGCCTGTCCGCGCTGTTAGGCGGCCTCTGGCGCCGCCTCGAGCAACGCGTACGTGGCAGTTGACTTCGGCCTTCCTTCTATCAAATCACTGGAGACATTCATGACCAAAGCATTTGCCTGCCGCCTCGCCGCGACGGCCGTGCCGGTTTTCGCGCTGCTGTGCGGCCCCGCCCTCGCCGATCCCAAGCCCGCCCCGGGCTTCGACGGCCAGACCATCAGCGTTGGCTACATCGGCCCTCTCACCGGGCCCGTGGCGGTACTCGGGCAACCTGTGCTCACGGGGATGCAAGTGTGGTTCGATGGCGTGAATGCGAATGGTGGCATCGCGCGGAAGTACAAGGTGAAGGTTCTGACAGAGGATCATCAGAACACCGAGAGTCAGGCGGTGCAGCGTTACGCCAAGCAAAAAGGCGAGGTGGTGACCGCATCGGTGTTTGGCACGCACACCACCAAAGCCATCCTGCCCGAGCTTCGCCGCGACAAGTTCGTGGTGGCGCCGGGCGGGTTCGAGGGCTTCATGATCAGGGACCCAAATCTGCTGCCTATCGGATCCACGTATGAGTTGATGGCCATCAACTCGGTGGATTACCTGCTGCGAAAGGGCAACAAAAAGGACGCCAACTTTTGCGCCATGGTGCGCGATGACCCGTACGGCCTGGCGGGCCTCAAGGGCTGGAAGTTCGCGCTCGAGAAGAGCGGCAAGAAGGTTGTCGAGACCACGTATTTCGGGCCTCAGGATCGCGACTTCACCGGTCAGATCAATCAGATGAAGAACGCACGATGTGAAGTCGTTCTCGTCACCACGGTGCCGGCCCAGCTCGTCAACATCGTGGGAAGTTCAGCGCGCGCAAGCTACGCTCCGCAGTGGGTGGGCCAGTGGCCGTCGTGGCACGGTTCGCTGCTGGGCACTCCGGCGATCGACTACCTTGAGAAGAATGTGTTGATCGCGGGAGAAGGCGTGGAATGGGCCAGCACCGGCGTGCCGGGCGTGGCACCGATGCTCGATGACCTCAAGCGTTTCCGGCCCGATCAGAAGCCGGATCTCTGGGCCGTGGTGGGCTACAACCAGGCGCGCGCCATGACAGCATTGCTGGAAAAGGCGGTGGCCAACAACGACCTTTCCCGTGAAGGCGTGATGAGGGCACTCACGCAGCTCGGTATGGTGGACAACCTCGGTCTTTCAGGGAACTACACCTACGGACCCATTGCAGGCCGTGCACCGGCCATGGCCGGCTCGGTCTTCAGGATCAATCGCAACAAGCCCTTCGGTCTGGAAAGCCTGGAGAGCAACTACACCTCGCCGATGACGAAGGACTTCGTCTTCGAAGACGTGGCGAAGAAGTGAGCTGTACATGGCATTGACCATCCAGTCCTCCTTCGTGATCGCCGCACCGCCCGCCACTGCCTGGACGATCCTGACGGACATTGAGCGAGCTGCCCCTTGTTTCCCGGGGGCGCAGCTGCTTGGGCGCAACGACGACGGCAGTTGGCGCGCCAGCTTCGGCGTCAAGCTCGGACCTATGAACTTCAGCTTCGCGGGCAAGTTTCACCTCGATGATGTCGACGCGGCGTCCAGCCGCGTGGTCGTGAAAGCGCAGGGTTCAGATACCAAGGGACGTGGCGGCGCGAAAGCCGATGTGAACATGCGTCTCCAGCCGGAGGGTGCCGGCACTCGCGCCGAGATCATTTCCTCGGTTGATCTTTCGGGCGCGGTGGCTCAGTTCGGCCGCGGCGCCGGAATGATCGAGGCCTTGTCGCGCCAATTGATGGACCAGTTCGCCGCCAATCTGCAGCAAAGCATTGGCGAGATACCCAAGACCGAACCCGAGTCACACGGTCCTGCGCAGGCCGGATCGTTGGCCCTGCCCTCAGCTGCAGCGCCACCAGCCGTCGCAAGTCTGGATGCGGGGTCCCTGATGTGGCGGGCCCTGGCAGCGTCCGTCAAGGGCTGGTTCGCGCGCCTCATAGGCCGCCGCTCCTGACGCCGCTTTTTCCACTCCGATATCGACGGACAACCAATGAATCCCCCTTCCGAAACTCTGGCCCCCAACGAGGGGGCGCGTCTGGCCGCCACCGAAGTAATGACGCAGGAGCACGGTCTGGCGTTGCGCGCCAGCCAATGCATGGCCTGCGGCAAATGCACATTTCCGGCCTCCACCATCTGCCCGTTCTGTCTTCATGAGTCGCTGCGGGATCTGCCCCTGGTGGGCAAGGCATCGCTTTACAGCTTTACGCGTGTACACGCTGCCCCGGTCAACTGGCAGACGCCCTACGCGCTCGGTTATGCGGACTTTCCCAACGGGTTGCGTCTGCTCGCGAAGCTCGCCGATGCCACCACCGACTGGCGTGCGGACCAGCCTGTCGTGCTGAAGGTGGTCGCTGCGGGAGAGGGCTTTCGTTATTTCCTGGAAGGAGCCGCGGCATGAGCCACGCCAAACTTCGTGATGTGGCGGTGCTGGGCACCGGCATCATTCCATTCGGCAAGCATCGTGCGGTCTCGGTACCTCACCTAGCCCGTCCCGCCGTCATCGACGCGCTGAAAGAGTCGGGCTTGGTACGCAGCGACATCGAGGCCATGTACTGCGGCTCAGCCCTGTCCGGCATGATGGCAGGCCAGCGCGTGGCACGCGAAACGGGGCTCACGGGCATACCCATCGTCAACAACGAGAACGCATGCTCGTCTGGCGCAACGGCGTTCCGTGAGGCGTTCATCGCAGTCGGCAGCGGTCAGATCGACTATGCCATGGTGGTGGGCGTCGAGAAACTCACGCGCCTCGGTGGCGGCACGCTGCCACTGGACGAAGAAGACATCGAAGTGGCGAATGGCCAGGTGATGCCCGGGCTGTACGCAATGCGCGCGCAGCGCTACCTGCATGACCATGGCCACAGCGCCCGGGACTTGGCGATGGTGGCGGTGAAGTCCCGACGACACGGCGCGCTCACGCCTTATGCGCAGTTCCGTGCCCCAACGACAGTCGAGGAAGTGCTGGCCTCGCGTCCCATCGCCGACCCGCTGACCCTCATGCAGTGCTGTCCCACAGGCGATGGCGCGGCCGCAGTCGTCATCGGGCCGGCCGACGGCGCTCGCTCGGCCCTGCATCCGGCCGTGAAGGTGCGCGGCTCGCATCTGGCTTCGGGGCGCTACCTCAGCGGATTTCGCGATATGACGATTCCAGAGATCACGCTGCGCTGCGCAGGCGAGCTTTACGAGGAGATTGCGCTGGATCCGCGGGACATCGACGTGCTCGAATGCCATGACGCCTTCACCATTGCCGAGCTGCTGTACTACGAAGCGTTGGGGCTCTGCCCGCAAGGCGAAGCGCCGCGCTTGCTGCACGGCGGTGTCACATCGCTGGGAGGGCGCAACGTTGTCAATCCCAGCGGTGGGATGTTGTCCAAAGGGCACCCAGTAGGTGCCAGCGGAACCGCACAGATCGTGGAGATCGTCCGGCAGCTGCAGGGCAGGTGCGACGCGCGGCAGGTGCGGGGCGCGCGACTGGGTCTCACGCACGTCACAGGTGGGGGCACGGCTGGCTTTGACCATGGCGCTTGTTGCATCCACGTCTTCGAGGCTTGAACCCTCGCTTGCACCACCCACCAAGCACTCAAGGATTCCGGATGAAACCCTCTGCATTCGCCTACCACGCGCCGACCACGATTGCCGAAGCCATGGACCTGGCCTCGACGCTGGACAACGCCAAACTCCTGGCTGGGGGGCAGACCCTGATGCCAATGATGAACTTTCGCTTCGTGCAGCCCGACCATGTCATCGATCTCAACACGGTCAGCGAGCTGCAAGGCATCGATCTGCAGAAAGGCAGATTGCAAATCGGCTCGATGACCCGTCAGCGCGACATCGAGCGATCAGAGCTGGTGCGCCGCGTTGCACCTCTGATTCCCGAAGCCTACGAGCTCGTCAGCCATCCGCAGATTCGCAACCGCGGCACGCTGGGTGGCAGCCTGTGCCATCTCGACCCAGCGTCAGAACAGCCCTGCTTCCTGGCCGCACAAGGAGCGGAACTCGTGCTGCGCAGCCAGCGCGGCGAGCGGCGCGTGTCCATGGCCGACTGGGCATTGGGTTATCTGACACCCAACCTTGAGGATGGCGAGGTGCTCGCGCGCATCGACATCGATCTTTGGCCACGTGGACATGGCTGGTCCTTTACCGAGTACGCGCGCCGTCAGGGCGACTACGCCATTGTCGGCGTGGCGGTGCTCGCCTCCTGCGATGCCCACCGACGTATCACCCGATTGGCGGTGGCTTTGTGCGGCATTGCCGCCGGACCCGTACGCCTCTCGGAAGTAGAGGCCGGTGCCCTGGGGCGCGAGGCCAACGAAGCGCTGATAGGGGAGGTAGCGGCGGCGGCACGCGCGCAGGACACCGTGGGCGACGCGCACGTGAGCGCCGAGTACCGACGCCACCTCGCGGGTGTCCTGAGCAGCAGAGCCCTGCGCACCGCCTTCGAGCGGATGCAACCGTCCGAAGATGAAGGAACATCATGAACGAAAAAAGCATTCGCTGCCAGATCAACGGCAAGACCATGGAGCGTAGCGTGGAAGTACGCCGAACGCTCGGTGATTTCCTACGCCATGACTGTGGAATGACCGGCACGCACTATGGTTGCGAGCATGGCGTCTGTGGCGCCTGCACCGTGCTGCTCGACGGGCGAACCGCGCGATCGTGCCTCACGCTCGCCGTGCAGGTCGATGGCCACGAAATCACCACCGTGGAGGGGCTTTCTGCTCCCGACGGAACGCTCTCGGTACTGCAACAGGCCTTTCATGAGTGCCATGCGCTGCAGTGCGGCTTCTGCACGCCCGGCATGCTGGCCACGTTGACCGAATTGCTCGCCGACCACGCGGATCCCAGCGAGGCACAGATCCGCGACGCGCTCACCGGCAACCTGTGCCGCTGCACGGGCTACCAACCGATCGTCGAGGCGGCTCAGTTGGCGGCGCGCCGCCTGCGCGCAACGGCCACGCCGGCCCACCAAGAAGTGAATTGAAGGAGGCTGCGATGGACATCACCGACGCCAAACAGATCGGCACCGGCCACGACTACGTGGGCAAACGCGTGCAACGCACCGAAGATCGGAAGCTGCTGCAAGGCCAGGGCAGTTTTGTCGACGACCTCAAGATCCCGGCACGCTGCACGCAGCAGTGTTGCGCAGCCCCTTCGCGCACGCCCGGGTGTTGCGCATCGACGTTTCTGCGGCCAGGACCATGGCCGGCGTGGTGGCGGTCTACACCTTTGCCGAGTTGCCCGAGTCCGCTCGTGGAGGCATCCCGATCCTCGTGCCCAACCCGGCCATTCGCCAGATGCACGCGCAGCGGTTGCTCGCGCATGAGGAAGTGTTCACCGTCGGTGATCCAGTGGCTTTTGTGGTGGCGGACAACCGCTACCTCGCCGAGGACGCGTGCGCGCTCATCGAGGTGGAATACGAAGAACTTCCAGTCTCGGCCAACGCCATCGACGCGCTCAAGCCCGGTGCGGCGCTGGCCCATGCCGGCGCGCCCGATAACATTGCAGCGCACGTGACCATGGCCTACGGCGATGCTGCCGCCGCTTTCGAAAATGCTCCGGTGGTGGTCACCGACACCTTTTGGCAAAACCGCGGCTCCGCTCATCCTATGGAAGCACGCGGCTACATGGCAGAGTCGCACGCCAGCACGGGTCAGCTCACGGTGTGGTCGTCGGGCCAGGCACCCCACCTGGAAAAGCGAGTCCTCGTGGACCTGTTGGAATCGGATCCCGAAAAGCTGCGCGTCATCATGAACGATGTCGGCGGCGGGTTTGGGCCAAAGGGGATGTTCTATCCCGAAGAGGCCCTGGTGTGCATCGCGGCGCGGGACCTGCGCCGGCCGGTGAAGTGGATCGAAGACCGGCGCGAACACTTTCTCACCGCGATGCAGGAACGCGACCAGTGGTGGACGATCTCCCTCGCGCTCGAATCAGACGGCGGAATTCGCGGTGCCAAGCTCGAGATGGTGCATGACAACGGGGCCTACCTGCCGTGGGGCATCATCATGCCGTGGATCGGTGTGACCACGACTCCCGGTCCCTATGTCATTCCGTCGATGTCGGTGGATCTCAAGGTGGTGCTCACCAACAAAGGCGGGACGTCGCCTGTAAGGGGCGCGGCCCGTCCCCAGGCCGTGTTCGCCATGGAGCGAATCCTGGATCGCGCCGCCGCACGGCTCGGCATGGACCGCGCCCAAATCCGCGAACGCAACTTCATCCAGCCTGAGCAGATGCCCTATGACGTAGGGTTCATCTATCGCGACGGCAAACCCATGCGCTATGACAGTGGCGACTATCCAGCCACCCAAGCCGCCGCGCTGGCGCGGGCGAACTACGCGGGGTTTCCCGAGCGTCAGCGCCAGGCGCGCGCCGAGGGTCGCTACATAGGCATAGGAGTGGCGAACTACGTTGAAGGCACAGGTCTCGGGCCGTTCGAGGGCGCTACGGTGCGCGTTCAGCAGAACGGCCGGGTAAGCGTGCTGACCGGAGCCGCGCCGCAGGGACAGGGCCATCACACCACCTTCATGCAGATCTGCGCGCAAGAGCTCAATCTTCCAATGGACCGGGTGGACGTCATCACCGCCGACACGGGCGTCATTTCGATGGGTGTCGGCACGTTTGCAAGCCGCATCACCGTGACCGCTGGAAACTCTGTCTACTTGGCTGCTCGCAAGGTGCGGGAACGCTTGCTGAGCTTGGCAGCATTCATCATGCAGTGCGACGTGTCCTCGCTTGCTTTGGGTGAGGCTCGCGTGCATCTGGTTGCCGATCCTGCCAGGAGCATGGGCTTCGGCGAACTGGCGCGCATCGCGCAGGGCATGCCTGGATTCTCGTTCCCAGAAGGGCTTAAAGGCGGGCTGGAGGAGACTCAGTATTTCTCGCCCGCGCAAAGCACCTTCTGCAACGGCACGGCGGTGGTGGAACTCGAAGTCGACAAGCACACCGGCCAGACGCGGATCATCAACTACGTGATGGCGCACGACTGCGGCAACCTCATCAATCCCCTTATCGTTGATGGGCAGGTGCAGGGGGCGGTGGCCCATGGTATCGGCAACGCGACGCTGGAGTGGATGCAGTACGACGAGAACGCACAGCCAGTCACCACCAACTTCGGCGAGTACCTGATGCCCATGGCGACGGATGTGCCACGCGTGGACACCGTGCACCTTGAAACGCCTTCGCCCCTCAATCCACTGGGTGTCAAGGGCGCAGGCGAAGGTGGGACTATTCCGGCTGCGGCGGCGATCATCAGCGCCATCGAGAACGCCCTCGGTGAATTCCGTCTGGAGCTCAAAAACTCGCCGACAGTTCCTCAGGACCTCTTCGAGCAACTGCTGGCCGCCGGGGCTTACAGCGAAGGGAGCGCTGCATGACACCGCTTCCCCGCCCCGGCACGCTGTCGGCAGCGAAGCAGGGTAGCGGCGCGGAACGTGAGACCGGCACGATCGCGCGCACCGTGCTCGTCCTGCGTGCGGTGGCGCAAGCGCGCCAGGAGCCCACCATGAAAGAGCTGGCTGACACGGTCAATCTTCCAATCTCGACGATGCACCGCTTGCTCGAGTTGCTGATGCAAGAGGGCATGGTCGAGCGCGATGACATCACCCGCACGTTCCGGCCCGGCTTCGAATTCTTCCGCCTCGGATCGCTGGTGACGCATCGCATGCCGCTCCAGGCCGTTGCGCGGCCGTTTCTCGATGGCGCCGCGCGGGAAGCAGGCGAGTCCAGCTATCTGGCCATGCTCGACCAGCGCGCCTTGAAGCTGGTTTTCATCTCCGGCGTGGAGTCTGGCCAGATGCTCGACTACCGCGTACCGCTCAATGTGCCCTACGCGCTTTCGACGGGTTCGTCTGGACTGGCCGCGCTGGCCTGGTTGGGTAGCGACAAGGTCGACCGCGTGCTGGCGAACGATGACCCACTGAACCGGCGCGATCACCCGGCGATCCGGCGCATGCTGATCGAGATACGCGACCAGGGTTACTCGCACACCCGAGGCCAGCGCATCTCCGGAGCGGTCGGCACGTTTTCTCCAGTCTTCGACGGCCGCGAACAGATTGTCGGAACCCTCGGCTACACCGTTCCCGAGACCCGCTTCCAGAAAAAGGACCGCGCGCGGCTTGCCGGCCTGGCAATGCACTACGCCGGCGAGCTGTCGCGCACGCTGGGCTACCCGGGCATCTGGCCCAGGCCGGCATCCACCTACCAAGATACGACCAGAGACGAAAAATCATGATCGATGCCAAGCCTGCGCAGCCCTTGAAAGGTGTGCGTGTCCTTGACCTGACGCAGTTCCTGTCAGGTCCGTACGGAACCATGATCCTCGCCGACCTCGGCGCGGACGTGATCAAGGTGGAGCCGCCGACAGGTGAACTTTCGCGGACCATCCCGCCGAACTTCGTAGATGGCGATAGCAGCTACTACTTGAGCGTCAACCGTAACAAGCGCAGCGTCGTCGCCGACATGAAGACGGCCGAAGGCGTCGCGCTTGTGCGCTCGCTCGCCATGCGTGCTGACGTGGTGGTGGAGAATTTCCGCCCGGGCGTGCTGCCGCGATTGGGTTTGGACTACGAAGGCCTCGTCCTCGAGAAGCCCGGGCTCATCTGGTGCTCGATCTCCGGCTTCGGCCAGGACGGACCCTGGCGCGACTGGCCCGCATATGACATGGTGGTCCAGGCGCTCTCGGCGGAATGAGTATGACGGGACAGCCGGATGGCGAGCCTGTTCGCGCCGGGATTCCGCTTGGCGACCTGTCGGCGGGCCTTTACGCCGTGATCGGCCTGCTGGCGGCCTTGCATGAGCGCACCCTCACCGGCAAGGGCCGCTGGGTCGATGTGGCTATGCTTGACTGCCAGCTCGCGATGCTGAGCTATCAAGCGGCAGCCTTCCTGCACTCCGGGCAGATTCCTGGACGACAGGGTGCGGGCCATGACTCCATTCCCACGTACAGGAGCTTCATCGCAGGCGACGGCGCGAGCGTGGTCGTGACGGCCAACACCGAGAAGATGTGGCGATCTCTCGCCAAAGTATTGAACGTGGAAAGGCTCGTGCACGACCCGCGCTTCGTGACCAATGCCGCACGCTTTTCAAACAGGGATGCTCTCTGGCCGCTTCTGGAGAAGGCCTTTCTTGCGCGCACTGCGGCCGAATGGATGCCGCTGCTCATCGCAGACGGCATTCCGGCTGGCGTTGTGAATACGCTGGATCGGGCGCTGCTCAGTGATCAGGCGCAGGCGCGTGGCATGGTGCTGAACCTTCAGACTCCCGATCACAGCCCGCGCGGCAAGCTTCAGGCAAGCGTGGCTGGGAATCCGCTGAAATTCGTGGGTGCCAGCGAAGCCACGCCCACGTTCCCCCCTGCACTCGGTGAGCACACCGAAACAGTGGTGAATGACTGGTTGCATGAATCCACTGCAGTCATCTGAGGGGCCGCTGATGACCGGGAGCGAACTGGAATTCGACTACATCGTTGCAGGGGCCGGGACGGCCGGTTGCGTGTTAGCCGACCGTCTGACCGAAGACGGCCGCCACAGCGTGCTCCTGCTTGAAGCGGGACCGAAAGACTCGATGGAGTTGCTACACGTTCCTGCGGGTTTTAACTATGTCGCATTCGATCCTCGCGTGATCTGGGACTACCGCACGGACCCTGAGCCGGGCCTCGCGGGACGGCAGATCACCTATATGCGGGGGCGCGTGCTCGGCGGATCGAGCAGCATCAACGCCATGGTTCACGTGCGGGGACATTCCGCGGACTACGACGGCTGGGCCGAAGCCGGCTGCACGGGGTGGGACTGGCAGAGCGTGCTGCCTTATTTCAAACGCAGCGAGCGCCATGTGCGTGGGCCGAGCGAGTTGCATGGCGACGAGGGGCCAGTGCCCGTAACGCGCGCGCCAAGCCATCCCGCTTGCGATGTATTCATTCGGTCGATGGTGCAAGCGGGTATTCCGCCTAGCGACGACTTCGACGGACCAAGCCAGGAGGGGGCTGGCTACTACCACCAACCGGTGGAGGGCGGACGGCGTATGAGTGCGGCACGTACCTACCTCAAGCGCGCGCGCCAGCGATCCAAGCTCACCCTGCTTACCGGCGTGGTCGTTCAGCGTATTGCGTGGCATGGCAATGTGGCGAGCGGACTCACGTTCCGCGCAGCCGACGGCCGCGTGTGCACTGCCCGTGCGCGTCGCGAGGTCATTCTTTCGGCCGGAACGGTAGGCAGTACCCAGATCCTCGAACTGTCGGGTGTGGGGGATGGGGCGCGCTTACAGGCCTTGGGGATCGACGTCCATGTGCACCGTCCCTCTGTGGGCGAGAACGTGCAGGACCACTACCAGGCGCCCGTAGTGGTGGGCGTCAGGAACCTCGATACGCTGAATCGCTATGCATCGGGTTTGGGCCTTGCAAGCCAGGTGCTTCGCTACTACACACGCCGCAATGGTCTGTTGGCGAGCAACGCTGCGCCTGCCGGTGGATTTTTTCGATCATCGGACGCGGTGGACCGCCCTGACTTGCAGATGTTGTTTGCACCCGGCTCGCTCGATCCATCCAAGCACCCCAGGCGGCTTTCGAAAGTGCCAGGCGTCACCGCCATCATGTGCGCGCTGGCTCCGCGCTCGCGCGGCAGCATTCACATTAGGAGCGCAGACGCGGATCAGCATCCGGCGATCGTGGGTCACTACATGAACCACGAGTACGACCGCGCGTTGATGCTCAACGGCTTGCGCTGGGTGAGGAAGTTCTTCGAGCAACCAGTCTGGCAGGACTACGGAACATTCGAGCTGGCGCCTGGTGCGCAGTTGCAAAGCGACGAAGACCTGCTGGCATTCTGTCGCCTAAAGGGCGACTCCGTGCACCATCCCGTAGGCGCCTGCCGCATGGGCGCAGACGAGCGCAGCGTGGTCGACCTCGATCTGCGCGTGCGCGGTGCGTCTCGCCTGCGTGTGATCGACGCATCCATCATGCCGCGCATCATCGCTGGCAACACCAACGCCGCTACGCTCATGATCGCTGAGAAGGGCGCCGATCTCGTGCTTTCGGAAACCAGGAGACCCTGAATGACCCATTCCGCCATCCGCCTTGACTACCACGGCGCCGAGGCCCGCCTTACGCTGTCGCGGGCCGCGACTGGCAATGCCTTGACCTTGCCGGACATACGGGAGGCGCGGGATGCCATCGCCCAGGCCGGATCAAGACCAGAGGTCCGCGTGCTGCGTATTTGTGCGGAGGGCGATCAGTTCTGCGTGGGCCGAGCGCCCGAGGGCGGCGCACCCACTGCGGGACAGGCGACCTCCGAAGACTTGCGTGTGCGTCTGGTCGGACCGATCCTTGCTCTCTACCGTGCATTGCATATGCTGGACATCGTGTCTGTGGCACAGGTGCAGGGCGATGCGCACGGCTTAGGCTGCGCGCTGGTTGCTGCCTGCGACATTGCTGTGGCATCGCGGACCGCGCGTTTCAGTCTGCCCGAGATGAGCAAGGACTTGCCGCCGACACTGGCGCTGTCTGCGCTGGCGCGCAAGGTGCAGCCCAAGGTCGCCGCCAGCATGGTGCTGGGCTTGGCGACATTGAGCGCCGACGAAGCGGTACGCGGCGGCATCGTCGGCGAAGTCGTGGAGCAGGCCGCTTTGCCAGGACGTGTTGATGAGATCGTCGCTCTGCTTGGTGCTCGCCACCCGGTGGCGTTGGCCACCGTCAAGCGCTACTTGCGTGCAGCGCAGGCCGCGGATTTCGACATGTGCGCTGAGATGGCGGCCAGCATGCTCGCCGGCGCCATGCCTGCGATTCGTGCCGGTGCCGCCCACTGATCCGGACGTCCGATCATGACCCTGCACGACTTCGACCTCAACGGTGAGCGGCTGCATGTGCGCGTGGAAGGCACGCCTGAGCTGCCCAGCGTCGTCTTCTTCCACAGCCTGGGTCTTTCGTCCGCCATGTGGGCGTCACAGTTCGATGCCCTGCGAGACCGTTACCACCTGGTGGCCATGGATTGCAGAGGCCACGGGCGCTCCAGCAACCGGGGCGGCTTTTCGATCGGAAATTGCGTGGACGACGCTGCGGCGGTCATGAACGTATTGGGTGTTCGGCGGGCCCATCTGGTCGGCCTGTCGATGGGGGGACTGATGGCCGCTGAATTGGCCGCCCGCCTGGACGGCGCTTGCCGCAGCATGGTGCTGGCATGCAGCTACTGCGCTTTGGCTGGCCCGGAGGCTCAAGCCCGCATCGAGTCCACACGTGAGTTCCTGCGGGACAGAGGTATAGCCGCATTCGCTCAGATGTACATGGACGGCACGGCCTGCGCGTCTATGGAGCCTGCGGTGAAATCAGAGATGGTTGCTCTCATCGCCACCATGAAGATGGATGACTATCTGCAAACGCTTCAGAGCATCCTGAACGACGACGCGAGGCCTGCGTTGTCGCGCGCGTCAGGCGTGCGAACGCTGGTGCTCAGCGGCAGGCTCGATCGGCGAGTCACGCCGGCCGCGCTGCAGATGCTCAAGAACGCAGTCCCTCATGCCAGCGTGGTGGAATTGGATAGGGCCGGCCACCTGGCCAATCTCGAGGATCCTGAACTGTTCAACCGCACGCTGGCGGACTTTTGGTCCACGGCGCCCGGGTGAGGCGCTCACCCCCATTGAAAATCTCAATCTTTTGTCCTTCGGCACTTGATGGCCTGGCGATGTCAAGGACGACTCGCCATGCAGGCGGGACAAGTTGCGAAGCCTATTTCTCACGTGGTGACTGGCCTGTGCAGTCGTCCATCCCCCGACCAGGGCGCACGTGAAACGGGTGCGGGCAGGGACTGAGCGGGGAAGCCCGCACGTTCAACGGTACCGTTGGTGGTGCAGCACTTGACAGTGGTCGAACTTACGTTCGGTTGAGCATCCAATTTGCGCGAGAAGACTTGAGCTCACTGCACACCATCGGTGTCGGCACAAGCGATTTGATCTTTTTTTCCAATTTTTTCTCATCGGTCTGAGCCTTTCCGAGAAATCTCTTCGCGGCTCGGCAGATGACTGCCATCGGTGGCTGCGAACGCCGCCACAGCGAACGCTCCCTCACTTTCCAGTAGAACAGTCAATCTTGCTGCAAGCTTGCCTGGACAGCCAAGGGTAATCCCTGCGCTAATTTCGATACTAGCCGTATAGTATCGAAAGTGTCGGCTCCTGATCTTCTTCTCGGATAGCGGGTCAGCCGAACCTTTTTGTACGAACAGCCGCATCAACCCATGTCACATCCGCGAAACCGCCAGATCACCCTCAAGAGCCGCCCCACTGGCATGCCGGCACCGGAAAACTTTGAGCTCACGAGCGCAGACATGCCCATCGCGTCCGCCGGGCAAGTGCTGGTCCAGACGCTGGTTCTCTCACTGGATCCCTACATGCGCGGTCGTATCAGCGACGCCAAAAACTACGCGGCCCCTGTGGCCATCGGTGAGGTCGTGGTGGGCGGCACGGTGGGCCGGGTTGTCGAAAGCCATGCGCCGGGATTCGCGCCCGGCGACATCGTCGAGGGACCTGGTGGCTGGCAGGAGTTCGCAGCGATTGCCGCCTCTCAATTGCGCAAGATCGACCCCGAGCTGGCTCCTCCATCGACCGCGCTCGGTGTGCTTGGCATGCCGGGTCTGACCGCCTACTTCTCGCTGCTTCACGTCGCTCAACCTGTTCCTGGCGACGTGGTGGTGATCTCCGGTGCGGCGGGCGCGGTGGGCCAGATCGCTGGCCAGATCGCGAAGCTCGCCGGATGCACCGTCGTCGGCATTGCAGGCGACGACGACAAGCTCGCCTACTGCGTGAACGAACTGGGCTTCGATCACGCGATCAACTACAAGACCGTGGGCGATCTTCAAGCCGCGCTCACTGCCGTTTGCCCGAATGGCGTGAACGTCTATCTGGATGGCGTGGGCGGCGCGATCTCGCAAGCCGTCTTCAATCACCTGTCTTTCAAAGCGCGCGTGGTGGTGATCGGCCAGATCTCCCAATCGAACCTCACCGAGCCCGACATGGGGCCGCGCAGCATGCGCTACTTTCTCACCAGCCGCGCCCGCATGGAGGGTTTCATCGTGGGTGACTGGGCCCCTCGCAATGCCGAGGCGCTGGCGCGCCTCTCCGCCTGGCTCAAGCAAGGAAAGCTGCGCTACGCCGAGCATGCCGTAGACGGTCTGGAAAACGCACCGGCCGCTTTCATCGGGATGCTCAAGGGTGCCAACCTGGGCAAGACCATCGTGAACGTCGCCCGCTGATGCGCGCGGCGGCCCTAAGCCTGAACACGATGGAGCGGCGGATGAAAGCTGTACATATCCTGGGATTCGGCTCAGATCCCGACCTCGTGGCGCTGGTCGACGTGCCAGAACCAGATGAACCCGGTGCGAATGAGGTGGTTCTCGACATCCTGGCCGCCCCGATCAATCCTTCCGACCTTCTCAACTTCCAGGGCCGGTTCGGCGCGCGTCCGCCGCCGTTGCCTTGCCTGGCTGGCGGCGAGGCGGTGGGACAGGTCCGCAAGCTCGGCAAGGATGTCCGGCATCTTCGGATCGGTGACCGGGTGCTGGCGCTGTTCGCGGGCCGCGGCAACTGGTGCCAGCAGGTCACAGCGCCCGCGGCAGGGCTTCGGCCGCTGCCGAAGACCGCCGACATCCACCAACTCGCCATGATGGCGGTGAATCCGGCAACCGCATGGCACATGCTCAAGGGCTTCGTCGCACTCGAGCCGGGTGAATGGGTTCTGCAGAACGCCGGCAACTCGGCCGTGGCGCACAACGTCATCAAGCTGGCCAAGCACATGCGCGTGCGTACGGTGAGCATCGTGCGCAGCGAGAGCCAGATCGAAGCCGTGATGGCCAGCGGCGCCGATGCCGTGGTTGCGGATGGGCCCGATCTGACTGAACGCATTCAGGCTGCCGTGGGTGGTGCACCGATTCGACTGGCATTCGATGCAGTCGCGGGTGAGGGTACTGCCGCCCTGGGCCGCTGTCTGGTGGACGGCGGAACTGTCGTGACCTACGGCCTGCTGTCTTCCGCATCCTGCCGTGTCGACGCATCGGACCTCGTGTTCCGCAACATCGCGCTTCGCGGCTACTGGTTCACGCACTGGTTCGAGAACGCGTCTGTCGAAGAGCGCAACGCCGTGTACGACGTGATTGCGAAGCTGATCGAGCAGGGGGTGATCGACGTCCGGGTGGAGGCGATTTATCCCATGGACGACGTCAAGACCGCCGTCGCACACGCGGCGCGTACCGGCCGTGCAGGAAAGGTGATCCTGCTGCCCAACCCCGACCTTCTCTGACTGCCGCATCCGGTTTACACGCTCGCCCCCTCAAAAAACAGGAGACACCCATGACATTCAAGATCTTTGCAAAAGTGATCGCGCTGGCATTGACCGCCTCGCTGATGGCAGGTCCGGCACTGGCTCAGCCCAAACCGCTCGTGCTGGGCCATGTCGCAACGGCGGAGATCGCTGGGGCGTTCATGGCTTCCTCGGAGGGTTACTTCAAGGACGCTGGACTGCCCGTGGAGCTCAAGCTCATTCCGCTGAATCCCTCGATGCCGCCGGCGCTCCAGTCGGGTGCGGTACAGGTCGCAACGATCACGTCCACGACTTTCCTGCAGGCGGTGGATGGCGGCCTGGATCTTGTTGTCATTGCCGAAGGCAGCGTGGGCGCCAAGACCAGCAAGAACTTCGCGGCCTTCGCTCGCAACGGCTCCGGAATCCAGAAGCCGCAGGATTTCGTGGGCAAGAAGGTGGGCGTGCCTGGCGTTGGCGCCATCCTCCATGTGTGGTTTCGCAAGTGGCTCGCGCTCAATGGCGTCGACGCCAAGCGGGTGACCTTCGTGGAGAGCGGGTTTCCGCAGCACCCGGACCTGATCCGCGGAGGCAGCGTGGATGCGGTCATCACCGCCGAGCCCATGCTGGGACGCATGCTGGAGAGCAATACCGGCTACGTGGTCACTTCCATGGTGTCCAACTTCGAGCAGCCAATGCCGATCTTCTACTACGTCTCGACCCGAGACTATGCGAAAGCGAATCCCGATGTCATTGCGAAGTTCCGGGAGGCCTTGAAGAAGGGCATTGCCTTCGCAGAAGCGAATCCGGATCAGACCAAGGTTCAGATCGCCAGGTTCACGGGCCTGCCCCCGGACGTGGCCGCGAAGATTCCCATGCCCCAGCTGGTGACGGCGCGTGACCCCGCAACGCTGGCCGCCACGATCGCCATGATGCGCGAGCAAGGCATGTTGCGCACCAACCCGGAGGTGGGACGGCTGTATGCGCAGTGACTGCATCCCCCAACGATCTTCCGGACTGACCTTCCGGGACGTCTCGGTGTCCTATGCGGGACGCCCGGTCTTCAGCGGCGTGTCGTTCACGATTCCTGCCGGCGGGTTCGCCTGCATCATCGGTCCATCCGGCTGCGGCAAGACGACGGTCCTGCGAGTCGCCGCCGGGCTCGTCACGCCCTCGAGCGGAAGTGTTCATTTCGCGGATCAGGCGCTTGGCAGGCCACGGCGCGACATGGCGGTGGTGTTCCAGGACTACGGCCGCGCGCTGCTGCCATGGCGCAGCGTGGCCGGTAACGTTTCCCTGGCGTTGGAGGCCGCGGGCATTCCCCGCCCGGAGCGCGCCGATCGCATTCACGAGCTTCTGAAGACCGTAGGTCTTCGGGACCATGCCCGCAAATACCCCGGCCAGATGTCGGGTGGCATGCAGCAGCGCCTGCAGATCGCGCGTTGCTTGGCGCAGGAGCCTCGTCTGCTGCTGATGGACGAGCCTTTCGGCGCACTGGATGCCATGACGCGTCAGTCCCTTCAGGACGAGATCCTGTCCATCGCCGCGAGCCGAGATATGACGGTGCTGTTCGTGACCCATGACCTGGAAGAGGCGATCTACCTGGGCGACCAGGTGATTGCGCTCGACGCGAACCCTGGACGCGTCGATCGCGTCATCGACGTCGCGTTGCCGGCGCCACGCGATCAGTTGACGACGCGTGAGGACGCCCAGTTTGTTCGTTTGCGGCGGGAACTCCACGGTCTCATGCACAAGGAGGCCGCATGAATGCCGGCAAGGGGCTGATCGTGCCCGTCTGCCTGCTCGGCATCTGGGAGATCGCGGCCAACGTATCCGGCTCGCTGAGCGACAACGTGGTCCCGCCCAGCACGGTGCTGCGGGCGCTGTGGGGAATGTTCTCCAGCGGAATTCTGCTCGACAAGACGGCCCAGACCTTGGCCAGCGCGGGCATGGGCCTGGTCTACGGCGCGGTCCTCGGTCTTGCAGGAGGACTGGTGCTGGGGCTGTCGCCAAGGGTTGCGCGCTTGCTGGATGCGCCCATCGAGCTGCTGCGACCCATGCCGTCGGTGGCGCTCATTCCGCTGGCGATGATGGCCTTCGGTTTCGGCATCCACATGGAAAGCGCCGTCGTCGGATTTGCCACCTTCTGGCCGATCTTGATCCTTGTCCAGGGCGCCGTCGCAAGTGTCGATCGACGGCTGATCGAAGTCGCGGACGTGCTGCAGCTGGGCTACATGGCGCGCGTGCTCAAGATCGTTCTGCCCTCGGTGGCGCCGCGGCTGATCGTGGCGCTGCGGTTGGCGATCGGTATCGCACTGGTGGTCGCGGTGACGGTGGAGATCGTGGCCAATCCGTATGGGCTGGGCTATGGACTGGTCACCGCGCAGGTCGCGCTCAAGCCTGCGGAAATGTTCGGCTACCTGCTCTGGGTGGGTGTGCTTGGCTGGGCGCTGAACCTCATTCTCGTGAAGACGCAACGGCGCCTGATGGCGGGCCTCGGCTTGAGCAGTCCACAAGAGGGGTTGCCGTCATGAGCGTTGCTTCCCGTTCGCTCCATGCGCTCGCAGGGTTGTTCCTGCTTGGATTGCTGTGGCACGCGGTCACCGTGACCGGGCTGGTGGGCAAGATCTATCTGCCAACCCCAAGGGCCGCCGCCGAGGCGCTGGTCTGGGGGTTTCGTGAGGGGGAACTCGCGGACCAGACGATGCAGACGACCCTGCGCATGCTGTGGGGCTGGCTGCTGGCCAGCCTGATCGCGATCATTCTGGGCGCCACCTTGGGGGTCTGGTCGCAGGGCCGTGTGTACGTCGGACCGTTGCTCGAGTTCATCCGGCCACTGCCGGCTTCGGCGGTGGTGCCGGTTGCCATCGTTTTCTTCGGCCTGACGCCAGCCATGGTCATCGGTGTGGTGGCGTTCGGCTCGCTGTGGCCCACGCTGCTCGCGACGGTCCATGGCTTCGCGACCGTGGAGCCCAGGCTCAAGGAGGTCGCACATGTCCTGGGCCTCGGAAAACTGTCCTTCGTCATGAAGGTGGGCCTGCCGAATGCGGTGCCCGACATCGTGTCGGGCATGAAGCTCTCGATGACGGTGGCCCTGATCCTTTCCATCGTGGGGGAAATGCTGACCGGCCAGCCCGGTCTGGGGACCGCCATCCTGCTGGCCGGCCGAGCCTTCCAGTCGGCCGACCTCTTCGCCGGGATCGTGGTGCTCGGGCTGATCGGTCTCGTCAGCAACAGCGTGCTCCAGCGTTGCGAGAACTACCTGCTGCGCTGGCGCTGACGCCGTGATCGCAGTTTCCAAGACTTCCAACCCTTCCAGACCCATGGCCCAGGATCGAACCGTTTTCAACCTCACCACGCTTCAATGCATTCCAGGCGGCGTCGCCGCCGTGCTCGAAGGGATCCACAAGTCGCTCGTCGGCCCGCGGGCGCCTGCGCTGCTGGGCTGCTGGATCTCGGAGATCGGTTCCCTCAACGAGATCGTGGTGCTGCGAAGCTTTCCCTCCGCCGAGGCCCTCGATGAGCAAGCGTTCGGGGAGGCCGAACTGGCGCCCCATGCCGGCGCCATCGGCAGCCTCGTCGGGCTGGACCAAGGTCTCTTCGCCAGCTTTCCTGGGCTGCCGGTGCATGCGGGCGGCAAGCTCGGTGGCTTCTATGAGATCCGAACCTATGCGCTGAGGGATGCGCCGCAGGCCCTGCCGCAGACGATCGCTGCGTGGCAGGAAGCCGCGCCCGGGCGTGTCACCCTGTCGCCGCTGGTCGCGGCCCTGCAGTCGCTGTCGGGACCCCCGCGCATCGTCCATATCTGGCCGTTCGAAACCCTGGACCAGCGTCAGGCCGTGCGTGCCGATGCCTTCCAGAAAGGGCTGTGGCCGCCGCGCGGTTCGCTGCAATGGCTCGACGGCGCCAAGTCCTCGATCTACATCCCCGCGCCTTTCTCTCCGCTTCGGTGAACCGGCGGAACAGCGACGGCGCGATCCTTCATACCAGGAGATCTCAGAATGAAAAACAGCAAGGGCAAAGTGATCATCAGCTGTGCGGTGACCGGCAGCATCCACACCCCGAGCATGAGTCCGCACCTGCCGATCACACCGGCCGAAATCGCGGCAAGCGCGAGGCAGGCGTACGAGGCGGGCGCTGCGATCCTTCACCTGCATGCGCGGGATCCGAGCAATGGCGAGCCGACCGCCGATCCGGACACCTTCATGCGGTTTCTTCCAGAGATCAAGCAGTCGACCGACGCGGTGGTGAACATCACGACGGGCGGCGCCCAATGGATGACGCTGGATGCACGGATCGCGGCCGCCCGGCGGGCGTCGCCGGAGATGTGCTCGCTGAACATGGGCTCCATGAACTTCGCGTTGTTCCCCATGCTGGAGAAGTACAAGGACTTCCAGCACGCCTGGGAGGCCCCTTACCTGGAGAACTCCCGCGACGGCATCTTCAGAAACACCTTCAAGGACATCCAGTACATCCTGCATGAACTCGGCGAAGGGCATGGCACTCGCTTCGAGTTCGAGTGCTACGACATCGGCCACCTGTACTCGCTGGCGCATTTCCTGGACCGCAAGCTCGTGAAGCCGCCGCTCTTCGTGCAGACGGTCTTCGGCATCCTCGGCGGGATCGGCGCGGACATCGACAACCTGAACCATGCCCGGCATATCGCCGACAAGCTGTTCGGCGACGATTACGAGTGGTCGGTCATGGCGGCGGGGCGCCACCAGATGCCTTTTGCCACTGCGGGCGCGATCTCGGGCGGCAACGTGCGTGTGGGCCTGGAGGACAGCCTCTACATCGGCAAGGGGCAACTCGCACCATCCAACGCCGCCCAGGTCTCGAAGATCCGCGCGACGATCGAATCGCTGGGTCTGGAGGTGGCCACGCCGTCCGAGGCGCGGCAACGACTCGGCCTGAAGGGCTCTTCGCAGACGGCGTTCTGACCCACGCACAAGGATTTCCATGAAGCAGCAAAGCTATCAAGCCGCCAACTTCTCCGTCGACGACAAGGTGGTGCTCATCACGGGTGCCGGCAGCGGAATCGGCAGGGCCATGGCCATCGGCCTGGCCGATGCAGGCGCGAAGATCGCCGTCATCGACCGAGATTTCGAATCGGCGCATCAGGTCGCCAACGAGATCGGCATGCAGCGGGCCGTGGCCGTCGAATGCGATGTCACCGACGAGGAGGCCGTGGCGCGGACGGTGGAAACGACGTTGGACCAATGGGGACGCATCGACGGGCTGATCAACAACGCGGGCCAGCTGCACCGGTGCCTCGTCAAGGACCACACGCTGGCCGACTGGCAGCGCATCTTCGAGGTCAATGTGATGGGAACCTTCCTGTTCGCACGGGCGGTACTGCCGCAGATGATCCGCCAACGGAACGGGCGAATCGTGAACTTCACCTCCGCACTGGGTGTCAGGAGCATGCCTGGCGGCGCCGCCTACGGTGCCACCAAAGCGGCGGTCACCAGCTTCACCAACACCTTGCATCAGGAAGTGTGTGGAGAGGGCATTTCCGTGACCGCCATTGCCCCGGGGCTTACCAACACGCCCATGGCCAACGACCACATGACGTCGGAATACATGGAGCGCATTGCAGCTTCTTATCCGGGAGGACGCCTGGGTCAGCCCGAGGACATCATCGGCCTGGCGCACTTCCTCATGACCGACGCTTCCCGGCATGTGAGCGGCACCACGCTGTTCGTGCGCCCGCCCGGCGGCTGATCCGTCCCTCCCCCACGGACACTAAACTATGACCCAATGTCTTGGAATCAGCCTCTCCGATGAGCACCGCTCCCACCGTCGCCAACCGTCAGGGCACGCGCAACACTGGACGTCCGCGCAGCGAGCAGTCCCGCACCGCTGTGCTGGATGCCACGCGCAATCTGCTCGCCACCACGCGGGTGGGCGACTTGACGATCGATGCGATCGCGCGGGGAATCCGGCGTGGCCAAGATGACAATCTATCGTTGGTGGGCCAATCGCAATGCGGTGGTCATCGACACGTTCATCGACCTCATGCTTCCCAGCACGCCGGTGCGCGATGCGGATTCGGCGATGGAGGCCATGTCCGAGCACCTGATCCTTCTGGTCAGGCAGTACCGCGGCGAAGTGGGGAAGATGGTGGCGGAGATACTGGCGGAAGGCCAGTCGGATCCCGTGCTGCGCGACGCGTTTCGCGAACGCTTTTTCCGGCAGCGCCGCGCCGATGTGCGAGCGGTCGTCGTGCGCGGCCAGGAGACGGGGGAGTTCTCCGCGGAGCTGGATGTGGATACCGCGCTCGACATGATGTACGGGGCCGTGTATTTCCGGCTGCTCATGGGGCACAAGAACCTGGACGCGCGCTTTGGCAAGGACCTGGCGGCCATGGCAGCCACCCTGCTGCGATCGGGGCGCCAGAAGTAAGTCTGCCGGGCGGCGCGCAGCCGTCGGGACGGTCGCTCCTCGAGGAGCGGCCATGAGCGCCTACAAGCTCTACTGCCGAGGCGAATCCGGCAACTGCTACAAGGTGGCGCTCATGCTCAACCTTGTCGGGGCCGACTGGGAAGCCGAGTTCGTCGACTTCTTCAATCCCGACTCCAAGGCGGCGTTCATCCACACCGTCAATCCACAGGGAGAACTGCCTGTGCTGCAACGGCCGGACGGCAAGTTGCTGACCCAGAGCGGCGCGATCCTGGACTACCTTTCGCGGGCGACGGGCCGATTCGCACCGGCGAGCGACGAGGACAGGCAAGAGGTCCTGCGCTGGCTGCTGTTCGACAACCACCGTTTCACGCCGGCGTTCGCCACCCTGCGCTTCATGGTCGGCATCCGCGGCGCTGAAGAGAACCAGCTCACGGGCTATCTGCGGGCGCAGGCGCAGGCCGCCTACGAGATCGCCGACGCGCATCTGGCCGGGCGTCGCTTCATGGTCGGTGACGCACCGACCGTGGCGGACATCTCGATGGCGGGCTACCTCTACTACGACGAGGATGCGCGGTTCGACAGATTGCAGTTTGCCAACGTCCAGGCCTGGGCAGGACGTATCAGCGAGCTGCCGGGCTGGAAGCATCCCTATGAACTCATGCCGCGAGCGATCCGCGAAGGAAACTGAATGATGGCCCACGACCTTCACGGCAAGCGTGCGCTTGTCACGGGCGCTTCTTCGGGCCTCGGTGCCCATTTCGCGCGGTTGCTGGCCCGCCAGGGTGTCGAGGTGGTGCTGGCGGCCCGGCGCGCCGAGACGCTATCCGGCATCGTGGCAGAGATCCGCCAGCAAGGCGGGGCGGCCAGCGCGATGCGGCTCGACGTGCGCGACATCGAGGCCAGCAGCCGCGCGATCTCAGAGCTCGGAACGCTGAGCATCCTGGTGAACAACGCGGGCATTGTGCGGGAGGGCGCCGCGCTCGATCAGAACGAGGCGGCCTGGGACGACGTCATCGACACCAACCTCAAGGGCATGTTCTTCGTCGCGCAGGCCGCGGCGCGGCTGATGGCGCCCAACCCCGGCGGCGCCATCATCAACATCGCCTCGATCCTGGGTCTGCGGCAAGCCGGCGGGGTGCTTCCGTATGCGGTGTCCAAGGCTGGCGTCGTGCAGATGACGAAATGCCTCGCCCTCGAGCTGGCGCGGCAGGGCACGCGCGTCAACGCCCTCGCGCCCGGCTACCTCCACACCGAGTTGAACGGCGAATTCTGGACGTCGGACGCGGGTCGGGCGCTGGTGCGACGCATACCGCAGCGGCGCCTGGGGCGGCTGGAGGATCTCGACGGACCTTTGCTGCTGCTCGCTTCGGATGCCTCGCGCTACATGACCGGCGCGGAACTCGTGGTCGATGGCGGCCATTTGGTCAGCACCCTTTGAAATCGTCTTAAGCATGAACCAAACCTTCGGTCCTTCTCCCACCGAACGCAGCCGGCAGATCGCCGAGCGGGTCGAAGCCTTCGTCCGCCAGACCGTCATCCCTTACGAATCGGATCCACGCTGCGGTGCCCATGGGCCCTCGGAAGATCTGGTGCTGGAGTTGCGAAGCCTGGCGCGTGCGGCAGGCGTCTTGACGCCTCACATCCTGCCGGATGGACACCACCTGAGCCAGCGCGAGACCGCTGCCGTGCTCGAACGCTCCGGCCTTTCTCCACTCGGGCCGGTGGCGGTCAACACCATGGCGCCGGACGAGGGCAACATGTTCCTGTTGTCTAGGATCGGAACGCCGCAGCAGAAGAGCGCTTTCTGGCGCCCCTGGTGTCCGGCCAGCAGCGCTCGGCCTTCTTCATGACGGAGCCGGCGGCGGAGGGCGGTGCGGGCTCCGATCCGTCGATGCTGATGACCACTGCGGTCCAACACGGGGGCGCCGGCGGAGATTGGCACATCCATGGCCGCAAGATGTTCATCACCGGAGCGGTCGGCGCCAAGGTCGGCATCGTCATGGCGCGCACCGGTCAGGGCACGCCCGCGCGCGCCACGATGTTCCTCGTGGACTTGCCGCATCCGGCGGTGAAGATCGAGCGCGTCATCGACACGCTCGACAGCTCCATGCCCGGCGGCCATGCCCAGGTTTTGATCGATGGCTTGCAGGTGCCTGACGCCCATGTCCTCGGCTCGGCCCATGAGGGCTTCCGGTATGCCCAGGTCCGCCTGTCCCCCCGCGCGGCTGTCCCATTGCATGCGCTGGCTGGGCGGTGCGGCCAGGGCCCATGAGATCGCCGTGCGCTACGCGACCTCGCGCTCGGCTTTCGGGAAACTGCTGGTGGACCATGAGGGCGTGGGCTTCATGCTCGCGGACAACCTGATCGATCTCAAGCAGGCGGAGTTGATGATCGACTGGTGCGCGGGAGTGCTGGATGCGGGATCGGCCGGAACGGCTGAAAGCTCGATGGCCAAGGTTGCGGTGTCGGACTTGCTGTTTCGGATCGCCGACCGCTGCGTGCAGGTCATGGGCGCCAGCGGCGTTTCGGGCGATTCAGTGGTTGAGCAGATTTTTCGGGAGACACGCGCCTTCCGGATCTACGACGGTCCGACCGAGACCCACAAGTGGTCGCTTGCAAAGAAAATCAAGCGGGATGCGCTCCAGGGGGGTGTGCAATGACGTCGGTTCTCGAAGAGGAGGGCATTCGTCCTGTTCGCGCACAGCACCGGTTCGACGAAGAAGCGCTGGCGCGCTGGATGGCGGAAAACGTGGACGGCTACGGGGGCGTCATGCGGGTCGACCAGTTCCAGGGTGGGCAGTCCAACCCGACCTACCGGTTGCGCACGCCGCACGCATCCTACGTATTGCGCCGCAAGCCGCCGGGTGTGCTCCTCAAGGGCGCCCATGCCATCGAGCGTGAGGCGCGGGTCATGACGGCCCTGGGGCAGGCCGGCTTTCCGGTGCCGAGGGTTCATGGCCTCTGCCTGGACGACACGGTCATCGGCAGCTGGTTCTATGTGATGAATCTGGTCGAGGGCCGAATCTTCTGGGACGCACGCCTGCCCGATGTAGCCGCAGCGGACCGGCGCGCCTATCTGGAAGCGATGAACGCCACGCTGGCGCAGTTGCATCGGTACGACCCGGTCGCGCTGGGCCTGTCGGACTACGGCAGGGCGGGCGGCTACATCGCCAGGCAGATCGAGCGCTGGTCGCAGCAGTACCTCCAGGACGAAGTCGCGGGTCGGCATGCATCGATGGATCGCTTGGTGGAATGGCTGCCCGAGCACATTCCCGCCAACGACGAGGTTGCCGTCACGCACGGCGACTTCCGGATCGACAACATGATCTTCCATCCCGTGGAGCCTCGCGTTGTTGCGGTGCTCGATTGGGAACTCTCGACCCTGGGGCATCCCCTGGCGGACTTTGCCTACAACCTGATGATGTATCGGGTTCCGCAGGAGATCCACAACGGCTTGCTCGGCGCCGACCTGGCGGGCATGGCACTCCTGTCCGAGGCGGATTACGTGCGGACCTACTGCCGCGAGTCGGGCCGCCATCATCTCCCCGACCTCGAGTTCTACGTGGTGTTCAACATGTTCCGCTTCGCAGCCATCCTTCACGGCATTCGCGGCCGCAATCTCCGAGGCACTGCATCCAGCGCCAATGCGCAGGAGGTTGGAGACCGCTTCGCGCTGGTGGCCGATCTTGCTTGGCAGCAGGTGCAGCGCCTGTGACCGGCGCGTCAGGATCCCCGTTTTTTAGAAAGTCTTCCATGTCCCATCGTGAAGTCGTTGTCCTCAGCGGTGTGCGCACCGCCATCGGTACCTTCGGTGGTGCGCTCAAGGATGTCCTCCCATCACCCTGGCCGCCGAAGTCGTCAAAGCAGCTCTTTCCAAGGCCGGCATCCCGGGTTCGGATGTGGGGCACGTGATGTTTGGCCATGTGATCAACACCGAGCCTCGCGACATGTATTTGTCACGGGTCGCGGCCATCGAGGGAGGATGCGCAGAGACGACGCCTGCCTTCAACGTGAATCGCCTGTGCGGGTCTGGATTGCAGGCGGTCGTTTCCGCCAGTCAAGCGATCCTGTTGGGCGACACCGATATCGCGATCGGTGGAGGGGCCGAGAACATGAGCCGCGCGCCCTATGTGTCATCGACCTCGCGATGGGGAGCACGCATGGGCGACACCTCGATGACTGACATGATGCTGGGCGCCCTGCACGATCCCTTCGAGCGCATCCATATGGGTGTGACGGCAGAGAACGTGGCCAGAAAGTGGGGCATCGACCGGGACGCTCAGGACAGGTTGGCGGTGGAAAGCCATCACCGCGCGGAGCGCGCCTGGGCGGCGGATGTGTTCAGGGACCAGATCGTCCCCATCATCCAAAAGGGCCGCAAGGGCGATGTCGTCTTTGACAAGGATGAGCACTTCCGCACCGGGGCGTTATTGGCGGACATGAGCAAGCTCAAGCCGGTCTTTCTCAGAGAGAACGGGACTGTGACCGCTGGCAATGCATCCGGAATCAACGATGCGGCGGCGGCACTGGTGCTGATGGAAGCTTCGGCCGCCAGAACGCGCGGGTTGAAGCCGATGGCACGGCTGGTGAGCTATGCCCATGCCGGTGTCGACCCCCGGTTCATGGGCATCGGCCCCGTACCGGCGAGCAGAGCGGCGCTCGAGCGCGCCGGACTGTCGGTGAAGGACCTCGATGTGATCGAGGCCAACGAGGCGTTCGCCGCCCAGGCCTGCGCCGTCAGCGCGGAGCTGGCGCTCGATCCAGCCAAGGTGAACCCCAACGGCTCGGGCATCTCCCTGGGCCATCCCATCGGCGCGACTGGCGCCATCATCACAGTGAAGGCGTTGCACGAACTCCAGCGGATCGGTGGGCGCTATGCCCTGGTCACGATGTGCATCGGGGGCGGACAGGGCATTGCCGCGATCTTCGAGAACATCGAGTGAGCGGCGGGGTCGTTAGACCCCTTTCCATCTTCGGGCTGGCCTTGGACCGCCCATTTCCACCAAAGGACAAGTCATGTTGATTGGCGTACCTGCCGAAACCTCGGCGGGTGAGACTCGTGTTGCCGTCACGCCGGAGACGGCGAAGAAACTGGTGGCGTTGGGGCACACGGTGCGTGTGCAGAGCGGCGCGGGCGTGGCGGCCAGCGTGACCGACGCGGCCTATCAAGCGGCCGGTGCCGAGATCACCGACCAGGCCGGCGCCTTCGGTGCCGACATCGTGCTGAAGGTGCGCGCGCCGAGCGACGCCGAGTGCGCGCTCGCCAAGTCAGGCAGCGTGCTCGTGGGCATGCTCAACCCCTTCGACGCCGCCGGCCTGCAGCGCATGGCCGCCGCCGGCCTCACCGGCTTCGCACTCGAAGCCGCGCCGCGCACCACGCGCGCCCAGAGCATGGACGTGCTCAGCTCCCAGGCCAACATCGCCGGCTACAAGGCCGTGATGATCGCCGCCGACAAGTACCAGCGCTTCTTCCCGATGCTGATGACCGCCGCCGGCACCGTGAAGGCCGCGCGGGTCGTCATCCTCGGCGTGGGCGTCGCGGGCCTGCAGGCCATCGCCACGGCCAAGCGCCTGGGCGCGGTCATCGAGGCCTCGGACGTGCGCCCGAGCGTCAAGGAGCAGATCGAATCGCTGGGCGGCAAGTTCATCGACGTGCCGTACGAGACCCAGGAAGAGAAGGACGCGGCCGAAGGCGTGGGCGGCTATGCGCGTCCCATGCCCGCGAGCTGGCTCACGCGCCAGCAGGCCGAGGTCGCCAAGCGCGTGGCGCTGGCCGACGTCGTCATCAGCACCGCGCTGATCCCGGGGCGGGCCGCGCCGACCCTCATCACCGAGGACATGGTCAAGTCGATGAAGCCGGGTTCGGTCATCGTCGACATCGCCGCCGGTAAAGGTCCGGTCAATCCAGATGGAGGGGTAGGCGGCAACTGCCCGCTGTCCGAAGCCGACAAGACGGTCGTCAAGCACGGCGTGACCATCGTCGGCGAGACGAACCTCGCCGCGCTGGTGGCGGCCGACGCGTCGGCGCTGTACGCGCGCAACGTGCTCGACTTCCTCAAGCTCGTCCTGACCAAGGAGGGCACGCTGAAGATCGACCTCGAGGACGACATCGTCGCCGCCTGCCGCGTCACGCAGGACGGCCAGGTCACGAAGAAGTAAGCGAACACGCGAGGAGAAGAAAACATGGACATCGTCTCTCACACCGTCATCAACCTCATCATCTTCGTGCTGGCCATCTACGTGGGCTACCACGTCGTGTGGACCGTCACGCCCGCGCTGCACACGCCGCTGATGGCCGTGACCAACGCCATCTCGGCGATCGTCATCGTGGGCGCCATGCTGGCCGCCGCGCTCACCGAGACCGGCCTGGGCAAGACCATGGGCGTGCTGGCCGTCGCGCTCGCGGCGGTCAACGTCTTCGGCGGCTTCCTGGTCACGCGGCGCATGCTCGAGATGTTCAAGAAGAAGGAGCGCAAGGCCGCGCCCGCAGCCGCCGAGGGAGCTTCCAAGTGAGCATGAACCTCGTCACCCTGCTGTACCTGCTGGCCAGCATCTGCTTCATCCAGGCGCTCAAGGGCCTGAGCCATCCCACCACCTCGATCCGCGGCAACGTCTTCGGCATGACCGGCATGGCGATCGCCGTGCTGACCACCGGCGCGCTGATCTGGAAGCTGGCCAACGGCAACCCGGCCGGCCTGGGCTACGTGCTGGTCGCGCTGGTCGTGGGCGGCGGCCTCGGGGCCTACATGGCCAACAAGGTCGAGATGACCAAGATGCCCGAGCTCGTGGCCTTCATGCACAGCATGATCGGTCTCGCGGCCGTGTTCATCGCGGTGGCCGCCGTGGCCGAGCCGCATGCCTTCAACATCGCGCTCAAGGGCGATCCGATCCCCCGCGGGCAACCGCCTGGAGCTGTTCCTGGGCGCGGCCATCGGCGCCATCACCTTCAGCGGCTCGGTGATCGCCTTCGGCAAGCTCTCGGGCAAGTACAAGTTCCGCCTGTTCCAGGGCGCGCCGGTGCAGTTCGCGGGCCAGCACATGCTCAACCTCGTGCTGGGCCTGGCGACCGTGGGCCTGGGCCTCGTGTTCATGGCGACGGAGAACTGGACCGCCTTCTTCGCGATGCTCGCGCTGGCCTTCGTGATGGGCGTGCTGATCATCATCCCGATTGGCGGCGCCGACATGCCGGTGGTGGTGTCGATGCTCAACAGCTACTCGGGCTGGGCGGCCGCGGGCATCGGCTTCAGCCTGAACAACGCGATGCTGATCGTGGCGGGCTCGCTGGTGGGCAGCTCGGGCGCGATCCTGAGCTACATCATGTGCAAGGCGATGAACCGCTCGTTCTTCAACGTGATCCTGGGCGGCTTCGGCGGCGACGCGGCGGCGGCCACGGGCGGCGCGAAGGAGCAGCGCCCCGTCAAGAGCGGCAGCGCCGACGACGCGGCCTTCGTGCTGGGCAATGCTGAGACGGTGGTGATCGTGCCGGGCTACGGCCTGGCGGTGGCCCGTGCGCAGCACGCGGTCAAGGAACTCGCGGCCAAGCTCACCGAGAAGGGCATCACGGTGAAGTACGCGATCCATCCGGTGGCCGGGCGCATGCCGGGGCACATGAACGTGCTGCTGGCCGAGGCCGAGGTGCCGTACGACCAGGTGTTCGAGATGGAGGACATCAACGGCGAGTTCGGCCAGGCCGACGTGGCGATCATCCTGGGCGCCAACGACGTGGTGAACCCGGCCGCGCACACCAAGGGCAGCCCGATCTACGGCATGCCGATCCTGGAGGCCTACAAGGCCAAGACGGTGATCGTCAACAAGCGCTCCATGGCCGCCGGCTACGCCGGGCTGGACAACGAACTCTTCTACATGGACAAGACCATGATGGTGTTCGGCGACGCCAAGAAGGTGGTCGAGGAGATGGGCAAGGCGGTCGAATAGAGAATCCGGCGCCAATCACTTGCGTTGCGGCATCACCCAAGCTTGCCTCTTGTCGACGTCTACGCGGCAGACCGTGTTTCGGTGGAAATCTTCGAAGGGCGTGTAACCAGCAGTCATCTCTTGTCGAACTAAGCCCTGAGCAAGCGCCAGGCCCGCGTTGTCTGGCTGCTTGCCAAGCCATTGAAAGGGCATGAGATGAAAAGTTCTAAACACACGCACTACCTGCTGTCTGATCGCGGTGCCTTCCGTGGTTCACGCAGCGAGTCGACTCACAACGGGTCGCGATCGACACCACGCTGGGGGGTATACCTACACATCAGCGATCTTTCGCTGACAGCCTCCCACACTGGCACGGGAGCGTAGGCGGATGAAGACCCCTCAGGATCAAACTGCCACCGGGCGACCCACTGTCGTCCGATTCGCCGCGATCGCTCTTTCGGTCGGGGCCGTGGCTTGTGCCTTCGCCTATGCGGCTGGGTGGCTGACACCTTCGCGCCTGACGTCCGCCAAAATCGTGGATTCGCTCGCGCCGGCCAGCGGACCGGTCAAAGGCTTCCGACGCAATCATGCGAAAGGCATCTGCTTCGCAGGAAATTTCGAGGCGAACGGCGAGGGAGTCGCGGTTTCGCGAGCGTCCATCTTCAAGGCCGGGAGTTATCCGGTCATGGGTCGCTTCAACCTTGCGGGCCCCATTCCGACCATGGCGGATGGCACGGGTCGTGTACGTGGATTGAGTCTTCGAATCGAGGCGCCAGACAAGCAGGAGTGGCGCACTGCGATGATCAACGCGCCGTTCTTTCCGATCGCCACGCCGAAGGAGTTCTATGAACTTCAGCGTGCCAGTGCGAACAAGAACGACCCCGGCGCAATCAAGCAGTTTGCAGCCAGCCATCCTTCGCTTCGCGAGTTCGGTGCGTGGGCGGGCAGTGCTCCATATGCCGAGTCCTACGCGGAAGATCGCTTCAACAGCCTCAACAGTTTCATGCTGACCAACGCACAGGGTCAGAAGCAGGCCGTGCGCTGGTCATTCATTCCGACCGCCGCGATGGTTCCGGTGCCTTCGGAGGACTTGAAGAAGCGCGATCCCGACTTTCTCTTCAAGGAGCTCACCCGACGAGTCGCCGATGCCCCGCAAAAGTGGAAGCTGGTATTCACGCTCGCCAATCCGGGCGATCCCACGGCCGACCCCACCAAGGTTTGGCCCGCCGATCGCCGACAGATAGAAGCGGGCACGCTCGTGGTGACCCGGATCGAAGCCGAGGCCAACGGACCGTGCCGCGACATCAACTTCGATCCCACGGTTCTGCCGGAGGGAATGCAGACCTCCGACGATCCGTTCCCCGCGGCGCGCTCGGCGGCCTATGCGGTGTCCTATGACCGCCGCACCTCGGAGTCGGAACACTACCCGCGCGTTCAAGCCGGAGCCAAGCCATGAACCATCCAAGCATGAAATTCTCGAAGCTGCAGCGCGTGCTCCATTGGGTCATGGCGATCGGCATCCTTGCGATGCTGTTCATCGGGGTCGGCATGATGTCCACGATCGATCGCGCTTACCTGGTGCTGGTGGGCATCCACAAGCAACTCGGCATTGCAATACTCGTACTGGCGCTGCTGCGTCTCGTCGTGCGATGGCGCAGCGGGGCACCGTCGCTGCCGGCGAGCATGAGCGAGCCCATGAAGCTTGCGGCAAGGTTGTCGCATGTCGCGTTCTATGCGCTGATGATCGCGATGCCTTTGCTCGGGTGGTCCATGTTGTCGGCTGCGGACTATCCCGTGACCTTGGCCGGGATGCGGCTCCCCTCGATCGTTCCAGCCAGTGCCGAGTTGCACAGCATCCTGTGGAGCGCCCATCGCTTCCTGGCGTTCTGCTTGTTCGCTTTGTTCTTGCTGCACTTCGCCGCCGCGCTTCTTCATGCCTGGGTGCGAAGGGATGGCGTCTTCGAGACCATGACCTTTGGTCGTCGAGGTGGTCGCTGATTCATTCGGCAGATCGTGAAGGCGCGCGGGTTCCAGGACCGAAGCGGTCCCGTCGTTGCCGTTCAGCGTGTCGAACCAGCCCGAGGCGCTTGCTGCAATTGCCGCGCTAGGACGAAGTCGGCGATGGCGTCGACGACCCCTGGTGCCAGTGGAAGGTCGGCACGACCGTAGGTCGCGAGATTGGCGGCCCGATCGTCGGTCTCGACGGCTTTCAGCACATGGTTCGCCTCCGGAAGCAGCACCAGCTTCGACTGCGCCGCCGCCTGACGCAGCCGCTGTGCGTCCGCGACGCCGACTTGGAGGTCGCGCCCGCCCTGCACGATCAGCAGGGGCTTCGTGTACCGACCGGCCAACTTCGCGGGGTCGATGGCGAATGCGCTGATCAGGAACCCCTGCACTTTCGGGTGGAACACAGGCCGCAGCGCCGGTTGCACATCGGCCATCTCCACCCGGCGGCCGGCTTCGAGCGCATCGATGGCGGCCATGGCCTGGTCTAGCAGCGGCGCGTTGGCGGGATTGGCCCGCAACTGCTCACGCAGTACCTGCCCCATCGGCCGGCCCGTGCTCGCCACCAGGACTAAGCCGCAGATGGCCGGATCCTGCCGCGCGGCCGCCGCCGCGAGCGCGACCATCCCGCCCTCGCTGTGGCCCAGCACCCAGACGCATCCGGCGCCGGAGGCCTCACGAATCGTGTCGACCCAGCGGCGCACGTCCTCCGCGTAGTCCTCGATGGTGACCGCGTCGGGGTCGGCAACCGCGCCGGCGCTGCCGTACAGGCCGCGCTTGTCGATCCGCACTGTCGCGATCCCTTTCGCTGCGAGGCCTTCGGCCAGGAGCCGGTACGTCGAGGCCTTCACTCCCAGCGGGCTGTTGCCGTCACGGTCCGTGGGGCCAGAGCCTGGCACGATCAGTAGCACCGGAGCGAGCGGCGTAGCCGGAGCAGCCGGCGACAGCAGGGTGCCCCGCAGCGGACCCAGCGGCCCGGGCGCCTCCAGCGGCTTCTCGCGCGGTTCGGCGGCAGCTGCGCTGACCACGGTGGCGGCGATGGCGGCCCTCGCCAGCAGATGGAGGAGGCAGGCTTTCATTTCTTCATGGACCTTTGACTCGATCCCCCAAGAGCGGGTCGGCCAAGTCTATAAGGCCACCATCGCCGCCCCGCATCGAAGAACGCGAAGGACGACCTCCCTGTTGGCCTCGTTGCGGCGCCTTCATGTCTCATGGTCTCACCGCGAGACCCGATCCATGACCACCGCGAGCTTTGAAGCACCCGCCTCCGTTCGGGTCCATGGTGGGTCTGTCTAGGCGGCCGACTGAAGGCCGTGAACCTTCGGGCATCCGCGGCAATCAAATGGAGCTCTTCTGCCGTGCTCTCCAGGCCAAGCAGTTTCCAACCCTCCCGTCCGGAATTGGTTGGTGCCAACAGCCCTTAGTTGGGTGCCGGCCGGGCAGCGACACCGACTCCCGACCTCGAAGCCACAACGGATAGGATGGCCGCAACGGTCAGACTGGCCCCGATGCAGAGCATGGCGGCAATCAGTCCCTTGGCCATGGAGCTCGCGCTCGGCGAAGTACCTGCGACGCTGAAGAAGACGCCGCCGATGACCGCGACGCCCAGGGCGGCGCTGATCTGCAAGGCCGAGTTGGTGATGCCGGCAATCATCCCGGAGCCGCTCACCGGTGCACGGTCGATGACCGAGCGCACGAGGGTAGGCAGTGCCCATCCCTGCCCGAAACCCAGCAGTCCCACCGCAACGATGAGCGGAAACTCGGCCGGCATTTGTGCGGGGGCGCCAGCAACCAGCGCCGCAAGGTACAGGCACCCGGCCACCTCGAGCAGCATGCCGATGGCGGGCACCCAATTGCCGAAGAGACGGATGGCCAGCGGTGTCGTCAACGGACCGATGAAGAAGCCGACACCGAAGGGCAGGAACACCAGTCCCGTTGCCAAAGGATCCAGTCCCAGCGCCGACTGTAGGTAGACGGAGAACACCAGGAAGAAGGCAGAGACGACGTAGAAGAAAAGAACGCCGGCGAGACCGCTCATCAATCCCGGCATGCGGACCAGGTCGATGCTGACGAGCGGGACGCCGCCTCGTCGAGAAAACGCCTTTTCATAGCGCCAGAAACCGAGCGCGGCGGCAGGTGTCGCGATGAGCATGGCGCATGCCCACCATGGCCAGCCCCTTTCGCGCCCCTCTACCAGCGGCACGATCAGCAGGCTCAGCGTGAGCGCGCAGAGCAGAACACCGCCCCAGTCGATGGGCGCGGGGCTATCGCCACGAACGTTCGGCAGCAAGGGCAATCCACCGATCAGGACCGCAGCCACCACGGGCAAATTGATCAGGAAGATGATTCGCCACTGGAGGTGAAAGACGTCTGCGGGAGATCGAATGCGCCGCCCAGGGCTTGCGCGATCACTGCCGCCAGCCCGACGGTGGCGCCATAGAGGCCCAGCGCACGCGAGCGCTCCCGCACCGGGAACAGCGCATGGACGGAGGCCAGCCCTTGTGGGGCCATGGCGGCTGCGCTGAGACCTTGGAGTATGCGTCCCACGATGAGCATGGAAGGCGAGCTTGCGAGGCCGCACAGCAAGGACGTGAGTCCGAAGCCGCTGATGCCCAGCAGGAACATGCGCCGTCGGCCGAAGAGGTCGCCAAGCCGCCCACCGGTGATGAGGAAGACCGCGTAAGCCGCCGCATATCCGGAGATCACCAGTTGCAATTCAGCAGCACTCGTGCCGAGGTCGCCCTGAATGGACGGCAACGCAACATTGACGATGAAGAAGTCGAGCGGAGGCAGGAACGCCCCCACCAGCAACACCGCGAATGCGAGCCACCGACGCGAATCTGAACTTGTTTCTTGCATGATTTCGGTTGCGGCGGCGCGCATCAGATGGGGCGACCGAAGCGTTCCGTGCCCATGATGGGGGTCCAGTTCTGCAGCGGCGTGGCGAAATGCATCTCGAAGATGCGCTGCTGGAACGCCCATCGGCCGTCTCTTCGCTGGTAGAGGTCCTTGTACTGGCCGCTCACTTGCAGCGGTCCCTTCTCGACGTCGTAGAAGAGGCAGTCCGCCGCAACCAGGCCATGGCCGTTGTCGCCGTCGAGTGTGATGATCGCGTTCGCCATCCAGTGATGCATGTGCGGCATGCGCCTCATGTTGACGCGTGCTTGCGCCAGGATCTCATCGAGTCCTTCCGAGTTTCCATTGGCGCCGAGCAAGAGCCGAGAGTCGGGATGCCATAGGGTGGCGAGGAGTTCCACATTCATCGTGTCGAACGCTTCCGCATAGTTGGCGATCAAGGCATCGATGGCGAAGCGGCTTTCGATGGCGTCAAGGCGAGCTTCAAGTTCTTGGGACATGCGGGTTCTCCGTGAGTGAGCGGTGCGAGCGATCTGTGAGCGCACCGGGAAAATGTACCGAGTGGTACAAAAATGAGTAAAAAAAAGCGCGACTGGAGCGACCGGGGCGTGGAGCCCGCTTCCTGCGCGGGCGCCTGGTGTTCAAGCGCATGCTTCAAACGCGTCGATTTAAATATCGATTGGTACAAATATATGGCGGCGTTCGAAGGCTGTCAACGGCTCGGTTCCCCCCGGTCGATTTGCCAGCCGGGAGAGGAGGTCTTTGCTTGCCGATTTATTGTGTATCGACTAGTATGTAATTTTGAACTGGCGGAGATCTTCATGGCTCAGCGAGGCCGACCGCGCGCATTCGACCGCGATGCGGCCCTTACCTCGGCCATGCACCTGTTCTGGGAGCATGGCTTTGAATCGACCTCGCTGTCGCAACTGAAGGCGGCGATGGGCAGTGGCATCTCCGCGCCCAGCTTCTATGCGGCCTTCGAGTCCAAGGAAGCGCTATACAAAGAGGCGCTGGATCGATACATGGAGATCTACGGCCACTTGACCAGAAGCCTGCATGATCCTTCCCTAGAGCCGCGAGAAGCGGTGTTCCTTGCATTGAAGCGCTCGGCAAAGATGCAGTGGGAGGGAGGGCACCCCAAGGGTTGCATGGTTGCGTTGGGCGTGATGGGAGCCTGCTCGTCGGGCAGCGAAACCATCACCGCAATGCTCCGAGAGGTGCGCAGTCGCACCCGCGCTGGATTCCGTACCTGCGTCGAGCGGGCCATAAAAAGCGGCGAGCTGCGCAAGTCCACGAACCCGGCTTCGATGGCCGCCGCGTTCGACAGTTTCTTCTTGGGTCTGTCCGTCCTGGCCCGCGACCGTGTGCGGCTCGCGGTCGTCGAGGAATCCGTGGTCGAAGCCATGGGCATCTGGGATGCCGCGCTGGATCGATCCGATCATCCAGGCTGAGCTTTCGGTCGACTGGCAATGAACGCGCAGAGCATTGCGCTGCCGTGCGCCACGCTCTGGGGAACGGTCGGCTAGCCAAGGCCTGCGCCACCCGACCACCTCGATCCGCGGCAACGTCTTCGGCATGACCGGCATGGCGATCGCCGTGCTGACCACCGGCGCGCTGATCTGCAAGCTCGCCAGCGGCAACCTCGAGGGCCAGGCCTACGTGCTGGTCGCGCTGGTCGTGGGCGGGGGCCTCGGGGCCTACATGGCCAACAAGGTCGAGATGACCAAGATGCCCGAGCTCGTGGCCTTCGTGCACAGCATGATCGGTCTCGCGGCCGTGTTCATCGCGGTGGCCGCCGTGGCCGAGCCGCATGCCTTCAACATCGCGCTCAAGGGCGATCCGATCCCCGCGGGCAACCGCCTGGAGCTGTTCCTGGGCGCGGCCATCGGCGCCATCACCTTCAGCGGCTCGGTGATCGCCTTCGGCAGCGCCCCCCGCCGGCGGCTGCGCGCGAGGCGAGACCTTGGGCAGGCCCGCGTGGCGTGGCGTTCAGGGAAAGGCGCTGGCCAAGCCGGTGCGCGGCGTGGCACCGCCGCCCGGCCCGATCTCCAAGTAGGCGTCGCTGGCAGGCGTGTAGGCTTTCCACTCCGGCGCGTCCATGCTGGGATTGCCATCCTTCGCGAAACGGGTCCATAGCGTCATGGTGGTTTCAGTGATGGCTTCGTCGTTCGGTCCCCAGCCCATCGACGCCTGGACATCGGCCGCATCCCCAGCGGTGCCGGTGATGCCATTGCCATTGAGGTCACCGATGGGCGCCTTCGCGCCGGCCGGCGTGAGCACCAGACCCATCACGTAGTTCGTCACCATGCCTTGCGGGTAGCCGAACAGGTAGGGCAACTCGCCGCTGTGGCCGCTGAGCAGGCCCATCGCCGACCAGCCGTCCGGCACGCGGCTGAACCGGTACACGTACTGGGGCGAGCGATAGGTCGGCGCGCGTTGCGCCATGAATACCGGCAGCGACGCGCGAAGCGAGGGATAGTCGCCAGAGGTCGCTCCCACCATCAGCGGCACGTCGCTGGGCATACCCTCCGCCATGTTCTGACCGTAGGTCTTCACCATGTGACGATGATCCACATTGGGTCGGTAGGTCTCGCGCGGGATGCCCGCGTCGAGGTCGGCTTGGGTGTAGGCGGTCCACGGCAAGGCGCGTGCCTGTGCCAACGTGGTCGCACCGACGCGCTCGAACACGGCCTTGCCGATCGCCTCGCCGCCGGCCAGCGAGCTCGCGGGTGTTCCGCCTGTCGCGATGGCATTGGCGCCGCTCTGCACAATGGCCTTGTGGAACAAGCCGGCAGCCTCGGGCGCGTTCATGAGGCCATAGACCTTTCCGCCGCCACCCGATTGGCCGAAGATGGTCACGTTGCCGGGATCGCCGCCGAACGCAGCGATGTTCGATTTCACCCACTGGAGCGCCATCACCAGGTCCATCTGGCCGTAGTTCCCCGAGCCACCGTGGCCGCTTTCCGCACTCAGCAGCGGATGCGCGAGATAGCCGAACGGCCCCAGCCGGTGGTTGACGGTGACCAGCACCACGCCCTTGGTGGTCAATCCATCTGGATTGTTGTACTGCTTGGAGTTGGCTGTGAGGATTGCGAACGAGCCACCGTGGAACCATACCATCACCGGCAGCTTCGACGCGCTTTTGGGCGCCGTCACATGCAGGTACAGCGAATCCTCGCTCATGCCGCCTTCGCCCAAAGCTTCCATCGTCGGGTTCTGCGCCGACTGGTCGGGCCAGGCGATGGCCTGGCGCACACCGCTCCAGGGTGTGGGCGATTGCGGTGCGCGCCAACGCAATGGACCGACCGGCGGTTGCGCGTACGGAATACCGAGGTACTGCCACGTCCCGGCATTTGCCTCGAAGCCCCGCAGCGAACCGCCCGTGGTGGCCACGAGGTGGCGCGTGCGCGTGCTTCGCGTGTAGTGTTCCTGTGCGGCTGCGGTGGTCCTGGCCGTGCGCGGTCGCGGGTCGAGGTCGGAGAAGGCGCCTGCCGTCTCGATCGCTGCGAGCAGGGGCGCAATGCTGGCACGGAACGCGGCCGCGGGCTGTGCGAAATCGATCGCGGCGGCTTGACGCGAGACCGCTTGGCGGATCGCTTCGGTGATCTGTATGCCGTTGTTGAGGTCACCGTCGGCATCGAGGGATTGCAGCAGCACCAGGCGGTTGCTCACACGCACGTCACTGGTCGTGCTGTCGGCCCCGACCCAGGCGAGCGGCGAGACGGCGGCCGATGCCGGCGTCGAGCCCAGCGGCAAGGTACCGATCGAGAAGCTCAAGGTCTCGCCGGCCGCATAGCGGTACCGGCCTTCGGCATCGGTGGTGCGCGCGCCGCTCAGTGAGCCGCGGTAATCAAGTCCCGACACAGGGTCACCCGTGAACGTGCCCGTGAGCTCGGGCTGAGTATCGGGCGCGGTGTCGCCCGCAGGCGGCGCGACGAACGCTAGGCTGGCGCCATTGCCGCCGCCTCCGCAGCCGAGCAGGGCGACGGTGCTCGCCCAGGCTGCGAGGCAAAGGACGCGCGAGCGGCGCCGCTCGGCGCGGGCCGTGTGTGAGTGCATGAAGGTCTCCTTGTGGTGTGGTGTGCGGGAACGAAAGGCGTGGCCGCGCCGCCGCGCCTCCTCGCGATCTGGCGACGCGGCGCTCAGGCAGCGCGCTCAGGGAAAGACGCTCGACAGGCCGGTGCGGACCACGGGCGCGGCGCCGAGTTCGACGAAGCGGTCGTTCGCGGGCGTGTAGGCAGGCCAGTCAACCAATCCCGCGACGCTTGGGTTGCCGGTTTTGGCGAACTGGGTCCAGATCGCCATGCTGTTCTCGATCGCCTTCGCATCAGCGCTGTCGAAACCGGCCGAGGCGAGGATGTCCTGCGTGTCGCCCGCGGAGCCGCTGACGCCGTTGCCGTTGAGGTCTCCAATGGCGAGCTTGCCGCCGGTGGCCGGGTCGATCACCAGGTCGAGCAGGTAGTGGGTGACGACGCTCTCGGGCGCATTGAAGACGTAGGCCAGCTCGCCCGCGTGATACGTTTTCACGCCCCTAGCGCGCCAGCCGCCCGGCACCTGGCTGAAGAGGGCCGCATAGTGCCGGCTGGCGCTGTGCGCCGTCATCCAGGGAAACACGTTCTTCACCGTCTCGATCGGGTCGGGGGTGTCGTTGGTGTTGACGACAATCATGAAGGGCACGTCGTTGTGTCGGCGCGACTCGAAACTCACGCGCTCGCTGTAAGGCAGATAGCCGTTGTCGATGTTGGTGTAGGGCACGAGCACGGAGGCCGCTGCGACCACCTCGGTCCAGGGGCGGTTGCGCATCTCCTCGAGCGAGGCCGCGCCCAGCCTCTTCTGGAGCGCGAGTCCGACCGCCTCGGCCGAGGCCAGCGTGCGGGTGTCGGGAATCAGCGTGCCGCTCTGGCTGATCGCTTTGTGGAAAAGGCCGACCGCGCTCGGCGATGCCATCAGTGAAAGCACTTTGCGCCCGCCACCGGACTCGCCGAAGACGGTCACGTTGTCAGGGTCGCCCCCGAAGGCCGCGATGTTCGCCTTGACCCACTGCAGCGCCATCACCAGGTCCATCTGCCCGTAGTTGCCCGAGCCGCCGCGACCGCTCTCGGCGCTGAGCGCGGGGTGCGCGATGTAGCCGAGGGCACCGAGGCGATGGTTCACCGAGACTTGCACCACGCCCTTGCTGACAAGGGCATTCGGGTTGTTGAAAGGCTTGGTGTTGCTCGTGAGCGAAGTGAACCCGCCGCCGTGGAACCACACCATCACCGGCAGCTTGGAGGCCGACTTGGGTGCCGTCACGTTGAGATACAGCGAGTCTTCGCTCATGCCGCCCTCGCCGAAGCGCTCGAGCGCTTGGACCTGTGCGGCCTGATCAGCCCAGGCGACCGCCTCGCGGACGCCGCTCCACGGCTGGGGCGCTTGCGGGGCGCGCCAGCGCAGCGCGCCGAGCGGCGGCTGCGCGTAGGGAATGCCAAGGTATTGCCAGGTCGTGGCGCTGGACTCGAAGCCGCGCAGCGGACCGCCGGTGGTGGTCACGAGGTTGCGCGCGGCGGTGGCGCGGGCGTAGTGCTCCTGCGCGGCGACGGCGCCGCGCGCGCTGCGCGGACGCGGATCGAGATCCGTGAAGGCGCCGGCCGCATCGAGCGCTGCGAGCAATGGTGCGAGGCTCGCGCGGAAGGCCGTGGCCGATTGGGAGAAATCGATGGCCGCGGCATGCCTGGAGACGATGTCGCCGATTGCGCCGGTGACCTGAATGCCGTTGTTGAGGTCGCCGTCGGCATCGAGCGTCTGCAGCAGTATGAGGCGATTGGTGGCGCGGGGGTCGGCCGGCGAGCTGGCGCCGCCGATGCTCAGCGGCGACAGCGCGTCCGCGGCGGGCGCGGTGCCCAGCGGCAATTCACCGATCGAAAAGCTCAGCGTTTCGCCTGGCGCATAGTCGTAGCGCCCCTGCGCGTCTGTCTTTCGCGCCCCTGTGACGGAGCCACGGTAGTCGAGGCCAACAACCGGTCCGCCTGCGAACACGCCGATGAGCCGGGGCTGGTTGTCCGGTGCAGGCTCATGGCTGCCGCCGGGTGCCGGCACCGTGGGCCACGCTACGAAACTGGCGCTGCTCCCTCCTCCACCGCCGCAACCCAGCAAGAACGCGGTCGCGGCGCAAGCGGCCACCCACCGCGTGCCGCAGCGGCGCCCCTCGGGCGATGCCATGCCTCTGATCATCCATGTCTCCTTCGGTTATTTGACGTACGGGGTCCCCGCGCGGGGCCGAGCCGACCCAGACGGAACAGGTGGATAATTCCATTGAATTAATTCAATCGAATTAGAACTAACCCTAGCCGAGCCAGAGGTCACAATCTGCGTCCCATGCCCAGTCCCGCAACGAGCTCGAAGGAAAAACGCCCGCCCGCGCTGGCGGCGTCGGCCGCCGCCACGCGCGAGCGCCTGCTGCTGGAAGCCATGCGGCTGTTCGCGCGAGAGGGCATGAATGCTGTGTCGCTGCGCAGGATCGTCGCGGCCGCGGGCGCGGCCAACTTGTCGGCGCTGCACTACCACTTCGGTAATCGCGAGAGTGTGGTGACCGAGGTGGCGCGGATGCTTCAGCGAATCCTCGAGCCGCGCTGCCGCGCGCGGCTCGAGGCGCTGGATAGGGGGCCTCACACCGTGCGCGACGTGCTGGACGCGGCCTTCGGTCCGATGATCGACATGCTGTCCGAGGCCGGGCTGGGCCGCGACGCCGTGTGCTTCATCGGCCGGCTCGGCTGGGATTTTGGCGAGGAAGGCCAGAAAATCTCGGCCGACATGCACCGCGACATACTGACGCTCGCACTGGACAGGCTTGCCGCATTGATCCCGGCGGTACCCCTCGAAGTTCTGAAGTTCCGACTCCTTCTGACGATGAATTCGTTGTACTACGGCATCTCATACCGCAGCTATGCCATGCGCTCACCCTTCGGTCCGCTGTCGATCGGGCGACGTGGCAACGAAGTGCAGGAACGGGCGCTCTTCATGGACTATCTCGAAGCCGGTATCCGGCATCCGTGACGCTCGCGCTGGAGCAAAGATCGCCAGGCGCACCTGTGAACGCGGAGCGCATGACCAGGCGCCGCAGCTTTCATGATTTGGCTTCATCGGTCATGGCTCATGGCGTCGCTCGACCCTGCGCACTGTTTGGCGAACAGCGCTGCTTGCTGATAGCCAAAAGTCCTACGTCCTTCTCGCAGACCCAAGGGTAGAAAAGGTGACCCTGGAGTTCAGAATGACCACCGTTGCGTTTGACAAACGTTATGAGGCATGGGCTGCGGCTGAGGCTGCGGTCTACGAAGCGATGACTCGGCTCGGTCCGCTCGGCCATGCAGAGGTCGCGCCTTTGCGTGCACGGGCCGATGAGCTGCTGCGCGACCTTTGGGAAGAACCAGATCTCTTTGAAGCCATTCGCGAGTCTCGAGATCAGTTTGAGTTTGCGCATGCCTCGCGGGCTGCGTAGCTGCTCACGTTGAAATCGTCGGCAGCTGGCTGGTGTGATCCTTGGCCAGATCACTGGGCGTGCGACGAGATCTCCATCCATGTTGATTCTCAAGTCTCCGGCTTGGCGCGCGAGGCTGCAGCGAGCTTGCCGCAAGCGCTTGTTCGCGGCGGGGCTCTTGTTACGCGGTGCTTGTTTCCTGCGGCGCGCACATCGGCTGCAGCGGTCGGGTTCGTGAGGTGTGGGCGAGATCGGAGCCGCGGAGCCGCCCCGGGCGGCTCGGCGAGTTTGCCGCTGCGGACACGACAGGTTGTGGCCGGCTTCTCTTCGCGTTCTCGGCGTCACCCGCCTTTTTCTTACCATTCGCGTCTCTCGCGGCCCCCGCGGCTCAGAGTGCAAAGAATCAAAGTTATCTGACATGGCGTGAAGCGCGGGAACCCTACATTTCTGACGCCACGGCTGCGTCGTGGCACCTTGCTGTAAACCTCAGCCCGGCTCCGTGCCGGGCTCTTTTTTTGGGTGTCGCTGTGACGAGTCGAACGGCTCTTGAAATCTTGCCGAAGGGGACCTAGATTGATCACCGTCGAAGTTTTGGTCAACTGAAAAGGAGGTTTCCATGACCATGAACTTGTTGCGGCAGATCGCGACGTCCCGCCTGCCGGTCTCGTTCTATCGACCCGAAGACATTGACCAAGTCCGCATCCTCAGAGCGGCGGGGCTGGTTGTGGCGCTGGTTCCGGCGCCGACCGATCCGCTCACGCTGGCGGGCGATGGCTTGGCTGCCCAGGTGCTCGCCGTCACACAAAAGGGGCGTGAAGAGCTCGCAAGGTTCGACTACCCGCAGTCGCCGTCGAGGCCGCCGCTGTGGCGCCAACGAATGTCGCGAATCGTCACGCGGCGTCGCAGACCGCCGTCTTCCGACTCACCCACCTCTGCACGCATGCAGTAGCAGAAGAAAAGATGGGTCCGCTCGAGCACGCGCTGCTTTGATCATTCACGGCAGCGCGTGCTGTTTCGACGGCCGAATCTTGCGCTTCGCCGCCGTGTTGGTCGGGCCCTTGGATTTCGATGCAGGCACCATGTGGCGGTACCTGTCTATATCGCTATTACGCCTCGACCCTTCATGAAGCGCAGGTCACTGCGAGCCTGCCGGCCATGCTGGCCCTAGGGTTCGCCCTGCTCGCATACATCCATCGCAGCGATGTGCCTCCAGATTCACTCGCAGCCATCGACGGTGACATTCACCATCGGTCATTCACGCTGCTCAGGTGAGGACCCGCGGGCACGCGCGAATACCTCCAGCAAAAGTAAAGCGCCATCACAGCAACGTGACCTCGACGCCGTCGGCCGCCACCATCACCCCGGGGGTGTCCGCAACGATCTCGATCGGCACTCCCATGTGGGTGAAAAAATCCCTCTTGGCCGAGCCGCAGAGCTTCAGCACTCGCATGTATTCCGCGTGTTGCGCGGGTGTCATCAGAAATTTTCGCGGATAAGCGTTGGCGTGGGCTTTCCAATGGGCCGACACCTTTTCGGTCATTGAGAGATAGAGAGACGGCATACGTAAAATGACATTGCTAAGCGCACAGGGCTTTAGTAGATTTTCGTGCCCGTTGGAGGGGGCTGGCATGCCAATGGATTTTTTGCGTCGCATCGAGGACGCCAGGTTTCCGCTCGAGCTTCATGACGAAGCAGATGTTAGAAATTCGATTGTTCTCGAAGCGGCCGAGTTGATTGAAGCCCAGCTTCCGGGCGTTGACGCCCCACCCGCCGACGCGAGCGCCATCATTTTCTGCATCACGCCGCAAGGAAGGGCCGCCCTGTCCACGGGCAAGCCGATGTAGCTCGGTCGGTGGTTGCTTGTGCCCGCATCTAAGTCCGACCCGACATCATTTCGGTTGGTCGTTCCATGCGTCGTTTCTCTGAGTGTCCAGCGAGCCCGAAAGGGCGCTCTTCTGCTGGGCGAATGCGAAAGGGACAAGCCTTTCTCGACGCACAGGGGCGTAGTTCGGTGCACGAGTCTGAGTGCTTGACGAGAGCGCGAGCGCTGCTCAGCCTTGTGCCGGCAGCAGCGTGGATGCACGCACGTGCAGACGCTTTTCCGAGGTGACACCGAAGGGAGTTCGCTGTCATCCTTTTTCTGCAGGTTCCCACTGGCGTTCGCAGCAACCGTTCACGTTGCTCGGTAAGTCGTCAGTGGGGGACGCTGCGAGACAAGCCAGCAGGCAAAGCATTTGCGAGAATGGATACATGCTTCTTCCTCCTCCGAACGGTACGGACCGTGTGCAGGGCCTCGCGGCGCGCCTCGGGTGCACCGTGGCCGATCACTGTGAACTCTATGGGCAACCCAAGCCCGCCCTTCTGGGCAGCCTCTCAGGGCTCGCGCTGACGCTCAAGGAATTTGGGGGGCGTTGGGACAAGGTGGAACGTGTGTACGTCTTCGCCAGCTGGCCCATGCTTGAGGCCGCTTTGGAATACTGCATCAGGCACAAGGAAGAAGCCCGCCCTTCGATTTGAATGCCGCGGCTCGAGACGGCGCGGTCGATGGTCGAGCGCGCCGCCGCACGCCCTGGACGCGCGACAGCCAAGCGGAATGACTGCAGCTATCAAGGCACCGTGTTCACGCAGGTTTGCAGAGAGAGAGTGAGCTACGACGCCCCGGGATCTGATCGGGGTGCCTGGGCCTACGGGCATCCAGCACATGGGTCGCGCCGTGAATACGAAGCGCCGTCCTAAACGCCTCGGGCGTCGGCATGTGCCTCACGCAAGGCGCTTGCGGTCTCGCTGAGGACCCTGCCGCACAGCGACGTTTAGTGCTAATCCTGTCGAGGTTGTCTTTTCACACAGTGATTCTGATGCGTTGCAGTTACGCTTGGTTGGACGGCTACAGCACTCGTTACGCCGATTACAGCCGGATTGCATTGCAGGGCGGCGAGAATTGAAGCACTTTTTTGAACGAGAGTTCAGTGGTCATGGAAATTCCCGAAAAGCCGTCACTTCCCCTATCAACCGTACGCGCAGAAGGCGGGCCGCACGAACTTCGCGACCATAAGGACGACATCTTCTTCGCGGCGATCGAGACCACCCGTATGCCAATGCTGGTGACAGATCCGCGCCAGCACGACAATCCCATTGTGTTCGCAAACCGTGCCTTCCTGGCGATGTCAGGCTACTCGATTGACGAAGTACTGAAACGGAACTGCCGGTTTCTTCAAGGCCCTGCGACCGACAGAGAGTCCGTTTCGACGATCCGCGAGGCTATCCGGTCCCGCCGGCAGGTTCAGATCGAGATCCTCAATTACCGCAAGGATGGCACGACTTTTTGGAACGCGCTATTCATTTCGCCAGTCTATGACCCACTCGGTAACCTGATCTACTTCTTTGCGTCCCAGCTCGATGTTAGCCGTCGCCGCGACGCCGAAGAGGCACTTGCACAAGCGCAGAAGATGGAGGCTCTGGGTCAACTCACAGGTGGAATCTCGCACGACTTCAACAACCTGCTTCAAGTCATGTCAGGTCATCTGGACATACTCGGGGTGAAGTTGGAAAAGGGCATGCTCGATGAAGGCACTATCCGTCGAGGAGTTGAGAACCTGCGTTCCGCGATCTCTAAAGCATCGACCCTGACACAGCAACTGCTCGCTTTTTCCAGACGTCAACGTCTGCGCGGTCGAGTGGTAAGCATTAACGCGGTGGCGCAAGGAATGTCCGAGTTGGCCGCGCGTACGCTGGGTGATTCAATCCACATCGAATTCGGCTTGGCGCCCAACGCGGGGAATGTGGAGATCGACGTGACGCAGCTCGAGGTCGCCATCTTGAATGTGCTCGTCAACTCACGCGATGCAATGCCAGGCGGAGGGACGATCAAGCTGCGTACACACCTCATGGAGGTGGCGCCTGGCAGTCCCACGGCGTTCGAGGGACTGAGGCCCGGTCCGTATGCTGCTGTCTGCATCTCCGATTCCGGCCTGGGCATTGATCCGGCGATCCTGCCTCGCGTGATGGATCCTTTCTTTACGACGAAAGACGAGGGGAAGGGCACTGGCCTTGGCCTGTCGATGGTTTATGGTTTCGTGAAGCAATCAGGCGGCGCCACAACGATCGAGTCAGAGGTAGGAAAGGGAACGACCATCTGCATGTACTTCCCGACGGTGGGCAGCGCGCTGACTGACGACTCGGAATCCATCGTGAGGCCCAGCATTCGGGGTGGCACTGAAGCAATCCTGATCGTTGAGGACCGCGAGGAAGTGGCAGTGGTAGCACAAGGCATGCTGGAAGGACTTGGCTATTCGGTGCATGTCGCGCCCAACGCCAAGATAGCGCTGGACAAGCTTCGTGACCTCGGCCCCGACGCAATTGATCTACTTTTCAGCGACGTGATGATGCCCGGAGGGATGAACGGGTACATGCTGGCCAGGGAGGTACAGCGGATATCTCCCGGTGTACGTGTGCTGCTAACTACAGGCTTTGACCGGGATCTGAGCGCTTACGAACCGGCCGCCAATGCCGAGTTTGAACTGCTCAAGAAGCCGTACCGCCTCGCTGACTTGGCGCGAAGAGTAAGGGACGTGCTGGATGGTCCGACCGGAACGATGGGCTAAGTCCAAGGCGCATCGATAGCTTCACTCTCCCGCGATCATGCTCGGTTTTTGACTCCAACCCGATCGAAGTCCGGCTGCTCACGATCACTGAGGTCGAGGCCGGGGACGCGAGGTGCAGCATCGGCGTCGCGGCGTTTGGCGTATCGGCCCATCGGTTTTGAGGAAATGAGCGCAACGCAGCAGCACCGATGCGCCAGTCCGAGTGCGCTTTTTCAAGCGCTGACCAGGGTCCTCAAGACCTTGACGGCGGCCTCGGCCTCCGGCTCTGCCTGGCGCACTCGTTGAGCTACGCGGCAGTCCCACGCGTCGATGTCTCTCATCCAGGGCTAAGAAAACTACGAAGGAAAACTTTGTAGTTTGGCTTTGTATCCGCTAGGATGGCCTCATGAATGAGTCAGCGAGCGGACCTGATCGATGCGCGCACACCCTCGCTGCGGAACTGCGCATGCTGGTGGCCAAGCTCAACCGGCGACTGCGTGAGCAGTCGCATGCCGGCGATCTCACGGGCTCCCAGAAGACCGTGCTGCTGCATCTCGAGCGCGAGGGTCCGGCCACGGTGACGACCCTTGCGCGCACGATGGGCGTGCGTCCACAGTCCATGGGCGCGACGGTCGCCGCGCTTCAGGGGGCGGGACTTGTGAGCGGCGCGCCCGACCCTGCCGATGGGCGGCAGACCATCTGGTCGATCACGCCGGCCTTTCGCAAATGGCTCAAGGACGCCCGCGCCGCGCGCGAGGACTGGCTGTTCCAGGTCATCCAGACCAGGCTCGCCCCGCGCGAGCAGGAAGCGCTCGCGGCATCCATCGAACTCCTCAAACGCGTCGCCGAAGATTGAAAGCGAACCCGCCATGCCCGTCACCACCCTCGATCCTCGAACCGCCCTCATCGTCATCGACCTGCAAAAGAGCATCCTCGCGCTGCCCGTCGCGCACGCCACCGGCGAGATCGTGCAGCGCGCCAGTGCCCTGGCGTTTGCCTTTCGCCAACGTGCGCTGCCGGTGGTGCTCGTCAACGTGGCAGGCGGTGCCAAGGGCCGGACCCAGCAGCAGCGCCCCGGCGGCGAACTGCCCGCCGACTGGACCGAGCTGGCCGTCGAACTCGACCGCCAGCCCCAGGACCACCTGGTCACCAAGCACACGTGGGGTGCCTTCACGAGCACGGGGCTCGAATCGCACCTGAAGGCGCTGGGTGTCACGCAGGTCGTGATCGTCGGCATCGCCACCAGCATCGGCGTGGAGTCGACCGCACGCCAGGCTTACGAACTGGGTTTCAACGTCACGCTTGGCATCGATGCCATGACTGACATGAACGCCGACGCGCACGCCAACAGCATCGCTCGCATCTTTCCGCGCCTGGGCGAGACCGGCACCACGCAGGAAATCATCGACCTGCTCGCTCGGTGAGCAGCAGCACGTTTCGCTCGCTCAAGGGCTACAACTACCGCGTGTGGGCCGGCGGCGCGGCGGTGTCCAACGTGGGCACCTGGATGCAGCGCACCGCGCAGGACTGGATCGTCCTTACGCAGCTCACGCGCCACAACGCCACGGCGGTCGGCATCGTGATGGCGCTGCAGTTCGGCCCGCAGTTGCTGCTGCTGCCGCTCACCGGCTGGGCGGCCGACCATCTCGATCGGCGCAAGCTGCTCATGGTCACGCAGGCCACCATGGGCGCGTTGGCGCTCGGGCTGGGTCTGCTGACACTCACCGGCCTCGTGCAGCTGTGGCACGTGTACGTGTTCGCGCTGCTGCTGGGGTGCGTGGCGGCCTTCGATGCGCCGGCGCGCCAGACTTTCGTGTCGGAACTGGTCACCGAGATCGATCTGCAGAATGCAGTGGCGCTGAACTCCACCTCATTCAATGCGGCGCGCATGATCGGCCCGGCGGTTGCGGGCACGCTCATCGCCGCGGTCGGCACGGGCTGGGTCTTCGTGATCAACGCGGCGTCCTACGTCGCTGTCATCGGCGCGATGAAGATGCTGCGCGTGCACGAGCTCTATCTGCGCCAGCGCGCGGTGCGCACCCGCGGCAGTTTCCTTGAGGGCTTTCGCTATGTTTGGCGGCGCCCCGACCTGAAGGTCGTGCTGTTCATGCTCTTTCTGATCGGTACTTTCGGCCTGAACTTTCCGATCTTCATCTCAACGATGTCGGTCACCGTTTTCCATGCGGGCGCTCACCAGTACGGCCTGCTGTCTTCGATCATGGCCATCGGCTCCGTTGCAGGCGCGTTGCTCGCCGCGCGGCGCGACAAGCCGCGCATGGGCGTGCTCTTGGTAGGGGCGTCAGTTTTCGGCCTGGGCTGCGCACTGGCGGCGCTGATGCCCGGCTATTGGCTCTTCGGCATGGCGCTGATCGTGGTGGGTGTGGCCGCGCAAACGTTCACCACCACGGTCAACAGTTGGGTGCAACTGTCGACCGAGCCAGCCATGCGAGGGCGCGTGCTGGCGATCCTGCTGGCGATCGTGCTCGGTTGCACGCCAATGGGTGCGCCCCTGGTCGGTTGGGTGGCCGACACGTTCGGGGCGCGTTGGGCGATGGGTGTGGCGGCGCTGTCGGGGCTGGCCGCGGCCATCGTCGGGTTGCGCTACCTCTCGACGCACCACCGGTCGTCGCAAGTGGTCACTTCCCGGGCAAAACCAGGACCATAGACTCGAGTGGGGGCAGTCCACTCGGGCGCAATCAGCGATCTCGCGGTGCACAGCCGCCGCATGACTGTCGATAGCGTACTCCGGCATGTGTACTGCGTCGTCGCCAGTGGTCCGGTTGAACGAGCGTGGCCGGAAAAATTAGCCGCCAGCCCCTGCTTGGCCGCACACATTAAGCGCTCATTTTTACAACGAATCGACGGTTCAGGACACCGAGGAAGAAATTTCCGCGGAGGGTGATGTGCAGGTGTGGGCTGACCGGGCAAGAAACCGTCCTCCCCGCGGGGGCGGCGGACTTCGCCCGCTCAATCACCGCCCCGCTGCGCATCTGTTGGGCCCCGCGCATGAGACTGATTCCTCGGGCCGGGGCCGGGCCTCTGGTTCGGATTCGCATCCGCGTGAGCGAAGGAGCGCGAAAGGAGCTCCCTGGAAGAGTCGATGCGGTCAGTGATGGGCTGCAGGTTGAGCGTTGGTGAGTGCTCATTCGCGCGGTCGGCTTTGCAGTTCGCAAGCCGACGGTTGGGCCGTCGGATGGGCGCGGTCGTCTTCCTTGGAGCGTTGACGTGGCGGCCTCTGCCGGCCAAGCGGATGCAAAATGCGCGCTGAGCAGGGCCGCTTCAAAAAAATTTACCCCTCCATTCCCCTTTTTCTCAAGAATGAAAAGACTGTCTACCAGTGTCGAAGGCTTCGACAAGATCCTCAACGGCGGCTTGTTCGAGGGCGGCGTCTATATCCTTGAAGGGCCGCCTGGCGTCGGAAAGACCACGCTGGCCAATCAGATTGCCTACACACTGGCCAAACGAGAGACTCGAACGCTCTACGTCACGATGTTGGCGGAATCTCATTCGCGCATGCTCCAGCACATGGGAGGACAGCTGTTTTTTGACCACCAGGAGGTCAATTCCAAAGTTTTCTACGTGAGCGGTTATCGGGAGCTGGAGCAGGGTGGGTTGAAATCGGTTGTCGCCCTGCTGCAAGGAGAGCTGGCGCGCCATCGCGCGGGTTTGCTGGTCATCGACGGATTGGTTGTCGGCGGTCCGGTCTCCATGTCAGATGACTCGGTGAGACAGTTTGTCCATGAACTGCAAAGCCTAGTTTCTGCGATGTCCTGTACTTGCCTTGTGCTGACAAGCGGCAACGGCAATGCCCTGAGCGCTGAGCAGACGATGGTCGACGGGATCTTCTCGTTTGAGGACCACGCGTTCCACTGGCGCGCCGAGCGCCGCATGCAGGTGCGCAAGTTCCGAGGCAGTCAGGTCATCCGCGGCAAACACACTTTCTGCATCTCCTCAAATGGACTGCAGTTCTTCCCACGGCTTGAAAGCTTGCCAGCGCCTTCGTCAACGGGAATGCTGGGGCCTGCTGCGTCACCGTCGGGGGTGCCAGCGCTGGATGAAGTCCTACGGGCGGGTGGGCTTCTTTCCGGCAGCGCCTCTGTCGTCATTGGGCAAAGTGGGTCCGGTAAAACCACGCTGGCGTTAGCGTTCGCGGCCGCCTCCACTGCTCAGAATCCTGGATTGCTGCTGCCTTGCACCGAGTTGGCAGGTGATTTGCGGCGCATGGGCGCGGAGTTGGGGCTGGCGGTGGCCGAGGCTGCGGACCGCGGGGCATTGACGGTTGAACCGCTTGGTCACGAGGATGAGTCCATGGACGAGATGGGGCACAAGCTCTTGCGAATGGTCGATGAACTCAAGATCCGCCGTTTGGCTGTCGACGGCCTGGCCGGGCTGGCGGACACGCTGGCGTTTTCCGAGCGTGGCTATCGCTTCCTAGGTCGACTGCTGGCAGAGCTCAAGGCCAGAGGAGTCACCTCGATTTTCACTGTCGATCCCGCCGCACTGGCGGTTGCCGCCAATACGCCATTGGCGGAGGGGGGTCGTCGGTTGGTTCGACAATGCTTTCGTTTTTCAATCACCATGCGATGGTGACGGGGACTCGAGTAAGCGCATTCTCTCTATCACGAAGATTCGCGGCGGTCATGCCTCGCGGACGACTGTTGATGTACATCTACCCTTGCTCGATGCAAGCACGCATACGAGCAACTGAATGAAGGTCCGTCCCGATGAAGCTCATTTTGGTTGTCGAGGACGAGTATGGCAACGCGCAAATTCTCCGGCTCTTGCTGGAGACGGAGGGCTATCGCGTGGCCTCCGCTTCGAACGGAAAGGTTGCGCTTGAACTGCTTTCGGGCGAAGCACCTGCCTTGATCATTTCGGACTTCATGATGCCGATCATGAACGGCGGCGAGTTCGGCGAAGCGGTGCGTCGGGATCCCGTGCTTTGTCGGATTCCGTTCATCATGATGAGCGCTACTGACGAAGACGTCGTTCGAAAAATCTTTCGCGGCTACGACGCCTTCTTGGTCAAGCCTTTCGAAATCGACCCCCTCTTGTCACTCGTTCAACGTCTGGTAGCCAATGGCCGTCCTCCCCAGCCCAGCAGTGAAGAGATCAGCGAGTCGATGAGGCACCTCATGCGGGGCATGAAGCTCCCCGGCCGCGAAGAGTAGGCCGCACAGGCATGACCTCACAGATCAGCGCCGCCGCCTAGCGCGTTGTGCTTCAGCATAAGGCGTCCCCTGGGTCGGGGACCCCTGCGCTGCGCTAGGTTGACAGCGCCATCGTGGAGGCCCCAGCTGCCAGCTCATCGACGGTGATCGCCATCTCCGTTACCTCGAGGGGGCCGTAGTTGGAGAGGAACGCGACATCAGCCGCGTCGCGTCCATAGGCCAATACGATTCGACCGCCTCGAGGTTCCGCCTGCGTCGCATCAAACGTGTACCACCGCCCGCCAACGAAAGCCTCGAACCAGGCGTGCATGTCCATCGGCTCAAGTTGATGCAGGTAGCCGACCACCAGGCGAGCAGGAATACGCAAGGCACGGCACAGCCCGATAGCCACATGCGAGAAATCGCGACAGACGCCGGCGCCATCTGCGAGGGTGTCAAGTGCATCGGTAGATCCGTCGCTCACTCCATACCGGTACTCCAGGTGCTCGTGGATCCAGCGTCGAATGGCTTCGACCTGGGCGTAGCCCGATTTGGTGTCCCCGGCGATCTGGAGCGCACGGTCCTCCATCTTGTCAGAGGGGCAGTAGCGGCTTTGAAGCAAATATTGGAGTGTGTCCGAGGGCAGGTCGCGCACCGCCACCGCCTCGGCATCAGGTGCGACGGCAATCGCGGCTTCGGCTTCCATGATCATCTCGACCTCTATGCGCATGTCGCCTTTCGGTACAGTCAGGCGCTGACACAGGTTGCCGAACACGTCAACGTATTCCGTGGTTGTGACCCACGGGTGAAGTTCGTAGCGTTCGCTGACCATCCACTGCGCATCGCCACTGCGCGGACGAAGCATTGCGACGACAGGACAGTCGCTACTTACTCGCACTCTCATCTTGCATGTGGCGTGAAGTCGCATATTTCGTTCTCCGTGGAGATTGGCTGTGGAAGCGGCCGCCGGAATCTGGCTTCGCGTGTAACCCTCGCATATCGCCGATTCTGTCGGTTGCGGCCGAGTTATCGAGTTGCTACCAACGTTTGCACCCGGAAAGTTTGGACATGTTGGTTATAAACCTTACGCGCTTCTCAAGGTACGCGTTGCAAGAGCAAAAGCCATGCCCTTCCGGGGAAAACCTCCGCGAATCCTGCGATTGCTAGGGGCTGATGCGACGGACTGGGTGCTGCCCGAGGATTTCTCTCACTCGAGACGCTGGAAATGCATGGATGCGAAAAAGACGTGCACCCGTCAGAAGTCAGGACCCATCAGAGAGCTGCTTGAGATCCCCGCTCGAGCGTACCTCAAGGGTTGAGGCCTTCGCCAGCATGGGAGGTCATTTGGCTTAGAGAAAACAATGCAAGAAGGGAAGCAAAAAAGTCGAGATCTTTTTGCCTTCTGCCACTTGTCAACGCCAAGAGGCGCCGGAGCTCACATCCCGATCAAGCTGGCCATCGCGCGTGCAATCGGGCTATCAAATTGCATCTTGCCCTCGACTGCGGCAAAGCAGATGCAGTCGGCCCCGTTGGCGACAGTCGGCAATGATGGATGCTCTGATCCGCGGCATCAAAGTCACCTGCGCCGAATACCTCACGCCCATCGGCAAAGGCGCCGTGGAGCACCTGGGTGAGCTCGGTGCCTTTGTGGGTATGAAATGGCAGGTTGCGACCCGAGCCGATGCGTAACAAGAAAAGCTTCGCATCCGGGTGCGCAGGAAGACGAAGTCGGCTCCACCGCATGCCAGGAGCGAGAAACCTCCAGGGGGTTGACGTGCAGGCCTCGAGCGCGCGAGGCCACGCCATGCCGGCGGGCAACGAAGGACGATCGCCCCGATCGAAGGTGCGTGATGCTGCTGTTGGGTGAGTCGATGCCGGCCGATCGATCGTCGCGAGTGTTCGTGCCAGCGCTTGCGCGGACAGGGATGCAGGCGGCAGGTCCTCGAGTGTGACCCCACCGACCGCTTCAAAGAGTCCAAGCCGCTCCTGGCACTGAACGCAGGTTTCTATGTGAGTGCGAACTACGAGCGACGTGCCGATAGAGAGCGTTCCCGCGGCGAGTGATAGCAACAGGTCGTCAGCGGGATGATGGCGGATCATGGTTGCATTCCTTCAAGCAACTCGCGCAAACGCGCAAGCGCCCTTCGAATGCGCGACTTCACAGTGCCCAAGGGAAGCCCAAGCTCTTGCGCAATCTCTGGATGGGGGTGATCTTTGAAAAAAGACAGGCTCAGCAGGTGCTTTTGCTCTGGAGAGAGCTGCGCCATGGCCAGTCGTACGCGTACTGCATTCTGGCCAGTCCACACACCGTCTTCCAGAGCCGGACCCGGGTCAACCAACTGCGTCGCCAGATCCTCCTCGTCTGGGACCAAGGGGACGTTGTCTCGTCGCAAAGAATCCACCCGAAGATTCCTTGCGATCGCGAAGATCCATGTAGACAACGCCGCTCGCTTCGGGTCGAAGAGCTTGGCCTTTCGCCAAAGGCTCACCATCGTCTCTTGCGCCAGCTCCTCGGCCGACGTCTCCGAAGACCCACAAAGCATCATGTAAGACTTGACCCTCGGTGCAAAATGCTTGAAGAGCGCCGCGAAAGCCTGCCGATTGTTGGCGGCTGCGACTGCCTCCACCCACTCATTGAGTTGCTCACTGGTTGGCACTGCACCTCGTCGCTGCGTTTTGGGCACGCTAGACAGCCAGGGCAGCTTGGACACCCCCGGGTCGGGTTCGGGCACGACGAGTTCTTGAACGGCGCTCATGCCTCCCTTACGCGGCTTGGGCTCACTTGGATCATAGAATGGCCCGGGTTGCAGGCGAAAACTGTAACAATCGACTAGAGCGAGACCATCTCGGTGACGCGACTGCTCTTGAAGGTACCGAGCAAGCAGAGTTCAACCTCGCTGCATGCGGCATCCGCGGCATGACAGCTGTATCTTTGCGGGCGTTGCACCGAGCGCGTATCGCGTGCTGGCATGGACGCCGACTTCTACATCGCGAGGCGGCGGGTGCCTAGCAGGCCGTTGCTAACGTCGAATGCCGCTGGGAATCTGGGAAGATTTGGCGTTGCGCCCCTGGCGGCCCTCTGCTTGGAACTCTCAATGTCGTCTCTTGAAGCCCCTCCTGACGCACTGCTGCAGGCGTTGTTGCTCCATGGCGGATGCGCCGTGTGCTGTTACGACGACCAGAATCGCGTTACTGGTTGGAATGCACTCTATACAGAGTTCTTTCCGGAAGTCGCTTCATGGATCAAGGTGGGAACAACGTTCGAGGAAACGTTGGAGGCGTTTCTGCGCTTACAGCATCCAGCGTCGACGCCTGAGCAGATGGTCCAGGCGACGAAAAATCGGCATGTTTAGGCACCTGAACGAGCGCGGGCCCATCCAATATCAGCGGGCTGACGGCCGATGGCTCGAGCTTCGCATGTTCTCGCTGCCAGAAGGTGGGCGCTTCAAGATTTGGCGAGACATCAGTACTCAAATCGCGCCAGGCACAGATAGCGAACTGCTGCATCGACTGATAGCGGCAGTCAATGTGGGCATCACGGTCCATGATGCCCATGGAGACCTGCGCTATGTGAATACGAGATTTTTTTCGGAACACTTTCTCAGTCTGATTCGAGGAGTTCCGGAAATTCAACGGAGAGTAAATCAAGGAAGCTACTGGAAGAAGTTCCAGGAGATTTTCGAACGCGACGCTGAGTTCGAAGAATTGTGTCTGAGTGAGGCTGAAGGTCCGTTGCATCGCCCAGTGACACTTCAGGCTCGTTCGGGGTCGCTTCTATCGTATTCAAGAACAATGGTGGGAAGATGAATTGGTCAGCATCTGGACTGATGTGACCGACGTGATTTCCCGGAAGAGAGCACTGCAACAGGCGCACTCTGAGCTTTCAGCGCTAAATCGCCAGTTGGTTGAGCTATCGGAAACGGATTCACTGACAGGGCTGGCCAATAGAAGACGATTTGGAGTACAGCTCGAACGTGCGCAGCAAGCAGTCATCGAAGGTTCCCACGGGGCGGTCGCAATATTTGACCTTGACTTCTTCAAGGCCGTCAACGATCGCTATGGGCATGATGCGGGAGACGTCGTACTTGTCGAGGCCGCAAGAATGCTCCAAGCTCATCAAAGTAACGACGTCTGTGTCGCCAGGCTTGGTGGAGAGGAGTTCGCAATGGTGTTTCGCGGCATGGAAGTTGCCGATGTTCTCGCGATTTGCGAGGACCTGCGTCGCGCGTTCTCGCAAGGCCACTTCAGTATCGGAGCACAGCGTTTGCGTGTCACCGTCTCGGTTGGGGTTGCGCTATTGAGAGAATCTCGGAGTCAGTCAGTTTCGTTGAAAAAAGCAGATGATTCGCTATGGAAAGCAAAGTCCGCTGGTCGCGACTGTGTCATGTTTGAGTCGAGATGGCCTCATGTCCGTGACGGAGTCGACGATCTTCAAGTTTTCACGAATCTCCGGGTCGATGATGAGCCCCTTACGCCGGAAGCCTTGCGTGAGAAGTATGCGCTGCCGGCCAATCAGCATCCAGGTTTCACTCGGTCCCAGTGGCAAGAAGCCGTGCAGCGCAGAGAAACCGTAGACGACTATTGGGGATGGGTCAGCTACAAGATTGAAGCGCGAAGCCAAGACCATTGAGTTGCATGCATCGTTCCCGTGTAGTTGCGAGGGTCGGACGGTGCGATCTGTCGATCTTTGTTTGAGCGCTTTGATTGAATGCGGCTGGTCGCCTTGGCTTGACGCTCAGATGGCTATGTCCCCACGTGCTAAACGTCCGGGGTTGGCCAAGGCTGTACGTTCATCGAGCTGGCAAGTCCAGTCGGTGAGGGCGATTTGGGCTTCGTGCCGTGAGCGTAGATTGTTGCCGGCCGGGCCTCCCGAGGCGCTAAGGCCTTGCACGCGCCCCGGGCGTCTCCGGCCAGCGCTGCGGCACACGGCGCAGGTTGTCCACTGAATAGCCCAGCTCCTTCAGACGCGCCACCGCGTTCTGGTAGGACGTTTCGGAGATCTGCGGCGTGCGTGCCATGATCCAAGCGTAGTCGCGGTCGCTGCGCCCGATGATGGTCAGCTGGTAGTCGCTGTCGATGTCGACGATCACGTACTCGGCCTTGATCGGCCAGATGAACTGCATGCCCCAGACCGCATTGTTGGTCCCGGGCACTACAGTGGCCACGGGATTCATCGTCTTGAGCTCGCCGTCGAAAGCACCTTCACGATAGCGGAACTGGGTGGCGATCCTGCCGTCGGCCTGCAGCGTGTACGACTCGACCGCGTTGAAGGCGTTGCGCTCGGGACGCGTCGGGATGTTCCCGATGACATACCAGTCGCCAACGAAGCGCTGCAGGTCGACCTGTGGCACCGGCCGAATCTTGGTATTCGGTGACACAGCGCAGCCGGCAACGAACAGCGTGGCGAGCAGGGCTGCGGAAAGTAGGATGGTCGGCTGGACCAGCCGCGACGAGAGGCGGTGCATAGGGGCGACTCCGGAAATTTTGTACAAATTACGGTTGGGTGCGCGCCAGATACGTCGGACGGCACCCCGCGCGGTTGCAAGCCCGCTCAGCGCATCGGGCTCCCACGCTCCTCCACCCCAGGGACGACTCCAGTGTCTTGCTTCGCCGGAGGTCGTCGCAAGGGGAAAGCTCCCAGAGAATGAGGCCAGCAGTGGAAGCTGCCTTGCGGGGAAAGCGGCTCGCGCTGGGGGGCACGCACGGCTATCGATAGCCTGACGATCGCGGCTTTCGATGCCGCGAAGCTGACATGGAAGAAAGATAGTTCGCGACATGGCCAATGAAATGGCGCAGACTCCTCTGCCCAACACGACCAGTACCGGTCGCGTTTAACGAAAGAAAGGCTTTTATGGTCACAGTCGCGTTATTCGTTCGCCTGGAAGCGAAGCCCGGGAAGGAGAAGGAGGTCGAAGATTTTCTCGTGGGTGGCCTCCCTCTCGTCATGGAAGAGCCCGCCACTACCGCTTGGTTTGGCATTCGCCTTGGGCCAACAACCTTCGGGATCTTCGACGCCTTTCCGGATGAAGCAGGCCGCCAAGCCCATCTTTCCGGCAAGGTTGCGGCGGCTTTGATGGCACACGCAGGTGAGCTCTTCTCCGAACCGCCGTCCATTCAGAGTGTGGACGTGCTTGCGGCAAAGTTGCCCGGCTGAACCTATCGGAAATCGATCGCCGAGAGACTTTCTCCGCGCACCACACGCTGAGCCGTCGCGCACAGGAATGTTGTGGCGCATGGCCCGTATCGGCAAACAATTGGCCGTGATGGTCGTTCCCGCCTCCTGGCTTGGACTGAGTGCGCACGCAGTCGCTTCGCGCAGGAGCGTACCTGAGCGGCTTTATGTACAGTTACCGCGCATCAATACGGATCATCGCAAGACGCGCCATGGTGGCGGGTAGGAAAGGTCTCGGCCAAACCTACGTTATTCACCGCAAAAAATGGAATTTGGGGTTTCGAACGATCAGTGCATTGTCGTTCCGGCACGGCAGGCTTTCATGGTGAAAGAAGAGGGGGAGCCCATCCTTCTGGCGATCGCAAAGTCAGGTGTCGGCAGCCCTGCGCGCTGCAGGCCCGTCAGCAACACTGGTATGGCGGCGGAGCAGGATATCTGTCTGCTCATGCGAAAAGGCGAATTTCGACTACAGATAGGGTCTTCTGTAGCGACTAGAAGTCTCTTTATGCCTACGCCAAAAGCAAAGATCGATCGGGTGCAGCGGTTGTCCGCTGAGGAACGTCTGAGCCAGCCCTCACCAGAAGAATGGCTGCAGCGCCTGGACGAAACTTGGCTCCGTCCAGGGCTCTTGCTGCGACCGAGCGATTTTCCCCGCGCCACGGCTGCGCGGGATTTTGCCGTCGAGAGGCGTCAGTCGTCCGCCGACTAAGCCGCAAGCCTGAGGAGTGGTCCCCAGGTGCCCGCTTGCGCTACAGCTCCGAGACGAGACGCACATCCTGTGCTGGGTCCTGATGGAGTATCAGCGCCCAAGTCAACTCAAACCCTCGTAGCGCTTTATCGGGGAGCAAACTCGCTTCGAGGTGTGCTTGCGAAAACTGTCGCTGCTGCACAAGCTCCTTAGCGAGAAGGGTCGGATGCGGATGCGCCTTGATCAAAGCGCGTAAAGCCGCGGTCAGCGCGATCTCTGTTCCAAGAACGTTGGCCGCCGACGCGTTTTCTGTTGCCTCTTCCGGTGTGGTCATTGTGTGCCTCCCTTGCGGGTTCCGTGTTGAGGAGCTCCCACTCTACTGCAAGAGGGCCCACTTGGTGAACACCACAGAGACGGCGCATCTTCTTGCGTCTGAGCTGACGGAGACAGTCTGGCCTGTGGTATCCACTCGTGCAGTGATGCAGAACGCGAGACCGCCAGATGCAAGACAAGCAGCCGATCCTGCATGACGCGTTTCGACAGCAATTTCATGCTGCGCCTGCCCTTGTTGTTCGTGATCCGTGATGCTGCGAGGGCAGCCGTGGAATCCATGCGACATCCCATGTCGCTGGTGAACCGCGATCATCTTCCGTGAGCGCCGAAGTCGCTGGGCAATGTCAAGAGGCTCAAGCTCGAATTGTCTAGGAGGTCTTCGTCTCGCCGGCTCTTGAATGCTCGCGTTTGGGGCTCTGGACTTACACACACCCTCGTTTGACCGCATCACGCGGTGATGCGCGATTCCCTTTGAAGGATCGGCTCACGGGGTCGAGATGCGTCTTGGCGTTGCGACAACTCGGCTTGCCCGCGACTGCGGACCCACGCTTTTCAGGGGGCGCTTCGCTCGCCGGGCCGGTTGCTAAGGGCAACTTCTCATTTCGCGTGCAACATGGAATCAGATATGTTTTTTGATCGAACGATCAGCCCGTGCACAACCAACGCGGCCGCCTTGCCGATAACGTCGTGTTGGTTGGCGTCAAGATGAATTCCGTCGATGTCACTGCGGCTCGTGATCGGGTTCAGGTCAAAGAAGTGAACAGATTTCGCCACCGCCATCTCTGCCAGCGCCGCGGCGAAGCCGTTGCTTCGCTCGACCGCACCTTCGAACTTTTTCTCGTTGGTGCCCTTCGGCTGAACGATCTCCGGCGGTGCCACGATCAGGATGCGAGGCTGCGGCATGCCGGGTTCCAACGGGGCATGGCGTACGATTTCAACCAGCTTTCCGACGCCGGAGGCGGCTGCCCAGGCCCTGATGCCGAAGGGGGCCTGGAAGTCGTTGGTTCCCAGCTGAATAATCACTAACTCCAGCGGGGCGCACATCTCGATCACCTCGCCGAGCCCTGCCGCGCCATTTCGCCCTGGGCGAAATGGATCGTCCCAGATCGTTTTCCGGCCGGGAAGGCAGTTCTCGACGACTCGGATCTCCCGCAAACCGGCGCTGTGAAGTGCGGCTTCCAGAACACCCGGCCACCGTTGATCGAAGGCGTAACGATTGCGGGTGCCGGGGACCATGCCCCAACTCATGCTGTCCCCGTACACAAGGATTTGCTTCATGGCCTGACCGTTTCTGTCAAAGGGTGTTGCTTCACGAGCATGGGCGCCCAGTCCATCAGGACGTGCATTCGTCGCGCAGCAGCACGCTTGCCAACGCCGCCGAGTACACCTTGGACTCGAGACTGTCCGTGCGGCTGGTGAGGACCACAGGCTTTTTCGTTCCCAGCACGACGCCGGCACAAGACGCACCAGCCATGTAAACGAGCGACTTGTAGAGGGCGTTGCCAGCTTCGAGGTTTGGCATCAGAAGAATGTCTGCTCTGCCGGCGACGGATGAGTCGATGCCCTTGGCGCTCGCAGATGCGATGGACACCGCGTTGTCGAAGGCAAGCGGACCATCCACAGCCGCATCGATGATCTGACCACGCTGCGCCATCTTCGCGATGGCTGCGGCATCGAGCGTGCTCGGAGCACCCGGTAAGACCGATTCGGTGAAGGAGACAACAGCCGCTCTTGGCCGGACAACGCCGAGCGCTCTTGCCAAATGAATGGCATGTTCAAGAATTTCCACCTTCTCGCCCAAGGTCGGTGCCACGTTCACGACGCAGTCGGAGATGATCAGCGGCGATGGGCGGCCCGGCACTTGCAGCACGAAGGCATGAGAAATACGCCGCTGCGTGCGCAGCCCGTCAATGCGCGCGACCACCGCGCGCATCAGTTCATCGGTGTGGAGTGAGCCCTTCATCAACATGTCGAGGCTTCCGGCGGCCGCATGCTTGCACGCTGTCTGAGCAGCCGACGCAGCGTCGGCGCCGGTGTCGATCAACTCAAATCGCTCCAGATCGGTGCCTTCGCGCGCCCCGAGCTCGAGCAGACGATCGCGCGGGCCGAACAAGCTCACATCGGCGATGTCTTCTTCGGTCAGCCGATAGCCTGTCTGGAGCGCGGCTGCGTCGCAGGGAAACACCATGGCGATCTTCCGCCGGCCGCATTGACGGGCGGTCGCGAGCAGGCCGTCGAGAAAAGTGCTGCTGCTTTGCCCGGCGACGCAGGCAGGCGATGAGTTGGGGGCGGTCATAGAGTGCGATGTTGAAGAGGGCTGGGCGTGCCGGTCAGGCGACGGGTTCCTGTGCGGAGGTGGCCGGCAGTGCGCTCGAATGACGCAGCCGTGTCTTTGTCAAGGCGCCGGCTGTCTCCAGGATCGGGTACGCGATGGAGCAGATGAGGGAGTTGATGCGCTTGAGATCGCTGATGAGGTCAAGGTGCAGAGAGCTTGTCTCGATGCTTTGGCTCGTCTGCATCTGGAGACGTGCAAGATGGTTGGCGGCATACGCGTGTTCCAGCTCGCGGAACCGGGCCTTCTCCTCAAGCAGCGCTCTCGCATCGTGCACCTGGCCGTCCAGGAAAACGCTCATCGCCAGCCTCAGGTTGGCAATCAATCGCGAGTGCAGATCCGCGATTTCTCCCATCCCGGCATCCGAGAAGCGGCTGGCCTTGCGGATCTGCTTGTCCTCGAGGTCTTGGATCACATGCTCGATGAGGTCACCAACCTGTTCCATGTGGATGGTGAACGAGACAATGTTCGACCAGCGGCGTCCTTCTTTCTCCGGCAACGCATCGCGAGGGATCTGCGTGAGGTAAAACTTGATCGACGAGCAGATTTCGTCGACGCGGTCGTCCATCTTGCGCAACTGCTCGGCCAGCGTGAGGTCGGCGTTGCGAAGCACCGGGAGGATGCCGGTGAGCATGGCTTCAACCAGATCCGCTTGGTGCAGGGCCTCGCGAGCCGCACAGCTGATCGCGAGGGAAGGGGTCGCCAGGGCGCCAGGATCGAGATGTCGCGGGCGGATCTCGCCGACCGGCGTGGCAGGGGTGGGTAGCAGCGTTTCGACGACCTTCGCCATCGGTCCCGTCAGCCCAATCAGAAGCACGGCCCGCGTGAGGTTGAACCCCAGGTGAAAGGCAATCACCTGGGTATGCAAGCTCGAGAAGTTCTGTTGCAGCAGATGCTCGATCTGGGGGAGCATGACCACGGCCAGGGCGCATCCGAGCAGCTTGAACAGCAGGCTGCCGAGCGGAAGCCGCATGCGGATCGCACGCGGTCCCGAGCTGGTGAGCAGTGCCAGAATTCCGCTGCCGATGTTCGCGCCCAACACGAGGCACATTGCCATCGATATCGGCAGGACGCCCGAAGCCGTCAAAGTCGCGGTCAGGAGCACAAAGGCGAGACTTGAATAGGTCGCCATCGTCAGCAGGGCACCGACGACGATCTCCAGAAAAACATCGTCGGGCAGTGCGAGCACCAGGCTGCGAAACGTTGCAGAGGCGAGCAGGGGCTGGGTCGCGCTGACGATCAGCTGCAGCCCGAGCGTGATCAGACCGAAGCCAATCAGCACATGCCCCACGCGGGCGCGCTTTCGCTTCTCTGAGCCGGTGGCGAGCACGACCCCCGCGAGCACGAGCAGCGGTGAAAGCCAGGACAGGTCGAAGGAGAAGACCACCGCCATCAGGCTGGTGCCCACCTCCGCGCCGAGCATCACGGCCAATCCGGCGGGCAGGCCGACCAGGCCGCTGCCGACGAACGATGAAATGAGTACCGCGGTGGCCGTGCTCGACTGGACGATGCCTGTCACCGTCACGCCTGCGAACATCGCCAGGAAGCGATTTTTCAGGCTGCGCGAGAGAACATCGCGCAGGTTGGCGCCAAAGAGTTGAATGACGCCGGTGCGCACGATCCCCGTGCCCCACACGAGCAGAGCGATCGCAGCGAGAAGGTTGAGCAAGTGGATCATCGAGGTGACACGACGCAGGGCGTCGGGCCGGCGAGAGGCGCAGTGAAGGAGGCCGCGATTGTGGGTTTCGGTGGGCCTCAGGATCAATCGACCATTGCTCACACGCCGGGTGAGTTTTTATGCAGACCAACGGATGTATGCTTTTTGATCGTCCTCCTCAGTTCCGATGCATGCCATGCGAGCCCTTCCTCCGCTGAATTCCATCAAGGCCTTCGACGCGGCCGCGCGCCACCTCAGCTTCACGAAGGCTGGCGATGAGCTGTGCGTGACGCATGGCGCGATCAGCCGGCAGATCCAGGTGCTCGAACAATGGCTGGGCACCGCCTTGTTCCTGCGGCTGCCGCGCGGGCTGCAGCTCACGGCCGATGGCATGCGCTTTCACACCGAGGTCAATGCCATGCTGAACAGCCTGGCCGCTGTGGCTGACCAGATCCGACGGCCGCAGACGACCCGCATCATCCGCGTGCAGTCCTTGCCGACGTTCACGATGCGTTGGCTCATCCCCCGGTTGCCGGATTTCCAGAGAAGGTATCCCGATGTCGAGATCCGGCTGTCGATTGCGGCCGACGCCATGCCGCCGCGCGTCAACGACTTCGAAGTGTTCCTGACCGGCGGCCCGGAAAGCCATCATGGCTTTCGTTCGGGGCGATTCCTCGATGAGCAACGGATCGCCGTCGCGGCGCCGGAGTTGTTGCTGCGTTCACCGATCCAGCAGCCCAGTGACCTGAAGCAGCATGTGCTGCTTCACACCAGCAGCCTGCCGGCGCTTTGGTCCAACTGGTTTTCGGCCGTGGGCAGCCAGACGATCCAATGCCGCAGCGAACTGACCTTCGAGCACCTTTACCTGTCCATCCAGGCCGCCGTCAACGCCGTGGGCGTTGCCATCGGTCCGACGGCCTTGGTGGCCGATGACATCGACGAAGGGCGGCTGCAGTACGTCATGCCGCAGTACGCGCTGCCGGCCAGGAGCTACTTTTGGTACTGCCCGGAGCGGACCAAGGGTGACGCCGCGGTGGAGGCCTTCTGTGCCTGGCTCGTGGATGTCGGCAACACGGGCCCAGTGGTTGCGAGCTAGCTGGAACCAAGCCGGGTCCAGGGGCGAGTTCAGAAAAACTCACAGGCCTGTCTCAACTTAAATCGATTGATACCAGACGGCTCCGAAAAATAGCATCGCTCGTTTCATACACCTGAGAACAAGGAGCGAGCATGGCTTTGGAGCTTGAAGATATTCGGGCGTTATTCGACGCGTACGGCTCACGGGCATACGGCAAGGAAGCGGTCACGCAACTGGAGCACGCACTGCAGACGGCCCATCTGGGCGAATCCGAAGGCGCCGAGCAGGAACTGATCGTCGCGGCATTCCTGCACGACCTGGGGCATCTGATCGGTTTGAGCAAGCACCATGAAGAAGGGGCGCCGAGTTCGGACGACGGATCGCCTTTTGGAACGGGTGACGACCTGCACCAGTACGTGGCGCTGCCGTTCTTGCGCCCCGTTCTCCCAAGCGCAGTGGTCGATCCCATCGGTCTGCACGTCGAGGCCAAGCGCTGTCTGTGCGCGATCGATCCGACATACCGCGCGAAGCTCAGCCCGCTGTCCATTCACACGCTGAAACTGCAGGGCGGCATCTACACGAAGGAGGAGGCAGATGCCTTCCAGCATCGCCCCTTCGCCCTCGACGCCATGCGGCTGCGCCGCTGGGATGACGCGGCCAAGGTGCCCGGCGTCAAGACGCCGCCGTTCGAGCACTACTTTTCCATGCTCTCGCAAATCTACGCGCAGCACCGCGAAACGCGCGCGGCGCACTGAACAAGAACCAAAAAGCAAGCTCGCGCGAGCGCGCGAGTGCAGGAGACAAGATGTTTCATCAATTGACGATGCCGATCGGCGGCGCACTGCTGCCCACCTTCATCGTGGCGGCACTTCCGATCACGACCGTGCTGCTGATGCTCGGCGTGCTACGGCGACCTGGCTGGCAGGCGGGTCTTGCGGGCCTGGGCGTAGGTCTGGCCGTTGCGGTCTACGGCTGGCAGTTTCCAGTCGGCATGGCCTTCAACGCCGTGGCCCTCGGCGCAGTGTTGGCGGTGTGGCCCGTGATGTGGGTCGTGGTCGCGGCGATCTTTTTGTTCAACATGACCATACGAGCGGGACGGCTCGACGCCTTTCGTGTTTGGGTGCTGGACAACGTGCCCAACGATCGACGGGTTGTGCTCCTGGTGGTGGGTTTCCTCTTCGGCTCGCTCTTGGAGGCCGTGGCGGGGACTGGTACGCCCATTGCCATCACCTCCGCTTTGCTCGTCACGCTCGGCTTTCCGGTGCTCGATGCGCTGGTATTCATGCTGATCTTCGATACGGTTCCGGTCGCGTTTGGCGCCATGGGCCTGCCGATCACGGTTCTGGCTGCCGTCACCGGGCTGCCTGCCGCGGAACTGGGCCAGATGGCAGGGCGCCAGCTCCCCTTTTTCGCGTTCCTGCTGCCCTTCTATGTGCTGACGATCTACAGCGGCGTGAAAGGCTTGCGCGCCGTCTGGCCGCTTGCACTCGTGGCGGGGGGAAAAGCTTCGCGATCACCCAGTTCCTTGCCGCCAACTTCTTGAGCTATGCGATCTGTGACGTGCTGGCCGCGATCGTGGCGATCGTGGTGACGATGACTTTCCTGCGCTACTGGAAGCCGGCGCCCGATGCTCACTACCATGTCAACATCGACCGGGCGAGCATTGCCCGAACGAGCGTGACAGGTCGGCAAAGCTGGTATCCGTGGCTGATCGTTGCAGTGATTGCCGTGGGATGGACCGTCGCGAATCTCGGAAAAATCGGGGAAGTCTCGATCCCCTGGCCCGGGCTCGACAAGGCGGTGTACATCACTGTCTACCAGAAGGCGTATCCGGCGGTGTGGAGCTTCCAGCCGCTGACGACCGGTACGGCGGTGCTGGTTGCTGCGTTGGTCTCCGCAGTCGTCATGCGCTTGTCAGTCAAGGACTTCTTCGGCGCTGCGAAGGACACCTTTCGGCAAACAGCGGTGCCCGTGGCCACAGTCGCCATGATCATCGGTCTGGCCTACCTGATGAACTATTCTGGGATGACGTACAGCCTGGGCCTGGGCATCGTGGCGGTGGGTCCATGGTTCCCCTTCGTGTCGGCCTTCCTTGGGTGGATCGCGGTGTTCCTTACCGGCAGCGATACCTCCGGCAATGCCCTGTTCGGCAATATGCAGGTGGTGGCGGCGAACCAGCTGGGGCTCAGCCCCACGCTGATGGCAGCCACGAACTCGACCGGGGGCGTCTTCGGCAAGATGATCTCCCCGCAGAGCATCGCGTGCGGTGTTGCAACCACAGGGATGCATGGCAAAGAGGGGGCCATCGTCGCGCGCACGTTCAAGCACAGCATCTTTCTGACCCTTTTGCTGGGCGTGTTGGTGTGGCTGCAACAAAACCATCTTCACTGGATGATCCCTGGTCACTGACTCCCCGCACGACGACGTGATGCGCCTGGTGCTGCCCCGCCTCGCTTGCGGAGCTCGGGTAGCATCGCCGCATGTTGCGCGCGTCCCACACCGATCCTCCCCTGGCTGGCATTCGAGGGGCGCGCGTGCTCACGCCCGAAGGCTTGGCGCCGGCCTCCTTCGCTGTGGACGAAACGCTGCTGCACGGGGCTGCGTCGTCCGATGCGTTCCTGGATGCGGGCGACCTGCTCGTCCTGCCTGGCATCGTTGACATCCATGGCGATGCCTTCGAGCGGGCACTCAGGCCCCGGGCAGGCGTTCAAGTGCCGCACGCGACGGCACTCACGGATGTGGACGCCCAGCTGCTGGCCAACGGCATCACGACGGCCTATCACGGCGTGACCATTTCGTGGGAAGGCGGGCTGCGCGGCTTGGCCGTTGCCGAGCAAATGCTTCACGCCTTGCAGAAGCGCGGCGTTCGATGGGGCGCCGACCACCGATTTCACTTGCGACTGGAAGCCAGATTCGTGGAGGGTTGGGCTGCCGCAAGTCGATGGATCGAAGCTGGCCATGTTCACTTCCTGTCCATCAATGACCATTGGCCGCAGCTGGCGGCCAAGCTGGACGATCCCGTGCATCTCGCCCGGTACGCGGAGCGCGCGGAATGCGATGTGCAGACCTTTGTTCAGCGCGTTGAGGCGGCCAGTCAGACAGTGCCCGAGGCGCCGGGGTTGGCACAGCTCGTGGCACAGGCCAGGCGAGCCGGGCTGAGCGTCGCGTCGCATGACGATCCGGATGCGGCGCAGCGGCGACGTCTGAGCCTCTGGGGCTGCAATGTGGCCGAGTTTCCGCTGAGCGAGGATGCGGCGAGAGAAGCGAGGGTGGCGGGTGACCTCATCGTGTTCGGCGCGCCCAATGTGCTGCGCGGTGGCAGTCACGTGGGGGCGCCACGAGCCGAGGACATGGTCCGCAAGGGCCTGTGCGATGTACTGACGTCAGACTACTACTATCCGTCGCCGCTGCTCGCCGCATTCGACCTCGCACGCCGAGAGGTGCTTTCGTTCCCCGAGGCATGGAGCATGGTCTCACACCATGCCGCGACGGCGGTGGGGTTGACGGACCGCGGGCGCTTGGAGACAGGGCAGCGGGCAGATTTTGTGCTGGTGGATGACGCGGTTCCCGGGCAGCCGCGTGTCGTCGCGAGCGTGGTGGCGGGAGCATTGCGCTTCGCGCTGCGTGCCTTCGAAACTGGCACGCTGCGTTGAACAACCGCTACTTGCCGCCCGTCACGTCGAGGAAGGTGCCGGTGACGAAAGAGGCCTCGGCGCTGGCCAGCCACAGGATCGCTCGCGCCACTTCTTCGGGCTGGCCGCCTCGGCCCATCGGGATCGAGTCCTTGACACGATCCACTCTGCCGGGCTCGCCGCCACTGGCATGCATCTGCGTGTAGATATGACCCGGGCGAACGCAGTTGACGCGGATGCCCTCGCGAGCGACCTCCTTGGCGAATCCGGTCGTGAAGGTTTCGAGCGCACCCTTCGATGCGGCGTAGTCGACATATTCGTTGGGACTGCCGAGCCGCGCGGCTGCCGACGAGACATTGATCACCGCTCCCCCTCGCGCGTTGTGGCGGCTGGACATGCGCTTGATCGCTTGCTGTGCGCAAAGGATCGGGCCGATGGCGTTGACTGCAAAGATGCGGTGCATCCGCTCGAAGTCGAGATCTTCCAGTCGACATTGCTTTTGCAAGATGGCGGCGTTGTTCACGAGCACATCGAGGCGTCCGAACGTCCGGTCGAGCTCCGCGAACAGACGAGCGACTTGCGCGGGATCTGCGCTATCAGCTCGCACTGCCAACCCTTGCCGGCCCGTGGCTCGCACGTCCGCGATGACGGTATCGGCAGCCGGTTCGTCTGAGAGATAGCTGATCACCACGTCATAGCCTTGCGCGGCTGCGAGACGCGCTGTGGCCGCACCGACGCCGCGGCTGCCGCCTGTGATCAAGATGACGGGTGCCTGAGAAGCATTTTCCATGGGTTGAAGGTCCAGAGAGTGAGAAGAAGGCCGGATGTTCTGGCTCGTGGTCGAGTGGGGCCATCAGACCGCCTGGTCGGTGAGCGACAAACGCGCGCGCAACGCCAACGCCAATGGGACCACGGCGATGGCAGTCAGCGCCGTCGCGCATGTAGCCCACTGGATGCCGACCCGATCCCCCAGAAGACCGTACACCACCGGAGAAATCGCGCTCGAGCCGATGGTGCCTGTGTAGAAGAGCGCAAAGGCACGTTCGTCATTTCCCCCGGGTGCCAGTTCGGGTACCGTGCCGTACAGCACGGAAGAGGTTCCGTTCATGAGCGCGCCCAGCAACGGCAGCAAGACCAGCGCGGGAACCAGGGGACACAGCATCACCGATAGGATGCACACCGCAGTTCCGCATTCGGTGGCGAGCACGGTACCGATGACGCCCATGCGCTGGCCGAGCCAGCCGCAGATGAACTTCCCGGCGGCGCCGCCGATGAAGACCATCGCCAGGGCTGTGCCCAGCATCGGCGTCGATATGCCCTTGCCTTTGAGCAGGAACGGCAAGAAGGTCAGCAGCCCCATGCGCACGGCGCTGTCCAGCACACCGATCGCCAGAAGGAGCCGAAAGCCGGTGGCTGACGGATTCTTTTCATCGGCGCCTTCAACGTCTTCGATCGCCGGGTCGCGAGGTGTTGACGGAAGCCAAAGTGCCAGGCCTGCAGCGACCAATCCACCGACGATGGACATGGCCCACAGTGCATGACGCCACGGCATCATGGTGGCCAGCAGCGAGATCGCCGCGGGCAGGGCGGCCTTGCCCAGATCTCCGGCAAAGTTGTAGATACCGAGGGGCCCGCGGGCGTTGCGCCCATAGGCGCGCGACACGGCACCCGAAGCCAATGGATGCTGGGTGCTCGAACCGCTGCCCGACAGGGCCAAAGCGACGCACAAGCCAAGCAGACCACCGGACAGGCCCGCCGCCGCATAGCCCAGTGCGGCGAGCAGCGTCCCGAGCGCCAGCGTGGCACGGCTTCCGATCCAGCTGGCCAGACGACCTGCAGAGAGCTGGAACACAGCCATCGTCCCAGTGTAGACGCCCCGCACCAACGCCAGCGAGGCATAGCCGAGTTGGAACTCCGCCTGCCAGATCGGCAGCAGCGCATAAATCATGTCGCCGTAGCCGTCATGGAGTGCATGTGCAGCACAGGTTGTCCATAACACGCGGGTGCGGTTGCTGGATGCCTTTTTTGCCTCAGTTGGCTGCGAGACAGCGGTCGGCATCGTCATGGCGCGATGCTAGGGTGGGCCGCCGACAGCTGCCATCGATGATATGTCACACGTGCGGCGAGAAAAACTCACACCACAAAAGCAGCAAGGACGCTCACGTGGCGGCCACTCTGAACGCTGGAACGCGAAGACCTGCAGCGAATGGCCGCAATTCCATAGCGGCATGCGGCCCCCGGCAGCGCGGGCGCAGCGACTTCAGGGGCAGTCTCGCTGACTGCTGTGTAAACGCCATCGGGATCGGGCGTGTTTTCTCTTCGTCCTGCTCTGTGAAGCGCGCCATCTGCCGCGAGTTCGAAGTCACTTTGAGCGGCCGAGAGCGTCGGGCCTCGACTCGCCCTCGTCGCTGGTGGCCGACCGGGTCAGAGGAACGTGCTGATCAACGCCATCAGGGCGATCGCTGCGATGTACACCGCCATCAGTGGTTGGAAGCGATGACCATCCCAAAAGCTGCGCTCGACGTGGCGATCAGGGGGCCGCGCAGCCTCGGCGCCGCCTTGCCCGACTACTGAATCCGGAGCCTCGATGGGGTGCCGAGCGATCAGCGCCCGGAACCCGGTGCCCCTGCACGCGCTACAGACGACCAACCCTTCCGCAAAGCATGAGGGGCAGGGAATCTCGTCCCCGTCGTATGTGCGGTAAAGCCCGTCCCCGCGACAGCTCCGGCAGTCCACGAGGCCATCAGTGCATAAGGAACAGGGAACAGAGGCATGGGAATCGTTCTTGAGAGGGCGAGCGGCTTCAGGAGGCATGAATTTCCAACATTTGGAACACACCATACGTGCTTGAGGCCGAGCCGGATCAGATTTTTCGGACCCAGCTACACCTTCTGCTCACATTGATCGTCGCTATCGGGAGCCCTCCGTGTGCGGAGTCGATCAAGCACAAAAGCGGCGCGCAGCCGACGATGATCCAAAAACTCGTCGCGAAAAGACAACCTCGGCATCATCGTTGTCGGGCACGTCAAGCACCTCACAGAATCGCTTGCGTTGGATCACTGTCCTGGTCGGTGGCCGCCTCGCGCCGGACGATGCCGGCGGCAGTGATGTTGCCTTGCCGATGGTCGGGGCATGGTCTATGACGGAGCATGGCACGCGCCTGTCAGTGCGGCTTGAGGTAACGGCTGCTTCGCGATGGGGCCGCGGCAGCCGATCGCGAGATCCGAAAGGGGGACGTTCGAGTAAAGTTGCTCTGCCCGCCCGCATCAGCGAACTGTCATGCTTAAGCCATTTCCTCCAACCATCTGCCCCGTGACCCTGTGCAAGCGTGAGTTAACAGTGCGTCATTTCTTCGGCAATTGCTTGACCTTTGCCGGCGCGGCGAGCGCGTGACGTGTCGGCCGGATGCCCCAAGCCGCCGTCGGCCGTGGCTGCAGTCGCTGGCAGCTCTCGCCGTCGCGACCTTGATCGGCTGGGGTTGCCTGATGGGAGCGACCGAAGTGGTGGAAAGCCTGCGCACGGGGGTGCTCAACAACCGCAAAGGACCTGACGTCCTTGCAGCCGAGCAGCCTGTACTCTATTGGGCTCTGATCGGCTTCTACACGGCGGCGACGCTGACCGCAGCTGGCTTGGCACTCTTGGTACTGACCGTTGCCGTGCGCGATCTGATCAGCGCAAGAGGCCCTGATCGATGAATGCTTGGTTAGCGCGACTGGCGACTGGCGACTGGCGACTGGCGACTGGCGACTGGCGACTGTTGACCTGCGGCCGGTGGTGACGCGCCCATCGTGGGTTGTCCGCCCGGCGCAGTTCTCCTGACTCCACGCACAGACGCCTGCGTGGCGGCGCCGAAGGGCCGCTCCTGGCCGACCGTAGGTCATCGCGGACTTGCTGGGAACGCGCCAGTCTTGCCGGCATCTCCCATACGCGTTGTCAACGTATGCCGACCCTTTCCAAGCCATTGGCGAGCCACCGACCTCTCACCTTTGGGACAAGCTTGGTCGCCTCACCCCCGAAGGAACCTGTTTCCGTATAGCGGCTTGACGACTTCGGATCCAACCAAGATCGTGACAGCACGAACTTTCGGCCGACGAGTCGGGAGCCGCGCAGCGACCATGCCGATAGTCATGGAGGTGGCGGCAAAGTGGATCGCGCACCAGGTCGCGTCAACGTTGACGCGAGGCGGCGCTGCATCGAGGTCGAATCGGCGTTCTGGGCTGGACCATTGACGAGCCGCGCGGCGGCGCCGGAGCAGTTATTGACGCAGCTGCGGGGCGCAGCGCCACGTTCGGCATCGATCCGTCTGCGCGTTCGACGAGATATGCGCTTAGCGGCGAAGACACATGACTCATCGGCGCAGCATCTGGACGGCAACTCCCGAGGAGACGAGCATGACGTCAATATCGGTTCTTTAATCGGTGGGCGTCACTGCTTGAGGCAGGTGAAGCGCTTCAACCAACGATTTCCAGGCGTACGGAGCTTGACGGACTACCCGCTCGAACTACAGTACAGAAGTCCATACCGAGTTCTCGATCACAGGCTATGAAAACGACGCTCAATCTCAACGACATTTTGCTGATGCAAGCCAAGGCACTTGCTACGCAGCAGCGGACGAGTCTCACGCGTTTGATCGAGGAAGGGCTTCGGCTGCGGCTGAAAGCCAAGCCGACATCCCCTCAAGTCGTTCATCTCCCGGTGTATCGCGGCAAGGGAGGGCTCGCTGGTGGCTTGTGCGGTGCAAGCAACAAAGAAATGTTCGACGCTGCAGATCCTGAGACCTGACGTAGAAATTCTGGTTGCTGCGTCGAAGCGACCATCCGCATCATGCAACTGAATTGGCTTAGGTAGAGCAAGCGCTTGCTGATGCGGCCGCTGGGCGATCCTTCGTATTGCAGCCCATGGTCGCTGCCAGCTTTCTGCGCCTGGATGCTCTGCATGTCGACGTCGTCTCTGCGCGTGGCACCCACGATGTTTCTCGATTGGCAGGCATTGCTTCTAGAGTTATGTGAAGCGAGATCTGGCGCTGAGCGTCGCATGCACTGCAGCTGCGAGGCCCGTCGGCCTCTGGTTCCTCACCGTGTTCGCGGTCCTTTGTCCGGGGCGACAGGCGCCAGGTCTGCACGGCCCTTCGCCTGCGCCTTCCAACGCTCTGCGAGCCATCTCGCGTCGGTCTGCACTGCGGGCATGCTTTCGACAAAGCGATCGACCTGCGCTGCCAGTTTGGCCTCTCCCTGCCCGCGCAGTTGCTGGGCCGTGGTGCGCCAATCATGGAGGACTCCTTGTCGCGTGCGTTGCATCGCCTCGAGGCCGTGATCGATGACCTGCTCCTGGGTCCCGAGGAGACGCAGCACCTTTTCAATTTTTGCTTGCAGCAAGGTGGAAGTTTTTGGCGCGCAGTGCCGATCCTTCTCCTCCGGCGGCCACTGAGCTGATGCTTGCAGCGCCTGCAGGCGATGATGGACCGCTGTGCTGTAGGGAGTGCGCATCTGTCCTCGTACCTGCCTGGCTGTCGCATTGGCCGTGACGCCTTCTTCGCGCAGGAGCGCGGCGAACTGCTCGCGCCACTGTCTAAGCGTGGCTTTGTAGATGCACAGCCGCCTTGTTGGCTCGTACTCCTCCTCGCTTTTGACGACCAGATGCACATGCGGATGCGCCTGGTCGACATGCAAGGTCATGGCGTATCGGTGGCGCTGCCCGAAGTTCGTGCGTGCGAACAAGCGTGCCGCCCTCAGCAGCTTTTCCGGCTGTGTACCTTGAGGCATCGACAGCACAATGTTGTGCGCGACCTTGGGACGAGTGTCCGTTTGACCTTTGCGTGGCTTGGCTTTGTACTGACCTTTGCAGAGTTCCAACTGCCAGTCGCATGCGAGTTCGCGAGCGGCGCTTCTTCCGTGATGAGTGCGTCCTTCGTCGTCTTCGATGGGAAGGTTTCCCTGCCGGCCGATGTAGTCCAGATGAACTTGAACGCTGGAGGCGTCGCGTCCGCCACCGGTGATTTTCACCATCACCTCTGGCGCGCGATCGATTGTGCGCCGGATCTGCGCGAGCTCGTCGGAACTGAAGCGCAAGATGCCGCCGGGCCCCTTGCGGCCATAGCTCACGATGTCCAACAACATATCGGGTGTGGCCCCGATCGGTGCGGCGCCTTGCCGACTGGTTTGCGCGTTTTTCGCGGGCATCTCAGGCCTGCGCGCCGGTTTCCCAGCAGATGAGGTTCCTGCGTACAACAGCCGCCGCCTCCTTGCGCGCGGCTTCCACCTGACTCCGAACCTCTGCAAGCACGCCGCCGAGCTCGGTGGCCACGCCGATGGAAGTGTTCGGCGTGCCGAACGCCTCGAGCTGCCGTCGTAGCGAGGCCAGGTGTGCGCAAAGAATCTTGAGCTGCGTCAGTTCGCAGGGGGGCGGGACCGCCAAGCGTCGCACATGATTGCGCACGAGCAGGACCAGATAGCTGCTGAGCTTCATGCCACAGGCATCGGCGCGCAGTGTTGCCAGGGCGCGGTCACCCGTTCGAAGGCGCAGTGCGACGCGAGGGAGCGCGGAGTCCTCCACGTCGGCCGCCGACGTTTCCTTTCTTTCAGGGCCATCCGGTTCGGCAGTGCTTGAACCCTTGAGAACCTCGTTGACCATGCGAGCGAGCAGGTGAGCCTCGCAGAGGCCATGGAACGCAGCAAGGGCGGAAAACCTGGCCCGTGTTTCTGAGGGTACGCGGGCACGGATCACGCTGGAGCGACGGTTGGAGGTCATGGCGCGGGACGGCGGTCGATAGGTCGGGTTGAACTCTATCGATTCGCGGTCGCCGGGCAAGGACTTTGCGGCCGGACTCTCGGAGCGTGCGTGCGGTGGAAAGCCCTCGCGCCAGCGACGTTGCTGGCCGAGGGACCGAGAGTTTTCGAACTGATTTTTTGACAGCCGCCCGCTTTGAGACTTGTCAGAAATGGTAGCGGTTCAAAAATTCGTTTCCGCCCTAAGCTCGTGGCCTGAACGAGCTCCACGTGATGCCCTGAATGCCGAAATTCACCCACACTGCCGAGCAGCTGCAAGATCTGCTACTAGAGAGAATCAATCGAATCCCGAGTCTTCGAGGCGAAGACACGGATGTCAACAAAGCTGAGTTGATTTGGATGGAAGCCGGCGAGGCCAAGCTCAACGGGCTTAATCCCTACGCCTACCTGCACGATGTGCTGGAGCGGTTGTCGACCCAGGCGGCCAACCGGATCGACGAACTTCTGCCGCATCGCTGGCGACCCTATCAGCCGGACGGGGACAAGATGCTTCGCGCCGACGGATACGAGGTCTCGAAGCATTGACCAACGAAAGGCTACGCCAGCGTTTGAAGCGGCAGGCACATCGTGAAGACGCATCCCTTGCCGGGCAAGTCTTGCACGGTCAACTGCCCACGGTCGGCCTCGACACTGCGCTGAGCGATGGATAGGCCTAATCCAAGTCCGCGCTTGTCGTTAAAGCCCTGCTGGAACGGCTTGAACATTGTGTCGACCCCACCTGCTGGAAGCCCGCCGCAGCAGTCTTCCACGCCGATGTTGATCCATCCACCGGACGTATGCGCATGCAACGCAACCTCGGTGCTCGGCCGAGTGAACTTGAAGGCGTTCTGAAGCAAGTTACCAAGTGCCGCCAACAGCAATTCGCGGTTTCCTTCAACCGCAAGATTGGCGTCCACTTCGGCAACCCGGAGTGTGCAACCCGTGTCGGTTGCATAGAGCTCGGCAACGCGGCCGGCATCGGCTAAGAAGGTGGCAAGGCAAAAGATGCGCGGATGCAAGGGCGCGCGCGCCGCGTCGCGGACGGCTGCCAACAAATGGTCGATCAAACTCTCCATCGAGCCAAGGCTGCGCTTTAGCACCGCACCGGTAGAACCACCAACTGGAAGCCTGCCCGACTCCAAAGCTGCGAACGCGAGCTTGGCTACGTGCAAGTGGTTGCGCAACTCGTGTGCGAGAAAGCCCAGCCGCTGGTTCTCCTCCTCGGCTTGTCTTCTTGCCACTTCCAGGTCGCGCTGGGCAGCGAACTCGGTCACCGCGTCGGCAATCGCATTGTCCAGACAGAGGTTTAACGTGCGGAACTGCTCGACTGAAAACGGGGCGTCCCGCTCGACGGCTAGATCAGTGATGGCCTGGCACAGGTCCCCATAGTCATGAACGACTTGGTCAACTGTGTAGCCAAGCCCCAGCAGCTCCCCACCGTGGACGGTTGCCGAAACTCCCATCTCCGAGAGCGCCGCCGCGTCGCCTCCTGACGGACCGGATATGCGGAGACCGCCAGCGGCGTCACCGTCATCTTCGGCCGCAAGCGTGCGCGTCAGTTGGTCGAGAAACATCGGGATGCCATTCGACAACTGCTCACGGGTGGCACCACGCGCAGGCCGCAGCGCAACCTTGTCCTTGCATCGTTGAATGAGTTCGTCGCGATTGTTCAGCAGGAAGCCACGCATATGGATCGCTCCAGCATGCTGCGGCGTAGCGCCGGTCGCAGCGGGTGATGGCGGAATCGTCTCGCGTCGCCTGAGAGACAAAGTATGCGCCAAAGCCCAGCGGCCTTGGCTCGGCAGTGGCCTCCAGAAGCAAAGAAGCGCTTCTGAAACTCAACATGCCTTCGCCGGACGCTTACGAAGACTTTCCCTCCGTTCAGGCTGATGCTTTGTCTGTCCCAGACGGTCAGCAACTGCGGCTCTAGATTCCACACATGTCTTGCCGAGTCCGTGTCAGCCGGAATACAGCCCTGCTGGGCGTGTACCTGACGGAAAAGCACGGCAGGCGTGCTTAGCAAATCAAATACCGGTTGCGTAACCTGCAGCCAGCGCGATGACGGTCAGCCGTTGGAGAATTTCCGGCGTGGCCAGCCACGTGCCCTCAAGCGCGCCACCCACCTAGGCAACAAGCTCGTGCAGTGGGTTGTCGTTCTACATCAGTTCGAAAACGGCGTGCTGTGCTGGAGGACTCTGGCCAGTCCCCATCCCATGCGTTGCAGCTGTTGCCATCCTGCTTCGGTTGGATCACTGGCGCTCGGTGAGTGAGCGTCCGACCGCGCGACGCTAACCGATTCTCTGAGTCAGTCCGATCCAAGTTACTAGCCATTCGACAACAGATCCTCGCAGCGTGACATAGCGCCCCGATTCGACCGCCAGGAGCTTCTCCGGCTACATCGTCAGCGTGCCATCGCATGGATGGGGACGACTGACCCGATGCTCGCCGCGCGTTGCGTTGCGTTGCGCCAAGACGCACTACGGAACGCCAGTCAACCCTAGCGGCTAGTACGCCGTGGCCATCTTCGATCGGAGGCAGGCGCCATCGGACGTTCGCGTTGCGCGCCATTAAACCTTCACCATTTCCGTTTTTGCGCTATTGACGAAGGGTCGCTCTTGCATCTATCGATGGGCTCGCGGCCTCGCGACCGGCTGCTTAGGGCGGGACTTCGATTGACCCCAAGGCCGAACGCGGGAGTGCTTGAGCCTGTCAGGCTAACTGGCAGCAGGAAGGCGCAACAATCTTCGAAGCTGCAATTGCAAGGCTTCCACCAGATCGTACGCTTCCATATAGCTCTCACTGATCCCTGTCCGCCTCCATGCTTCGCAGTCCATGACAGCCTTGGAGATCCGCTCCTCCAAAGTGGCAATCGTTTCTTCTTCATTCGCCATGTGAAAACCTCCTTCGGCTCGGCACCGTCCCAGATTGTGTTCTCAAACAAAGCGGCGTATAACATTTATCACTTACCAGTGGGAGAGGCGTGCACCTGCTGTCGGTCAAGATTGAATAACTTGACGCTCACTGCCGACGGACATCTTTAAGGCGCCTTGTTCGGCCCAACTGAGGCCGTTTTGCGGGCCTGGGGTAGCCCACCGGCGGATTTATAGTTTTGCGGACCCGTTCGCATTCAGCCTCCCAAGCAACTTGCGCAGTGAGCCGAGCTTGCAGTTCTGAGCCCCCATGCATGTGGGCATGCTCCGTCGCGAACAACTCATGTCGCGAAGTTCTTTTTATGAACGCGACTCTTACAACCTCGTAGGAGTGCGCTTCTTTCATCTGAGAGCTTGACTTCTACGGAAGTTGGCCGCCACTGCGCGCCAAGCGCGTAGCGCTAAATAGTGAATCACGGCCTTCGCCCTCTTGCACCCATTGGATCAGCGAATGAAGGCATGGCAAGCTCTTGCGAGCGTGGTCCCTGCGTCTGGTCTTCGGTCAAGGCGAGAAGAGCGCGCGAACCTTGTCTCCAGGCATCGATCCACATGTCGTAGCCTTCCTTACTGGAAGACAGCTCCGCCCAGGTAAAGGCATCGGTGCCTTCCTCCATGAGCACCCAATGGAAGTGACCGGGGTCAGGCTCGTCGACATGCAGCGAAATACGACGCAGAGGGTTCACCAGCGCCTCCCGGCAAGGAATTTACGGACCCTGTCCGCCGAGTTGCCTACAGCCTTGATGGCATCGCGCAGTTGGGTTTCTGTGCACTGCAAGCTCTCGGTCCAGGCTCTCACTTCGTATTCCTCGCCCGGCGAAATCAGTTTTCGGTCGAGGCCAGTTTTCTTGATGTCGTCAGACATCGATGCTTCCTGTATTTGGATACAGGGAGCTTTTCCGGGATCGATGTTCGGTCAAAAGTAGGCCGAGGCCGGCAAACGACCGACTCAAAGGACTGACGGCTAGCAGCGCGCAGTCATGTTGCCTGGCGCCCGCGACGCCCATGTCCGTAGTTCGGCTGCAGGTGGTCAGATACTGGAAGAGAAAGGCACACGTTTCGAAGTTTTCCACAAGCCGGACGGCGCGGCCGGCGAAAGGCGAGGCTTCTAAATCTCTTCACAAGAGACAGGTGCCGCCGTGCCGATTGCGTGGACTGGCCCGGTCCCTTGGGCCGTGAGCACGGCGGTAGTCCTCAGGCTTGCACAGCATCTTCCTCGGCCTCAGGCGCACCGCCTTCACCAGCGGGATCTGCCGCCATCAGGTCGGCTGTGGGCAACTCGATCGTCTTCCTCGCCTCGTGCACGCATGTCAGCCAGCGCGCGAAGGTTGCTCTTCGAGCGGGACGACGGACCGCTTGTCGGAAATCACCTGCCCGGTCTTTCGATCGATCTCGGTCTTATGCATGCGCGACATCAAAGGAGGAGGCTCGAAAGAACTACCAGTGCTGCGCGATCGTGATCGGTAGGCCGGGGGGGCGGCTGTCCGGGGGACGAGGGCCCCGGCTTGAAGACACCACGCGTGGATAGCCGTTGGCCGCGCCATTGTGACTGCGCGCTACAGAGCCGAGTTGTCCGACTAAGGATGGCCCCACAGCCCCGCAGCCGACATCAGCAGCACGTAAAAGCCATAGGGGGAGCGTCAGGGGCGTGGGGACCGAATCGCGCATGGCACTGAAGATTTCAATACCGACAAGCCGCGACGATGTTCTCGTGTCTGTCAGGGCCACGATCCCTGCGGGCCGTCGGTTCGTCCGCCGTAACGTCGCGGCCTATAGGCCGCTGGCAGTAGAAGCAAAGCCCGCGCTTCGCGCGACAGGCGTAGTAGCGAAGAATCAGACAACGAGCTCCCCGCATGCACGAACTCCGAGGGTTGAACTTGGAAGTCCCCGGGTTCGCTTGTGCGCAGAGCGGGCGCCGGGCATCGCGCTTACCGGCGCGTGATGCCACGAGGCATCACGGCCGGACAGTCGTCCGAGCGTTGGAACTTTGACGTCGAAAAGAATCTCGAGGCACCTTGAATCCCTGTTCCAGGCAGGGACCGTGCACCCCGGTGCTACTTGCCCTTCCCCACTTTGGCGCGGCCAAGTGCGGAGATTCTTCGTCGTCGGAATAAGCGACGGCGAGACCGTCGCCGCGCGCTGCGGCGCCGCGGGAAGCTGTGCGCCGGTGAAGGTACGCCTCTGCGGCAAGGACACGCCCGAACAGCGGCAGCCTTTCGGGGACGCGCGAAGCAGGCGAGGTCCGACCTTGCCTACATCAGTGCAGCGACTGTCGAAGTGCAAGCGGCTGAGTTGCCCCTGCGTTCCATAGCGCCATGAATCGCTGGTTGGCCTCCAGCTTGAGCTCGGCCAACTCATTCAAAGCACTCAATGAAGCTCCCCGCGGATCTGACGCACCGCCTCGTGCAAGAGGTTCTCGGAGACTGCCCACGCCTCAAAGAGACCTTCATCGATTCGTGCCATCGCTATCTCCTTTCCACGGTGGATGAACTCGTGGCAGGCAGCCACGCCCGCTGGAATCCTAAAGCAGTACAAGCAGACTTTGCAACGGCTCGCTCAGCCTCGCCCTCCTCGAAACCCAGGATGTACATGCCAACGCCAACCCGCTAGGCAAGACGGGAGGTGCATCCGCGCGACCCCATCGATGGCGGACCAGAAGCTGATCTGAGCGCCGGCCCGCACCGAGAGCACTCGCCCTGGTGCGTCGACGACCGCGATGGGCATTGCGCGCTCGACGACGCGTTCACTGCGTGCACCAACCTGCCATGGGCTCACTGGCGCAGATGCAGAGCATCGCCTAAATGTGACGCTGACGTTGCTCTGTGTGCAACGCACCGGCAATTCGAAGATGTTGTGATGACCAGTGCAAGCTAGCGTACGCTGTCCAGCGCCAATATGGCGTCGACCTCGATGTCAAAGATGCTAAAGCTAGACTGAACTAAGGTCCTGGCTGGTGATGGGGAACCGACGTAGTTCGCGTAGATCTCATCGAAGGCCTGTGCGTTAGCCATGTCCTTGAGGAACACGCCAACCTTTACTGCATCGCGCAGGCTTGAACCTGCTGCATTCGCGGCCGCCTCAAGGTTGTCGAGCGCCATCCTTGCCTGCACGACGAAGGGCTTGTCCCCATGCCTCACGTTGTAGCGGTCGCGCGGTGTTTGGCCTGAGAGAAATACGAGGTGGCCTGCCTGCATTGCCACGCTATAGGTGCCGGCGGGCGGCGGTGCCGATTCGCTCTTGAAGGTTTTTCTGATCATGGCGTGGGCGTCAGGTGGATCATCAAAGGCGATGCTTTTCGACCATGGCCGCGATGCGCTCGACCCCCGCGACCGCTGCTTGATGGTTTTGCGAGAAATTGAGGCGGATGCTGTCACCGGCGTGCGGGCTGAACTCGGTCCCAGGCGTAACCGTGACGTTGGCTTGCAGCCGCAACTCACGGATGAAGGCTTTCAGAGGCGTGCGCAGTGGAGGGAGCCGAGGAAACAGATAGCTGCCCGCTTGTGGCGTGCGGACCGCCACGCCTTCGACAGCCCGAAATATCGACAGCAAGGCGTCGCGTATCTGTTGGTGTTTTTCGATGCGGTCAGCCAGCCATTCGGCGGGCTCTGAAAACCAGGTCTGCAGCACGGCTTGGCAGTAACCGGGTGCGCGCAACGAAACGATCGCCTGGAGTTGCTCCATACGCTGGATGATGCAAGCGCTGCCGAACGCCACGCCGAGCCGGTAGCCGCTCAGCGATTCCGTCTTCGACGGCCCCATGATGGTGACGACGTTGTCAGTCGCCGGAAAATGGGCGCGAAGGTGAGTGTATGGCTGTCCCGCGTAAAGAAGCCGGGAATAGAGTTGATCGACGATGACAGTGGCATCAAAACGTTCGGCGAGCGCGGCAATCTGCTCAATCTCGCTGCGGGAGTAGACCGCGCCCGTGGGATTGTTAGGGTTCGAGAAAAGGAAGACCTTGGCGCCCTGGGCGAAAGCCGATTCGAGCTGTTGCAGGTCCAGGCCGGCCTGTGCAGAACCGATCAGGTAGTCCAAGCGAATTGGGATCATCTCGGCGCCCATGAACTCGACCAGCTTGCGATTGGCGAAATAGTCAGGCTGGACAATTGCCACCTTGTCGCCTGCGGTCACGGTGGCCGCGACGGCCAGGAACAGCGCACTTTGAGTTCCGGGTGTGAGGATGAGTTGTTCGGAGCCCGAGACGGGTTGCCCCGAGAAGGCGGTCAAATCGTGCGCGAGCTTTTCTCGAATGGCCGCATCGCCGCGGTACTCGGTGTAGGCCTGCGAGCCGCCGCGGTGGACGCCGTCAATAAAGGCCTCCAGCGCGCCCGGCGTGGGTTCAAACGCTGTGACATTCACGTCACCATGCGAGAAGTCAACCGCAGCACCGGGCAGGATCTCGTCGGGGTCCACGGCACCGGCCCCGTTGCGATCCTGGCGTACTTCTTGACCAGGCGCGTTGTCGATGCCCAGCTTCAGGAATTTCTCTTCGATGGTCTTCATGGCTTGCTTTTGCCTTTGCTGTTGCTGTTGCTGTTGCGATAAGAGGGTGCGCACGGCGCGCGCTACGATGCGGTCTGCATGCGTGCGTCCGCGCTCATGACGGCCGCTCAACGGGGCCACGCCTGTCGTCGGCGCGCATGAGCGTGGCCAGCAACGTCATGTCGACGTTGCCGCCGGACAGCACCACGAGCGTGTCTTTGCTTCCGGGCTTGAGCCGGCCAGCCAGCACGGCCGCTAGTGCAACCGCGCCTCCGGGCTCGACCACCATGCGCAGTTCGGTCAGCGCGAAGCGGATAGCGCAGCCGATCTCCTCGTCGGTCACGGACCATGCCTCGCTCAAGAAGTGACGGTTGATCTCGAACGGCAGTTCTGCCGGCGTCGCGGCTTGCAGGGCGTCTGCGAGCGAGTGCGCTGCTGGGTCGTTGACTTCGCGCCTTCCACTGTGGAGCGAGCGCGCCGTGTCGTCGAAGCCGAAAGGCTCGACGGCGGCAATCCGCGCGTCCGGCTGGAGGGCGTTCAACACCAGGCCGCAACCCGCCAGCAATCCGCCGCCGCCGCAGGGTGCGGCGAAGGTGCCAAGGTTCTCTCTGGCCGCCGGAGGCAGTGCGTCCAGCGCTTCCAGAGCGACTGTCCCCTGTGCGGCCAGCACGTCGGGGTGATCGCCTGGCGGAACGAGCGTGCCGCCGGAGTCCTGCAGCAATCGCATTCCAATCGCTTCCCGGCTTTCGTGTCGCCGGTCGTAGTGCACGACGCGGGCGCCATGGGCAAGCGCTCGGTCGACCTTGTTACGCGGCGCATCGATAGGCATGACGATCGTGGCAGGGACGCCCAGGCAGCGTGCCGCCCAAGCGATGGCCTGGCCATGGTTACCGGTGGAATAGGCCACGACGCCCCGTTGCCGTTCTGCTTCGCTCAGTCGCAGCACGGCGTTGAAGGCGCCGCGCGCCTTGAACGATCCCGTGACCTGCAGGTTCTCGGCTTTTAGCCAGACCGGCGCGCCCGCGATGTGATCGAGGACTGGTGATCGTACGAGCGGCGTGCGCACCACATAGGCGCTGATGCGCTCGGACGCCGAGCGGACGTCGTCGAATGTCGGCACGCGCATGGGCCCCAGCGATTCGTGGGTGAGGACGGGGCTCGGGTTTCTCTGGGTATCGTGTCTGGTCATGGTGTACTCCTGCACACTGCACTCAATGGGAGACTAGGCGCGACAGGAACTCCTGCGCTCGCTCGGTTGTGGGAGAGGCGAAGAACGCGTCCGTCGAGGTGTTCTCCACCACCTTGCCGGCGTCCATGAAGATCACGCGGTCCGCGGCGCGGCGGGCAAAACCCATCTCGTGGGTGACCACGGCCATCGTCATACCGTCCTGGGCGAGTTCCAACATTACGGCGAGTACCTCGCCGATCATTTCTGGATCCAGGGCCGAGGTCGGCTCGTCGAAGAGCATGACGATGGGGTCCATTGCCAGCGCACGAGCAATCGCGATGCGCTGCTGCTGGCCGCCGGAGAGCTGAGCGGGATACGCGTCGACCTTCCCCGGCAGGCCTACACGGCTCAGCAGTTCGCTGGCCTTGCGCTGCGCCGCATCGCGCGATCGGCCGAGCACCTTCATGGGCGCGAGGCAGAGGTTCTCTCGCACCGTCAAGTGCGGGTAGAGCTCGAAGTGCTGGAACACCATGCCCACACGCCTGCGCAGCTCGCTCAAATTGGACGTCGCCGCGCCCACCTCAACGCCGTCGACACGCACGCTGCCCCGCTGGAACGGCTCGAGCCCGTTGAAACACTTGATCAGCGTGCTTTTGCCTGAGCCGGAGGGGCCGCAGATCACCGCGACCTCGCCGCGGCGGATCGTCAGGTCGCAACCGTTGAGCACGGGGACCGACCCATAGGCCTTGTGGAGCCCGGCTACTTCGATCATGGGCGCTTCGAGGTTCTTTTTCTGGGAAGTCATGCAGTGCTCCTGCGCTTGGCAGCCAGGTGGGCCGCCAGTGAAAGGGATGCGCAGAGCACGAAATAGACGAGCGCTGCGAACAGGTACATCTCGACCAGGCGGTTGTCCCGGTTCGCCACGATGCTGGTGGACGTCATGAAGTCCCGCAGGGAGATCACATAGACGAGCGAGGTGTCCTGGAACAGGACGATGGCTTGCGTGATCAGCACGGGCATCATGTTGCGCAGTGCCTGAGGCAGCACCACGTAGCGCAGCGCCTGCGCCGGTCGCAGGCCCGAGGCTGCGGCCGCCTGCCACTGGCCCATGCGCACGCTCTGCAGGCCCGCGCGAATGATCTCGGAGTAGTAGGCCGCCTCGAACAGCGTGAAGGCGATCAAGGCCGACGTGAGCGCGCCCACGGGCCTGCCGACGATCAGCGGTACCAAGAAGTAGAACCAGAAGATCACCAGAATCAGAGGCACGGCCCTGAAGCCGTTTACGTACGCCGCCGCCGCACCGGCGAGCAGGCGGTGACGAGAGCGCCGCGCCAGTGCCAGGAACAGGCCGAGCACCAGGCCGCCCGCCATCGCGACCAGGGTCAGCATCAGGCTCAGCCCTAGGCCTTCGAGCAGGAAGGGCCAGGCCTTTAGGATGACCGAGGCATCGAATGTCGCGTTCATGTGCGCGCCCCCTGGGTGCCGGGGATCGTCAGTTTCTTTTCCAGACTCCGCATACCTGCGGTCACGCAGAGCGCGATCGTCAGGTACACCAGGGTGGCGGCGGTGAAGGCCTCGAAGCCATTGAAGGTGTAGCTCTCGATCTGGCGGCTCTGCGCGGTCATCTCAAAGACGCCGATGGTCAGCGCCAGTGCCGAGTTCTTGAAGACGGTAAGGAATTCGGAGGTCAGCGGTGGCAGGACGAGCCGCATCGCCTGCGGCAGCAGGACGAAGCGATAGCTTTGCGTCAAGGTCATCCCGCTAGCGAAGGCGGCGAACCGCTGACCGTGTGGTAGCGCGGCAATGCCAGAACGGACCTGGACCGCGACCCGCGACGCGGTGAACAACCCCAGCGCAGCGATGGCCGTCCAGAGTTCCGGCATCGGCAGATCCCGCTTCAGCCACCGTCCGGCCTCGCTCGGCAACAGCTCTGGTACCACGAAGAACCAGATGAAGAGTTGCAACAGCAGCGGCACATTCCGGAACACCGAGACGTAGGCGGTCACCAGCCATTTCGCGCGAACTGGCAGTGAGCCCAGCACGCCCAAGGCGAGACCGAGCGTCACGGCGATAGCCCAGGCGGCGAGCGAGATCAGCACCGTCGCCTGCAGCCCGGACAGCAGCCATCCGGCGTAGGGGTCCTCGAAGAGGACCCTCCGATTCCATGCGTAGTTCATCACGAGTCGCGCGCGCGCCGATTCATTCGGGAAGCGCGGCCAGTTTCAGCGCTGCTGCGAGATCCTTTGACATCGGAACGTCCAGCTGTGTGAACCACTTGTCGTAGAACGCGTTGAGTTCGCCGGAGCGGACGCTGCGCGCGATGGTGGCATTGACCAGGCTGAGGAACACGGTGCTGTTCTTCTGCATCATCAGGCCATACGGATCGAATGAGAGCGGCCGGCCGACCACCTCGTAGTCAAGCGGCACCGGTGCGCTCTTGCGCAGCCCGGACAGCAGGATGTCGTCGGTTGAAAAGGCGTCGACCCGCCCTGTCGAGAGGGCGAGGAAGCCCTCCGAGTTGTCCTTCACCGGGACGATGCGAACCTTCAGTTTCTTGGCGTCGATCAATGCCTTGATCAGGCGCTCCGGCGTGGTGTTGATGGGGAGCGCCACCGCTTTTCCATTCAGGTCTTCGACCTCCTTGATGTCCGCGCCCTTGCGGACCAACAGCCGGGTGGTGGAGATGAAGTGCGGCGCGCTGAAGTCGACTTGGACTTGGCGGCTCAGCGTGTTGACCGTCGAGCCGCATTCGAGATCGACGGTGCCGTTGGCCACGAGCGCGATGCGGTTCTGCGGATTCACTGCGATGTAGTCGACCTTGAGCGCAGGTAGCTGGAGCCGCTGCTTGACGGCGTCTACTACCTTTAAGCAGAGGTCCATCGCGTAGCCGACAGGCTTCCTGTCGTCGTTGAGGTATGAGAATGGAATCGACGACTCGCGGTAGCCCAGCGTGATCGTGCCCTTGGCCTTGATGCGCTCCAGGATGGGGTCGGTGCTTTGTGCGAGCGCCGCACCGCTGCTTACCAACAGCGCTGCACCAACGACGCCGAACAGGACGCGAGACACGAAATGGATGGCGGTGTTCATTCGAACGTTCCTTAGGAGGCCGATACGGCTGCGGGTTGAACGGCGCCAGTCAGGGCGGCCACGAGTTCGGCAAGGCTCGATACGGTGAGGTCGGGCTTGGCCTCGGCCGCGCCCTCGCCGGACAAACCGAGCAGCCGGCCTGGACGGTTGACCCAAGCGCAGCGCATGCCCAGCCGGTTGGCCGGCGTGATGTCTGCCCGCAGGCTCTGACCAACGTGCAGGATCCGCTCGCGCGGGATGCCCATGCGCATCAGGTCGCCGATGCCGGTGTCGAAATGCGGCCAGTCCGGCTTGTAGGCGCCCACGCGCTGTGCCGTGACCACCAGGTCGAAGCGGAAGTCCAAGTTGTCGCACGAGGTGTTGAGCGACGCCTGGTCAATGTTGCTGAACGCGCCGACCTTTGTAGACGCTTGCAGGCGCTTGAGTCCGGCATGGCTGTCTGCGAACGCGGGCCAAGTGTGGGGCGCCGCAGAGAACTGACGCCGCAGGTCGGGATCCACGGCCACGCCGAACTGCGCGCAGATGCGATCGAAGCACCTGTTCAGCACCTCGGGGTAGAGGTGGGCCGGGCGTTCTTTCTGGATTGCCGCCCGGGCGCCGTCGAAGGCCATGACGAGGGTATTGGCGTCGGCGTCGACGCCGTTGTCGTTCGCCCAGCGGGTCAGGAACTTGGCGATCGAGGGTTCCCAGTCGATCAGCGTGCCGTACACGTCGAAAGTCACGGCGTCGAAATCGGAAAGGCGGAGCGTCATGTGCAACCTTGATGGAAAGTGAATGATCGAGCAAATATAATCGATTATCGATAATCGTCAAACTGATCTCGGATTCGTACAATCCCTGACAGGAGAACAGTTATGGATTACGTTGAAGCCTCACTCGCAGACCAGGTTCTGGGTGATCGCTCCACCTCGGGGGCGGTGGTCGACGCATTGCGCGTCGAGATCATTCAAGGTCGGCTCAAGCCGGGCGAGCGTTTGCGACAGGATGCCGTGGCGTCACGCTTTGGCGTCAGCCAGACGGTCGTCAGGGAGGCCTTCAAGGATCTGATCCGCGAGTGCTTCCTGGCCGCCGAGCCACGCAGGGGAGTCAGCGTGGCGACAATGTCCGCTGCTGAGGCGGAAGAGATGACGCGCTTAAGAAGCCTGGTGGAGCCGCAGGCCCTTGCGTGGGCTATCCCGCGACTGACTGACGCCCACTTCGAGGTGGCCAAGCGTGTGCTCCAAGAACTGGACGGTGAAGCGAGCGTGGATCGGATCATCTCGCTGAACGCCCGCTTTCATCGCGGGCTGTACGCCGCTGCCGATCGCCCTCGGACATTGACCATGGTCGAGACCCTGCGCCTGGGCTTTGAGCGCTATCTTCGCTATACGTGGGAGTTCACCTCACATCGCGATCGCTCTCAACAGGAGCATTGGGAACTCCTGGCAATGTGCCAGCAGGGTGACGTCGCGAATGCTTGCAAGCTCCTGACGCAGCACATTTCCGCGACGGGAGAACTGCTCGTTGAATGCTTTGCAAAGCGGCCTGTCCAGCATTCGTCGTCGTAGCTGGTATGCGTAAAGAGCTGTGCGAAGCAGGCGGGGGAGACCGCGTCCGCGTCGCGGGGATCGTTGAGTTCCGTTGGACGGCCGACCTCAAGCTGCGCGTTTTGACTGGCGCGTTCTCGAAAGTTCAGTGTCGTCCGCACGCACTTTGACCGGGGACAACGCATAGGACGGTAAGGCAGTTGTCCACCGCCTGGGAAACCCGCCAAATTTGTAAACCTCCTTGCTCAACGGCCAGAGGCTCCAGGATACTGTATTTTTATACAGTATTGGAGTCCACATGGTTGCCTCCCTGTCGTGGGTGAGTGGCGACGACGCGCCCCCCACCCCGTTTGCTTCCAATGCGTCGCGCGACCCGAAAGGCCGCCCGCTGGTACTTCCGCACGCGGTGGAATCCGCGATCTGGCGGGGGGATGCCCTGGGCAGCCCCGTGACCCGCATCCTCAGCAGTGGCTTCGAGGCCCTGGATGCGCAACTGCCTGGTGGTGGCTGGCCTTGCGGTTCGTTGACCGAGGTTCTCCAGGCGCAGGCCACGGTTTTGGAATGGCGGCTCTTCGCGCCCGCCATGCGTGCACTGATTTTGGAAGGCAAGCAGATCGTGGTGGTCGGACCTCCCAAGGCTCCGCATATTCCAGGGCTTGTTCATCTGGGGCTCGACGAACGTCATCTGGTATGGATTCACGCGGACAAGCCGATGGAGCGGCTGTGGGCGATCGAACAGCTGCTGAAGGCCAACGCAGCGGGCATGGTGCTGGGGTGGGTGCCGCAGGCTCGCCAGGAACAGATCCGTCGCCTGCAGGTGTCCGCGCAGAGCTGCGACGCGCCGATCATCCTTTTTCGACCAGCTGCGGCCGCGCATGAAGCTTCGGCTGCGCCGCTGCGCCTGCAGGCGCGATTCGGCATCGATTGGGAACTGGGAATACAGCTGCTCAAGCGCAAAGGGCCGTCGCACGATACGGAACTGCGTCTGCCGTCGATCCCCGGAGGTCTGGCAGAAATCCTCACGCCTCGCCTGCAACACCCGAGTCGTTTGATCGCGGCGCGCCATTTCAGAGAGTTCTCCCATGCGGTGGGCAGCACTGCTCCCGCACAAGCTGCCGGACGGTCCGAAGCCGCGCACTGAGGCGCTCGACAGTCTGACCACCGAGTACTTGCAGTTCACCCCGCGCGTTGCCGTCCTTGAAGCGCTTCTATCGTGTTGCGGCGTTGTTATGGAACGCGAGCAAAGCCTGCGCATTTTTGGCGGCATTCGCCGGTTGGTGAAGTGGTGCGCGAAGAGTGCGCCGATCTTGGCGTGCGACACCTCGCTGCGGGTGCCACAAGCTTGGCCCGCTCGCACCCCGCGCGAGCGGGCCTGTCCAACGGCTTTACGAAGCTATTGGCGCAACTGCTGGATGCATTGCTGTTCGAGACACTGACGCAGGTCGCCGCGCACCAAGCCACACTGGCAAGCCTGGGTTGCCAGACCTTGGGGCAGGTGAAGGCGCTACCGCGCGTGGGACTGAGCCGGCGCTTCGACGCACCATTGCGTGGAAGCCGGGCGCAGGCGTATGGCTTGCGCCCTGACGGTCACGAGTGGGCGCAGCTGTCCAACACTTACCATGCGAAGCTCGAGCTGATGGCGCGTGTAGAACATGCGCCAGCGATCGTCTTCGGCGCGCGTCGACTGATGCTGCAGATGGCGGGGTGGCTTCTGGCACGGCGCTCGGGCGTCAGCGCTCTAACCTCGCGCTGGTGCCATGACGCTATGCGTTCGAAGTCGGCAGGTGATTGCGTCGAAATGACGGTGCGAACGGCCCACGCCACGAGTGACACAGAACACCTGACGCGGCTTTTGGCTAGGCACTCGGTCAAGTTCGAACTGCTAGAGCCGGTGGGCGATCTAGGAGCAGTTGGCCAACGAGGTGCAGTCATTGGAGGAAAAGAGCCTGTCTATGCTGCCCGAGCCAAAGGTTGGGTGAGACCATGGCGCTCGTGCTCGAGCGCAACGCCGCACGCCTGGGGCCGGACGCGTGTTGCGCCCGGTCCTGGTCGAAAACCACCGAACGGAATGAATGTGTCGTTGGCGACCGGCGACCGGCGACCGGCGCCCGACTCCGCACCGCGCACCGGATGCCGGCCGCTCAGCGTGCCGCAGCCGACCTTCGTACTGGCCAAGCCGCTGCGTATGGCCGTTCAGGACAACCGGCCGATCTGACAGGGGTGTGCTTCGACTGCTTGCGGGCCCCCACCGCGTGGAGGGCGGCTGCTGCGACCGCACAACAAGTATCGAGGCGGTCAAAAACGAGCGGCCTCTCCCACCGTCCCACCGTTGGAGACCACCTCCCACGTCGCGCAGGATGACTGGGTGGTCGTGAGCGAGCAGGCCGGTGTGCTGTAGATTTTTTCCAGATGCGCCTGGCCAGGGCCGAGACCGTCCGGTTTCTCCACGACACCTTCGCTTGAGGGCTCGAAATTCAACTGCCCTTTATGCCGACCTGAAGTGCTTGAGCAACTTCAGCTTTCTTCGTGGGGCGAGTCGGCCGGAGAAAGTGGTCGAACGCGCGAAGAAGCTTGGCTACTCGGCCTCGGCGATCACGGACTCAGCCTGGCGGGCGTGGTTCGTGCCCATGTCGCTGCCAACTCCTGGCCTCCAAACTGATGGCGGTGCTTGGAATCTAGCAGCGCGAAGAAGGTGAAGAATCTCATCGCCTCTAGGCTGGAGGCTCGCGAAAGCAAGCGAAAAGCCGGGATTTCCGGTAGGCGGACTGCAACCAGAACCCCTTTTTCGTGCGTGTCTTTTGTGCGTGCGGAGGCCGCCTCGATCGGATGAGACGCTGGCGAGGGCCATCTGCGAAGTCAACGCCGATCGGGAGATCACTGTGAGGCGATCAATCAGAGCTGCGGGCGATTCAGAAAAATGCCATCGATTGGAGCAGCAGTCCGAGCCGCCCCGAGCTGAGAAACTGGTGAGACTTGAGAGTGACGCTTGCGCAGCAGGCAACGTTGCTGTGGCATCGCATTGAATTCACGCGCAGGTAAACGACCCGGAACGTCAGCTGTGGCCAGCCTCTCGAATCGCAGAGCTTCCCCTCTTGCCGCGCAATGAGCTCTTTCAAACACACGAATTGAGAAATAAGTTAGCTGGGTCGCAGAAGCCTGAAGATCGTCAGACAGATGATCTCGTGCGTCCACGCCAACAAGTGTCCGGCCATCACCGCGCGAGAGAGAAGCTCATTCAGGCCGAATTCAGGTGAGATCGATTACCCATCCATGAACGCTGGACATACCTTCTCGCGGACACAACCCGGAGGTGTGAAGATATGGATTCTTTCGGTGTATTTCGAAAAATCGCAATCCTCACTGGCTGAAGGTGTCGATATCTATGATAAAAATCGAGCCTTAAAATTATCAGGACCACCAAGCAATGGCAAAAAAGACTTTCCTCGAAGTGCAAAAGCAAATCGAACAGCTTCAGCAAGAGGCCGAACAGTTGCGCAAACAGGAATCCAATGAGGTGCTTGCTCGGATCAAAGAAGCGATTGCCGTGTACGGTTTCACCGCTGCAGAACTTGGTGTCGCGGGAGGCGCCAAGCGCGGTCGTGTGCCGAAGGCCGTATCGGTCAAAGCGGGCCGCAAGTTCTCTGGCAAGGCCGGTGCCTCTGCACCGAAGTACCGTGATCAGAACGGCAATGTGTGGAGCGGCCGCGGTCCGCGCCCGGCCTGGTTCAAGGCCGCATTGGAGGCTGGCAAGTCGGCAGAAGAGTTTCTTGCCAAGTAAGGCCTGCGATTGTCGCCCGCGGGGGCAACAGTACGGTGAGAGCGATCGAGCGGCCCGCCGCTCGGTCGAAACCTTGTAAGCCCCGCAGTTTCGGGCAGCGATCTCTGCAGTCACAGGCCGCTTGTCCTCGGGAGAAAGCTGCAGTCGCGCACCTGCGGCCACTTCGTCGTCCGAGTTGTGTGAGCCAAGGAAAATCCTCCCTCGCGTTGACCGCCAGGGCGAGCGCGCAGCGAAAAAGGCGCCCGGCCCGGCCTTGAGGCTCTCCCTTTTCCTTGCTCCTGCGCCCTTCAGTTCGCTCGATTGTCCTGTGCGTCCACGGCAAGCCTGCTGTGTGCACTGAGAATCGCCAAGGCTTCACACGCCTCATGCCACGCCGGGGACAGGCGCTCGTCGCCAGATCGCGATGAAATCCGGGCTTCCGTTGAGTGCACGCGAATACAGCCATGGGGGTGTCAGCCTCTCGTGCGGTAGCGACAAGATCGGCTTGTGCTGGTGCACCTTCTCGTTTCCGATGAAGATGTATTCCTCGCAATTTCTGAGGATGGAGGCTTCGTCAACGCCCGTTGTGCTACCGCCGCGTTGGGGCTCGGACGCTTCGAAGCGGTGCGTGACCCAGCAGGCGATGACCACCTGCGGACGGTACTTGGCGACGGCACGCTCGGCATCAAGTTTTTCGACATGATTCCCGTAACGAATCGTCGGCTGACCGATCGATTCATAGTACGCGCGGATCGCTGGTTCTTCCTGTTGACGGTTGTCGGTGGCGGGGATGGCGAGCGCCTGGGCCAACACCCCGTGACCCGCACCGATCTCGATCGCGCTGCGGCCGGCAAGACGCGCGCGCAGAAACTCCAACAGTTCCACCGTCGGCAAGCCGTAGATGCCATGCCGTACCCCGAACAACAGCCGTTCCTCAGCCGTGGTCTGCGCGAGTTCCCGAGCATCGCGAACCAGAAGTCGACCCTCGGCATCCAGCAGAAGATGCGCGAGGTCGCGGGTCCTTTCCGGATCGAGTACGAAGGCTTCGCTGGCGTTGCTCATGCCGCAATTGTCAGCGAAGCAAGGTGTGATGGCATTCGTTCGCGTCAAGCGCTCCCGTATTGCCGGAGAGTCGCTGTTCGCGGGGTCACGGTGAAGCGAGGCCGCGGCCGGCTGGAGTGGGCGAAACGGCCGGTCTTTCGGTCGTTTCGCGCTGGTGGTCGCAACAATGCTGACGATTCGAAAAATTGATGCTGCCGCGATCGCACCACGGCCGTCGGGCCGTGGCGCACTTAGGCTCTGCGCGCCTCGACCGCTTCCAGCGGACCCAGTCGGCGCATCTTGTCGTACAGGGTTTTGCGCGGCACGCCCAGCCGCTCTGCCGCGGCAGCAGCCGAACCATTGCACGCCTCGAGCGCCTCGTGGATCAGATATCGTTCGAACTGGGCCATCTGCCCGTCCAGTGAACGCTCGCCTGGCGTCATTCCGCGCGTCGCCTCGTTGCCTTCCCACAGTCCGAGCACAAAGCGATCGGCGATGTTGCGCAACTCCCGCACGTTGCCAGGCCAGGCATGCGCCATGAGCGCATCCAGATGGTGGGGCGCCACGACCGGCAGCTCTCGCTCGTGGCGCAGCGCAGCCTGCATGGCGAAGTGCGTGAACAGCATCGGAATGTCCTCGCGTCTCTCGCGCAGCGGCGGGAGGTTCAACACCACCACGCCCAGCCGGTAGTAGAGGTCGTCTCGGAATTTGCCTTCGCGCGCGGCAGCAAGCAGGTCGGCTTTGGTCGCGGCGACGACCCGGCTGTCCATCGGTCGCAGTTCGTTCGACCCCAGGCGCTCGAACTGACGCTCCTGCAGTGAGCGCAGCATCTTGACCTGCAGGCTCATTCGGCATCGTCTCGATCTCGTCGAGAAACAGCGTCCCGCCGCGCGCGTGTTCGATCTTGCCGATGCGCCGCTTCGCGGCGCCGGTGAAGGCGCCTGCCTCGTGGCCGAACATCTCGCTTTCGAACAGCGCTTCGGGCATGCCGCCACAGTTGATGGCCGCAAAGTTGCCTTCCTTGCGCCGACTGCAATCGTGCAGGCAACGCGCCACGAGCTCTTTGCCGGTTCCGGTCTCTCCGAGAATCAGGACGTCGGCATCGGAGTTGGCCACGTCGAGCACCAGACGGCGCAACCTGTGCATGGCCGAGGAGCGACCGATGAGCTTCGCCTCGATCGATTCAAAACCCGCGATCCTGCGCCGCAGATGCTCGACTTCCAGGCTCAACGCGCGCTTGTCCAGCGCGCGCTGGACGACTTCGGTCAGCTGGTCGGGAGAGAAAGGTTTTTCGAGGAAATCGTAGGCCCCCAGGCGCATGGCCTGCACCGCCATCGTGATGTCGCCATGGCCAGTCACGAGGATCACAGGCAGGCTCGGATCGAGCTTCAGGGCGTGCGAAAGCAACTCCAGGCCATCGATGCCCGGCAGCTTGACGTCCGTGACCAGCACGCCCGCGAAGCCCGGCGTCAGCTTCTGGAGTACCTGCTCCGCCGAACCGAAGCCGGTGACGCGAATGCCGGCGAGCTGTAGCGCCTGCGTGCTGCCCAAGCGCACGGGCGGATCGTCTTCGACATAGAGAACCTCGAGGTTGCGCGTTTCAATCATGATCTGTCCGTTCCTCTGCTTTTCGCAACGTGACGGAAAAGACCGCCCCGCCGAGATCGCTGCGAGCGGCACGCAGCAGGCCACCGAAGTCGCGCACGATGCCGGCGGAGATGGCCAAGCCGAGGCCCAATCCGAGGCCTTGCTCCTTGGTGGTGAAAAATGGCTCGAACAGCCGTGGCATGACCTCCGGCGCAATACCGGTGCCGTTGTCGTGAACTTCGAGCACGACGCCGTCGGGTGTACTGCGCGCCACCACGCGCACGCAGCGCGGATCGACGCCCGCGGAGGCCGTGGCGTCGAAGGCGTTCACCAGCAAGTTGACCAGCACCTGTTCGAGCCGATTGCCTTCGCACAGGGCACGCAGGCCGGGTTCGATCTCCTGTGACAACGCAATGCGCTCTTGGCGGATGCGCTGGTTGAGCAGAAACAGCGCGTCGGCGACGGTGTCGGCCAGCGCCACCGATTGCAGCTGGACGGTCGACCGTCGCGCAAACTTCTTCAGCTGCGAGGTGATCTGGCCCATGCGGTCTGTCAGGTCGCAGATGGTGCGAAGGTTGAGATCGACCTGCTCAGTGTGTCCGCGCTCCAGAAAAACGACCGCATTGGCGGACAACGTGCGCAGCGCGGCAAGCGGCTGGTTGAGTTCGTGCGTGATGCCCGCGGACATCTGGCCCAGCACGGCCATCTTGCCGGTCTGCACCAGGTCGTCCAGCGTGCTCTTGAGAATGTCCTCGGCGCGCTGGCGTTCGGTGATTTCCGTCTGCAGGTGTTCGTTGGCATGGCTCAGTGCTTCGGTACGGACCTGCACCATCTGTTCGAGCTCGTCGTAGGCACCTTGCAGGGCCTCTCGTGCCGCGAGCCGTTGGTGCACGATGCGTCGGCGCTGCTGGATGTACAACACCAGGAGCGTAAGGAACACCAGCGCGAATGCCGTGCCCACGGCCGATGTGCGCGCGATGGCGTGCACCGGCTTCATGTCGGACAGGATGATCAGCTTCCAGTCCGTGCCTTCGACGGGGCGGCTGTCCAGCAAGTAATCGGGTCCGAAAGGCTCTTGCGTCGCGGAGCGGCGCGGCCCATCGGCGTTCAACTGCACCACCATGGCGTTACCACCCGACAGCGGTCGATGCTCGCGCATGTCGATGGGGCGCAGCGCGCCTGCTTCCGTGTACTGCCTGGTCTGGGCGAGCTGCTGAAGGGTTTCGCTCGACAACGGACGCAAGGCGCGGAATTTCCAGGCCGCTTCGGATGCGAGGAACACCACCCCATTCCCATCGATGGCCAGCACCTTGTCGGTGGAGCGTGACCACGCGGCATCGAGCTTGTCGAGGTTGACCTTGACGGTGGCCACGCCGAGCTGGCGGTTGCCGTCGACGATGCCGTGCGAGAAGTAGTAGCCGGGCTCACGGCTGACCGTCCCGATCCCATAGAAGCGTCCGGGCATGCCGCGCACCGCGTCCTTGAAGTACGGGCGGTAGGAGAAGTTCATGTCCACGAAGCTGCTGCCTGGCTGGTTCCAGTTGCTGGCGGCGAGCGTCAGGCCCGTGGTGTCCATCACGTAGACCGCGGAGGCCTGCGCATGCGCATTGACCGTCTCGAGGTACACATTCGCTTCGAGCTGGAGGGTCCGGTGGGTCGGCGCACGCAGCAGATCGAGCACGTCCGGGCTGAGTGCAACGACCTGCGGCAGATACTCGTAGCGGCTGAGCTCGCTGCGCAGACTGGTGGAATAGATGTCGAGCCGGTGCAGCGTCCCTTGTTGGAGTGCACGGATGCCCGTGCGCTCTCCGATCAGATACGCCAGCGCACCACCCGCGGCGATCAGGCACAGCCACGCCCCTACCGCGGCCCAGCGGCGCCAGCGGGTTGTGGTCGAGATGACTGTCGCGCCCTTGAAGCGCGCAAGCACGGCCTGGTCTCGCAGATCGTCGGGGGAGCCGGCGAAGCCATGGCGGTACGGTGCGGACAGCTTCAGCACGGCACGACCTGCCGAAAGCAGCATTGACACGAGAGTGGGGGGCGGAGGGCTGCGGGAATAGGTAAACAGCAGACGATCGTACGCAGGCGCTCGTGATTCGCCGAGGCGGAATTACCCTGCATCGGCGTTCTCTCGTACATCACCGGGGTCCATCAATCCGCGTAGACGCCCGCAGCCTTGATGACCGGGCCGAAACGTGCGACTTCAGCCTGTACAAACTTCTTGTGTTCCGCCGGCTCCACGCGCTTGTCGGTCACGACCACCGCGCCCAGGCCTTCCTCCTTCTTGATGAACTCCGCGTCCTTGAGCGCAACCTTCAATGCGTCGTTGAGCTTCTTGAGCACCGGCGCCGGCGTGCCCTTGGGCGCATACAGCCCATGCCAGATCGTGACCTGGAAGCTCTTCAGGCCCGACTCGTCGAGCGTGGGCAGATCCTTCAGTGCCGGTGTGCTCAGGCGCTTGAGCGTCGTGACCGCATAGGCCTTGACCTTCTTGGCTTCGATCTGGCCTGTGGTGTTGGTGGTCTGGTCGCACAGCAGATCGATCTGGCCGCCGAGCAGGTCCGCGATGGCCGGTGCCGTCCCCTTGTAGGGCACGGTGGTCATCTCTGCCTTAAGTTCGCTCTGCAACAAGAGGCCGCACAGGTGTGAGGCCGAGCCGATGCCGGCGTTGCCAAGATTGGTCTTGCCGGCGTTCTTGCCGATCCAGTCCCGTAGCTCCTTAAAGCTGTTGGCCTCGAGCTGCGGCTTGCCGATCACGGTCATCGGCACGTCGTTGATCATGCCCAGGTACTCGAAGTCGGTCTCGTAGTTGTAGGGCAGCTTGCGATAGAGCACGGGGGTGGTGGCCATGCCGACGTGCGTGAGCAGCAGTGTGTAGCCGTCGGCCTTGGCGCGGGCGACCTTCGCATTGCCGATGGTGCTGCCTGCGCCGGCGGCGTTGTCGATCACGATCGTTGCGCCGTCGAGCGGCTTGCGCAGCGCTTCGGCGAGGTCGCGTGCCACGCGGTCGGTGGGGCCACCCGCGGCGAAGGGCACGACGATGGTGATGGGCTTGCCGCCCGGAAAATCTTGCGCGTGCACGCCCAGGGACACAGTGGCCGCGGCAAGAGCGGCAAGGCTTCGTTTGACGATCGATCGGTTCAAGGAAATGGCTCCGGTGGAAAGAAAAGAGGTCGCACGGATCGCCGCCGCGAGGTCGACGGCGGTCTGTGCAGGTCCAGTCAGCGACGTCAGAGCATCGACGGCGTGATCTGCTTGGTGACGTCGAACAGCAGGTTCAACGGCGAGGGGCCGAAGGACAGCCAGGTACCGCTCAGGGGCTGCTGGCCTACGCCCGGCCTGGTCCAGTCGCACACGCCATCGGGGAAAGCGGCAGTCAGACGGGCCCATTGCGTGGGCGTGAAGAACACGCGGTAGTCCGAGGGGTTCAGCGGCTTGAGCTGGCACTTGGCGATGTCGTCGGTCAGCGGGCCGCCAGCGGCCATGCGCGGCGTCGTGCCGGCCGGGTAGAAGGTGTTGCACGCGCTCGCGCCGAAGGCGGTCTGCTCTTCCGTGTACTTCAGGCCGTTGTTCCAGCACGCGTCCTTCAAGTCGGCCGGCCGTGCGGCGGCGATCTTCTGGGCGAGCGGACGGTCCGAGCGGTCTGCCTTGGTGGCGCGCAGCCAGACGTCCATTGCATCGAAGGCCTCGGCACTGCCCGCGCCCTTGGTCCACATCACGTGGTTGTCGATGTTGCCGTTGGCGCGGCGCAGCCGCTCCCGCATCGAGAAAGAGTGGATCTTGGTGTGGATGTCTCCGCCCACCGTGCCGTCGTTGTAGTCGCGCAGGTCGATGATGGCGGTGGAGGCCAGTCCCCCCGCGCCATTGACGATGCGTCCGGACTGGTAGGCCCGGGTCAGCGCATCGAGATCGCCCACGGTGCGCGTCGTGGTGCGATTCATGTCGCGGTCCACGCCACCAGCGCGCTCGTTGAGGTCGATGAACTTGTCGATGCCGAGCTTGCCCTCGTTGAGCGCATTCAGGCCGTACTGGATGCCCACGTTGTCGATCGGGCGCAGCGCGAAGCCTTCGGCGGTCTTGCCGTAGACGTTCACGGTGTGGTCGAACACCGTGGCGCGCGCACCCGTCGGGTTCGTCGCGGCGTTGTAGCGCTTCTCCACCGGCACGCCAGCGGGGAAGGACACGGTGGGATCGAGCCGGCCGGCGCTGCCGCTCATGTTGGGGATGTTGCCAATCTGCAGGTAGCCCGAGATGGCCTGCTTCTCGGCCACGGTGTAGTTCAGCGCCGCGGTGGCCGGGTCGTTGAAGTAGTTGTTCAGTACACGCGAGTCATGCAACTTGAAGATCGTGGACGAGGTCACGTCGGCGAACACCTGGCTTACCACCACGCCGTCGAAGAGGCCGGGGTAGTTGTCGCTGGTCTGGTGGCTCTGGTAGGAGCCGCCCGAGCCGCCGGTGCCGATGGTGTAGGTGGGCGCGCCGAAGTTTTCGATGAAGCGCTCCTTGACCATGGCAATGGTCTCGGACGACAGCAGGTCATTGCAGTTCGTGCCGAAGACGTTCAGCGTGGAAGTGGTCACCGCGAGCCCGCGGCTTTGGTAGGTCGGATTGATCAGCGTGCCGAAGTCATTGCCCTGCTGGAACCAGCCGCCCTGGCAGCCGCCGCCGAGCGGATAGATCAGGCCGCCTTTCCAGCCCGCGGTACGGTAGGTCGGGGACGGGGGCGGCTCGTTGAGCACGTCGTGCAGGATCGCCGACTGGTACAGGCCGCGGTTGATGGTGCCGCTCTCCAGCCGGATCACGTACGGCACCTGCTTGCCGTCGATCGTGAGGTAGGCGATGTTGGCCGGATAGGCGCTCAGGCTGCCGGGTTCGAAGCGCGTGTTGGTGCCCGCGGTGGTCCGGTAGTAGTAGTCCACACGTGTCTCGACCGAGCACTTGCCGTCGTCGAGCGACTTGAGCTTCTGGCCGCCCATGCGCGTGAAGGTCTCGTAGCCACACACGAAGGGCTCCTCGTGCGGCCCCGAGATCACGGGACCGGTGATCGGATAGGCCGTCAATGCGAGCGTTGCCCTGTAGCCGCCGTAGCTCGCGACCAGTTCGTTGGCGCCGGTCTTCAGTCCCGTGACCTTTCCCACCAGTCTTCCATTCGCGGGGTTGGGCGCGAAGGCAGCCGTGACATCGCGCCCGTCGACCGTCACCGACAGACTGCCGGGCGACTGCTCGCTTAGCAACTCGAGCTCGACGAGTGCGTCGTCCCCGGTCACCAGCTGAGGCGGCGACGACAGCACACCGACTTTCAGCGTCGCCCCGGCCGGCGGCGTGCCCGGGTCGGGGTTGCCGGGGTTTGTGGGATTGCCACCACCACCGCCGCCGCCGGCGATGGGCGGTATGAATCCACCGCCCCCGTCGCTTCCGCCGCCGCAGGCGGCAAGGATCAGGGTGGCCAGCAGGGTGCTGATGCGCAGTGGTGCTTTCGCCTTGGCAAAGCGGGTCTCGATCTCGGGTCTTGCGGTCATTTTCTCGGTCTCCGTTGTGGTTCTGGTTGCAGGGAAGAAAAGCGGGAAGCGGGTGGCCGGGCTCGCGCGCGACGGGATGGCCATGCGGCGGCGCGACCCGGCGAAGCCGGGCCGTTGGCCTTGCGGCGCTTGTCAGTGCAGGGGCAGAGGCGGGTGTGGACGCGGGCGCTCAGGCCGCGAACCGGCAGGCCGCGTGGAAGTGCTGTGCAAGGGGATGTGTCGCATGGTTGTCTCCGTCCTCTGTCTCGGGGATGCGCTCTGGAATAGCAACGTGTGTGCCATGTCGACCTGGCGATGCAAGTCGTTGAAATTAAAGGGGTTTTCTGGTCGACCCCCAGGTTTTCCCGCGGTTTTTCGGCTGAAAGTCCAGCCGCGCCGGACATGAGGTGGCCGGGAAACCGCACGCCCCCTCCAGGCAAATCGCCGACAGAGCGTTGCGTTCGATGCAGACAACGCGCCCGTGTAGAGGGCCCGCAATCTTTGACAGCCCAATCCTGGGCCACGAGATCATTCGAATGGAGGGATTCGACGATGAACCTTGCTCGCCTTGCTGCCGGTACCGTCGGGGCCGGCGCGCTCGTTGTCTGGAGCACGGCGGCTCATGCCCAGCAGCCCCCCGCGTCCAGCCAACCCTCTCCAGGGAGGACCCACGTCGCCTCAACGGGGCGCACGCTCGCTAGCTCTCAACTCGCAACGGACATCCTCAACCGCATCGCAGGCCATGTTCGTACGGTCAAGGGTTGCCAAACGCTGTCCGAGGTGCGCATGGAGGTGATGCCGCGCGGCTACGTGCCGGTGCAGCCCGCCGTGTCTGCCAACTCGCGTGGGGGCCACTTCGAACGCTGGAGCGTGAACGCCTGCGGGGAGCGCCAGCTGTTCCAGATCGGCATGTGGCCCGCGCAGCGCGGAGGCAGCGACTTTGCGGTGACGCCGTTGGCCGTTGCGGCGGCTCCCTCGGGGTCGGGCGCAGCCGCTGCGCGCCCTGCTTCGTCCACCGCGTCTTCTTCCGCATGGCACGGTCGCTACGTCTGGGAAGAATCGCTCGGCCGCATCGGCGGCTCGACGCCCTCCGAGGGGGTGGCCGCATTCATCAACCACACCTTGGTGCTCGGGCCTTCCGCGGGGGCCACCAGTTGCGCGCTCAACGGCGATGGCTACCAGACCCATCGACGCATCATTTGCACGGCAACCCCCGAGGGACAGTCGCTCGTGATCAAGTTCTACAAGTTTGGTCCCGAAAACGCGCTGGGGCGTCATCAGGTCGGCGAGCGCTTGTTCACGTTAACGCGGGGACCTGAAGGGCTCATGACCCGATTGGAGGGCCTGGGGCGGGCCGTCGACAACATGCCGCGCAGCGGCATGCTTTTCAGGTTGACGCGCTGAGAGGCATGCCTGGGCAATTCCCGCGCGCAGGTCGACGCTCGGGTGCGCTCTCAGCGCTTTCGCGCGCTCGCGCTACAGCGACCTCGACTCGCGGCTACTTGGCTCTTCAGGCCAGCGTGTACGCCGTCTTCACCGTGGTGAAGAACTCCTGCGCATAGCGCCCCTGCTCGCGCGGGCCGTAGCTCGAACCCTTACGACCGCCGAAGGGCACGTGGTAGTCCACGCCCGCGGTCGGCAGGTTCACCATCACCATGCCGGCCTGGCTGTGGCGCTTGAAGTGCGTGGCGTACTTGAGCGACGTGGTCGCGATGCCCGCCGACAGGCCGAACTCGGTGTCGTTGGCCGTGGCCAGCGCCTCCTCGTAGTTCTTCACGCGGATCACGCTCGCCACCGGGCCGAAGATCTCTTCCTTGTTGATACGCATCGCCGCGGCCGATTCGCTGAACAGCGCCGGCGACATGTAGTAGCCGTCGGTGTCGAGCTTCAGGCGCTCGCCGCCGGCCGCCAGCACCGCGCCCTCGGCCTTGCCGATATCGACGTACTCCAGGTCCTGCTCGAGCTGCGACTTCGAGGACACCGGGCCCACGTCGGTGCCCTGCGCGAGCGCGTCGCCGACCTTGATCTTCGCCATGCGTTCCTTCATCGCCGCGATGAACTTCGGGTAGATGCCTTCGGTGACGATCAGCCGGCTCGAGGCCGTGCAGCGCTGGCCGGTCGAGTAGAAGGCGCTCTGCGTGCTCAGCTCCACCGCCTGCGCGAGGTCGGCGTCGTCGAGCACCACCTGCGGGTTCTTGCCGCCCATCTCGAGCTGCACCTTCTTGCCGTTCTTCACGCACTGCACCGCGATGTTGCGGCCCACGCCCACCGAGCCGGTGAAGCTGATCGCATGGATGCCCGGGTGGTTGACCAGCGCATCGCCGATCACGCTGCCGCGGCCCATCACGAGGTTGAACACGCCGGCCGGAATGCCCGAGCGGCTGATGATCTCGGCCAGCGCCCAGGCGCAGCCCGGCACCAGGTCGGCGGGCTTGAGCACCACGCAGTTGCCGAAGGCGAGCGCGGGCGCGATCTTCCAGGCGGGAATGGCGATCGGGAAGTTCCACGGCGTGATCAGGCCGACCACGCCCACGGGCTCGCGCGTGATCTCCACGCCGATGTTGGGGCGTACCGAGGGCAGCAGCTCGCCCGACAGGCGCAGGCACTCGCCAGCGAAGAACTTGAAGATCTGGCCCGCGCGCGTGGCCTCGCCGATGCCCTCGGCGCGGGTCTTGCCTTCCTCGCGCGCGAGCAGCGTGCCGAGTTCCTCCTTGCGCGCGAGGATCTCGTTGCCGATCTTGTCGAGCGCGTCGGAGCGTGCCTGCACGCTGCCCGTGGCCCAGGCCGGGAAGGCGGCGGTGGCGGCGGCCACGGCCGCTTCGACATGGCTCGCGTCGCCCTGGGTGTAGTGGCCCAGCACGTCGCCGAGGTTGCTGGGGTTGACGTTGGGGCTGTAGCTCGCGCCGGCGCGCCATTCGCCGCCGATCAGGTTGTCGTGGTTCTGCATGCTTCTTCGTTTCTTCAAAGATCGTGGGCGAGGAGTCCGCGGCGCGCGAGGTTGGCGATGAAGGCGCGCAGGCCGAACCGCCATGGCGCCGCGTCCTCGCTGTGAGCGACGCGATTGCGCAATTCGCCCAGTCGCGCGCTGCGAATGCTCACCACGTCGCCGACATGGTGGGTAAAGCCGCTGCCTGGCTGCGCACGATCCTGAATGGGGGCGAACAAGGTGCCGAGAAAAAGCATGAAGCCATCGGGATACTGGTGAGCCGCCATGGTCTGCGCCACCAGGTCCAGCGGATCTCGGCTGATCTGCGACATTGAGCTGATGCCAGCCAGCTCGAAACCCTCGGGCCCTCGCACGGTCAGATGCACCGTTTCGCCACGAACGGCATCCAGCCCAAAGGATGCGTCGAAGAGCCGGATGAACGGACCGATCGCGCACGAGGCGTTGTTGTCCTTGGCCTTTCCAAGCAGGAGGGCGCTGCGACCTTCGATGTCGCGCAGGTTGACGTCGTTTCCGAGCGTGGCACCAACGATCGCACCCTGGCTGCTGACTGCCAGCACGACTTCAGGCTCCGGGTTGTTCCAGGCCGAGTCGCTGCGGATGCCGATCTCCTGGCCCGTGCCGACGGCGGACAGTACCGGCGCCTTGGTGAACACTTCGGCGTCCGGGCCGATGCCGACCTCGAGGTATTGCGACCACACGCCACGTTCCTGCAGCAGGCGCTTGAGCGCCATGGCCTGCTCGGAGCCGGGCTTGATGAGCGACAGGTCGTCGCCGACGGTCTCGCGCACCTGCGCGCGGGCCTCTTCCGCGCGCGATGGATCGCCCCCGGCCTGCTCCTCGATCACGCGCTCGATCAGGCTGGCCGCGAACGTTACGCCCGCGGCCTTGATGACCTGCAGGTCGCATGGCGCCAGAAGGTAGGGGCGGCGCATGTCGCATCCAGGGTGGACGCTGTTCGACAGCAGTTCCTCGAGGCTTCCGATGCGCGATCCGGCGGTCTCGCGCACCCGCCGTGCCGGGTCGTCGGCATCGAGCAAGGTGGACATCGTCGGGAAGGCGCTCGACAGGTCATAGACCCCGTCAGCGCGGATCGCGACCACCGCGGGACCGGGCACCTCGCCGGTCAGCCAGGCGCGCCCGACGAGGGTGCCTGCGTAGCCGTCGTCCGGCAGCACTGCGGAGGCTGCAAGTGTCAGGGGCGGGGAGGAAACAGGATCAAGCGTCATGCCGTTCCATTCGATCGGTATTCGGAAAATTCGAGAAAGATGGCTGAAGTAAGGAATGCAGCCGGCGCCTAGGTGACCACGCTGATCTGCCAGGGCACGAATTCGTTCTGGCCATAGCCGTGCTGCTCGCTGCGCGAGCGCTCCCCGGAGGCAACCGACAGCATCATGCGAAACAGCTCCTCGCCGAGCTCGGCGATCGAGCGCTCGCCGGACAGCACGGTCCCGCAGTTCAAGTCCATGTCGTCGGCCTGCCGCTCCCACAGGGCGGTGTTGGTCGCGAGCTTGATCGACGGCGATGGCGCGCAACCGTAGGCCGAGCCGCGGCCGGTGGTGAAGCAGATCAGGTTCGCTCCGCCGGCGACCTGCCCGGTGGCGGACACGGGGTCGTAGCCCGGGGTGTCCATGAAGACCAGCCCTTTGGCGGCGACCGGCTGCGCATATTCGTAGACCTCGTTGAGCGAGGTCGTTCCGCCCTTGGCGATGCCACCCATCGATTTCTCGAGGACCGTGGTGAGCCCGCCGGCCTTGTTGCCCGCGGACGGGTTGTTGTTCATCTCCGCGCCGTTGCGCGCGCAGAATTCTTCCCACCACTGGATGCGCGCCACCAGCTTGCGGCCGATGTCCGGCGCGCGCGCGCGTCGCGTGAGCAGGTGCTCGGCTCCGTAGATCTCCGGCGTCTCCGACAGGATCGCGGTGCCGCCATGCCGTACCAGCAGGTCCACGGCGGCACCCAGCACCGGGTTGGCCGAGATGCCGGAATAACCGTCCGAGCCGCCGCACTGCAAGCCCACCACCAGATGGCTCGCGGGAACGCTCTGCCGCTGCACGGCGTTGGCCGACGGCAGGAGGCTGCGCACCAGACCCACGCCGCGCTCGACGGCGTTCGTGGTCCCGCCCACGTCCTGGATGGTGTAGCTGTGCACGCGATCGTCATGCGTCAATCCCTGGCTGGCCAGCAGCTTGGAGATCTGATTGGTCTCGCAGCCCAGTCCGACGACGACCACCGCGGCGAAGTTAGGGTGGCAGGCATAGCCTCCCAGCGTGCGTTGCAGGATCCGCAGGCCTTCACCCTTCGCATCGATGGCGCACCCCGCGTCATGAGTCAGCGCCACGACGCCGTCGATGTCGGGGTAGGCGCCCAGGGCATCCGGATGAATGTCGCGGCGAAATCGGTCGGCGATGGCCCGCGCAACGGTGGCGGAGCAATTGACCGTCGTCAGGATGCCGATGTAGTTGCGGGTGCCGACGCGCCCGTCCTTGCGCACGATCCCCTGGAACGTGGCTGGCTGCGAGGCGGCCGGGGTGGCCCGGGTCTCGGCCGCGTGCGCGTAGTCGCGGCTGAACTCGCCCATCGTCACGTTGTGCGTATGCACATGCTGGCCCGCGCGGATCGCCACGCTGGCGAAGCCGATGATCTGGCCATAGCGGCGCACGACCTCGCCCACGGCGATCTCGCGGGTTGCCATCTTGTGGCCGGGCGGAACCAGTCCGGAGACGACCACGTTCTCGCCGCGCACGAGCGTGCCCGACAGCAGCTGGTCGAGCGCGACCACCACGTTGTCTTCGGGATGCAGTCGTATCACACGCGGCGCGGCCGAGAACGAGGCAGTCGGCGCGAGGCCATGGCGATCAGTCATTCGCTGGTCCTCACTGCAGCGGCGAGTAGCGCGTGGGAACGAGCAACTGGTTCTCGATGCGCGCGACGATGGGCCCTTCGGACTCGAAGCGCTCCCGCGCGGCCAGCCATTCCGCATCGTTGGAGAACGCGCTCCAGATGCGTTCGCGCGCGGCCAGGCTGTCCCAGCGGATCATGAACGTCAGCGCCTGGTTGCTCGGGCCGACCTCGGTGGTCCAGAAACCCACCGCCTCGATGCCGTGGCGGCGCCACAGCGGCAGCGTGGCTTCCTCGAAGCGTCGGTGCAGTGCCGCGAGGCGACCCTGGGCGCAGTGGTAGATGCGCAGTTCGTGAACGGCGCTCATTGCGCGGGCAGCGGCGGCAGTTCGCTGTGGTGATACTTCTTGAAGATCTCGTTGAGCTTGCCATTGGCGCGGTTAACCTTGACCCAGTCGTTGATCCACGCCAGGAGCTTGGGTTCTTCCTTGCGCATGCCGATGCCCAGGTTGAACTCCTTCACGACGAACTTGGTTTCGAGTTCCCTGCCGGGCGCCTTGGTCTGGATCGCCTGCAGCAGGGTGGTCGCGGTGGAAACGATCGGCGCCTGCCCGCTCACGCCGGCGGTCACCAGCGTCGCGTCATCGTCGTAGCGCACGATCTGCGCGCCCACGGCCTTCTGCACGAGCTCCATCTCCTGCACGTTGCCGCGGGTGATGGCGATCTTCTTGCCGACGAGGTCGCCATAGCTCTTGATGTTCATCGACTTGGGCGCGGCGACCACGATCTGCACGACCGAGTACGGCACGGAGAAGTCGATTACCTTCTGGCGATCGGGACTAATCGACAGCGTGGCGATCGCGAGGTCCGCCTTGTTGGTCTGCAGGAACGGGATGCGTGTGGGACCGGTGGCCGGAACGATCTCCAGTTCTACGCCGAGGTCCTTCGCCAGGAGCTGCGCGGTCTCCACATCGGAGCCGTAGGGTTGCATCTTGTCGTTGGTCATGCCGTAGGGCGGCAGCGCCAGCTCGATGGCGACGCGCAGCTTCCTGGCCTGCTTGATGTTGTCGAGCAGATCGGCCTGTGCTGCGCCCGCGGCGGCCAGTAGCGAGAAAGCCAGCGCGATGCGCCCGAGGGTTGGCTTGATCATGGTCATGTCTCCTGATGTGGATGTGGATGGGGAAGAAAAGAGGGACGGTGCAGGTCAGAGTCCGTTGCCGACGAATTGCGCGAGCTCCGGTGTGCGGGTGCGGCCAGGATGTCCGCGCCGCCCATCTCATGCACCCGTCCGGCATGCATGAAGACGATCTTGTCCGCCACCTTGGCGGCAAATGCCATCTCATGGGTCACGAGGATCATGGTCATGCCGCGCCTGGCGAGCGATTCCATGACCTGCAGCACCTCGCCCGTCAATTGCGGATCCAGTGCGGAGGTCACCTCGTCGAAGAGCATCAGCTGCGGTTCCATCGCCAGGGACCGGGCGATGGCCACGCGCTGCTGCTGCCCGCCCGAAAGCTGCTCGGGATAGGCCTGCACCTTGTCGTGCATGCCGACCTGGCGCAGCACGCGATCGGTGATGTCGGTGGCTTCGGCGGCGGACTTGCCGCGCACCTTCCTGAGCGCGAGCGAGACGTTCTGGGCCACTGTGAGGTGCGGAAAGAGGTTGTAGCTCTGGAAGACGATGCCGACCTCGCGGCGCAGGCGGCGCAGGTCCAGCGAGGCGCTGCTCAGCGACTGGCCGCACACGGTGATCTCGCCGCCATCGATGGTCTCGAGGCGGTCGATGCAGCGCAGCGCCGTGCTCTTGCCGGAGCCGCTGCGGCCGATGATGGCCACGACCTGGCCGCGGTGCACGTCGAAGGACACGCCATCGAGCACCCTCGCCGTGCCGAAGCTTTTCCGAACCTGGTCCAGTCGAACCAGTGCTGTGTTGTCGTTCATGTCTCAGGTTCCAGGAGAGGCGCGTCGACCGACGCGCAGGCGCGTTTCGAGCGCGTGTGCCCACAGCGAGAGCGGGTAGCACAGTGCGAAGTACAGGAGCGCCATGATCGAGAACACCAGGAAGGGTTCGAACAGGGCGTTGTTGATGACCTGGCCGGCCCGCGCGAGCTCGATGAAACCCACCACCGAAGCCAGCGAGGTGTTCTTCACGATCTGCACGAGGAAGCCGACCGTTGGCGGCGTGGCGATGCGCAGGGCCTGGGGCACGATGATCAGGAATAGGCGCTGCGAGGCACTGAAGGACAGGCACTCGGCGGCTTCCCACTGCGTCCGGGGCACGGACTGCAGCGCACCGCGCCAGATCTCCCCGAGGTAGGCGCTGGTGTAGATCGTCATCGCCAGGCCGGCGGCCGCGAGCGGTGGAACGTCGAAGCCCATGATGCCGAGGCCGAAGTACGCCAGGAACATCAGGATCAGCAGCGGCGTTCCCTGGATCAGTTGCACGTAGATGCCCACGAGTCCGCGGCACAGCCGGCTGGGCGCGATGCGGCCCAGGGCCACGAGGAACCCGAGCAGACCGCCGCCCACGAAGCCGGTGGCCGACAGGCCGAGCGTCCAGGCTGCGCCGTGGAGCAGGAAGAGCAGGTGGTTGGTGTTGAATTCGTTGTTCATCGGGTCGACTCAAATCGCGGTGCCGAGCCTGCGTCGACGAGGGAAGATGAGGAGGCCCAGGAGCCAGAACCCGGCACGCATCGCGAGCGACAGCAGGAGGTAGCAGCAGGCGACCACGAGGTAGGTCTCGAAGGCGCGAAAGGTCATCGACTGCACGCGGTTCGCGACGGCGGTGAGTTCCTCGGCCGAGATCTGCGACATGATCGAGGTGGCCAGCATGAGCAGGATGAACTGGCTGGTCAGGGCCGGGTAGACGCGCTCCATGGCCGGCTGGAGCACCACGTACCAGTAGGTCTGGATGCGCGAAAGGCCGAGGCATTCGGCGGCCTCGATCTGGCCCGGATGCACCGACTCGAAACCGGCGCGCATGATCTCAGTGGTGTAAGAGCCGACGTTGATCACGAGGACCAGCAGCGATGCGACCGCGGCATGCATCGTCAGCCCGAGGCTCGCGAAGCCGAAGTAGAAGAGGAAGACCTGCACCAGCAGCGGCGTGTTGCGGATCACTTCCACATAGATGCCGCAGGTGCGCCGCAGCCACGCGAGCTGGCTGCGGCGGCCGATCGCGCACAGCGAGCCGAGCACGAAGCCTAGCAGCGTGGCCGCGAACGAGAGCTGGATCGTGAGCCAGGCGCCGTGCAGGAAGTCCGGCCAGAATGCCGCGACGCTGCTGAAGTCGAACTTGTAGTTCATGGGCCGTCAGACCGTGGCGACCGGTGTGGCCGGGGAGCCGACCGCGCCGGGAAGCCGCAAGGGAGGCGCCGTCAGCAGAAAGCGATTGCGCCCGCGCGCGCGCAGCCAATCGGCCAACGGCGTGAGGTGCCACAGCTCGCCCAGGTGCACGCCCAGCTTGAACAGGCAATGCTCGTGCAGCGGCAGTGCCGCGCAGCATCCGTCGAAGGCGCGCGCGGGTTGGGCTTCGACCGCGTAGTTGTCCGCGATCAGGGCGGACAGGCCCGAGTCTGTGATCCATTGCAGCAGCCGCTCGTCGCGCCCATCCAGCACCGCGCAACTGCGGTCCAGCACCGCGGCATCCGGCTGCCGGTTCATGTCGAGCAGGCGCTGCGCGTAACCGGTGTGCAGGCACACCATGTCGCCGCTCTCCACCTCGACGCGGTCGGCATCCAGGATGCGCATGAGGGTGTCGTATCCGACGTTCACGCGGTCGTCGCCCAGGTGCGCGCGCAGGTCGATCATCACCGCGCGGCCCTGCACGCAGCGCTCGGCCATGTTCTCGATGCCCAGCGCCTTGGCATGCGAAGTGGAGTGCGTCACGCCCGCGATCGGCGGCCCCGCATCCGCGGGGTCTTCCGGGCCGATCATGTCGATGTGCGCACGGTAGCCGTTGTAAAAGACAGGCACCGGCACCCCGTCTCCGTTCGCGTCGAACATCTGGCCGACATGCGCCAGCGAATCCCACTGCGTGGAGTACTGCAGGTAAAGCACGGCCAGGTCGTCACAGAGCACGTCGGTCAGGTTGAGCAGCTCCGTGAACATCTTGTAGTTCATGTTCGGCCGGCCATTGCGCAGCGTGGGACGCAGGATCGGGGGCCGGCGCTTTTCGTTGAGCACGTTGCCGCCGGGGAAATCGAGCGGCAGGCTCAGGCAGAAGGTGCGCCCATCGCGCACCTCCGCCAGGCCCTCGAGGACCTTGCTCGGCGTCAGCAGATTCATCCGGCCCGCCTGGTCGTCGGGGCCGAAGTCGCCCCAGTTGGAGCCGGGTGGGCGTTGTCGCCAGCGCGGCGAGGCTGGCGTCGTGTGTTCGATCATGAGAGGGGATGCCGCTGCAAGAGTGACTAAATTTTGAGACAATATCCAATTATTGGTTCTAAACCTTTTGGACTCACATAGGGCTATCCCTAGGGAGTCGCGTGTCAGCCGTGGCTCCCGCCCCTGGATGCAGAGGCGCCGCGCACTGGGGAGCGACACGGTCGATAATGAGCGGATGTCTAATTTTTGAAACAACGAGGCAGCCGTATGGCCTTTGACTTGGCCGACATCGGCGCGCGGGTGCGTGCCTACCGACTTGGTGCTGGTTACAACGCAGACGAGCTCGCTGCGCGACTGGGGGTGTCGCGTGCCGCGCTCTATCGCATCGAGCAAGGGGAGATCGTCAAGATCGACGTGATCCAGAACATCGCCTCCATCCTCGGTACCAGTCTGGCCTCGCTGCTCGGGGCGGGGGCCGAGTACCACGCGAACGCCGCGAGCTACCAGGCACGCATGCAGCAGCTCGAGAAGAATGCGAGTCACATCGTCGCGCTCTTCAGTCCGCTGTCATACCTGTTGACCACCGAGGAGTACGACGAGTACCTTGCACTCATGATCGAGGAGGCGGAAGCGCCCGTCAGCCGCGTGCGCGCTGGTGCCCGAAGCGACCGCGGGACCGCGCTGCTGGAGACCCTCGGGCAGCGTCGGATCCAGGCCCGCGAGCACTCGCCGTCGATCACCTGTCTCTATTCGCTCGAGGAGCTGCGGCGACTGCTGACCCTAGGTTTGGTCGGGCGCCTTGGACTGCCGGCTGCCACGGTCGCGAAGCGCAGGCAGGCAGCTCAGCGCCAGGTGGAACACCTGGCCAGGCTGATGCGCACGGAACCGCTGGGCATCCAGATCGGCCTGGTTGAAAACGTGGTGCCGAACGTGGCATTCCAGCTGTTCTACCAATCCGATGCGGTGGTTCTCGGCACGAGTCCCTTTCGGATCGGCGAATTGCCGAACCTGGACGTGGGCGTGGCGATGATCACTTCCGCGAAGGAGGCTGTCGACCTGCACGTGCAGCTGTTCGATCGGCTATGGAGCCGTTGCAAGCGTGGGACCGATGGCGCCAGGCTGTTGGAAGAACTGCTCGATTGAGCGTGGCGAACGTCCTTCCAGCGAGCCTGTGGCAATCCCATTTGCCACATCGCGTGACGTCATCTAGCGCTCTTTGAAGAAAGCTGCCGGCCTGCTCTCCAGGAACCGGCCGAAGCCCACCAGCCATCTGCGCGGTCGACGTCGGCCGGCTTGCCGAGAGCTCTCTCGAGGGGGCGCTCGACCCCAAGGCCTTCGGCATCGTCCCCCGATTCGAGGAGCAAATCGCGCGCCTTGAACACGATCATGGTCGGCAACAACAACGGTTGCCTCGCGCAAGGACTCACGAGCTTGCGCAAGGCGCAGATCGATGGCGAGCGGATGCAGGACTGCTACCAAATTCATCCAGCGGGACTTTGCGGAGATCGCCCGCAACTTCGGATGCCTGGGTCTGCCAGTCGACCGCCACCGTGATCCGCCGGACGCGCTGGACGAGGCGTCGTGCAGCGGGCTTGCGGCGGTGATCGACGTGCGGCATCGATCCCGCGGCTTTGGCGCCGTTGCCCTGGATGCCTTCTCTGTAAGCCTTGCTGTAAGGCCTGCAAGTACTTCGGGCAGCTTGGGCCAGGGAACTACGACACGATATCCTTGGCAGCGGCTTCAAGGGGCACAAGGATCGTGGTTCATCTCCGCTCAGATATGCTCAGCCGCACATCAGCGGGACCCGCCATGCGAGAAGCCGAGTATTTCGTACTGAGGGCATTTGTCGCAGTGCAGGAGCAAGGGAGCTTCCACCGGGCGGCAGAACAGCTGCGCTTGAGGACGAGCATCCGCACGTAGTTTTTCTTGTATGCGCCGCGCAGGGCGACTTTCGTCGATGTAATGGTGTACCTTTTGCGATGAAAAGGAGTGGCCAGACGTCACCACGTCTTTTGTCGAGGGTTCGGTCCTGCGGGAGTTACGGGCGTCAGACATGCTTGCAGTACTCACCGTCTGCGGCACCTCAAAATGCCTCGGCATCGCTCTCGAACCTTTGAGCCAAGCCTTCACGCGGAATGTCCTCGGCTGGGGTCGACCTCGGGCAACTTCGTTTCCGCTGATGCGATTGGTGCGATGGTCTGGTTGCTGTGCGGAGTTCAGCGCCGACGGGGCACCTCAGACGCGCGCTCGGATGCAGGCTCGAGATTTATCCGCTACATACCTTGCACGACGAGGAAGTGAACATGCGATGGATGTTGATTCAAGGAAGCTGACTGGCTGATACAAGAGCCGCGGCAAAAGAAGTTGCTGGCGCAATGATGCGCCGTCGAGATTCAATGGGATTGTTTCTAGAGTGCCACTCGACCAACTCGATCGAAATCAACGCCCGCCCGGAATTACCGCCAGCGTGAAGATTCGGTTGTGCTCACCATTTTGAGCACGTCCAGGACTGGATCGGTTAGTTCGCGACTTTTTCGGGGAGCAGTTGATCGTCAGCTCGGTGCAACCCAATTCCGTCAAAGAACAGATCTACCAAGTGCGCGATACGCGCTTTTCCGCTGTGGGACTGCTCGACAGCAAGAGAGATCGCCGTGACCATGCACAACAGATCGTCCAGGGACAGATCCTCGCGAATCGCTCCCGCTTCTTGCGCACGCTGGAGCAGCCGCAGACCCTCATCGCTCCCCGCTTTGCAGCCGGGAGTGCCGCTTTTAAGTACCGCGCCCAGCGATGCAGCTAGTCCGTGATAGTGGCTGGCATGCATCACGAGCGCTCGAACGAAAGCGCGTATGGAGGCTGTGGGTTCGGGCGCAGGGTCTGCGGCTCGACTCGCCGCTGCGAGCGACAACAGGCGCTCATCGCTCAGTGCGGCAAGCAGGGCCTCGCGCGTCGGGAAGCGGCGATAAAGCGTCCCGATCCCCCACCTTCGCACGCTTGGCAACATCGTCGAGCGAGGCATCAGCACCACGCTCGAGAAACACCTCTTCGGCAGCTGCAAGGATACGCTCCCGATTGCGCGCTGCATCGGCGCGTAGTGGCGCCTCATCGGTGGCAGGACTTTCTTTCATATCCGGTCTTGGTTACAAGTGGATGATAGCTCCGCTTCAAAAGTGGATGGTTCCTCCATATAATAAGTGGAGGAATACTCCACTTTAGAGATGAGGTACGCATGGGCAAGCGATTTATAGACAAAGTTGTAGCGATTACCGGTGGCAGCGAAGGCATCGGACTGGCAACTGCCAAGCTCTTCGCCGCAGAGGGCGCGCGGGTCTACGTCACCGGACGCAGACAGGAGCGACTCAACGACGCCGTCCGGGAAATTGGCAACGGTGCTATCGGCGTACAGGGAGATGCCGCGAACCTCACCGACCTCGATCGCCTCTACGAGCGCATTCAGCGCGAGAGCGGCAAGCTGGATGTTGTGTTTGCCAACGCTGGCATCGCCGAGGGCGAGCCGCGCCCGCTGGGCACGATTGACGAAGCCGGCTTTGACCGCCTATTCGACTTGAATGTACGTGGCGTGCTTTTTACCGTGCAGAAGGCATTGCCACTGATGACTGCTGGCGCCGCAGTCATCCTGAACGGCTCGGTCGCCGGCAGTAAAGGCTTTCCCGACCAAACGCTCTACAACGCGAGCAAGGCGGCAGTGCGTTCGTTCGCGCGAACCTGGACGGCCGACCTGAAGGAGCGCGGAATCCGCGTCAACGTGGTATCGCCGGGCGGCACTGAGACCAGCCTGATGCGTAGCTACCTTGATTCGCGACCGGGCGTCGAAGACATGCTGAAGCAGGTCGTGCCTCTCGGTCGCCTGGGTCAGCCAGACGAGATCGCGCGCGCCGTGCTGTTCCTTGCATCACATGAGAGCAGCTACATTGCCGGCATTGAACTCTTCGTGGATGGCGGCTCGATCGCTGTTTGAGACTCTTTCCGACGACGACTTCCTGCAAGCTGCGCAGCGCTAGGTCACGGGAACAAGTCCTTGCCGTCGGTGTCGAACGCCAGGATCGGCGTACCCATGCTTCGCGCTAATTGCGAGCGCCACGTCTGTTCGGTGTGCGCTAGACGCAGGGCGCGGCCTCCGGTCGATTGATCGAGGTGCCCTGAGAGTCACGCGAACGCTCTAGGTGGGCCTTGTGGACACCTATCTGTAGTTTCCCAAGACATAGGGGATGGCGCGCTGTTGTTCGCCGCTGTTTCGATGCAGATCGAACTGCGCCATGCCTCAGAGGGGCGAGTGTTCGTCTGCGAAAGAGCCCCACTGGGCCTGTACGGCGTTCCAGCCGTCAGCGCATGCATCGGCCCAATGGCGCTGTTGCTGGATCCGTTCCTCGCCGCGTGCACGGGGAGCTTCCTGCAATTCATTTATCTCTTGAGGAGAAATGATGTAAGCCGCGGGACGGCCGCGTTGGGTGATGGCGACGGGCTCGCGTTGAGCAGAGCCCAGCAGTTGCCCGAAGCGATTTTGTGCTTCGGCCGAGGTGACATTGAGCATGAACATTCCCAAATTGGCTAAATACAGTTTAGCTGGCGTATGTCATGAATTGCCGAGGTGCAAGCGTCTGCTTAGTAGCCAGAGCCGTGGATCGCCGTGGTCTCCCCCTCGAGCACCAGCGTCGGCGGACTGGCGAGCACGCCCTCGCCGCGGTAGGCCGCTCGCGGCCTCCCAGCCGAGCGGGTGAGGCTCCAGAAGGCCAGGCCCTCGATGTAGATCGTCGGCGTGGTGCTCATGGAAGTACCTTCGTGCTTCGCACCGCGGTCCGAGCTTGCTTGGGGCGGCCTGGGGCGGCGCTCATGCCTGCGCCGCCTTACCGAACACCAGCGCGCAGTTGTTGCCGCCGAAGCCGAAGGAGTTGGAGAGCGCGTAGCGCACCTCGCCGTGCGCCGGCGCGAGCCGGATCTGCGGGCCGAAGCCCGGGTCCAGCGCGGCCGAGTTGACCGTGCCCGGCATCAGGCCGCGCTCGATCGCCAGCAGGCTGATCACCGCCTCGACGATGCCCGCGGCACCCAGCGTGTGGCCCGTGAAGCCCTTGGTCGAGCTCGCATGCGTGCGCGCCGGGAAGCGGCGCGCCACCAGCGCGCCCTCGACCTCGTCGTTCTTCTGGCTCGCGGTGCCATGCATGTTGATGTAGTCGATCGCCTCGGGCGCGAGGCCGGCGCGCGCCAGCGCCTCGTCGAGCGCGCGCTCGGCGCCCAGGCCCTCGGGATGCGGCGTCGACATGTGGTGCGCGTCGCTGGCCTCGCCGTAGCCCAGCAGCTGCAATCCTGTGGCGGAAGCCGCGTCGGCGCGCTCGAGCAGCGCGAAGCCCGCGGCCTCGCCCAGGCTGATGCCGTCGCGGTCCGGATCGAAGGGCCGGCACGGCCCGCCGGACACCAGCTCGAGCGAGTTGAAGCCGAACAGCACGCTGCCGCACAGCGTGTCGACGCCGCCGACCACGGCCGCGTCGACCAGGCCCAGGCGGATCAGCCGCTCGGCCGAGGCGAACACCTTGGCGCTCGACGAGCAGGCGGTGGAGATGGTCTCGCTCGGCCCCTCGAGGCCCAGCACTTCCTGCACGAACATCGCGAGCGAATGCGGCGTGTGCACCTTGGGGCGTCGCTGTGCGGGCGGAAAGGCGCCGCTGGCGTCGAGTTGGGTATAAGCAAGCTCGGCCTCACCGATGCTCGAGGTCGAGGTGCCGAGGATCAGCGCGATGCGCGCCGCGCCATGGCGCCCGCGCGCCTCGGCCACGGCCTCGAGGAAGCCGTCGGCTTGCAGGCCGAGCCAGGCCAGCCGGTTGTTGCGGCAGTCCCAGTGCGCGAGGGCATCGGGCAGGCGGAGCTCTTCGAGGCCGTCGACGCGGCCGATCCAGGTCGGCAGCGGCGCGGGGCCGAAGTCGTTGGCGCGCAGGCCGCTGCGCGAATGTTCGAGCGCTTCGGCAAGCGGCTCCTTGCCGACGCCGACGGCCGAGGTGGCCGTGTAGGCGCTGATCTGGAGGGGGGAATGCGGGCGGGCATGGCGCTGGCTGGGCGGGGCAAGAGATCGTGGGTCGCACTTCTTCCGAGACTTGTCGACGATATGCAAAGCTTAACAATTGAGGGTGAGGACTCCTGTCAGTGGTGGGCTATGGGTGTCGTCTCCCGAAGAGCCGTCATCGTGGCGCACCGCGAAGTAGCCGCCGTCAGCGCCGCGGGCATCGGCGCGCGAGCAGGTTGCGACATGCGATCGGAGCGAGGTCAAAGACGGCGACGAACATGCCGGAGCTTGCGAGGAGCTTCGCGACGGTCGCATCCGCGGGTTGAACCGCGCGTACGGCGAGACTTGTTCCTGAGACTTAGGTACCGGCGAGGAGGGGGGAGGAGGGGGGAGGAGGGGGCAGCCTGTTCCCCGGGTGCGCCGACTCAGAAAGGATCGGAGCGCTCTTCGAAGCTCGCGCACGCGGCGGACAATTGTGATGGTCCCAAAAGCTCAGCATCGCTCGCGCATTCCTGGCCAGCGCCCCGGCCGATGGCTTCGCCAGTCAGAACCTTTGATTGACGGGGGGACGGTCTGGGCACGCTGCAGCTGTTGCAGAGTAAACTGCAGTCGGCCCCCGTCTTAGGTTGCGCCGCCAGCGCGCAATGCCGCCCCTCGGTACCACCGACGCACGGCTCTTGTGAAGCCATGAACGTTAGGCAACTGCGCTACTTTCTCCAAATCGCCGAACTCGGCAGCGTGACGCGCGCTGCGGAGGTCTTGCACATCGCCCAGCCGGCGCTGTCGCGTCAGATGCGCTCGCTCGAAGAAGACCTCGATGCGACGCTGCTACACCGTTCCGAACGTGGTATCACGCTTACGGAGGCTGGGGAATGTCTTCGCGGAAGTGCCGTCGAACTGCTGCGCCATTTCGATCGGGTCCGCTCCGAGGTCCGAGATCGGTCCGGTGACGCCAGCGGTGAGCTCACGATCGCGCTGCCTCCGTCCATGTCGGAGTTGCTCGCGTTTCCGGTCGTACAGCGATTCAGGACCAGTTTTCCTAACGTCTTGCTGAGGGTATTCGAAGGATCAAGCGGAGTGCTCGACGCCTGGTCAATGGTCGCACAGGGCAGGGCCGACCTGGCAGTGGTCGCCTCCGGGGAACCCCTCGCCAGTCTTGAGGCCTTCCCTTTCATCGAAGAGCCAATGTGTCTGATCGGCCCAGCCGAATCAGGTCTTTCCATGGACAAGCCGTTGGCCCTGGAAGATCTTGTCGATCGGCCGATGGTTGCGATGAGCCGCCCGAATGTGGGACGCATGATCGTGGAAAGCGCGATGGCCGAACGGAATTTGCGCCTCAACATTGCGATGGAGGTCAACACTCGGCAACTGGTGTTGAGGGCGGTGGAATCGGGCTTGGGGTTCACGACCCTGCCGGTGTGCTCCGGGAGCGACCTGCTTGAGCGTGGTGCCATCTCCATGGCACCCATCAAGGACGTGATGATCTCCTGGCTTCTGATAAAAGGCCGCGAACAAGGTTTGTCCGTTGCGGGCCAGCGCATGCAACTCATGCTGCGGCAAGTCGCCCATGAGCAGATATCAGGCGGTCGCTGGCCACTTGCCAGACTGAAGGGGTTCATCCCGTCAGGGACGGACGTTGCTCGCCTGCCTTGACGTGACACCGGGATCGGCATGGTCGCCATGCCGAGAAAGCATTTCCGCCGCCATTGCCTCGTTGCTAACCTCTTCTCCAGTCTAATTACTACTAGAGGAGACAGTCGTATGAACAGGCGAAACATGATCGCCGGGTCGCTGGCGTCGATGCTGGGAACCCAACTGCGCGCGCAGGGCGGCAACGGCTATCCGCACCGTCCGGTAACGCTCATTTTCCCCTTTCCCCCTGGATCGCCGGGGGATGCGGAAGCGCGAGAGATCGGCATCTCGATGCAGAAGGCGACTGGTCAGCCGCTCGTCATGGACTATCGCCCCGGCGCAAGCGGCATTATCGGCACGCAGCTCGCCCAGCGAGCTGCACCGGACGGCTACACGCTGCTGTACGGCTCGACGACATCGATCGTGACGGGACCCGCCGTCACCATGAAGTCCCCCTATAGCGGGACAACCGACTTTGAGCCGCTCACGGGAATCGGTCGGATCGACGGGCTCCTGGTTGTGCCGGCCAATTCCAAGTACCACACGGCGCAGGAGCTTGCCGAAGCGCTCAAGGCAAATCCAGGCAAGTTGAACTACGGCACGATCGGGCCCGGCTCGATGTCGCACCTGATCGGCGAGCTCTACCTGCGGACCGTTGGCGCGAAGGCGACGCCTGTCGCGTACAAGGGAACACCGCAGGCCTTGCAGGCGCTGGTTGCCGGAGAAATCGACTTTCTCGCGGACAGTGTGGCGTCAGCCGGCGGCCTCATCGACGCTGGAAGGGTTCGTCCGCTGGCGGTGGCAACCAGCAAGCGCCTGTCACAGTTGCCTGATGTCCCGACACTCACTGAGACCGGACTCAAATTGGTACTCGGGGTGTGGCTCGGGTTGTTTGCGCCGAAAGGGACGCCTCGCTCGGTGCTGGATCAATGGGCGCTATGCGCGAGCGACTATCTGCGCGACGCGGACGTGCGTTCGAAGTTGCTTGCGAGGGGGATAGAGCCGACTCCGAGCACGCCCCAGGAATTTGCGCGTCAGGTTGCGGCAGACGAGGCGCAGTGGCGGCCGCTCATCAGGTCGTTGAACATCCAGACTTGAGAGTTTCGAGTCCGAATACAGCGGGCGACCTTTTGGTCGCCCGCTTTTTTTTGCCTTTCCGCCCATCGCATACACGCCACTGTCCAGGGCATGCCAGCCATGCCACGACAGTATTTCCCGAGCGGGCATGCAATTCCTATTCTTGCCGGCATGGAAAGACAAAAAAGGACGACGCAATGAACCCAATGAAAGAGACTGAAGCTGCCGCGATCATCGACGCCATCGTTGTGGACTGGGACGTCCCCATCACGATGGATGATGGAACGGTTCTGCGTGCCGATGTTTTTCGTCCGGTGGAGGAAGGGCGCTATCCCGTACTGCTGAGCTATGGACCCTACGGCAAAGGACTGGCCTTCCAGGAGGGCTATCCGGCTGCTTGGGAGGGCATGGTCCGCAGCCACCCCGATGTGGCAGAGGGATCCAGTGGCCGGTACCAGAACTGGGAGACGGTCGACCCCGAGAAATGGGTGTGCGATGGTTATGTGTGCATCCGCATCGACAGCCGCGGCGCCGGTCGCTCGCCCGGATTGTTGGATCCCTGGTCAGAGCGAGAGATCAGCGACATTTGCGAGTCGATTGCTTGGGCTGCAGCACAGCCATGGAGCAGCGGCAAGGTCGGCATGAACGGGATCTCCTACTACGGCGTGAACCAGTGGTTCACTGCATCGCGCCGTCCTCCGTCGCTGTCGGCGATCTGTGTCTGGGAAGGTGCAGCCGACATCTATCGGGACGCAGTGCGCCACGGTGGCATCCCTTGCACGGCGTTGTGGAAGTCCTGGTACGGACCGCAGGTCGTGAACGTCCAGCACGGCGCCGGTGACCGCGGGCCGCGCAGTCGCGTGACAAGTGAGCTGGTTGCGGGTCCGGAGACACTGGATGACGAGACTCTTCGCTCTAACCGAGTGGACCTTGGGCACGAACTGACGAGCCGACCCCTCCCGGACTCGTATTTCGAGGCGCGGTCGGGACGATGGGACTGCGTTGACGTACCGCTCCTCTCGGCGGGCAATTGGGGAGGGCTCGGCCTGCATCTGCGAGGCAATATCGAAGGGTTCACGCAAGCGAGCTCGAAGCAGAAGTGGCTCGAGGTGCATGGCGGCGATCACTGGTCTTCGTTCTACATCGCCAGTTCGGTCGCTCTGCAAAAGAGGTTCTTTGATCACTTCCTAAAAGGAGCTGACAACGGCTGGGACGCCGAACCTCCGGTGAATCTGAACATCCGGCACGTGGACCGTTTCGTCGCTCGGAAGGAGCAGGCATGGCCCATTCCGGACACGCGATGGACCCCGTATTACCTGGAGCCGGGGCAGGCGGCCCTTGGCAGCTCCGTCCCGGTGGACAACGCTTCCGTCACCTACGAGGCCCTTGGGCCGGGCTTGGTATTCATGCTGCCGCCCTCGACCAGTGAACTCGAGGTAACGGGCCCCTTGGCAGCTCGCCTCTACATTTCTTCCGAGACCACCGACGCGGATCTCTTTCTCACCGTTCGCCTGTTCACGCCCGACATGAAGGAGGTCACCTTCCAGGGCGCCAACGACCCTAACACGCCGATCGCGCAGGGGTGGCTGCGTGCGTCGCACCGGAAGCTGGACGCGGATCGTTCCAAACCCTGGCGCCCCTGGCATGCGCACGACGAGATCCTTCCACTCGTGCCTGGCGAAGTTTATCCAGTCGACGTGGAGATCTGGCCGACCAGCATCGTCGTCCCCCCGGGCTACCGATTGGCGCTGAGCATCCGTGGCAAGGACTTCGAGTACGCGGGCCCACCCGTGATGGCGTTGCACCCCGCACACGAAATGCGAGGCTGTGGAGCGTTCGTTCATGACGACGAGCGGGACCGTCCGCGGTCAGTTTTCGGGGGGAAGGTAACGATCCACACTGGCCCGTCGCACCCGTCATCTGTCCTTCTGCCCGTGATCCCGACGCGGGCGTGATTCATCTGTCCTGGAGACTACTTTTGTGAAGCAACAGCGAGTAATCATCAGCTGCGCGGTGACAGGCGGCGTGCATACGCCCACAATGACGCCGCACCTGCCGATCACCCCCCAACAAATCGCGGATGCAGCCGTGGGCGCTGCCGAGGCTGGCGCCGCCATCATCCACTTGCACGCGCGAGACCCCGTTACGGGGCGGCCGGACCAGTCGCCGGAAGCATTCGGCAAGTTCTTGCCGCAGATCAAGGAGCGATGCGACGCGGTGATCAACATCACCACGGGCGGTGCGCCGGGCATGGCTGTAAGCGAGCGCATTCGGCCTGTGATCGAGTTCAAGCCGGAAGTCGCCTCGCTGAACATGGGGTCGATGAACTTCGGCATGTATCCCATGCTGGAGCGCTTCAGCAACTTCAGGTTCGATTGGGAGGCTCCGTTCCTGGAGAGCACCCGCGACCTCGTGTTCAGGAACACCTTCAAAGATATCGAGCACATCCTGGGGGTGGGGTCCGAGGCGGGCACGCGTTTCGAGTTTGAGTGCTACGACACCGCGCACCTGTACAACCTTCGACATTTTCTGGACCGCGGAATGTTGAAGGCCCCTCTCTTCATTCAATCTGTCCTCGGCATTCTGGGAGGGGCGGGGACGCACCCGGAGGATGTGATGCACATGAAGCGGACAGCCGACCGGCTGTTCGGCGATCAGTACCACTGGTCAGTGATCGGAGCAGGCGCCGCGCAGATGCGAGTGGCGGCGCAGGCGGCAACGATGGGCGCAAATGTGCGCGTCGGCCTGGAGGACTCGATCTGGCTTGGCCCCGGCAAGCTGGCTGAGTCGAATGTGGATCAGGTCCGGGCCGTGAGAAAGCTGATCGAAGGATTGGGGCTGGAGATCGCGTCTGCCGAGGAGGCCCGCGAGCGCCTGCACCTCAAGGGCGCTGCAGGTGTCAACTTCTGAAGGAACGAATGTGTCGAAAGTGCTTGTTGTGACCGGTTCCAGCCGGGGTATCGGTGCCGCGATTGCGCTCCTCGGGGCGAAAGAGGGGTACGGGGTCGCGGTGAACTACCGCAGTGATCGTGATGGCGCGGAAGCGCTCGTCCGAAATATTGCGCGCCAAGGAGGCAGGGCCGCTGCCGTCTGCGCGGATGTGTCGACCAGTGCCGGAGCCGCGAAGCTTTTCGCCGAAGTCGATCAGACATTGGGCAGCGTCTCCGTGCTGGTGAACAACGCCGGCATCTCCGGCAGCCGGTGCGCTATCGATGCAATCGACGAGGACAGGCTGCAGCGGATCTTCGAGACGAACGTGTTTTCCGCCTTCTTCTGCTCCCGCGAAGCGGTCAGGCGCATGAGCCGCACCAGCGGAGGCGAAGGCGGATCGATCGTGAACATCTCATCGGCTGCGGCACGGCACGGCGGTATGCCCGAACTTGCTCACTATGCGTCCACCAAAGCCGCGTTGGACGGCATGACCATCGCGCTGGCCAAGGAGCTCGGGCCGCAGGGCGTTCGGGTCAACAGCCTTCGACCGGGTGTGATCGTCACCGAAATGCACGATGAGTTCGGAGGCGCAAAACTCATCGAAAGCATTGCGCCTACGATTCCGATGCAACGCCCGGGCACGGTGGACGAAGTCGCTGAGGCTGTGCTTTGGCTGGCGTCGGAACGCTCATCGTACGTCCATGGTGCTGTCATCGATATCACGGGCGGAAGATAAGATGCTCTTCGAGATGCGGACCTACCAGGTGCTGCCGTCCCGCCTGAAGGACTACCTCAGCATCTACGCAGAGAAGGGCAAGTCGCTTCAGTGTGAAGTCCTTGGGCACTTGGCCGGGTGCTACATGACCGAGGTCGGTGACCTGAACCAGGTGATCTTCATTTGGGGGTTCAGTTCGTTCGAGGACCGTGTGCGCCGGCGTGGCGCGCTCGCCGCGCTTCCTGCGTGGCAAGCGTACGTCGCACAGGTCGCTCCTCTCTTCGTCCGTCAGGAGAGCAGGCTGCTGATGCCGGCAGCTTTCGGCGAGGCTGCGCCGATGAAGGACGAGATGTGGCATTCGCGGGACGTCGGTTAAGCGATGCCGCGCCCGCTTGTCGCCGCACTGGTGTGCGGCAGTCCCCACCGTAACCACGATTTTGATTTCGCGCGGCTGCGGCTCGGCCAGGCTCTCTACGACGCTCACGGCATTCGCACCGATTGCTACAACGACTATGAGGAGTCGGCTGACCTCCTCGGCGCCGACCTGCTCGTCAGCTACACGTCGCAGGTACCGGTGAGTGAAAAAGCGAGTGCAGCGATCCGGCGCTTCCTCGATCGAGGCGGGCGCTGGTTCGCGTTGCATGCGACCAATTCGGTCGCGGGCAATCAGGCGATGCCGAGCATCCTCGGCACACGCTTCATTTCACATCCGAAGTACATGACCTTCCCGGTCAAAGTGACGCGGCAGGAAGAGCCGCTGCTAAAAGGCATCCGCGATTTCGACGTGTCCGACGAGCTGTATTGCATCGAGGATGTCACCAGGGACCTCGACGTGTTGCTCCACGCGCACTGGGGCGGTGAAGCGTTCGGCGGCATTCATTTCGAGGAGGCCGATCGCCCGATCCTCTACCGCCGGACAGTCGGCGATGGCGGCGTGCTCTATCTCGCGCTCGGCCACGCCAACCGGCCCTATGACAAGCTGTTTCCGCACCTGCCCGATCAGCTCGACCATCGGGGCCCCTGGGACCTACCGATGTTCCAAGAGCTGGTGAAGCGTGGCGTCGAATGGGCGGCACAGCGGCGCCCGTTCTGACCACACCCCGCCGCTCGTGCCCGGTCTTTCGAGTGGCGAGCCTTGCAACCATTCGACTCGGCGTTCAAAGTGAAAAACAAATTCTCAGACGAATCTCTTCAACTGCGCTCTGTTGTCACTCATGGAGGGCAGGTTGTGCTTTCTCTTGTCAGAGAAGCGCTGCCAGCTCTGAAGCCTGAAGATGTGCTCATTCGCGTCGAGGCCGCTCCAATCAACCCGTCCGACATTGGCTCGATGCTTGGCGCCGCGGACCTCAGTCTGGCGTGGACTGCTGACGGTGCTGCTGGGCCGGAACTTGTGGCGCCTGTACCTGCAGCATCCCTGCCGGCGATGCGATCGAGCAGGGCTGCTTTCATGTCGGTCGGTCTCGAAGGGGCAGGTACGGTCGTGGCGGCAGGAAGTTCACATGCTGCACAGTCCTTGATGGGGAAAACGGTTGCAGCGATGGCCGGGGGCATGTACGCGCGCTATCGTTGTGTAGCGGCGGCAGAATGTCTCGTGCTCCCCGAGGGCACCAGTGCGGTAGAGGCTGCCTCCTGCTTCGTCAATCCCCTCGCCGCGTTAGGGATGGTGGAGACGGCTCGCAGGGAGGGCCACACGGCGATTGTCCAAACGGCTGCTGCCTCGAATCTCGGACAGATCCTTCTTCGAATCTGCCTTGCTGATGGTGTCCCGCTCGTCAACGTGGTGCGGTCGCAGCAGCAAGAGGAACTCTTGCGCGCGCAGGGCGCCCGCTACGTGTGCAACTCGAGTTCCGGCGATTTCAGAGATCGACTTGTTGACGCCATTGCGGCCACGGGGGCAACGATTGTCTTGGACCCCATTGGAGGGGGTAGCGGCGGGCAGATTTTGAGCTGCATGGAGGTGGCCATCAGCCGCCGTCCCGGTCAGGCAGCCTCCCGCTACGGCTCGGAAGTTCTTAAACAGTTGTATGTGTACGGCGCTCTCGATCCTCGCCCCATCGAGATACCGCGCGACATCGGTGCTGCATGGGCCGCTGGCGGATGGCTTCTTCTGCGGTACCTCAAGGTGACGCAGCCGCAAATCCTCGACAGGCTCAAAGCTCGGGTTGCCGCAGAAGTCAAGACCACGTTTGCGAGCCACTACGCCCGAGGCATTTCGCTGAAGGAGGTCATCTCACCGGAGGTCCTCAAGGTCTGCGCACATCCCGCGACAGGAATGAAATTCCTGATCGAGCCCTGGAAAAACTGTTGACCGAGCCGTCGGAAATGCCGAGCTCGAATCCGCTGGCCGCAAGAGCGCACGGCGTCTGTTATCTGGAAATGGGAACTCTCCGCATCCGGGCGCCACGCGTTCGTCGAAGTCCTTCGGAGATCACGACCGGGCTCAACTTCCTTGCGACTGAATAGGTGACATCCATGGACACTCCGCTCTTCGACCGGGACCTTCCCCGGACCTCCGCGAACTACGCGTCGCTTTCTCCCTTGCCATTCCTCCAACGAAGCGCCGAGGCATATCCACAGCGCTTGGCCATCGTGCACGGGAACCTGCGCCGCACCTGGTCCGAGGTGTACGTCCGATGCCGACGGTTGGCCTCTGCGCTTCAGCGGCGCGGCATCGGCAAAGGGCAGACGGTGGCGGTCATGCTGCCCAACACGCCTGCGATGGTCGAGGCGCACTTCGGCGTGCCCATGGCCGGCGCGGTACTCAACACCCTCAACACGCGGCTGGATCCCCAAAGCATCGCCTTCATGCTGGACCACGGCGAGGCCCAAGCGGTCATTGTTGATATGGAGTTCGCGCCGGTGCTAAAGAAGGCATTGGCATTGCGTAAGAGTCACTCGCCGCTGCTGCTGGTGGACGTCGATGACCCACTCTACGCCGGACCAGTGGAGCGCATCGGCGAGTTGACCTACGACGTGCTCGTTGCCGAGGGCGATCCACACTTCGCCTGGGATCTGCCGCAAGACGAGTGGGATGCCATCGCCCTGAACTACACCAGCGGCACCACCGGTAACCCCAAGGGCGTCGTCTACCACCACCGTGGCGCGGCATTGAACGCCGTGTCGAATATTCTCGAGTGGGACATGCCCAAGCACGCCGTCTACCTCTGGACGCTGCCGATGTTCCACTGCAATGGCTGGTGCTTTCCCTGGACTATCGCGGCGCGCGCCGGGGTTAACGTGTGCCTGCGAAAGATCGATGTCCACGCGATGGTGGACGCGATCCGCGAGCACGGGGTCACGCACTACTGCGGCGCGCCGATCGTGCATTCGATGCTCGTCAACGCGCCCGACGAACTGACGAGAAAACTGCCGCGCGGGGTCAAAGCGATGGTGGCCGGCGCGGCGCCGCCTGCCTCGATGATCGAGGGCATGGAGCGGCTCGGCTTCGACCTCACCCACGTGTACGGCCTGACCGAGGTTTACGGCCCGGCAATGGTCTGCCCGAAGCACCCTGAATGGGACGGAATGGACATCGGCGAGCGCGCGCGGCTGAACGCCCGCCAGGGCATGCGCTACCACCTGCAGCAGGGCGCCATCGTGATGGATCCGCAGACGATGGTGCCCGTACCATGGGACGGCGTCACCATGGGCGAAATCATGTTCCGCGGCAACATTACGATGAAGGGCTACCTTCGGAACCCGAAGGCAACGCAAGAGGTGTTCGCCGGCGGTTGGTTCCACACGGGCGACCTCGCTGTGCAGTACCCGGACGGCTATATCAGAATCAAGGACCGCAGCAAGGACATCATTATCTCCGGCGGGGAGAACATCTCCTCGATCGAGGTGGAGGATGTCCTGTACCGGCATCCAGACGTGCTGGCTGCCGCGGTGGTGGCCAAGCCTGATCTCAAATGGGGCGAGTCACCGTGCGCTTTCGTCGAGCTCAAGGCGAGCGCGAAGCTCGTGCCCGAAGACATCATCGCGCACTGCAAGAAGCACTTGGCCGGGTTCAAAGTACCGCGAGCTGTGGTCTTCGGCGAACTCCCCAAGACCTCCACCGGCAAGATCCAGAAGTTTGAGCTGCGACGGCTGCTCGAATGAACCGGCGCCGAGCTCGAAGATGGTCGCGAAGCTCGTTGACTGTCGACCGCCTGGGGCCGCGGTTCTGGCGTCGCCCCTGGACTGCGGCCTGTCTTTAGCACACCGCGCCGGTTGCGGTTGACCGTGCGAAGTTCGAGTCGTTCACCCGCGCTGCCGCCCACCTCAGTTCCGGGATCGTGACACCCGGACCGGCATGGCCTCCATGCCGAGAAAGCATTTCCGCCGCTATTCCCTCGTCGCTAACCTTTGCTTCAGTCACATCATCAATGGCGAAGACGGTCGCATGAACAGGCGAAACATCGTCGCGATGAGCGACATTGCCTGCGCGGCCAGTTCATCGCCGAGCTGCTTTCTTCGTCTCGACATCTTGAGAAGAGGCCAGATGAAATTGCCGTCCTTCGCTCTTGTTCGGGGCCTCCTCTCGACGACTTGACGCAACCCGGCGCGATGCGCTGCCCCACCCAACCCCCCACCAACAGAGATCATCCATGCAACATCTATCCGACCCCGCCGAAGCCTTAGCGGCGGCGCTGCGCGACGCCGAGCATCAGCGCTCCCCCTGCACGCCGTTGCGGCACCAAGCCGAGTCCCTCGGCTGGTCGGTGACTCAGGAGAACGCCTATACCGTGCAGCGCATCAACGAGGCGCGCCGCATATCGAGCGGCGATCGCGTCACGGGCCGCAAGATCGGGCTTACTGCCGCCAGCGTGCAGCGACAGCTTGGCGTAGACCAGCCGGACTACGGCGCGCTCTGGAGCTCCACGGCCTTTGGCGACGGCGCGGAGATTCCGCTGACCGGCTTTATTCGGCCCAAGGTGGAAGCCGAAGTCGCGATCGTGCTCGACAAGGATGTGACGGCCGCCGACGCAACCTTGGCCGACCTCTTCGCGGCCACGGCCTATGCGGTGCCTGCGCTCGAAATCGTGGACAGTCGCATCGCGGCCTGGGACATACACCTGTTCGACACCATCGCCGATAACGCATCGGCCGCCGGCTACGTACTGGGCGCGGACCCGAAACGACTGGATCGGCTGAGTCTGCGCGATGCCGGCATGACACTGACCGAAGACGGCCGCAGCGTGAGCCAGGGCAGCGGCGGCGAGTGCATGGGCCATCCCTTGAATGCTGCTGTCTGGCTGACGCGGCAACTGGCCCGGCTCGGCACCCCGCTGCGCGCCGGCGATGTCGTACTGACCGGGGCGCTCGGACCGATGGTGACGATCACTGCGCCCTCGTTCTTCGAGGCGCATATTGAAGGTCTCGGCCGCGTCGCGGCGCGGTTCGCGTGAACATGCAAGGAACCTCCATGAACAAGATCAAAGCTGCCATCATCGGCAGTGGAAACATCGGCACCGATCTGATGATCAAGGCCCTGCGCGGCGCACGGAACCTCGAGGTGGTCGTGCTAGCCGGCATCGATGCAAACTCCGACGGCCTCGCGCGTGGGCGCCGCCTCGGCGTGGCAACTACCGACCAGGGGGTCGAGGGCCTCGCGCGACATCCGCCTTCGGCGACATCGACATCGTGTTCGACGCAACCTCGGCTGCCGCGCACGTCCGCAACGACGCCTTCCTGCGCGAGCGCAAGCCGGCCCTCCGCATGGTGGACCTCACGCCGGCCGCCATCGGTCCCTACTGTGTCCCTGTGGTGAACCTTGAAGAACACCTGGACGCGCTAAACCTCAACATGGTCACATGTGGCGGTCAGGCGACCATTCCCATCGTGCATGCCGTCTCGCAAGTGGCGACCGTGCACTATGCCGAGATCGTCGCGTCGGTGTCGAGCCGCTCTGCGGGCCCGGGCACGCGGGCCAACATCGACGAGTTCACCGAGACCACGGCCCGCGCTATCGAAGTTGTGGGAGGGGCGAGGCGGGGCAAGGCCATCATTATTCTTAACCCTGCAGAGCCGCCACTGCTGATGCGCGACACCGTCTACACGCTGAGCGTGGGCAGTGACGAGGCCGCAATCGAAGACTCGGTGCAGGCCATGGTGGCGGCCGTGGAGGGGTACGTGCCGGGCTACCGCCTCAAGCAAGCCGTGCAGTTCGAACACATTCCGCCCGGGCAGGCGCTGCAGATTCCCGGCGTGGGAGGGCTCGCCGGACTGAAGACTTCCGTGTTCCTACAGGTGGAAGGCGCGGCGCACTACCTGCCGGCGTATGCGGGCAACCTCGACATCATGACCAGTGCCGCGCTCGCGAGCGGCGACCGCATCGCGGCGCGCCTGCTGGCCACCCGTGCCATGGCGAACGCGTGAGGAGAATTCCATGAATGACAAAAAGATCTACATTTCTGATGTGACCCTGCGCGATGGCAGTCACGCCATCCGGCACCGGTACACCGTGGAGCAGGTGGCGCAGATCGCGGCCGCGCTCGATGCAGCGGGCGTTGACTCCATCGAGGTCGCCCACGGCGACGGGCTCGCCGGCTCCAGCTTCAATTACGGCTTTGGCGCACACACCGACGTCGAGTGGATCGCCGCGGCGCGCAACGCCGTTCGTCGGGCGCGCATCGCCACCCTGCTCGTGCCAGGCATCGGCACCGTGCACGACCTGAAGGCCGCCCACGCGGCCGGTGCCAGCGTGGTGCGCGTGGCGACGCATTGCACGGAAGCCGACGTCGCAAAGCAGCACATCGAGACCGCGCGCGAGCTTGGCATGGACACCGTCGGCTTCCTCATGATGAGTCACATGACCAGCGCGGCAGAGCTCGCACAGCAGGCGCTGAAGATGGAAAGCTACGGTGCCACCTGCGTTTACGTCGTCGACTCGGGCGGAGCCTTGGGCATGCAGGACGTGCGTGACCGCTTCCGCGCCCTCAAAGACGTATTGCGCACGGAGACGGCGACCGGTATGCATGCCCACCACAACCTCAGCCTCGGCGTAGCCAACAGCATCGTAGCCGTGGAGGAAGGCTGCGATCGCGTAGACGCGAGCCTGGCTGGAATGGGCGCCGGCGCCGGTAACGCGCCGCTCGAGGTCTTCGTGGCCGCGGCCGAGCGGCTGAATTGGGATCATGGCTGCGACGTCAAGGCGCTGATGGATGCGGCCGACGATATCGTGCGGCCATTGCAAGATCGGCCCGTTCGGGTAGACCGGGAGACTCTGTCGCTTGGCTATGCCGGTGTCTACTCCAGCTTCCTGCGGCATGCGGAAGCCGCCGCGTCACGTTACGGCCTGCCGGCCGTCGAGATTCTGCTCGAACTTGGACGGCGCCGTATGGTTGGCGGTCAAGAAGACATGATTGTGGACGTCGCGCTCGACCTCGCGCGGTCGCGTGACGCCGACTCCGCTACCGATGTCGCTGCGGCAGTCGCCTGATTGCCGGAGATTCCCGCACGACTTTCTGTCCATTCCCTGGGCCTGCGTCACGCTCTCTTCCACGAGTGGCTGTCTCGAGCAAGCCGAGCAGGTCATTTGCATGTGGCCGCGCGGCACGCTACCAACTGTACCCAGCGGTCACATAGACGCTGCGACGCTCGCCGTAGTAGCAGCCGGTCGACGACAGGCAGGTCGCCACATAGGTCTTGTCCGCAAGGTTGGACACGTTCAGCGCCAGGCGTAGGCCCTTGAGCGACGGGCGCCAGCGCCCGAGGTCCCAGCGCAGGGCCGCATCCATGAGGGTCACACCGGGCACGCGGAACTGGTTCGCGGCATCGCCGTAGGTGGTGCTGATGCGGCGCACGCCCGCGCCCAGCGACAGCCCGGGCGCGATCTCCATCGGAAAGGCGTAGTCCAGCCACAGGGCCGCCTGGTGCTCGGGCACATAGGGGAAGCGCTTGCCCAGGGTGCTGGCACCCGACGCGTTGGCGTTGGCACGCGTGACCCGGCTGTCGGTGTAGGCATAGGAGGCGATGACATCCAGGCCGCGCGTGAGCGGTGCCTTGGCTTCCAGCTCGAGGCCGCGCACACGCACCTCGCCGGTCTGCTCGCTGAACGATCGGCTCAGTGGATCCGGGGTCAGCACATTGCGCTGCGTCAGCTCATAGACGGCTGCCGTCACCATGGCCTTGGATCCGGCCGGTTGGTACTTCAGACCGGCCTCGATCTGCCGGCCCGTGGTCGGCTCGAAGGGATTGCCCTGCCGGTCGGTGCCGGCGGCCGGCTGGAACGAGGTGCTGTAGCTCAGGTAGGGCGCGAAGCCACTGTCGAAGTTGTACATGAGCGCGGCGCGCCCGGTGAACTTGTCGTCGTGCTGGTCGACGGGTGCCATGCGCGCCGTCGCGGTCGTCAGCGTGCGGGTGTCGGTGTCGGCCTTGTCGTAGCGGCCGGCCAGCACGAGGCTCCAGCGGTCCAGGTGGATCTGGTCCTGCAGGTAGAAGCCGGTCTGGCGACGCTTCTGGTCGATATGGGTCGCGACGCCGGGCACGGCGCCGGAATCGGTGCCGAAGACCGGGAGGTAGGCGTTGAAGGGCCGCGTGATGATGCGCAGGTTGGTCTCGTCGAACGCGGACTTCTCATTGGAGAAGTCCACGCCGGCGAGCAGCGTGTGCCGCAACGTGCCGGTGGCGAAGTCCGCCTGCAGCTGCGTGTCGGCGGTCAGCAGGCTGGCCTCTTCTGGAAAGGCCCATGCGTAGCGCAGCAGCGAGGACGGGTTGCAGGCCGCCAGGCAGACGGCCTGAATGCGTTGGGTGTACGCGTCGACCTTGCCGTAGCGCAGGTTCTGGCGCACCGTGAAGGTGTCGTTGAAGCGGTGCTCGAATTCGTAGCCCACGAAGCGCTGCCGGTTGCTGAAGCGGTCGTAGCCTGGTTCGCCGACGAAGGTGCGCGTGGGTAGGGCAGCGTAGCGGCTGGTGTCGAGGGTGCCCGCGGCGGGCAGTGCCGGCGCGCCGCCGCCACCAGGGGAGTCGAGCGACTGCCATTGGCCGAGCACCGTGAGACGTGTGGCGCTGGAAGGGCGGAAGGTCAGCGACGGGGCGAAGTAGGTCTTGCGCTCGGAAACGTGGTCGTAGGAGGTGTTGGCCTCTCGGTGCAGCGCGACCAGCCGGTAGCTCCAGACGCCATCGGCATCGATGGCACCGCCGAGATCGAGCGCTGCCTGGCGCCGGTTGTGGCTGCCGAACTGCAGCTCCACCTCGCGCACCGGCTCGAGCGTGGGGCGCTTGCTGACCATGTTCACCAGCCCGCCAGGCGTCGCCTGCCCGTAGAGCACCGACGACGGCCCCTTGACGACCTCGACGCGTTCCAGCCCCCAGGGCTCGATGCGCGGCTGCGAGTAGCCGCGCGCGCCGAAAGGCAGGCGCAGGTTGTCCAGGTAGCGCGCGGGCGGCGTGAAGCCTCGCAAGGTGAGCCAGTCCAGGCGCAGGTCGGTGTTGCCGTATTGAGCGACGATGCCCGGCGTATAGCGAAGGCTCTCGACCAGCGTGGTCGCGCCCTGCGCGTCCATCTGGTCGCGCGTCACGACGGACACCGACTGCGGCGTCTCCATCAGGGGCGTGTCGGTCTTGGTGCCCGAGACGCTGCGCCGTGCGATGAAGCCGGACACCGGGCCGGTGCCGGTCTCGCGGCTCGCCTGGGGCTCCACGACGATCGCCGGCAGCGACCCGGCCGAGGGCTGACCCGCTGCCGACGGGCTGGCGGGGCGCGATGCATCGCGCTGCAGGGAGTAGATGTTGTCGCCCGTGCGAGTCGCCCTTAGGCCGCTGCCCTGGAGGGCCGTTGCGAGCGCTTCCTGCAGGGTGAAGCGTCCGCGCAGGCCGGGGCTGTCGAGCCCGGCGGTGAGGGATGCATCGACCGACAGCAGGATGCCCGACTGGCTGGCGAGCTGCGTGAGAACGCCGGCCAGCGGACCGGGCGCGAGGGCGTAGTCGCGCGCGGTCTGCTCCGTGGGCGACTGGGCGAGCGCCGGGTTGGCATGGAGGACGACGACGGCGGCAGGCAGGATGGCGAGCGCCGTGCCCAGCGCGCGCGCGCCGCGAGGGTGGTACGACGCAGGCGTGAGCGGGGCGGTCGCGCGGGGCGCACGCCATGGAGGGAGGAAGTCGAGAGGTCGCGCATGGAGGCTTTGAGCAAATGGAAGGGTTGGTACCTTCCTTGCCACGCGACGGTCGCAAAAGGGGAACCCGCGCCGCGAATTTTTTTTCAGTGGCGGTTGTCGGTACCCTGCGCGGGCTCGATGGTCACCCACCATGGCAGCACGCGGTTCACCCGTACCGGGAGGGTGGCTTGAAGCGCCGCGAGGATCCGGTCGGTGTCGGCCAGCGGATAGCTGCCCACGATCCGCAGGTCGCGAACCGCCGGGGCGCAGGCGAGGTGGCCGCGCCGGTGGCGCGCCAGCGCATCGATGAAGTCGCCCAGGCGCATGTCGTTGGCGACAAGCTGGCCGCGCGTCCAGCTGTCGCTGCCCGCGTCCGCGGCCGCCGGTGCTTCGACGCGGTCGACGAACAGCCGGGTCTGCTCGTTGGCGCGCAGCGTCCGCGACGGCCCGCCCCGGGCGGGCTGGACGCGCACCCCGCCTTTGAACACCGTGACGAGTGCCGCGTCGGCAGCGTTGCCGTCGCCCTGCACGGTGAAGCGCGTGCCCAGCGCCGTGAGCCGTCCCTGGGCGACCTCGACGACGAGCGGTCGATCCTCCCAGGCGGGGTCGTGTCCCGTGGACACCAGCACTTCGCCGGCATGCAGGAGGATGCGCCGATGGGTCGTCGTGAAGTCGACATCGACCGCCGAAGCGGTGTTGAGCCAGAGCCGGCTGCCGTCCTCCAGCGCGATCTCACGGCGTTCGCCGGTCTGCGTGCGGTACGTTGCCACCCATGCGCGCCAGGGCATTTCGCGTTCGAGCAGCCAGCTGGCCACGCCGGCAACGGGCAGCAAGGCCAGCACGCGCAGCGCGCTGCGACGGCGGCGCGTGGCCGTGGCCCTCGTGTCTTCGAGGATCTGGCGCGCAGGGAGATGGCGCACGGACGAGAAGTCCCGGGACACGGCCTCGACCTGCTGCCAGGCGGCACGCGCGCCGCCATCCTTGCGCAGCCATGCTTCCCAGCGCAGCCGGTCGCTCGCGGTGGCCGATTCGGACTGCAGCAGGGCGAACCAGGTCGCCGCCTGCTGAAGATGTTCGAACGTCGCCCGGGGCTGTTCCGGGTGCGCCGAGACTGCGGTCATGGCTCCTGCGCGAGAAGAAGGCACTGCAACATCGCCTGGGCCATGTATTTCTTGACCATCCGATCCGACACGCCGAGTTCGAGTGCGATCTCCGCGTAGGTCCGACCGTCGATCTGCGACAGCAGGAAGGCCTTGCGTGCCTTGTCGCTCAGCGTGTTCAGCATGGCGTCGATCCGGCACAGCATTTCCACCGCGATCATTCGCTCCTCGGGGGAGGGGGCGAGGAGCTCGGGCTGTGCGGCGACCGCTTCCGCCCAGGCGCGCTCCACGTCGGCGCGGCGCCAGTGGTTGACGATCACGCCGTGGGCGAGCGTGCGCAGGAATGCGCGTGGCTCGCGCACCTGCGCCAGCTCGCGCGAGGTGATGAGCCGTACGAAGGTGTCGTGCGCCAGGTCCGCGGCCTGGGAACTGCCGCTCAGCCTGCGCAGGAACCAGCCGAGCAGCCACCCATGGTGCTCGCGGTAGATGCTGTCGATCAGCGCGGGGGCTGGCAGGGGGGCGGACATGGGAGCACGAAGGCGTGACAAATAGGAATGGTTCTTATTCTAAAGAATTACATCCTCCGGCATGCCGATGCCGTCGTCGAAGGTTGAAAATCAACTAACGGCGTGGCGCGTTAGCGCATCGGGCTCAATCACCGCTGCGCCAGTACCTCTTGCCGCCAAAGGGGGGGCAGGATCGGCTGTCGCCGACACGCGCCGTTCAGATTGCAATCTCACCCGGTGACGTCAGGCCGCAAGCGTACTTAAAGCGCAATCGACTACCCGTGTCGTATTCGAGTACTGCATTTATCGCGATTGCATCGTTTAGGCTGCCATGCCCACCAAGAGGTGCCGGCGTTCGGCGAGATTTCGACCGCCCCCAATCACCGGACGCGCGGGGGGCCATGGGAACTCCGCGGGAACGCTGGTGCAACCGCCCGGATGAGCTGAAAGTTGATAAAGTATTACCCATGACTACCGCGAGTTCTTCTTCGTCCATCGCGCCCACGCCGGTCAAACTGGACCCCCAGCTCAAGGGCCGGCTCAAGCGTCTGGCCGAGGCGCGCCACCGTGCGCCGCACTGGCTCATGCGCGAGGCGATCGCGCAGTATGTGGAGCGGGAGGAAAAGCGTCAGGAGCTTCACGAACAGGCGGTGGCCGCCTGGGATGAGTTTCAGCAGACGGGTCTGCACGTTACGGCCGAAGAAGTGAGTGCTTGGTTGGCCAGTTGGGGCACGGACAACGAGCAGCCTGAGCCTGAATGCCACAAGTGAGGTTCACGCCTGCGGCGCTGCGCGACTTGCAGCGTTTGCGTGAGTTCTTGCGTCCAAAAAACCCGCAAGCAGCGCGGCGCGCTGCTCTAAGTATTTTGCAGGGCGTGAAGGTGCTGGGTTTGCAGCCGTTGATCGGACGGCCGCTGGAGGATTTGCCCCCTGAGTATCGCGAGTGGGTGATCGACTTCGGTAGCGGCGGTTACGTATCGCTTTACCGGTACGACGAAGACATCGATGTGGTCACGGTGCTGGCTCTGCGTCATCAGCGCGAGGCCGGCTACTGACCAGCGAATTCTGGTTTCGAGCGACTTGCTGACTCAGTGAATCTTGGGTGTTGCCCGCGCCATCGGCAAGATCTTCCTCTTGTCCAGGACTGTTTGCTCCCGATGGTTACGGGGGCATGGCGGGAGTGGAGAGCGGCATTGGAATGAGGTGCCGTGCCTTGGCCGCAGTGACATCAGCACCTCACGAGCTCGCTCAGAACTCAGCAATCGTGTGAGATCTCGCTGTGCCGGACCAGTCCTCAATCTGGCGCGAGCGATCGAACCATCTCGCGCTGGATGCGCGCGACCTCGCAGTTCTTCGCGGTGACCGATACGCAGCGCGTGCTGTCGCCATCGGCGGTCGGCGGTCGTTATAGCCCCGCGATCCGTACCGAGCCGGCAGGTAGTGCCATCGCCTTCTTGTGATGCCCTCAAGCCGCACTAGCCCACACCGCGGGTCGGCGCGCCGCCCAGGGCATCGTCTGTTCCAGTTGCCCGGCCAGCCGCAGCAGCAGGTCTTCGCGCGCAAAACCCCCCATGAACTGGATACCGATCGGCAGACCGGTCTCAGGATCGACGCACAGCGGCATCGACATGGCCGGCGTGCCGGCGACATTGGCTGGCGGCGTGAAGGGCGTGTGGCGGAAGACCCGTGCGGTCCAGTCGAGGCCGCTCATGCGCTCGGCACCTTCGCTGTAGGTGCCGAGCGCGCCCGGCATCTCGGGCAGCGTGGGGGTCATGAGCACGTCGATGTCGTTGAACCAAGCACCCACCGCGCGCGATACGGTGTTGCGCACTTCGAAAGCCGCCGCGAAATCGACCGCGCGAGCCTCCTGGCCGTAGCGATAGTTGGCAAGCGTCGAAGGCTCCAGGGTGCTCGCAGCGATCGGACGCCCCGTGGCGGCGGCGAGCCCGTCGATCCAGCGTACGAGCGTTGCGCACCAGATCTGCGCGTTGGCATGCACGAAGGCTTCCCACGAGACCCCCAGCACGGGCGCCACCTCCTCAACGTGATGACCGAGCGATTGCAGATGGACGGCCACGTCGCGCGCGGCCTGTGCGATGGGAGCGGCCGTCTGCGCGCCGTTCCAGGGATGCAGCATGAGCCCGATGCGGAGCCTGCCGGGATCACGTCCGACCTGAGACAGGAAGCCTTCGGCGGGCGCCGGCGTGTAGTACGGATCGCCGCGCGAGTAGCCCTGCACCGCGTCCATCAGCGCGGCGCTGTCACGCACGGAGCGACTCAGACCCAACTGCACGCCCAGACCGCCGAAGACTTCATCCAGCGCCGGCCCGTTCGAGGTGCGCCCGCGCGTCGGCTTGAGACCGAAGAGCCCGTTGTAGGCGGCGGGAACCCGGATCGAGCCGGCCGCATCGGTCGCGTGCGCGATGGGCACGATACCCGCGGCCACCGCCGCGCCCGAGCCGCCACTCGAGCCGCCCGCGCTCAACCTGAGGTTCCACGGATTGCGGGTCGCGCCTTGCCGCACCGACTCGGTTTCGGTACTGAAGGCCATCTCGGGTGTGGTCGTGCGCCCGACCGTGACGAGGCCGGCACGTCGATAGTGGCGCATCAGCAGCGAATCGTCCGCGGCGACCAACCCTTCGGCGAGACGGCTGCCAAGTTCGCAGCGCCGGCCGGCCATCTGGATCGCAAGGTCCTTGATGAGAAACGGCACGCCTGCGAGCGGACCGTTCGTGGACGTCGCGGTGGCGAGGTCCGCCTCTTCGGGCACCCACTGCTCGACGACGGCATTGACGGCGGGGTTGACCGCATCGGCCGCCTCGAGGGCCAGGGCGGCGAGTTCGGCCGGCCGCACGTCGCCCTTGGCCACCAGGCGGGCCAGGTCGACGGCGTCGAGATTCGCGTATTCGCTCAAGTTCATGGTGTTCTTCCGTGGCAGTGAAGCACTGAAGATAAGCATGGGCGGCCAACTTGATTAGCCCATCCGAGTGGCAAGAATTGGCCCATGGATGGAACAATGCGGACCGATGCCATCGAAGAGGTCACCGCTATGAGAAGAGATGTGAACGACACCCTCGTGTTCGTGCGGGTGGTGCAGGAGGGCAGCTTCACCGCGGCGGCACATGCGCTGCAGATACCGAAGACGACGGTCAGCCGACGGGTCCTCGAGCTCGAGAAGCATGTCGGTGCTCAGTTGCTGAGGCGCACCACGCGCAAGCTCAGCGTCACCGAGGCCGGTGCGATCTACTATGAAAACTGTAGAGGCATCGCCGCGACGCTGGAGCACGCAGAGGGAGAGGTCCACAAGCTGCGCGACGGCCCGCGCGGCTGGCTCCGCTTGACGATGCCCTATTCATTCGGCGTCGACTGGATCGCTCCGCTGCTGCCGGGCTTTCGTGCGCGCTACCCCGACGTGAAGATCGAGATCGTCGCATCGCATGCAACGCTCGACCTGGTCGAGTCCGAGATCGACATCGCGCTGCGCCTGGGCGAACTGCCCGACTCCAGTCTCGTCGCGCGCCGGCTCGCGAGCTTTCCCTCGGGTGCTTTCGCGAGCCCGGCCTATGTCAAGCGCGCCGGCCTTCCCACATCGCCGGAGCAACTGTGCGAGCACCGCACACTCACGTTGCATCAGGCGCGTCGTGACGTGGGGTATGTGTGGCCCATGCGCAAGGGCACGGGCAAGCCGCGCGGATTTCTCGTCCATCCCGTCATCGTCGCGAGCGATCCATTTTTCCTGCGTCCCGCGCTGCTGCAGGGTGAAGGTATTTCCCTGGCGATGGAGATGAGCATGGCGGCCGACGTGAAGGCGCGCCGGCTCGTGCGCGTGCTTCCCGCGTGGTGGGGACCGCCGCAGGAGCTGAATGCCCTGTCGTCACGTGCGCATTTGCCGTCGCCAAAGGTGCAGGCGTTCATTGCCTACATGAGGGAGCAACTGCGCTTCCCTTTGGCCGATTAACTCGGGGCAGGCTTCGTTTGACCCACCATCGAGGCCGGGTCTCTGGAAGGACCTCCGCGGTGACCACCCTCGGCAGTTCCCCGGAGAGGACCATCGACAAGCAGGGTCTGGATTGGGCCAGCGCGGCTGAGGGGGAAATGTACGCCGTGACGCCACGGTCTTGGTTTCAGCGCACGATCATTCCAAAGCCGAGCCCAGCAGAGCAATGTAGAACGTCGAAGGCAGCGACGCTGGCACTGCACCTCTGGTGCCGGAGTGCTCCCTCCCGCATTCGTATTGTCTCGGTTGTACTTTGGCTCGCCGTCGATCACCTAGGTAGACGACTCGTCGTCGTTGATGGGCGGATGGCTGCCCGACAAGGCCGGTCAAGGCCCGGCGGTTCGGGAACAGTGCTCGTTGGTGGATGTCGGCCATCCGCTCAACCAGTGCACGGCTATTGATCTAGGTCGCAAGCAAGTCCGTTTTACTGGAGATCGCAGCGTGCCCGCACCGTATGACCAGTTCGTATCGCAAGACCAAAAAGCCGACGTTTGGCCGCCACGAGCACCATGTCTTCGCCGACCGCTGCAAGCAACCCGTTGACGATTTCAGGCGAGGTGATGGCCTCCCTCTTGCCTTTAATCGGTCACCACGGCTGCGGCTCACCGAACGCATTCTCAGGAAATTCCAGCTCGGCTCGCGCGACAAGTTCGGCCGGAAACGCAAACAGAGTCTGCGGGTGACGCTGGCCCCGCTCGACCTCGCGCGCGAAACGCTGATGACGGCGCTCGATGCTGGCAGAGTTTGTCTGTGCTGCAAGAAGGGCAACGTCCGCCGCCATACCCAGTTGCGCAAGGATGCGCATGTAGGTTCCCATTGTGACGGTGGGTTCGCCACGCTCGGCCGCACCGAGCGTCGTGCGAGAAATGCCAAGCTCGCGAGAAAGGCTCAGCGCTGTCAGTCCGCGGGCACGGCGCACAGACGCCAACCGCTCGCCGAACTGGCGCAGCAGTTCACTGGAAGACGAGGAATCAAGTTTGACCGCAGCAGACATGCTGTTCAGCTTTTCAATCGATCTACTTTTAACGCTAGAGATTCTGCACCTTTGCCAGGGCCCTCCCGCTCATCGGGTCTCGTGCCTTCTCGTCGTCGATGGGGAACTGCACGACCTCGCCTAGAAGCACGCTCGCAGCTCGAGCTGTCGAGTGAGTGGCTCGACAACGCAAACGTGCCATCGCTATCTCGAGGATCATCTGCACTCGACCTTGCCTGGCCCTCACACCTTGCATATCCAGGACTTCAGGTAGAGCTCGAGCTCCGCCTTTCAGAATTCGCCGCGGCGGCGCTTGCTTGCGAGATCGTGTGTTTTGTGTTGGGCAGAGCAGCGCACTCATTCGAAATCGGTCAAGCAACTTTCGGTCCCCGTGGGCATCGCGGCGTTGTGCCTGAACCGGCCAGGTTGCGCCGACCCACAGTGCAAGGGGATCGGTGCCGTACGGCCGATGGGGCGATTCGATGGCTTGGTTCGACTGACGCCTCTGTCCAAGCCCGATCTCGCTTCACCGCTGCGAGATCAGCAGCCTGCGAGTTCGCTCAGAACCTCATAGAACGCCCGAAACTTCACTGCGCCGAAGCGAGCTTCCCATTCACGCTCGATCGACCTGACCGTCTCGCGCTGGATGCGTGCGACTTCCCAGCCCTTCGCTGTGAGTGATACACGGCGCGTGCTCGTGCCATCTCCGTGCGATCGCTCAAGGTAACCCAACGATTCGAGTTGGGCCAGCAGATAGTTCATCGCCTGTTTCGTCGTGCCCGCGCGTTTCGCGAGATCGAGCGGGCGTTCGTTCTCGGGCGGTGGAAACCGGAACACTTTGAAGTGCGCGACGAGGACGTCCGGATGGCCAGCAGCCGCCAGTTCGGCTTCAAGGCGGCGCTCCACCTGGGTGAGGACAAAGCGAAGCCTTGCACCGATCAATGGATCGTCAGGGTTCGTATCGGCGAGCAGGATCTTCGCATCGGCGGCTTGACGTGGCATCGATTTTTGGTAAAGTCACTTTACTTCATTGTAAGAAAGACCTGCATGCTGCGCCAAGACAAGATCGTCATCGGCTCCCTTTCAATGCAATTCCTCGTGGATGGCAACGACACCGGCGGGCACATGGCGATGGCGGAGATGATCGTGCAACCCAACGCGAAAGTACCGCCCCCCCATCGGCATGCGGATGTCGACGAAACGATCCATGTGCTGGAAGGTTCGCTCACCTACCGTGTGGATGACGAGGTTCGTACGCTGAACCAGGGCGACCACTGCTTTTCGCCGCGCGGAAGCGTCCACCATTTCAGCAATGCAGGCGATGTGCCGGCGCGAGCACTTGTCGTGTTCTCACCCGCGAAGATCGGGCCCGCTTACTTCTCGGAGGTTGCGCAGGTGCTCGGTGCGGGCGGGCCGCCCGACCTCGTCGCGCTGAAAGCGGTCATGGGACGGCACGGGCTCGCGTTGGCGCCCTGAGATCTGCTGCGAAGCGATCAGCCTTCACGCGGCTGCCCTCCGCCTGCTGCTCGAGCTGAACACACGCGCGTACCATGGGTTATCAACGATTAAAGGGCGCGTCTGTCCAGGCGATTCGACTGGCTCAGCACGCCGCTTCTTGCCGCCGACGCAGGCTTGAAACACGGTCAGTAGCAGCGTGCGGGGGTTCACAGCCCCGCGGGAGACGAGCGGGGCAGTCCCGGCCCGAAGCCAACGAGCGCCAGGCCCGCCCAAGATGTCATCGTGGCACGGGGCACATCCACGGCGAGCCCAATCGCTGTGCCTCTCGCACCGTCACCAGCACGGGAGGCCGGCGACAGTCTCGTCGCCAACGACCGTGAGAAGGCGGCGCCGCGGCCGCCGACTGTTGGGCTGCTAGATCACCGGGGTGCTGTCGCAGGACACGCAATGTTGCTTCAGGTCAATTAGGAGCGAGCTCAGCTTCTGAGTGTCAACGCCGAGAAAGCTGATGCATCCGACCGCTGTCGGGGCATGTGATTGAGCTCGAATGGGTGTGAATTGAACCATGGAGGCCAGCGACGGTGCCAATGCCGGTTCGCCGGGGCGGAAAGTTCTGAGTCCACGGCATTCACGCAAGGGAAGAATCTATCCCCATGTCGCGTTCATGTGTCCCTGGTGAGCATAGGACGGCTATTGGGCCGTCCAGCCTCCATCCATGGCCCACGCAGCGCCGCGGACTTGATCCGCGCTCGGCGAACACATGAACACGGCTAGTTCGGCCAATTGCTCGACGGTGACGAAGTCCAGGGAAGGTTGCTTCTCGCCGACCATCCTGACCCTCGTCTCGTCGACCGAGGCGCCGTCGAGCCTGGCTCGATCGTCGATCTGCTTTTGCGCCAAGGGCGTGAGCGTTGCCCCAGGGCAGATCGCGTTGCAAGTGATGCCGGTGGTTGCGGTCTCGAGCGCAACGGCCTTGGTCAATCCGACGATGCCATGTTTCGCCGCCACATAGGCTGACTTCTGCGCCGAGGCCACCAGGCCGTGGGTCGATGCCACGTTGATGATTCTTCCCCAGTTGGCTGCGCGCATGGCTGGAAGTGCCAGTCGCGTGGTATGGAAAGCGCTTGAAAGATTCACCGCGATGATTTCATCCCATCGTTGGACCGGGAACGCCTCGACGTTCGCCACATGCTGGATCCCCGCGTTGTTGACCAGTATGTCGACGTGACCGAAGCTGGAAGCGCAAAACTTCATCATATCTTCGATCTGCGCGGGGTCTCGCATGTCGGCCTCGTGGCGCATCGTTCTGGCACCGCTTGCCGAAAGTTCGCGTTGGGCGGCGTCGATGTCGCCGAGCCCGTTGAGAACGATGTTCGCGCCTTGACGCGCCAGCGCCTTCGCGATGGCCAGGCCAATGCCGCTGGTCGAACCCGTGACCAGCGCTGTCTTTCCTTCGAGATTCAATTGGACCTCCTATTACACGTGCAGCTGAGTTGAAGAGGTGTTTTCGCGGGCATCTTTCCCTCTCCAAACACCGGTAAAAACGACATAGGTAACAACGTTATCCTAAGCGAGGTATCGAATCCAAGAAGGTCGAAACGGGCAAGGGTTTGACCCTAGATGGTCGGAAGGTAACTTCGTTACCATCGAGGATAACAAAGTTACCTGCAAGTTCAAGGCATGACCAAACTCATCGACGCGAAGGCGAAGGCGCAAGGGCCGACATCTCTCGCGAGCGAACGCATCATTCCCGATCATCTGCGCGATCGACTGTCGCCCGTCGTGATGGAGACGTACGCCGCCGGCGATTTCCACCGTGCCGATATGCGAACGATCGCGCGCGAAGCCGGGATGAGCTTCAGGACGATCTACAGCTACTTCGGAGACAAGGAGGCGCTACTGTTCTGGTTCATCCAGCATTGGCTCGAAGGTCTGTATCCGGCGTCATTCAAGCCGCTCGAAGGAGAGGGCGACGTCAGGACAAAGCTGCTCGGCGTGCTGCAGATGCATCTGGAGTTCTACGAGAGGAACCCCAGTGTGGGCCGCATCATCTTCATGACCGTTCCGCTCGAGCGTTGGATGCGTGACCCGAGCTATGCGCAGTCCGGGATGATGAAGCGCCTGCTTCACACGATCAACGAGGCGCAAGGCCAAGGCGAACTCCGAAGCGACATCGACAGCCGAGTGGTGCTCGATGCCTTCAACGCCATCTTCAACCGGGCCTTCCTGATGTGGGAGTACCGCCGTCGAAGCTATTCCCTTTCGGCGCAAGCGGCGCCGCTGATGTCGATCCTCTGGGGCGGAATCATGGCGCCGGGCAAGAGACAGGACTCGGCATCCCCGCTTCCGGCGAAAGCACCTGCGCGAAAAAAGACGGTGAAGTGAAGACCGGCGCCCAGCCTCATCGCGCAATCAACCCCAAGAAAAACAGGAGACATGCATGAAGGTATCGAGTTTCTATTTCTCCCGGCGACACCTCTCGACAGCGCTGATTGCGCTCGCGGGAGTCATCGTTCTAGGCGCGCCAGAAGCGCGCGCGCAGCCCGCATCCGACAAGCCGCTGCGCATCATCGTCTCCGCCCCCGCGGGCGGAGGCTCGGACATCGTCGCTCGCATTTTGGGTGACGGGCTGCAAAAGGAATTGCGCCAGACGGTCGTGGTCGACCCCAAGCCGGGTGCCGGCGGCGCGATCGCAGTCAACGACCTGATGCACTCACCGCAGGATGGATCGGCGGTGCTGGTCGGCATCAGCGGCATGGTCTCCGAGGTACCGCATATCCTGAAGCTCAAAATCGATATGGCGAAGGAGATCAAGCCGCTCGCGGAATTCGCGCGCTTCGGCCTGGTGCTGGTCGGCCACCCCTCCGTGCCTGCCCGAACCGTGCCCGAGCTTGTCAGCTATGTGAAGGCGAATCCGGGCAAGGTCAGCTACGCCTCGTACAGCGCCGGCACGGTCGCGCACGTGGCGGGCCTGAAGCTGAACCAGGCCGCCGGCCTGGACATGACGCACGTCGGCTACAAGGGATCGGCACCTGGTCTCACCGACGTCATGGGCGGGCATGTGCCGCTGATGTTCGACGGCATGTCGACGGCACTGCCGATGATCAAGGCGAACAAGTTGAAAGCGTTCGCGGTGACTCTTCCGGAGCGTTCGCCGGCATTGCCCAACGTGCCGACGTTTCGCGAGCTCGGCTATCCAGGCATCGAGACGGTGGTCTGGATCGGCCTGTGGGTCACGCCGGGCATGCCGGCCGACGCGCAGGCGCGACTGCGCCAGGCAACGCTCAAGGTGATGGAACAAAAGGCCGTGCGCGACCGACTCATCGAATACGGTTTCGGCGTCGGTCAGCCGCGCACCCCGGAGGAACTGGTGACCTCCTTGCAAGCCGATTTCGAGAAGAACGGCGAGATGCTGCGAGCCATCAACTTCAAGCCCGAGTAGTCGCTGTGGTGCCACCCGCGAAAGCGCGGGCGGGCACTGTGGAAGCGCGGCGCTCGCGGCTCGAGAGCCCGAGCGCCGCATCAATAACCGAGCTCGGCGCAGGTCTGCGCCTTCGAACGCTCCCTGGATCGAACCCCTATTCCATGCAACCTGTATTCATCGCCGGCACGGGCATGACCCGCTTCGGCAAATTTCTCGATCGCGGACTGAAGTCGCTCGCGGCGGAGGCAATCACCGCGGCGCTGTCCGACGCCGGAATCGAGCCATCGCAACTCCAGGCCGCTTATATGGGGAACGCGGCGGCAGGCGTGATGACGGGCCAGGTGCTGGTTCCGGGACAGGTGGTGCTTCGCGGCCTGGGGATCGGTCGCATTCCCGTGGTGAACGTCGAGAACGCATGCGCCACGTCGGCGACGGCGTTTCAACAGGCTTTCCAGATGATCGGACTGGGCGCTTACGACATCGTGCTCGTCGCTGGTTTCGAGAAGCTCTACAGCGAGGACAAGGCCCGCACGTTCTCCGTCTTCCAGGGCGCCGTCGACCTCGAGGCCATCGACGAGGTCTATGAAAAGCTCTCCCGAAGCCTTCACGAGACGAAGTCCGATGCCAACCTTGCGGAAGCGGGCAAGTCGCGCTCGCTCTTCATGGACCTGTACGCGAGCATGGCGCGCGACTACATGGCTCAAAGTGGGGCGACGCAGCGCGACTTTGCCGCGGTCGCCGCCAAGAACTCGTTCCATGGGAGTCTCAACCCGAAGGCGCAGTTTCAGGAAGTCCTCACCATCGAGCAGGTACTCGCTGCGCCTCTCATCGTGGATCCCATGACGCGGCCGATGTGTGCGCCGATCGGAGACGGCGCCGCGGCGCTCGTCCTGATGTCCGAAAGCGCGGTGAAGAGGCTTGGCATCCAGGAAAGAGTTCGTGTTCTCTCCTCCGTGCTGGCCTCTGGCTGGGACTACACCGACGATGACCCTGCACGGCTGGCGCCGGCTGTCGCGGCCCAGGCCTATGAATTGGCCGGTGTGGGGCCGGTCGATCTCGACCTCGTCGAGCTGCATGATGCCGGCGCCCCGGCCGAACTGATCTATTACGAGCACCTGGGGCTCGCGGCTTCGGGCGAAGCTGCTGCGTTGCTCGACAGCGGCGCGACGCGGCTGGGCGGCCGTGTCCCCGTGAACCCGTCGGGCGGGCTGCTGCGCAAAGGCCATCCGATCGGCGCTTCGGGGTGCGCGCAGTTGGTCGAGCTCACCGACCAGTTGCGCGGGCGTTGCGGTGCGCGTCAGGTGATCGGTGCCCGTACCGCGCTGGCGGAGAACGGCGGAGGCTGGATTGGCGACGATGCGGCGGCGATCGTCATCAGCGTGCTTCAGAAGGCGTGATGCAATGAGCAGCAAGTCCCACGTCAACCTGGCTTCGATCATTTCGGAGTTTGCCCGGTCGCAGCCGGAGCGCGAAGCGCTCGTGTTCGAATGCGGTGCGGCGCTGCCCGATGTCACGCGCACTTATGGCCAGCTATGGCGAAACGGCCAGGCCCTGGCGCGCGGCCTGCGTCGCCGCGGCGTGGGACCGGGCAGCGTGCTGGCGCTCCTGATGGCCAACCACGCCGAATTCGTCGACCTGCTGGTCGCTGCATCGTTGCTGCGCGCGGTCCTGGTTCCGATCGATCCACGCACCAAGGGGGAGAAACTCGCCTTCATGGTCGCCAATTCGAAGGCGACCGGACTGGTCGCGGCCGACTACGCGCTGCGTCACGTCGAAGATGCACTGGATGGCGCGGCCGAGGTGGCATGGGTCGCCGCGCTCCCCACCGACGAGGGCCCGGGCCGCGCCCTGTGGGCGCCGCGCGTCGAGTGCTACGCCGATCTTTGCCTGGACGCGGGTGAGGACCTGCCCCTTCCGGAGTCCAACGGCGCCGACAGGATGTTGATCCTTCACACCTCCGGCACCACGGGCGACCCCAAGGGCATCGTCATGACGCAGAGGCGCTTCTGCGAGACCGCCGCTGCCGCGCTGAGGGGATTCGGCTACCACGCGAGCGACCGACTCTATTCCGGACTGTCGTTGACCCATGCCAACGCGCTGCAGGTGACCCTGGCGCCGGCGCTCCTGGGCGGCCTGCCCGTGGTGTTCTCGCGTCGCTTCACGCGCTCCAGGTTGTGGGACCTCACGCGCAGATACGGATGCACGACCTTCACGGTGCTGGGTGGCATGCCGACCTCGATCTACGCCGAGCCGGCGAAGGCCGACGATGCGGACAACCCCGTGCGGCTCGTCGTCTCGGCGGGGATGCCTGCCACCCTGTGGGAGCGGTTCGAGCGGCGCTTCGACGTACGGATCCTCGAGTTCTACGGATCGGCCGAAGGAGGCCTCGCGATCAAGCCATTGGGTGAAGGCCCCGTCGGCAGCATCGGCCGCATCGCGTCGCACTTCATCCATCGCATCGTCGACGACGCGGGCATGGATGTGTCGCAAGGCCATCCCGGCGAGCTCTGGCTGCGCCCTGCGGATGGCTCGCCCTTTCAGATCGAGTATGTCGGCGACCCCGAGGCTTCCGCTCGCAAGGGCGAAGGCGGGTGGCTGCACATGGGTGACGTGGTTCGTGAAGACGCCGACGGATGGCTGTTCTTCGAGTACCGCAAGGGCGGGGGCGTTCGCCGCAATGGCGACTTCATCAGCACCGCCTATGTCGAGAAGGCCATCGTCGATTCGGGCCTGGTCTGCGATGTGTTCGTGTATGGCATTCCGGCCGCCTCGGGTGCGGCCGGTGAAAAGGATGTCGTGGCTGCAGTCGTGTCGGCACCGGATGTGCAGCTCGACGTGCAGGCGCTCTTCCGATGCTGTCGCACGGCGCTCGAGGCGAACTTCGTGCCGAGCTTCATCCAGGTGGTATCGGAGATCCCAAAGACGGCATCCGAAAAACCCCTGGAACGCCTGCTCGCTCAAGCCCTGGTCGATCGCCCCGAAAACGTTCACACCGAGCGCAAGGCGCTGACGGACGGCGCGAGGGCGACGTCATGAAGCTGGACAGAAATGTGTCGGCCATCGTGACCGGTGCGAGCAAGGGCCTGGGTGCGGCAACCGCCATTCGACTGGCATCCTTGGGTGTCAAGGTGGCGCTGCTCGACCTGGACGTGGAGGCTGGAGAGTCACTGGCCCGCCAGATAGGGGGCGTCTTCTGCGATGCCGACGTGACGTCGGACGAAAGCGTCGAACGGGCGCTTGCTCGAGCCCGCCAGGCCAATGGCCAGGAACGCATCCTGGTCAACTGCGCGGGCGTCGTGCACGCCCACAAGGCCGCGGGACGCGACAAGCTCACCGGCGCTGTGCGGCACTACCCGATGGCCGAGTACGAGCGGGTGATTCAGGTCAACTTGCTCGGGACCTTTCGCTGCATCGCGAAGTCGGCGGCCGGCATGCTGGAACTGGACCGCTTGCCGAGCGGCGAGCGCGGCGCGATCGTCAACACCGCTTCGATCTCGGCGGACGAAGGCCAGATGGGGCAGGCCGCTTACGCCGCATCGAAGGCAGGCGTCGCGGGCATGACCCTGCCCATTGCGAGGGACTTCGCGGGCGAGGGCATACGGGTCAACGCGATCAAGCCTGGCTTCTTCGACACGCCGATGCTGCGGACAGGACCCGAACATTTGAGGCGAGCACTGGAGGCCTCGGTGCCGTTTCCGAAGCGCGTCGGCGAGCCCGGGGAGTTCGCCCAGCTGGTCGAGTTTCTCTTGACCAATGACTACATGAATGGTGAATGCGTGCGCCTCGATGGCGCGGTAAGGATGAGCCCGAGATGAGCCAACCTCTACAGTCCAGAATCGCGCTGATCTTCGGCGCGGGTGCGGCCGAAAGCGGCCCCGGAAACGGCGCGGCGATCGCCATCAGAATGGCAAGCCAGGGCGCGGTGGTGTTCGCTGCCGACAGAGACCTGGAGGCCGCGCGCCGCACCCAGCGGCTGGCGCGCGAGCAAGGGGGGCCTCTGTGAAGTGATCGAGGCCGACGTGTGCAGCGAGCCCGCGATTCGCGAAGCGGTGAGCCGGGCACAGGAAGTCAACGGGAGCATCGATATTCTCGTGAACAACGTCGGCGTCGTGATCCAGGGCGGGCCCGAGGAGCTCAGTGTCGAAGATTGGGACCGTTCGTTTGCGTTGAACGCGCGATCGGCCTTCTTGGCCCTCAAGCACGTGCTTCCGATCATGAGCCGTGCGGGGCGAGGGGCCATCGTGCAGGTGTCGTCCATCGCGAGCACGCGCGCTGGCGTATCCGGCGCCTGCGCCTATCACGCGAGCAAGGCGGCGCTGAATGCGCTCGGGATGACCGTGGCGATGCACTATGCAGCCCGTGGCATCCGGTGCAACAACATCCTGCTCGGACTGATGGATACCGCGCTCGTGCGAGAGCAACTGGCGGGAGCCCATGCGCAAGGACTGGACCATCTGCTGAAGACGCGCAACGCGACTTGTCCGCCTGGCGCAATGGGCTCGCCGTGGGACGCCGCGGAAGCCGCGGCCTTCCTTGCGAGCGACGCGGCACGCTACATCAACGGCACGGACATCTTCGTGGATGGCGGACTGCACAACCAGATCGTCGCGCCGGTTTTCAAGTCCGGCGCCTGAGCCGCGCAGGCATCGAGCCCGGCCATCGAGCGACAGAACGCAAGGATTCGACCATGACATTCGCGACCGCGGATATTTCCGATGACGACCCGCTTTCGTGCGAGCTCTGCGATGCCCCTTTCCGTGATTTCGGACGGCGGCGCACCTTCTGGGGTCAAGCGGTGACGCTCAAGGTCCGTGATGACCACCGCGCCGGCGTCGAAGCCTGCCTCGAGCCTGGCCATGGAAGGATCCTGGTCATCGATGGCAGCGGCTCGCGTGCTGTCGCGCTGTTCGGCGGAACCATGGCATCCATCGCCGTGCGAAACGGTTGGGCGGGCGCCATCGTCTTCGGGGCGATCCGTGACGCCGAGGAAATCGCTACCTACGATCTCGGCGTCAAGGCGCTGTGCACGACGCCACGCAGTTCGGCGGTGAGATCTCCCCATGAGCGCGACGTCGCGGTGTCTTTCGGCGAGGTCACGATCCAGCCGGGTGCATGGATCTACGCGGACGCTGACGGCGTGTTGGTGCGCCAGACTCGGTACGAACCGCCTGTCATTGCTTATCAGGTTTGACGGCGCTCAAAGGAGCGCGTCGGCAAGAAACGACGAATTGCGTTAGTTCAGCTTCTGGAGAACTGCATCCGAGACAGAGGCTCACGGGCCTCGGATGCTGATTGCCGGAGTCGAACGTGCTCGCACGGTGCCGGGTCGTGGATGCGCTGCACTCGCTCAGGAGTTCATGGTTCCAAAGCCTGCGAGATCGCCGCGCCGGCAAGTCTTGCGGTGGACAGCAAGCGGTCCAAGCCCTGACCGTGACGAGCGCTGGCCGACATGCCGGCCATGACAGTGCTCACGAAGTCCGTCAACCGGTCCGCTTCCAACGGGTGTTGCTTGGCAATGTACTGGTGAATCAGATCTTGCGCCGCGACGTGGTAGCCACAGGCAGCCTCGCGCGCATCCTGGTCGTTGCAGTGGGTGCCTTCGAGCACAAGACAGCCAGTGGCGGCGGCATCGGCGGCGTACGCACGTGCGGCGCGGTCTGAAAACCTCCGCAAGTGACACTGCCAGAGGCCGTTCAGTGCTCAAGATCTGGGTGAGCGGGATAGCGCCGGTGGTGGCATAGCGCTCAAGGACACGCGCGTACAGGCTGGCCTTGCTCCCGAACGCCGCATAGAAGCTGGGCGGGTTGATGCCCAGCGCCTTGGTGAGGTCCACCACGCCAACGGCATCGTAGCCCCGCTGATGAAACAGTCGTTGGGCTGTGGCGAGTGCTTCGTCCGGGTCGAAACGGCGCGGGCGACCTCGGGCGCGAGAAATATTTGTAGTCGTCATTACAAAATCCTTGACTGCGCTGAAGTTGTTTTTGTATTCTCCACTACATTAATGTGAAGGAGCAATCATGTCGGCGTTCGAGGGCAAATCTGTGTTGGTGCTTGGCGGCAGTCGGGGAATCGGGGCAGCGATCGTACGGCGCTTCGCCCGGGACGGCGCGCAGGTGACATTCACCTACGCTGGCTCACCTGAGGCGGCACATTCTCTCGCCAGCGAAACAGGCAGCCGAGCATTCTTGGCTGACAGCGCTGACCGTGATGCGGTCATCGAACGGGTCCGGGCCAGCGGCCCGCTGGATGTGCTCGTCGTGAATTCGGGCATTGCCCTGTTCGGCGATGCGCTGGAACAGGACCCCGATGCGGTGGATCGCTTGTTCCGTATAAACGTCCACGCGCCGTACCACGCATCGGTGGAGGCGGCGCGGCGAATGCCCCAAGGCGGCCGGATCATCGTGATCGGATCGGTCAATGGCGACCGCATGCCGATCGCGGGCATGGCGTCGTATGCGCTGAGCAAGTCCGCGCTTCAAGGAATGGCTCGAGGGCTGGCGCGGGATTTCGGACCGCGTGGCATCACCATCAACATCGTGCAGCCGGGGCCGATCGACACGGAAGCTAACCCGGAGAACGGTCCAATGAAGGACCTGATGCACAGTTTCATGGCGATCAAGCGCCATGGTCGCTCGGACGAGGTCGCAGGCATGGTCGCCTGGCTGGCCGGGCCGGGAGCCAGTTTCGTGACCGGTGCCATGCACACGATCGACGGCGCTTTTGGGGCCTGAACCGGCCGCTCCGCCCTCGCGCGCTTCATCCTGGACGCGGTCGGTCGAGCTGTCACACGCGCGTAGCGTCGGGCCCGACGCGTCCACACGATGCTCGACTGTTGAGTTCCCTGGATTCCTGTCCCTCGGTCTCGCCGAGCTGTTCCATCAAGACCATCTTGCCGTGCATCGTCGATGCCGAGGACCTGTAACACGTCCTTGGCCAAGTCAATGGGAATAGCCGTGATATTCATAACGACGCCCCGGTTCAGGCGGTGGGTGACACCGCCACTTTGTCAGGTTCTCTCAACTGCGGGTGGAGGGCGTACGTCCCATTGCTTATGATTAGACTACGGCCATGCAAGACATCATTGCCGGCTTTCTTCGCTTCCAGGCGGAAATATTCCCCACTCGTAAAGAGCTCTTCAGGGAGTTGGCAAAGAGCCAGACCCCAAAGGCGTTGTTCATCTCGTGTTCGGACAGTCGGATGGTGCCCGAGCTCGTTACGCAACGGGAGCCGGGAGATCTGTTTGTCATGCGCAACGCAGGCAACATCGTTCCTTCATTCGGTCCAGAACCCGGAGGCGTCTCGGCAACCGTTGAGTTCGCCGTGTCAGCCTTGAAGGTCAGCGACATCGTCATCTGCGGGCATTCTGATTGTGGCGCCATGAAGGCGATTGCAACCTGTGCCTGCATGGACACGATGCCTGCTGTAAAGTCTTGGCTGCGCTACGCTGATGCCGCCCGCATGATCAATGAAGCGAAGCCTCACGCGGACGAACGCTCGCGCGTAGATGGCATGGTGCGGGAGAACGTACTCGCCCAATTGAACAACTTGCGAACGCACCCGTCTGTTGCGCTTGCAATTGCCCAGGGTACGCTGACTCTGCACGGCTGGGTCTACGACATTGAGAGCGGATCGATCGAAGCGTTCGAGATAGGGGCGAATCGTTTTGTGCCGTTGGCGAATCATCCAGCGGCTAGAAAGCTGGATAAAGCCTGATAGCGAGCCACCAAATCTCGTGTAGCAATGAATGGCACGCCTTTTATTCTGGAGCGATGGTGAGCCCAAGGCCGGACGCAGTCCGCGACCCGTGGCGGGGACCGCGGACTTCCTGAATGCCTTCGTCCGTGGATTGATGTTCGCGGCGCGTGGCCACTTCGGCGCCACGTATTACGTACCGATGGTGGTTGTCCGCCACTAAAGATCGGCCACTTTTTCATCCCAGCGAAGCTCCGGGTGGGGCCGAAGTACGGAACACCGGCTCGAGCTCGAGTCATCGGCCGAAATCCCCGTCCTCGGCCACCAGCGATGCCGAAGCAGATCGTCAGCCGTTGGCGAGTATGCGCGTGGATGCGCGTCAGCACGTTGCGGAAGTACACCCGCGGATCCCGGCCATTGAGCTCGGCAGCCTGCACCAGGCTCATCATTGCTGACGCTCACCCGCAGGCGAGTGGCCGTCCACGAACAGCCAATTCTTCGTGTCGACTTTCCAGGGCTTGATCTGTCCGGTCGATCAGGTTTCCTTCGATGGACACCGCTCCATGCTGCAGGCGCTGTCAGGCGAGACAGCAAACTGCCCACTTGGCGACTTGGCGACTTGGCGACTTGGGGAGTCAAGCCTCTTGCTGGCGGGAGGCCATATGCAGCCAGGAGTGATGGAATCAGGTCGCAGGACTCTTTCAGAGCCGCCTCGAGCGTAAACAACAGCCGGTCGGCATTGTCGAGGCGGTAGCCCTCTTGCTTCAGCACGAAACGCAGAGCGTGGGGAAGTGACGGAGAGGACCCGCGCTCTTCGATCTTTTGAAGCCTGCTGTTGCCAATCTCTCCTCGTCAACTTTAATTCTGCGGCAGGTCTTCGTCAGCCGGATCCGGCAGCGAAAATACGGCCTGGGCCTCGATCACCGCGCCGAGCGGCAGCGAAGCGACACCTACCGCGCTGCGCGCGGGGTAGGGCGCAGTGAAATGTCCGACCATCCATGCGTTGACTAGCGGCCAGATCGACAGGTCGACGAGGTAGACGGTCAGCTGCACTGCATCGTCCAGACGTGATCCCGCGGCCTCCGCAATGGCCTGAAGGTTGCGAAACACCTGCTCGACCTGCCCCTCGGCGCTCTGGACCAGCGCCATCGTCCGAGGATCGATGCCGATCTGTCCAGCCGTGTGCACCATGCGTCCCGCGACGATGGCCTGTGAATAGGTTCCCATGGCGGCGGGCGCGTTCGGCGTGGCAATGGCGTGGCGGGCAGCCATAATTCACGCCTCCACCGGGGCCAGCGCATCGGCCCATTCGCGCAGCAGGCCCAGCGCGGTGAATAGTGCCTCGACCACGTGCCGCATGCGATCCTCGCGAAGCACCCCTTGGCGGTCCAGCGTGCCCAGGCCGGGCGTCAGCACGATGTTGCCGTCCTCGGACTGGATCAGCAGCACACCCATTCGCGCCATCATGTGGCTAAGCACGTGCGCGCCAGCGATACGGTCTTCGTTGCTGAAGATTGGAAGCCCGAAATCGGTCCCGCTCCAACTGCGCTCGTAGTTTATTTCGACGCCGCCGAGGTTATACGACTTGGTAATGAGAAAGCCGGGTCCCAACATGTTGGCATGACGTTCATAGGCTTCGAGAACGATGCGATGCGTCGCGTCGATCGGGCCGCTCAGCCGCTCGGGCTCATCGCGTAACACGCGCAGGACCTGCACCAGTGCTGCCAGCGACAGCCTGCCAGGGTCGACCGACGCATACACGCCTTTTCCGTGCGCCGAGCCAGGACCGAAGCGCTCGCTGTGCACGCCCAAGGCGCGGCGGACGTTCACCATGGCGTTTTCGCGACCGACAATCAGACCGCTGGTTGGCCCGCCCGCGACCTTGTCCATGCTGTAAAGCATCACGTCCGCACCGACGAGCCTCGGGTCAGTGCCCACAAACGGCACGCCCCATGCGTTGTCCACGATGTATGGCACTCCGAAATGCTGCGCGAGTTCGCCCACTGCCGCCTGGATCGCCGGCACCCCGTGGGCGTTCTTGTCACCATATCCGTAGCCAGGGGTATCGTAGCCCAGGGTGACGAAGCCAGCGAGGTCGGCCGCATGGATGTCGGCTGCAACGCGCAACGTCTCGACCGCGCGCAACGAATCGGTTTCCAGGAGCAGCGGGCACGGCGTCATCTTGGGGCCGTGCGCGTCATAGCGCGCGCCGGCCATCGGGACCATCACGATGTCTGTCTCCATGGCGCGACGCCCACCCAGGCCGAACTCGCCCGCAGTGGTGCCGCGGTCGGCGAAGATTTCCTTATAACGTGGAGGGAAGGGCCTTCCGTAGCTCAGGTGGTGCTCAGCATGCCGTTCGATAAGCCCGATACACCGCGCGCGGTAGGGGGTGCCCCTGCCTAACTGCGGCGGAGTCAACAACGCGTCGTAGGCCACGCTCAATGCCGCCTCGCAGCTGTTGGCGACCGCGGCGTCGTAGCCATCGCCGTAGACCGATTTGACGAGTCGTCGGATCTCGTCCCCCAACGCCTTGGGTGACACGAAGTCAGCGGACACCGAAGACATCGCTTCGAGCACGTCCTGCCGGATCGAGCCCGGCAACGCCGAACTGGCACCCGAGGTGCCAATCAGGCCCTTGAGCTCGGTCGGTATCTGAAGCCGAGCGCCGGCTTGCGCGGCCAAGCCGCACAGCACCTCCCTGTCCTCCAGCAAGCGCGCGTAGAGATCCATTCGATGGACGGTCATGGCTGTGTCTTTCCTTGATGTGGTTTTGCCACGCCGCGCTCAGCCGCGGATGGCTTGCAAGATGAATTGCTTGGCACGGATGAAGCGCTCGTCGTGAATCAGCGTCTCGTAGCGTCGAGGCCGTTCGATCCCGACGTCGAGGCACTCCCTGATGCGACCCGGCCGTGCGCTCATGACCACCACCTTGTCGGCCAGGAAGAGCGACTCGTCGATGTCGTGGGTGATGAAGAGCACTGTCGTGCGAAGCCGCTCCCAGACTTCGAGCAGTAGCTCCTGCATCTGCAGTCGGGTCTGCGCATCCAGCGCGCCGAAGGGCTCGTCCATCAGGATCAGCTTTGGCTCGTTGATCCAGGCGCGGGCGAGCGCCACGCGCTGCTGCATTCCGCCCGAGAGCTCGTAGGGGTAATGGTTCTCGAAGGCGGACAGGCCCATGAGCTCGATGTAGCGCTTGGCGCCCGGCAGGTAGCGATCTCTGGCTTGTCCCGCCATACGTGGCCCGAAGGTGATGTTGTCGATCACGGTGAGCCAGGGAAACAGCATGGGGCGCTGAAACACCATGCCACGTTCCGGCGACGGGCCGCGCACCGCCGCGCCATCGACTTCGATGCTGCCGGCGCTGACCTCTTCGAAACCCGCGACCATGTTCAGCACGGTCGACTTCCCGCATCCGCTCGGGCCCAGCAGGCAGATGAACTGGCCGTCCTGAATGTCGAGCGTGAAGTCTTTCCACCGCGTGCGTGGTGCGGGCGCGTCTAGGATCCTCGTAGTTCTTTGCGACACCGCGGAGTTTGACTTTGTCGCGCGATTTCAGAGCTTGGCTGTCCATGTCTTAACCCTTTCCGGACCAATGAACGCTCATGCGCTGCGCGGTCACCAGCGCCAGATCGAGCAGATAGCCAACGCCGCCGAGCAGCAGAATGCCGAGCAGCACCACGTCGGTCCGAAGGTAGGAGCTCGCGTTGATGACCATCCAGCCAAGGCCGGAGCTCGACGCGATCATCTCGGCGGCGATCAGCGTGGTCCAGCCGATGCCGATCGCCACGCGTACGCCGGTAAACAGTTCTGGCATCGCGCTGGGGAGGATCACGAAGCGAAACAATTGCGTGCGGCTCACGCCAAGGGACTGCGCTGCGCGAATCCTGTCTTCCTGGACGCCGGTCACCGCGGCCGCGGCGCTCACTACCACCGTGAGGAAAGTAGAGAGATAGATCAGCAGGAACTTGGAAAACTCGCCGATGCCGAACCAGACGATCACGAGCGGAATCAACGCGAGCTTCGGCAGCGGCCGCAGGAACTGCACGAAAGGGTCGAAGATGGCGTTGAGGGTGGCGAAGCGCCCCATCATCAGGCCCAGGGGAATGCCGGTGGCGGCCGCGGCGGCGAAGGCCGCCATGCCCCGCGCAAGGCTGACGAGCACGTGCTGCCACAGCGGGACCTGGCGATATCCGTCCGTGATCAGCGTCGTCGCTGTCTCGAACACTTCGCGTGGACCGGGCAGAAGCAAGGGGTCGACGAGCTTGTTCTCGCCGACCACCAGCCATGCGAGGAAAACCGATCCCACGGCCACGGTACTGACCAAGGTTTGTCTCGAGCGTCGCATCTTGGCGCCTTCTATCTTCCCGACGCACGCTTCATGTACGTGGTGTTGAGCGCTGGCGCGAAGCTCGAGGGCAAATCCGCCGAGCGGATTTCTCCGAGTTCGACCAAGAAGCGCCCGGTGTCCATCATGGCTGGCGCCACCTTGCCACCTTGGGCGAGCATTTCAAGCTGCTCGGCGTTGGGCGGCGTGTAAAGGCCCTCGAGCGTGGCGCGCACCTGCGACTCTTCCTGATTCAAATGCTTGGCCACAAGCTGTATCGCGGCGTCCTTGTCTTGCCTGTACGCATCGGCGGATTGGTCAAGCGCGCGAAGGAAGCCGACCACCTTGTCCGGATACCGCGCCGCGAACTCCCTGCGGACCACGAAGGTGTTGAAGACGAAGTAGCCGTCCTTCTGCAGCTGGCGCGTGCTGAGGATTTCCTTTCCGCCGGCTGCCTCCATTGATTGCGTGAATGGTCCCCAGACATACGCTGCGTCGATGTCGCCGCGACGCCAGGCGGCCACCATCTCGGAAGGTGCCAGCGAAACGAGTGTCACGTCCTTGGGCGCGACTTTGTTGACCTTCAAGGCCGCCATCAGCGCGTAGTGCGCGGTCGAGCCTGGCGGATACGCGACGCGCTTGCCCTTCAAATCCGCGATGGACGAGATCGGAGCGCGGGCGATGAGTCGTTCGGACGTGGAGATGACTTCGGCAATGGCGATCACGTCGACGGGAAGCCCTCGCGCAATCCCGGCGACCGTGGGAGAGGAACCCATCCGCGCAATGTCGACCTGTTTGGACGCAAGCGCAGTCAGCGCCGCGGCACCGGAAGGAAACTGCGCCCATTCGACCTTGGCGGCCATGTTCTTTTCGAACAGGGCCGTAGCCTTTCCGATCACCCACAACCGGGGCGCGCCGTACCAGCCGAGCCGCACAGGCTGATCAGCTGCCTGCGCCGGGGTTCCCAGGCCAACGAGGCCCGCGCAAGCCAGCGCCAGTGCAATCCATCTCGATCTCAAAATCATGTGGGATCCTTCGCGAGAAGTTGTGGGCAACGGTTCGTGGCAGACGCCGCCGACACAGAAACCTTGGCCTAAAGTAAAACTGCACTATAGCAGTTGGTCGGCGAACTGCAATACAGCAGTTGAACTCGTCGAGCCGAGGATCTCTGGCACTCAGCCGATGTGGTTTATGTCTACCAGGAAGCGAACGTTGCGCAAGCGCTCGCCGAGAACGCGCTGCAGCGGGACCGAATCGTCGTCCACCGCGTTGCCACGCAGTCCCATTGCGGTCCAGGGGCTGGCGGTCGGATGTCGGCGCGACGAAAGAACCGGTTGCAAGGAGGCATCGTTCGATGCGCAGCAGCGGATGTGGGTAATCGACGTCGTGTCAACGCGCGACCTTTGTACTCTCGAGCAAGCACATCGCGCAGTAGCGGCCGCCCTTTGCTTGGCGGCGTCGATGCAATCGAGACCCGATGAACCTGTCGCTCATCATTGCGCTGGCGCTGGCATTACTTGAGCTCGAAATCAGCGACGCGCAGCCTCTCGTTGTACCGCGGCAAGTTAAACTGCTGTGTAGCGGTTTCTTAACCATCCGGGATACGCCATGCAGCAAGGGGACGTCGCGCAAGCTTCAACGACCAAGATCCAGCAGATCGTGAATTCGATCCTGGCCAGCATCGCTGCGGGTGAGTTGCAAGAGGGCGACCGCGTGACGTCGGAGCGCAAACTTGCCCTCGATTTTGATGTCAGCGTCGGCACTGTGCAGCGGGCGCTTCAGAAACTCGAGCATCGTGGCGTATTGATCCGAGAGCACGGCCGCGGCAGCTTCGTGCGCGGAATGGGCGCCGCACTTAATGCGCATTACGTCCGTTTCTGCGACGCGCGAGGAAATGACTTGCCTTTGTATTGGCATGTTCTGGGGCACAAGAAGATCAAGCCCAAGCGAGACATCGTGGACTTCTTCGGCACTGACGAGGCATTGGTACGCATCGACCGACGCGTTGATGTAAACGGTCAGTTCGTGCTACATGCGCAGTTTTATCTGTCGGAGCATGCCTATGCCTCACTACCTTCCGAAGTCACCGACAGCACCAACCTGCGCGAGTCGTTGAGCCAGGCGCTTTCGGTGCCGGTTCTGCGCGTAGAGCAACTTGTTGGTTTCGATGCAATGCCCGCAGATGTCGCCGCCTCTTTGGGCTGCGACCAGTCCAGCCCATGCTTCATGCTCGAGCTGCGCAGTTACGCGGTAGACAACCGACCGGTATCTCTTCAGCGCATCTATGGAGAACCATTCAGAAACGCCCGGTTTGTGATGGACACGCGACGCATCGGCTAACGGGTCTTCGAGGCCGGAGCCCTCTCGCGTGTTCGCTTTGTCGACGCCGCCTTAGCGTTGGGCGTGATCGCGGCGAGCTCGCACTGGCGGCCTTGTGTCGTGTTCTTTGCCAAGACGCTCTCAGGTGCACAGCCACCGGATGTCACGCTGTTCGAGTGTAGCTGCCGGCGTCCTCCTCGCTCGAGGCGAAGCCGGTTGCCGGCGATTGGCCAATCTTCCGCAGCAGGATCGACAATACGGCACTTAGTCAATATCGACAGGGTGGAAGGGCCTGACGGCACCGTCGCCGAGCCATTCGAGCGAAAAATTGGCGTCCAGACCTCGGCCACAAGGCTGGAAGACTTCAGCATCGACAAGGTGCCGCACCGGTTCGGCTGGAGCAAGCTTTGAAGGTCCGCCACGGCCTGGGCTAGTGGCTCGCTCACTTCGATACGTTTCTCCACATCAAAGTTGAGCGTCAGGTTGAAGTCCTGCTTCCTTGCATCCGCATGTTGCTTCAAGCGGGCGCGGATCGAGGCTGCGATGTTGCGGCTCACGTCGTGACGCTTTCGAGGTAGGGTCGCATCACATTGGATACGCGGTCGATCGTGGCGTAGTGCCAGAGTGCATCGATCGTCACCTTGCGTTGCGCCCAGCCGTCGCGCAGCGCTTCAAGCGCCACGTCAAGGCCGATCTTGTGGCGAAACTTGAAGCAGTCGGTAATGGTCTTGGCCGCGTTGAAGATTGGCACGCTGACACCGTCGATCTGCATGGGTTCGACGCCTTCGGACAGTGCGGGGCCGGACATGCGGATGGCGCGCAGCGCGGGCTGGTCGAGCCTGGGTGTTGGCGAGTTGCGGGGAATCGCGATCCACACTTCGAATGGTGCTTGCGTGCCGATCTCATGGACGCGCAGCGCCGACAGCAAGCAGACGATGCCCTGCGGCACGCGGAGTGCGACCTCTGCCAGCGAGCGGTGCTCGCTCAGTGGGCGCCCCGGCAGGCTGTGGACACCACGGGCGACCCGTTCGAGCTGGCCTGCGGCGACCAGCCGGCTGAGCACCATCGTTGGAAGGCCATGCGTGGCGAGATTCCGCGCGCGCAGCAGCGGCCGCTGTTTGGCCAACGCCAGGACGGCTTGTTCGCGTGTCGAAGTCGAGAACATGCTGGAGTTTGTTGCATTTGCTAGTTACTTGTCAGTAAAAAAAGAAGAAATGCAACGAAGGCGACTACACATCACCCCAGCGAGGTGGGTTAAATCGCCAGTAGCGATCAGGTCCCAAACCGGAATCAATCGCTGCTGCTGGTCTGGTGTGCCCAACGGTGAGCCCGGTAACCACGACAGTCAGGGAAAAGCTAGTGTCGGCGCGGGTTGGGAGGTTTTTCGAGGCAGCCCCGGCCACCAAATTTCTCATTTGGATGAACAAGCGAGCCTGACTCGGACGAGTCGGTTTTTTGCTTGCCTCTTGTAGGCATCCGGGATGCGTGCCACTCGTTCTGTGCCGGGCCCGGTTCGCAACCCGGTAGAAGCCGCTGTCGCGGCCAGTGGCATCGGCCTTGGCGAGTCGACGCGTGCTTGAGATCCCGCGTTCGCACTAAGCGCCGCGTTGGAGAGCGAAGGGCGTGGGGCGGGGTGTGCGGTCTTGCTGGCACCTTCACCGTAGCACGGCGTTCTCGCCGTCAAGGGCTGCGCGCCGCTGTGCGGCGCTGGCGGCCTTCGGCCGTCATAGACCCCTGACCGCTGCGCTGCGCCGTGCGGGCCACGGTTTCGGGCAATCCCGCCCGACAACCGGAGATCATCATGAATGAGAAATCGCACGTGTCGATGGAGCAGCATGTCTGCCTGGTGTGCGGCGTCAGTTTCGAAACCGGCCACCTGCTGCTCGATCGACGTCTGCGCGCGAGCATGGGGCGGCACACGCAGACAAGTTGGGGCCTGTGCGCCGAGCATCGCAAGATGTTCGACGCGGGGTTCGTTGCCTTGGTCGAATGCGATCCGCGACGCAGTGGAGCTGCGTCGGCCCAAGGCAACCTCCGTCCGGAGCAGGCGTATCGCACCGGTCAGATTGCGCACCTGAAGCGCGAAGTGTTCGATCGGCTGTTCGACGTCAGGCTGGCGGCTGACAAGCCTTGCGTGTTCGTGGAGCCTGGGCTGATCGCGCAGCTGCAGGCCATGGTCGGGCCGCAGCACCGACTGAAGCGCGGTCGGCGCTCGGAAGCGCATCGACGCGCATGGATGCGCCGGGCGCTTCTTCAGGGTCGCAACGCGACCCTCTTACTCGGGGCGTGAAGCGTTGCTCAAGTGCCGTGCACTTGGGCGCGTGGCCGGAACGAGCGCTCGCGCGCTGCGTTACGCCGTGGGCAGCTTGATTGGCGCGTGTCTTGGTGCTTTGCGGCGCATGACGACATTGGGGCGCAGACGACCGCGACCGTGAGCGCAATGCTTCGAATCCCTTCGTTGGCGTTGGGGGGCTGGGGAGGGCTTGCCTGTGAGCCCTGAGGCTACCCCATCGTTCTCGCGTTCAAGGCCCTGCGCGCGCTTCGCGTGCTCGGCGCGTGCCCGCGCGCCTGCGGCGGTCTTGAGCGCTGCGCTGCGACGGGGTGGCGGGGTCTCGCAGGCAATCCCGCCTGTGTCATCCACAGGAGTTCTTCCTCATGAACACACCCGCTTCCTCTGCATCCGCTGGCGCGGAGTCGTCCGAATCCTTGGCGTCGTCCTTTATGGCCGTGCGCACCGAGTGTGAAGTGCTTGTAGCGTTGAATTCGCTACTTGGCGCTGACGCGGTGCGGCTTTACGAGGCGCATGGGCGATCGCTACATCGGCTGGTCGGTGCCGCGCGGGATGCGTCGTTGCCCGGCGGAGAGTCGTTGCTGTGCGGTCTTCGAGTGGCGCGTGCGCTGCTTGTCGAGGAGATGCTGCCGGGCGAGACCTTTGGTTCGCCGAAGGCGGTGGCAGACTATCTGAAGCTGCACTTCGCAGGGCAGGGGCACGAAAGCTTTGCGGTGCTGTTTCTGAATGCGCAGCATGGGCTGATCGCGTTCGAGGACCTGTTTCGCGGCACGCTCACGCAGACCAGCGTCTATCCGCGCGAGGTGCTGCGTCGTGCGCTGCGGTACAACGCCGCGGCCGTCGTCCTGGCGCACAACCATCCATCGGGCATGGTCGAGCCGTCACGAGCGGACCTGGCGTTGACGGCGGCGCTGAAGGACGCGCTGGCGTTCATCGATGTGCGGGTGCTGGATCACGTCGTCGTCGCTGGAAGTCGCACGGTGTCCATGGCCGAGCGCGGCCTCGTCTGAACGAGGCCGGGGCGCTGCGCGCCCCATTTTTTGAGACTGCGCCGCTGTAGCGGTTGCGCGCTTCGAGCCCGGCGGACGGATGAAAGGCAAGCCTCGATGCTTTCGGTGGGCGGACGCCGTAGCGTCGCGCACGGCCTTGCCGTTCGGCGCTCGGTGAGCGCAGCGCGTCGCCATACACAACAGCATCCAGCTCCAGCGCTTGGTCGGCGCCTCGAGACATGTCACTGGATTGCGCAGCACGCGTGCTGCGAGTCGAAAGTCTTCTCTCGTGAAGGCAAGGCGTCATCGGACGAGAAAGGGATGTCGTGCTACGCAGCGTGAGCGCGATGGAGGATGGCGAACCCCTTTGTGCCGTTCAGGGACTGCGCCAGCGCGCAGGCAAGTCACGACTTGACCCCGCCGGTCGGCCCGGTGATCAGCACGCTGTGTCTGGAGTCGATCCAGTCGCCCAGCGTCATGCTCATCACGGCCTGGCGGTCGACGCCGCGGCCGGCGCGAGCGCCTCCGTCATCAATGGCTGCTCGCCAAGATTGATACCACGGCCAAGATGCACACCAGAGCCCAGGTTCGTGACGTGGCTCAGGGGCACACGAATTCAGAAACACATTCCTGCACTTTAGGCGAACGCATTTCCACGAATAGACGCCGTTTTCTCCAGTTACGCGGAAAAACCGCTTGATGGCTATCGCCGTTAGCAAGCAAACGGCTGTGTCTTGACATTTGTGGCTTCGGTAGCTACATTTACTGTTTGGCGACCGCGGTCCCGCAGCATCGCTCGATTTGGTCAAGGGCAGTCATGAGTCTGCGCGAGGAATACGACATCGAGATGCCGGTCTGGCGCAGGTCGCTGCGGCTTGCCGGCGGGAGTCGGGGCACAGGACGCCGCGCGTACTCGCGGATAGACCTGAGATTCAATCGCTTCTCGCAAGGGCACGTCGCATCTTCAACGACGGGGCTGCCAGGAGCGCTGGGCGCAGCGTCGCGCCACCGCGCGATCACTGGATCATGGAGCTCGACGGCTGGACCAATCTCACAACCGGCGAGAACCGGCGAGCAGGGAAGGCGTCTAACTTATCAGCCTGGACCCTTCGGGAGAAGCTCGCTGAGGTGCGAGCCGCAACGGCGATGTCTACAACTTTTACGTCAAGCTGCAGGCAATCGATCGGCGCGTGGGCGTGCCTTTTGGCTGGTATTTCTGCATGCTCGATGGCGACCGCGTTCATGCTGAATCGGGTGAGCACGCGCTGTAGGCGGCCGAAGACGTTCGGACTGTGCTGCAGGAATGCGACTATCAGGTGTTGAAGACCTGGAAACAACGGCCCTATAGGTTTCAGGAGAGATGGAAATGAATGCCCCCCACGTGATCACGAGCCGCGAGTTCGGCCACAACGTCAGCAGCGCGAAGCACCTGGCCAAGGAAGGTCCGCTCTTTATCACCGACCACGGCGAACCTGCCTTCGTGCTCCTCAACATCGGCGACTATCGAGCGCTCTCCCGAGGCGACGGCGATAGTACGGTTTCGCTGCTTGAGCTGATGGACAGCATGCCCGATACGTCGGAAGTCGAAGACTTCGAGATCACTCCGACGGCCATCCAGCTGCGCCCCGAGGTCTAAGGGTGTACCTGCTCGACTCCAATGTGCTGGCCGAACTGCGTCCAGGAAAGCTCGGCCAATCAGAAGAGGTCCGGCGCTGGGCTGGAACAGTTCCACAGAACCAGTTTTTCCTTTCGGCCATCACCATTCTCGAACAGGAGGAAGGCATCGTGCGCCTGGAGCGCCGTTCACCGCCCCAGGGACAAGCGCTGCGTCGGTGGGCCACAGCCGTCCATAAGGCATTCGCTGAGCGGATCCTAGCTTTCGGCGAGCGTGAGGCGCTGTTGTGCGCGCCCATGCATGTCCCCGATCCAAGAGCTCGACGCGATTCGATGATCGCCGCCACTGCGCTTTCGCACGGTTTCACTGTGGTCACCCGCAACACCAGCGATTTCGTCAGCATCCGAGGGCTGAAAGTGTTGGACCCCTGGAACGCATGAAGCTCAATCAAGGATTTCGCCATACCTTGCAAGTCGCTGCGCGTAAAGCACTTCGCATTCATCCGAGTGATCGCACGGGAGGTGGACCCGCTCAAGAGCTGAGAATCTACTTGGGCCAGGAAAGCCAGAGCATCGACGCGCGCAAGGTCCCAACGGCCATTGCATGGATCTTCAGTGAATTTGCAGTTCTGTCCCGCGGCAAGCGTGCTCCGGCCACGCGCGCGTAGCAGCGCGATCTGTTTGGGTGTTGTTTTATGAGAGCGCAGATCTTCCGAGAGAGCCGACCAGCCGTTGTCGCCCGGAGACGGCGGTCTGAAGCCTGACCATTTTGGTGGTGCATGCTGGGCGCAACGCTTTGGGTTGAGCGGCAGCGTCGCCGTCGCTGAGGCGATGGAGGGTGTGCGCATGCGTCGGTGCGCAACCTTGGGCGCAGATAGCGCTACGCGCGGTGTATTGTTTGCGCGAAGCATTGCTCGCCTGGCGCGAATGCTCACGCCGACTTGAGCGCTCAGCAGGTCAGAGCAGGATTCAACAGTTCGATGCCAGCACCCTTGCACTTGATCCAGGGGCCGCCAGGATGCCCCTTGCCATCCCAGGCGGCCAGTGCTTGGCGCGCCTCGTGTGCATGTTCGTAGCAGTAGCGGCGGTGATAGCCGACCGGGTCTACGCCGACGACCACGGCGGTGGTGAAGTTGAATCGGCGAATGCCGCATAACTGGCCTTCGCGCTCGCAGATGTCCGTGTAGCCGTCCGCTGCCAGCGCAGGCGCCCACGGGTGGTTGGCGAACTGCGAGGTGATAGGCGAGGGCGGCTGGGTGCGCATGGTCATCGGGGGATTGTGGCTCCCCGATGCCAGCTTGGGCCGAAGCGCCTGCGGCAGTTTGGATGGTGCGATGGTGCGTGGTGCTCGCTCGCTCCTGATCCACCGGTGAGGTATGGTAGGAGGTGTTTTACCCAAAACCCATAAAATGGGTAAAATATAGAAACTCTGGTTTTGAAGGATCTTCCATGGCTGCCGTTTCCGCGACCGTCGGCTCCTCCGACATCGAGCGCTTGGCGCGCGATCTGCCGTCGTTTTCTGCGACGAAGCTGGCCTCGGGCATGCAGGCGGTCGCCAGCACGGTGATGGCGCGCGGCGCGGTGGTGATCACGCGCCACGAGAAGCCCGCCATGGTGCTGATGTCGGTGGAGCGCTACCTGCAGATGGAGCAGGCGTCGGAGCCGGACCTCGAGGCCCTCACGCACCGCTTCGACGACATGTTTGCGCGCATGCAGGGCGAGGCGGCTGCACGCGCGATGGACGATGCATTTGCCATGAATTCTTCGGCGCTGGGTGAGGCGGCGGTCGCTGCGGCTGCCCCGGCTGCCCCGGCCGCGCCTGCTTCGCGCGGCTGATGCCGGCAAGGATCTTTGTGCTGGCGGGCGTCAACGGCGCCGGCAAGAGCAGTGTGGGCGGCGCCGCGTTGCTCCAGAAAAAGGTCGACTACTTCAACCCCGACTTGGCAGCCCGCGTGGTGCTGGATGCCAATCCGGGCCTGACGGCCGAGGAGGCCAACGCCCGGGCCTGGGAGTTCGGACGCAAGGGTCTGGAGCGAGCCCTGGCGCAGGGATTCAACTTTGCCTTCGAGACAACCCTGGGCGCGAGGACAATCCCTCAGATGCTCGCCGACGGGGCGCGCCAGGGCGCCCAGGTGCATCTTTGGTACGCCGGACTTTCCTCGCCCGAACTTCATGTTGCGCGCGTGCAGGGTCGGGTCGCTGCCGGTGGCCATGACATCCCGGAAGCAAAGATCCGAGAACGCTATGAGACAAGCCGCTCCAACCTGATCCGGTTGTTGCCGCTGCTGGCGAGCTTGCGGGTCTACGACAACAGCGCCGAAGGCGATCCCAAGGCAGGACGCAAACCGCAACCCCGGTTGCTGTTGCATATGGAAAACGGGCAGGTCGTTGGCCACGTTGCGCTGGACCAGGTGCCGCGATGGGCCAAGCCGATCATGGCCGCCGCGCTCATGCATCCCCACAGGGCAGGCTGAGCCCGAGCTTCGACACTGTTGACGACATCGCGCAGCGCGTCTTTGCACGAGCTGATTGACGGCATACCCGGAGTGCGAGGCGGCTGACCGCCCGGATCTCCCAAGCGCAGAAGGCCTTCACGGAGCACCGGAACGCAGAAACCACCCTGGGCGCGCTCTACTTCGACCACGTCTGGAAGGCGGGGCCGACGGCGAGCACCTTCACAAGGTGTCCGGCGCCGGCCAATTGCCGAAGGACTTCGGGCCTTGGGAGGCCGCGCTCGAGAGAATCGCAAGCAGCCGCGCGGAGAAGAAGGCGGGAGCGCTCCGGGCGCGCGATCACTGGGCGCGGGAAGATGCGCACCTGCTTCAAGGCAATACCCGCGTGCTCGGCCAAAGCTACCGCCTTGTGGCGGGCGATCTCCAGCAGACGCGAGTCACCGGTGAGCTATCGTTTTCTTCTGCGCCGTGGTGTCAACGATCGGCCGCTAGAACTTGGCCGGCTCGATGGCGTTGCTGGTGACAGCCGGGTCGATGGTGGCCTAGAGCAATTCCTCCACGCCAGCCTCGCCGATGGCCAATCGGAAGGACCCGCGCTGCGTGGCATCGCACGGCAGACGCACTCGTAGAACCGCATGCCGCTGAAGTGCTGCCCGACGATGTTCTCGGGCCAGCGCTGCACCAATTCCTCGTCGCTGAGGTGGTAGGCATGCTTGAAGTGCATCAGGCTGGCCCACCGACGCAGGGGAAGTTGCGGGCGCCCGGCGGCGGCAGCAACTGCGCTGGCGACCCGCACGCTGGGGCCTGACAAATCGCCCTGCGCAACGGTCCGGCCTTCGCATACCTGGCGGGCAAACTCCGGTACCAGCGCGGTCTCCATCTGCGCCCAGGGCAACTGGCTGGCCAGCATCACCAGCGGTGGCGTGCATCGATCATCTCGGCCATCGGCTGCCGGAAGAAATCATATCGAGGTGCGTTGATTTTCAGGGGATCTCACACCAAACTGCAGCCGCAGAAACCCAGTGCTCATGCGGGGTGGCAGGGTTTTGCATGGCCGACTGGCTACCTGCCCCGCCGCGGGCGGCGCGCTCTGACTTCGTTCAAAAAGCGCGCTGTCTGCGGGAGCTTGCTATCACCAAGCGACTACCCCTTGGAGGGAACTTGACGTTTTACGTAATTCACGAAAATGGTGCTTCTACGGAGATTTCCTCATGATTACTGTTTCCGCAAGCGAGTTCGCGAAGAATTTCGGCCACTACCGCGAGATGGTTCAAGCTGAATCTGTGGCAGTCACTAGCCATAACCGCGTGACTGGGTACTTTATTTCGAGAAAGGAGTTCGACGAGTTCGAACGCCTGAAGGCCCGCGCGACAAAGTCATATGAGGTCCAAGACCTGCCAGCTGAAGCGATTCAGGCGCTGTCAAGCAGCGCTATGGATTCAAGTCACGATGCCTTGAACGCACTGCTGCGCGACTAAGTGCATGACTTTTCCGAAACCCGAGGTAGGTCTCGTCGTCTCGTTTGCCTACTTGTGGAATCACGAAAAAAAAAGGGCAGACGGAGGGAGTTAAGAATCGACCTTGCGTCATCATCACAGCCGTCGAAGAAGTCGAAAATCGAGTCGTCGTCACTGTTTCTCGGATCACGCATTCACCCCCGGAAAGTACAAACCTCGGCATCGAAATGCCACCCCCCTTGAGCAATACAATAAAGCCTTGCGGTTTGAGATCCATTTTGTATGGCATTCCCTATTCGCGAATAGCGAATAGCGCGGATCAGCTGGCCTTTGACAAGTGCAAGATGCCTGAACGTCAAAACGTCAGCGAAGCCTTGCCCGACCGTCCAGAGCCCCGGACCGCGATGGCTTCAAGGGTACAGCCGGTACATGCTCCGACAGTCCTCGGTCGCGGCCTCGTTGGAAGAACTCATGTAGTTCGCTCCGCGGGTAGACCGGGCTCAGGCACCTTGCGTTCGACGGTGTCCTAGCCGATAAAAGGTACCGCGCAGGCTGTCGATCTTTAAATAGCTCGAGCTCAGCAACTGCAACTGCCAACAGCAGGCGGGTTCTTGCTTCTCCCTTTTGAGGTGCCGACATGTGGGTTGGCTAGTTTGCGCCTGCGCTGGGCGTGTGTGTCGCGTTGTCGTGTGTACCGTGTTGTGCCGGCGTTCGGTGGACAAAGCGCTCGCGGGTTGCTGGCGCCGGATGCGATCGGTGTTGCAGCGAGAACGCCAGCGCCATGGGTGAAGTCATGCAGGGCGCCCCAGCGGCTTCGCTGCTGTCGGGCTGCTCCAGGTTCGCGCCTTTGCGCTCATCCCCTGCGGGGACGGCTTGCAGCCGCCTTGCGCATCCCTGGCGCGGGGCCTGCGGCCCCAGATCCTCGATCAGACCTGTCTGCGGCAGGTGGGGGCGCTCGCCGCGCGGCGGTTCCGGTGCGCCCCGGCCCGGCGTCTGGGGGCTGCCGTCTTCCTGAGTGCTTCACCTTCTCGGCGACCGTGCACCCGCGCGGCCGGGCGACCGGCTGCGCCTGCAAGGGGGTGTTCATAACGCTGCGCGTTACGAATGCTTCCCCCTTGCTCTCCCGTCCGAGCGTGCGCGCTGTGTCACCGGGCGAAGAACTCAGGAAGACGGCGGCCAGGCTCGGCAGCTCGGCCGATGCGATCCGGAACCCTTTCACGAGGGGCTCTGAATCTAGGAATCCGGCAGGGCTTCGTCCATGCATCCATCCATCCATTCATTCACTGATTCACGCACTGAAGCGATCGAAAGGAAACGCACATGACTGCCAGAGCGACTGCACGGACCCCTGCGGACACCACTGCGAGCACCGCCACCGTCCGGGCCAAGGTGGCGCCCGCCGCTGCCAGCGATGGTGCCGCCACGAAGACGCCGCGGGTTGAAAGGCCCAAGCACGCCGGCGACACGACCCAGGCGCAGCCTTCGAAGGCTGCCCCGCCGCAAAATCCCACCCACGAGAAACCGGTTGCGAACGAGTCCGGTGCCATTGCCGCCGCGCCGGCGCGCGACATCGACGTGCCGCTGCATCAACTGGTGCTCGACGACGCCAATGTCCGCAAGGTCCGCAGCGCGGGTGGCGTGGAGGAACTCGCCGCGCTCATCGATGCGCAGGGCCTGTTGCATCGCCTTGCCGTGGTCGCCCTGGCCGATGGTCGGTTCGGCGTCATCGCCGGGGGGCGACGTCTGCTGGCATTGCACAAGCTCGCCAGCTACGGGCGATGGTCGGCTGCCAGGCCCGTGGAGTGCCGGCTGTACGACAACGCGCAAGCGGTGGAGATTTCGCTGGCGGAGAACTCGGGGCGCGAAGCGATGCACCCAGCCGACGAGGCCGAGGCCTTTCTGGCGCGGGTCGAAGCGGGCCAGAGCGTGGCCCAGATCGCTGTGCGCTTCGGCGTGGCACCGCTGACCGTCGAGCGCCGTCTCAAGCTCGCCCGGCTTGCGCCACGCTTCCTCGCAATGTACCGGGAAGGGAGCATCGCGTCGGACATGCTGCACGCGCTGGCACTGACCGACAACCACAAGGCCCAGGAGGCCGTGTGGGACGGCCTGCCCACTTATCGACGGGACGCCTGGACCATCCGACGCCTCCTGACCGAAGGCGCAGCCACCGCGGAAAGCCAACTCGCGCGCTTCGTGGGCGTCGAGACCTACGAGGCACGAGGTGGCAAGGTCCGGCGCGACCTGTTCGCCAATGACGATAGCGGCCGCTCGGGCATCTATCTGGAGGCACCGGGGCTGCTGCGCCAGCTCGCCACGGAGAAGCTGCAAGCGGCGGCCGAAGAGGTGCGCGCCGAGGGCTGGGCGTGGGTCGAAGGCTTGATCGATGCAGATCGGCTGGCTTTGCGCGCCTATGGGCAGCAGGCGCCGTCCGAACGTGCACCCAGCGACGCGGAGGCTGGCATGTTGGCCGCGCTGGAGACCGAGCGCGAGCGGCTCGACGCGGCCTACGATCAGAACGAGGCGAAGTCACTGCAGTTCGATGGCGATGGCGATGACGCCTACGAGGCCGAGGAAGTGCGGCTGTCGGGTCTGTTGAGTGACCTCGACGACCGGATCGATGCGGCGCGCGCCTCGCTGCGGGTCTGGACGCCCGAGCAGATGGGACGGTGTGGTGCGATGCTGCGCATCGACAGCGACGGAACGCTCGTCGTGCATCGTGGGCTGCTTCGGCGCGAGCCCGCCCATGATGGAGCCTGCGGCGCTGGCACCGAAGACGGCGACGGGTTGGTCAGCAAGGCAGAGCGGGGCAGCGAGAGCGGTGAGGCGGCCGAGGCCGGCAAACGACGCGCCGTCTTCAGCGAGAAGCTGATGCGCGACCTCACGGCCCATCGCACCGCCGCCTTGCAGGCCGCGCTCACGCAGGACGTCGACGTGGCACTCGCGACGCTGGTGCACCGCATGGTCGAGACGGTGTTCGATCTCTATGACCGGGGCAATGACATCGTGAGGGTGACGGTGCGGCCAACAGGAGACCTCGCGCTCGCCGAGCATGCGAGCGACTACGTCCATACACCCGCCGCCGCGCTGCTGGAGCGCGCCGCGAGCGATTGGGGCGAGCGCCTGCCTCGTGATCCGGCCGCGACCTTCCGTTGGCTGCTTTCGCAGGAGCGTCAGACCTTGCTGCAGCTGCTGGCCTATTGCACGGCGCGCAGCATCGATGCGATCCAGGGCCGTGAACGCCGGCGCAACCAGAGCGATGCAATCGCCGAGGCGCTCGGCCTGGACATGGCCGACTGGTGGACGCCAAGTGCTGCGAACTACCTGCACAACGTGAGCAAGGCCAAGGCGGTAGAGGCGGTCAGGGAAGCCAGTGGCATCGACTGCACCAAGGAAGTCGCCGCCATGAAGAAGTCCGAGGCCGCGGACTATTGCGCAGCCAAGCTCGAAGGCACGCGTTGGCTGCCTGTTCCGTTGCGGCCGCTGGTTGCCGGTACGTCGCGCGCCTGCGAGGACGCGCAAGCCGAGCAAGAGAAGAACGATGGGGGAGAAGAAGCCCTGAACCGGGCTGGGCCGGATGGCGATCCGGTCTCGGACGCTGGTCGTGACCAACCGGACCATGAGGCCTAGCCGGCTGGATTGATACCGAGCATCCAGCCCGCGCAGAGCGCGCCTGAGCCTGCCGCCCGTGAATGTGCGGGCGGCAGGCTTTTTTGCCTGAGCTCGTGTTCTGACGCATGACGGACCGCGCGGATGCATGACCTCGCGAACAACGAGCGATGGCATGTCGCTGCAGCAATCCGCTTCCACCAGCGTCGTGCGCAGCGGCGGTGGCTGGTTTTTTTAAGGGGGTGGCCAGCGCGCTGTGCGCGGGTCGCTGGTCAGCGCGGGCTTGGGCCCGCGGGTGTTGTTGTGTGGAGCGCACGACTCGCTTCGCCTCGTGCTGGCAGGGCACGACATGGCGTGGGGGAGGGCGTGTCGCGGTGGCGCGTTTTTTTTGGGCGGTGGCCAGCGCGCTGTGCGCGGGTTACTGGTCAGCGCGGGCTCTGGGCCCGCGGGTGTTGTTGTGTGGAGCGCACGACTCGCTTCGCCTCGTGCTGGCAGGGCACGACATGGCGTGGGGGGGCGTATCGCGGTGGCGCTTTTTTTTTGGGCGGTGGCCAGCGCGCTGTGCGCGGGTTACTGGTCAGCGCGGGCTTTGGGCCCGCGGGTCTTGTTGTGTGGAGCGCACGACTCGCTTCGCCTCGTGCTTGAGAGGCGTGGTGATGTGGCGGGGCTGGCTCGCATGACCGTGAGCGTGCCACGCCGTTCTCGCTGTCAAGGCCTGCGCGCGCTCTGCGCGCTGGCGGCCTGCGGCCGTCTTCGAGCCTTGACCGCTGCGCTTCGGCGTGACCGTGACGGTCCTGGGCAATCCCGCCCTTTTCTTGGAGCGTCACATGACTTTCTCGTACTTCTTTTTGAGCGACGAACAGGTTCGGCGACTTGTCGCGAATGGCCGCGCATCGCGCGAATTTGAGGCGCGCGACGAACTCTTCGATCCGTCACCGGTGGTCAAGCTCTTCACGCCGGATGCCGGCGCGACGTGGTTGCTGAGCGAGATCGATCCCGACGATCCGACGATCGCCTTCGGCTTGTGCGATTTGGGTCAGGGCTATCCCGAGTTGGGATGCGTGAGTCTTGACACGCTGGCTTGCCTGAGGGGGCCGTTGCGCCTGCCGATCGAGCAGGACGTGGGATTCCAGGCGACGCGCCCGCTCAGTGCCTATGCAGTCGCGGCGCGCCTGGCGGGCCGGATCGAGGCCTGAGCGGTCGGTCTGTGCCGGCAGCTGGGCTGCCGGCATTTGTTTGTGCTTCTTCCCTTCTCTTGTTCATTCATTCTTTCCTTCTTTCGTGCGAGGGGCGCTGCCTCTTGCGTCTTTGGAAGGACGGTCTGGGGTGTGCTCACAGAGGTGTCCGGCGCCGCCCTCGGGTCGCTGCCGGGTGTCAGGCCGTTCCCGGGACCGCCTCTTTCCGACGCCTGGCTGCGGGCCTTGCGGGCGCCAGGGTGCGGCTGCGCCCCCGTCCTCACCCGGTCCCTGCGCTTTGCTGCGGGCTGCGGCTTGCGGGCGGGCCCTGGCGCCCGCGCGGTCCTCGCCGTCATGGCGTCGAGGCGGCTCCGCGGGAGCCGGCCCGTCACCTCACAGAAAGGCCGACTCACCATGGACAGCTCCGATCCTCGTACACCATTCGTGCCCGCCGCCGCAGGCGGCGCGTCTGGTGCCGGCGGTCCGCGCGAACCACAGGCTTCGATCGTGTGGCGCTACGCGCTCAGCGTCGATCGTCACTGGGCCCTGGTTTTCGATGCGCAGGGGCGCAATCTTGGGGAAGTTCACCGTCCCGCCCTGGCCGCGGGGCCTGATGGCCGGCTCCTCACCTTCGAGCAAGTCGTGCGTCTGATGTGTGCGGCGCCGCGCATGCGCACGCTGCTGCAGGAGATCGTTGCAGCTGGTGGCGCCGACGTGCCCGCGTCCCGCGGGCAAGATGGGTGCTTGGCCCGTGCCCGCGCCCTTCTGGCGGAGCTGGGCTAGCTGTCCGGCCGGTGCGGCCGCCCTCGTGATTCGCTGGCGGCCGCGGGCCAATGCGATCGCATGCGGTCTCTCTTTGCTCAGGGAATCACGATCGATGTGTCGGTCTTCACGCGATCGAGCGCCACGAGCGAGCGAAAACTCTTGACGGCCTCGTTCTGCGCAAACAAGCGCCGCGTGAGACCTTCGTAACTGCGCATGTTGGGTGCGACGATGATGAGCACACAGCTGACGCCACCCGTCACGTAGAAGCATTGTTGCACTTCGGGCGTGTCCCGAAAAAGCGCTTTGGCGCGATCCACCGTCGACGCTCGCTCGTCGACGAGTTGTACCTCGACGATGGACGTGATGGTGGCCGACACCGCCTCCGGATCGACGATCGCCACGTTTTTCATGATCACGCCCGCCGCTTCCATCGCCGCGATGCGCCGCTGCACGGCTGCCGCGGACAGATGGACCTCCTCGGCGATCACCCGCTGCGGTGTCTTGTTGTCACGTTGCAGGATGCGCAGGATCTCGCGGTCCTGGCGGTCGAGCGCGAATTCGGTGGCCGAGGGCTTGGGTGCCATGTCGAGTGAAAAGTGCGTCCGGGTGGTGATTTTCGGGTGATTTAATCAGGGCGGCGAATATAAAGTGCGCGGATGACCTCCATCTCCAACGCACGGCCTGTCGGCGCGGCCCCCTCCCACCCCCTCCTGGGGGTGGCCTGCGGCGCGGGTGCCGGCGCACTGTGGGGTCTGGTTTTTCTGGCACCGGCCTTGGTCAAGGACTTCGATCCGCTGCAATTGAGCATCGGTCGATACTTGTGCTATGGCGTCCTCGCCGCGCTGATGCTTGCGCCGCGCTGGCGGCAGGTGACGACGAACTTGTCGCGATCGCACTGGTTCACCTTGTCCTGGCTCGCCCTGACTGGGAACATCGTTTACTACATCTTGTTGTCGGGCGCGGTGCAGATGGGAGGCATCGCCATGACCTCGCTGGTGATCGGGTTCCTTCCGGTGGCCGTGACCGTCATCGGTAGTCGCGACACCGGCGCGGCGCCTTTCAAGGCGCTCGTGCCTTCGCTCCTGCTGAGTGGCGCCGGCACGCTTTGTATCGGTTGGGAGGCTTTGGCTACTTCGAACGCGGCGGCGTCCGGGTCAGGCGGGCTCGGGCTTGTGTGTGCCGTGGGGGCGCTGGCGTCCTGGACAGCGTTTGCGGTGGGCAATGCGCGCGCCCTGAAGCGGGTGCACGGTGTCTCTGGACACGACTGGAGCCTGTTGACGGGGATCGTCACAGGCGCGCAGAGTCTGGTTCTACTGCCACTGGCCCTGCTCCTGGCGACGACGCACCACGACGCGCATCAGTGGGTGCGATTCGCCTTGGTGTCGCTGACTCTGGCCCTGGTTGCTTCCATCGCAGGCAATGCCCTGTGGAACCGGATGAGTCGCCTGCTCCCCTCACGGTGGTCGGGCAGATGATTCTTTTTGAGACCGTTTTCGCGCTCGTCTATGGCCTCGCATGGGAGCGCAGGCTGCCGAGCGTGTTCGAGACGCTCGCGCTCGTCTTCGTGATCTCGAGCGTGCTGGCTTGCCTCGCCGCGCATCGCCGCTTGCCCGAGAAAGGGAAGTTCGCTTGAGCGAACGCTCGGACAGGGCGGGTGCGCGTCGCCTACTGGCGCCGTACCCCCGATCGACCTGATCGCGGGTGTTCGGCATGCCGAACACCTGTCGAAGAGGGGGCGAGGGATTCGCCGCTGGCGAGGTCGGGCGCTCACATGCGCGTGGAAACCTGGTTTCCAGCGTTGCACGCCTCGCCTCCACGTTCCGTTGGCGGCTTCGTGTGGGCACCGGGAGGCCGTGTGACGGCGCCGCGTCCTCGGCTCCCGCCAGCCCCTGCCATCGCGCGCCTGTTTCGCGTTTACTTTGCGCCCGGATGCAACCCCAGCACATTCGCCCCGATGGCAGGATCGACGAAGCGCTCGAGCCGCTGCGGATGCAGGATCACCGTGATCTCGCACGAGCCCGTCCCCACCGTCAGGCCCAGCAGGTGGCCGCCCGCGCCGATGAATGTGCCGTCGGTCACGATGCCGTGCGCATGGATCGAGGGCTTGCCCTCCTTCCAGGCGATCGAGCCCGTGAGGTTGGCGAGCTCCACGTCCTTGAAGGTCTTCGGGTTGAAGACCTTCTTCGCGAAGTCGTAGAAGCCGAAGGTGGCCTCGCGCATGAAGCCGATGCCCACGATGCTGGCGCTCGGTATCTGCTCGACCACGGCGAGGCGCTCGAGGTGCGCGAGCACGTCGTCACCGTTGCGCAGCACCATCAGGTAGCCGGTGGGCGTGCGCGTGACCTTGCCGGTCAGGTCCTGCGCGCCGGCCGAAGCGCTGAAGGCGAGCGAGGCACAGGCGGTGGCGAGTGCGAGGAGGGCGGAGGCGAGGGTCTTGAACATCGGTCTGTCTCGTTTCTTTTTGAAGATGCAACCAGGTTGCGGATTCGGCTTTGTTCGCCGCACGGGTGAGGAACGGCCGCACGCCCGCACCGAAAGTGCTGGCGCGCCGCTGTCCGGCACGGGGCGCGGGCAATTGCCCGCGGAAGATCAGGCGTTCACGAGGCGTTCGCGCCCTGGGCGACGGCCGCGTGCACCTTGGCGCGCAGCCGCGCGACATCGACGACGAAGCGGCTGTGGGTGCCGCTCGCGACCTCCTTGTCGCCTTCGTGCACCGTGAACTCGAAGTCCACGCCGCGGCCGTCGACCGCGCGTACGCGCGCCTCGATGCGCACCGGCTGGCCCAGCAGCGTGGCGCCCACGTGCTTCAGCGCGATCGCGGTGCCGACCGAGGATTCGCCCGCGCCCACGTGATCGAGCAGGAAGTCGAGGCAGGTCTGCTCGACGTCGCGCACCAGCTCGGGCGTGGCATAGATGCGCAGGTCCTCGCCGAGGAAGTCGACGGTGCGCGGGCGGTCGATCACGAGTTCGCGGCGGGTGAGGGCGCCAGCGCGCAGTTCTGGGTTCATGGGGGTTGGTCCGAAAGCGTTGAGCGTCAATTGACGTTGTCCCGACTGGCTGTGCGTCGGCGCGAAGGGCAGTCTAGGAATCGCGGCGCGGCGCGGCAAACGAGTTTTTCTCGAAGCATTGCGTAGAAAATATTGAAGGCCCCGCGCCCCCGCCCCGTGCCCGCTCCCGAAGGAATCCGTTCACCATGTCGCGCCCCATTCCCCCGCTCAATCCGCTGCGTGCCTTCGAGGTCGCGGCGCGGCACCTGAGCTTCACGCGCGCGGCCGACGAGCTCTTCGTCACGCCCTCGGCCGTGAGTCACCAGATCAAGACGCTCGAGGAGAACCTCGGCATCGCGCTGTTCGTGCGCGACACCAAGTCGCTCGCGCTCACCGCCGCCGGCAAGGCCTACCTGCCGGGCATCCAGGAAGCCTTCAAGCAGGTGATGTACGCGACGCAGCAGCTGCGCCAGTCGCAGGGCACGCCCTCGCTCAAGATCAACCTGCCGCCGACCTTCGCGGTCAAGTGGCTGATCCCGCGCATGCGCCGCTTCATGCAGGCCTACCCGGACATCGACCTCGAGATCTCGACCTCCAAGCACATGGTCGACTTCACGCGCGAGGACTTCGACATGGCGGTGCGCTACGGCCGCGGCATCTATCCGGGCCTGCACTCCGAGCTGTGCCTGCCGGTCGAGGTGTTCCCGGTCTGCAGCCCCGCGCTGATGCAGGGCGAGCATCCACTGCGCACGCCGGCCGACCTCAAGCACCACGTGCTGCTGCACGACAACAGCACCTACAGCGACGTGAGCAATCCCGACTGGGGCATGTGGCTCGAGCATGCGGGCGTGAGCGACGTGGACGTGACGCGCGGCCCCTCGTTCTGGCCCAGCCACCTGGTGATCGCCGCGGCGGTCGACGGGCTCGGCGTGGCGCTGGTGAAGAAGAACTGGGTGATGAAGGACCTGGCCGACGGCCTGCTGGTGCGGCCCTTCGACGTCACGCTGCCGGTGGAGTTCTCCTACTTCATGGTCTATCCACAGGACCGCGCCGCCGATGCGCGCATCGCGGCCTTCGTGTCATGGGTGCACGAAGAGCGCGCGAAGGACGAGGCCGCGGCTCAGAGCCTGTAGAGCCGCACGGCGTTGTCGTGCAGCAGCTGCCGGCGTTCCGTGTCGGAGTGCCCGGCGATGGCCGCGAGGAAGCCGCGCAGGAGGGTCTCGTAGCTGGCCACCAGGCTGTCGACCGGGAAGTTGCTCGCGAACATGCAGCGCGACGCGCCGAAGATCGCGATCGCGTCGCGCATCAGCGGCACGTTGGCCTCCTCGGTCCATGGCAGGCCGCGCTGGCCCAGGCCCGAGATCTTGATCGCTGTGTTGGGCGCATCGGCCAGACGCTCGAGCGCGCGGCGCCAGCCCGCGAGGCCCTCGGCGCCGCGGTCCGCGGGCAGGCCGCTGTGGTTGAGGATCAGCAGCGTGCGCGGAAAGTCGCGCGCGAGCTGCGCGGCCTGGTCGAGGTTCCACCAGGGGGCCTGCAGGTCGAACGAGAGCCCATGCGTTTCGAGCAGCGCATAGCCTGCGCGCCAGCGCGCATCGTCCATCGAGCCCGCCATGCCGCGCGCGGCCTCGGCGGCCGTCGGGGCGGTCACCGGCTTGTGGCGGATGCCGCGCACCAGCGCGAACGCGGCCTGCGCCGCGAGCACCTCGGCCACGTCGCCACGATCGAGCGCCGCATGCGCGACGATCGCCGAGGGCCGGCCTTCGGTGGCCGCGAGGCCGGTGAGCCAGCGGGTCTCGGCCACCGGGTCGGCGCGCTCCCATTCGGCCTCGATGTGCACCGTGCGCGCCGGCGCGAAGCCGCGCGTGTCGCGCGCGAGATCGGCCGGCAGGTAGTTGCGCTTGAGCGCCGAGTAGTCGCCGTAGCGGAAGTTCGGCACCGTCTCGCCCTGCAGCCAGGGGTAGGGATGCGCATCGAGCTTCCAGAAGTGCTGGTGCGCGTCGACGAAGGGTTCGCTGAATTCGAAAGCCATCGCGCGATTCTCGGCCGAGTGCCCGGCCTCAGCTCGACAGGTTGATCTTGCCCGCCAGCGCCTTGAAGAACTCGCTCTCCCTGGCCATCACCGCCTCGAGCGCGGCGTCGTCGGCATAGGTGTCGGTGCTGAAGTGCAGCTTGGCCAGCGCGTCGAGCCAGGCAGGTTCCTTCACGGCCTTCGCGACCGCGCCCTTGAGCACCGCGATCACGTCGTCGGGCGTGCCGCGCGGCGCCGACAGGCCGCGCCAGATGCCGATCGACAGGTCGATGTTGCGTTCCTTGAGCGTCGGGATCTTCTCGAAGCCGTCGGCCACGCGCCGGTCGGCCATCACGGCCAGCGCCTTGAGCTTGCCCGCGGCCACGTAGCTCGACACCTCGGCCGTGCTCACGGTCACCGCGTCGATGTGGCCGCCGAGCAGCGCCAGCACCGCGGGCGCGCCGCCGGCATAGGGGATGTGGTTGAACTTCGCGCCGGTCTTCTCGGCCAGCGCGGCGGCCGCCATGTGCCAGGTCGAGCCATGGCCCGCATTGCCCACGCGGATGTTCGCGTCGCCCTTGCGCGCGGCCTCGAGGAACTGCTCGAGCGTGGCGTAGGGCGCGTCGGCGCGCACCACCACCGCGGCCGGGTCGGCATTGAGCCGCGCGATCGGGCGCAGGTCCTTGTACGAGAACTTCGCCAGGCCCAGGTGGTTGAGAAAGGTCAGCTCGGTCGACGACAGCACGATGCGGTAGCCGTCGGGCCTGGCGTTGACCACGTCGCCCAGCCCGAGCACGCCGCTCGCGCCGGGCTTGTTGATCACGACCACCGGCTGCGGCAGGTACCTGGCGACCGCCGCGCCGAAGGCCCGGCCCACCACGTCGGCGCCGCCGCCGGCCTGCCAGGGCACGACCAGTTCGATCGGCTTGTGCGGATAGGCGCCGCCCTGCGCCCGTGCGAAGCCGGGCGCGAGCAGCAGCGCCCCCGAGAGCGCGGGGATGGCGCCGAGCCAGCGGCGGCGCGAGAGGTCGATGGTGCTTTCCTGCATGGTCTTGTCTCCGTCTCGTTGTTTTCTGTGTGTGTCTCAGTCCGCCGTCGCGTCGGCCGCGGCATGCGCCACGCCGAAAGCGCCGCTGCGTCGCAGCGCCGCGATGTCCTCGGCCGTCATGCCGATCTCGCCGAGCACCTGCTCGGTGTGCTGGCCCAGCAGCGGCGCCGGATGCCGCACCTGCTGGGGCGTGCCGCCGAGTTTGACCGGAAAGCCCAAAGCGCGTGTCTCGCCCTCCACCGGGTGCTGGATCTTCAGCACCATGTTGCGCGCCACCGCCTGTTCGCTCGCAAGTGCTTCGGCGTAGTCGTAGATCGGCGCGGCCGGCACGCCCGCGGCCAGCAGCGCATCGACCCACTCGGTGGCGGTGCGGCGCGCGAACTCGCGCTCCAGCTCCTCGATCAGCACCACGCGGTTGCGGATGCGCAGCACGTTGTCGGTGAAGCGCGCGTCGCGCACCAGGTCCTCGCGCCCGATCACGCCGCACAGCGCGGTCCAGAGCTTGGGGTTGGCCGCGCCGATGACGAAGGGGCGGTCGGAGGCGCGCACCGCCTGGTAGGGCGCGCTCATGCGGTTGGCGCTGCCGATCGGCGTGGGCACCTGGCCCGTGCCCCAGTATTCGGCCGATTCCCACACCGACAGGCCCAGCGCGGTCTCGAACAGCGAGGCATCGACGAACTGGCCCTCGCCCGTGAGGCCGCGGCCGATCACCGCGCTGAGGATGCCGTAGGCCGCGAACAGGCCCGCGCCCAGGTCGGCCAGCGGTATCGCCGACTTCACCGGCGGCTCGCCCGGGTGGCCCATCACGCTCATCACGCCGGTCATGGCCTGCGCGATCAGGTCCAGGCCCGGACGCTTGGCCCAGGGACCGGTCTGGCCGAAGCCCGAGATGCTCGCGTACACCAGCCGCGGGTTGAGCTGGCGCAGCGTCTCGTAGTCGATCTTCAGCCGCGCGGCCACGCCGGGGCGGTTGTTCTCGACCAGCACGTCGGCCTCCTTCACGAGGGCGTAGAAGGCCTCGAGGCCGGCCGGGTTCTTGAGGTCGATCTCGATGCTGCGCTTGTTGCGGTTGAGCGCGAGGAAGCCGCCGCTGTCGGCGCCCTTGAGGCGAAAGCCCATCGAGCGGCGGGTCTGGTCGCCGATGCCGGGCGTCTCGACCTTGATGACGTCCGCGCCCATGTCGCCGAGCAGCATGCAGCAGAAGGGGCCGGCCATGATCTGGCTGACGTCGAGGACCTTGATGCGGGAAAGGGGAAGGGTCACGCGGGGGCTCCGGATCTGAAAAGAGGGTGGCGGGCTCAGCGGCCCGTGAAGACCGGCTTGCTCTTGGCCAGGAAGGCCTGGAAGCCGATGCGGAAGTCCTCGGTGTCGAAGCAGGCGTAGGCCTCGGCGTTCTCCTCGGCCGACAGCGGCGCGGGCTGCGCGAGCCGGCGCACGAACTTCTTGTGCCAGCGCGCCACCAGCGGCGCGCCATTGGCGATGCGCCGCGCGGTCGCGTAGCCCTGTTCGAGCACCGCGGCGTCGTCGACCACGCGGTTCACCAGGCGCTTCTCGAAGGCCTCCTTGGCATCGAACACGCGGCCCTCGAGCACGATCTCGAGCGCGGTCGCGCCGCCGACCAGGTCGACCAGCCCGCCGAGCTCGCCGTACGACATCACCAGGCCGAGCTTGTTGACCGGCACGCCGAAGCGGCTCGAGCTGCCGCAGATGCGCATGTCGCAGACGGTGGCGATCTCGAGCCCGCCGCCCACGCAGGCACCCTCGATCACCGCGAGCGTGGGGTGCTTGCTGGTGGCGATCGCATGCATGGCGCGGTGCGTGACCTCGGCATAGGCCGCGGCCTGCGCCGCGTTGGCGCGGCTGCGCTGGAACTCCTCGATGTCGGCGCCGGCCGAGAAGGCCTTGCCGCCGGCGCCCCGCAGCACCACGCAGCGCAGCTCGTCGTCGGCCGAGAGCTCGGCGAAGGCATCGGCCAGGCCCTGCCACATGACCTGGTCCATGGCGTTCATCTTGTCGGGCTTGTTGAGGGTCACGGTCGCGATGCGGTCGTCGCGCTCGACCAGGATGAGCGAGGTCATGTCGGCTTGTCTCTTTCGTAGGGGGCGGGTTGCGAACGGGCCGAAGTCTAGGGAGCGGTCCGCGCGCGGCCAAACGAAAAAAACTGGGGCGGTCTTCAAGAAAAACTCGCGCCCCGCAGGGCCCGCGGCTTGTGAATTTTTCTCGCCCGGACTTCAAGTAAATCCACGTTGCCGCTCCCGGCACGCGTTCCTAGACTCGCGGCCCACGACGACCGGTGCCGCTTCGAGCGAGACACCGGCACCCGGACCACCGCCGAGACAAGGAACCCGCGCATGGCGCTCATCCACTACATCACCCAGATCCAGATCGACTTCGGCGCCGTGCAGCTGCTGGCGCAGGAGTGCGACCGCCTCGGCATCCGCCGTCCGCTGGTCGTGACCGACGCCGGCGTGCGCGCCGCGGGCGTGCTCGAGCGCGTGACGGCGCAGCTCGGCGCGGGCCGCGAATTCGTCGTGTTCGACGGCACGCCCTCCAACCCCACCGAGCGCGCGATGCGCGCGGCCGTGGCGCTCTATGCCGAGCACCGCTGCGACGGCATCGTCGCGGTCGGCGGCGGCTCGCCGATCGACCTCGCCAAGGGCGTGGCCGTGTGCGCCACGCACGAGGGGCCGCTGAAGTCCTTCGCGGCCATCGAGGGCGGCGTGGCCCGCATCACCGCGGCCACCGCGCCGGTGATCGCCGTGCCCACCACGGCCGGCACCGGCAGCGAGGTCGGCCGCGGCGCGGTGCTGATCCTCGACGACGGCCGCAAGGTCGGCGTGCTCTCGCCGCACCTGGTGCCGCGCGTCGCGCTGTGCGATCCCGAACTCACGCTGGGCCTGCCGCCGGTGCTGACCGCCGCCACCGGCATGGATGCGATCGCGCACTGCATGGAGACCTTCATGGCGCCGGCCTTCAACCCGCCGGCCGACGGCATCGCGCTCGACGGCCTGCGGCGCGCCTGGCGCCACATCGAACGCGCCACCGCCACGCCCGGCGACCGCGCGGCGCGCCTGAACATGATGAGCGCCTCGATGCAGGGCGCGCTCGCGTTCCAGAAGGGTCTGGGCTGCGTGCACAGCCTGAGCCATTCGCTCGGCGGCATCGCGCCGCGCCTGCACCACGGCACGCTCAACGCGATCCTGCTGCCGGCCGTGATCCGCTTCAACGCGCAGGCCGAGTCGATGCGCAAGGACGAGCGCCTCGCGCGCATGGCGCAGGCCATGGGGCTGGGCAGCGGCGACGAGGTGGCGCCGGCCGTCGCGGCCATGAGCGCGCGCCTCGGACTGCCCACGGGCCTGGCCGCGCTCGACGTCGCGCCCGACCTGTTCCCGCGCGTGATCGAGGGCGCCCTCAAGGACCACTGCCACAAGACCAATCCGCGCGAAGCCAGCGTGGCCGACTACCAGGCCCTGCTGGCCGAGTCGATGTAAGCCTCGAAAAGAACTGAAGGAGACAACGCCATGCAACGCCGCCGCTTCATCGCATCGACACTGGCCGCCAGCGCGGTCCTGCCCTTCGCCACCGTGCGTGCGCAGACCGGGCCGCTGCCCACCACGCCCGTGCGCATCGTCGTGGGCTTTCCGCCGGGCGGCGGCACCGACGTGATGGCGCGCGTGATGGCGCAGAAGCTCGCCACGCTGTGGGGCGTGCCGGTCACGGTCGAGAACAAGGCCGGCGCGGGCGGCGTGATCGCCGCCGAGTACGTCGCCAAGCAGCCGAACAACGGCACCACGCTCTTGATGACCAACATCAGCAACCATGCGATCGCGCCCGCGCTCTACCCCACGCTCGGCTACGTGGTGGAGCGCGACTTCACGCCGCTGGTGCTGGTGGGCGTCACGCCGAACCTGCTGATCTGCAACCCCTCGAAGCCCGCGCGCACGGTCAAGGACCTGGTGGCGCTGTGCCGCGACAAGCCGGGCACCGTGACCTTCGGCTCCTCGGGCGCGGGCGCCTCGCAGCACCTGGCGATCGAGCTCTTCAAGCTGCGCGCGGGCGTCGATGCGCTGCACGTGCCCTACCGCGGCTCGGGCCCGATGCTCACCGACCTGATCGGTGGCCAGATCGACTACAGCTTCGAGACCATGACCTCGGCCACGCCGCACGTGGCCAGCGGCAAGCTGGTGGCGATCGCGCAGACGCGGCCGCGGCGCTCGAAGGCGCATCCCGAAGTGCCCACCGTGGCCGAGCTCGGCTACCCGGGCTTCGACGCCAGCACCTGGTACGGCCTGGTCGGGCCGGCGCAGATGAACGCCGCGATGGTGCAGCGCATGAACGAGGACTTCAACCGCGTGCTCGCCCTGCCCGACGTGGCGGAGAAGCTCGCGAGCTACGGCGCCGAGGACGGCGGCGGCAGCGCCGCGAAGTTCGCCGAGTTCATCGGCACCGAGAAGGACAAGTGGGCCAAGGTGGTCAAGGAAGCCAAGGTCACGGTCTGAGCGGCGGCCCCGGAAGGCGCGCGCCTTCCCCGAATTTCAACGACAGGAGACGACAACATGCACAGGAATTTCAGGTCCCTGGCCGGCGCGCTGCTGGCCGCGCTGCTCAGCTTCGGTGCCGGCGGCGCCGCCGCGCAGGGGCCGGTCAAGCTGCGCTTCAGCCACACCGTGCCCGAGAGCGATTCGCAGCACAAGGCCGCGCTCGAGTTCGCGAAGCGCGTGAAGGAGCGCACCGGCGGCGCGGTGGAGATCCAGGTCTTCGCCAACAGCCAGCTCGGCAACGACGTGACGCTGGTGACCGGCGTGCGCAGCGGCACCATCGACATCGGCGCCACCGGCAACCCCTTCGTGACCGGCCTCGCGCCCAAGCTCAACGCGCTCGACCTGCCCTACCAGTTCGCCGATGCGCAGCAGGCCTACCGCACGCTCGACGGCCCGGTCGGCCGCTCGCTGCTCGACGAACTCGGCACGCACCAGATCAAGGGCCTGGCCTTCTGGGAGATCGGCTTTCGAAGCCTGGGCAACAACAAGCGGCCGATCAACGGCGCGGCCGACATCAAGGGCCTGAAGATCCGTACCACGCCCAATCCCTCGCACCTCAAGGCCTTCCAGCTGCTGGGAGCGAACCCGCAGCCGATGCCCTTCGCCGAGGTGTTCGGCGCGCTCGAGTCGGGCGCGGTCGACGGGCAGGAAAACCCGCCCACGCTGATGCTGTCGTCGAAGATGTACGAGGTGCAGAAGTACCTCTCGCTCACGCGCCATGCCTACACGCCGCTGGTGGTGATCATGAACAAGGCGCGCTTCGATGCGCTCAAGCCCGAGTTCCAGAAGGCGATGCTCGAGGAGGCCGCGGCGGCCGCGAACTTCCAGCGCAAGCTCAACAACGACGGCGAGAAGGATGCGATCGCCCAGCTGCGCGCCAAGGGCATGCAGATCAACGAGACGCCCGACGTCGCGAGCATCCGCCAGGTGGTGCGCGAGGAGACCCGCAGGATATACGTCGAGAAGAACGGCGACGCGGTGCTCAAGGCGATGGACGCGCAGCCGTGAGCGCCGTGCTTCCCGCCGCCATCGTCGACGCGCACCACCACCTGTGGCACCTGGGCGAGGGGCACTTCCCCTGGCTGCAGGACGGCTACGACGCCGCGGCCTTCTTCCTCGGCGACTACGCGGTGCTGCGGCGCGACTTCGGCGTGGCCGACTACCGCGCCGCCACCGAGGGCCTGCCGGTGGTGGCCACGGTGCATGTGGAGGCCGAGCGCTCGCGCGCCGAGTCGCTGGCCGAGACGCGCTGGCTGCATGCGGTCCATGCGAAACACGGCTTTCCGAATGCCGTGGTGGCCAACGTCGAATTCCTCGCGAGCGATGCCGAAGCGCAGATGCGCGCGCAGGCCGAATGGCCGCTGGTGCGCGGCGTGCGCTGCAAGCCGCGCATCTCGCGCGGCCCCGACCACAGCGTGCGCGGCGAGCCCGGCACCCTGCAGGACGAACGCTGGTGCGCGGGCCTGGGCCTCTTGCGCGACAACGGCCTGCTGTGGGACGTGCGCGTGCCCTACTGGCACCTGGAGGAAGCGGCGGAGGCGGTCGCACGCTTTCCGGGGCTGCGCGTGGCGATCGAGCATGCGGGCCTGCCCTGGGACCGCAGCGAGGCCGGCCTCGCGCACTGGCGGCGCGGCATGCAGGCGCTCGCGGCGCTGCCCGAGGTGATGGTCAAGCTCTCGGAGTTCGGCCTGCCCGATGCGCCCTGGAGCGCCGACAGCAACGCACGCGTGGTGCGCGAGACGGTCGAGATCTTCGGCGCCGGGCGCTGCATGTTCGCGAGCAACCTGCCGGTGTCGGGCCTGCGCGCGCCCATGGCCGAGGTGGTGCGCGCGGTGGCCGAGGGGCTGGACGGCCTCGACGACGCGGCGCGCGACGCGGTCTGGCGCGGCAACGCCCTGCGCTTCTACCGTATCGACCCGGCCGGCCCGGGTCGCTGAAGCGGCCGGGTGCAAGAACCGACTACAACAGGAGACTCCCCATGCTTTCCCGCCTCTTCGAGCGCGGCGCCAACGTGTTGATGATCGCGATGATGGCCGTGATGGTCGCGCTCGTGTTCGGCAACGTCGTTCTGCGCTACGCCTTCAACTCCGGCATCGTGTTCTCGGAGGAAGCCTCGCGCTTCGTCTTCATGTGGCTCACGCTGGTCGGCGCGCTGCTGGTGATGAAGGACAACGCGCACCTGGGCATGTCGACCGTGGTGGCGCGGCTCGGCGAGCGCGGCCAGCGTTTCTGCCGCGGCGTGGCCGATCTCGGCGCGCTGGCCTGCTGCCTGCTGCTCGCGCATGGCAGCTGGAAGCTGGTGGTGATCGGCATGGACGACCGCGCACCGGTCACCGGCGTGCCGATCGGCCTGGTCTATGCCTGCCTGCTGGTCAGCAGCGTGGGCATGGCGCTGATGCTGGTCGGCTCGCTGTGGCGCCTCTTCACGGGCCGCATGGCGCGCGAGGAACTGGTCAACGACACCGGCAGTGCGGGCGAATGAGCGCGAACTAAAAGAACACGGGACATCCATGACCATCTTCGTATTCATCGCCTCGCTGCTCGGGGCCATGGCCTTCGGCATGCCCATCGCGTTCGCGCTGCTCGTCTGCGGCGTCGCGCTGATGGTGCACCTCGGCAACTTCGACACCCAGATCCTCGCGCAGAACATGCTCGAGGGCGTCAACAACTATCCGCTGATGGCAGTGCCCTTCTTCATGCTCGCGGGCGAGCTGATGAACGCGGGCGGCCTTTCGGCGCGCATCGTCAAGGTGGCCGACGCGCTGGTCGGCCACGTGCGCGGCGGCCTGGGCTACGTGGCCATCATCGCGGCCACCGTGGTCGCGAGCATCTCGGGTTCGGCCGTGGCCGACACCGCCGCCGTCGCGGCGCTGCTGATCCCGATGATGCGCAAGGCCGGCTACGACGTGCCGCGCGCGGCCGGCCTGATCGCGGCCGGCGGCATCATCGCGCCGGTGATCCCGCCCTCGATCGCCATCGTGGTGTTCGGCGTGGTGGCGCAGATCTCGATCACCAAGCTGTTCCTCGCCGGCCTGTTCCCCGGGATCATGATGGCGCTCACGCTCACCGCCACCTGGTGGCTGTGCGCGAAGAAGGAGAAGAACGTCGCGGTGCGCAGCTTCAGCGCGGGCGGCCTGGGCCGCGCGCTGCTCGACGGCGTGTGGGCGCTGGTGCTGCCGCTGGTGATCATCGGCGGCATGAAGTTCGGCGTGTTCACGCCCACCGAGGCCGCCGTGGTGGCGGTGGTCTATGCCTTCGTGGTGGGCCGCTTCGTCTACCGCGAACTCGAGATGCCGCGCCTGCCCGAGCTGGTGCTCAGCGCCGCCAAGACCTCGAGCACCGTGCTGTTCCTCGTGGCCTCGGCGCTGGTGTCGGCCTGGCTCATCACCATCGCCAACATCCCGGCGCAGGTGGGCGAGCTGCTCGAGCCCTTCGTCGACAACAAGATCCTGCTGATGTTCGTGATCATGGTGCTGGTGATCATCGTGGGCACCGCGCTCGACCTGATGCCCACCGTGCTGATCATGACGCCGATCCTGATGCCCGTGATCCACAAGGCCGGTATCGACCCCGTGTACTTCGGCGTGATGTTCATCATGAACAACGCCATCGGCCTGCTCACGCCGCCCGTGGGCACCGTGCTCAACGTGGTGGCCGGCACCTCGCGCGTGAGCCTCGACCAGGTGATCCGGGGCGTGTGGCCCTTCCTGCTGTCGCTCACCGCGCTGATGTTCCTGTTCGTGCTGTTCCCGCAGCTCATCACCGTGCCGGCGAGCTGGCTGCGTTGACAAGGTCAGCGACAGGCCCTGGCTCAGGGCCTGACCAACGGCGCGATGCCCGCGAAAGCATCGGCCGCCGCGCGAAGCCATTGCGTGAACGCCGCGACCGCGGGCCGGTCCTGCGTGCCGCGCTGGCACAGCAGGTGGTAGCGGTACGGGCCGGGCAGATCGACGGGCCAGGCCCGTGCCAGTTCGCCGCGCTGCAGCGCATCGCGCGCCAGCACGTCGGACGCGAGCGCCACGCCTTGTCCCGCGGCCGCGGCATCGAGCGCGAGATAGCTGTGCGAGAAGCGCAAGGCGGCCGCCGGTCGCAGCGATGCGCCGGATGCGACGCCCTGGGCCGCGAACCACGCCTCCCAGCTGATCTGCTCGGGAATGCGGGGCTCGAACTCGTCGTGCAGCAGCACCGTGTCGAGCAGATCGCGCGGCGACGCGGGCATGCCATGCCGTTCCAGCCAGCGCGGGCTCGCGACGGGATAGAAGGCCTCGTGTAGCAGCGGCTGCGCCTCCATGCCGGGATAGGGGGCCGGAGCCGAGCCGGATCGCCACGTCGACGCGATCGCGCGCGAAGTCCACCGGGGCCACCGCGGCGAGCACGCGCACCTCGACCGCGGGATGCGCGGCGCGGAACTCGCCGAGCCGCGGCATCAGCCAGCGCGTCACGAACGAGGGCATGGCGCTGACCGTCACCTCGCTGGCGCCCTCCGCATGCTGGCGCCAGCGCATCGATACGCGTTCGAGTTCCTCGAGCAGCGGCGCGACGCCGCGCAGGTAGGCCTGCCCGGCGTCGGTGAGTTCGACCGAGCGCGGCGTGCGCAGGAACAGCGGCAGGCCGAGCCAGTCCTCGAGCTGCCGCACCTGATGGGCCACCGCGCCGGCCGAGACGAAGAGTTCCGACGCGGCCTTGGCGAAGCTGCCATGGCGCGCGGCGGCCTCGAACACGCGCACCGACAGCATGGGGGAAGCTGGCGTGCCATGGCTATCGCTCCAGGTCCAGGGGAGGGGAAGGGCGCTCGGCGGGACATGCCGAGCGCGAATTGCTTTGCGGCTCAGGCCCCAAAGCTTTGGTTTGTCCGCGTGGACCCGCATTCCTATGCTTCATCGCAGCGATCCGCTTCAACTTTTCTTCACGCAACAACACAGAGGACAGACGATGGACCTTCAGATCCATGGCCAGGCCAACGCGAGCCTGCCCGCCGCCTACCGGCAGGTGCTGGTGTCGTGGTCGGTACAGGGCGGGCTCAACCCGCCCGTGATCACGCATGCCAAGGGCTGCCATTTCCACGACACGAACGGCAAGGCCTATCTCGACATGACGAGCGGCTACGTGGCGGTGCCGCTGGGCCACGGGCATCCGAAGGTGGTGCGCGCGATCCAGCAGCAGGCCGAACGGCTGTGCTGGGTGGCCTCGAGCTACTTCAACGACGTGCGCGCCGAATACGCCGAGTTGCTGAACCGCATCTCGCCGTGGAACGAAGGGCTGCGCGTGCACTTCGCGAGCGGCGGCGGCGAGGCCAACGACGATGCGGTGAAGATCGCGCGCCTCGTCACGCGCCGCCCCAAGGTGCTGACGGCCTACCGCTCCTACCATGGCAGCACGATCGGCGGCAGCGCGCTGACGGGCGTGGACCGCTGGCGCGACCCGCTGCCGAACCTGCCGGGCATGGTGAAGTTCTTCACTCCCTATCCTTACCGCAGTCCGTTCCACACGCGCGAGCCGGCCGAGGAATCGCGGCGCGCGCTGCAGCATCTGGAGCAGGTGCTGTCGCACGAGGGCGCGCACAACGTCGCGGCCATCGTGCTCGAGCCGATGACGGGCTCGAGCGGCATGGTGATCTATCCCGAGGGCTACCTGCGGGGCGTGCGCGCGCTGTGCGATCGCCACGGCATCCTGCTGGTGTACGACGAGGTGATGACCGGCTTCGGCCGGACCGGCGCCGCCTTCGCCGCGACGCGGCTCGGCGTGCTGCCCGACCTCATGTCCTTCGCCGAGGGCGCGAGCTCCTCGTACACGCCGCTGGGCGGGGTGCTGGTGCGCGAAGGCGTGGCGAGCCACTTCGACACCGAGCTGTTCGACGTGGGCCACACCCATGCGGGCCATGTGCTGGCCGTCGCGGGCGGCGTCGCCGCGCTGCGGGTCTACCTCGAGGAGGGACTGTTCGAGCGTGCCCTCGAGATCGAGAGCTGGCTGCGCGAGGGGCTCGGCGAGCTGCAGCGCAGGCACCCGGTGGTGGGCGACGTGCGCGGGCTCGGCGCGCATTTCGGCCTCGAGCTGGTCAAGGACCGCGAGACGCGCGAGCCGCTGGTGGAATGGCACCATCCCGGGGGCTCGGCGCCGATGAAGCTGTTCTACGGCGAGCTGATGAAGCGCGGTGTCCATGCCTATGGCCGGTACAACGTGGCGATGGTGTCGCCGCCGTTCGTGATCACGCGCGACGAACTGTCGCAGGGCCTGGAAGCCTTCGATGCCGCGCTGTCGGTGGTGGGGGCCGCGCTGTGAACGACGCCTTCGACTACCAGGACATCCGCTACGAGGAGACCGACGGAGTCGCGCGCATCACCATCGATCGCCCCGCGCGCTACAACGCGCTGCGCGGCCGCACGGTGGAAGAGCTGCTGCACGCGATCGGTCGCGCCGGCTGGAACCGCGACATCGGCGCGGTCGTGCTCGCGGGTGCCGGCGACAAGGCCTTCTGCACGGGCGGCGACCAGTCCGACCATGGCGAAGGGCAAGGCGGCTACGGCGGGCGCGGCACCATCGGCCTGCCGATGGACGAGCTGCAGAGCCTGATCCGCGACATCCCCAAGCCGGTGATCGCGCGCGTGCAGGGCTATGCGATCGGCGGCGGCAACGTGCTGGTCACGGTGTGCGACCTCGCCATCGCGAGCACCGACGCGGTCTTCGGCCAGGTCGGACCGAAGGTGGGCTCGGTCGATCCGGGCTTCGGCACCGCGCTGCTCGCGCGCGTGGCCGGCGAGAAGCGGGCGCGCGAGATGTGGTTCCTGTGCCGCCGCTACGGTGCCGACGAGGCGCTGGCGATGGGCCTGGTCAACCGCGTCGTTCCGCCCGACGAACTCGATGCGGAGGTGGAGCGCTGGTGTGCCGAGATCCTCGCGAAGAGCCCGACCGCCATCGCGATCGCGAAGCGCTCGTTCAATGCGGACTCCGAGAACATCCGCGCCATCGGCGCGCTGGGCTTCGAGGCGCTGGCGCTCTACTACGGCACGGCGGAATCGCGCGAGGGCGTGGACGCCTTTCTCGCGAAGCGCGCGCCCGATTTCCGTGCCGCGCGCCGGCGCGGCGGCTGAGCCGGCAGGAACGGAGGACGCGACATGGAATTCCCCGATCTCACGCTCTGGCGGCCCGATGCCGAACGCATCGCCTCGGCGCCACTCACCGCGCTCGCCCATCGCATGGGCCTGGCGGGTTATGACGAACTGCACCGGGTCTCGGTGGACGATCCGGCGAGCTACTGGCGACACGTGCTGGCGCAGCTCGACATCGTCTGGGATGCGCCCTGGCAACGCTTTCGCACCGATGCACCCGATGCCGCGCATCCGCGCTGGTTCGACGGCGGCCGGCTGAACTGGGTGCGCAGCGCATTGCGCTGGTCCTGCGATCCCGGGCGCGCGACGCAGCCCGCGCTGATCGCGGAGGCCGAGGACGGTCGCGTCGAAAGGATCAGCCACGCGGAACTCGCGCTGCGCGTGCGCCGCTTCGCCGGCGGCCTGCGCGCGATGAGCATCGCACCCGGCGACCGCATCGGGCTGATGCTGCCGATGGGTGCGGAAGCGGCCATCGCCTTTCTCGCCATCGCCGCGCTCGGGGCCGTGTGCGTGCCGCTGTTCACGGGCTTCGGCGCCGAGGCCATCGTCTCGCGGCTCGAGCTCGCGCAGGCGCGCATGCTGATCGCGGCCGAAGGCTTCCTGCGGCGCGGCCGCAAAGTGTCGGCGGCCGCGGCCGTCAACGAGGCGCTGACGCGACTGCCCCTGCTCGCGCAGGTGGTGGTGCTCGGCGAGCGCGATGCCATCGAAGGCGCCCGCGAGTGCCGCCCATGGGAAGAGCTCGCCGGCGCCGAGCCGATCGCGGACTTCGTCTCGATGGACCCGAACGATCCCTTCATGATCGTGTTCACCTCGGCACCACGGGCGCACCCAAGGGCACGGTGCATGTGCACGGCGGCTTCCCGCTCAAGATCGCGCACGACAGCGCCTTCCACTTCGAACTGCGGGCCGGCGACACCTGGTGCTGGCCTTCGGACATGGGCTGGATCGTCGGGCCGATCACGGTCATCGGCGCGCTGATCGCCGGCGCCACGCTGCTGTGCTACGACGGGGCGCCCGATTTCCCCGACTGGTCGCGCTTCGCGTCGATGATCGAGCGGCACGGCGTGACGCATTTCGGCGCCTCGCCCACCTTGATCCGCAGCCTGGCGGCGCATGCGGACGCGGCCACGCGGGGTGACCTGCGCAGCCTGCGCATGCTGATGGCGGCCGGCGAGGTGCTCGACCCCGAGCATTTCGAATGGTTCTTTCGTCGCTTCGGTCGCGGCGCGCTGCCGCTCATCAACTACACGGGCGGGACCGAGGCGTCGGGCGCCATCCTCGCCAACGTGCCGGTGCGGCCGATCAAGGCCTCGGGCTTCAACAGCGCCTCGCCGGGCGTGCAGGCCTTCGCGGCCGACGACACGGGCGCGCGCGTGGTCGGGGTGCCCGGCGAACTGACGATCGCGCAGCCCTTCGTGGGCATGACGCAGGGCTTCTGGCGCGACGACGCACGCTACCTCGAGGCCTACTGGCAGGCGGTGCCGGGTCGCTGGGTGCATGGCGACCTGGTCTACGAGGATGGCGAAGGCCACTTCTTCGTGCTCGGCCGCTCGGACGACACGCTCAAGATCGCGGGCAAGCGGCTCGGGCCGGCCGAGGTCGAGGCCGTGCTGCTGGCCGCGCTGCCGCTGAAGGACGCCGCCGCGGTCGGCCTGCCCGATCCGGTGAAGGGACAGAAGCTGGTGCTGGTGCTGGTACCGCAGTCGGCGGGGGATGGATCCCCGGACGGCGACGACCTGGCGGCGCGCGCGGCGGCCGCCATCGAAGCTGCGCTCGGCAAGCCCTTCCGGCCCGCGGTCGTGCATTGCGTCGACGATCTGCCGCGCACGCGCAATGGCAAGGCGATGCGCCGGGTCATCCGCCGCGTGCTCGCGGGACAGCCGCCGGGCGATCTCTCGGCGCTCGAGAATCCCGGCGCGGTCGAGGCGATCCGGCGACTCGCCGACACGGCCTGAGGGCGGGGGCCGTTCAGGCACGGCCCTCTTCCACCGCATGGCAGGCCACCTGCACGCCGCGGATGCTCTGGAGCTTCGGCCGCTCGGCCGAGCAGCGCGCATTGGCATGCGGGCAGCGCGGATGAAAAGCGCAGCCCGCGGGCGGATTGAGCGGGTTCGGCACCTCGCCCTGCACCGGCGTGCGCGCGCGCCCCGTGTGCTTCATCTGCGGGATCGCGTCGAGCAGCATGCGCGTGTACGGGTGCTGCGGCGTCGCGAACAGCTTCTGCTTGTCCGCCACCTCCACCAGCCGGCCCAGGTACATCACGCCCACCTGGTCGGCCACGTGGCGCACCACCGCGAGGTTGTGCGAGATGAACAGGTAGGTCAGGCCCTGCTCGCGCTGCAGGTCCTTCATGATGTTGAGCACCTGCGCCTGCACGCTCACGTCGAGCGCCGAGGTGGGCTCGTCGCAGACCAGGAACTCGGGCTGCGTGGCCAGCGCGCGCGCGATCGAGATGCGCTGGCGCTGGCCGCCCGAGAACTGGTGCGGGTACTTGCTCATGTCCAGCGGCGACAGGCCCACCGACTGCAGCAGCTGGCCCACGCGCTCGCGCAGCTGGGCCTTGTCGCTGAGGATGCCGTGCTCGCGCAGCGGCTCGCCGATGATGTCCTCGACGATCCAGCGCGGGTTGAGGCTCGCGTAGGGGTCCTGGAAGATCATCTGGATGCGCCGGCGCAGCTTGCGGCCCTCGGCGGTCTTGAAGGCCGCGTGCGCGTCCTGGCCGTCGAACTGCAAGCCGCCGCGCGTGGGCGCGTACAGGCCCACGAGCAGGCGCGCGACCGTGCTCTTGCCGCAGCCCGATTCGCCGACCAGCGCGAGCGTCTTGCCGCGCTCGATCGAGAAGCTCACGCCGTCCACTGCATGCAGCAGCACGCGCGGCTTGCGCTCGAGCACGCGGTTGAGCCAGGGCGGCGAGACGTCGAAGGTGCGTGCGAGGTCGTGGGCTTGGACGAGGGCTGTCATGGGCGGGCGAGGGAAGGATGAGAGGAAAGCGGGCTTGCCGTGGTGCGCGCATGCAGCCAGCAGGCCGCACGCGTCGCGCCCGCGGCGATCAGCTCGGGCCGTTCCTGCGTGCAGCGCGCGAAGGCCTGGCCGCAGCGCGGATGGAAGGCGCAGCCGGGAGGAATGCGGTTCAGGCGCGGCATCGCGCCGTCGATCTGCGCGAGCCGGTCGGGCGACGAGTCCATGTCGGGAATCGAGGCCATCAGCCCGGCTGCGTAAGGATGGGCGGCGTGCCGCACCACGTCGTGCACCGGCCCGATCTCGGCCACGCGGCCCGCATAGAGCACGGCCACGCGGTCGCAGGCCTCGGCGATCACGCCCATGTCGTGGGTGATCAGCATCACGGCGGCGCCGCGCTCGCGGCAGATGCGCCTGCAGCAGCGCGACGATCTGCGCCTGCACCGACACGTCGAGCGCGGTGGTCGGTTCGTCGGCCACGATCAGCACCGGCTCGGCCGCCAGCGCGAGCGCGATCACCACGCGCTGGCGCATGCCGCCCGAGAACTGGTGCGGGAAGTGATCGATGCGCTGCGCCGCGGCCGGGATGCCGGTCTCGTCGAGCAGCGCGATCGCGCGGGCGCGGGCCTTTCGGGGATCGAGCCGCAGATGGGTGCGGATGGCCTCGGTCAGTTGCTGGCCGACGGTGAACAGCGGATTGAGCGAGGTCAGCGGGTCCTGGAAGATCGAGCCGATGCGCCGGCCGCGAATGTGGCGCATGGCCTCGTGATCGAGCTGGTCGATGCGCTCGCCCTGCAGCCGGATGCGGCCGCCCGCGATGCGCCCGGGCGGCTCGAGCAGGCCGATGATCGAGGCGCCCGTCAGCGACTTGCCGGCGCCCGATTCGCCGACCACGCCGAGGATCTCGCCCGGTGCGATGGAGAAGCTGACCGCGTCGAGCGCGCGCAGGGTGCCGCGGCGCCCGGGAAATTCGACCACCAGGTCTTCGACGTCGAGGATGTTCATGGAATCCGTTCCTGGCGTGCTCATCGCAGCCTCGGGTTGAGCGCGTCGCGCAGCCAGTCGCCCAGCAGGTTCACGCTGAGCGCGACCGCGATCAGCATCAGGCCGGGGAAGAGCGCGATCCACCATTCGCCCGAGAACAGGTAGTTGTTGCCCACGCGGATCAAGGTGCCGAGCGAGGGCGAGGTGGGCGGCGCGCCGACGCCGAGGAAGGACAGGGTCGCCTCGGTCACGATGGCGGTCGAGACCTGGATGGTCGCGAGCACCAGCACCGGCCCGAGCACGTTGGGCAGCACATGGCGCCGCATGATGCGAAAGGGCGCGACGCCCGTGACCTGCGCGGCCTGCACGTATTCCTTGTGGCGCTCGGACAGCGTCGCGCCGCGCACGGTGCGCGCGTACTGCACCCAGCCGCTCAGCGAGATCGCGAGCACCAGCACGGCGAAGGCCACCGAGGCGTGCGCGTTCGGCAGCAGCGAGCGCGCCACCCCGGCGATCAGCAGCGCGGTGAGGATCGGCGGGAACGACAGCATGACGTCGCACACGCGCATGAGCAGCGCGTCGACCCAGCCGCCCGCGAAGCCGGCCAGCAAGCCGAGCGCGACGCCGACCACGGCGGAGACCGCGACCGAGGCCAGGCCCACGACCAGCGAGATGCGCAGGCCATGGATCACGGCCGAGAGCATGTCGCGTCCCTGGTCGTCGGTGCCCAGCGGGTAGTTGGCACTGCCTTCCGGTGCCCATGCCGGCGGCAGCCGCGCATCGAGCAGCTCGAGCCGGGTCAGGTCGAAGGGATCGTGCGGCGACACCCAGCCCGCGAAGACGGCCGCCAGCAGGCAGGCGAGTGCGACCAGCGCCGCCGCCATGGCGACCGGCGAGCTGCGAAAGCTGTGGCCGACATCGCTGTCGAGCCATCGGGTCCAGAGCTGTCTCATGGCGCGAGCAGGTCCTCGGCGAGTGCCGCGAACACGCCGCTGCCGACCGGGATGGTGGCGTCGTTGAAGTCGTAGCGCGGGTGATGCAGGAAGCGGCCGTCGGTCATGCCCTGGCCGAGCCGGAAGTAGGCGCCCGGCCGTTGCTGCAGCATGAAGGCGAAATCCTCCGATCCCATGCTGGGCTCCATGTCGCGGACCACGTGGGCCTCGCCGACCACCCGGCAGGCGACGCGCGCGAGCGCTTCGGCGGCCTCGGGGTGGTTGACGGTCGGTGGGTAGAGCTCCTCGTAGTGCACCTCGGCCTGGGCGCCGAAGGCCAGTCCCACGCGCTGCGCGGTCTCGATCAGGCGTTCGCGCAGCACGGCCTGCACCTGGGGCTTGAACCACTTGACCATGCCGTGCAGCTGCGCGTGGTCCGGAATGACCGACAGGGCCTCGGGCGCGCCCGACTGGAAGGACTGGAAGCTGATGACCGCCGCATCGACCGGATTGACGTTGCGGCTCACGATGGTGTGCACCGCCGAGACGATCCCGGAGGCCACGAGGATCGGATCGATGGCCTGCTGCGGATGGGCGCCGTGCCCGCCGCGGCCCTGCACGCGGATCGAGAAGCGGTCGATCGCCGCCATCATCGGCCCGGGGTTCAGCGCGATGGTGCCCGCGGGCAGTGAGGGCCAGTTGTGCAGCGCGAACACCTGCTGCGCGGGGAAGCGCTCGAACAGGCCGTCGCGGATCATCTCGCGCGCGCCGGCATGGCCTTCCTCGCCCGGCTGGAAGAAGAAGTAGACGGTGCCGTCGAAGTCGCGGGTCTGCGCCAGGTACTTCGCGGCGCCCAGCAGGATCGCGCAGTGCCCGTCGTGCCCGCAGCCGTGCATGCGGCCCGGGATGCACGAGCGATAGGCCGGATCGCCGAGTTCCTGGATCGGCAGTGCGTCCATGTCGGCCCGCAGGCCGATGCTGCGCCCGCTGGCCGTGGAACGGCCGTGCAGCACGCCGACCACGCCGGTGCGGCCCACGTGGCGGTGCACCTCGATGCCGAGCGCCTGGAGGAAGGTGGCGATGCGCGCGGCCGTGCGTTCCTCCTCGAAGCCGAGTTCGGGATGCGCGTGGAGGTCCTGCCGCAGCCGCGTCAGGTCGTCGTGGAACGCGCGCACCGCTTCGACGGTGCGCGCCAGGGGAGGCGTGGGATTCATGCGGGCCGCTTTCAGGCTGTCTCTAGACGGGGATCGATCGCGACATAGAGGATGTCCACGACCAGGTTGATGCACACGTACATGGCCGCGACGAAGCACAGGTACGCGGCGATGACGGGCGTGTCGGCGAAGCCGATCGCATCGACGAAACAGGGCGCCGAGGCCGGGCCACTGGAAGACGGTTTCGGTGACCACGGCGAAGGCGATGACCGCGCCGAGCTGCAGCCCCACGATCGTCACGACCGGCACCAGCGCATTGCGCAGCGCATGGCGGTAGAGGATCGCGCGCTCGCGGATGCCGCGCGCGCGGGCGAAGCGGATGTAGTCGGCGCGCAGCACCTCCATCATCTCGGCGCGCGCGAGCCGCACGATCAGGGCGAGCTGGAACAGCGCGAGCGTGACGGCCGGCATCGCGAGGTGCAGCCAGCCGTCGCGCGTGAGCAGCCCGCTCTTCCACCAGCCGATGGCCACCACCTCGCCGCGGCCGTAGGAGGGCAGCAGGCCGAGCGTGACGGAGAAGACCAGGATCAGCAGGATGCCGATCAGGAAGGTGGGCAGCGAGGCACCGATCAGCGACAGCGCCATGGTGCTGCGCGCGAACCAGCTGCGCGGGCGTACCGCGCACGCGACGCCCAGGAACAGGCCGGCCACCACCGAGACGAAGGCGGCGACCAGGCTGAGCTCGAGCGTGGCCGGCAGGCGCTCGGCCAGCAGTTCGCGCACCGGCCGGCCCTGGCGCAGCGACACGCCGAGGTCGCCTTGCGCGAGGCGCGCCGAGAAGCGCGCGAACTGCAGCACGAAGGGGTCGTCCAGCCGCAGCTCCTGGCGCACGCGCGCGCGGTCGGCATCGCTGGCATCGGGCCCCAGCATCTGCGTGACCGGGTCGCCCACGTGCTTGAACAGCCCGAAGGCAATGAACGCGACGGTGGCCAGCACCCCGATGGCCGCGAGCAGCCGGCGAATGAAGAACGCGAGCATCGGGCCTACCGGACGCTGATGAAGCGCAGGTTGACGCGGTTGTCGCTCTGCAGTGCCGCGTCGACGTTCTTGCGCATGCCCCAGGCCAGGCCCTGCTGGTAGAGCGGGATGTGGCCCACGTCGTTGCGGTGCAGGGTCATCGCCTGCGTGACCAGCCGCGTGCGCGCCTGCGGGTCCATTTCGGTCAGCACCTGGCCGATCAGCCGGTCGACCTCGGGATTGCTGTAGCGCCCGACGTTCCACTGGCCGGCCTTGCCGTCGCGCGTCGCCATCATCACGTTGAGGGTGTTGTAGGCGTCGAGGTTGACGGGCGTGTAGCCGAAGAAATTGAAGCTCGAGTCACCCGCGCCCACCTTGGTGAAGAAGCGCGCCCCCGGCAGTGCGTTGACCGCCACCTTCACGCCGATGCGCGAGAGCATGCCGGCGATCGCGGTGCAGACCTGCTCGTCGTTGACGTAGCGGTCGTTGGTGCAGTCGAGCGTGACCTCGAAGCCCGTCGGATAGCCGGCCTCGGCGAGCAGCTTCTTCGCGGCCGCGAGGTCGTAGGGGAAGGGTCGCGCCACCATGGCGGCGTCGACCGAGTTCACCCCGCGCGGCACGAGGATGCCGGTGGGCACCGCCGAGTCGCGCAGGATGCGCTTGCCGATCGCCTCGATGTCGATCGCCTGGTAGATCGCCAGCCGCACGCGGCGGTCGGCGAAGGGATTCCTGCCCTTGACGCTCGCGTAGCGCAGTTCGGGGCTGGCCTGGTCCATCGAGAGGAACAGGTTGCGGATCTCGGGACCCTGCAGCACCTTGTAGCCGGTCGAGGCCTCGACGCGCGGGATGTCCTGCAGCGGGATCGGGTAGGCGAAGTCGAGCTCGCCCGACAGCAGCGCCGCCACGCGGGTGGCGGCCGACGAGATCTTCACCATCGTCGCCTCGGTGATGTTGCTGGCGGGCTTGTCCCACCAGCCCGTGTGCGCCACCAGCACCGTGCGCACGTCGGGTTCGCGCACCGAGAGCTTGAAGGGGCCGGTGCCGTTGGCGTTGCGGGTCGCGAAGTTCTCGCTCTTTTGCCGCATGTCGGCCGGGCGCAGCGCGCCGTTCTTCTCGGCCCAGGCCTTGGACATCACCTTGAGCTCGGGCAGCGACTGCAGCAGCGCCGCGTTGGGGAATTCGGTCACGACATCGACGGTCGTGGCGTCCACCGCCTTCACGTCGGCGATCGAGGCGGCGAACACCTTCATGTCCGATTCGGGCGTCATCGCGCGCTTGAGCGAGAACACCACGTCATCCGCCGTCAGCAGGCTGCCGTCGTGGAAGCGCACGCCCTCGCGCAGGCGGAAGCGCCAGACGGTCGGCGCCGGCTGGGTCCACGACTGCGCGAGCGCGGGCTCGATGCGCTGCTCGCGGTCGCGCCGCACCAGCCCCTCGTAGATGTGGCCGAGCACGGTCATGGTCGGCCCGTGGTTGAAGGCATCCGGGTCCATGGTCGCGGCGTCGTCCTGGGACGCCCACTTGAACGCAACGGCATGCGCGGAACAGCAGAGCACGAGGGCGAGAAGGCCGGCGAAGCGGCGGAAGGCCCGAGGCGGCATGATTGACTCCAGTAAACGGTACGCACCGTATCTAAAACTTTAGAACGGTACGTACCGTATGTCAACAGGCATCGGAATGTCAGAATCGCGCCATGACCATGCAGGACACCCCCGACCAGAGTTCCGAGCCCGTGGAGCAGGGGCCGCGCGGCCGGCGCCGCCGGCAGCAGACGCACGACGCCATCCTCGAAGCCGCGCGCGAGGTGCTGCGCGTGCACGGCTATGCACGCTTCGCGATGGAGCAGGTCGCGGCGCTGGCCGGCGTGTCGAAGACCTCGATCTACCGCCGCTGGCCGAGCAAGGGCGCGCTGCTGATCGAGCTCTACATGGAGGGCCTGCCCGACACGGCCATCGTCGAGGACGCTGCCTCGCTCAAGAGCGAGTTGCGCCGCTACCTGGTGTCGACGGTCGAGCGCGTGCAGGACCGGGAATGGCGCACGATCCTCAGTTCGCTCGTGGCCGAGGCGCAGTACGACCAGGCCACCGCCACCTTGCTGCGCGACAAGGTGGTGCTGCCGCGCCGCGAATCGGGCCTGCGCCTGCTGCGCAAAGCCCAGGAGCGCGGCGAGATCGCGGCCGACGTCGACCACGACATCGTGCTCGACCTGCTGTTCGGGCCGGTCTGGTATCGCCTGCTCTTCGAGCATGCCGAGCTCGATGCCGATTTCGCGAAGCGGCTGCTGGCGCAGGTCGAGAAGATGCTGTTCGTGCCGAAGGCCGCGGGCAAGGCCGCGCGAGGGGCCTAGCAGGCTCCTTGTTCTTCATCGCCTCGCGAGGCGAAGTTGCCGCTCATGCGCAGGGCGGCACCTCCCTGCGCCGATCTCGTCGGCTTGCGCTGCGCGCCACATGATTGTTTTTGCCATCCGGATGCGGCCTTTCGCAATCGCTACGCGCGAACTCGCCACGTAGCATCCGCGGACTTTTCGCAACTGCCTTGCAAGTGGAAGGCACAGGTTGCGGCTAGTGCCAAGGTCGCATCAACAACTTCAACGGAGACAAAGATCCATGCGGGGATTCAAGAAAAAGACGCGTCTTGCCATTACTGGCTGTCCTGCTTCTTCAAGCGTGCGGCGGCGGTGGAGGAGGCGGTGGCGCCATCCAGATCGATCCGTCGGCGGTCGCCACGACACAGCCGCCATCGTCGCCGCCTTCGGCGGGCACGGCATGCGCCGCACTTCGGGGTGCCAAGGTGGACGGCGCCGCGATCGGACTGCCGACCCAGGGCGCAACGGTCACCGAAGCGGCCCTCGTGCCGAGCGCGGGCAGACGGGCGAGCATTGCATGGTCAAGGGCCGCATCGCGTCCGTCTCCGAAGGGGCGCAGGACATCGTGTTCGCCCTCGCGCTCCCTACGAACTGGAACGGCCATGCGATGCACTTCGGTGGCGGCGGATTCGACGGCGTGGTTCCGGATCTCGTGACCACGCCGCTGACATCGGGCGCCAGCCCGCTGCAGCGCGGGTACGCCATCTTCGCCGGCGACTCGGGGCATCAGGCACCTCCCACCGATCCCTTCTACACCGCCTTCGCATCGAACAGCGAAATGCTCGGCAACTACGCCGGCGATGCCTTGAAGAAGACGCGAGACGCGGCGATGAAGCTGATCGGCCTGCGCTACGGGAAGGCGCCGGCCAAGACCTATTTCATGGGCGGTTCGAAGGGCGGCCACGAAGGCATGCAGGTGATGCAGAAGTGGCCTGCCGACTACGACGGCGTGGTCACCTACTTCCCGGCCTATGCCTACATGCCGCAGATGATGACCATCCAGGTCGCAACGCGCGCGCTGTGGGGCAATGGCGGCGTCGGCTTCCTCGATCCGAAGAAGCTGCAGGCGCTGCGCGCGGCCGAACTCGCGGCCTGCGACGCGCTCGATGGCGCCGCCGACGGGATCGTCGGCAACCTCGCCGCATGCACGTTCAAGCCGCAGAGCCTGCGTTGCAAGGGCGGCGCGGATGCGGGAGACGATTGCCTGTCCGATGCCCAGATCAAGACGGTCGAGACGCTGCAATCGCGCACCGAGTTCTCCTATGCGTTCAAGAACGGCGCGACCGGCAACCCCGGCTTCCTGACGTCCACGGACTACGCCTCGGTGCTCGGCGCGACCGCGACCTTTCCGGTGCCTCCGAATCCGCTGGTGCTGGGCGCCCTGGGGGCCTTGCCCGACGCCTTCATCCGCAATGCGGTGCTGATGGATCCCCTGGGCCTGTCGATCGGCCTCGATGGCGCGTCGCCGGGAAGCTACCTGCCGCGCATCCAGGAGCTGTCCGCGGTCATGGACGCCACGAGCACGAACATCGAGCCCTTCGTCGCGCGTGGCGGCAAGTGGCTGCTGGTGCACGGCACCTCCGATCCGCTCATCACCTTCCAGGGCTCGGTCGACTACTACAACGCGCTGCTGCTGAAGCTCGGCCGGCCCCAGGTCGATGCCTTCCTGCGCTTCTACCAGGTGCCGGGATACGGCCACGGTACCGGGCACTTCAATGCGACCGGCGGCATTCCGGTGCTGGACGCGCTCGAGGGCTGGGTGGAGCATGACCAGGCGCCGGGGGAACTGGTGGCAACCGACGCCAACCCCGCGACGGCCGGACGCACGCGGCCGCTTTGCATCTATCCGAGCTGGCCGAAGTACAACGGGTCCGGCGACCTGAACGCGGCGGGCAGCTATCGCTGCGCGACGAGCTAGGGCAATCGCCCCGACCGCGCCGTCGCGCTCGTCATGCCGACTTCTTCTTGCGCGGCAAGGAAGTCTCCAGCAGATCGATGAACGCCTTCGCGGCAGGGCCGGGAAGGCGCGAGGTCTGCCACACGAGATGGATGGGACGCTCGAGGCCTGGCGAAAGCACGGGCACCAGCGCGACCTTGCTCGCATCGAAGAACGGGACGGCGATGCTGGGCACGACGCTGATGCCGAGACCCGCCGCGACGAGGCCCGCGACGGTCGGCAGGTGCTCCACTTCCATCACCTCCTCGACGGCGATGCCGCGCATCGCGTGTTCCAGATGCTGTCCGATGCTGCCCGAGCGGGCGTAGCGGATCAGGGACGCACCTTCCAGGTCCCGCAGGTCGACCCGCTTTCGCGAGGCGAGCCGATGGTCCGCCGGGCAGGCGAGCACGAAGGACTCCTGCATCAGCACACGGTACTGAAGGCCCGCGAGCGGTCCCGGTGCGCTGAGGATCGCGAAATCGGCCTGCCGCTCGCGTACCAGTTCCATGCACTTCGGCGGCAGGTGGTCGAACAGGTCGACGCGGATGCCCGGATAGCGGGCGCGGAACCGCGCGATCAGCGGCGGCAGCCAATGGGCCGCGAAGGGCGGTGAGGTGGCGACCGCGACCCGGCCCTTGTTCATGCCGGCGTGGTCTCGCAGGTCGGCACCGATCTCGTCGAGCTCCGCGACGATCCGCCGCGCCGAGGCGACGAGTCGTTCGCCGTCGCCCGTCAGGCTGACCCGGCGCCTGTCGCGGTCCACCAGCCGCAGGCCGACTTCGGCTTCGAGCTTCGAAATCATCTGGCTGAACGCGGACTGCGTCACGTTGCATCGCTCCGCTGCCTGCGAGAAGTGCCGGAGCTCGTCCAGCGCGATCAGCGCACGCAGCACGCGGGTGGAGACGTTGATCAATTTATCTACTCACAGGACGCAAAGAATTAATTTTACTGAACGAAACCCGCTGCCTAGGATTCGCTCCACGACAACGGCAAGGAGCCGAACCATGAGACAAGACACACGACGCCACTTCTCCGCCGCGCTCGGCGCGGCCGCCTTCTGGGCGATATCGGGCATGTTCTCGCCGAGCGCGGGCGCGCAGCCTTATCCGAGCAAGCCCATCCGCCTCGTCATTCCCTGGCCCGCGGGCGGAAGCACCGACGTGCTGGGCCGTGCGCTCGGCGTCGAGCTGGGCAAGCAGCTCGGGCAGCCGGTCATCATCGACAACCGGGCGGGCGCGGCCGGGAAGATCGGCACCGCCATCGCGGCGAAAGCGCCCGCCGACGGCTACACCATCTACCTGGGCACCGTCGCCAACTTCAGCGTGGCCGCGGCCTGGGAGCCCTCCCTGCAGTACGACCCGATCAAGGATTTCTCTCCCGTGGCCTACGTGGCCGACTCGCCGGCGATGCTCGCCGTCAGCAGCTCCCTGCCGATCCACGACATCAAGGAACTGCGCGACTACATCCGCCGGTCGGGGCGCCAGATGTCCTATGCCAGCGCGGGCGAAGGCAGCGGCTACCACCTGATGGCCGAACTGTTCAAGCTTCAGGCCCGGCTCGACCTGCTCCATGTTCCGTTCCAGGGAACGCCGCCCGCGGCGACGGCGGTGGCTGCCGGCCAGGTCGACATGACCTTCGATGCCGCCGGGCTCAAGCCCTTCGTGGAATCGGGAAAGCTGCGGCCGATCGCCGTCACGGGCAACGAACGATGGGCCTTCGTGCCCGACGCCGCGACCTTCGCGTCGCAGGGCGTGAACAACCTCGAGGGCAACAGCTGGTTCGCGATCTTCGCGCCCGCGGGCACGCCGGCCGATGCCATCGACAAGCTCAACGGCGCCATCAACAGGTCGCTCTCCTCGCCCGAGTTGCTGGCGGTGCTGAAGGCCAATGGCTACATCCCGGTGGGCGGCACGGCCGCAGCGCTGGGCGGCATGGTGGCGAAGGACATGGCCAAGTGGAAAGACGTCGTGCAGAAGGCCCATCTGCGCGCCGTGAAGTAGCAGGCGCGGGCGCGATGAGAGCGAAACGAACGCTGTTCAGGGGCGCGACCATCCTCACGATGGACGACGCGATCGAGGACCTGGCTCCTGGCGATCTTCTGGTCGAAGACGATCGCATCGCCGCGATCGGGCCGTCGCTGGCGGTCGATGACGCCGAGATCGTCGATGCGAGCGGCATGGTGATGTGCCCGGGCTTCGTCGACACGCACCGGCACACGTGGCAGACGCCGCTGCACGGCGTGCGCACGGACTGGAACCTGCTGGACTACATGACCTACATCCGGGGCATGTACTGCATCAGCTACGACCCCGAGGATGCCGAGCTCGCAAACCGGGTCGGCGCACTGGAGGCACTGGATTCCGGGATCACGACGCTGGTCGACCATTCGCACCTGCAGCTGTCGGAGGCCCATTCCGATGCGTTGGCGGAGGGCTTCCTGAGCTCGGGCATCCGCGGCATCTACTGCTACGGCACCTACCGCAACCTGGCCTTCCGGCCCGGCGAGCCGGCGCAGCGGCTTCCCGAACTGCTCGGCGAGGTCAACGGGCCGCTGAACGAATGGCACCGGCGCAACGCGGCGCGGGTGCGGCAGAAGTACTTCTCCGACGACTCGGCGCGGGTTCGCTTCGGCATCGCCTCGCGCGAGTTCGAGACGCTCTCCGAAGCCGGTTCGATGCTCGACGAACTGCGCTGGGCGCGCACGCTGGCACCGGCGCGCATCAGCATCCACGTGGGCATGAGCGCCAATGAACCGCTCGACGTGGTGCGCGCGTTGCACGAGGCCGGAGAGATCGGCCCGGACCTGCTGTTCGTCCATGGCAACCATCTGCCCGACGAGGTGCTGCGCATGGTCATCGACGGCGGCGCGTCGATCAGCTCCGCCATCGAGATCGAGATGACCTACGGCGCCTGGCCCGTGGTCGAACGCTTCACGTCGATGGGCGGCCGGTCGAGCCTCGGCATCGATGCCACCATCGACTTCGGCGGCGACATGTTCGGCCAGATGCGCGCGCTGCTCAACACCTGGCGCCTGGAGCGGTCGCTGAGGAATCCGCTGCGGATGACCCGCAAGGTCCATCAGAAGAAGGTGCTGGAGATCGCCACCGTGCGAGCCGCCGAGGCGATCGGGCTCGGCGAGATCACGGGCAGTCTCGTGCCGGGCAAGAAAGCGGACCTGCTGCTGATGCGCACGGACGGCATCGGGCAGGCGCCGATGTGGGATCCCTACGCGGCGATCGTGAGCTACGGGCATGCGAGCCTGGTCGACACCGTGATGGTCGACGGCTGCTTCGCCAAGCGCCGCGGCCAGCTGGTCGGGATCGACTGGCCCGCGGTTCGTACCTCTCTGCAGCGCTCGAAGGAGAACATCCAGCGCCGGTTCTCGCTCGTTCCCGAGCAGCCCATTCGCGCGCGCTGGACGCAGGGCTTTCGCATCGAGATCGCGGACTGAGAGGTTGCGGAATGCTCAAGACCCTGCCGCCGGCACTCACGCCCGACCTGCTCTGGATCCTCGCCGCGATGGGTCATGGCGATCGTCTGGTGCTGGCGAACGCGAACTACCCCGCCTATGCGTGGCATGCGCGGCATGCGCGCACCGTGCCCCTGCCCGGCGTGTCGCTGGTGGAGGCGGCCCGGGCCATCGCGCAACTGATGCCCGTCGACGACCTGGCGGAAGCGCCGGTCCACCACATGGTCGCGGATGGCGAGCGGGACGAGGTGCTGGCCGTGCATCGCGATGTGCAGCAGGTTCTCGAGGCGGCCGAGTGCCGCCCGGTCGCCATGAAGCCGCTGTCGCGCGCGGAGTTCCTCGAACTGGCCGCCACGGCCTTCGCCACCGTGCACACCACCGACAACCGTCCCTATGGCTGCTTCGTCATCGCCAAGGGCGTGGTGCGCAACCCCTGATTACTTTCCTTGGAATCAAGAATGTCCCTGAACGAAATGGCGGTGCTCGCAGCCCGCGTACAAGCGCTGGAAGATCGCAGCGCGATCCTCGAAACCCTGAACGAGTACGGGCAGGCACTCGACTATGGCGACGTCGAACGCCTGGTGGACTGCTTCACGCAGGACGCGGTGCGCGAGACACGCCGCCCCGACGGCACCGTCAACCGATGGGAGGGCGCCGCGGGAACGCGGGAGTTCGCGACCACCCACACCCATGCGCCCGACAAGTACCACAAGCACCTGGTGCTCAACAGCACGGTGAAGCTGCAAGGCGACACGGCGGACGTGGTGAGCTACATGTTCCGCTTCGACGCCGCCGCCAGCGACAAGTCCTATGTCTGGGGCATGGGCAAGTACGTCGACCGGATGCAGCGAGGCGCCGACGGCCGCTGGCGCATCGCGTTGCGCGTGACCTTCATCGAGGACGACTGGCCGGGCCGCTCGCGGCCCGCGACCGGACTGGTCCTGTCGGGCGCCGACACCTCGCGCGCCTGAACCGCCATCGGAGACACCATGAACATTCGATCCAGGGCGATCGGGAAGATCGTCCTTTGCGTGTCGGCCTGGGCGGCCCTGAGCTCGCTTCTTTCCTCGGCCCATGCCCAGGAGGCCGCCTTTCCCGTCAAGCCGATCCGGCTCGTGATTCCGTTTCCGGCGGGCGGGCCGACCGATGCCCTCGGTCGCCGCATCGCGCAGACGCTCGGCGAGTCGCTCGGCCAGCCGGTCGTCGTCGACAACAAGCCAGGCGCCAGCGGCATCATCGGCAGTGCCGAAGTCGCCCGTGCACCCGCGGACGGCTACACGCTGCTCTTCTCCAATTCCGATGTCTTCATCAACGTGACGGGCATCGTGAAGAAGATGCCCTACGACCCGTTGCGCGATTTCGCGCCGGTGTCGCTGCTCGCGAGGTACGGCGTGGCGATGATGGTGCGGCCGGACATGCGGGATGCCGCGGGCCTGCCAGGCCTGCCGGGTGTGCTCAGGGCGATCCAGGCGAACCCCGGCAAGCTCAGCTACGGATCCTGGGGACCGGCCACCTATCCGCACCTGATCGGCGAGGCGCTCGCCCGGCGCGCCGGCGCGCCGCTGGTGCACGTGCCCTACCGCGGCGCCTCGCCCGCGCTGCAGGACCTGCTGGGCGGCAGCATCGACATCGCCTTCCTCGGCACCGCCGTGGCCGCGGGCTATGCGCAGAAGGGACAGGTCAGGCTGGTGGCGGTCACGGGCGAGCGGCGCGATCCGCTGGCGCCGGACGTTCCCACCTTCGCCGAGCAGGGCATGGCGGATGCGCTGGTGCGCATGTCGCCCTGGATCGGCGTGGCGGCCCCCGCGCGCACACCCGATGCCGTCGTGCACAAGCTGCAGCAGGCGCTGGTCGACGCCCTGGCCACGCCGGAGGTTCGCCGCACCCTGCGCGACCTCAGCATGGAGGCCGTCGGTTCCACGCCGCAGGCCTTCGGTGCGCAACTGCGCAGCGACTTCCCGTGGATGACCGACCTGATTCGGGCCGCCGGTGTCGTCGCCGAATAGCACGGGCCGCTCCCAGCCAACGATGGATGACATGCAGAACGACTACCTGATCGTCGGCGGAGGCACCGCTGGCGCCGTGATCGCGGCCCGGCTCTCCGAAGACCCCGCCTGCCGCGTGCTGCTCATCGAGGCAGGCGACGACGTCGTCCCCGGCAACGAGCCGGCGGACATCCGCGATCCCTTTCCCGCGGCCACGCTCAACCCGCACTACTTCTGGAGCGGGCTGACGGCAACCGCCTCGGACGGCGGCGCGCCGGCGCCCTATCCGCAGGCGCGTGTGATGGGCGGCGGCTCCAGCATCAACGGTCTCTATGCGCTGCGCGGCGTGCCCTCCGACTACGCACGCTGGGCCGAAGCGGGCGGCGGCGACTTCTCGTGGGATGGCGTGCTGCCTCGTTTCCAGGGCATCGAGAACGACCGCGACCGCCAGGACCAGCGGGCGGGCTGGCATGCCGTTTCGCGCACGCCGAAGGAGCAATGGCCGGACTTCGTCCGGGCGATGGAACAGGCGGCCGGACGCGACGGGCTGCCTTTCGTGCCGGACATCAACGAGCAACCCAGCGACGGCTTCTTCGCGATGCCGAATGCCATCGATGCCGAGGCGCGCGTGACGACCGCCGGCAGTGTCCTCACGCCCGAAGTCCGCGCGCGAGCGAACCTGCGGATCCTGCCGAACACCGTCGCGACCCGGCTGCGCACGCAGGCGGACACCGTCGTCGGCGTGGATGCGATCCAGAACGGCACGACGATTCGACTGAGCGCCGATCGCGTGATCGTATGTGCCGGCGCCATCCATTCGCCGACATTGCTGCTGCGTTCCGGCATCGGCCCGGCGGACGAACTCGCCGCGCTCGGGATTCGACCGGTTCTCGACCGCGCCGGCGTGGGGCGCAATCTGCAGAACCATCCGTACATGTTCTTTGCGCTCACGCTGCCGCGCGGCAAGCGCGTGGCCACGGACCTGCGGCGCTTCGCGCTGGCCGGTATCCGGTCGTCGTCGCGGATGCCGGACTGCCCGCCCAGCGACCTGTTCAACTTCATCATCGGGCGCGTGAGCGGCAGGTCTTACGGTCCCGATTTCGCGCTGGTGGGAAGCGCCCTGTATGCGCCGAAGTCCCGCGGATCGGTGCGGCTGCGAAGCGCCGATGGACGCGATGCGCCGGACGTCAACTTCCGCTTCCTCTCGGACCCCGCGGACGCGCCGCGGATGGTCGCGGCCGCGCGCCAGGCGGAGCGCCTGCTTCGCGACCCGGCGGTGCTCGCCGAGTACCACGAGGCCTTCCTGCTGCCGGGCGCGCTGGCCATCAAGCAGTTCAACCGGCCCGGCGTGGCCGGCAAGGCGCTGGCGCTCGCGGCGCAGGCGGCCGCCAATTCGCCGGCCATGCTTCGCCGCCGGATCTTCGGGCGAGCGTTCAACAGCGGCCCGCCCGCGGTGCATCGCGCGGGTGGAAGGGCGATCGCGGATGCGCAGATCCTCTCGTCGATCAGTCCCATGGGACATCCGGCGGGCACCTGTGCGATGGGCCGCGCGGCCGATCCGATGGCGGTGGTCGACCCGGCGTTTCGCGTGCACGGCATGAAGAACCTGTTCGTCGCCGATGCCTCGGCGATGCCGGTCGTTCCCAGTGCCAATACCAACCTTCCCACGATCCTGCTGGCCGAGATGGCGGCCGAGCGCATCGGTGCCTCCACCTTCGGCCCATCCGATTCATGACTTCCGCTTCTCACCGAATCCTGATCGCCGGCGCCACGGTGGTCTCGATGGACGATGCCCTGGGCATCGTCGACAACGCCCGACTCGCCATCGACGGCGAGCGCATCGCATCGCTGTCGAGCGGGGCCTGCGAAGCGCCGAGCCAGGGCGACGTCGAAGTTATCGATGCGCGCGGCTTCATCGTGATGCCGGGCTTCATCAACGCGCACATGCACACCTGGCAGACGGCGCTGCGCGGCGTGGCCAGCAACTGGACGCTGCTCGAATACTTCCGCTGGATGCACGCGGGCCTGGCGACGCGGTTCACTCCCGACGATATCCACGTCGGCACCCTGGCCGGCGCCCTCAACCAGCTCGACTGCGGCACCACGACGCTGGTCGACTGGTGCCACAACAATCCGACGCCCGAGCACACGGATGCCGCGGTCGACGCGCTGGAGCGCAGCGGCATCCGCGCGGCCTTCTTCCATGGCAGTCCGAAGCCCGATCCGAAGCCCGGCCAGGCGGCCTTCTGGGAGGTCGCCCATCCGCGCAGGGAAGTGGAGCGACTGCTGGCGCAACCGCGCTTCGGCACGGGCCGGCGGCTGAGCCTGGGCATGGCCGTGCTCGGTCCGCATTACTCGACGCTCGATGTCGCGCGCGCGGACTTCAGGCTGGCGCGCGAGCTGGACCTGACGGCCTCGATGCACCAGGGAGGCGGTCCGGCACGCGCCCCAGGGGGCTGGGAGGTGCTCGAGCAAGAGGGCCTGCTGGGCCCGCGCATCAACATCGTGCACGGCAACGATCTCACCGATGCGCAGCTCGACCGCTTCGTCGGCGCCGGCGTCTCGTTCTCGGTCACGCCCGAGAACGAGATGACGCAGGGCCACGGCCATCCGATCGTCGGCCGCCTGCGCGACCGGGGCGTTGCCGCCTCCATCGGCGTGGACCTGGAGTCGGGCCTGTCGGGCGAGATGTTCACGGCGGCGCGCATCGCGCTGGTCCACCAGCGCTCGCTCGACAACCAGGCGTTTCGCCAGGCGGCGCGAGGCACCGATCCCGTCATTCCGCCGACCTCCACCCTCCGGACGATCGACGCCCTGCGGTGGGCGACGGTCGAGGGTGCGCGCATGCTGGGCCAGCTCGACCGCATCGGCACCGTGACGCCCGGCAAGCAGGCCGACCTGGTGTTGATCGACGCGAGGCGCCCCGACATGCAGCCCCTGCACGATCCCGTCGCTGCCGCGCTCATGCAGACCAGCCTGGCCAACATCGATTCGGTGATGGTCGCGGGCAGATGGCGCAAGCGCGGCGGCCGGCTGGTCGGCGACGATCAGGTGCCGCTCGATCCCGAGCGGTGGCTGGCGCCGCTGAGGGGAGTCGGGGCGTCGTCTGGCCGCGGCGGTGGGATGGCATCCGGCGCACAGGGCCTGATACCGATGCTGTTCGTCGCCCGGGCGACGACGAACACCGAGCGAACGAACTAGAACCCCGCGCCCTTCATCGCCGCATCGAAGCGAAGCTGCCGCTCCAGCGCCCCGAGATAGGCCTGGTGCGCCCCCGCATCGAAGCGCACATGCTCGGTGAATTCGAAACCGAAATCCGCCAGCCCGCCGACACCAAGGCCTTCCAGCGCCAGCAGCGCGGCCCCGCGCAGCGAGGCCTCGTCGATTGCCGACACCTGCACGTCCTGCCCGATGCAGTCGGCGACGATCTGGCGCCAGGTGGCCGAGCGCGAGAGTGCGCCGCCCGTGACGACGATGCGCCGCGCGGGCCGCATGCGCGCTTCGAGCTGCTGCTTCAGGCCCGCGAAGCGCAGGCCGACGCTCTCGAGCATGGCGCGATGGATCTGGGCTCCGCTGGTGGCGGCCGTGATGCCCGCGATGCAGGCGGTGCGGCCGTCGATCCAGTCGGGGCTGCGCGCGCCCAGCACATAGGGCAGCACCGCAAGGCCGTGCGAATCGGGGGCCATCGCGGCCACCTGGGCATCGAGGTCCGGCGTGGCGCCTTCGAACAGGCCGCGTGTCCAAGCGGCCGAGGCGCCGCCCTCTGACATAGCCATGCCGCCCGCGAGCCGGCGCGCATCGACGCGATAGCACCAGAGGCCCGGATCGTCGAGGCGCGCCTCGTGCGCGTCCCACACCACGCGCATCGAGCCGCTGGTGCCGAGCATCAGCACCAGGGTGTCGCGGTCGATGCCGCCGACACCGATGTTCGAGCAGGCGCCGTCGCCGGTGACGGGGAACCAGGGCACGCCCTGCAGCCGCGGCCAGCGCTGCGCGAACTCGGGCACGAGCTGGGTGCGCGGCTGGTCGGTCACCGGCGGCAGCATCGACACGGGCACGTCCGCGACCGCGAGGGCCTCGGGATGCCAGCCGAGCGACCACAGGTCGAACAGGCCGGTGCCCGAGGCCATCGAGACCGAGGTGCCGAGATCGCCGAAGAGGCGCGCCAGCAGGTGGTCGGCCGCCGACACCCAATGCGCGGTGGCGGCCCAGGCCACGGGGCGCGACTGCCGCAGCCACGGCAGCTTGGCGGTCCAGTAGCTCGAATGCACGGGGCAGCCGGTGTCGGGGCGCAGCGCGGCGGCGCGATGGCCGGGCTCGCGCTGGCCGGCCGCGATGGCGCCCGCGCGGCGATCGGCCCAGCTCAGCACCGCGGTGGTCGGCGCGCCGTGCGCATCGAGGCCGAGCAGGCTGTGCCAGAAGCAGCTGATGCCCACGCCGAGGATGCGCGTGTCGGGCGAGGCCTTCAGCACCTGGTCGATGGCTTCGATCACGCCGCGCGCCAGCGCCTCGGGATCGATCTCGGCCATGCCGGTGGCATCGGTGCGCAGCAGGTTGGCACGCTGCGAGGCCGGCCCATGGGGCATGCCCGCGAGGTCGAACAGCGCGGCGCGCGTGGAGGAAGTGCCGATGTCGATCGACAGGACGGCGGAGGTGCTTCTCATCGGGCGATGCAGCTCAGCCCTTCACGGCGCCCATGGTCAGCCCCTTCACCACATAGCGCTGGAAGATCATCGTGAGAACCAGCGCCGGCGCCATGATCGCGACCGAGGCCGCCATCACGCCGCCCCAGTCGATCTCGGCGTACGAGAGGAAATTGAACACGGCGCTCGGCAGGGTCTTGGTCTTCTCCATGCTGAGCACCTGCGAGAACATGAAGTTGTTCCACGAGAAGATGAAGGCCAGCGTGGTGGCGGTGATCACGCCCGGCCCCGACAGCGGCAGGATGATCTTGAAGAAGGCGTTCTGGCGCGAGGCGCCGTCCACCATCGCCGATTCCTCCAGGTCGCGCGGCAGCGCCTCGAAGTAGCTCGCCATGATCCACACCACGATCGGCAGCGCGATCAGCATGTGGCTCAGCACCAGCGCGGTGTAGCTGTCCATGAGGTTCAGGCGCGAGAAGATGATGTACCAGGGCATCAGGAACGAGATGCCCGGCATCAGACGTGCCAGCAGGATGAACATCGCGAGCCGGCGCTGCGTGAAGCGCGCGATCGAATAGGCGGCCGGCAACCCCAGCAGCAGCGAGAACCCGACGGCCAGCAGCGCCACCGTGGTGGAGTTGATGAAGTACTTGACGAAGTCCTGCTCGCCGAACACCTTGCGGTAGTTCTGCAGGGTCGGGCTGAACACCAGCTTGGGCGGCCAGGCCACGATGTCCACCTGCGTCTTGAACGAGGAGGCCAGCATCCAGGCGAAGGGGAACAGCACGATCAGCACCATGGCGATCACCGCCAGGTAGAACAGCACGCGCGGCAGCAAGGAACGGTTCGACGGTGTGCTCATGTGTTCTCGCTCAGCTTGCGCAGCCGCGTGATCGCGAGGCTGCAGGCGAAGACCACGAGGAACAGCACCACCAGGACCACGGCCGCCTGGCCCATGCGGAAGTATTCGAAGCTGTACTTGAAGCCCATGATGTTCAGTGTCTCGGAGGCATAGCCGGGGCCGCCGCCGGTCATCGCGAAGATGATGTCGAATGTCTTCAGCGCGTCGATCAGCCGCAGGATCAGCGCGGTGAGGATCACCGGCATCACCATCGGCAGGGTCACGAGCCGGATGATCTGCCACTCGCTGGCGCCGTCGATGCGCGCCGCCTCCACCGGTTCGTCGGACAGCGAGGCCAGGCCCGCGAGCACGATCAGCGTGATCATCGGCGTCCATTGCCAGACGTCGACCAGCACCAGCGAGATGAGCACGGTGTCGGCATGCGATACCCACGAGCCCGTGGGCAGGCCGAGCGCCTGCAACACGTAGTTGGCCAGGCCGATGGTCGGGTCGTAGAACAGGTTGAACACGATGCCCACCGCGACCGGCGTGGCGACCAGCGGCAGCAGCAGCAACAGCTTGGCGAGCGCGCGGCCGATGAAGGCGCGGTTGAGCAGCAGCGCCGCCGCCACGCCGAGCACGCCCTCGATGCCCACCGCGAGCACGGTGAAGGCGACGGTGCGCCACAGCGCATGCAGGAAGCGCGGCTCGGTGAGCACGCGCACGTAGCTGTTCACGCCCGAGAAGGAAGGCGGCATGCCCGAGGTGAGCGTCCAGTTGGTGAAGCTCAGCCAGGTGGTGTAGAGCACCGGGAACACCATCAGCAACGCGACGAAGAGCACCGCCGGCAGCGGAAAGATCCAGTGCAGGTGGCGCTCGGCGCGGGTGGAGTGGATCATGCGGCCTCCATCGAGACTGGGTTCGATCGGCGATGCCGGGGCGCCGCCGCCCCGGTGGCCCCGCTCACTTGCCGTACTCGCCGGTGTCGCGCAGCAGGTCGTTCACCTTGGCCGCGCGGTCCTTGGCCATCGCCTCGATTTTGGTCGAGGTGCCCTTCGAGTTGATCGACTCGATGATGACCTCGCCGATCAGGTCGCGCGCCTCGCCCACGGCGCTCATGAAGGGCTTGTCGGCCGGGTAGCCGTTCTTCGCCGCGAAGGTGCGAGTCTCGACCAGGCCCGGGTTGACCTTGGCGAGCACCGCCTTGTCCTCCCACACCGAGGAGCGCGCCATGGTGATGTTGGCGAGCATGGCGCGCGTCGCCAGGTCCTTGCCGGTGGCCCAGTCGAGGAAGGTCTTCGCGAGGTCCTTCTTCTTCGACTGGCTCGCGATCGACATGCCCCAGGCCGTCACGTAGAACGGCGAGTTGGTGACCGGTCCGGCCGGGAAGTTCGGCGATGCCTATCTTGTCGGCGCCGATGGAGGTCTTCGCGGGATCGACGAGCTGGCCGTAGAACACCGAGGCATCGGTCCACATCGCGACGCGGCCGGCCTGGAACAGCGGCATGATGTTCTCCCACGACATCGAGGTCACGCCCTTCGGACCGTAGCTGCCGACCACCTTGCCGTAGTAGCGGATCGCATCGACCGCGCCCTTGGAATCGAAGGCCGCCACGCCCTTGTCGAGGTACTGGCCGCCGTGGTTGTAGACGTAGCTCGACAGCTGCGTGACGGCGGCCGCGCCCTTGCCCGCGCGCCGCGAGGCCGGCCACGCTGTCGGAGTTCAGCTTCTGGGCAGCGGCGGCGAGCTCGTCGAAGTTGGTCGGCACCTTGAGGCCCGCGGCGGCCAGCAGGTCCTTGCGATAGAACAGCACCTGCCATTCGGTCACCAGCGGGACGATGCTCGGCTTGCCGCCGTAGGTCGACACGCTCATCGCGGTGGCCGGGTAGTCGGCGAAGTCGTAGCCCGCGAGCGGCTCGAACCAGTTGTTCTTCGCGAACAGCTTGCCTTCCTGCAGCGGCCGCGTCATGAACACGTCGACCGACGAGGACTTGGTTGCGAACTCGGTCGTGAGCTTGGTCGAGAGCTGGCTCTCCTGCAGGCTCTCGGCATTGACCTTGATGCCGCTCTGCTTCTCGAACTCGGGGATCGCGGCCTTGAGCAGCTCGCCGTAGGGATGGTTGGCGAGCAGCACGCGGATCTCCTTGGTCTGCGCCAGGGCCGGGCCGCCGATGCCGAGCGCGAGCGCGGCGAGCAATGTGGTCTTGAGGGTCTTGTTCATGGTGTCTCCAGTTGAAAGGGGCGCCTTCTTTGCAAGGGCGCTCGGGTGCGTCAGCCGATCGCGAGCGCGGTGGCCGGGTCGAACAGGTGCGATTTCTCCATCTTCACCTTGAGCCGCAGCACATCGCCCACGCGCAGCGGCGTGTCGGGCGTCTCCATGCGCGCGACGATCGAGTGCGCGCCGCAGCGCAGGTAGGCGAAGATCTCCGAGCCCAGCGTCTCCACGACCTCGGCCTGGGCCTCGAAGCCCGTGGCCGGGTCGAAGGGCGCGTCGGCGCGCGCGAGCGAGATGTCCTCGGGCCGCAGGCCGAAGACGACGTCGCGCCCCGCGTGCGCCTGCAGCGGCTGCGCCAGGCGATCGGGCAGCGCGAGCCGCAGGCCCGGTGCCTCGACGTACAGGCGGCCGTCGGTTGGCTGCAGCTTCGCCTCGAGGAAGTTCATCGCCGGCGAGCCGATGAAGCCCGCCACCAGCCGGTTGGCCGGGCGCGAATACACCTCCATCGGCGTGCCGCTCTGCTGCAGCACGCCCTTGTTCATGATGAAGATGCGGTCGGCCATCGTCATGGCCTCGACCTGATCGTGCGTGACGTAGATGATCGTGGTGCCCAGGCGGCGATGCAGCTTGCTGATCTCCGCGCGCATGGCCACGCGCAGCTTGGCGTCGAGGTTCGACAGCGGCTCGTCGAACAGGAAGAGCCGGGGCTTGCGCACGATGGCGCGGCCCAGCGCGACGCGCTGCCGTTGGCCGCCCGAGAGCTCCTTCGGCTTGCGCTCGAGCATCTCGCCCAGGCCGAGCACGTCGGCCGCCTCTTCCACGCGCTGGTCGATCTCCTTCTTCGGCATCTGCCGGATCTTCAGGCCGAAGCTGATGTTGTCGCGGATGTTCAGGTGCGGATAGAGCGCATAGCTCTGGAACACCATCGCGATGTCGCGGTCCTTCGGCGGCATGTCGTTCACGCGCGTGTCGCCGATGTAGATGTCGCCCGAGGTCACGCTCTCCAGGCCCGCGATCATGCGCAGCGCCGTGGTCTTGCCGCAGCCCGAGGAGCCCACCAGCACGGCGAATTCCTTCTCCTCGATGCGCAGCGAGAGGTCGTCGACGACCTGGGTGTTCCCGAATCGCTTGACGACGTTCTTCAGTGTCACGCCTGCCATGTCGTGCCGCCGTTCACTGCAGGTTGGCGTGGCGCGCATCGAGCTGCGCGTCGGCCACGCCGAGCCGCTGCTGCACGTGCCAGGCCAGCGCGTCGCCCAGCAGCAGGATGGCCTGCTCGAACAGCGAGCCCGCATGCTGCACTGTGCCGACGCCGTGGCGCACGGGCAGGCACAGTACGGTGTCGGCGCCCTCTGGCGGCTGGCGCACCGTGGTGACGAGCGCCACGGTGGCACCGGCCTTGCGCGCGACGGCGATGTGCTCGAGCGTGGCCTTGGTCCTGGCCGAGGCCGACACCGCCACCAGCAGGTCGCCCGCGCCGATCGCGGGCGCGGTCGGCTCGCCGGCCACGTGCACCTGCACGCCGATGTGCATCAGCCGGATGGCGAGCGCGCGCACCATGTTGCCCGAGCGGCCCTGGCCGCTGAAGAAGACGCGGCTGGCGCCGAGCACGGCCGAGGCCAGCGCGCCGAGCTGCGCATCGTCGAGCGCATCGAGCACCTGCCGGTGTTCCTCGATCACCGCGGCATAGCGCGCGCGCAGCGCGGCGGCGGACGACAGCCCGTTCATGCGGCCGCCTTCACGACCGCATGGCCGCCGATCTCGCGGCGCAGCGCCGCGATGCTCTTCATCGTGGGCGAGTCCTCCTGCTGCGAGCGGAAGCGAGCCTGCAGCGCGGCCGAGATCGTCGGCGTGGGCACGCGCAGGCGGATCGCCTCCTCGAGTGTCCAGCGGCCCATGCCCGAGTCGGCCACGTGGCCCTTGATGCCGGGCAGCGCGGGATCGGCGTCGAGCGCATGGCACAGCTTCTCGAGCAGGTGCGAGCGGATCGAGCAGCCGCCCTGGTAGGCGTGCAGCGTGGCATTGATGTCGACCTGCATGTCGGAGGCCATCAGCAGCTCGTAGCCTTCGCCATAGGCCTGCATCAGCGCGTACTCCACGCCGTTGTGCACCGCCTTCGCGAAGTGGCCCACGCCGCTGCCGCCGACGCGTGCATAGGCGCCCGGCGCGGCCAGCGCCTCGAAGACGGGCACCAGCCGCTCGAAAAGCGCGGGCTCCGCGCCGACCAGCAATCCGCAGCCGTCGCGCGCGCCCTGCGTGCCGCCGCTCACGCCCGCGTCGACCAGCGTCACGCCGCGCTCGCGCAGCGCGGCCGCGAGGCGGCGCGTGTCGCGGAAGTCGGAGTTGCCGCCGTCGACGATGGTGTCGCCCTCTGCGAGCATCGCGCCGAGCGTCTCGATCAGCGCGCAGGTGCCCTGGCCCGGTGGCGTCATCAGCCACACCACGCGCGGTGCCTTCAGTTGCGCGACCAGCGCGGGCAGGTCGGCCGCGACCGCGATCCCCTTGGAGCGTGCCGCATCCTGCGCGGCGGCCTGGCCGTCGTGGGCCAGGACCTGGTGGCCTGCCGCATGCAGGCGATGAACCATCGCGCCACCCATCCTGCCGAGTCCAACGAATCCGATTTCCATGTCTGTGTCTCTGTCTCCAAGAATGGGCGTGGAGTAAAGCACAGCGAAAGTGAAGCACAAAGAAGTAAATTCTTTTCAGGAATCGGCTTCGGAAGAAACCCATTTTCCGAGGGCACGCGGGCGTTTTCAGGGGGCTTCGGCGTGCCCGAAAACGCTCAGGGAAATCCCTTGGCACCGAGGTCTTACGATGCAGCGATGAACGACCGAAGGAGACCCCCGCGCGCCCCCGCGCAGGACCACGAGAACGGCACCGCCGATCATCCCGCACCGGCGCCGGACGACACGGCGAATGCATCGAGCGGCGTGCCGCGTTCGCACGTGCAGCTGCGGCTCGAGGGCGTCTACGGTTCGCTGACGCCCGCGGGACAGAAGCTGTGCGACTTCATCCTGCAGCACCCCGAGCAACTGCTGCACATGACCATCACCGAACTCGCGCAGGCGGCCGGCGTCAGCGATGCGACGGTCACGCGCCTGTGTCAGGCGGTCGGCTACCTCGGTTTCTCCGAATTCCGCGTGCTGTTCGCGCGCGACCAGGCCGTGGCCCATCAGCGCGCGGTGGGGCAGCTGAAGTCCACCGATGCCTCCGAGGAGATCCGCGACAAGGTGATCGCGGGCACGGTCGCGAGCCTCAACGACACCTGCACCACGCTCGACCTGCGGGCGCTGCAGCGCGCGGCCAATGCGATCGCGAAGGCGCGTCGCGTCGATGTCTACGGCGTGGGCGGCAGCGCGGCCGTGGCGCTCGACATTCGCCACAAGCTGCTGCGCCTGGGCATTCCGATCACCGCGCATTCGGATGTCGACATCATGGCGATCTCGTCCTCCACGCTCTCGGCGGACGACGTGGCGATCGGCGTGAGCCACACCGGGCGCACCGAGCCGGTGGTGGCCGCGGTGCGGCGCGCGCGGCTCGGCGGCGCTGGCACCATCGGGCTCACGCATGCGCCGCAGTCGCCGCTCGCGGAACACTGCGATGCCGTGCTCGCCTACGCGGCCAAGCGCACCGCCTTCTCGGCCGACTCGCTCACCGGCCGCATCGCGCAGCTGGTGATCGCCGACATCCTCTATGCCACGATCGCGAGCTCGACCTACGAGCAGTCGGCGCTGCTGGTCGACCAGGCCAACGTACTCGCCGATTCGCGCCGCATCGGCGCGCGGCGCCGGGCCGAATGAACCGCTGCTAGCGCGGCTTCGACGACATCTCCCACACATCCGGCGTGGTCGCGACGAGGCCCTTGAGGTCGGTCCATTGCTGCGCTTGCGGCAGCGCCGTGCGCCCCTGCACCGCCGCCGTCGCGAAGGCGACCATGCGGCCGCGCACGCGGTCGAGCTCCTGCTTCGGCCAGGTCTCCATCGAGTGCGGGCCGCGCGAGACGACGATGTCCTTGAGCCCGCGCACGCGGTCGTAGGCCGCGACCGTGCCCTCGAGGCTTTCTGCGCGGTCCCACAGGCCCTTGGCGAAGAACACGGCGGGCCACTTCGGCATGTTCGCGAGCACCGCCGAGTTGGGATAGAAGGCGACGTAGTTGTCGGCCGCCATGCCGCTGAGGAAGAGGTTGCGGTCCGCGAGGTCCGGCGCCTCGGGCAGGTAGCCCGCGCCGCTCACGAACGAGGCGTAGAGGATCGCGCCCTTGATGTTGGCGTAGCCCTTGGGCGCGCTGCACTGCACCGTCGGCATGTCGTAGCTGCAGCCGCCGGCGTAGTTCTTGGTCATGGCCCAGCCGGTGGTCATCGAGCCGCGCGAGTAGCCCAGCAGCAGCAGCGGGATCTCGCGAGACTTCATGCCGGCCATCAGCTTGCCGGCCGCCGGCGCGCCCGCGAGCTCCTGGCCCGAGGCCATCAGCACGCGCAGGCCGCGCCCGCTGTCCATCTGCTCGAGCACGCGGAAGATGTCCTCGCTCTGCTCGAGCGTGTTGGTGTCGCTGAAGCCGCCCGACAGGCCTTCGCCGCGCCGGTCGTAGGCCAGCACGTCGAAGCCCGCGCGGTTCAGCGCATGCAGGTGGTCGCGCCAGAAGCGCATGCCGGGGCCTTCGGTGGTCGCGTTGGGAAAGCGCACCGAGGTCGCGCGGCGCGTGGCGGGATCGACGCGCACCGTCACCTCGTCGGGATGGTCGATGGCCGTGAGCTGGCCGCCGCCGCCCGGGCTCATGATCACCAGTGCGCGCTTGCGGCCGCCGCGCCCGTCGTCGACGCCCGCGCCTTCCACGTACCAGCCGCGCAGCTTGATGTCGCCCTGCATGTTGAGCTTGAGGCGCTCGAGCGGATCGCGCGGCACGGTGAACTCGACCACGTGCGTGCGGCCGTTCGCCTCGGCCACGGCTTCGTTGTAGGGCGCTTTCGCGAAGAAGCCCGGCTTGCGGATGTCGCGCAGGTTCACCTGCCCGTCCGAATCGATCTTGCCGACCGGATCGACCATGCCGGTGACGCGCGTCGCACGCTCCTTGTTCGGCGGCAGCCAGCGCTGCATCTGGTCGTTGATGCGCTTGAAGCAGGCCGCGTCGCTCTTGCATGCGGCCCAGCGTTCCTTGAGCTTGGCGTCGGTGAACTCCTGCACGTGGAAGTCGCCCGCGTAGCCGGCGGGCGCGTGGGCGGCCGTGAGCAGCAGGGGCACGCAGCGCGACGTGCCGTCGGCTTGGCGCAGCGTGTAGCCGGGCAGCTCGGCGTTGCGGTCGGTGCCGACCCAGGCCTTGCAGTCGGTGGGCGGCACGGCGCGCGCGACGGGCGTCGAAGAGTTGGGGGCGGTGGTGCAGGCGGCCAGCGCGATGCACGCGGCGATGGCGGCGGCAGCCGGCCGGAATGTCGGGAAGGGCATGTGTCTCCTGTGCGCGGGTTTCTCCCGCGGTCGATGTCACATGTTCGCGGATGGCGCTGTCAGTCGGCTGTCCATCGGCTGCGGGTATTCCCGCCTTGCGTCAGGCTGTATCGGCGTCGGGCACGCACAGCCGCGGTGTCCAGTCCTCGACCTGCCGCGAGGCCGCGCGGCGCCGGAAGGTGGCGCGCCAGCGCTCGGCGAGCGCGGGCAATTCGGCCGCGCGTTCCCACTCGGGCGCGAAGCGCTCGTCGCGCGCGAACAGCAGGGCAATCAGACGCGACAGCGGCCACTCCGAATGCGGCCGCTCGACCAGCGCGATCGATGCGCCGCGTTGCACCGCGCCGGGCTGCAGCACGCGGTAGTACCAGCCGGTGCGGCCGCTGTCCTGCATCTCGCGCGCCATGCCCGGTTCGCCGAAGCGCACGTCGAGCTTCCAGCAGGGCTGCCGGCCCTGCGACACCTGCACCAGCGCCTCGCCGAGCCGCAGCACGTCGCCGATGCAGACGCTGGATTCGTCCCAGCCCATGGTCGAGAGGTTCTCGCCGAAGGCACCGGGCGCGGCCAGCAGGTCGTGGCGGCGGCTCCATGCGGCCCAGGCGGCGTAGTGCTCGCGCGGATAGTGGTGCACCGCCTTCTCGGGGCCGCCATGGATGCGCAGGTCGGCCTGCGCGTCGCCCGCGAGGCCGGTGGCCGAGAGCCACAGCGCATCGTCGCTCGGCGACTTGACGATGCCGCTTTGCGTGCGTCCATCGGCCAGCGGCGCGACGGGGCCCGTGAGCAATGCGTCGATGCGCATCGGCGCCAGCGTCATGCGAGCTGGCCCAGCCAGGCGCGCAGCATCGCCGAGGCGCTTGCTTGCGGCGCGTTGCCCTGTGCGGCGCTTCGGGCGCGCAGGGCCGGAACATCGATGCCGGCCTGCGCGAGCTCGCAGGCATGGCCGATGAGCCAGGGTTCGATGCGCGCGGGATCGGCCTCGGGATGGAACTGCAACGCGAGTGCGTTGCGGCCATGGCTGAAGGCCTGGTGCGGCGTGAGCGGCGTGCTCGCGAGCAGCTCGGCGCCCTCGGGCAGGTCGAAGGTGTCGCCATGCCAGTGCAGCACCGGCACATCGGCCAGCGGCGCGAGGCACGACGCCTGGCCGGCCGCGCTCAGCGCGACCGGCGCCCAGCCGATCTCCTTGGTGCCCGAGAAGTACACGCGCGCGCCGAGCGCGCTGGCCATCAGCTGCGCGCCCAGGCACAGGCCCAGCGTGGGCCGGCCGAGCGCGAGGCGCGCACGCAGGCCCGCGATCTCGTCGTGCAGGAAGGGATAGAGGCCGGTGTCGTAGGCGGCGATGGGGCCGCCGAGCACGACGACCAGGTCGGCCTCGCGCCATTCCGCGGGCTCGAGCGGCGAGACGCCGGCCTGCCGGTAGTCGATGGTCCAGCCGGCCTCCCGCAGGACCGGCGCGAACAGGCCGAGGTCCTCGAAGGCCAGGTGCTGCAGCGCGATGCATCGCATGGCGGGCTCCTCTATCGACAGGCGATGGAACTCAGGCCGCGCGCAGGCAGTCCGCGTTGCGCGGGTCCTTGAGCGAGCGGCGCGCGTAGTACTCGAAGGCCACGGTGTTGCGGCGCGGGCGCACGATCCAGTCGTGCGCTTCCTTCGCGAGCCGGTGGTCGATCGGCCGGATGGTGCCGGCCGCGGCGGCCAGCAGGTGCATCCTGGCAGCGCGTTCGAAGGCGATCGACAGCACGCAGGCCTCCTCGATGCTCGTGGCCGCCACCAGCAGGCCGTGGTGCGACAGCAGCAGCGCGCGCTTCTGGCCGAGCGCGGCCGAGATGAATTCGCCCTCCTCGTTGCCCACGGGCACGCCGGGCCATTCGCCGACGAAGGCCACGTCGTCGTAGAGCACGCAGTTGTCCATGTGGCTGATCTTCAGCGGCTCCTCGAGCATGCCGAGCGCCGAGGCATGCAGCGCGTGCGTGTGGATGATGCAGTTGACGTCGGGCCGCGCGCGGTACACCCACGAGTGGAAGCGGTTCGCGGGATTGGGCATGCCCGCGCCGTCGAGCACGTTGAGGTCCTCGTCGACCGTCAGCAGGTTGTCCTCGGCGATCTCGTCGAAGCCCAGGCCCAGGCGCTGCGTGAGGTATTCGCCGGGCTTGCCGGTGCGTGCCGTGATCTGGCCCGCGAGGCCGGAGTCGTGCCCGTTGTCGAACAGGATGCGGCAGGTCAGCGCGAGCTTCTGCCGCGGCGTGTAGCGGCTCTCGGCGAAGTGCTGGTCCATCTGGACGATGGATTGAGCGACGAGTTCTTCCTTCGCGAGTTCGAAGGTGTCTTGCAGCGCCATGGGATGGTTCTCCTTAAGGGGTTTCTTGGGTCGAGAAGTTCTTCTCGGGATGTCCGGGAAAGAGGGCCTGGTAGCCGTCGAGGTCCTCGATGCGTGCGAGCCAGCCGCGGATCGCCGCGAAGCCCTGCAGCTCGATGCCGCCCATGGGCGCGAGTCGCGTGTAAGGGTACAGCGCCACGTCGGCGATGCTCGGATGCGCGTCGGTGGCGACCCAGGCGTCGGGGCGTTGCCGTTCGAGCCGCGCTTCGAGCAGCGCGAGCGCGGCCAGGGCCTCATGCCGATGGGCGCGGAATTCGGGGCTCGCGGGATCGCGGTCGCGGTGCAGCGCCAGGTGCAGGCGCAGCTTCGCGAGCGGCTTCATGTGGCGCTCCTGCTCGAAGGACAGCCAAGTCAGCACGCGCGCCTGCGCGAGCGGCTCGGCGGGCCACCACGGCGAGCCCTGCGCGAGGAAATGGAGGATCGCCATCGATTCGGCGATGCAGTGGCCGTCGTCCAGCTCGAGCACCGGCACCTGCGCGAGCGGCGCGATCGCGAGGAAGTCGGGCCGGCGCAGGTCGCCGCGGTCGATCGAGCGCGTGTGCCGCTCGAGCGGCACGCCGAGCAGGCCGGCCATCAGCCGCACCTTCCAGGCATTGCCCGAGCGCAGGGTGTCGTGGAGCTTCATGGCCATCAGTCGACCTTGGTGCCCGCGGCGCGCACCACGCGCGTCCACTTCTCGGTCTCGGCGCGCAGGTGCTTGCCGTAGGCGGCGGCGCCCGTGGGCAGCGGCTCGATGCCGAGCTCGGCCAGGCGTGCCACCAGGGCAGGGCGCTTGAGCGCGCGCGCCAGCGCCTCGTCGACCAGCGCGACCTGCGCCGGCGGCGTGCCGGGCGGTGCCAGCAACGCGTTCCACGAACCGATCTGGAATTCGCCCAGGCCCTGTTCCTTGCTGGTGGGCAGGTCGGGCACTGCGGGGTTGCGGTGGTCGGCGGCGATCGCGAGCATGCGCAGCTTGCCGGCCTTGGCCTGCGGCTGGATCACGGGAATCGCGTCGATCACGATCTGGACCTGGCCGCCGAGCGCGGCGTTCACCGCCTCGGCGCCGCTCTTGAACGGCACGTGAAGGATGTCGCTGTGCGTCGCGAGCTTGAACAGTTCCAGCCCCAGGTGCGGCGAACTGCCGTTGCCGGCCGAGCCGAAGTTCAGCGTGCCGGGATTCTTCTTCGCGTAGGCCGCCAGCGCGGGCAGGTCCTTCACGCCATCGAGGCCCGCGACCGCGAGCACATAGGGCGAGTTGCTGACCAGCGAAACGGGCGTCAGCGCCGCCGGGTCGTAGCCGAGCCGCGCATAGATCATCTTGTTGACCACCTGCGTGCCCACCGTGCCGAGCAGCAGCGTGTAGCCGTCGGGCTGCGCCTGCGCCACGGCCTGCGCCGCGATCGAGCCGCCCGCGCCGGGACGGTTGTCGATCACCACCTGCTGCTTCAGCTCCTCGCCGAGCGCCTGGCCGATGAGCCGGCCGGCCATGTCGGTGATGCCGCCGGCGCCGAACGGGATCACCAGCCGGATCGGCTTGGAGGGATAGGGCTGGGCCTGGGCCGCCGCGCCGACGCAGGCCAGCGTCAGTGCGAGGACAGGGGCGATCCAGCGGCGGAACGGCGAACGTGCGGACATACCATACTCCTGTGCGGCGCGGGATCGGCCGCGTTGCGTGTGCGATCGAGGGTCGAGAAACAAATTTATTTTAGGACACAAGTGTCCTAAAGAGAAGCCATGTCCATCAAGTTGAAGTTGTTGCGGGTCCAGACCGGGCTTACGCTGGAAGGGTTGGCGCAGGCCACCGGACTGACCAAGAGCTACGTGTCCAAGCTCGAGCGCGGCGTGTCCACGCCCTCGGTGGGCGCGGCGCTCAAGCTGTCGAAGGCGCTGGGCGTGCAGGTCGAGGAGCTGTTCGCCGAGTCGTCCGAGGAGGACCCGGTGGTCATCCACCGCCAGCAGCCGGCGGCCGCGGGCGGCGCGGCGCGGCTGGTGTCGGGCTCGCTGCCGGGCCATCGCATGGTGGCCTTCGTGCTGCACCCCACCGACGAGCCGGTGCGCAACCATCCGATGAGCCACCACGAGGGCGAGGAGATCCTCCACGTGCTCAAGGGCCGCATCACGCTGCAGCTCGCGAGCCGCACCGAAACGCTGTCGGCCGGCGACACCGCGCACTTCAACGCGGGCATCCCGCACAAGATCACCTCGGTGGGGAAGACGCCGGCCTCGGTGCTGCTGGTGATCGCGCAGGCGGAGTGAGGGACTGAACGCCGGGCTGCGATTTCAGTCCTGCCGGCTGTGGCCCGTCGGGCCTTGCGTCGGAAGAATCGTCGGGCTCCGAGTCCGCCCGCGCAAAGCCTTCCAATGTCCACGCTCCCCACCTTCACCGCCGCTCGCGGCCTCGCCCCCAAGAGCTCGTCCGCCTCGCAGGCACCGGCGTCGCGCGCCTGGAGCGTGCATGCGCCCTTCGTCGCGCTGCTGCTCGAGCACACCCGGCCTGCCATCGTCGTCGACCTGGGCGCGGACGGCGGCGTGCCGGGCGCCACGTTCAGGCAGTGCATCGCGCGCGGCGCGGCCTGCCATGCGGTGGACACGCGGCTCGCGGGCCACCGCGAGGCGGCCGCGGCCTTCGCGGACGGCAGCATCGACCTGCTGCACGTCGATGCCGGCGATCCGGCCCGGCTGGCCACGCTGGACCTCGCGGCGTGGCGCGCCAAGCTCGGCCCGCGCGCGCTGGTGCTGGTGCACGGAACCCGCGCCAGCCGCAAGCTGCGCCGCCTGTGGGCGCTGCTGCGGCAACGCCATCCGTCCTTCGAGTTCGAGCAGGGCCTCGGGCTCGGCGTGCTGTGCCTCGGGCCGCGCGTGCCGCCGCTCGACGGCATGCTCGCGCGCCGGATCGAGGGCCAGGCGCAGGAACTCGAACGGCTGCGCAACCAGGCCGCGGACGCCACGGCCAAGCGCGAGCGGGCCGAGGAAATGCTCGAGACGCGGCACTTCGAATCGCTCGAGAAGGACGTGGAGATCGCCGAGCGCGATGCACGCATCCTCGCGTTGAAGGCGCATGCCGTGGCGCAGGCCGCGCGCATCGACAGCTTCGAGGGCAGCCTCGGATTGCAGCTGGTGGTGTTCTACGGCGGGTTGCGGCTGCGCGTCTTTCCGGCGGGCACCCGCCACGGCGATTTCTACGAGCGCTGCCGCGGGCAGCTGCTGCGGCTGGTCCGGCGCTGGGTCGCACATCGATCGGACCGGCGCGCGCTCCCATCGCTCGAAGCGATCGCCGCGCTGGCCCCGCGCGATTTCGCGCGGCAGCGGCCCTGGCTCGCGCCGCTCACGCCGCTGTCGCGCCAGAGCCTGGGCGCACGCATCCTCATCGTCGCCGAGCTGTCGCTGCCGGCCTGCAAACGCTACCGGGTCGACCAGAAGGTCGACATGTTCGAGCACCTGGGCCTGGAGACCACGGTGCTCGACTGGCGCGACGCCGAAGCATGCCGCGCGGCCTTGCCGTTCCATGGCCTCCTGATCCTCTATCGCGTGCCGGCCGTGCCGCACATGGTGCTGCTGGCGACCGAGGCCCGGCGCCTGGGCGTGCCCAGCTTCTTCGACGTCGACGACCTGATCTTCGACTGGGACGCCTATCGGCGGCAGCTGCTCGCCTCGGGTGCCGCCTCCGATGGCCTGGCATCGGCGAAGGCGACGACGGCCCGGTACCGCCAGATGCTGAGCCATTGCCAGCATGGCATCGGCAGCACGGCCGCGATCGCGCGCGGCATGGGCGAGATCGTTCCGGGCAAGACGCACGTGGTGCCCAACGCGCTGGACGAGCGCATCCTCGCGCTCGCCGCGGAGCTCGAGCGGCGTCCTGTGAAGACCGATCCGCGCTTCGTCACCATCGGCTACGGCAGCGGATCGCGCACGCACGACGGCGATTTCGGCATCGTGGCGTCGGCGCTGTTGGCCGTGATGCAGCGCCATCCGCAGGTGCGGCTCGCGATCCACGGTCCGCTCGAGCTGCCGGCGCCGTTCCGGCGCTTCGCCGACCGGGTATTCCAGATCCCGTTCCTGCAGGGCGACGACTACCTGCGCGCGCTGGCCTCCTGGCAGATCAGCATCGCGCCGCTCGAGGACAGCCTGTTCAACGAGGCCAAGAGCAACATCAAGTTCATCGAGGCGGCGATCCTCGGCGTGCCGAGCATCTGCTCGGGCACGGCGCCGTTTCGCGAAGCCATCGAGCACGGCCGCACCGGCCTGATCGCCGACACGCCCGAGGAATGGGAGGCGGCCCTGACGCGGCTGGTGCTCGACGCCGGCCTGCGCCACGGCATCGCGCAGGAAGCCCGCCGCGCCGTGCTGTCGCGCTACCACCCGCGGGTGGTGGCCACGCGGCAGCTGCAACAGGTGGTGGAACCGCTGCTGCCCGCGCCTTCCACGCGGCTGAAGGTGCTGGCCGTGAACGTGCTGTTCGCGCCGGTGAGCTTCGGCGGCGCGACCGTGGTCGCGGAGCAGCTGTGCCGCCGGCTGCAGGCCGACGGCTGCGACGTCACCGTCTTCACCGCCATCCTCGGGTCCGAACTCGAGCCGTACAGCGTGATGCGCTACGAGGTCGACGGGCTGCCGGTGATCGCGGTGCAGGTGGCCGACGACACGCAGCGCGCGCTCGACTACGACGATCCCCGGGTGGGCGAGATCTTCGCGCGGCTGCTGAAGTCGCTGCGGCCCGATGTCGTGCATTTCCATTCGGTGCAGCGGCTCGGCGCGACCATGGCCCACGCCTGCGTCGACGCCGGCGTGCCCTACGCCATCACCTTGCACGACGCCTGGTGGCTGTGCGAGCGCCAGTTCATGGTGCGCGACGACGGCGCGTACTGCAACCAGAAGGCGATAGACCTGCGCGCCTGCTCCAAGTGCGTGCCGGACAGCGGCTTCACCTTCAAGCGCAGGTTCTTCCTCGGCGATGTGCTCGACCGCGCGAGCCTGCTGCTGGCGCCCAGCGAATTCCAGCGCGAGCTCTACTTGGCGAACGGCGTCGCGCCGCAACGGATCGCGGTGAACCGCAACGGCGTGCCGCTGCCCGCGCGCCCGCGGCCGGCGCGCCGGCCGGAATCGCCGTTGCGCATGGCCTACCTCGGCGGCCGCGCGGTGCACAAGGGCTACTTCTGGCTGCGGGAGATCCTGGCGGGCATGCGCGAGGGCGGTTACGAACTGGTCATCACCGACATCGCCCTGCGCACCGGCGCGGCATCCGTGAACGCCACCGAGTGGCGCGTGCCGGGCCGCGTGTGCGTGGTCGCGCCCTTCGAGCAGGCCGAGATGGACGCGTTCTACGACGACATCGACGTGCTGCTGGTGCCCTCGCTGTGGAAGGAGAGCTTCGGCCTGGTGGTGCGCGAGGCGCTGGCGCGCGGCATCTGGGTGATCGCGACCGCGGCGGGCGGTGTCGTCGAGGACATCGTCGATGGCGTCAACGGGCGCGTGGTCGAGATCGGCGACACCGATGCGTTCCGCGGCGCGATCGAGGACGCACTGGCCAGTCCCGATCGCCTGCCGCTCGGTGGCGTCAACGCGATGCTGCCGCGCATCCGCGGCTACGACGAGCAGGCCGCCGAACTCAAGGCGTATCTGCAGCGCATCGCAGCGCCGGAGGCGCGCGTCGTCGACACGACGCAGCGGGCGTGGCGCGCGCCGGTGATCCCGATCGCCGTGCATGGCGACGCTCCCGGCGCCTGAGGCGTAGGCCGAATGGCCGACCCGGAAATCGGGTCGTTACTCACGGATGGGAGGGGGCGGGACGCGGGGCAAGGGCTTACAAATCGCGGGTGGGTGCTTCGGGCCCATGCCACCACCCTTTCACCACGAATTCATGCTCTGGATGTCCTTCTCCTGCCGGCGCGGGCAGAACCCGCTCCCGTCGTCGCCGCATGCCGCGCCGCGCCGGTCCGAGCGGCCATCGGAGCGCTGGCGGCATGGCGATTCGGCCGCGCTCGCGGCCTTGCTGGCCAGGGAGGCGCCTCGCATTCCGGTGCCCGAGGCCACGCCCGCCGAATACGCGCCCGAGTCCCTGGTCCGCAGCATACGCTTCGAGCCGGCTCTGCATTTCCAGGTCGAGCTCGGTCCCCGCTTCTGCGTGCGCGTCGAGAGCCGGCGGCGTACGCCGCTGTACGTGGTCGGCGGCCGCGATTGCTGGCTGCAGGTCGGCAGGGAGCCGGCGCTGCACCTGCGGCATGGCGACGTGGTGTTCCTGCCGCGTGGCGATGCGCACCGTGTCTTCTCCGATCCCGGCCTTCCCGCGTCAAGCCTCGATGAACTGCTGGCGCGTTCCTCCGGCGCCGAGCGGCACGCGCAGGCGGGCGGCGAGCACAGCGTGTGGAGCGGCGGCTTCTACCGTTCGGTGGAACTGGCCACCCATCCGCTGGTGGCATCGCTGCCTCCCGTGTTGCATCTGCGTGCCGCGGATGCCGCGCCCTGGCTGCGCTCCATGGCGGACGCGGTGCGCTGGATGGCCGACCGCAGGGCCGGCGGCAACGGCGTGGGCGTGACCGAGATGCTGGTCGCGCTGATGCAGCATGCGGTGCTGGCCTGGTTGCGCAATCCCGAGGTGGGCATTCCCTTCGCGGGTTCCCCGGGGCTCGAGCTCTGCGATGCCAGGCTGCTCACGGCGCTCGAGGCGATCCATGACCGGCCCGCCGATCCATGGACGCTCGAATCGCTCGCCGCGCTGTGCCACATGAGCCGAACGGCCTTCGCCACCCGATTCCGCGCGCAGATGAATCTCTCGCCGATGCAGTACCTGGCGCGCTGGCGCATCCACCTGGCCTCGCGGCTGCTGCGCGAACGCCGGCTGACCCTGCAGCAGGCTGCCGATGCGGTGGGCTATTCGACCGGCGCGATCCTCGCGCGTGCCTACAAGCGCGAACTCGGGAGTTCGCCGTCGCACGTTGCCTAAGGGTGCGCCCATCCCCCAGTTGGATGAGGCGTGCGTCGGGCGCAACGCCGCGACGAAATTCCGTCGGCATGCGATCGATCCGTCACCAGGGCGCTGCTTCCGGCCCCTAAGATCCGGCCCGCAAGCACACGCAGGACGAGGAAGGCCGTGCAGCGCGCGCATCGCGGCATGCTCGGCCGGGTCCCCCCGAAGCTCGCTTTCACTCCCCCAATCGACGTGGCGCGCGGCGCGCTTTGACAGAAAGCATGCGTGAAGGTCATCTCCCGAATCTGCAAGGCCCTGCTGGGCGGATGCTGCTGGCTGGCCGCACTGGCCATTTCGGCCCAGCAGCCGCTGCCGGGCGTCCTGGGTCTCAGCTGAAAGATCGGACGGCCCGCCGTTCCGGCCGCGGCCTATCAGAAGATCACCGTCACCGAATTCAGGTCGGCTGCCTACGAGACGATGCGGACCGATCTCGAGCGCCATCTGCGGCCTGGCTCCGTGTTCGCGGTCCCCCCCAGGCAGGCACCCCTCCGATCGCCGCGGCCGGTGCCCACGCTGCCCGCCGTGACATGCGTGCAACAGCAGGAGAAATTTCCGCGCACTGACGACCTGCTCCGCCGGGGATCGCTTCTCCGGGCGAGTAAAATTTATTTACAACTACACACGGGACGAGGAGACATGGGGAGGCGTGGCCAACTCGCTTCCCTGTCCCGGCAAGACAACAATGAACACATCGCTTCGCCTGCTGCCGGCCGTCCTCGGGATCTCGGTCATCCTGTCTTCTTGCGGCGGAGGTGGCGGCGGAGCCGGCAGCTATGGCGGGCTGCCACCGGCCACGGCGGCCGCGCTGGCGACCATCGAGGAAGCCCGCAATCCCCCCGCGACCGTGCCCGATCCCGTCACCCGCCCGCTGCGGACAACGGTCTACACCTTCCAGTTGGGAACCGTCGATGCGAGCAGCTTCGACACCTTCTCGACGGAGCTCACGAGTCCCGCGCTCGCCGGCTACCTGCTGGATCGCATCGTCTTCGTCGATGCAACGGCGCGTGGCCAATGGCGGGCGATCTACCAGCGCAAGGGCCAGACGGCCCGCTACGAGCATCGCTTCGTCTCGACGGGCGCGCCGCTGACGCTGGCCGATTTCCAGGCGCAGGGCGCGGAGGGCTATCGCCTCACGCCGGGCAGCGGTGCCCAGCCGAAGAGTGTCTTCAGCAAGGTGTTCGGCGAAGCCATCCAGTACGGCTATGTCGATGCGATCAAGCTTCCGCTCGCCGCCGCGACGTCGCAGGAGCTGCTGCGGCCGCTCAACGACCTGGGCAAGCTGGGCTACTGCGGCACCCAGGTCCAGGGCACGGGCTTCGCGCTGGTGAAGGAAACGCCGTCGACCTCGCGCTGCGTCTTCGAGCTGGTGGCCGCCAAGTCCGGTGGGAACACCGGCTTCGTCGCGGAACAGAACGAGCAGGGCGCCAAGGGGTCGGTGTTCGTGACCTCGGCCCTCGTCGGCGAGAACGTGATGAACCTGTACGTGAGGGACGAGACGCAAACCTCCAGCTTCAAGTTCGAAGCCGTGGACGTGACGGCGACGTCCAGGCCGAACACCGTCGAACAGGCAGCGGAGCTGTTGGCCGTCCTCAATCGCGAAGGCGCGGTGGGGGCCAGGCCCTTGCGCACGTACCAGGACGGCGGGCGTCCCTACATCCTCTTCATGACGGCCTTCGATTGCAGAGGGCTGCTCTGCTAGCGCTGCCCTGGTGAAGCTCGTCGTCGGCGCAATCTACTGCCGACCCGCCGCCTTCACCGTGTCCTCCACCCGCCCCAGTTCGGCCTGAGTCTGCGGTCCGGCATTGCGCGCGCGCACGGCCGGCAGCACCCGGTTGGCCGTGGCGATATCCGGCGGCGTCCACGCGCGCGGATCCGTGCGCGACAGGAAATAGAGGACGTTGATCAGCCCGCTCGGCGACAGCTTGTCGAGCTGGTCCGCATCGAGCAGCTTCAGGGCCAGCGCGATCGCTTCGGCCGAATCGTTGAAGTCCCGCTGCAGGCGCCCGGTCGCGCGGCGGCGCTCGTCGGCACCGGCGGCATTCACCTGCGACACCAGCCGCACGAGCTCGGCGTTCTCGATGTTGGCGATGGTGGCCACGCCCTGCGCAGCGGCCTTGCGGACCTGTTCATCGGGCGACTGCTGCAGCCCCGCGAGCAGGCCCTCGGCTTCTTCCTTGGACAGCGCGAGCCGCACCATGGCCAGGGCCGCGTTGCGCTTGGAGCCGTCGGCCGCGCTGAGCTCGGGCACGAGGCCATAGACCCACTTGTAGCGCTCCACCCGCTCCTTGGACTCCTCGACGCTGGTGCTGCGCCGGCGCAGTTCGGCATCGAGCGCGGCGGTCTGCACCTTCAGGTCGGCCTCGCGCTGGTCGATCTGCTGCTTGGTCTGGGCGTTCCATGCCGTGAGCGCGATGGTGACCAGCGAACCGGCGATGCCCACCACGGTGGTGGCCCGCTGCAGCCACGATGCCTGGGAAGGAAGATCGCTCATGGGGAACCGGACGCGATGTCCGCCGTGCCGCAGGGAACCTGCCGATGGCCGTGACGGTAAGGCGCGCGTCCGGCACCGACCATCCTCCCGAGGAAGTAGAGCAAGCGGGATATAGGCGTGGGATGGCGGCGGTGAAAGACTCGAACCCACAACAACAAGAACATGACCCGCGTGCAACGGCGGGCATGTCAGTCGCACGGTGGATTCGAGGTCGATTCGATCAACTTGGGGGGACCATGCCATGCAATATCCCGGCCGCGTCATCAAGCAGGGCGAAACCGATGCCCGCATCGTCAAGGAACTCAAGAACCGGTTGAATCGGGTGCTGGTCCTGAAGGGCGGCGAAGCGGTCAAGCTCGATCCCCAGCAGCCGAGCTTCGGCCCGATGATGAAGAGCGCGGTCAAGCTCTTCCAGTCGCGCAGCGTGGACAGCGAAGGCCATGCGCTGAAGATCGACGGCGAGGTCGGCAGCATCACCTGGGCCGCGCTGTTCGGTGACGACCAGGTGCCCGTGTCCACCAGCACCACCGACGATCTGCTGAAGCGCGCATTGGTAGTCGCGTCGGGCGAGGAAGCGCGCCAGGTGCGCGAAGTGCCGCCCGGCTCCAACCGGGGGCCCGACGTGGAGGCCTACCTGCGCAGCACCGGGCTCGGCGGCGGCCACTCGTGGTGCGCGGCCTACGTCTACTGGTGCTTCGAGCAGACGGCCCGGCAACTCGGCCGCGCCAACCCCCTGTTCAAGACCGCGGGCTGCCTCGCGCACTGGAACGGCGCGCCTTCCAAGGGTGCGCGCCGCATCAACGCATCCGCGGCCAAGGCCGACCCGGCCGTGCTGCAGCCCGGCATGATCTTCATCATGGACCACGGTGGCGGCCTGGGTCATACCGGCCTGGTCGAGAGCGTGACGGGCGGGATCATGACGACGCTCGAGGGCAATTCGAATGTGGGCGGATCGCGCGAGGGGATCGGCGTGTTCAGGCTGACCCGCAAGGTCAACAGCGTGAACAAGGGCTTCATCGACTACGCGGGTCTCTGAGGAACGCCGGCCATGAGCAACGCACAGCATCCCTACCACCCGATCATCTACGTGCGCGGCTTCGCCGCCACGCAGGGCGAGATCGAGGAGACCGTGGCCGACCCCTACATGGGTTTCAACATCGGCTCGACCAAGACCCGCATGGCCTGGACCGGCGACATGCGCCGCTTCTATTTCGAGTCGCCGCTGGTCCGGCTGATGGGCGACCACCGCTACGAGGACGTGTTCGTCGATGGCGACGACCTGATGGCCGCCACGCGCGCCGACCAGGCCGTGCCCTACCGCAGCATCGTCATCTACCGCTACTACGACGATGCCTCGAAGGACTTCGGCAACGGCAAGACGCCGCCGATCGAGACCTTCGCGCAGGGGCTCGGCCAGCTGATCCTGCGCCTGCGCGAGCGGGTGTGCGCGAACCCGAAGAACGAGATGACGCCGGCGGACTTCAAGGTCTACCTGGTCGCGCATTCGATGGGCGGCCTGGTCTGCCGCGCCTTTCTGCAGAACCCGAAATTGGGTTCGGCCGAGGCGCGCGCGGCGGTCGACAAGCTCTTCACCTATGCCACGCCGCACAACGGCATCGACATGCGCATCGTGCGCAACGTGCCGGGCTGGCTGTCCTTCGGCGACGCCAACAACTTCAACCGCGAGCGCATGGCCGGCTACATGGCCGTGCCCAAGGGCGACGACGTGTCGCTGGTAACGAACTTCCCGCCCGAGCGGGTGTTCAACCTCGTGGGCACCAACGCGCGCGACTACGCGGTGGCCGGCGGCCTCTCGGCCTGGGCCGCGGGCGATGCCAGCGATGGCCTGGTGCGCATCGAGAACGCCACCACCCACGGTCTGGCGGCCGACGGAACGGATGTCGGATCGCCGCGCGCGTTCGTGAATCGCAGCCACTCGGGGCACTACGGCATCGTCAATTCGGAAGAGGGCTACCAGAACCTCACGCGCTTCCTGTTCGGCCAGCTGCGCGCCGACGGCATCCTCGACATCGACGACATCACGCTGCCCGAAGAAGTGCAGGCGGCGCTCGACGAGGGCAAGAGCGTGAAGGCCTCCTACCAGTTCGAGGTGGTGGCCAGCGTGCGCGGTGCCCAGTGGCAGATCACGCGGCGCGAGGCGCGCGAGAACTCGGCCATCTTCCGCTGCTACGACGAGCTGTTTCCGGCCCAGGGCAAGCAGCGCACGCCCGACCGCAGCAAGAGCCCGCACCTGTTCTCGCTGTTCCTCGACCCGAGCAAGAGCGTCGTGGCCTCGGGCTCGGTCAGCTTCGCCTTCGACATCAAGGTGCTGGTGCCCGACTACGAGATCGACGGGCTGCTGTTCCTCAAGCGCCACTACGAAGGCGGCTTCGTCTTTCGCGACCTGATCATCGTCGAGGCCTTTCCGGATGCCGCCGCTCCTTATGGGTGGCGTGTCTTCTATGGTGCGCAGGACGTTCATCCGGGCAAGCCCGGCATCGAGGCCACGCTGTACCCGCTGCAGGGCACCGACGGCTATGCCTTCGACATGACGATCATCCAGGACGCGCGGCCCGGCCTCACGGGCACCTTGCGGGTGGAGATGCGGCCCTGGCGTTGAGCTGCCTGCGCCCGACTCAGGACGGCGCCTGCGCGCGCCGCAGCCAGCCCAGGGTGCCGCCCTTCACATGCCAGTTGCCGTCCCGCGCCTTGAGCACGAGCCGCGCGCGGCTCTCGCCGAACGGCCCGGGGTTCTGCTGCACGATCTCGATCTCCCGCTCGCCCACGCCCGCCACGATCGCGACATGCCCGTAGCGGTTGAGCAGCGTCGGCGCGAACACGATCAGGTCGTCGACCCGCGGCTTCTCGGCCTGCCCGTTGCGGTACTGCAGCAGCGCGCGCTTTGCATTCGGCTGGCCCTGCGGCGTGGTCGCGTCGTAGAAATCGCGGGCGTGGCCGTAGGCGTCGGGCATGCGATGGCCGAAGCGCTCGAAGTAGTAGCGCTTGACGAACTCCACGCACTGGTACTGGATGCCGAGGTTGTAGCCGTCGCTCGACAGCGCGCGGCCCTCGGCGTTGTTCACGCCGCCGTTGTAGTAGACCTTCACGCCGTTGAACTCGTCGACCACCGCGCCGACCTTGCGCGCGGGGTTGAGGTTGAAGTAGGTGGCGCCCCCGTAGCCGGCGACGGCCAGCGCGGCGATGGCGGCGAGGGTGGCGAGCAGGAGGGCGGGGCGGCGAAGGGGCATCGGTGGCGAAGGAACGGTGGCGGGCATGAACGCCCGCCATCCTCGCACGAAGCCCGAAGCGTCCTGCCGAGCAGCCACGGAAACCGGTGACCATGGCGGCGCACCAGCACTCAGGCCGCCCGCTCCTCGTCGCGCAGCAGCACCGCCTTCTGCCGCTCGTAGTCGGCCGCGATCTGCGCCAGCCGGCGCCCGCGCGCGGCATCGCTGGTCCATCGAGCGGCGCGCACGCGCTGCAGCGCGAGGTCGCGCTGCAGCTGCGCCACCGGCAGCAGGGCCGCATGCGGCGCGGCCTCGTAGCCGGCCGGCGCGTTCAGCGCCCGCAGCACGGCGCGTTCCCGGGCGCTGCGCGGCCCGGCGGCGGTGCCGTAGCGCAGCAGGAAGCGGCGGAGCTCCTGGCGCGTGGCGCGCGGCCAGTCGGCGCGGATGGCGAAGCGCTCGGCGGGCAGGGGCTCCGATTGCCAGACGATCCTGAGCTGCCGGCCCTCGGGCGGAAAGCGCCGGCAGAACAGGCGGTGGTCGTCGAGCGTGCCGGTCGCGATGTCGACATCGCCGTTGGCCAGCGCGAGGCTGCCCGCGAAGGTGGAGCCGACGGTCTCGGTGCGAAAGGCGGTCTCCATGTCGATGCCGCGCGGCAGGAACAGCCGCGCCTGCGGCAGCACGTATCCCGCGATGGAGCGCCGCTCGCCGTAGGCGACGCGCCAGTCCTGGGGCTCGGCCAGCAGCCGGTCGAGCGCGTCGGGCGGAGCGGCGCGGCGCACCAGCAGCACCGCGCGATTGGGGTCTTGGGCCGCGGGGCGCCTCGCCTGGGCGAGAATCCGCATCCGCCCCTCGACCACCGCCTGCAGCGCGGCCTCGGGGGCCAGGAAGCCGGCGTCGACCTCGGCGTGCGCGACGGCCCGTGCCAGCGATTCGAGGCTGGACAGCGTGGCGGTCTCGAGCGCGCAGCCGACAGCGGCGCACAGCGGGTGCAGCAGCGGTTCCCACGCGGCGCGCGAGGCCAGGGCCTCGTCGAGCAGCGGCAGGGCGAAGCGCAGCCGGGCGGAAGACGCAGGGGAGAAGGCCTCGCTCGAGGCCGCCGAGGCTGGCGCGAGACGCGAGCCCGACAACAGGAGCATGCCGGCGCCGCCGCGCGCGACACGCAGCAATGCGTCGCGCCGGGTGGCACCCGTTGGTGCATGCGAAGGGGGAAGGAAGGACGGTGCCATGCGGATTCACGAAGAACGCTGGCAGAGCCCGAACGCGCCGCGGCGCGCCATGGCGCGGCCGCCGTCCGGCCAATGACAGCAGGGTTTGGAGTCTGCGCATCCGCCTTCGCGCGCGCTACTCCCGAACAGGAGGGAACATGGGTCTGGAATCCACGGCGCTGGCCGACGCGGTCCGGCGCCTGTATGCCGAGGTGGCGGCGCCGGGTGCCGGCGGCGTCGACCTCAACGTGCTGCGCGAGTGCATCGGCGCCGAGCACGTGGTGATGACGAGCATGCACGACGGCGACACCGAGTGGCGCGCCTGCACGCAGTTCGGCCAAGTCGAGGAGCGCGAGCTCGGCCAGTGGCTCACCATGGCCGACCACGAGTCGCTGATCCGGCTCACGGCCTCGGGCCTGCCGGTGCGCACCTCCACCTTCCTGAGCCGCCGGGCGATGGCCAGCACCGAGCTCTACCAGGAGGTGCTGCGGCCGCTCAACGGCGGCCTGGCCGCGGTGTCGTACTGGCGCGAGCACGACGGCTGGCGTGGCCTCAGCTACTGCCGCTCGCTCGAATCGGGCCACGATTTCCGCGAGGACGAGCTGGCCTCGATCCAGGCCCTGGTGCCGCACCTGCGGACCATCGAGCAGCTGCATGCGCAACTGCGGCAACGCACGCGCGCCAGCGTCGATGCGGCGCACGACATGCTGAACCTCGCGCCGCAGGCGGTGATGCTGCTCGACGCGGCGGGCCGCGTGGTGTTCCTCAACCGCAGCGCAAGTGCGTTGCTGGCGCAACCCGGTTGCGGCCTGCGTGCCGACCGCGAGGGCCTGCGCGCGCGCGACGGCGCCGAAGACCGCCGACTGCGGCAGGCGGTGCGGCTCGCGACCGAGCTCGCGCCCGAGTCGCGCCGCGCGGCGCTCAGCGAGGGCGCGGTGGCGGCGCGGGGCCTGCCGGTGACCATCCGGCGCATGCCGCCGCTGCGGCCGCTGATCCTGTCCGTGGTGCCGGCGGCCAGCCTGTCGGCGCAGGCCGAATTCGGCAGCGCGCGCGTGGCGGTGATGGTGCACAACGCCGGCGCCGACGGCACCATCGCCGCGGCCCGGCTGGTCGAGGCCTACGGGCTGACCGCGCGCGAGGCCGAGCTGGCCGTGCTGCTCGGCAAGGGCGAGGACCTGGCCGGCGCGGCCGGGCTCATGGCGCTGTCGGCGGGCACCGCGCGGCAGTACCTCAAGCAGATCTTCGCCAAGCTGGGCGTGCAGCGGCAGGCCGAGCTGGTGCGCCTGCTGGTGGCGAGCTTTCCGCAGGAGTGAGGCCGAAAGGCCTCGCGCACATCGCGCTCAGGCGCCCGGCGGCATCGCGCGCGCGGCCGCGTTCACGAGCTGCACGCGGTTGCGCACCTTGAAGCGCGCGCGCAATTGCCGCAGGTGGTAGTCGACCGCATGGCCCGACATCTGCAGCCGGTGCGCGATCTCCTTGTCGCCGCGGCCCTGCCGCAGTTCCTCGAGGATGCGCAATTGCATCGCGCTGAGCATCCTCGAAGCGTGGCCGATGTCGCCGAGCGGGCTGGCCGCCGGTGCCGAGGTGAGGCCACAGGACTGCACGCGACGGTGGAAGTCCTCGGCCAGCATGCGGGCCAGCGCGACGATGCCCGCGCCGATCCACGCGCTGTCCGTGCGCTCCGACTGCAGGCTCACCAGCGTGTGCTCGCCCAGCGGCAACGACAGCGGCGGCGCCGGCAGCCTGAACAGCACGCCGCTGCCGATGCCGCTGGCGCGCAGGTCCTCGAGAAAGCGCTCATGCAGCGCGAAGCGGGTGTCCTCGGGCGGCCACTGGCGCGCGAGGCCGTCGCGGTCCCAGACCCACGGGCCGGCGCTGCGCTGCGCGGCCTCGACGCGCGGATCGACCTCCTGGTATTGCTGCGAGAAATAGCGTTCGGTCCAGCGCGGATTGGCATGGCCGGTGAAGAAGCTCGAGGGCCGCCACCGGCCCTGCGCCAGCGCCACGGTGCCGTAGGCGAACCACTGGAAGCCCAGCGCCTGCAGCATCGGGCCCATGCGCAGCAGCGGGTCGTCCTCGCCGGTCGGAGCGCCGCCGTCGATGGCGTGCGGCAGCGGGCCGTCGGTGACGAAGCGCACCGGCGCCGCGCCGTGCGGCGGCAGCCCCGTCATGCCGCGCACCGTGGGGTCTCCCGATGGCAGGGCGGACGGAGGCGCTTCGGCGCGCGGCTGCGGCAGTTCGGACGAGCGCGCGCTGCGTCGGTACGGCAGAAAGACATGGGCGGCGGGCAAGGGTTCGATGCGGTGGACGAGGCGGGTGGAGGCCGCGCGCGGCGCGCGGCGAGCGTGCGGTCCGGGGAACGCCGGACCGGCGCTGCGACCGGTGCGCGAGAGGCCTCTGGCAACGGTGCGAAGGCATGTTGCCGCCGCTGCCGAAGGGCGTCGATAACCTTCCAGATAATGGCCGCCGCGATGCGCAATGGCGCTACCGCCTGTTACCCCGATTACGCGTGTTTGTTGCGTGCGAGACGAAGCGTTTGGCGCGCCGATCGGGTCCAATGGCGGGCTTTTCGATCCCTGGATCCCGATCCCATGAGCCTGCCTCCGCTGCTGCGCCATACGAGGGCGAGCAAGAACATCTCCCAACTCGATCTGTCGTTGCGGCTGGGCGTGTCCCAGCGGCACGTCAGCTTCCTCGAGACCGGCCGCGCCGCGCCGAGCCGCGACCTGCTGCTGGCCTGGATGAACGAGGTCGAGGCGCCGACCTCGCTGCGCAACGCGGCGCTGTCGCTCGGCGGCTTCACCACCGTCGCCGGCGAGGAGGGCGCGTCGTGGATCGGCATGACCGACGCCAACGAGGCCGCGCTGCAGCGCATGGTGCAGCTGCACAACCCGCTGCCGGGCCTGGTGTTCGATCCCGACTGGAAGATGCTCGCGACCAACTGCGCGGGCCAGTGGCTCTGCACGGTCGTGATGCCGGCCTACTGCGAGGCCATCGGGCATCGCTTCGAGGGCCTGGACATGATCGACTGCGTGGCGCACGACGACGGCCTGCTGAGCCATTCGCGCAACGCGGCGCAGGTCGGCGCCAGCCTGCTCGCGCAATTGCAGACCGAGAGCTGGCTGCGCCCGTCGCTGCGCCCGCGCGTCGATCGGCTGGCCGAGTCGCTGCACCGGCGCTACGGCCGGCTGCCCGAGATGCCCTCGCTGGGGCTCGCCACGCCGAGCCTCAACCTGAGCTTCGACACGTCGCTGGGCGTGCTGAGCTTCTCCACCTTCCAGAGCGCCTTCGGCATTCCGCAGGACATCAACTCCTCGTCGCTGCGCATCGAGCTGTGGTTCGCGGCCGATGCGCACACGCGCGAGGTGATGAGCGACGCCGATGCCGAAGCGGAGGCCTGCTGCTGAGGGCGTAACGCCGGCGCGGCGTCAGGGCAGCTTCGCCGCCACGCGCGCGGCCAGCGCGTTGACGCGTTCGCGCGCCACCGCATGCAGCGCCGCGTCGCGCTCGCCGCCGCCCACGCGCACCTCCACGCTCAGCAGCCCCTTGCGGATCTGGATGCGGTTGAGGATGTCGATGAAGGCCTCGTCGCCGAGGCCCGCCACCGGCGTCTTGGGCTCGCCGACCTTGCGCGAGATCTCGAAATAGCGCTGCGAGAACGCGGGCGTCGACGCGAGGTTGCGCACGCTCATCTGCACCTGGTGCGAGACGGTCACGCGCTTGCCGTCGACGGTGTCGGTGCGGCGCAGGTTGTAGAGGCAGCCGATCGGCTTGGGAATCTCCTCGATGCGGTTCTCGCGCGACTCGTGCGTGATCTTTCCCTTGAACTGCACCGGCGTTGCGATCGTCATGTCGGGGAACACGGCCTTCACGTCCTCGGTCGTCATCAGCGCGCAGGCATCGGGCCACTGGTCGGCGGGCGCGGTCTGCGACACGCGCGTGTCGGCCGGCACCGCCACCGCCGCCTGCGCGGCGATCGGCGCCGCGGCCGCCACCATGCCGACGCCCGGCTGCCAGCGCGCGAGCGCCTGGCGCGCGAGCGCGCTCGCATTGCCGGGCGTCTGGCTCGAATAGGGATCGAGGCTGGCGAGCACGATCAGGTCGCCCTTGCGCGCCTGCACCGCGACCCGGTGCGCGCTGGTCTCGATGAAGGCCTCCTCGCCCACATCGGCCAGCGTCTCGATGCGCAGGCTGAGCTTGGGATCGGCGGCCACGCGTTCGCGCGCGGTGCGCAGCGAGGCGAAGCTGTCCCTGGCCGTGCCGCGCCCGACCGCGGGCGAGTCGCCCCAGCGGATCACGGTCAGGCTCGCGAAACGCGCGACATCGGTCTTCGAGGTTGGGCTCGGCAGGCGCACCACGTAGGTGCAGCTCTCGGCGTACTGCGGGCCGCGGCTCAGGGGGCTCAGGGTCGGGCCCTTGTCGGTGACCGGGCGTCCGGGGAACAGCGCCTCGATGTCGGCGCGCGGCATCAGCCTGCAGGCATCGGGCGCGTTCGCGGCCATGGGAGAAGGCGCGGGCGGCGGCGAGGCCGTCACGGTCGCGCTCTGCGCGAGGGCGGCGGCATGGACCGCGCCGGCCAGCAGCAGCCAGGCGGGGCGGATCGGGGCGAGGGGGCTAGAGGTTTTCAAGCGGACTCCGGTATTCGGGTAAACGCGTAGAAGCGGCGCAAGGCGCGCATCCTCGCCGCGCCGGCGCGGGCCGTCGATTACCTGCGGCGTAGTCGGCCGTACGTAGTTCCCGAGGCCCGCGTGTCAGTTTTCGGTCAGCCGCCGACGCCGAGCATCCCTGCCTCCATCACAACAGGCCGCAAGCGCGCTGCGCAGGCACGCCCACAGAGACAGACATGAACGACCGCAACCTAGGCAGAGGGCTCTTCCTCATCGCCATTTCCCTCCTGTTCGGCATCACCGCCGCGCGCAACTACCCGATCGGCGACTTCTCGCGCGCGGGTCCCGGCATGTTCCCGTTCATCGTCAGCATCCTGCTCGGCCTGATCGGCGTGGCCACCGTGATCCGCTCGCGCTTCGTCGCGCGCCAGCCGATGGAGCTCAACCTGCGCAACATCGGCATCGTGATCGGCAGCCTCTGCGGCTTCGCGCTGATCTCGGAGCACATCAACATGGTCGCGGGCATCGTGTTCATGGTGTTCGCCTCGACGGCTGCCGGCCTCTCGTACTCGTGGGTGCGCAACGTCAAGATCTCCCTCGGCCTGGTCGCGATGGCTTTCGCGCTCCAGAAGCTGCTGGGCCTGAACCTGCCCCTGCTCTGAGGACCGCGCCATGGAAGTCTTGAACAATCTCGCGTTCGGTTTCTCGCACGCGCTCACGATGCAGAACCTGCTGTTCTGCGCCATCGGCTGTACCGTGGGCACCCTGGTGGGCCTGCTGCCGGGCCTGGGCCCGCTGGCCACCATCAGCCTGCTGCTGCCGCTGACCTACTCGATCCCCCACCGGCGGCGCGCTGATCATGCTGGCCGGCATCTACTATGGCGCCCAGTACGGCGACAGCGTGAGCGCGATCACGATGAAGATCCCGCATGCCAGCAGCATCGTGGCCTGTATCGACGGGTACGCGATGACGCTCAAGGGCCAGACCGGCCTGGCGCTGTTCACCGCGGGCTTCTCGAGCTTCGTGGGCGGCACCATCGCGATCGTCGTGCTGGCGTGGATGGCGCCGATGCTCGGCGAAGTGGCCTTCCTGTTCGGCCCGGCCGACTACTGCTCGATGATGCTCGTGGGCTTCGTGTGCGTGAGCTTCGTGACCACCGGCAGCCTGCTCAACGGCCTCGCGATGTGCTTCATCGGCGTGCTGCTCGGCCAGATCGGCACCGACGTCAACAGCGGCATGCAGCGCTACACCATGGACCTGCCCTTCCTCGCCGACGGCGTGGGCCTGGTGAGCATCGCGCTGGGCTGCTTCGGCATCGCCGAGATCACCAAGAACCTCGACGCGCGCGAGGAGCGCTCGCCCTTCAACGGCAAGATCAACCTGATCCCGACCTGGGCCGAGTTCAAGCGGATCATCCCGAGCGCGCTGCGCGGCGGTGCTATCGGTTCGTTCCTGGGCATCCTGCCCGGCGGCGGTCCCTCGATCGCCCAGTTCGCGGCCTACGCCATCGACAAGAAGGTCAGCAAGTACAAGCACGAGATCGGCACCGGCTGCATCGAAGGCGTGGCCGGCCAGGCCGCTGCCGACGAAGCCGCCGCGCGCACCAGCTTCATCCCGCTGATGAGCATCGGCATCCCCGAGAACCCGGTGATGGCGCTGATGCTGGCCGCGTTCGTGATCAAGGGCATCCAGCCCGGTCCGAACATGATCGCCAGCCACCCCGACCTGTTCTGGGGCCTGGTGGCCAGCATGTGGGTGGGCAACTGCTTCCTGCTCGCGCTCAACGTGCCGCTGGTGCGCTACTGGCTGTCGGTGTTCAAGATCCCGTACGCCGTGCTGTTCCCGTCGATCCTGTTCTTCTGCTGCATCGGCACCTACAGCGTCAACAACAGCCTCGACGACATCTTCATCACCGCCGTGTTCGGCTGCCTCGGCTACGCCTTCATGCGATTGGAGCTGGACGCCGCGCCGCTGATGCTGGGCTTCATCCTCGGGCCGATGCTGGAGGAGAACTTCCGGCGCGCCATGCTGATCAGCCGTGGCAGCTTCGGCGTGTTCGTGAACCGCCCGATCAGCGCCACGCTGCTGGGCCTGATCGGCGTGTTCGTGGTGTGGCAGCTCGTGGCCTTCGTGCGCTCGATCCAGAAGGCGCGGCGCGAGGGGCCGGCGGTGTTGCCGGCGAGCGATGCGCATGGGGCTTGAGGGGCGATTGCGCCTGGCAAGCTCGCACTGAGCCGTCGTTCACGGGCTGATGCCCGAGAAGGACACGGAGCCGGCCCGTTGAAGCCGGCGATGGACGCCCGATGGATCTCATCGGGCGTTTTCATTTGTGCGGTGGAAGCGCCTCTCGCTCGTCGGCATGTCCAGGGGCGGTAGCATCCGGCCAAGACCATCCATTTCCTGTCGCCTCCCCACGAAGATGAGCCGCGTCACCATTTCCACTGCGCCGTGCGACCCATCCGCTTCGCTGGTGAGCGAGATCCGGCGCGTGACGAAGCTCGGGGTCCTCGATGTGCGAGGGCGCCTTTCCAGCGGAATCCCGGTGTTCGATCAGGAGCTTTTCTCCAATCGGACGGAAGACGTCTTCGCCAAGGCGCGCGCGTTGCTCTCGGCGCTGGAGGGCGGCGGGCATCGGCCTCTCGTCGCAGAGGATGGCCGGCCCATCACGCCCGCGATCCTGCGAAACATCTTGCAGGCGTCCGAGGAGGGGGCCGAGGCGCTTCGCCGGCTCGATGACCTGGGACATGTGTAGGCGTTCACTGGAATGACGCGATGAGCAGCACGAGACCGCCCACGGCAGCGGCGATCAGCGCGCAGATGCCGGCGGCAGCCAACATGTGCGTCGCATGGCGGCGGTCATCGGCGGCGTCGTCGTGCCGGAAGCCGCGCAGCAGGCCGTTGGCAAGTGCGAGCAGGTGGAGCAGCGCTCCGAACGCGGCAAAGACGCCGGCCAGCATGGCAAAGCCCAGTGCGGCCCATGACAGGTTCGCGATGACCCTGGCGATCATGGCGCTTCGGCATGCGCGGGAAAGCGCAGGCCAAACGAAGTGCCATCGGCCACCGTCGACGTCACGCTCATGTCGCCGCCATGGGCGCGCGCGATCTCGCGGACGATGAAGAGGCCCAGCCCGACGCTGCGCACGGTGTTGCTGCCGGTCTCGCCGCGGACCATGGGCTCGAACATGTCGGCCAGCATCGATTCGGGAATGGGCGCGCCGAGATTGCGCACCACGATCTCGGCCGTGGCGCCGGCCACGCCCGAGCGCACGAACACGGGCGTGTCGACCTGGCCGTAGGCGGCCGCGTTGCTCACGAGGTTGCCGATCAGCTGCGCGAGACGGTCGGCGTCCGCCACGCAGGCGCTGTCGCCTTCGGGCATGTACTCGATCGTCCGGCCCGGGTAGGCCAGGCGCAACTCCGCCAGCGCGCCGTCGACCACCTCGTGCAGGTCGATCGCCCGGCGATTGACCGTGAGCCCCTGGCCCACGCGCGCCTGGGTGAAGTCGAGCAGTTCCTCGATCAGCCGCTGCGCCCGCTCGGCCGAATTGCGCACATGCCCCAGGATGCGGGTGCGGCGTTCGCCGTCCACGCGCTCGAGCATCTGCACGCCCATCACGATGGCCGACAACGGATTGCGCAGGTCGTGGCTCACGATGCCGACCATCTGCTCGGCGAACAACGCCCGGTCCCGCATCAGGCTGCGCGTCTCGCGCTCGGCCACGAGCAGCGCGTCGGCCTTGCGCCTGGCACCCATCAGCTCGCGTTCGTAGCGGCTGCGGTCCTCGGCGGCGAAGGCCGCGATCTCGTCGAACTCGCCTTCGGGCCGCTGGCGCCGGCGGGCGTTGAGGATCATGGGGATGGTCCGGCCGTCGCGATGGCGCAGGTCGAACTTCACCTCGGCCAGCGATCCCTGCATCTGCAGCGAAGGCGCCCAGTGCGTCTGATGGAAGATCCGGCCGCCCATGGTGAACAGGTCCTGCAGTCGCTTCGCGCCGACGAGTTCGTCGCGAGGAATGCCGATCCAGTCGCAGAAGGTGCCGTTGGCCTTGACGATCGTGCCGTCGCGCGTCGTCACGAGCAGGCCGCACGGTGCCTCGTCGAAGAGGCTGGCGAGGTCGGGGATGGCCTGCGTCATCCGGCTCACGCCGACGCACGCGGCAGCGCGGCGAGGAAGGCCTCGATCGCATCGCAGCACGCGCCCGGCGCGCTCAGGTGAGGGCAGTGGCCGACGTTCTCGACGACACGCAGGGTGCTGCGGGGGAGGACCCGGTGGATGTACTCGCCAACGACGAGCGGCGCGATCAGGTCCTCGGACGACTGGACGATAAGCGTGGGCGTGCGCAGCTTCCCCAGGTCCTCGCGGTTGTCGGACAGGAAGGTGACCCGAGCGAACTGCCTGGTGATGTCCGGGTCGGTGCGGCAGAAGCTCGCCGTGAGCTCCTCGCCGAGCTCGGGCCGCTCGGGCAGGCCCATGATGGCGGGCGCCATGCTGCTCGCCCAGCCGAGGTAGTTGCTGTCGAGCGTGTCGAGCAGCGAGTCGATGTCCTCGCGCGCGAACCCGCCGACGTAGTCGCCATCGTCGATGTAGCACGGCGACGGGCCGATCATCACCTGCGCCGCGAAGGTACCGGGCGACTTCAGCTCGGCGAGCAGGCCGATCATGCCGCTGACGGAGTGGCCCACGAAGATCGCCGGGCCCGTCGCCACGTCGCGGACGACCTCGAGCAGGTCGTCGGCGTAACCCTGGAGGCTCGAGTACTTCGCGGCGTCGTAGGCATCGAGGTCCGACTGGCCGGCGCCCACCAGGTCGAAGGTCACCACCTTGTAGCGATCCGCGAACCGTGGCGCCACGAGTCGCCACATGTTCTGGTCGCATCCGAATCCATGGGCGAAGACGATGGCTGTCGGCCCGGAACCCTGGATCCGGATGTTGTTTCGGTGGTGGACGTTCATGAAAAGCTCAGACGCGGTCTGAGGCGATGAGGCGAGAGGAGTAGCAAGAAGTATCCATTTTGCGCCGATTCGGTGAACGCCAGCCGCTCGTTCAAGACCGGCGCGTGCGTTGCGGCGACCGGGCCTTCGCCGCCTTGGCCGCCTTGGCCGGCCCCACGCTCGAGCGGCTCGCCAGCGCCAGCATCTCCAGAAACGCCGCCGCCGCCGGCGACAGGCTGCGCCCCGCGCGCCGGATCACGCCGATGGTGCGCCCGATCTCGGGCCGTTCCAGCCGCACGCCCACCACGGCCGCCGGCTTGCGTGGCAAGGTGAGCTGCGGCACCACGGCCACGCCGAGGCCGTTCTCGACCATGCCGATCAGCGTGGAGACGTGGCGCACCTCGCACACCGGGCGCGGCAGCGGCGGCAGCTCGGCCAGGGCCTGGTCGATGAACAGGCGGTTGCGGCTGGCCTGCGAGACGCGCGCATGCGGGTACTGCGCGAGCTCCTCCCAGCCCACGGACTTGCGCCGCGCCAGCGGATGGTCCGCGGGGCAGGCGAGCACGTAGGGTTCCTTGAGCAGCGGCGTGAACTCCACCTCGGAGTCCTGCATGCCGATGTAGTTGAGCGCGAAATCGGCCTCGCCCTGCTTCACGCTGGCGAGCACCTCGTCGGCACCCTCCTCGATGATGCGCACCAGCACGTGCGGATGGCGCGCGCGGAAGGCCTGGATCACCGGCGGCATGAAGTGGTGCACGGTCGACAGCACGCAGCCGATGGTGACATCGCCGGCTTCGAGCTCGGCCGCGTCGCGCAGGCTCAGCACGGAGCGGTCGAGGTCGTCGACCAGGCCGCGGATCTGGCCGAGGAAGCGCCGGCCCAGCAGCGTGAGCTCTACGCTGCGCGTGGTGCGGTCGAACAGGCGCACGCCCAGCAGCTCCTCGAGGTGCGAGATGCGCCGCGACAGCGCGGGCTGCGACAAGTGCAGGGTGCGCGCCGCCGCGGCGAAGCTCTGCAGCTCGCCCACGGTGACGAAGGCGCGCAGGTCGGCCAGCGAGGGCTTCAGCATCGGGTCTCACTCATGCAGTTCATGCAATAAACCCCCGAAAAACTTGCAATTTACTGCAATGACGCCCAGGCAGAAGATGCGCGGCAGAACAAGGAGACAACGACATGCAACGCCGCCAACTGCTGCTGACCGCTTCCGCGGTCTCGGCCACCATCGCGATGCCCCGCTTCGCCATCGCGCAGGACTTTCCGAGCAAGCCGATCCGCTACATCGTGCCGGTCGCCGCCGGCGGCGGCAACGACATGATCGCCCGCGTGGTCGCCGAACGCTGGGGCCGCGCGCTGGGCCAGCCCTTCGTCATCGACAACCAGAGCGGCGGCGGCGGTGTGGTGGCCTGCCAGAACACGGCGCGCGCCGCGGCCGACGGCTACACGCTGATGCAGGGCTACGTCGCGACCCACGGCACCACGCCCGCGACGCGCCGCGTGAGCTACAACGCGATCAAGGACTTCACGCCGATCGGCATGATCGGCGCCACGCCCAACGTGCTGGCCATCAATGCCGACGTGCCCGCCAAGACGGTGGCCGAGTTCGTCGACTACGTGAAGCACAACCCCGGCAAGGTGAGCTACGGCTCGGCCGGCGCGGGCTCGCTCACGCACATGACGATGGAGCTGTTCAAGCAGGAGACCGGCGTGGTCATGGTGCACGTGCCGTACCGCGGCATCGCGCCGGCCATCAACGACGTGCTGGGCGGCCAGACCCAGGCCATGTTCCCGGGGCTCGCGGCGGCGCTGCCGCACCTGCGCTCGGCCGCATGCGCGCGCTGGCCGTCACCGGCAGCAAGCGCAGCGCGCAGCTCAAGGACGTGCCGACCATGGACGAGGTCGGCTTCAAGGGCTTCGACGCGATGCAGTGGTACGGCTCGGTCGGCCCCGCCGGCATGCCGGCCGACGTGGTGCGCCGCCTCAACGAGACCCAGGTCGCGGTGCTCAAGGCGCCCGACCTCGCCGAGAAGCTCGCCAGCGAGGCCGTCGAGCCCTGGCCGATGACGCCGGACCAGTTCGGCAAGTACATCGGCTCGGAGATCGCGCGCTGGACCGCCCTTGCCAAGGCCCGGAACATCCAGCTCGACGAGTAGGCCCGGCCGGCTCCCTTTCCTTTTCTCAACGCAACCAGCAAGAACTCCAGTGGCCCGCAACACGCACGTTTCCGCCGACACCTCGGCCCCTCCCGTCACCGCCATCCTGGCCCGCTTCGTCGCCACGCATCCCTCGCGCGGCTGGAGCGACGCGGTCGAGCGCGAGGCGCACCGCACCTTCTACAACTGGCTCGGCTGCGCGATCGGCGCGGCGCGCCACGAGGCGGCCGAGGCCGCGATCGCCGCCGTGCGCATGCTCGAGCCGGCGCCGCAGGCCAGCGTGCCGGGTCGCGCCGACAAGGTCGACATGGCCAGCGCGGCGCTCGTCAACGGCATCACCTCGCACACCTTCGATTTCGACGACACGCACCTGAAGACCATCATCCATCCGGCCGGCCCGGTGGCCTCGGCGCTGCTCGCGCTCGGCGAACACCGCGGGGCCTCGGGCCGCCAGCTGATCGACGCGCTGGTGCTCGGCATCGACGTGGCCTGCCGCATCGGCAACACCATGTACCCCGACCACTACGACCGCGGCTGGCACATCACGGGCTCGACCGGCATGCTCGGCGCGGCCGCGGGTTGCGCGCGGCTGCTGGGACTGGACGAACACCGCACGGCGATGGCGATCGGCATCGCGGCCTCGCAGCCCGTGGGCCTGCGCGAGCAGTTCGGCACCATGACCAAGCCCTTCCATCCGGGCGCCGCGGCGCGCGCGGGCCTGATGTCGGCGCTGCTCGCGAGCCAGGGCTTCACGGCCAGCGAGCGCGCGCTCGAGGCGCCGCGCGGCTTCGTGCAGGTGGCTTCCGACAAGCGAGCCTGGCACGAGGTCACCGACGAGCTCGGCGAGCGCTTCGAGATCTCCTTCAACACCTACAAGCCCTTCGCCTGCGGCATCGTGATCCATCCGAGCATCGACGCCTGCGTGCGGCTGCGCGCGCAGGGCATCGCGCCCGAGGACGTGGAGCGCATCGAGCTGCGCGTGCATTCGCTGGTGCTCGAGCTCACGGGCAAGAAGGAGCCGAAGGACGGGCTGCAGGGCAAGTTCAGCGTCTACCACGGCTGCGCCGTGGGCCTGATCCATGGCCGTGCGGGCGAGGAGGAGTTCTCGGATGCGGTGGTCAATGACCCGCGCGTGGTCGCGCTGCGCAACCGGGTGCAGGCGGTGGTCGACGACGGCATCGCGGAGGAGTCGGTGCACGTGAGCGCGCTGCTGCGCGATGGTCGGCGCGTCGAGGTGCAGGTCGATCACGCGATCGGCTCGATGCACAACCCGCTCTCCGATGCGCAGCTCGAGGCCAAGTTCGACGCGCTCGCGGTGCCGCTGCTCGGCGCGCAGCGTTCGGGCCGGATCACCGAGGTGTGCCGCACGCTGGCCGCGCTGCCCGACCTGCGCACGCTGACCGCACTGACCGCGCCTTCGGCTTGAAAAGGAGGCAGGCATGACGAACCAAAACATTCCATCGCTTCGCATCGGCATCCTCGACGGCGACGACATCGGCCACGAGATCGTGCCCGCCTCGGTCGACATCGCGCGCGCGGCCGCCGAGCTGCACGGCGTGGCCATCGACTGGCATCCGCTGCCGATCGGCGCGCGCGCGCGTCCAGACCCACGGCCACACCATGCCGCCCGGCACGCTCGAGACCCTGCGCACGCTCGACGGCTGGATCCTCGGGCCCATCGGCCACCGCGCCTATCCCAAGGGACCGAACGCGATCAACCCGCATCCGATCCTGCGCAAGACCTTCAACCTGTTCGCCAACGTGCGACCCACGCGCTCGTACCCGGACATCGGTTGCCTGCACGATGGCGTCGACCTGGTGATCGTGCGCGAGAACAACGAGGGCTTCCAGCCCGACCGCAACATGGTCGCGGGCTCGGGCGAGTTCCGGCCCAACGACGAAGTCACGCTGTCGGTGCGCGTGATCACCCGCACCGGCAGCCGGCGCGTGGCGCGCGCGGCCTTCGAACTCGCACGCCAGCGCCGCAAGCACCTGACCTATGTGCACAAGGACACCGTGTTCAAGCTCGGCTGCGGCATGTTCGTCGAGGAGTGCAAAAAGCTCGCCGAGGAGTACCCCGACGTGCGCGTCGACGACGTGATCGTCGACACCTTCGCGATGCGGCTGGTGCGCGACCCGCAGAGCTTCGACGTGGTGGTCACGACCAACATGTTCGGCGACATCCTCTCGGACGAGGCGGCCGGGCTGGTGGGTGGCCTCGGCATGGCGCCGGGGCTGTGCATCGGCGACGGCGACATCGCGATGGCGCAGGCCACGCACGGCTCGGCGCCCGACATCGCGGGCCAGGGCATCGCCAATCCCTACGCGATGATCGAGTCGACGCGCATGCTGTTCGACTGGCTGGGCCACAGCCGCGGCAACGAGGGCGCGGTGCGCATGGCGGCGTCGATGTCGCGCGCCACCACGGCCGCGCTGGCCGATCGTTCGGCGCGCACCGGCGACATCCGCGGCAGCGGCAACACGGTGGCGTTTACGCAGGCCGTGCTGCGCAATCTGAGTGCCTGAAGGGGAATCTTTCGATGACCGAAGCGACCACTATGCAGTCCTTCTGGATGCGGATGAGCGAGGCGGGCGGCGTGCTCGAGCAACGCGAGGTGCCGGTGCCCACCGCGGGCCCGGGACAGTTGCTGGTGCGCCTGCATGCGGCATCGCTCAACCGCGGCGAGTTCCTGGCGAGCCATGGCGCTTCGGGTGCGTGGCGCCCGGCCGGCGGGGAGGGTGCTGGCAGGGTGGTCGATGTTGGAAATGCCGTTAGTGGATTTCAAGTCGGCGATCGCGTGATGGGCCGCTGCGCTGGAGCCTTCGCCGAGTACGCGCTGATGGAAGCGGCCGAGGCCATGGCCGTGCCGGAAGTCCTGTCGTGGGAAGAGGCCGCGAGCATTCCGCTGGCCTTCCTGGTCGCGTTCGACATGCTGGTGCTGCAGGGCCGGCTGCAGCCCGGCGAATGGCTGCTGGTCAACGGCGTGTCCTCGGGCGTCGGGGTGGCGTCGCTGCAACTGGGCAAGGCGCTCGGCGCGCGCGTCATCGGCACCTCGGGCTCGGCCGACAAGCTCGCGGCCCTCGCGCCGCTGGGGCTCGATGTCGCGCTGCCCACCCGCGCCGCCGACTTCGCGCCGGCCGTGCTGCGGGCCACCGAGGACAAGGGCGCGAACCTCGTCGTCAACACGGTCGGCGGTTCGGTGTTCGCCGAGAACCTGCGCGCGATGGCCTTCGAGGGACGGCACGCGACCGTGGGCCATGTCGACGGCGTGCTGCATGCCGAACTCGACCTCGAGGCCCTGCATGCGCGCCGGCTGGTGCTGTTCGGCGTGTCGAACAAGCTGCGCACCAAGGCCCAGCGCGTCTCGGGCGTGCCGCGTTTCGTCGCCGAGGTGCTGCCGCTGTTCGCGGCCGGGCGCATCCGGCCGCGCATCGACCAGGTGGTGGCGTTCGCCGAGTTGCCGGCGGCCAAGGCGCGGATGGAGGCTGGGGCGCATGTCGGGGAAGATCGTGCTGCGCATGCCGGGCGGACAGAACAGCGATCGCGCCTGAAGGTGCCACTGTTTGACGTGGTAAGGAAATTTCCTTACCATCGGAACATTGCCAGCACGAAAGGCCGCCATGTCCGAAATCCATGAAATTGCGACGCTGACCTCCAAGGGGCAGCTCACCTTGCCGAAGTCCATCCGGCAAGCCTTAGGCGTCGACATCGGCGGCAAGGTGGCGTTCGATCTGCGCGATGGAGAGGTCGTCGTGACTCGCGCCCATGCGGAACACGAGGACCCTGCCATCGGCGCCTTCCTGGCATTGCTGGAAGCGGACATCCGCGCCGGGCGCCACCTCCAGTCGCTGCCGGAGGACTCGGCGCGGGCCATGTTGGCGAGCGCTGGCTACGCGGCGAACCTCGATGAAGACATCGAAGGCGAGGTGGCGCTCTGATGCAACGGCATGGCTGGACGCTGCTGTTTCACGAGTGCGTGATCGAGCAGTTGCGCAAGCTGCAAGCGGCGGCGGAAAAAGCCGAGCAGAGCGACCCGCAAGGATTCGAAGGCAATGCCAACGTCAAGTTGTTTCGTGCGCTGAGCCAACTGATCGTGGATGTAGTGCCGAGCGATCCGGCCCGAGACGAATTCCGCCAGGGCAACACCCTGGGGGCTGAATTTCGCCACTGGCGCCGCGCGAAGGTCGGCAGGCGCTTTCGATTGTTTTTTCGCTACGACTCGAAGGCGAAAGCCATCGTCTATGCATGGGTCAATGACGAGCAGACCTTGCGATCGGCGGGCAGCAAGTCGGATCCGTACGCTGTCTTTGAAAAGATGCTGGGGCGAGGCAGTCCACCCGATGATTGGGCGGCGCTGATGGCCACGAGCAAGGTCGATTGGCGATAGCTCAACGAGCGCCAGCCGGGTCGCGCTTGGCCCCATTGCGACCCAGCGTGAACCCGATCTCGTTGACGCCTGGCGCGCCCTGCACGAAGGTCTCCCCCATGCATCCGCGCGATGGCCCGCACGATCGCCAACCCGAGCCCGAAGCGCTCGCCCGTCCTCGGCCGCGAGCTGTCGCCGCGCCAGAAGCGCTCGAACATGTGCTGCCGCACTTCCTCCGCAATCGCATCGCCCGGGTTGGCGACCGTGATGCGCGCGCCCTCCGGCAGCGCCTCGATCCGCAAGCCGATCACGGCCTCCACCGGCGCATGCCGCGATGCGTTCGTCAGCAGGTTCACGAGCGCGCGGCGCAGCAGCACGCGGTTGACCGGCACCGAGGCATCGCCCTCGATCTCGAGCCGCTGGCGCTTCTCCTCGAGGAAGACCTCGACGAACTCGCCGACCTGCCGCGCCTGCTCGCCCAGTGAGAGCTCGCGCAGGTCCTCGGCCGCGTCGCCGCGGTCGGCGCGCGCGAGGAACAGCATGTCGTTGACCATCGAGCCCAGCGTGCGCAGTTCCTCGAGGTGCGACTCGAGCACCTCGCGCATCTCGTCCTGGGGCCGGTCGCGCGCGAGCGCGAGCTCGGCGCCGTTGATCATGATGGCCAGCGGCGTGCGCAACTCGTGCGCCACGTCGGCATTGAAGCCCTCGAGCTGGGTCCACGCATCCTCCATGCGCGCCAGCACCTCGTTGAAGCGCAGGGCCAGCGGCAGCAGCTCGGTGCTGTCGGCCGGCAGGGTCAGGCGCTGCGACAGCCCGCCGGGGCGTATCACCGAGGCCTCGCGCGACAGGTCCGCGAGCGCGCGCAGGCCGCGCCGCGTGGCGATGGCACCGAGCGCCACGGTGCACAGCACGCCGAGCGCGCCGACCAGCAGGCCGTAGTTGTCGTAGCGGTCGAGCATCTCGGCGCGCGGCCGCGGGTCCATGCCGATCAGCACCTGCGCGCCCGGAAAGATGGCGTGCTCGTCGAGTCGGTAGTGCGCGCCGCGCAGCACCACGCCGTCCTGCCGCTGCAGCCAGACCTTGTTGCCCTCGCCGCGCAGCGTGGGCGGCATCGGCTCGGCGCCGTAGAGCATCTCGCCGTCGCGCGCGATCAGCCACACGTTCCAGCGGTAGCGCCCGCCCACGCTGGTGGCCGCGAGGTGGCGCCGCAGCATCGGCAGATCGGCCGGCGTGCGCACTTCGTCGATGAAATGCTGCACCACCTCGGTCTTGCCGCTGAGGTCCGAGCGCTCGTCGGCGATCAGCACCTGCTCGAGCGCCTTGTGGAGCAGGAAGCCGGTGGCCGCGAACACCGCGACCGCGACCACCGCCAGCATCAGCACCAGGCGCGCCGAGATCGACCCGAAGCGCACCCGCGGTGCCTTCACGCGGACTCCAGCACGTAGCCCATGCCGCGCACGGTGCGCAGCATCGGGGTCTCGAAAGGCTCGTCGAGCTTGGCGCGCAGGCGGCGCACCGCCACCTCGACCACGTTGGTGTCGCTGTCGAAGTTCATGTCCCACACCTGCTCGGCGATCACGGTGCGCGACAGCACCTCGCCGCGGCGCCGCATCAGCAGCGCCAGGATCAGGAATTCCTTGTTGGTCAGCTCGAGCGCCTGGCCGCCGCGCGAGGCCTTGCGCCGCGCGAGGTCCAGCTGCAGCTCGCCCAGGGTCAGCACGGTGGGTTCCGAGGTGCCGCCCGAGCGCACGCCGCGTCGGCGCAGCGCGGTCAGGCGCGCCAGCAGCTCCGAGAACGCGAAGGGCTTGACGAGGTAGTCGTCGGCGCCGTCCTGCAGGCCGCGCACGCGGTCCTCGACCTGGTCGCGCGCCGTCAGCATGAGCACCGCCACGTCCTTGGTGGCGCGGATCGCCTTGAGCACCGCGAAGCCGTCGAGGCCGGGCAGCATCACGTCGAGCACCACGATGTCGTACTCGCCGTTCACCGCGAGATGGCGGCCATCGATGCCGTCGGCCGCGACGTCGACGACGTAGCCGTTCTCGGTGAGCCCCTTGCGCAGGTAGTCCGCCAGCTTGGGATGATCTTCGACGACGAGCACGCGCATGTTGTGTCCTTCCGGGGCCGCCGCCGGCGGCTCGACCGGCGCGGCGGTTCCGCAGTCTATCGCCGGGCCGCCCGTTCAGCGCCGGCCCTGCGCCGCCTTCACGATCAGGTCGGCCACGGCCCTGGGCTGCGACAGCAGCGACACGTGGCTCGCGTCGAGCTCGACGGTGCTGGCCTTCATGCGCTGGGCCATGAAGCGCTGCAGTTCGGGATCGATGGTGCGGTCCTGGCGCGAGACGGCATACCAGGTCGGCTTGTCGTGCCAGGCCGCCACCGTGGTTTTGGCGGTGGTGATGGCGCGCGCGAACGGTTGCTGCACCGCGTAGTAGGCGAGTGCCTCGGCCGGCGGCAGGTCGCCCGCGAAGTCCTTCACGAAGGCCGGCTGGCTCAGCGAACCCCAGCCGTTGGTGTCCCATTGCAGGCCGGCGCCGGCGGGCGCGGCGGCGAACTTGCGCGTCAGGGCCGGGTAGTCCTCGCCGGCATCGGGCGCGCGCGCCGCGATGTAGACCAGGCCCGCCACGTGCGGGTCGGTGCCCGCCTCGCTGATCACCATGCCGGCGTACGAGTGGCCGACCAGCAGCGTCGGGCCGTCCTGCTGCGCCAGCACGCGCTTGACCGCGTCGACGTCGTCCTGGAAGCCGCTCAGCGGGTTCTGCACCGAGGTCACGTGCAGGCCCTGCGCCTGCAGCAGCGGAATCACCTTGCCCCAGCTCGAGCCGTCGGCATAGAGGCCGTGCACCAGCACCACGTTGTGGACGGCGACCGGCGCCGGGGGCGCGGTCTGCGCACTGGCGGCGCCCGCGGAGAAGACACCGGCGAGGGCGATGGCCGCGATGCGGCCCATGAGGGTTCTGCGATGCATGAAAGGCTCCAGGTTCTGGCGGCGCCGGCTGCGGCGCCGAGGGGTCATGCAGTGACGACCGGCACTGCTCTGGAGCGGACTATGGCGCCAGGCCATCGACCTGGATCGCACATTTCGATTACAAAAATGTCATCTGGCCGGCGCCAGCCGCTGCAGCATGGCGTGCCAGGCCCGCTGGTCGGGATCGGTCTGCCCCTTCATGCGGTTGCCGTCGCCGCTCTCGAGCTGCCGCAGCGTCTTCTGGCGGATGGCCTCGGGGATCGCGCGCACGGGCCGCCCGGTCGAGAGCACCGCGATCTGCGCCCGGCAGGCCTTCTCGATCGCGAGCATGGTCAGCACCGCGTCCGCCACGCTGCGCCCCACCGTCAGCAGGCCGTGGTTGCGCAGGATCAGCACCTTGGCGGTGGCGCCGAGATCGGCCACCAGGCGCTCGCGCTCGTCGAGGTCGAGCGCGATGCCTTCGAAGTCGTGATAGGCCACGCGCTGGTGGAACAACAGCGACCACTGGTTGAGCGGCAGCAGCCCTTCCTCGAGCGTCGACACCGCCACGCCGGCCACCGTGTGGGTGTGCAGCACGCAGGCGGCATCGTGGCGCGCCGCATGGATCGCGCTGTGGATGGTGAAGCCCGCGGGGTTCACGTCGTGCGGCGAGTCCTCGAGCTGGCGGCCCTCGAGGTCGATCTTCACCAGCGAGCCGGCCGTGACGTCGCGAAACAGCAGGCCGAAGGGATTGATCAGGAACTGGTTCTCGGAATCGGGCACGCGCGCGGAGATGTGCGTGTAGATGCTGTCGTCCAGGCCGTGCAGCGCGATCAGCCGGTAGGCGGCGGCGAGGTCGCAGCGCACCGCGATCTCGGCCTGCGAGCGGTTCGGTCCGGCGGCGTCCGCCGCATAGGCACCATGCAGGGTGGTCATCAATCGCGCTCCTTCGCCTCAGGAGATGGCACAGGCCTTGGCCTGGCGGATCACGGTCTCGTGGTCGTAGCGGTCCACGCGCTCGGCGAAGCCGGGCGTGCGGATCACGAAGGTCTCTGGCGCCACCTTCCGGTCGATCACCTTGTTGTCGAACAGGAAGTCCTGCATGCGCTGGAAGCCGGCCGCATCGACGCGGCCCCAGGCCTGGCCGCCGTCGAGACGCCGCGCCTTGTCCATCGACCCGACCACCGCCGCCACCAGCCGGTCGTCGTTGCGCGCCAGCGTGGCCTCGTCGGCGCCGGTGGGCTTGCTCTGCGGAAAGCGCTTCCAGTGCAGCTGGCGCGCGCACTGCGGATTGGTGGCGGTGAACAGGCTGGCCTTGGCCACGCCGCGCGCGATGGCCTCGACCATCGCCGGGTCGCTGTCGATGGTGCGCTGCGTGGTCGCGAGGCTGAAGTCGGCGAAGGTCTCCCAGGCGGGGTCCGACAGGTAGCGCAGCCGGCCGCCGGCATTCTCGAAGCCCACCAGCGCCGTGTGCCAGAACATCAGCCCCTGCACCCGGTTGGCGCGCAGCGCCTCCAGCGCGGGCGCGCCGGTGCCCACGGCGACGATGGTCACGTCCTTGTCGGGATCGAGGCCGCCGGCGCGCAGCAGCGCCTTGAGCATCGGCAGGCCGCCGCTGGCCAGGCTCACGATGCCGATGTTCTTGCCCTTGAGGTCGGCCACCTTCGCGACCGGGCCGTCGGCCTGCACGCCCACGGCCCAGTCGAGCACGTTGTTCACGCTGATCGCGCGGATCGGCAGGTTGTTCATCACGTTGGCCTGGATCAGGGCGCCCGCGCTCATCTGCGACAGCGCGATGCTGCCCGCGGCAAGCTGCTGCACCGTCTGCAGCGAGCCGGGCGTGGCCACCACCTCGACGTCGTAGCCCTCGTCGCGCCAGTAGCCGAGCGCCAGCGGCATCATGAGCCAGGGATAGGCCGCGTCAGCACGCTCACGCCGCCGACGGCCAGCGTGACCTTCTTCAGGGGCTTGGCGCTCTGGGCCGATGCCTGCAGCGCGCAGGTCAGGAGCAGCAGCAGGAGGGCGCGCAGGCCGTCGGCGAGGATGCGAGTGGTCATGAAGACTCCAGAAGTGAAGTGCGAGGTGAAACCGGGGCTCAGGCGCCGAGCGTGGCGTCCTTCTGCGTCTCGAGCCAGAACACGACCCGCTTGCGGGCGTACTTCATGACCGCATGCAGCACGATGCCCATGGCCGACAGCAGGATGAGGATGGCGAACATGCCCGCCGTGTCCATCGAGAAGGTGCGCTGCAGGATCAGGTAGCCCAGCCCCGCCTGCGCGCCGACGAACTCGCCGACCACCGCACCGATCACCGACAGAACTATCGACACGTCGAGCCCCGCGAAGATGTAGGGCAGTGCATGCGGCACGCGTGCCATGCGGAAGATCTGCCAGCGCGTCGCGGTGAAGGCCCGCAGCAGCTCGATCTGGTCCGCCGGCGCCGCGCGCAGCCCGACGATGGTGTTGGCCAGCGCGGGAAAGAAGGCGATGGTGGCGGTGATGATCACCTTGGAGGTCATGCCGTAGCCGAACCAGATCACGAACAGCGGCGCGATCGCCACCTTGGGGATGGTCTGGAACGCGACGATGTAGGGATAGAGCGTCTTCTCGACCAGCACGAACTGCGACACCAGCGAGCCCAGCACCAGCCCGAGGCCCGCGCCGACCGCGAAGCCCGCGAGCGTCTCGTAGGCGGTCACGCCGAAGTGGTAGGTGAAGGCGTTGGAGATCAGTCCGCTCCACAGCGCCAGCGCGACCGCCGAGGGCGGCGGCACCACGAGCGCGGAGATGTCGAGCGCGCGCACCGCGAGCTCCCAGCCGCCGACCACGACGATGAACAGCGCGATGGCCAGCGGGATCTCGGGCCGGGCGATGCGCCGCGCGGGAGGCGCCGAAGGCGCTGCGGGCAGCACGGTGGAAGCGGTGCGGGTGTTCATGCGTCGAGTGCTCCGAGCGAATGGAAGTGCCTGCGGATGGCCGAGACGTAGCCGCCGAAGCGTTCCGAATTGATCATCTCGAGCCGCCGCGGGCGCGGCAGGTCGATCGGCAGGATCTCGGTGATGCGGCCCGGCCGCGGCGACATCACGACCACGCGGTCGGCGAGGAACACGGCCTCGGGGATGCTGTGCGTGACCAGCACCACCGTCTTGCCGCTCTCCTTCCAGATGCGCAGCAGCTCGAGGTTCATGGTCTCGCGCGTCATCGCGTCGAGCGCGCCGAAGGGCTCGTCCATCAGCACGAAGGCCGGGTCGTGCACCAGCCCGCGCGAGATGCCCACGCGCTGCTGCATGCCGCCCGAGAGTTCGGACGGGTACTTGCCCTCGAAGCCCTCGAGGCCCACCAGCTTGAGCAGCGCACGGGCGCGCGGCTCGTAGACCTTGCGGTCCAGGCGCTGGATCTCGACCGGCACCATCACGTTCTCGAGCACCGTGCGCCAGGGCAGCAGCACCGGCGCCTGCAGCACCACGCCGACGTCGCGGCTCGGTCCGTCGAGCGGGATGTCGCGCGCCTTCACCGAGCCCGAGCTGCGTCGCAGCGTGCCGGCCAGGATCTTGAGCAGGGTGGACTTGCCGCAGCCGCTGGGCCCGACCACGGTGACGAACTCGCCGTCGGCCACCGAGAGGTTCACGTCCTTCAGCGCGTCGATGTCCACGCCGTCGCGCGTGAGGTAGCGCTTGTTGAGTCCCGAGATCTCGATCATGGTGCGTGCCTTTCGAGGTGCGCCCGGCCTCGCCTCACTGCGGGCCTTCGAGCGCGAAGCGCGCGTCGCGCCACTTGAAGGCGGCCTTCAGGCCCTGCGCGCCGGCCACCTTGAAGAACTCGTCGGCCTCGGCCGATTCCGCCATCAGCACCAGCGTGAAGACCTCGGCGCCGTAGTCGATGGTGGACTGGAAGCCGCGCATCTCGTAGGCGCGGTTCAGTCCATCTTGTTGAGCTGCATCGCGGGCGGCGGAATCATCGACAGCTTGGTCGCCAGCCGCCGGGCCTCGGTCAGCAGCTGGTCGGCCGGCACCACGCGGTTGGCCAGGCCGATGCGCTGCGCCTCCTGCGCGTCCACGCGGTCGCCGGTCAGCAGCAGCTCCTTGGTCTTCTTCATGCCCAGCACCCAGGGCATGATCGCGTAGGGCGGGGCCGACTTGAACTGGATCTCGGGCTCGCCGAACTGCGCGGTGTCGGCGGCCAGCGTGATGTCGCAGACCATCGAGAGATCGCAGGCACCGCCGAGACAGAAGCCATTGACCGCCGCGATCACCGGCAGCCGCGAGCGCCAGATGCGCGACCAGGTGTCGTTGCCCAGCTTCACGTGCTCGCGCCAGTCCTGCACGGTGGTGAACGGCTCCTCGCGCGGGCTGAGGTCGAAGCCCGCGCTGAAGGCGCGACCCGCGCCGGTGACGATGAGGGCGCGCACGGCCAGGTTCGCCTCGAGGCTGTCGAGCGCATGCTGCATCTCGAGCAGCAGCTGGTCGTCGAGCGCGTTCATCTTCTCGGGGCGGTTGAGCGTGAGCGTGGCGATGCTGCCGTCGATGGCGAGCTGGATGGCCTGGTAGTCCATGGGTCTTTCCTTTCAGTTGAGCGTCGGTCCGCGCAGCTCGACCAGGGCGTCGAGCACGCGCACGCCCTGCCCCGTGGCAAGCACGGCGACCGGGTTGATTTCGATGGCCTCCACGAGGTCCGCGTAGGCGGCGGCGATCTCCGACAGCCGCACCATCAGGGCCTCGAGGGCCGCGGCGTCGGCGGGTGCCGCGCCCCTGAAGCCGTCGAGCAGCGCCGCCGCCCGCGTCGCGCGCAGCATCCGGTGCGCGCGTGCCGGGCTCACCGGTGCCAGCGCCAGCACCGAATCGCGCACCAGCTCGACCCAGATGCCGCCGGTGCCGACCACCAGCGCGGGACCGAAGGGCGCGCGCCGCGAGGTGCCGGCGATCATCTCGATGCCGCCGCGCACCATCTCCTGCACGGTCACGCCGCGCAGGCGCGCCTGCGGCTGGTGGCGGCTCACGTCGGCCAGGATGCGGTCGAAGGCCGCGCGCACCGCGGCGTCGTCGGCCAGGCCCAGGGCCACGCCGCCGGCCTCGGTCTTGTGGGCGATGTCGGGCGACTCGATCTTCATCACCACCGGATGGCCGATCTCGCGCGCGGCGGCGACCGCCTGCTCGGCGCTGGTGCACAGGCGCTCGCGCGTCGTCGCGATGCCGTGGTCGGCGAGGAAGCGCTTGGCCTCGCCTTCCGACAGCGGCTCGCCGCTCGCGAAGCGGTCGCGCCAGGCGGGCTGCGGCTGCGAGAGAGCGGGCTCGAAGGCCGGCTCGGGCTGCCAGCGGTGCCAGGCGAGCCAGTGCGCGATCGCCTGCAGCGCGGGGCGCGCGCCCTGCAGCGCCGCGACCCTCGACGCATGCAGCGGTGCGACGACATCCGCATGCATGCCGCCGCCGACGTTGCTGTAGAACAGCACGGGCTTCGAAAGCGCCTGGGCCGCCTGCGCCGCCGCCTGCGCGATCAGCCGGTAGTTGCCGGCCGCGCGTTCGCCGATGCCCGGCGGGCAGTCCTGCGAGATCGCGAGCACCGCCACGTCGGGATCGGCCGCGAGGATGTCGACGCATTGCCGGTACAGGCTGCCATCGGACACCGCTGCGCCGGTCACGTCGAGCGGATTGCTCGGCGTGGCGAACGAGGGCAGTACCTCGGCCAGGCGTTGCAGCGTGGCCGCGGCCGGCTTGGCGAAGCGCAAGCCGGCGGCTTCGCCGAGGTCGCAGGTGAGCGCGATCTCTCCGCCGCTCACGTTGAGCACCGCCACGCCGTCGCCCCGTGGCGCGCGGGCGCCGCTCTCGAACAGCACGCAGGTCTCGACGAACTCGTCCATGTCGTTCGCCACCACCACGCCGAGGCCGCGGAAGAAGTCGAGGTAGGCCTCGTCGGAGCCGGCCAGCGAGCCGGTGTGCGCGGCGGTGGCCGCGGCGCCCTGGTTCGAGCGGCCCACGCGCAGCAGCACGACGGGCTTGCCGGCCGCGCGCATCAGCCGTGCGGCACGCGCGAAGCCTTCGGGGTCGCGCACGGTCTCCATGAACACCGCGGCGAGCTTCACCTTGTCGTCGCCCGCGAAGTGGGCGAGGTAGTCGTGGATGTCGAGCACGGCCGCGTTGCCGACCGAGACCATGTGGCTCAGGCCCAGGCGCCCGGTGCCGCCGAGCGCGATGCAGGCCGAGCCCGAATGCGACACCACCGCCACGCCGCCGGCGGGCAGCGGGTCGGGCGGCGGCGCGCTGTAGAGCGCGGTGCGCGCATGCACGTCGATCAGGCCCAGGCAGTTGGGGCCGCACACCAGCAGGCCGGTCTGCGCGTGCAGCTCGGCAAACTGCCGCTGCAGCGCCGCGCCCTCGGCGCCGAGTTCGGCGAAGCCGCTCGCGAACACCACCGCCGACTTCACGCCCTGGGCCGCGGCATCGCGCAGCGCGCCCATCACCTTGTCGGCCGACAGCGCGACCACGGCGCAATCGGGCACGCGCGGCAGCGAGGCCAGGTCGGGGTAGCAGCGCATGCCCTCGACCTCGGTGGCCGTCGGATGGATCGGGTAGATCTCGCCCGCATAGCCACCGTCGCGCAGGTTGCGCGCGACATAGGTGCCCATGGCGTCGGCGCGCGGCGAGGCGCCCAGCACCGCGACGGCGGCGGGACGGAACAGCGCCTGCAGGTTCATGCTCATGCGCGGCTCCCGGCGATGTGCGACGCATTGACGTCGACGCAGATGCGGCCGCGCACCTCGCCGGCCATCAGCTTGTGCGCATGCGCGATCACCTGCGACAGGCCGATCTCGTGGACGATGTCGCCGAGCCGCAGCGCCTCGAGCACATGCGACAGCCGCTGCCAGGCGCTGATGCGCTCGGCGCGCGGCGCCATCACCGAGTCCACGCCGCGCAAGGTCACGCCGCGCAGGATGAAGGGCGCGACCGAGGCCGGGAAGTCCAGCCCCTGCGCCATGCCGCAGGCCGCCACCACGCCGCCGTAGCGCGTGGCCGCGCAGGCATTGGCCAGCGTGTGGCTGCCGACCGTGTCGACCGCCGCGGCCCAGCGTTCGCGCGCCAATGGCTTGCCGGGCGCGGCGAGTTCGGCGCGGTCAATCACTTCGGCGGCGCCCAGGCTTTTCAAGTAGTCGGCCTCGGCGGCGCGGCCGGTCGAGGCCACCACGCGATAGCCGAGGTGGGCCAGCAGCGCGACGGCGATGCTGCCCACGCCGCCCGCGGCGCCGGTCACCAGCACCTCGCCCGCGCCGGGCCGCACGTGATGGCGCTCGATGGCCTGTACGCAGAGCATCGCGGTGTAGCCGGCGGTGCCCAGGGCCATGGCCGAGCGCGATTCGAGCCGGTCGGGCATCGGGATCAGCCAGTCGCTCTTCAGCCGTGCGTACTGCGCGAGGCAGCCGAACCAGTTTTCGCCGACACCCCAGCCGTTGAGGATCACGCGGTCGCCGACGCGAAACTCCTCGCTGTCGCTGGCCTCGACCACGCCGGCGCCGTCGATGCCGGGAATCATGGGCCACTGGCGCACCACGGGGCCGCGGTTCGCGATGGCCAGCGCGTCCTTGTAGTTGAGCGAGGAATGCTCGATGCGCACGGTCACGTCGGCCTGCGGCAGAACGGACCGGTCGAGCTCGACCTCGGCGGCTTCGAAGCCGCCTTCAGGCCGGGACAGATGAATGGCTTTGAACACGTGGGCTCCTGCTTTTTGCTGCACCGCATCGAAAAACTCGATGGGCACAGCGCGATAAGAAGCGCCACTCTATGAGCGAGGTCCGCTCTACTCAAGATCAATAAACGTCGATACGCGTTCTCTTTATTAGCGCATTGAAGGCGCCGCTCGGCGCCGCACGCTGGCCCCGTTCAACGTTCGCTGCGCGCCTGCAGCACCGCGGCCACGCTCTCGAGCAGCGTGAGGCTGGCCACCGACAGATGGCGTCCCTTGCGCACGCAGCACGACACCGCCTGCTTCTTCACGCGCGTGTCGCGGATCGGCACGAACACCGCGTGCGGATAGTTGGGATCGAGCCCGTGCAGGTACTGGCTCACGATTGCGATGCCCAGTCCCGCCGAGGCCGCGCTGCGCATCATTTCGTAGGAGTCGGTGGTGAGCGCGATGCGCGGCTGGATGCCGACGCTGGCGAACATGCGGTCGATGGTCGGGCGCAGCGCCATGCTCTCGTGCGGCATGATGAAACCGTAGGGCGCGCAATCGGCCAGCCGCACCGAGCTCTTCGAGGCCAGCGGATGCTGGCGCGGCACCATGATGCAGGAGCCCACGAGGCAGCGCGCCTGCACCTGCAGGCCCGCATGCGGCGCGACGTTGTAGGCGATGATGAGATCGACCTCGTCGGCCATCACCATCTCCACCAGCCGCGGTGACGCGGCCACCAGCAATTCGAAGGTGACCTGCGGATGCCGCTGGTTGAACGGCGTCAGCGTCTCGCGCAGCAGCTCGCGCGCGAAGCCTTCGTTGACGCCCATGCGGATGTTGCCGCGCTTCAGGCCCTTGAGGGCATCGATCTGGGTCTTCGCCGCATTGAGCTCGTTCGCGATGGTGCGCACGTGCAGCAGCAGGATCTCGCCGGCGGCCGTGAGCTTGAGTCCCGAGCGGCCGCGGCCGCGTTCGAACAGCGGCGCCTCGACTTCGTCCTCGAGGTTCTTCACCTGCCGGTTGATGGCCGAGGCCGCGACATGCGTCACCTCGGCGGCCTTGCGGAACGAGCCGGCCTTCGCCACCTCGCGGAAGTAGTGGAGTGCGGTCGGGTTCTTGAGCTGGGCGGAAAATTCGCGGGACATCGCGGGCCTCTTGGAAATCCTGTGGCGAGGCCGATGCTATGCGCAGACGTCCAGGCGCTATTCCGCGAGCCGCTTCTTTCCGGCCTCGCCCTTCCGGCGGCGGGGCTTGTCGGCCCGGCGCTTCTCCACGGCCGAGGCCATGCCCGCAGCCTCGGGGCCGAGCGCTCGCAGCCGCCGCACATGAACCGCGGCGGCACTGCGACTGCGCAGGAACAAAAAGATCATGGCCGGCGGCCCGATGCGATGGACGCGCTCAACGTCCCGCCAGCGAAAGCGGCCGCATGTCCTGCCAGTTCGCCTCGATGTAGGCGCTGCACGCGGCGCGGTCGGTGGTGGGCAGGGCCACGCGCCAGCCGGCGGGCACGGCGATGAAGGCGGGCCACAGCGAATGCTGGCCCTCGTCGTTGACCAGCACCTGGAAGCTGGCGTTCTTGTCGTCGAAGGGATTGGTCATGGCGGTTCTTTCGATGGGGTGCGAAGGGCCGGGGCTCAAGCCGCTTCGAGGGATTCGACGCGCGGCAGGGCCTCGAGCGCCTGCGCGATGCCGTGCAGCGCGCGATGGCGCGCGAACTCCTCGCGCAGCGCATTCGCGCGTTCGCGGTAGCTGGGGGTGGCGAGCAGCTTGCGCACCGCATCGCCGACCTGGCGCGCGGCCGGCTGCGCGGTGCCGAGGTTGATGCCCACGCCCGACCAGGCCACGCGCGCGGCGATCTCGGGCTTCTCCTCCGAGCTGCCGGCCACCACCAGCGGCACGCCGAGGCTCAGCGCATGGTTGACCGAGCCGTAGCCGCCGTTGGTGACCATCGCATGCAGCTTGGGCAGCAGGCGGTCGTAGGGCAGGAAGGGAATCACGCGCGCATTGGCCGGCACGTTGGCCGACAGCGCGGGCGGCACCGGACCGCCGGTGGTGGCGATCACGAGCAGCGTCGGATCGCCGGCCAGCGCCTGCAGCGTGGGGCCGATCAGCTGCGCGGGATTCTGGTTGGCCAGCGTGCCCTGCGTGACCAGCACGACCGAGCGGCCGTCGTCGAGTTCGTCCCACCAATCGGGCGGCGTGAAGTCGCGGCTGGCGGGCGCGAGCAGCGGGCCGACGAAGCGCACCGAGGCCGGCAGGTCGCTGCGCGGGTATTCGAAGGACGGGCCGGTGAGCTGCAGGTAGAGATCGGGCATGCGCACCATCGCATCGACGAAGAAGGCCGGCAGCGCGCCGGCGCCCAGGCGCCGCAGCACGGCGTCGAAGTGGCGCTGCACGTCGCCGAACATCGCCTGCTGCAGGTTGGCGTTCATCGCCTTGTTGCGCGCGCGGCCCTCGGGCGTGGCGGACGGCGGCAGCGCGGTGCCGAAGAAGGCGGTGTCGCAGCTCGACAGCGGCAGCGCCGAGATGCCGATCGCGACCACCGCGGGACGCTCGTCGCGCGGCCCCAGCAGCAACGAGAAGGTGCCGCAGAACATGGTGTCGACCACGATGGCGTCGGCCTCGAAGTCCTCTAGGATGGCGCGCAGGCCCGCATGCTGCGCCTCGATCGCGTCGGCGAAGAAGTGCTTGAGGCCGAAGCACAGCTGCGCATGCGGCGAGTTCAGCCGGCGGCGCTCGGGGAAGCGCTCGTCGAGGTCGCGGTAGTCGCCGTCGATGGCGCGCGCGAAGGGCGTGAAGCTCGCGCCGGTCGCTTCGGCCTGGGCCCTGAACTGGCTCGCGGTGTGCACCCGCACCTCGTGGCCGAGGCCCGTGAGGTGCTGGGCGATGGCCAGCATCGGCAGGACGTGGCCGGGCAGGGCGGTTGCCGCGATGAGATAGCGTGCCATGGGATGTTCCTCAGGAGGCGGTGGTTTCCAGGGCGCGGCGCGCCTTGGTATGGATGCCGAGGTCGACGAAGTAGCGCTGCAGCAGGTCGCGGTCGACCGGACGGATCGGCGTGCCGATCGCCTCGAGCTGCGCCTGCGTGGCCGCGCCGCTCACCTGCGGCGGCGTGGCCGAGGTGTCGTAGCGGTCGAGGATGGCGAGCACCGCCGCGAGGTCGCGGTCCTGCCCCACCGCGAGCCGCGCATGCGCGCGCTCGAGCCAGGGGTCGAGTCCCACCGGTTCGAGGCGCATGCCCAGCCGCTCGAACACCGGCGGGATGTCGCGCACGCGCAGCGGCGCCTGCCCCATCAGGTGGAACACCTGGCCCCACGAGGCGCGCTGCGCCGCGAGGCCGAGGATGGCGCGCGCCACGTCGTCCACCGGCGTGAGGTTCAGCGGCAGGTCCATGTCGGGGATGGCTTCGAGGTCGGCATAGAGATGGGCCACGCGCCAGATCAGGTCGTCGGCGTTGCAGATCGCATGCGTGTGGTCGCCGGTGACCGCGCCCAGGCGGTAGATCGCGACCGGCATGCCGCGCGCCTGCGCCTCGCGCGCGATCGCGTCGCCGACCCACTTGCTCTGGCTGTAGCCGTCGACCAGGCCGCGCCACGAGTGGAGCGCCGAGCGCTCGGTGACCGTGCCCTCCTGGTCGTTGCCCTGGTCGATCACGGCCAGCGTGGAGACGTAGTGCAGCGTCTTCGCGCAGCCCTGCGCGGTCCAGTCGAGCAGCGTGACCACGCTGTCGACGTTGGCCGGCTTGAGGCTGGCGTAGGGATGCAGGAAGTCGACCTGCGCCGCGCAGTGGTAGAGCGCGTCGCAGCCGTCGCGCACCAGCCGCACGGCGTTGTCGTCGAGGCCCAGGCGCGGTTTGCCGAGGTCGCCCGTGACGACCTCGATGCGCGCGTCGTCCCAGATCGATTCGAGCTGGCGCGAGGCCAGCGTGCGCTTCAGGCGCAGCGCGCCGGCCTCGGCGTCGGCGGCGCGCACGTGGCAGACCACGCGGGCTTCGGTGTCGCGCAGCAGCGCGGCCAGCAGGTGGCTGCCGACGAAGCCGCTGGCGCCGGTGAGGAACACGCGTCGCGGTGCCAGCGTGGGCGCGATCGCCTGCGCCTGAACATGCGCGGGCAGCACCACCTCGCGCGACAGGTCGAGCGCCTCGGTCGTGCCCGCGTTGTCGTCGATCCAGGCGGCAAGCTCTGCGATCGAGGGCCGGTTGTAGACCTCGGCATGCGGGAAGTCGGCGCGCACCTGCTGGCGGATGCGCATGCCGAGCTGGATCGCCATCAGCGAATGGCCGCCGATCTCGAAGAAGTTGTCGTGGATGCCCACGCGTTCCAGCCGCAGCGTCTCGCGCCACAGGCCGGCCAGCAGTTCCTCGGTGGGCGTGCGCGGCGCGACGTACCGCACCGCGGCCTGCTGCTCGGGCACGGGCAGCGCCTTGCGGTCGAGCTTGCCGCTTGGCGTGAGCGGCAGCGCGGGCAGGTGCACGAAGGCCGAGGGCACCATGTAGTCGGGCAGGGCGCGCGCCATGTGGGCGCGCAGCTCGGTCGGCTGCGGATCGGCGGCGGCGACGAAGTAGGCCACCAGGCGCTTGTCGCCGGGCGTGTCCTCGCGCGCGATCACCGCGGCCTGCGTCACCTGCGGATGCTGCAGCAGCGCCGACTCGATCTCGCCGGGCTCGATGCGGTAGCCGCGGATCTTCAGCTGCTGGTCGGCGCGGCCCAGGAAATCGAGGCTGCCGTCGGCGCGCCAGCGTGCGAGGTCGCCACTGCGGTACATGCGGCTGCCGGGCGCGCCGTGCGGATCGGCGACGAAGCGCTCGGCGCTGAGCGCGGCGCGGTTCAGGTAGCCGCGCGCCACGCCGGCGCCCGCGATGTAGAGCTCGCCCGCGACGCCGGGCGGCACCGGCTGCAGCTGCTCGTCGAGCACGTACATGCGCGTGTTCCAGATCGGCTGGCCGATCGAGGGCTGGCGGCCGGCTTCCATCGGCGCGCTCATGCTCGCGCAGATGGTGATCTCGGTCGGGCCGTAGGCGTTGACCATGCGACGCCCCGGCGCCCAGTGCGCGGCCAGCTCGGCCGAGCAGGCGTCGCCGCCGACCACCAGCGTCCGCAGCGCCGCGAACTCGCCGGCCGGCAGGGTCGAGAGCGCGGCCGGCGGAATCAGCGCATGGCTCACGGCCCGGGCCTCGAGCAGCTCCGCGAGGTCGCTGCCCAGCAGCTGCTGCGCGCCCGGCACCACCAGCGCGGCGCCCGCGTGGAAGGCCATGAGCTGGTCCATCACCGAGGCATCGAAGCCGCAGGAGGAGAACTGCAGCACGCGCGAGTCGGGCGTGATCGCCAGCCGCTCCTGCATCGCGGCGCCGAGGCTGGCCAGGCCCGCATGCGGCACGACCACGCCCTTGGGCAGGCCGGTGGAGCCCGAGGTGTAGATGACGTAGGCGGCCTCGCGCGGATCGGCGGGCGGTGCCGAGGGCGCGGCCTCGGACTGGATCGCGATCGCTTCAAGCGTGTCAGAGGCGTCGAGCGCGATGCAACGCGCGACGTCGGCCAGCTGCGGCAGCAGCGCCTCGTGCGTGAGCACCGCCGCGGGCGCGGCCTCCTGGAACACGAAGGCGCTGCGCGCCGCCATGTGGTTCGGATCGATCGGCAGGTAGGTGGCGCCGGCCTTGACGATCGCCAGGTGGGCCACGACCAGGTCGAGCGAGCGCGGCAGCACCGTGGCGACGATGGCGCCGGGCGCGATGCCGCGGGCGCGCAGCAGCTGCGCGAGCCGGTTGGCGCGCGCGTCGAGTTCGGCATAGCCGACGGTCGCATCGTCGAGCACCACGGCGGGCGCCTGCGGGCGCTCGGCGGCATGCGCGGCCACCATGGCGGCCAGCGAGCGCGGCGCGAGTTCGCGTGGCTGGCCGCTCCACTGCGCGAGCAGCCGGTGCTGTTCTTCGGCGCTCAGGATCGCGAGCTCGGCGATCGGCGCGTCGGGCGCGTCGCAGGCCTCCTCGAGCAGGCGGGCCAGCCGCGCGGCCATGGCCTCGACGGTGGCGCGCTCGAACAGGTCGCTGCTGTACTGGATGCCGCCGCCGATGCCGCCCGGCAGGCCGTCGGTGCCGCGTTGTTCGCTGAGGATGAAGGACAGGTCGAACTTCGCGGTGTCGATCTCCACCGGCTGCGGCGTGATCGACAGGCCCGGCAGGCTGAACGACAGGCGGCTGCTGTTCTGGAAGCCCAGCATCACCTGGAACAGCGGCTGGTTGGTGCGTGCGCGGCCCGCGCCGCTGCGCTGCAGCTCCACCAGGCGGTCGTACGGAAACTCCTGGTTCGCATAGGCCGCGAGGTTGGTGGCGCGCACGCGCGCAACCAGCTCGCGCAGGCTGGGTCGGCCCGAGGTGTCGGTGCGCAGCACCAGCGTGTTGACGAAGCAGCCGATCAGCTCGTCGAGCGCGTGGTCGCTGCGGCCCGCGACCGGGCTGCCGATCACGATGTCGTCGCCCGCGCCGAGCCGGCTCAAGAGGCCCGCGAGCGCGGCCTGCAGCACCATGAAGACGCTGGCCTGCCCGTCGCGCGCCAGCTGCAGGATGCGCTCGTGCACCTGCGGCGCGATCTGCAGCGGCACCACGTCGCCGCGGTAGCTCGGCGCCAGCGGGCGCGGATGGTCGGCCGGCAGCGCGAGCTGTTCGGGCAGGTCCTGCAGCGTGGCCTGCCAGAACGCACGCTGGCGCCCGGCCATGCTCTCGGCATCGTCCTCGCTGCCCAGCAGCTCCTGCTGCCACAGCGCGTAGTCGGCGTACTGCAGCGGCAGGGGCGTCCAGCCCGGCGCCCGGCCCTCGCAGCGCGCCGCGTAGGCCACGCTGAGGTCGCGCGCCAGCGGCAGCAGCGAGGCGCCGTCGCCGGCGATGTGGTGCGTGAGCAGCAGCAGCACGTGCTCGTCGTCGGCCAGTCTGAACAGCGAAACGCGCAGCGGCGCGGTGCTGCCGAGGTCGAAGGCATGGCCCGCGGCCGCATGCAGCTGCGCGGCGATCTCGTCCTCGCTGCTGTCGGCCTCGAGCACGGCGGGGCGCGCCTGCGCGCCGTCGAGCACCTGCTGCCACGGCAGCCCGTCCTCGTTCGGATAGATGGTGCGCAGGCTCTCGTGGCGCTGCACCAGGTCATCGAGCGCCGCATGCAGGGCCGCGCGGTCGAGCGTGCCCGACAGGCGCAGCGCCAGAGGCATGTTGTAGGCCGGGTTGGCGCCCTCGAGCTGGTTCATCAGCCACAGGCGGCGCTGCGCGAAGGACAGCGGGATGCGCGCCGGGCGCGGCATCGGCACCAGGCTGGGCCGCGCCACCGATTCCTGGTCGAGCAGCTCGGCGAGGCCGGCGATGGTCGAGACCTGGAACAGCGTGTCGAGCGGCAGGTCGATCATGAACTGCTGGCGGATCATCGAGACCAGCTGCACGATCATCAGCGAGTGGCCGCCAAGCTCGAAGAAGTTGTCGTGGATGCCCACGCGCTGCAGGTGTAGCGTCTCGGCCCAGAGGCCGGCCAGGATCTTCTCGGTGGGCGTGCGCGGCGCGGCGTAGGGCGTGGCGGCCTGCACCTCGGGCGGCGGCAGCGCCTTGCGATCGAGCTTGCCGCTCGGTCCCAGCGGCAGCGCGGGCAGGCTCACGAAGGCCGAGGGCACCATGTAGTCGGGCAGCGCCTGCGCGAGGTGCGTGCGCAGCTCGGCTGCCTGTGGATCGGCGGACTCGGCCGGCACGAGGTAGGCCACCAGGCGCTTCTCGCCGGGAGCGTCCTCGCGCGCCACTACCGCGGCCTGTGCGATCTGCGGATGCTGGAGCAGCACCGCCTCGATCTCGCCGGGTTCGATGCGCAGGCCGCGGATCTTCACCTGCTGGTCGGCGCGGCCCAGGTAGTCCAGGCTGCCGTCGGCGCGCCAACTCGCGAGGTCACCGGTGCGGTACATGCGGCTGCCGGGCGCGCCATGCGGATTGGCGACGAAGCGCTCGGCGCTCAGCAGCGGCCGGCCCAGGTAGCCGCGCGCCAGGCCCGCGCCCGCGATGTAGAGCTCGCCCGCCACGCCGGCCGGCACCGGCTGCAGGCCGCTGTCGAGCACGTACATCTGCGTGTTCCAGATCGGCCGGCCGATCGGCACGCTCTTCGGCGCGGCCTCGCCGCGTTCGCATTCCCATGCGGTGACGTCGACCGCGGCCTCGGTCGGGCCGTAGAGGTTGTGCAGCTCGGCGCCCAGGCGCTCGTGGCATTGCGCCTGCAGCGCGGGCGACAGCGCCTCGCCGCTGCAGATTACGCGGCGCAGGCTGGTGCAGCCGGCAGCCGCGGGCTCGCGCAGGAAGACCTCGAGCATCGAGGGCACGAAATGCAGCGTCGTGATGCCCTCGTCGGCAATCAGGCCCGCGAGGTAGGCCGCGTCCTTGTGGCCGCCGGGTTTGGCGAGCACCAGCGTGGCGCCGTCGATCAGCGGCCAGTAGAACTCCCACACCGACACGTCGAAGCTCGAGGGCGTCTTCTGCAGCACGCGGTCGTCGGCCGCGAGGCCGTAGCGCGCCTGCATCCACTGCAGGCGGTTGACGATGGCGCGATGCGACACCACCGCGCCCTTGGGCCGGCCGGTCGAGCCCGAGGTGTAGATCACGTAGGCCGGGTGCGCGGGGTCGATCGCGACGGCGAGATTGGCTTCGTCGCAATTCGCCAGATCGGCAATCGTTTGCGCCCCATCGATCAACACGCGCGGGGCATCGGCGGGCAGCACCTGCGCGAGCGCCTCGGTGGTGACCAGGCACACGGGCGCTGCGTCGCCGAGCATGAAGGCGATGCGGTCGGCCGGGAAATCGGGATCGACTGGCAGGTAGGCCGCGCCGGTCTTCAGGGTGGCGAGCAGCGCCACCATCAGTTCCATCGAACGCGGGATCGCGAGCGCCACCGTGCGCTCGGGGCCTGCGCCGCGTGCACGCAGCAACTGCGCGAGGCGGTTGGCACGGCGGTTCAGTTCGGCGTTGGACATCGCCTCGCCCTCGAAGCGCAGCGCGACGGCCTCGGGCCGCTCGGCGAGCTGGGCCTCGATCAGCGCGACCAGGTGCGTGTCGGGCACGGCGTGGTCGGTGTCGTTCCAGCCGAACAGCAGTTGCCGGCGCTCCTCGGCACCGAGCAGGTCGACATGGCCGACGGCCTGCTGCGGTTGCCGGATCACGGCATCGATGAAGGCGATCAGGCGGCGCTGGTGATCGGCCAGCCCCTGCGCGGTGTGCACCGCGGGATTGGCGTCGAAGTCGATCTGCAGGTCCTGCCCGTTGCCGCGCTCGTAGAGGAAGATGCCCAGGTCCTCGGCCGTGCCGTTCGATAGGTTGCGCGGCCGTGCCGCATGGCCGGCGAAACGGAAGTCGTAGTCGAAGGGCTCGACGTTGACCACGGTGGTGAACAACTGCCGGTTGTTGACCAGCATGTTGAGGTCGCTGCGCAGGTGCTCGTAGCGGTACGACTGGTGGCGCAGCACCTGGCGCATCTGGCGGCCCACTTCGCGGATCAGTTCGGGGATCGGCAGGTCGGCGCGCATCGCGAGCCGCAGCGGCACCGCATTGGCCACCATCGCGGGCACGCGCCGCATGCGTTCGTTGTGGCGCGCGGTGACCGGGATGCCGATCGCCATGTCCTCGATGCCGGTGGCGCGATAGAGGTAGGCCGCGGTGGTGGCGATCAGGATCTGCGGCAGCGTGGTGCCGAGCTCCTGCGCGATCTGCTGCAGCGCCTGCACGCTGGCCGCGGGCAGGTGCACCGTCTGGCGCAGCAGGCCGCCGATGTTGACCGAGCGCTGCGCTGCGAGGCTCAGCGGATCGGGCGCGTCGGCGAAGCGCTCGGTCCAGTACTGGCGGTCGCGCGGGAAGCGGCCCGACTCGCGGTAGGCGCGGTCCTCCTCGGCCAGCTGCGACAGCGGCGCCAGGCGCGAGGCCTCGGGCACCTCGGCGGCGCCTTCGGCCATCGCGCTGTAGATGTCGGCGAAGCGCCGCGCGATCAGCCCGCCGCCGAAGCCGTCGAGCACGATGTGGTGGCTGCGGTGATACCAGACGTGGCGATCCGGCGCGAGGCGGATCAGTGCCGACAGCCACAGCTGGCCGTGCGCGAGGTCGATGTTGCGTTCGAAGTCCGCGCGCATCCAGCGCTCGGCGCGCGCCGCGGGATCTGACTCGGTACTGAGGTCGAGGTAGGGGATCTCGCCCTCGAAGCTGGTCGCCACCACCTGGCGCGGCCCCTGGCCCGCGTCGACGAAGTTGAGCCGCGTGGCCTCGACCTCCTCGGTGATGCGACGCAGGGCCGCGAGGAAGATCGCGGGATCGATCGGACCATCGATGTCGATGGCTTCGGCGAGGTTGAAATTGGTGTCGGGCGACGCGAATTTCGCGCCCAGCCACATCGCCATCTGACCCGAGGTGAGAGGCGCCGAACTGCTCAGGGGACCGCTGCCTTGCATGCGCTGCTCCAAGTTGGACATGGGGTGGCCAACGGGGCATTGCAGGCGCGAAGCGAATTGCCAGAAGCTGCCTTCTCGCATATCCGCAGCGGGTCGAATTGACATTCCGTTGACATTTAAAAACCAAATGTACAAGCGGTTGCAGTCACTTCGATGGCAGTTTCGAGTGCGGCAATATTTCACGCTCTCGATTGAGCAAGAAAGGTTTCCTGGGGTTTTTCGCACTGCACCCAGAAAGCCTCATTTTCGAGGCGGTTTGGCTTACTTTCAGAGGGAGAAGCAGGAGGAAAAAGTTTGTTGCGTCGCAACAACTTCAATACGCGCAGCAGGGGTATGGCAACTATGTTGGAGATGCCAAAGAGTGAATTGCGTGAATAAGAACGGCCTAATTACCACGGGATTCCGTGGTGAATAGAAAAGTATTGCGAGGACTTTCAGCGTAATTAAATAAAGCCCTGATTCACGCCGATCATCCGCTGCGTCGCGCCGAGCGCGACAGCGCTGCCAGCGTCTTCTTCGCGCTGTTCAGCAGCCCGCCGCGCTCGGGCTTGAGCCGCGCCTTGGTGTCGCCTGGCGCGACGATCTCGAAGGCCGTGTCGGCCGCGAGCTTCATGGCCAGTGCATCGCGCGGCACCAGTCCGTCGAAGCGCGCGCTCGAGATCACGTGCACCTGCAGATGGCGATGGATGGCCTTCGACAGCTTCCGGCAGGCCGCGGTCATCGCCGCCTCGTCGGGCGTCACGGCGCCATGCACGACGAGCACTTCCACGATGCCGTTCGCGTCCTCGCCGAGCACGAAGGCGCGCACCACCGAGTCCTTGAACCTGGCGCGCAGCATCGCGCGCACCGGCTCGGCCGCCGCGAAGGACTTCAGCGCGATGCGGCGCAGCTCGCGGTGGAAGACGAAGCCGCGGTCGAGCGTGAAGGTTTCGGGCAGTTCCTCCTTCGCGGCATGCCGCGACAGCATGCCGCTGCCGACGAGGTGCGCGAGCGTGCCCTCCACCTCGGCGGCGTCGAGCCTGGTCTTCTGCGCCAGTTCGTTCGTGGTGAAGGGTTCCTCGGGATTGCCGTAGAGCACCTGCAGGAGCTTCTGGACGGAGGGGGACAGGAGGAAGTCGGCGGCGCTCATGGGGCAGTGGGATCCGGTGCGGGCAAAGGCAGGGATTATCGAAGCGCGGCGATGCACCGCGCGAGCGCGGACCTGGGACTACGAGATCGCGGGCTGCGGCCGCAGCCGGAAGTGGCTCAGATGGCTCCTGCGCATCTTCTCGAGCGCATGCGGCGCCTCGGGCCAGCGGCACCAGTTCGGCCGCGGCGCGCCGAGCGTGGCGAGCCGCGCCTCGATCGATTGCTCGGTGCGCGCGCATTCGGCCTCGGCCGCGGCGAGTTCCGCCTGCAGGCCGGCGATCTCGCCCTGGTAGCGTGCCAGGGTCTCGCGCGCGCGCCGCATGCTCGCGAGCACCGCGAACGCATCGGGTGCGCTGCCCGGGAAGTAGGTGCGCGCGAACTGCCGCGGATCGGCTTCGTACTCGAGGATCTGCTGCTGGCAATGGAAGATCAGCGCCTCGCCGCGCGCGCAGGCGCAGCGGCGCTCGCGCAGCTTCTCGTAACTGCCACGCAGTTGCAGCGCCAGTTGCCGCGGGACCGCCGGGCGCCTGGCCTTCGCGGGCGCCGGCACATGCGGCGCGCCGAAGGCGGGCAGGGAAAAGGTCATCGACATGCTGCTTCCCGATGCAACCCGAGGCGCCGCTCAGCCGGCGGCCGGCACGTTACGCACCCCGGCCTCGAGATAGTCCATGAATTCCTGGCGCTCGCGCGCCTCGTTGCCGCGCTCCGACATCGGCATCACGCCGAAGGGCGAGCGCTTGAGGTAGCTGCGGTAGGAGATGCCGTAGTACACGACGTTCATGCTGAGGATGAGCCGGTACTGGATCGTCTCGCGCGGCGTGCCGGGCAGCCGCGCCTCGAGCAGCTCGACCGCGAGGCCCAGCAGCCTGCGGTGCAGCTTCGCGGACAGCCGCTGGCCGGCTTCGCCGAAGTCCCAGCCGAGCCGGCCGATGAAGCTCACCGCATCGCGGCCGAAGCCTGGCGTCTGCAGCATCTCGATCATCGGGCCGAAGGCCGCCTCCATGATGTCGCGCACGCCATGCGGCCGCGCGCGCAGCGCCTCCAGGCCCGCGCACGAACGCGGCTCCAGCCACTGCTGCAGCATCGCGGTGATCTCGCCCACCAGTCCCTCGCGGCTGCCGAAGTGATAGTGCAGCGCGGAGGCGTTGTTGGCGCCGGCCGCCACCACGATGCGGCGCAGCGAGACCGCGTTCATGCCTTCGCGCGCCATCAGCTTCATGGCCTCGGCGAGCAGCCGCGCATGCGTGCTGTCGCCGGGGGCGTCGGCATGCGGCGTGGGAGCGGCGGGCTTGGAAGTTCGGCGGGCGAGGGCGGGCACGGGCGGAATAATGCAAGTTGATTAATCCACCTGCATTAGAAGATACCCTCGACCGGCTCGGGATGCCTTCGTCTCGCATCGGGCGTGCGGCACGGCCTCGGGTGTCATCCCGTTGACACCCGCGCGCGCGCTGCGTTAACCTCGCCGCCGTTCCCCTTCTCCGGCAGCTTTGCCGGATTTCCCTCGGCGCCCTCGCGGCGCAACCGGCAGCTTCGCTGGTTCTCCCCTCGGCAGTTCTGCCGTCCCCCTCGTGTCCGCGGTCGCACCGCATTGCCGACGCGCCTGCGCGCGCTTCGCATGGCCTGGCCATGCGCGCGTGCCGGCGCATGCATCGGCATGGCGTTCCGGGCACGTCGATCCATCCAGACACCCCAGGAGACAGCCACCATGCACACCCCTTCTTCGCGTCCCTTCGCGCGGCTTGCCGGACTCTTCCTCGCCGCGGGCCTCGCCGCCTTCGGCTCCCATGCCTTCGCCGCCGGCGAGCCGGTGCGCATCGGCGCCATCTTCGACAAGACCGGCGGCCTCAACATCTACGGCATCCAGCAGAGCCGGGCGCTGCGGCTCGCGGTCGACGAGATCAACGCGGCGGGCGGCGTGGCCGGCGCCAGGGTCGAGGTGGCCGAGGCCGACGCGCAGTCGGAGGACGCCAAGTACACGCAGTACACGACCACGCTGATCCTCAAGGACAAGGTGCAGGCGCTGTTCGCGGGCCTCACGAGCTCGAGCCGCGAGGCGATCCGCCCGATCGTGCGGCGCTCGAAGATCCCCTACTTCTATTCCTCGCTCTACGAGGGCGGCGCCTGCGACCGGCAGACCTTCGTGACCGGCGCCACCGCCTCGCAGCAGCTCAGCGTGCTCGTGAAGTGGGCGATCAAGAAGTACGGGCCCAAGGTCTACATCATGGCGCCCGACTACAACTTCGGCACCATCTCGGCGCAGTGGGTCAAGCTCTACGCCAAGGAGTTCGGCGGCGAGGTGGTCGGCGCCGACTTCCTGCCGCTCACGCTGACCGACTACTCGCCCACCATCAACAAGATCCAGCAGGCCAGGCCCGACTTCGTGGTCGCGCTGCCGGTGGGCGCGAACCAGACCGGCTTCCTCGAACAGATGGCGGCCGCGGGCCTGAAGAGCCGCGTGGGCGTGGTGTCGACCAACTACGGCGGCGGCAACCAGCAAGTGGTGGTGTCGCCGCAGGCCGGCGAGGGCATCGTGGCCGCGCTCGAATACTTCGCCTGGCTCGACACGCCGCGCAACAAGGCCTTCAAGGCCTCCTGGGGAAAAAGCCTACGGCAACAAGGAACCGGTGACCGCGGTCGCGGTCGACGTCTACAACGCGGTGCACCTGTGGGCCAAGGCCGCGAACAAGGCGAAGTCGGCCGAGCCCGCGAAGGTGATCCAGGCCTTCGAGGAGGGCGAGGGCGTGGCCTTCGATTCGCCGGCCGGTCCGGTGTCGATGCAGCCGAAGTCGCACCACGTGCGCCAGAACATCTACATCGGCGTGGGCACGAAGACGCAGAGCTTCGACATCGTCGAGACCTACGCCTCGGTGGCGCCGAAGTTCGAGGACCAGGTCTGCGACCTGGTCGCCAAGCCGCAGACGGCGCAGCACTTCACGCCCGGCGCGTCGAACTGAGCGAGGCCCCCGATGGCATGGGATCAATTGCTGACCGGCGTGCTCTCGTCGGTCGCCAGCGGCTCGGTGCTGCTGATCGCGACGCTCGGCCTGGCCGTGGTGTTCGGGCTGATGGGCGTGGTGAACCTGGCGCACGGCGAATTCATCATGTTCGGCGCCTATGCGGCGCTGACCGCGGTGCGCGCGGGCGTGCCGTTTCCGATCGCGGTGGCGCTGGCCGCGCTGGCGGCCGCGGCCTTCGGCGCGCTGGTCGAATGGCTGATCGTGCGGCGCCTGCACGGCCGGCCCTTCGACACGCTGCTGGCCATGTGGGGCCTGAGCCTCGCGCTCTACCAGAGCGCGGTGCTGCTGTTCGGCACGGTCACGCCGGGCATCGGCATGCCGGCATCGAACGTGCGCATCGGCGACTACACGATCTCCAGCTACCTGCTGTTCCTGATCGTGGTGGCGGCGGTGCTGATCGCGGCCGTGTATGCGCTGCTCACGCGCACGAACTACGGCCTGATGGCGCGCGCCGCGATCCAGGACCCGGCCACCGCGGCCGCGATGGGCGTGCGCACGGTGCGCATCAACAACCTCACCTTCGCGCTGGGCTGCGGCCTCGCGGGCCTGGCCGGCGCGATCCTGGTGCCGGCCGTGCCGGCCACGCCCAGCATGGGCTTCGCCTTCGGCATCAAGGCCTTCCTGGCGGTGGTGGTGGCGGGCCCGGTCACGCTCGCGGGCACCATCGCCGCGGGCGGCATCCTGGGCTCGGCCGCGAGCGCTGTGGCCAGCGTCTGGTCCACCGTCGCGGGCGACGTGGTGTTCTTCGTGATCACGCTCGTGGCCCTGCGCGCCTGGCCGCAGGGCATCTCCGAGCGCTGGCGCCTGAAGCTCTGAACGGAGGCCACGCATGAACATGAGCAGAACCCTGGCCGCACCCGTGGCCACGACCGCGGCCACCACGCGCCGCGCGCTTCCCTGGTGGCTGGCCACCGTCGCCGGCACCGTCGTGCTGGGCGCCGGCGCCTTCTTCGTCGACGAGTACCTCGCCTACCTCGCGAGCTCCTGGCTGATCTTCGGCCTGCTGGGCCTGAGCCTGGACATGGTGTGGGGCCGCGGCGGCATGCTGAGCCTCGGGCAGACGGCCTTCTTCGGCCTCGGCGGCTACGCGGGCAGCGTGGCGGCGATCAACCTCGCGAGCGTCACCGGCAACACGCTGGTGTGGTCGCTGCCGGTCGGCGCGATCGTGGGCGCGGCCGCCGCCGGCGCGGTCGGCTGGCTGCTGTTCCACGGCCGCCTCGGCGCGCTGCAGGCCACCATCCTGACCTACACCGTCACCCTGCTGCTGTGGACCGGCAGCATCTCGTTCTCGGCGCGCTTCGGCGACGCGGTGGTGGGCGGGGACAACGGCCTGTCGAACATCCCGGGCATCGTGCTGGGCTTCGGCGCCGACGCGCAGGGGCTCGGGCCGCAGGGCACCTTCGCCTGCGTGCTGGCGGTCTCGGCGCTGGTGCTGCTGGGCGTGCGCGCGCTGCTGCGCTCGCCCTTCGGCACGGTGGTCGACTGCGTGCGCCTCGACGGCCCCAAGACCGAGCTGCTGGGCTACGACGTGCGGCGCTGCCAGCTCGTGGTGTTCACGCTGGCCGGCGGCATCGCGGGCCTGGCCGGCGCGCTCTACGGTGCCTGGGCCAACTACCTGAACCCCTCGCTGTTCAGCGCGCAGCAGGCGCTGCTGGTGCCGATCTACGTGCTGGTCGGCGGGCTCGGCACGCTGGCCGGTCCCTTCGTCGGCGCGGTGGCGGTCGGCGGCCTGTCGTACTGGCTGGGCGGAGGCGTGGTCGGCGGGCAGACCACGCTGATCATGGGCGTGGCGCTGATCCTGCTCGTGCTGTTCCTGCGCGGCGGGCTGCTCGGCGGTCTCGGCCGGTTGTGGGCGCTGCGCGGGCCGGGCGGCGCGCAGGGCAAGGCGCGCCAGGCCAAGACCGCGATGGACGTGGACCTGGTGCGCGGCCTGCGCGAAGGCGCGGCCGTGCCGGCGCCGGTGCTCGAGATCCGCGACGGGGTCAAGCGCTTCGGCGGCGTGGTGCCCGTCAACCGCGTCACCCAGCGCTTCGCGCCGGGCCGCGTGCGCTGCCTGATCGGGCCGAACGGCGCGGGCAAGAGCTCGCTGCTGCGCTGCCTCACGGGCACGCACCTGCTCGACGCGGGCGAGATCGTGCTCGACGGGCGACCCGTCACGCGCTGGATGCCGTACCGCCGCGTGCAGGCCGGCGTGGGCATCAAGATGCAGGTGGCGCAGGTGTTCGGCGAACTGAGCGTGCGCACCAACCTCTGGATCGCCGCCTACAGCCGCGACCGCGATGCCGCGGTGGCCGACCGGCTCAGCGAACGCACCCTGCGCGCGCTCGGCCTCGAGGCGCTGGCCGAGCGCGATGCGGCCGACCTCTCGCATGGCGAGCAGCAATGGCTGGACCTCGGCATGGTGCTGTGCCTGCAGCCCTCGGTGGTGCTGCTCGACGAGCCGGCCGCGGGCATGACCGGCGACGAGCGCCGCGAACTCTCGCAGCTGGTGCGCGTGCTCGCCGAAACGGCGGCCGTGGTGGTGGTCGAGCACGACATGGCCTTCGTGCGCACGCTCGACGCCGAAGTGACCGTCCTGCACCGCGGCGAGGTCTTCGCCCAGGGCGACCTCGACACCCTGCGCCAGGACGAACGCATCCTGGACATCTATCTCGGGAGACAGCAGCATGTTCGAAGCCATTGAGATCAGCGGCGGCTACGGCAAGACATCGATCGTCGAGCGCGCCAGCCTGCGCGTGGGGCGCGGCGAGATCGTCGCGCTGCTGGGCCGCAACGGCGTGGGCAAGTCCACGCTGATGCGCCTGCTGGTCGGCCAGGCCACGTCCATGGGCGGCAGCGCGCGCCTCGACGGCCGGCCGCTGCCCGAACGCACCGACGACCGCGCGCGCTGCGGCCTGGGCTACGTGCCGCAGGGTCGCTTCGTGTTCCCGCGGCTGTCGGTCAGCGAGAACATCGCGCTGGCGGCCGTGGCCTGCGGCCATCCGCGCGCCGAGGCGATCGCGCGCGCCTTCGCCGACTTTCCGGCGCTGGTGCCCAAGGCCAACGACCTCGCGGGCCGGCTCAGCGGCGGCCAGCAGCAGATCCTCGCGATGGCGCGCGCGCTGGCCACGCGGCCGAAGCTGCTGCTGCTCGACGAGCCGACCGAGGGCGTGCAGCCCTCGATCGTCGACGAGATCGCCGAGGTGCTGCTGCGGCTGCGCCGCGACGGCCTGTCGGTGCTGGTTGCCGAGCAGGACCTGAACTTCTGCCTCTCGATCGCCGAGCGCGCCTACGTCATGGACCAGGGCCGCATCGTGCGCGAGACGCGCAAGGCCGAGCTCGAGGGCGACCGCGCGCTCCTGCAGGAACTGCTCGGCGTCTGAGCCCCCACATCCACGCACACATCCAAAGAGAGGAACGAACACCATGGACCACGAGATTTTCGAGGCGGGCGACATCGCCCTGCAATCGGGCCGCATGCTGCGCAACGCGAAGCTGGCCTACAAGACCTACGGCAAGCTCAATGCCAGGCGCGACAACGCCATCGTCTACCCGACCTGGTTCGCGAGCACGCACGCCGACAACGAATGGCTGATCGGGCCCGGCAAGGCGCTCGATCCGTCGGAGTACTTCATCGTCGTGCCGAACTCCTTCGGCAACGGCGTCTCGAGCTCGCCGAGCAACCAGCCCGCGCCCAACGACCGCGGCCGCTTCCCCGACGTGACCGTCTACGACAACGTGGTGCAGCAGCACCGGCTGGTGACCGAGCACCTGGGCATCGACACCTTGCGGCTGGTCACGGGCTGGTCGCTGGGCGCGGTGCATGCGTTCCACTGGGCCGCGCTGTACCCGGACATGGTGCAGCGGCTGCTGCCGTTCCAGGGCGCGGCGCGGGCGTCGCGCCACTTCCAGGTCTTCTTCGCGGGCGTGAAGGCCGCGCTGCAGGCCGACGCCGAATGGCGCGAGGGCTTCTACGATCGCCAGCCCGAGCGCGGCCTGCGCGCCGCCGGCCGGGTGTACGCGGGCTGGGGCTTCTCGCAGAAGTTCCTGCGCGACCGGCTCGACATCGAGGCACTGGGCTTCGCCTCGCTCGAGGACTTCCTGATCGAGTTCTGGGAAGGCTGGCTGCTGTCGAAGGATGCGAACAATCTGGTCGCGTCGCTGTGGACCGGGCAGCACGGCGACATCGCCGACAACCCGCTCTACCGGGGCGACTTCGTCGCGGCGCTGTCGGCGATCAAGGCGCGCGCCATCGTCATGCCATCGTCGAGCGATCTCTACTTTCCGCCCGAGGATTCGGCCTTCGAGGTCGCGCACATGCCCAACGCCGAGTTGCGCGTGCTGCCTTCCGACTGGGGGCACCTGGCGGGCAAGGGCCTGCACGAACCCGACAACGCGTTCATCGACAACGCGCTGCGCGAACTGCTGGCGGCATGACCATGGCAGACCTTCCCACCAAGATCGCGGCGCCATGGAACGCCGACAGCGTGGCCGCGCATCGACGCGCCGCAGGCCTCGCGGCGCTCGACCCCGCGCTGTGCGGAGAGGTCGCGGCGATCCTCGAGGACCTGCGCACGGGCCTGCGCGACATGCCGGCGCGTGCCTGGTTCGCGCTCGTTCCACCGTCGACGGAGACCGATCATGTCCATCGCTGAGCGCTCCTCCGTCGAGGACATCGACAGCGCGGGCGTGGCCCGGCTGGCCGCGCTGATTCGCCGCGGCGAGCTCGGCGCGGTCGAACTCACCGAACGCCGGCTGGCCGACATCGAACGCCGTGCCGCACGCACCAACGCCTTCGTGGCCGTCGACCGCGAAGGCGCGATGGCCCAGGCGCGCGAGGCCGACCGCGCGCTGGCGCGCGGCCTGCCCGTGGGGCCGCTGCATGGCGTGCCGATCGCGGTGAAGGACAACGTGCTGACCGCCGGCCTCGGCAGCAGCGCGGCCTCGGCCGTGCTGGCCGACGCGCCGCTGCAGGGCGAGGCACCGCTGGTCGCGCGGCTGCGCCGGGCCGGCGCCATCGTGGTGGCCAAGACCAACATGCACGAGTGGGCCTACGGCGCGACCAACAAGGGATCGCACCATGGCGCCACGCGCAACCCCTGGGATCCGCGCGCGATCACCGGTGGCTCCAGCGGCGGCTCGGCCGCCTGCGTGGCCGACGGGCTGCTGCCGCTGGCCATCGGCACCGACACCGGCGGCTCGATCCGCATTCCGGCCGCGGCCTGCGGCATCTCGGGCATCAAGCCGGGCACCGGCCGCATCGAAGGCGAGGGCGTGCTGCCGCTGGCCTGGAGCTTCGATGCCGCCGGGCCGATGGCACGCAGCGCCGAGGACCTGTGGCTGGGGCTCGATGCGATGTGGCCCGGCGCGGCCGGCGATTCGTCGCGCCATGCCGCGCAGTTCCGCGCGGCACGCGGCCGCGCCCGGCTGCGCATCGGCGTGCTGGTGGGCGAGGGCTTCGAGACCGCGCCCGACGTGGGCCGGGCCTTCGAGGCGGCGCTCGAAGTCTTCGGCCAGCGCGGCAGCGAGCTCGTGCCGGTGCCGGTGCGCGGCATGGCGGCGGTGTTCGCGGCCTGGAAGGCCATCATGTACGCCGAGGCCAGCACCTTCCACCGTCCGCTGATGCACGACCGGGCGCGGCACTACGCCCCCGACGTGCGCGCGCTGCTGCATGCGGGCGAGAGCGTGTCGGCCGTCGACTACCTCGCGGCGCAGCAGTTCCGCGGCGCCTTCTGCGCCGCGTTCGCGCGCGACATGGCGGGCCTCGACGCGCTCGTGCTGCCGACGCTGCCCGTGACCGCGCCACCCTTGGCAGAATCGCGCATCGAATTCGCCGGCCGCACGACCACCGTCCAGGACGCCATGACCGCCATGCCCTGCCTCGCCAACTTCACCGGCCTGCCGGCGGTGAGCCTGCCTTGCGGCTTCGGCGACACGGGCCTGCCGGTGGGCCTCACGCTGATCGGCCACCCTGGCGGCGAGTTCGCGCTGCTCGGGCTGGCCGCGGCCTTCCAGGACGACACCGCCTGGCATGCGATGCGGCCCGGCCATGCGATGGCCATGGGCCAGGAGGAGGGCACGCATGTCCGATGAGATCGGCGTGGGCGTGCTGTTCGCCCAGACCGGCAACATGGCCGTGACCGAGCAGGCGCTGCTGAGCGGCACGCTGGTCGCCATCGACGAGATCAACTCGGGCGGCGGCGTCGCGGGCCGGCCCATCGTGCCGATCATCGAGGACCCGGGCCCCGATCCCGCGAGCTACCGCGACATCGCGCGCCGCATGGTGCTGCACCACCAGGTGCCGGTCATCTTCGGCTGCTGCTCGTCGGCCAGCCGCAAGGCCGTGCTGCCGGTGGTCGAGCGCCATGGCGCGGTGCTGTTCTATCCCTCGGTGTACGAGGGCTTCGAGTATTCGCCCAACGTGATCTACACCGGGCCCACGCCCGCGCAGACCATCGTGCCGCTGATCAAGTACCTGTTCGCGCACCACGGGCGGCGCTTCTTCCTGGTCGGTTCCGAGTACGTGTTCGCGCGCGAGATCTCGCGCATCGCGAAGGAGTTTCTGCTCGAGAGCGCGGGCAGCGTCGCGGGCGAGACCTACCTGCCCATGGGCGCGCCCGACAGCGCCTTCGCCGAGGTGGCCGAGCGCATCGCCGCCGCGCGGCCCGACGTGGTGCTCAGCACCGTGGTGGGCGCCGACACCGCGCGGCTCTATGCCGCCTGCCATGCCATCGGCGCCACCTCGGCCGAGCATCCGATCGCGAGCCTCACCGCGAGCGAGGCCGAGATCGCGGCACTGAGCCCGGCCGCGCGCGCGGGGCACCTCACGGTCGCGCCCTATTTCGCGGGCATCGAGAGCCCGGCCAGCGCGCGCTTCACCGCGCTCTACGAGAAGCGCTACGGCGCCGGCCGCCGGCCCAACATGTATGCCGAGGCCGGCTACCTGCAGGTGCACCTGTTCGCGCGCGCCGTGCCGCGCGAGGGTGCGCCCGACCCCGACCGCATCGTGCGCAGCCTCGGTGGCACGCGCCATGCTTCGGCCCAGGGCGAGGTCGAGATCGACGCCGACACCAACCACACCGCGCTCAAGGCCCGCATCGGGCGCTCGCGCGAGGATGGCGGTTTCGACCTGCTGTGGGAGGATGCCTCCATCGTCCGCCCCGATCCCTACCTCGTCGCCTACGAACGGAAGATCCTCTGATGACGCCCGATCCGATCCAGCTGCGCTCCCTGCGTGACATCCGGGTCGCCGTCATCCATCCCGACGACGAGGACGCCCGCGTGCTGTGCGAGCAGCTGCGCCGCTTCGGCTGCCGCGTCACCGCGCTGTGGCCCGAGCCGAACCACCTGCCCGAGGGCACCGAGGCCGTGTTCTTCAGCATCCAGTCGGAGCGCGATGCCGCGCACCCGTGGCTGGCCGGCTCCTCGCACGCCGTGCTGATCGCGCTGCTGGCCTACGAGAACCCGGCCGTGCTCGAGGCCGCGGCCGCCGCCAACGTGCACGGCGTGCTGCCCAAGCCGATTCGTCCCTTCGGCGTGCTCGCCACGCTGTACGTCGCGCGCATGCTGTTCCGCTACGAGGAGCGGCTGCTCAACCGCATCGCCAAGCTCGACGAGACTTTGCGCACGCGCCGCATCGTCGAGCGCGCGATGAAGATCCTCGCTACGCGCCAGGGCATCTCGGAGGACGAGGCCTACGCCATCATCCGGCGCGAGGCCATGCGCAAGCAGTTGCCGGTGTCGTCGATGGCCGAGTCGATCGTGCATGCGGAAGCGATCTACGGTTTGCCGCCCGATCGCGGCGCTTCGGATCCGGCCGAGTGATGGCCCGCGCTCCTTTCGAGAGTCCGGAACGCTTCGGGCTCGATACTTCGTTCGCGCGCGATCCGAGCGATCCGTGCGGCGATGGCCCGTTGAGCGGCCTCGGCTTCGCCGCCAAGGAGGTGTTCGACCTCGCGGGCCACGTCACGCGCGCGGGCAATCCCGACTGGCTGCGCACGCATGCGCCGGCCACGGCCGACGCACCCGCGGTCGCGCGCCTGCTCGAGGCCGGCGCGCGGTTGCAAGGGCGAACGCTCAGCGACGAACTCGCGTTCTCGCTCGCGGGCGAGAACCTGCACTACGGCACGCCGCTGAACCCGCGCGCGCCCGGCCGCGTGCCCGGCGGTTCGTCGAGCGGCTCGGCCTCTGCCGTGGCCGGTGGCTGCGTCGACTTCGCGCTGGGTACCGACACCTCGGGCTCGGTGCGCATCCCGGCCAGCTACTGCGGTCTGTACGGTCTGCGGCCCACGCATGGCGCGATCGAGGCGCACGGCGTCACGCCGCTGGCGCCGGCCTTCGACACGGTCGGCTGGTTCGCCGCGACCGCGGCGGTGCTCGAGCGCGTGGGCGCGGTGCTGCTGCCGCCGGGCGAGGCGCGGCCACTGCGGCGCGTCGTGCCGATGGCCGATGCCTTCGACGATGCCGCGCCGGGCGTGGCGACAGCACTTCGTCCCGCGCTCGATCGCCTCGCGTCGCTGGACCTGGCCTTCGATGCGCCCGCGCGAGGCTTGCCGCTGGCCGCCGCGGCACAGACCTACCGCGTGCTGCAGAGCGCCGAGGTCTGGCGCACGCATGGCGAATGGTTCGAGCGCACCCGGCCGTCGATGGCGCCCGAGATCGCGGCGCGGCTGCGTGCAGTGTCGCAGGTCACGACCCGGGAGATCGATGCCGCCCAACGCGAGGCCGACGCGCTGCGCGCGAGGATCGACGACCTGCTCGCGCACGACGGCGTGCTGTGCCTGCCGACCGCGCCCGACGTGGCGCCGCTGCTGGGCGCATCGGCGCAGCCCGATGCGCAGACCCGCATGCGCGTGCTGGCCCATACCTGCATCGCGGGGCTGTGCGGCTTGCCGCAGGTCAGCCTGCCGCTGGGGGTGGTCGATGGCCTGCCCGTGGGGCTGGGGTTGATCGCGGGGCGGGGGAGGGATCGGGATCTGCTGGCGTTGGCGGGGCGGATCGCATCCGGCGATGCGAACAAGACGGCGAGGGCTTGAACTACATTCGGCTGAAGGAGGCCATCGATGCCAAGGACCAGGGATAACGAGGTGGAGCAGTTCGAGCAGAACCTGCTCCAGTCGATCGATGAAATGAAGCGCGGCGAGTTTGCCGCCGTTCATGCGCCGGAGCAGATCGAGGCCCACCTACGTGGCAGGCCGATGGACTCCAGCGAGGCGACGCCGAAGGCGTCGACCCCTGTCGGATCGAATCTCGTCTTCGTCTTCGGCACCCTGAAAGAGGGCTACCCCAACTTCGCCACCAACCGCGGCCGGCGCATCCCCGGCGACTTCGTCACGCGGGAGCGCTATCCGCTGTACCTGATGGGCGAGCGCTTCTCGCCCTGGCTGGTTTTCCTGCCCGGCGCAGGAGAGCGCATCGTCGGTCAGCTGTTCGAGGTCGACGACGCGGCGCTGGCCGCCATGGACCTGCTCGAGAGGATCGACGCGTCGGACGGTTATCGGCGTGTCCCGATCGCTGTCGAAGGCGTTGGCGATGCCGTTGGGCAGCGGCAGACCGTTCACGCCTACGTCAAGCCGCCGGAGCAATTCGACGTGACGCAGGCGAGGCTGGGGCCGCTGGCGGAATACACGATGGCGCACGCCAAGCTCTATCGATCGCGGGGCGTCGTGTCCTGAGACCTGGTGGCCTTTGGCGATCGGAGGCGTTCGAGAGGCCGGCCTGACGCCGTTCAGACGGCTGCGGCGATCGGCCGTTGCCGCGCGCGATCACCGCGAACAGCGGCATCACGCTCGCGCAGGTGAACCCGAACAGCGCGGCCCGTGAGTCCTTCCATGCTGTAGATCGACACGGCCGCCATCAGCGGAATGCCGCAACGCAGGCGGACGACTCACCAGAGGGTCAGGGGAATCATGGTGACTGCTGCCCACGGCCCTCCCGGCCCTACTGTGGCGTGCCACCTTGCGTGGTGCGGCGCTTGAGGCTCCCGTCCTTGTTCCGGCGGCGCTCGTCCCGCGTGTGGGCACGGGCGTCGCCAGCGACGGCCGCGCGGCCCGTGCCGATCGCGCCGCCTTCCTCGGTCTTCGGTTCGTCGCCGCCGGGCGCCTTGACCTGGCCGGCCGGCCGGGCCTTCACCTTGGCTTCGGCGCGCGCGGCCGGTCGGCCCTGTCCGGTGGGGTCGAGTTCGCCCGGTTTCGTCTGGGCGTACGCGCTGGATGCGAGAAAGGCGGCGATCAGGAGGCAGAGAGGCTTGTTCATGGCGAGGCTCATGGAAGGTTCATGGGAGGAGGAGAAGCGCAAGGGCGCTGCGGCTGCGCGAGGCCCGCCGCCGTCGGTGCCGATTCGGCACGCAGGCGTCGCACCTGCAGCAGGCAACCCACGATCAGCACCGCGAAGCAGGCGCCCACGGTCTTCTGCAGGGCTGGATCCTCGGGGCTGCTGAACAGCGGGGCGCCCGCGGGCAGGCGCGTGAAGGTCTCGGTCAGGCCCGGGATCAGGTGAAAGAAGAACGTGGTCGAGTACGCGATGGTTGCCACGTAGCGCGAAGCGCGGCCGAAGGCGTTCGTCCTGCCGGCCACCGCCGCGACGAGCAGCACCGCCAGCGTCAGGATGCCCAGCACGTGGGGTGCGCCGAAGCCGCCGCGCTGGAAGATCCCGAAGCCCGTGAGGCAGGTGAGCACCGTGGCCCAGATGTAGGTCTGGCCCAGCATCGTGCGGGCGGGGATCTCGCGGTGGCGCAGCAGCGCCGAGGCGCCGGCCGCGAGCGCGACCAGGCTGATCGCCGTATGGATGGCGCCGAGCGTCGTCAGGCCGAACATGTGCTTCTCCTTGGCGTCATGGGCGGCTCAGCCCTTGATGAACGCCAGCAGGTCGGCGTTGATCACCTCGGGATGCGTCGCGCACATGCCGTGCGGCAGGCCGGGGTAGACCTTGAGCGTGGCTCCCTTCACCAGCTTGGCCGACATCAGGCCCGCCGCGCCGATCGGCACGATCTGGTCGTCGTCGCCGTGCATCACCAGCGTGGGCACGTCGATCTTCCGGAGGTCCTCGGTGAAGTCGGTCTCGGAGAAGGCCTTCACGCAGTCGTAGTGGGCCTTGATGCCGCCCATCATTCCCTGCAGCCACCAGTGGTTGCGAATGCCCTCGGAGATCTTGGCGCCCGGGCGGTTGTAGCCGTAGAAGGGCAGCGTGATGTCGCGGTAGAACTCGGCGCGGTTGCCGGCGACGCCGGCCCGGATGCCATCGAAGACCTCGATCGGCAGTCCGCCCGGATTCGCGGCGGTCTTGAGCATCAGCGGCGGCACCGCCCCGATGAGCACCGCCTTGGCGACGCGCTTCGTGCCGTGGCGGCCCAGGTAGCGCGCGACTTCGCCGCCGCCGGTCGAGTGGCCCACGTGCACGGCGTCATGGAGGTCCAGCGCGGCGGTGAGCGCGGCCAGGTCGTCCGCGTAGGTGTCCATCTCGTTGCCGGTGGCCGTCTGCGTGGAGCGGCCATGGCCGCGGCGGTCGTGCGCGATGACGCGGAATCCCTGGTGCAGGAAGTACAGCATCTGGTTGTCCCAGTCGTCGCCCGACAGGGGCCAGCCGTGCGAGAAGACGATCGGCTGACCCTGGCCCCAGTCCTTGTAGTAGATCTGGGTGCCGTCGTTGGTCGTGATGCAGGGCATGGTCGCGGTTCCTCGTGGTGGGGTTGAAAAAGCGGTGGGATGTCGATCGCTCACGGCGCGTCGAGAAATCGGTTCACCTCGTCCGAGAAGGACTCGGCGTGCTGGAACAGGAAGCCGTGCCCCGAGTCCGGATAGACGACGAGACGGGCATGGGGCAGCCGCTGCGCCATCGCATAGGAGGCATAGGTGGGCACCATGACGTCGTGGCGGCCGTTGGCCACCAGCACGGGATGCGGCACGTCCTTCAGGCGCGGCAGCAGGGAACCGCCTTCCGAGCCCACGGCCATCGCGGCCTTGAGCTGTGCCTGCCAGGCCGCGGGCTCCACCTGTCGGGCGAAGGCGTCCTCGCGCTGCGCGAGTCGCGCGAGATAGGCCTGCCCCGCTGCCCTGCTGGTCGGCGTCGGCTCGAAGAAGAGGAACAGGAAGTCCTCGTCGCTGTTGACGGGCTTCGTCGCCACCTGCCAGACGGAGGCATCCGCTGGCGCGACGCCGCCGCCTTCGGCGGGCACATGCCCGGGCCCGGAACCGGCGATGACCGCGCGGCGCACCCGTTCCGGATGGTCCAGCAGCAGCTGCAGTGCCACGGTGCCCCCCATCGAGAAGCCCATCACGTCGACCTGCCGGTGGTTCAGCTGCGCGACGACGCGCGTCGCCATGGCGGCGAAGGCCTGCAGCGAGTCCTCGGGCACGCCCGAGGAACGCCCGAACCCGGGCTGGTCGAACATGAGCACCGGGCGCTTCGCCGCCAGCGCATCGATGAGCTTCGGGTCCCAGTGGTCCATGGTGCCGCGGAAGCGGTTGAGCAGCAGCAAGGGGATGCCCGTGCCGTGCCCGATGACGCGGTAGGCGATCTCCTGCCCGTCGAGCGGCATGCGCAAGGTCGGTGCCGAGACCGTGGGCCCCGATGCCCGGCGCGCGGCGGTGCCTTCGCTCGACGTGCCCGCGGGCACGCCTGCGGCGGTCGAAGGATGGAGGGCCTGGAGATTCTGTGAGGACGTCATGGCTGTCAGCATCGCCGCCGCGGCGCGTCGCCAAACCTCCCCGTTGGCGATGGACAGCTCTCTCCAAAGGAGGAGCGGGGCTCGTCCTCCCGACCCTGAAACGGGTCAGGACGACTGGCGGCGGTACTCGCTCGGGGAAACGCCGGTGGCCTGCCGGAAGGCCCGCGCGAAGTTGGCGGGCGTCGAGAACTGCATCGATAGCGCGATCTCCGCCAGTGGCATCCGGCCATCGGCCAGCAGGCGCCGCGCGTTCTCCATGCGCAGGTTCGCGAGGTACCGGTAGGGCGGAAGGCCGGTCGAGGCACGGAACAGGCGCGCGAAATGGAAGGGGCTGACCGCGACGGCCGCGGCGATCTCGTCCAGGCCGATGGGCTGGTCGAGGTGCGCACGCATGAAATCGATCGCCAGCCGGACGCGTCGCATGTCGCGCGCGGCCGTCGCCGCGGTGCCGCGCGGCATCCCCGTGTCGCAGTAGTCGCGGGCCATGCGGTTCGCCAGGGCCGCGGTCAGGGAGTCGACCAGCATGCGGCCCGCGGCAGAGGGATTCCTCATGTCTTCGGCCAGGGCGTGACCGATCTGCACGATCGATTCGTCCCGCACGCCCGCGAGGTAGCGGACGTGGTGCAGCGATGCGCCGGCGTCGCCCTCGGGATCGCTCAGGGCGAGCAGTCGGTCCATCGACAGGTAGATGTGGAAGATGGACGGCAGGTAGCGGCTGATCCGGATGTCGTCCTCGGCGACGCCCATCGGGCTGATCCAGATGGTGCCCTTCTCGACCCGGGTCTGCTGCCGCTGTCCCCAGCCCTTGCGGCTCACCGATGCGCCGGGCGTGGTCTCGGGCGCGATCGTGATCTCGATCTGGCTCGACACGAACGGCGGCAGGTCGCCGGCGGGATGCGAGCGCATCTCCGCGGCAATCCCGCGCCAGCCCAGCCCGCTCGAGGAGCAGAGCACCCGTGCCTCGGGGAACTTGCTGTCGCCATGCCGCAGAAGATTCATGATGACTGGAGGGACGAAGGAGTGGCCCCAAGGTAGCCGATGAAGTCTACGTAATCCTTACAAGGAGCCTGCGCGCCGGGCCTCCACGGGCCGAGGGATCAGCCGCGAACCGTGTGGACCGCCGGCGTGAAGATGTACCCGGCCCCGCGCTCGGTGAGGATCAGGCTCGGGTTGCGGGGATCCTGCTCGACCTTCCGGCGCAGCCTTCCGACCATGACGTCGATGGAGCGGTCATAGACCTCCGCGTCGTGCAGCCTGGACAGCTCCAGCAGGCGCTGCCGCGAGAGCACGCGGTGCGGCGAGGCCAGGAAGGCCAGCAGCAGGTTGAACTCGGCGTTGCGCAGCGAGACGCCGTGGCCCGCGGGCGCCCGGAGCTTGCGCAGGCGCACGTTGAGTTCCCAGCCCTCGAACCGGTAGGCGCGCACGTCGGCCACGGCATCGGCGACGGTCTCGTGCATGCGCGAGCGTCGCAGCAGCGCACGGATCCGCGCCAGCAGCTCGCGCGGCGAGAAAGGCTTGGTGACGTAGTCGTCGGCGCCGAGCTCGAGGCCCATCACGCGGTCCGCCTCGTCCTGCAGGGCCGTCAGGATGATGATCGGCAGCTTCGTCTCCGCGCGCAGCGCCCGGGCGATCTCCAGTCCGTTCTCGCGTCCGAGGCGAAGGTCGAGCACGACCAGGTTGGCCGGGTCGCGGGCGAGCACCGAACGCATCTCGCGCTCGCTGGTGACGGCGGTGACGCGCAGGTCGTGATCGCCGAGGTAATGCACGATCAGCTCGCGGATGGACGGGTCGTCGTCGACCGCGAGCACGTGCGCGGCATGCGTGAATGCATCGCTCTCCAGCATTCGACGGGCTCCTTCAGGCAACGGCAGATGTCAAACGACACAAAGGCACCCATCTGCGGCACGGGTCGGCGACCATGCGTCCTTCGGCGGATTGCCCGGGCTTCATTGTCCGGCGAGAGGCCCGTGGGGTGCACGACTTGAGGATTCAAATCTTGCGGGGTTGTTTTCGCATCGCGGTCATCGAGGGCGACTCTCTCATGCGGGAGCTGGCGAGCCGGTGGCTGTCCGACGCGGGGCACGCGGTCGTCTTGCTCGCCGAGCGCCAACGCACGCCGGTGCCGGGACTGGACCTGGTGATGCTGGACCTCGCGAACCCCGGCCGTGCCTCCGGGCGCGTCGAGGCGCTGCGCGCGCTGCACCGGGCGCCGGTGATGGTGGTGTCGGCGCACCAGCGAAAGGCGCCGCAGCCATCGCCGCTGCTCGCTCGCCGGATCGGTGCCGCCGCCATTCTTCCCAAGCCCTATACGCGGGACGAGCTACTGGCGGCGGTCGCGTCGGCTTGTGGTTCGTCCGGCGGCGCCCGGGAACAATGAGGAGAGGGCCGCGGCCAGCGCGGCCCTCGCGACCGGCTTGGCCAGCACCTGCGATGCACCTTCCGCGCGGGCGCGGCGGACCAGGGTGTCGCCCAGGTAGCCGCTCATCACGATGACCGGCAGGTCCTCGCGGATGTCCTTCATCAGGCGCAGCAGCGCCATGCCCGTCATGCCGGGCATTCGCTCGTCCGTGAGCACGGCATCGAAGCGGTCCGGCGCTTCGCCGAAGAGGCGGGCGGCCTCGGCACCCGAGGTGCAGGCCGTCCATTCGTAGCCGAGGTCCGCGCACAGCTGGGAGGTCATGCGGACCAGCGCCGGGTCGTCGTCGACCACGAGGACGCGCTGCTTGCCGCCGCGCGGCAGGCGCCGCGCCTCGATCGCCGGCGGCGCCGGCACGTCGCCCATCCTCGGCAGGTAGACGACGAAGGTGCTGCCGCAGCCCAGGCTCGACGCGACGTCGATGGCACCGCCCAGTTCCGCCACGATGCCGTGCACCAGCGACAGGCCGAGGCCGGTGCCGACGTTGACTTCCTTGGTCGTGAAGAACGGATCGAAGATGCGCTGCCGGTTCTCGGGCGCGATGCCGATGCCGGTATCGGAGACCGTCAGCACGACGTAGTCGCCCGAGGCCAGCGGGCCCGTCGTGGCCGAACGGCCCTGCGGAAGGGACTCGCAGGCGAGCGCGATGCGCAGCGTTCCGCCGTCGGGCATGGCCTGCATCGCATTGATCGCCAGGTTGCCCACGACCTGGTGGACCTGGGTAGGGTCGCCCATGATTGCCGCCGTTCCCGCCCGGAAATCGCAGGCGAGTTCGATCTCGCCTTGCAAGGCCGGCTTGAGCAGGTCCGCCGATTCGCGCGCGACCTGCTCGAAATGAACCCGCACCCGCTCGCTGACGCTGCTGCGGCTGAAGGCGAGGATGCGGTCGACCAGCGCGCGGCCGCGTTCCCCGGCGGTCACGATCGATTCGAGGTCGCGGCGCATGCGGCTTCCGGCGCGGGCCCGCCGCAGCGACATCTCGCCGAAGCCGAGGATGGCGCCGAGGATGTTGTTGAAATCGTGCGCGATGCCGCCGGCGAAGGTGCCGACCGCCTCCAGCCGCTGCGACTGCTGGCGCGATGCCTGCTCGCGCCGGCGCGCGTCCACGTCGCTGATCGATCCGCTCAGCCGGATCGCCTTGCCCTCGGGGTTGCGCAGGCAACGCCCGCGGATCCTTCGCCAGCGGTCGCTGCCGTCCGGCTGCCGGAACAGCCATTCGGCATCGAGCGAGTCGGTTTCCCCGGCGATGTAGCGCGCGATGGCATCGCGCCGGGCGGCGACATCGGCCTGCGGCTCTAGCACCAGCGTCATCCACTCGGCGCGCGGGCGCGAGGCATCGGCGCTCGGCGGCAGTCCGTAGAGGAACTGCGCGCGTTCGGACATGAACATCATGCCGGTCTGCAGGTCCCAGTCCCAGATGCCGTCGGCCGAGCCCTCCACCGCCAGCGCGAAGCGCTCCTCGGACTCGCGCAGCGCCGCCGCCGTCAGCCGCAGCCGCGTGATGTCCGCCGAGGCGCCGACGACGCGCAGCTTGCCGTCGCCCTCGACCATGGCGACACCGCGCTCGTGGATCCATCGCAGCTCGCCGTCCGGACGAACGATCCGGAACTCCGCCTCCCAGCGCTCGGTCGGTTGCGCGAGCCAGTCGTGGAAGGCCCGGCCGATCCGGTCCCGGTCCTCGTCGTGGATGCACTGGATCCAGAGGCCCGGCTCGCGGTAGAGCTGCGCGACCGTGTAGCCCCAGATCTGCTCGAAGCTCTCGCTGCAGTACACGACGCGCTCGGGGTCGCACTCGGTAATCCAGATCACGTCGCCCGTGGCCTCCACCAGGTGGTGGAAGCGCGCCTCGGCCCGGTCGAGGTCCTTGCGCAGTTCGTGCGGGAGCGAAGGGGCCGTCGAAGGTCGCGCCATGTCGTGTCCAGTGGGATGCGCGGGATTATCGAGCAGCAGCGGCGATCGGCCCGCCCGTGTGTCAGATGACACATGAGGAGGTCGAATGTGATGCCGTCGAGATACACGGCCCTTCCAGACTGCGCGCCATCGTCTTCGAGTCCGCATCCCAACCGGAAAGCGTCATCACCATGGTTCCACGCGTGGAAGTCTTCGTGTGCCACGAATCGCCGCTCGTTCGCGCGGGGCTGGGCGCCACCCTGCAGGGCCACGCCGATCTCTCGGTGACCGTGGCGAGCGACACCTTGCCCGCGCCCGCGGAACTTCGCTGCGATGTGCTGGTGGCCGACTACGCGACGGGCCTGCGATGCATCGAGGCGCTGGCGCCATCGCCCGAGCTCCGGCACGGGCCGTCGCCGCGATTGCTGATCGTCACCTCGCGGGACGGCGAGTGGGACATCCGCAGCGCGCTGACCCGTGGCGTGCCCGGCTACCTGCTGCTCGAGTGCCCGGCCGAACGCCTGCTTCATGCGGTGCGCTCGCTGGCCCGTGGCGGCCGTTGCTACGACGACGCGGTCTCGGCGCGCATGGCCGAGAGCCTCGTGCACGCGCCGTTGACGAAGCGCGAGCGCGACGTGCTGAACCTGATCTCGCAGGGCGCGGGCAACAAGCACATCGCGCGGACGCTGGACATCCAGCTTGGCACCGTCAAGACGCATGTGAAGGCCATCCTCGCGAAGCTCGACGTGCGCACCCGGACGCAGGCCGTCGTCGTCGCCGAGCATCGCGGCCTGACGGGAACGGTCTGCGGATGACCTCCCCTAGCCGTCGATGCGTATCCGATTCGCCTTCGCGATGCGCCCCCACTTCTCGAACTCGCTGCGCGAGATCGCGCCGAACTGCTCGACCGAATTGCCCACCGGCACCAGCCCCAGTTCGGTGAGCTTGCGCTGGACCTCGGGGTTGCGCAGGATCTTCACGAGCTCCTGGTTGTAGCGCGCGACGATGGGTTGGGGCGTCGCGGCCGGCACGTAGAAGCCCTGCCAGCCGTCGCCGTCGTAGCCGGGCAGCAGTTCCGCCACGGCCGGCACCTCGGGCAGCAGCGCGCTGCGCTTCGGGCTCGTCACCGCGAGCGCGCGCAGCTTGCCGCTGCGCACCAGCGGGATCGCCGTGGTCGCGGGCTCGAAGGCGATCGGCATCTGGCCGGCCATCACGTCGGCCAGCGGGCTGCCCTTGTAGGGCACGTGCACCATCTGCACGCCGGCCATGTTGTTCATCATCTCCATCACCACGTGCGGGCCCGAGCCCACGCCGAGCGAGCCGTAGTCGACCGAGCCCGGCTTGGCCTTGGCGCGCGCCAGCAGCTCGCGCAGGCTGGCGTCGGGCTGGTTCGGGCCGGTGATCAGCACATAGGGCACCAGCGCGACCTGCGTCACGGGCGCGAAGTCGCGGAAGGTGTCGTAGGGCAGCTTGGCGTAGACGTTGGGGTTGATCCCCATGATCGAGTTGACGGTCATGAAGAGGGTGTAGCCATCGCCGGGACTGCGCGCCGCGACCTCGGCGCCGATGATGCCGGCCGCACCGGCGCGGTTGTCGATGACGATCGGCTGCCCGAGCGCCTGGCCCAGCGGCTCGCTGAGGATGCGCGCCACCACGTCGGGCGACACGCCGGCCGAGAACGGCACGACGAGCTTGATCGGCTTGGTGGGCCAGGCGGCCTGCGCGAAGGCGGCGCGGCCCGTGGTGGCGGCCAGGGCCGCGAGGCCCAGGCGCTGGAGCGCGAGGCGCCGGGAACGAGAGACGGACATGGGGAACTCCTCAGCGTGGGTCGATGCAGGTGTCATGAGTGTTGTCATTGCAGCCAGTCGCGCATGCGCTCGACCAGCAAGTCGGCCGCGACGATGTGCGGGTAGTGGCCGCCCTGCGCCTGCGCGAGATGGCGAGCCTTCGGATAGCGCGCCCGCACGCGGGCACGGGTCGCGGGCGCGATGATCGCGTCGTTCTCGCATTCGAAGACCACGGTGTTGGCGATCGCCTGCGGCGCCGGCAGCTCGGCCGCGCCCGCCACCTGGCGCAGCCGCCCGTGGAAGTCCGAAGCGGGCAGGCCGGCATGCAGCATGTGCAGCTGCACCGCGCGCAGCAGGTCGTCGGGCCGCGCGCGCAGCGCCTGGTCCCAGCGCGCGATCACGGTGGCGCTGTCGCTGGCCGCGAGCCAGAGCGCATCGAACAGCGGATGCTGCGCCACGTCGCGCCCGTCGACGAAGGTGTTGCCGAGCCAGAGCGCCGCCACCTGATCAGGGAAACGCAACGCGAAGGCCTGCGCCCACCAGGCGCCGTACGACGAGGCCCAGAGTGCGACCGCGCCGGTGCGCCGTTCGCGCAGCAGTTCCTCGAGCCCGAGCGCGAGCAGCTCGGGCGCGACGCCGCCCGGGTAGGTGATGCTCAGCACGCGGCGCTCGGCGGCGAAGGTCTGTGCGATGCGCCAGGCGCTGTCGCCGCTGCCCAGCGCGCCCGGCAGCAGGACCAGCGGCGGCGGCTCGGCGGTGGCCGTGTCGTCGCGCGCGCCGCTGTCGCGCAGCGACCAGGACAAACCCCGCGTGTCGGTGAAGCGGTGCAGGGGCTGCGCGGCGACGAAGCGGCGCAGGGCCTCGGGCATCGCGGGCAGGTCTTCGGCGATCGTTGTCATGCGGTGGGCCGTCGCGTGCATCAGGCCAGCAGGCCTTCTTCGCGCAGCGTCTTCTTGGCTTCTTCGGTGAAATCCGCCTCGGGCGCGTTGCCGCCGATCACGAACATCAGGAAGTGCGTCTTGCCCGGCTCCTCGTGCGTGATGTTCTCGAAGCGACGGTTGACGCCGGCCGGGAACGAGAAGATGTCCCACGGCCCGACGTCGAAGTATTCCTCGCGGCCGTCGAGCTCCCACGAACAGCGCCAGCGGCCCGTGAGCGGCATGAAGGTCTCGTTGGTGTCGTGGTTGTGCATCATCGGACCCTTGCCGGGCTTCGCCTCGCAGAAGCCGAGGTTGAAGCCCTCGCTGATGCGGATGGCGGCGTTCTCGGCCGCCTGCGCGCCGACCGGCGAGACCACCTCGTCGCCGCCTTTGCCGCGCGGCGGCTGGAAGCCCACCGCGTTGTAGAGCTTGCGCTCGGCGCTCGGATGGCGGCTGTCGGGCAGCCCGCCGTCGAAGCCCTTGAGGTCCTTGAAGTAGGCGACGCGCTGGCGCATCTCTTCGCGGGTGACACGGATCTGGGGAATGGCCATGGCGATCTTTCTGGCGGAGTGAATAATGGCCGCCAGTATTCGAGGCCGCGGCCGCGCGGTCCATCGAAGCCGCCGATGCCCGGCATCGCGTTCGTGATGATCCATGCGGGTTTACCCGCCCGCGCCCCGCTGTCGCCCCCGATGAAGCTGCAAGACCTCGACCTGAACCTGCTGCGTGCCTTCGATGCGCTGATGCGCGAGCGGCACGTCACGCGCGCGGGCGAGCGGCTCGAGATGAGCCAGTCGTCGATGAGCGTGTCGCTCGCCAAGCTGCGCGACCTGCTGGGCGACGAGCTGCTGATGCGCGCCGGCACCGGCTGGATGCCCACCGAACTCGCGCTCGTGCTGTGGCCGCGCGTGCAGGAGGCGATCGCCGCGCTCGAGCGCCTGACCGAGCCCGTGCGCTTCGACCCCGCGACCTCGACGCAGGTGTTCCGGCTCATCGTCATCGACTACATCGACCTGCTGATGATGCCCTCGGTGATGCGCCGCATCCGCCAGGAGGCGCCGGGCGTGCGGGTGCACATGCTGCAGACCAACCCGCACCACTTCGGCGAGATGATGGCGGCCGGCGAGCTCGACCTGGCGCTGACCTACTTCCCGAACGCGCCGACCTACGTCAAGGGCCGCAAGCTGTTCTCCGACCGCTTCCTGGGCCTGGCCGCGCGCTCGCACCCGGTGCATGGCGCGGCGCTCGACGTGCCTTCGTTCTGCGCGCTGCCGCACGTGACGATCGAGCCCGATGCCTCGCAGATCTACAACGTGCAGATCGATGCCGCGCTCGAGCCGCACGGCCTGCGTCGGCGCGTGCAGATGATCAAGCCGAGCTTCCTCGCGCTGCCCTTCGTGCTCGAGACCTCCGACATGGTGGCCAGCGTGCCGGCGCGGCTCGCGCGCCGCATGTCGCGCATGGCCGAGGTCGAGGCCTTCGACCTGCCGCTGGACCTGCCGCTGTTCGACGTGCGCATGGTCTGGCATCCACGCACCGACCATTCACCGGCGCACGAGTGGCTGCGCGAGCTGATGCTGGCTTGCGCGCGCGACGCCTGAGCCTGGCCCTCAGCGCCGCAGCGCGCCGCTCACCATCTCGATGAACACGCGCACCTTCGCGGGCAGGAAGCTCGCGGTGGGCGTCACGATGTAGATCGCACCGGGCTCGCCGACCTCCCAGTCGGGCAGCACCGGCCGCAGCTTGCCGCCCAGCGGATGCTTCTCGACCAGCCAGCCGGTGGCGATGACCAGCCCCGCGCCCTCGGCCGCGGCGGTGATCAGCGAATCGGAGTCGTCGGTATGCATCGCGAGCTTCACGCCCACGGTGACGCGCTGGCGGCCCTTGCGCAGCGACCATTCGGCGCTGCGTTGGTAGCCCGCGAAGCCCAGGCAGCGGTGCTGCGCGATCTCGCGCGGCGCGGCCGGCATTCCGTGCGCGCCCAGGTAGGCGGCCGAGGCGTAGACGTGGCGGCGCACCTCGCCGACCTTGCGCGCCACTAGGCTGCTGCTCTGTAGCGCGCCGAGCCGCACCGCGACGTCGAAGTCCTCGCTGACGAGGTCGACGAACTGGTCGGAGAAGCGCACGTCGAGCTGCACTTCGGGATAGGCGGCCATGAAGCGCGGCAGCAGCGGCGCGAGCCACAGCCGCCCGTAGGTGCGCGGCAACGAGATGCGCAGCAGGCCCTGCGGCCGGTCGCCGCGCGCCGACAGTTCGGCATCGGCGTTCGCCATCTCCTCGAGCACCGCGCCCATGCGCGCGAGGTAGCTCTTGCCGGCCTCGGTGACCGCCAGCCGGCGCGTGGTGCGCGCGATCAACCGCACGCCGAGGCGGCGCTCGAGCGCGGCGATGCGCCGCGAGATGGTCGAGGCGTCCTTCGACAGCAGGGCTGCCGCGGCCGAGAAGCTGCCGGTCCGGCCGACCGCGACGAAGGCCTGGATCTCGTCGAGCTGGCTGGCCTGCCGCGTCACCACCGAGGCCGGAATCGAAGCGGAGCGCGGGGAGGTCATCGCGGAAGTTTAGTGCGCCCGACGCAAAAGTCATGTGTATCGCGGGGCATTGCGGCAGGCAGTGCACGAATTTCAAATGCAGGCCTGTTCCCCACCGATCTCCTTTTCTTCCTTCTTCACCATGACCCTGACCTCACTCCTGCGCTCTGTCGCCTGGCTGTTCGGCGGCGTGCTCGCCGCGCCCATCGTGCCGGCCGCGCCCGCCGGCGGCGCGCTGCCGCCGCTGCGCACCGAATTCCTCGCCACGCTGATTGCACCGCTCCACGCGCCGCAGGCGCCGAGCGCCAACCTGCTGGTGTTCTCTCCCTCGCGCGCCGGCGGCACGCTGCGCGGCCGCATCAATGCCGAGGTGATCGATCCCACGGGCGACTGGGTGCGCGTGATGCCCAACGGCAGCATGCGCATCGATGTGCGGATGATGGCCCGGCTCGACGACGGGGAGCTGCTCTACGTGACCTACGGCGGCGTGCTGCGCAAGCCCGACGAGGCGAGCTGGTCGCGCTTCATGGCCGGCGAGCGGATCGACGCGCCGCGTTGGTACTACGTGGTCACGCCCCAGTTCGAGACCGCCTCGAAGAAGTACGCCTGGCTCAACGACGTGCAGGCGCTGGGCCGCTTCCTCTCGATCCAGACCGGCGAGCAGGCGCACGTGGCCTTCGAGCTGCTCGAGCTCGAGTAGGGATCGGGACAGGATCAAGACGAAGGAGACACCATGACCGATGCGATTCCGAACCCCGCGCGGCGCCGCTTGTCGCTGGCCGCCGCGGCGCTGTGCGCCGCGCTCGCCTGGGCGCGCGCCGCCCCCGACTGGCCGGCCAGGCCGATCCGCATCGTCGTGCCCTTCGCGGCCGGCATCTCGCCCGACATCGTGGCGCGGCTGGTTGGCGATGCGCTGGTGCGCACCCTGGGCCAGCCGGTGCTGGTCGACAACAGGGCGGGCGCGGCCGGGATGATCGGCGCCGAGGCCGCGGCGCGCAGCCCGGCCGACGGCTACACGGTCTTCATGTCGGTCGAATCGATCGTCGGCGTGCTGCCCCACATCTACAGCCGGCTGCCCTACGACCACTTCCGCGATTTCGTGCCCGTGACCCAGGTGGTGCAGGTGCCGTATTTCCTCGTGACCGCTCCGGGCTCGGCGCTCAACTCGCTGCCGGCCGTGCTCGCGCAGGCGCGCGACAAGCCCGGCAGCATCGATTTCGCGTCGCTGGGCGTGGGCTCGGGCGCGCACGTGCGCATGGCGATGTTCAACAGCCTCGCTGGCGTGCGCATGAACCACGTGCCCTACAAAGGCTCGCCGCTGGCCGACCTGATGGGCGGGCAGATCGCGCTGGTGTTCGAGCCGGCCACCACCGCACTGCCGCTGATCAAGGCCGGCAAGCTGCGCGCGCTGGCGGTGACCAGCGCGCAGCCGCATCCGCTCGCGCCCGAGGTACCGCCCGTGGCCTCGCTGCTGCCCGGCTACCGCGCCGACGGCTGGCAGGGTTTCTTCGTGCCGCGCGGCACGCCGCAGGAGGTGGTGGCCACCCTGAACACACACGCGGTGCGCGCGTTGCGGCATCCGGACGTGGCCGCGCGCATCGCGCAGCTCGGTCTCCAGGCGGTGGGCAACACGGCCGAGGAGTTCGCCGCCATCACGCGCAGCGAGTACGAGAAGTGGGGCAAGGTCGCCCGCGACAACGACATCCGCGTCGAATGAAAAAAGGAACCCGAACGTGACGAAGACCATCCTCATCACCGCCGCGAGCGGACAGACCGGCACGCGCCTCATCCGGCAACTGGTGGCGCGCGGCGTGCGGCCGCGTGCGCTGGTCAAGCGCGCCGCATCCGCCGAGCGCGTGCGCTCGCTCGGTGCCGAACCGGTGATCGGCAACGAATGGGACAGCGCCGACCTGCTGCGCGCCATGGAGGGCGCCGACAGCGTCTATCACATCGCGCCGAGCCTCACGCTCGACGAGCCCGAACTCGGCCGCCGCATGGTGGCGGCCGCGTCGCGCGCGGGGATCTCGCACTTCGTGCTGCACGGCGTGATCGCGCCCTACCTCGACAACATCAACTACCACTGGGCCAAGCAGATCGTGCAGCGCGAGCTCTACCGCAGCGGCCTGCCCTACACCGTGCTGCTGCCGACCAACTTCATGCAGAACGTGAGCTGGACCTGGCCCTCGATCGCCAGGGACGGCCGCTGGCTGCTGCCCTACGATCCCGCGCGGCGCCTGACCTGGGTCGACCTCGACGACGTGGCCGAGGCAGCCGCAATCGTGCTGACCGAGCCGGGCCATGCCCTGGGCACCTACGAGCTGGTGGGGACCGATGCCTATCTGTCGCGCACGCAGATCGCCGCGCTGATGGCACAGGCGCTGGGCCGGCCGGTGGTGGCGGTGAAGGAGTCGCCCGAGGCCTACCTCGCCCACGCGCGTGGGCAGCCCTTCTTCGAGCGCTTCCGCGACGAGGAGGTGGCGCAGATCCTCGCCATGTTCGACGACTACGACCGCCACGGCATGCCCGCGGGCAACGCGCGCGTGCTCTCGATGCTGCTGGGCCGCCCGGCCCGCGGCTGGCCGGAGTTCCTGGCCTCGCTGCGCGATGCCGGCGAGGCGGCGCGGGGCGTCACCTCATACCGGCCTCGGTGGCGCCTAGCGCCTCGATGCACGCGCAGGCGCGCAGCAGCTCCGCATCGCGGCCGCGCGGCATGCTGAAGAGCACGCTGGTGGGCAGTCCGCGCGCATCGAAGCCGCTGGGCATCGCGATGCCCGGCATGTCGAGCAGGCTGCCCACCATGCAATGGGCGAGCGCGCGCGCGTTGAGGGCCGCGTGTCGCGCGGGGTCCGAGGCGTGCTCGATCGTGGGCGCGACGATGGGCGTGGTGGGGAACATGAACAGCGTTCCGGGCGCACAGGCACGCAGCGCGCGCAGCCCGCTGTCGCGCGCCGCGAGCAGCGCGAGGTAGTCGGCCGCGAGGAAGCCGCGCGCGCTTTCCAGGCGCGCGCGGATGTGCGGATCGATGCGCGTGGCCTCTGGGCCGTCGAGCAACGCGCGGTGGCGATGGAAGGCATGCGCGGCCACCACCGTGCCGTCGGCGCGCCATGGCCTCGCGCGCGGCGGTCAGTGGCGCGGCGCGACCGCGCGAGACGGCGAAGCCGGAGCGGCGCAGCCGCTCGAACAGCGCGAGGCAATGGGCGCGCTGCGCCGCGTCCACCGTGTCGTCCATGAAGTCGTCGAGCAGCACGATGCGCGGCGGGCCGATGTCTTCGTCCGGCCGCGTGCGGGCGGCGAGCACCGCGTCGACGCGCGCGATGTCCTCCACGCCCCGCGCGAGCACGCCGAGGGTGTCGAGCAGCGGCGACAGGCCGCGCAGGCCCGCCATCGGATAGCGGCCGCGGCTCGCGCGGAATCCGCACAGGCCGGTGAAGGCGGCCGGCACGCGCACCGAGCCCGAGGTGTCGGTGCCCATGCCGATGGCGCAAAGCCCGCGCGCGACCGAGGCCGCCGCGCCGCTCGAGGAGCCGCCGCACACGCGCGGTTCGGCTTCGCTGCCGAAGGGATTGGCGGGCGTTCCGAAATGCGGGTTCAGGCCCAGGCCCGAGAAGGCGAATTCGCTGAGGTTGGTCTTGCCCACGCACACCGCGCCGGCCGCGCGCAGGCGGGCCACGGCCGCCGCGTCGGCCGCGCGCGGCGCCGATGGCAGCACGCGCGAACCGGCGGTGGTCGGCAGGCCCTCGAGGTCGAACAGGTCCTTCCACGACACGGGCATGCCATCGAGCGGGCCGAGGGCCTTGCCGCGCGCCAGGCGCGCGTCGGCCGCGGCCGCCTCGGCGCGGGCGCGTTCGGCGGTCGTCGCGATGAAGATTGACTGCGCGCAGGGCAGCGCCGCCTCCGCGAGGCAGCCGTCGAGCACCTCCGACGGCTTGCGCGCGCCGCGTCGGAAATCCGCCGCGAGGCCCGCGACCGTCAGGCGCCGCATGCGATCCGTTCGCGCACGCGCCGGTCGATCTCGGCGAAGGTGCAGAAGCGCACGCCGGGCTTGCTCAGGAAGTAGTCGATCAGCCGCTCGTGCATCAGCACCGCCTGCGCGCGGCCCGACACGTCGGGATCGATGGTCATCGGGAACACCGCGAAGTCGTACTCGCGCCAGACGTAGTCGAACTGGTCGCGCCACTGCACCTCGAGGTTGCGCGCGCCCACGTAGCCCTGCGCATTGGCGAAGGACTTGATGTAGAGCAGCGCCTCCATGTCGTCGAGCTCCCAATTGGCGGGAATCTCGAGCAGCGAGGTCTCGGTGCCGCGCTCCACCGGCTTCATCCAGCTCGCGGCGGGCTGGCCGTAGTCGATCGGCGTCCAGCGGTCGCCGCGGCGCAGGAAGTAGGCCTCGAAATCGCGGTGCATCAGGCTGTGGTCGTAGGCGATGCCGCGTTCGAGCAGGAGCTCGAGCGTGTCGGCGCTGAACTCCCACCAGGGCGCGTTGTGGCCCACCGGTGCGCGGCCGGTGAGGTCGGTGATCAGCGCGATGCAGCGGTCGAGCACGTCGGCCTGCTGCTGGCGGCTCATGGCGGTCGGGTTCTCGTGGGTGTAGCCGTGCAGCCCGACCTCGTGGCCGGCCTCGACCACGGCGCGCGCCTGCGCGGGGAAGCTCTCGATCGAGTGCCCGGGCATGAACCAGGTGGTGGCGATGCCGCGGCTCGCGAACAGCTTCAGCAGGCGCGGCACGCCGACCTCGCCCGCGAAGAAGCCGCGCGACACATCGCTGGGCGAATCCTGGCCGCCGTAGGAACCGAGCCAGCCGGCCACGGCATCGAAGTCCACGCTGTAGGCGCAGAGGATCTCCTTGCTCGTCGACTTGCTCATGCGGCGGCCCCCGTCACGCAGAACTGCAGGGCCTTCGGCACGCAGTCGGCGCCGTTGACCGGCACCATGTCCTGCGGGCAGGCCGACATCACGACGACGCAGTCGAGGCAGGCCTCGAACACCGTGCGGTCGCCGGGCCTGGACACCGGCGGCGCCCAGCCGATGGTGCCATCGGCGGCCACGGGATTGTTCATCCATACGTTGAAGGGCGCCGGCACTTCGGTGGTGCGAAGGCCGATGGCGCGCAGTGCCAGGCGCAGGTTGTCGCTGCAGTTGTCGTGGTAGCCGTGCACGCCCAGCGCGCGGGTAGCGCGGCAGGTCGCAGGCCGCGATCAGCGTGTCGTGCACGCCGGGCGAGCTGTCCTCCACCAGCCGCAGGATCGCGCGGCGGCGGTTGGTGAGGAGTTCGTCGCCCACGCGCGGCGTGGTGCGGCCGAGGCCGGCGCGCAGGTGCTCCATCGACAGCGCCTCATGCAGGCCGTTGCGGCAGAAGGCCCAGAGGTCGCAGACCTGGGTGCCGTGCGTGTTGACCAGCGCCAGCTGCTGGCCGCGCCGCAGCGCGACCGCGCGGCCCTGCCGCGCGGGCAGGGTGTAGAGCTGCCCGGGCTCGGGCGTGCCGTCGGGCGAGATCGGCGTGTGCAGCGTGTCGTTCTCGCCGTCGGCGTGGCCGTTGTCGGTGTAGTGGGGATTGATCCAGTCCAAGCGCTTGGTCTCCGTGGTGCGTGGCGGCGAGTGTTCGCGCGGACCCCGGTCGCGACAAACGGGAATTTCTCAGCCGGGGATGAGCCCCGCTCACCCATGGCCCGTGCGCAGGTGCCACGACGAACAAATCTCAGCCCGACGCCGAGAACTCATCAGTTGTCGCCGCGGCCCGCGGCCCCGAAGCTTCGACCCCGGCCGCATCCATCGCGGCCTTCGACGAACCGAACCCCGGAGACAAGTCCATGAAGAATCCTCCTTTCGCCGTGTCCGACGCACCGGCTTCGCCCGACGACGCGAGCGTCGTGCATCCCGTGCGGCGTCGGCTGATCCGCGGCGCGGCCGCGGCCGGTGCCGCGCTGGCGTTGCCCGGCCTCGCGCAGCGTGCCTTCGCGCAGGCCAAGCCGACCGAACTCACCATGCTTGCGTGGTACGGCCATGCCGAGAAGGACGTGGTGGCCGAGTTCGAGGCGCAGCACAACGTGAAGATCCGCCCCAAATACTACGTGGGCGGCGACAACATGCTCGCGCTGATCTCGCAGTCGCCGCCCGGCACCTACGACCTGATCCAGGCCGACGCCGAGTACGTGCAGCAGCTGGTGCGCGCGGGCCATGTCGAGCGGCTGCAGCCGGCCGACTATCCGTTCGACGACTTCTTTCCCGAGTTCCATCGCTTCCCCGGCCACTGGGACGGCGACAAGCTCTACGCGGTGATGATCCGCTTCGGCTTCCTCGGCGTGGCCTACAACACCACGGCCGTGAGCGAGAAGGAGGCGCGCAGCTACAAGGTCTATGCCGACCCCAAGTACAAGGGCCGCGTCGGCCATTTCGACTGGCACCTGCCGAGCATCGGCCAGGCCAGCCTGCTCGACGGCCAGCGCAAGCCCTTCGACATCGATGCCGCCGCCTGGGGCCGCGTGCAGCAGCAGATGATGGGCATGCGCCGCAATGTCGGCGGCTTCTTCGACTACGGCGGCACCTTCGCCTCGCTGCGCAATGGCCAGATGGTGCTGATGGCCGGCATCGGCGACTGGATCACCGGCGTGCTCGAGAAGAACGGCGCCACCGTGCGCACCGTGCTGCCCGACGAAGGCGGGCTGCAGTGGACCGAGTCGTTCTCGATCGGCAAGGGCTCGAGGAAGGCCGAGCTGGCCCGCGTCTTCATCCAGTACATGGCCTCGCCGCCCGGGCAGGTGCGCTCGGCCACCATGCAGGCCTATCCGGCGCTGGTGCCCAACCGCAAGGGCTGGGAACTGCTCGCGCAGCAGCAGCCGCAGGAGGCGAAGCGCTCGCGCATGGAGCCCGGCAAGCGCAACGCGATGGACGACATCCGCGAAGGCCGCATCACCAACCGCGCGCTGCCGGTACGCCAGTCGCTCGAGGACTGGAGCGATTTCTGGTCGCGCTACAAGAACGCCTGAGCCGGGGAGCACGCCATGAACACCCTCACTTCCACGGCGGGCCCGCCGTTGCCGGCGACGACCCCGGTCGCCACCGACCGGGCGAAGGCCGCCCGGCACGAGCGCGCGCGCCGGCGCCGCTTCGCGCTGCTGCATGCGCTGCCGCTGCCCGCGTGGCAGCTGGCCTTCTTCCTCGGCCCGCTGCTGTTCCTGCTGGTGCTGAGCTTCTGGACGGTGCGCGACTTCCGCATCGAGCCCGCCTTCGCGTGGATCAACTGGGAGCGCATGCTGGGCCAGCCGCATGTGTGGCAGACCTATGCGCGCACCTTCGGCTACGCGCTGCTCGCCACCGTGCTGGCGTCGCTGATCGCGTTCCCGGCCTCGTTCGCGATCGCCTTCCAGCTCTCGGAACGCCGGCGGCGGCTGTGCATGTTCCTGCTGGTGATCCCGTTCTTCACCAGCTACCTGGTGCGCGTCTATGCCTGGCAGATCTTCCTGAGCGACGAGGGCGTGATCAACGCGCTGCTCGGCGCGCTGGGGCTCGGGCCGGCGCGCATGCTCAACACCGCGCTGGGCACGCAGATCGGCTACCTCACGCTCACGCTGCCGCTGGTGGTGCTGATCCAGACCATGAGCCTGCTGCTGGTGGACCGCAGCCAGGTCGAGGCCGCGCGCAATCTCGGCTGCGCGCCATTGCGCAGCGTGTTCCAGGTCGTGATCCCGGCCGCGCGCGTGGGCCTGGTGGTGGCGGCGCTGTTCTGCTTCATCTTCGCCTTCGGCGATTTCGTCTCGCCGCTGTACCTCGGCGGCGGCACCGCGCCCACCATGAGCCTGCTGATCATCGACACCACCAAGGCCGGCCAGCAGTGGCCGCGCGCCGCGGTGCTGGCCGTGCTGATGATTGCCACGCTGATGGCGGTGGCATTGGCGATGACTTCGTACGCCTACCGGGGGCGCAAATGAGCGCCGCGCGCTGGGTGCGGCCGCTGCTCGCGGCCTACGTGGTGGCGGTGCTCGCGTTCCTGTTCGCGCCCATCGGCGCCAGCTTCGTGTTCTCGTTCAACTCCGACCGCTTCCCGACCTTGCCGCTGGGATCGTTCACGCTCGAGTGGTATGAGGCCGTGTTCGGCGACGAGCTGGTGCGCGAGGCGCTGGTCAACAGCATCGTGGTGAGCCTGGCCTCGGCCACTCTGGCCACGCTGATCGGCTTCGCCGCGGCCTACACCGACTACCGCTACCGCTTCTTCGGTCAGCGGCTGTACCTCGCGCTCGGGCTGCTGCCGCCGACCGTGCCCGCGATCATCCTCGGGCTCGCGATGCTGGCCTACCTCTCCCGCATCGGACTGGCCGGCGGCCGCTTCTCGATCGTGATCGCGCATGTCGTGATCTGCACGCCGTTCGCGGTGGCGCTGATCCGGCTGCGGCTGTCGCAGATCGATACCTCGCTCGAGGCCGCGGCCTGGAACCTCGGCGCCGGCCCGGGCCGCGCGCTGTGGCACGTGGTGCTGCGCTTCGCCGCGCCGGCCATGCTCGGCGCATGGCTGCTCACCATGGCCGTGTCCTTCGACGAGTTCGCCATCGCCTGGTTCGTGGGCGGGCTCGAGGAGACGCTGCCGGTGCGCGTGCTCGGCTTCCTCCAGGGACAGGTGAGTCCGCGCATCAACGCCATCGGCACCCTGGTCTTCATCGTCAGCATCAGCCTCGTGGGCATCGCCCAGGTGCTGCTGAACCAGCGCATATCGCAGCGCATTCCATCGCGTCCACGCAAAGAGGGCACCACGCCATGACTTCCTCCCCTGTCCCCGAATCCGGCCGCGCACCGCTGGTGCAACTGAGCGGCGTTTCCAAGTCCTATGGCGGCGTGATGGCCGTGAGCGGCATCGACCTCGAGATCGCGCGCGGCGAGTTCGTCGCGATCATGGGACCGAGCGGCTGCGGCAAGACCACCACGCTGCGCATGCTTCGCGGGCCTCGAGAACCCGAGCAGCGGCTCGATCCGGCTCAACGGCGAGGAGGTGCGCGACCTCGCGCCCTGGCAGCGCGACACGCCGATGGTGTGGCAGAGCCTCGCGCTGTTCCCGTTCCTCAGCGTGATCGAGAACGTGGAGTTCGGCCTGCGCATGCGCAAGGTGGGCCGCGCCGAGCGCCGCCGGCGCGCCACCGACTGGCTCGCGCGCCTGGGCCTGGCCGACTTCGCGCAGCGCCGCGTCGACGAACTCTCGGGCGGCCAGCGCCAGCGCGTCGCGCTCGCGCGCTCGCTGGTGACCGAGCCGCCGCTGCTGCTGCTCGACGAGCCGCTGAGCGCGCTCGACCATCACCTGTCGCTGAAGATGCAGGGCGAGCTGACCCGGCTGCAGCGCGAGCTGGGCATCGCCTTCGTCTACGTCACGCACAGCCATTCGGAGGCCTTCGCCATGGCCGACCGCGTGGTGATCATGGCCAACGGCGAGGTGGCGCAGTGCGGCGCGCCGATGGAGGTGTTCCACCGGCCGGCCTCGCGCTTCGTGGCCGAGTTCCTCGGCGGCAACAACATCTTCCAGGCCGACGTGGTCGCGCGCGACGGCTCGCGGCTCGAGCTGCGCACGCCCGAGGGCCGCTTCACCGCGGAGGCGGGCGCGCAGGGCGGCGCGGCGCTCGCGGCCGGCGCGGCGATCGACCTGGTGGTGCGCGCCGACCGCATCTCGCTGACCGCGCAACCGGGCTGGGCCACCAATGAGGTTGCGTGCACCCTGGTGGGCGAGGAGTTCATCGGCTCGACGGTCAACGGCCACCTCGAGACCTCGGGCGGCAAGCAGATCGTGGTGCAGCTCAACGCCAAGGACCTGGAGGAGATCGAGCTCGACGTGGGGCGCCAGTTCTACGCCTCGTGGCATCCCGAGGACTGCCACCTGGTGCAGCGGCCGCACGCGGCCCACTGAGCGAGGGCGCGCCTGCGGGACGCACCGGATGCGCCGCGGGCCCGCCGCCGATACATGGGCCCGCATCGGCGCCGCCCCGGCCTCGGTTTTTTTCCTCATCCAGCCCGAACCGCACCATGGCCACCCGCGGCAAGCTCCACCGCTCAATGCGCTGCGCGCCTTCGAGGCGGCCGCGCGCCACCTGAGCTTCAAGGCCGCGGCCGAGGAGCTGTGCGTGACCTCGACCGCCATCAGCCACCAGATCCGGCACCTCGAGAGCCTGGTCGGCATGCGGCTGTTCGACCGCACGCCGCGCGCCATCAGCCTCACCGAGCCCGGCCGGCGCCTGTTCCCGGTGCTGCGCGACGGCTTCGACCGGCTCGCGCAGGCGGTCGGCGAACTCAGCGAGGTCAGCCATTCGATCTCGGTCAGCGTCACGCCCGCTTTCGCCTCGAAGATCCTGATCCCGTCGCTGGCCGGCCTGCACGACGCGCATCCCGAGATCCAGCTGACCGTGGATGCCACCGAGCGCCTGGCCGACGTCGCGCGCGGCGAGGTCGACCTGGCCGTGCGCTACGGACCGCCGGCCGATGCCGCGAGCCCCGCGCTCGCGCCCGGCCTGCGCGCCGTGCCGCTGTACACCGACCGCTACTTCGCCTGTGCCTCGCCGGCCTGGGTGGCCGGCCGCGCGCTGCCGATCGCGGCGGCGCAGCTGTCGAACGAACGCCTGCTGAGCTATGCGTGGAAGAACCCCGCGCTGCGCGGGCCGACCTGGCCGCGCTGGATGCAGCATGCGGCCGTGGCCGGTTTCGACGAGGGCCGCTGCGTGCTGTTCAGCGAGGAGAGCCATGCCCTGCAGGCCGCGATCGACGGTGCGGGCGTGGCGCTGGTCAGCAACCTGCTGGTGAGCCGGGACGAGGCCGCGGGCCGGCTGCTGCGGGTCTGCGCCGAATCGCTCGATGGGTTGCAGTACCAGTGCGTTTCGCGCGCGGACAACCCGAAGATCGAGACGCTGCGGCGGGTGGAGGGATGGCTGGCGGGGTTGATGCCGGTTGTCGAGTGAAGCGCGCGGGCTCCATCAGGCGCGCGCCAGTGCCGATGGCAGGTTGAGCACGGCGAAACCCAGCAGCCCCCAGCAGCCGAGCAGCAGTTGCGTGAGCAGCAGGCCTTCCTGCCTGATCCAGGCGCCGAACCACAGCCCCGCGACGCACATCGCCGCCCAGCACAGCACGAAGGCGCCGAGCCCGAGGTTGAGGCAGGCGAGGGCGGAGGCCGATGCGAAGCGCAGCGGCTCGCAGGCGATCAGCAGCGTGCCCGCCAGCAATGCCAGCGCGCTCGCCGCCTGCAGCACGATCACGCCGAGCAGCGCGAGCCGGTGCACGGCCGGCGATGCGATCGCGCGCCGCCGCAGCGGCAGCGTGTCGAACGGCGGCTCGCGCAGCAGCACCATGCCCATCGTGAGGCCGATGGCGCCGGCCGAGGCCTGGAAGGCCTGCAGGTTGTTGAGGACCGCGACGCTCATCCACGCCGCCAGCCCGGCCGCGACCGCGAGCTGGAACATCCACACCGAGATTTCTGGATCCACATGCACTCCTTGAAAGGGATGGCGAGAATGTAGAAGCCGCACCGCCGCGAAGGCGGCGCGGCCGCGCCAACACGATGTTGCTGGCCGCGCAACAGCCCACCCAGGTCACTCCATGCGTCCCCCTCTGGAAGAACTCGAAGCCTTCCTGCTCGTTGCCGAAACGGGAAGCTTCACCAAGGCCGCGCAGCGGCTCGGACTGTCGAAATCGGTGCTGAGCCGCCGCGTCGGCGCGCTCGAGCGGCGGCTCGGCGTGCAGCTGGTGCATCGCACCACGCATGCCGTGACGCTCACGGAGCTGGGCACGGGCTTCCAGGAGCGCGCGCGCAAGGCGCTCGAGGACCTCGACGATGCCATCGATGCGAGTTCGCGCGGCGCGGCCGCCGTGCGCGGGCTGGTGCGCATCACCGCGCCCACCAACCTCGGCGTGCTGCACGTGTTGCCGGCCATCGCCGAATTGATGGCGCAGCACGAGGGGCTGGAGATCGACATCGAGCTCAGCGACCGCTATGCCGACATCGTGGGCGGCGGCTTCGACCTGGCGCTGCGCATCGGCGAGCTCAAGGACTCGACCCTGGTCTCGCGCCGGCTCGGCACCATCCACCGCGCGGTGGTGTGCAGCCCCGACTACCTCGCGCGGCGCGGACGTCCGTCGACGCCTGCCGACCTCGAGGCGCACGAGTGCCTGGCTTACGCCAACATGGGCGCGGCCGATCAATGGCGCTTCCTGGTCGACGGCGAATGGAAGGCCGTGCGCGCGGGCGGCCGGCTGCGCACCAACGATGGCGGCGCGTTGCGCGCCGCGGCGCTCGCGGGCCGCGGCCTGGTCGGGCTGCCGGCCTTCATCACGCAAGGCGATGTGCAGGCGGGCCGGCTCGTGCGCGTACTCGAGGAATTCCGCATGCCCGAGGCCGGACTGTTCGCGCTGTTCCATTCGAGCGCGCGGCTGCCGGGCCGCGCCCGCGCGGTCGTCGAGCACCTCGGGGCTCATTTCCAGCGCATGGGTTTCTGATTGCCGTTGTGCCGTGCGCAACACGGTTGTGTGCTTTGCCGGGCTACCCGCGTCGCGGTCCTGTCGCTAACTTCGCGGCCTTCACTCCACTCATGAAGGCTGCTGCGATGCCCGCGAAGATCCTGGTTCTCTATTACTCCTCCTACGGCCACGTCGAGGCGATGGCCGGCGCTGTGGCCGAGGGCGCGCGCGCGGCCGGCGCCGAGGTGCACGTCAAGCGCGTTCCCGAACTCGTGCCGGACGAGGTCGCGCGGGCCGCGGGCTACCAACGCGACCCCGCCGTGCCGATCGCGACGGTGGACGAGCTGCCCGGCTACGACGCCATCCTCTTCGGCACGCCCACGCGTTACGGCGCGATGGCCGCGCAGATGAAGAACTTCATCGATCAGACCGGCGGCCTGTGGTCCGAGAACCGGCTGGTGGGCAAGGCCGCCGGCGTGTTCGTCTCGACCGGCTCGCAGCACGGCGGCCAGGAGTCGACGATCCTCGGCTTCCACACGGTGCTGCTGCACCTGGGCATGGTGGTCGTCGGTCTGCCCTACAGCTTCGCGGGACTGAACCGCATGGACGAGGTCGCGGGCGGTTCGCCCTATGGCGCGTCGACGCTCTCGGGCAGCGACGACGCGCGGCGGCCATCGGCGCTGGAACTCGAAGGCGCGCGCTTCCAGGGGCGGCACGTGGCCACCATCGCCGGCAAGCTCGCCGCCTGAACGGCGCCGCGATGGTCGATGAAACGCATGCGCTGCCGCTGCATGGCGAGCTCGACGGGCTGCGGCTCTACGTCTCGCATGCGTGTCCCTTCGCGCACCGCGTGCTGATCGGGCTCGCGCTGACGGAGGCGGTCCATCGGCTGCCGGTCCGCGTGGTCGAGCCCGTGATGGGACCGCAAGGCTGGGTGCTCGATCCGCCGGACGATTGCACCGGCGCCACCACCCTGCGCGAGGTCTGCGGCCGCGCTCAGCCCGGCTTCGAAGGGCGCGCCACCGTGCCGATGCTCTACGACGCGCGGGCGAATCGCATCCTCAGCCGCGATTCGATGCGGATCCTGCGCTGGATCGACCGGCGCTTCGGCCGCGGCGCCGGCACGAGCCTCTTCGCCCCAACGCTGGAGCCCGAACTCGGCGCGCTGAGCCGCTTCATCGCCGAGGCGATCAACCATGGCGTCTACGACGCCGGCTTCGCGACCACCCAGCACGCGCACGACCGCGCCGTCGAGCGGTTGTTCTCGGCGCTCGCGTTGCTGGAGAAACGGCTGCCGCCAGGCCCATCGTGGCTGTTCGGCGACCGGCTCACGGTAGCGGACATCCAGCTCTTCACCACGCTGGTCCGCTTCGACCGGGTCTACCACACGCTCTTCAAGTGCAACTGGCGCCATGGCTTCGAGCATCCGAGGCTCTGGGCGCTCGCGCGGCGCCTGCATGGCCGGCCCGGCGTGGCGGACACCGTGCGGCTGGAGGACATCGCGCAGCACTACTACCGCAGCCTGCCGGCGCTCAATCCTTCGGGCATCGTGCCGCGTGGGCCGGAGGTGCTGTGGACGATGGATGGGCCGCCTTGAAGACGAGCCTGCGGTCCCGCATCAGCCCTGCCAGAGCCGAGCACGGCAGCTATCGATCGTTGCCTTCATCTGCCGCACCGTCGCTCGCCGGATTGGATGATCCGCCGTGCGTTGCGTGAAGGTCGCGGCTTGCGCCAGCATCCGGTCGATGGTTGCCTCGGCGGCGGCCACCGGCACGCCACCTTCCGACGCCAGGCGCATCAGATGACCCCGTTCCACGGCACGGGCTTCACCGCAGATGTCCATGTGGTGCTGTCCCATCGGGCCTTCGCTGAAACTCAGATCGAAGGCCGGCGCCAGTCGCCAGCGGCGATCGCGTTCGAGTCGCCATGCGAAATTCTTCGGATGGTCGTCGCGGTTGTGGAACAGCACGTTGAAAACGGCCCGCGCGTAGGCCTTCTCGACCTCGCGCTCGTCGCGGGTCAGGAAGCGCGTGGCGCGCAGGAAGGCGGTGTAGTCCGTGCTGCCCGGGATGCGGAAGTCCACGTGCAGCAGGCTCGCGAGGCTTTGCACCGGTGCGCGCAATCCCTGTTCGCGATCGAAGCGCGCCACGCCGAAGGCCGCCAGCGTGGGCGACAGGTCGAACCATGCACTGGTCGGCATGTCGAGACCGCAGTCGCGAGCGAGCCGTGCGTACATCTGCTCGATGGCACAGGCCTCCTTGTGCTCGCCCTGGGCAGGAAACTTCACCAACCAGGGCACCCCCGGGGCATCGCCGCGCGTGCTCACCTGGCCGGACGCCGCGTCGTACTGCACGAGGGCCTTGGGTCGCACCCCTTGCGGCGAACCGCCGGCCAGCGCCAGTTCGCGCAAGGCGGCTCCCGCTTCCCCGGCCAGGGCGCGTTCGCTTTCCTTCGCCAGGGTCAGCAGATTCCAGTCCGGCTCTTCGGCATCGGGATGCATGGCTGGCACGAAGCGCAGGGCGCCCATGGCGCGATCGCCGATGAAGGCCAGGCGATCCAGCGGTCCGGGATGGCGCAGGCCCTGCTGGCGGAACAGCCGGTCCATCAGCAGCAAGCCCCAGCCGTCGGGCAAGCTGTCGGCGATCAGACCGGGCAGGCGGTGCAGATGCGCAGGAAAGCCGCCATAGGCCGTGGCCCGCAACGCAAGGTGCAGCGGCGAGAGCTCCAGCCCTTGCCCGAGGGCTTCGGGCGCGTACTCGAACAGCAGCGTGTGGCCGTCGTTGGCCAGCCGGCCCAGCGGCCAGTCCTCGCCCCAGCCGCAGTAGCGGACGGCCAGTTGCTTCATGAACTGCTGCCTCGTCGACGCGTTGCCCGCTGCCGTTGGCTCACGGCCTCTGCCTGCTCCATCTGGGCGATGGATTGGCGCTTGAGCACGAACAGGTCGTCCAGCTCATTCACCAGCCCGAGCGCCTGCACCGCGCGGACCAGGGTCTCCAGCGAGGACTGGCCACTGCTCTCCAGCTTGCGCAACGCGCCCAGGGACAGACCGGCCATCTGCGCCAGCTCGCGTTGAGGCACCTGCTGAGCCAGCCGCTGCGCGCGCACGCGTTGTCCCAGGGTCTGCAGAACCTCGGTGGTGGGTGCCAAGGCAAATGCCATATTTATGGACTTTATCTAAGATTTTGTGCTGTAAATGCCATTTTAATGGTTGTTAGGTTTGCGATGAAACGACCATGCCGGCCAGGGTCCGGCATGCGGCTTTTGCCTACGCGAATGACGGGCGCTTGCCTTAGACCGTCGCGGCCTGGGTGGGAGAGGCTGGTGTCCAACACATCAGCAAAGTGGAGCTTTCAATGACGATCCAGCCGAATACCCCCCAGTCCCTGTCCGAACCGAACGCAGAGGAGTTGACGCCGCTGGAGATTTCCCGGGCCGTCCTCGAAGGCGAGGAAAACCCCAACACCGCACGCGCCATCACCCCGCTGGAGCGCGCCGCCTCGGGCACGCCCGCGAAACCCGAACGCCAGCGCTCGGCCCTCGGCCGCGCGTTGCACAGCCCGGCCGTGGCCTGGGGCGGTGCGGCACTCACGGGCCTGGGCCTGATCGCGGCGCTGGTCTATGCGCGCCGCTCGCCGCCTTCGCGCTGGCAGGCGCTGCAGGCCTTGCCTTCGAAGGTGCTGCCGTTCAAGGCGCGTGCCATGAAGGCCCTGCCGTCGAAGTCGCAGTCCTTGAAGGCGCTTCGCTCGTTCAAGATCTGACGGCAGCACCGCGCTGAAGTGTCCGGCACAGGGCCGGCGCTCAGTGCGTGTATCGCGCCCGATAGTCCCGCGGCGCCATGCCATGGCGCCGCCGGAACGCGGCCGTGAAGCGGCCATGGCACTCCCATCCGGCCTCGGCCGCCACGGCCTGCACGCCGAGCTGCGTGTCGCGCAGCAGCCGCGCCGCGAGCGCGAGCCGCTCGTCGACCAGCAGGCCATGCACTGACAGCCCCGAAGCCGCGCGCACCTGCGCCTGAAGCCGCGCCGTGCGCACGCCGATGCGTTGCGCGAGTTCGTCGACAGACCAGGCGTGCGCCGGCATCTCGCCGATCAGCGCGCGCAGCCGACGCACCGTGGCCTCGGCATCGTCGGCAGTGCCTTCCTCCGCGCCCGAGCGCGCGGGGCGCAGCAACTGGTGCAGGTCGAGCAGCACGCAGGTCAGCAGCTCGGTCGCGCGTGCATGGAAAAGCGGCACGAAGGCCGGCTGGTCGGCGGGCTCGTCGCGGATGCGCGCGAGACAGTCGCGCACGCGCGGCGTGAGCGCGGCGTTGCACAGCACGCGGCCGTCGTCGCGGTCCACGAGTTCGGCCATCTGGCGCGCCGGCAGTTGCACGCCCAGCGCCTGCAGCCAGCGCGGCAGCAGCGCGCGCCGCAGCCGGAACTGCACGAAGTTGTTGCGGCAGGCGCCGGGAATGTGGATCAGGTAGCCGCCGTCGCGGTTGGGCGTGCGCAGCAGCGCGCGGTCGACACGGAAATCGAGCGCACGGCCCTGCGCGCTGCCGATCTGGCCCGTGACGTGGCCGGCCAGGAAGAAGGTGACCAGCAGCTCGTCGCCGGGCGGCAGTTGCACGTGCAGGTCGTCGTTGAGGCGGAAGTCGAAGTACAGCGCGCTCGCGCCCTCCCAGGGCGTGGTGCGCAGCCGCAGGATGCGGCCGCCGTCGCGTGGCCAGCGCACCTCGCGGCTCGCGCCGTCGTGCAGGCCCGCGAGCGCCAGCGGCCGTTCGACCGGCAGCCGGACCAGGGCCGCGTTGAAGTCGTCCTCGGGCAGCGCGCCCGGGGGCATGGCCGGGAGCAGCGACGGGATCGGCACAGTCTGCGAGCGGATCGGCATAGAAAACCCTGCCCTGCGGCGTTAGCGTTGCAACACTTTGATCGAGCGCGGAGTTTAGGTATGAATGTGCGACGTGTCTGCCGGTTTCTGGGGCTTGCGGCGGCCTCCCTGGCGCTGGTGCTGCCGGCGTTGTCCGCGGCCCAGGCCACCTGGCCCGCCCGGCCGATCCGGCTGGTGGTGCCCTTCGTGGCAGGCGGCGGCGCCGACGTGACGGCGCGGCTCATTGCAGCGAAGTTGCAGGAGCGGCTCGGCCAGCAGATCGTGGTCGACAACAAGCCCGGCGGCAACACGCTGATCGGCGCGCAGGAGCTGATGAAGGCGCAGCCCGACGGCTACACCTTGCTGTGGTCGATCGACCAGACCTTCGTGCTGAACCCCTCGCTCTACAACCGCCTGCCCTACGACCCGCGCAAGGACTTCGCGCCGGTGGCGCTCGCGATCACCTCGCCCAACGCGGTGATCGTGCGGGCCGGTGCTCCGGGCGCGGTGGCCGACGTGCACGAGCTCGTGAAGCGCGCCAGGGCGGAGCCGGGCAAGGTCAACATCGGCGCGGCGGCGATCCTGTCGCAGATGGCGCTCGAGGAGTTCAACCGCAGCGCCGGCATCCAGAGCACGCGCGTGCCCTACAAGGGCAGCGCCGAGGTCGCGCAGGCCACGGTCGCGGGCGACATCGACGCCGCCTTCGACGGCATCGCACCCTACGTGCAGTTCGTGAAGGCGGGCCGCGCGAAGATCCTGGCCTTCGCGTCGTCGCGCCGCTTCTCGGGTCAGCCCGAAGTACCCACGCTCGAGGAGCTGGGCTACAAGGGCGTGGACTTCCCGGTCTGGTTCGGCATCGTCGGCCCCAGGGGACTGCCGCCCGAGATCGTGGCGCGCGTGAGCGAAGGCGTGGACTGGGCGCTGCATCAACCCGACGTGGTCGAGAAGCTGCTGGTGTTCGGTTTCGAGCCGGCCGCCCAGACCGGGCCGCAGGCGCTCGCGACGCGCATCGACGCCGACTCGGCGCGCTATGCGCCGGTGATCCACCGGCTCGGCTTCAAGCTCGACTGAGGGCCCTCTCATCATGAAAGTCGCGGGCCTGATCGGAGGCGTCGCGTGGCCCTCCACGCTCGGCTACTACAAGCTGCTCAACGAAGGCGTGCAGCGCGAACTCGGCGGCCTGCACTCGGCGCGCTGCGTGATCGTGAGCCTGGACTTCGCCTGCATCCATGCGGCCATGGCCGCGGGCCGGCCGGTCGATGCGCGCGCGCAGATGGAGACGGCCGCGCGGCAGGCGCGCGCCGCGGGCGCCGAGCTGATCGCGATCCTCGCGAACACCGGCCACTTCGCGGCCGAGGAGGTGCAGGCCGCGGCCGGCGTGCCGCTGGTGCACGTGGCGCGCGAGACCGGCGATGCCGTCGCCGCCGAGCAGCCGGGTCTGCGCCGCCTGGGCGTGCTGGCCACCAGCTTCGCGCTCGACGCGCCCTTCTTCGGCCGCCTGCTCGGCGAGGACGCGGGCTTCGAACTGGTGCTGCCCGACGCAGCCCAGCGCCGCACCCTCGATGCCGCGATCTTCGGGCCGCTGGCACGCGGCGAGGCCGGCCGCGACGAGGGCCTGATGGTCTCGACCTTGTGCAACGCACTGGTGGCGCGCGGCGCCGAGGGCGTGGTGCTGGGCTGCTCCGAACTGAGCCACGCCAGGCCCTGGCTGCGCTGCCGCGCGACCGATCTTCGATGCGACCGAGATCCATGCGCGCGCGATCGTGCGCGAGATGTTGCGCGCCTGATTTTTTCCTTCCCTCCGTTCATTCCATCGCCAGAAAGAGAGACACCGCATGCAGACCGCCGAGTTCCCGCTGCCCTTCGTCAATGCACCCGACAGCCGCGCGATGTTCGACGACGACTGGATCTTCGTCTCGGGCACCATCGGCATGGACTACGACACGCAGCAGCTCGCCGAGAGCGCCGAGGACCAGACCCGGCTGATGATGCGCAACATCGAGCGCTACCTCGCGGCCTGTGGCGGACGGCTCGACCAGATCGTCAATTACACCTTGATCATCGCGGGCGCCGAGCATCTGGGCGCGGTGGTGCGCACGTTGTCCGAAGTGCTGCCGAGCAAGCCCACCGGCACCGCGATGCTGGCCGGCATCGCGGTGCCCAAGGCCTGGGTCGAGATGCAGGTGATCGCGCGCAAGAGCCACGGTGCCGGCGGAGGCGTGCGATGAAGGCATCGCCGCTGCGCGCGCTGGCGTGCGGTGCGGTGGTGGCAGGCGCGATCGTGGCCTGCGGCGGCGACGGGGGCGGCGGTGGTTTTCTGCCCGGCCCCGTCGGCGGCGATCCGCCCGCATCGCCGGACATGTACAGCGCGGAAGTTCGCTGGACGCAGTACGGCCTGCCGCATGTGAAAGCCGCCGACTACGCGGGCCTCGGCTATGGCTACGGCTATGCGGTGGCGCGCGACCACCTGTGCCTGCTGGCCGACCGCGTTGTCACCTTGCGTGGCGAGCGTTCCGAACGCTTCGGGCCCGACGGGGCATCGCTGGTGGCCTTTCTGCAGACCTCGAACCTGAACAGTGACCTGTTCTATCGCATGCAACTGTCCGACGAGGAGGTCGAGGCCGCATGGCGCGATCTCTCGGCCGATGCGCGTGGCCTGGCCGAGGGCTATGCGGCCGGCTTCAACCGCCGGCTGCGCGACATCGGCGTCGAAGCCGCCGCCACCGCCTGCCAGGGCGCGGCGCCACCGCGGATGCGCGCCAGCGACGTGGTGCGCGCCACGATGCAGGTCAACTCGCTGTGGAAGGCACTGGCCGTCGCGCCCTATGCCGCGGCCTCGACCTGGGACCAGCTGGGCGCGCCGGCAGTCGCCAAGGCCGCCGAAGACCGTCCGCCCGCGCAGCGCATGGCGAGCAATGCCTGGGCCTACGGTTCCGAGGCCACGGGCACGGGCGCATCGATCATGGTCGCGAACCCCCACACGCTGTGGCAGGGCCACTGGCTGCTGATGCACCAGATGCACCTGGAGCATCCCCGGCGAGATCGACGTGATGGGCGCCGATTTCCTCGGCCTGCCGCTGCCGCTGTCGGGCTTCACGCAGCACCTGGCGTGGAGCATCGAGGCGCCGTCGACCGTGACCTATCCATTGCTGATCGCGCTCGACGTGCGCGACGGCGACAAGCCCTCGTACACGGTCGACGGCCAGCGCCGCGACCTCGGCACGAAGCGCGTGGCGCTGCGCGTGCGCCAGGCCGATGGCAGCGTGGCCACGCAGCAGCACGACCTGCCCGTGTCGCACCTCGGCCCGCTGTACCGGCTGCCGGCCGATGGCGACCGCGCCGCGGGCTGGTATGCGATCACCGACCCCAGCATTGCGAATGCACGCGCGCTCGACCAGATGCTCGCGGTCGCGAAGGCGCGCGACATCTCGGGCTTCGAGCAGGCGGTGGCCAGCAACCGCGGCATCACGGCCCACCTGATCGCGGGCGACAGCCAGGGCCGCGCGATGTACATCGAGTCGGGCCCGCTGCTGGACATCGACGATACGGCGCTGCGCGACTGCGCCACCGTGCCGCCGCCCGATGACATGACGGTGCCGGCCGCGCTCGATGGCCGTCGCGGCGCCTGCGCCGTGCGCGATGCGCAGGGCCGGCCGAAGCTCGCACCCGCGAGCCGCATCCCGGCGCTCGCCACGCGCGGCATCGTGCAGAACGCGAACGACAGCTACAGCCTGTCGCTGGTGGGGCAGCAGCTCGACGGCTATTCGCTGCTGCTTGGCAGTCCGAAGGCGCCACCCGGCCTGCGCACGCTGATGTCGCAGCGCCAGATCCAGGACGGTATACGCGACGGCCGCATCGACAGCGCCGAGGCGCTCGGCATGGTGTTCGACAACCGCAACTACCTGGCGGAAACCACGCTCGATGCGGTGCTCGCGGCCTGCGCGGGCGCGAAGGGCGATGCGCAGGTGCAGGCGGCTTGCGGCATCCTCTCGGCCTGGGACCGGCGCCACGATGCGGACAGCCGCGGCACGCTGCTGTTCCATGAGCTGGGCCCGCGGCTTGCATCCGTGCCCGGCCTCTACGCCGAGCCCTACGACAGCGCGCGGCCGTACCGCGTGCGGCCGGTCTCCACCGCGCCGGCCGTGAGCGCGGCCATCGTCGCCGCGGTGCGCGACACGGCGCAGGCGCTCGCCGCGCTGGGCCTGCGTGGCGACGAGCGCTGGGGCGACATGCTCGCGCGCCCCACGCCGCAAGGCCGCGTGCCGCTGCACGGCGGTTCGGGCGAGCAGGGCGTGCTCAACGCGCTCGACGGCGCGCCGCTCGGTCGCGAGGGCTTCGGCGACATCATTGCGGGCACCTCGTACGTGCACCTCGTGACCTGGGACCAGGGCCGGCTGGTGGCCAGGCTGATGATGGCGGCCGGCCAGTCCAGCGACCCGTCTTCGCCGCACCACGACGACCAGCTGCCGCTGTTCTCGCACAAGCAGCTCGTGACGCCGCCGTTCACCGAGGCGGAGATCGCGGCCGATCCGAAGCTCGAGCGGCTGGTGTTGCGCGAGTGAGGCGTCGTTAGACTGGCGGGCCGTCGTCTCTTCGTTCCGATCGCCCAGCCCATGGCAGCCCCCCGCCCCGAGAACATCTTCGATCTGCTGCAGGTGGCGCAAGCCGGCCTGAAGGAAGCGCGCGCCGACGACGGCGCGCTGCTGCTGATGCATTTCGCGTTCCGCGGCCTGGTCGCGAAGGCCGATGTGTTCCTCGCCGGCCATGGCCTGTCGCGCGTCCATCACCGCATGCTCTATGCGATCGCGCGCACCGACGGCATCGCGGTCGGCCAGCTGATCGCGCTGCTGGGCGTGTCGAAGCAGGCGATGCACCGGCCGCTCAAGCATCTGCAGGAACAGGGGCTGGTGCTGGCCGAGCGCAGCCCGCACGAGCATCGCAGCAAGCTGCTGCGGCTCACGCGCGAGGGCGCGCGCATCGAGCGACAGGCGTCCGCGCACGAGGCCGCGGCGATGGAGCGCGCGCTGAAGTCGGTGGGCGAAAGCGAGCGCCAGGCCTGGCGCAAGGTCATGCTCGAGCTGGCGCGGCAGATCTAGGCCGCCGAGATGCCCGCGCTCTCGAAGTAGGCATCGCGCTGCTGGCGGAAACGCGCCGCCTCGTCGAGCAGCCAGGCCAGCACGGTCGGCGTGGCGGGATGGGAAGGGCTGCCGATGAAGCGGTACGTCGCGTTGGAAAGCACCCGCTGGGGAATGCGAGCACCAGCCGTCCCGACGTGAGGTAGTGCAGCACGAGCGCCAGCCGCCCCATCGCGATGCCTTGGCCTCCCAGCGCCGCCTGCACCGCCAACAGCGACAGGTTGAACTGCGTCCCCTGCCGCAGCGCCGAGGGCGCCAGGTCCATGCCCACGGCGCCGAGCCACTGCGCCCACTCCTCCGTCGGCTCGCCGCCTTCCCCCGGGTCCGCGGCATGCAGCAGCTGCGAGCCCTTGAGCTTGCTCGCCTTGCGCAACTCGGGATGGGCCTGCATGAAGCTCGGCGCGGCGACCGGCACCAGCCATTCGTCGAGCAGGTCGACCGCTTTCGCATCCTCGCTGCCCGCGGCGCCCAGCCGTACCGCCGCGGCGATGCCTTCGCGCGACATGCGCGAGGGATCGACGCGGTCGGACTCTCCGACCACCCGGAACGCCATGTCCGGATTGGCGCGGTAGAGGCTGCCCAGCCGCAGCGTGAGCCACAACATGGCGAGCGACGGCGAGCAGCTGATGTTGACCGGCTCGCCCCACATGCGCGAGCTGCAACCGGTGCACGGTGCTCGCCAGGTTGCGGAACGACTCGCGCGTTGCCGCGTAGAGATGCTCCCCCTGCGACGTCAGCGCCAGTCCCGCGGGCGTGCGCAGCAGCAGCACGTGTCCGAGCCGGTCCTCCAGTCGCTTGACCTGCTGGCTCACTGCGCCCTGCGAGACGTGCAGTTCCGCGGCCGCCTTGGTGAAGCTGCAACAGCGCGCGGCTGCGTCGAAGCAGCGCAGCCACGCCAGCAGCGAGGGGGACAGCGAGGGCGTGGTGCTCGAGCTCATTAGTTTCATTGAGGCAGAAGCACTATAAATCCATTGCTGGTTGCTGGCTCGACGCAAAGAATCGCCTCAACAAAACTGATGTGGAGTCGATATGCGCGTACTGGTGGCCGGGTTCAAGCACGAGACGAACACCTTTGCCTCGAACCGCGCCGATTGGGCCGCCTTCGAGCGTGGCGAGAGCTTTCCGAAACCCACGCACGGCGACGCGATGCTGGAGATGATCTCGAAGGTGGACGTTTCCGCCAGCGGTTTCGCCAGCGTCGCGAAGCGACATGGCTGGACGCTGGTTCCGAGCCTGTGGGCTGGCGCCGTTCCCTCCTCATACATCACCGACGATGCCTTCGAGCGCATCTGCGACACCATCCTGCGCGACGTGAAGACGCTCGCATACGACGCCATCTACCTCGAGCTGCATGGCGCCGCCATGAGCGAGTCGTTCGACGATGCCGAGGGCGAGCTGCTCGCGCGCATCCGAAAGGCCGTCGGCACGAATGTGCCGCTCGTGGCGAGCCTGGACCTGCATGCCAACGTCACCCGCGCGATGCTCGCGCATGCCGATGCGCTGGTGGCGTTCCGCACCTATCCGCACATCGACTATGTGAAGACGGGCGAGCGCGCGGCGGATCTGCTCGATCGATTGACGCGCCATGGCGGGCGCGAGCCTTGGCATTGCGAACGTCTTCCCTTCCTCATCTCGGTGAGCATGCAGAGCACATCGGCCGAACCTGCCCGAGGCTGCTATGAACTGCTCGAGGACATCGACCGGCGGCTGGGCACGGTCTCCAGCTTCTGCATGGCTTTCCCGGCCTCGGACTTCGATGAATGCGGGCCGACCGTCTGGTCCCATGGCGAGCGTGCGCGCGAGGCCGTGGCCCTGCTCCATGCGCATGTCGGCGAGCCCGGCCAGTGGCGGTTGAAGGCGCTGGACGCCAACGAGGCGGTGAACGCCGCCTTGCAGCGCGCCGACCAGAGCCCGCGCACCGTGGTGGTCGCGGACCTGCAGGACAACCCCGGCGTCGGCGGCACCGCGTCCACCACCGGCATGCTGCATGCGCTGCTCGATGCCGGCGCGGGTCGCCGCTTTCCGGGCCGGGTGGCGCTGGGCGTGCTCTACGACCCCGCGGCGGCAGCCTTGGCGCACCGTGCCGGCATCGGCCAGACGATCGACTGCGCTGTCGGAGAGTCGCTGGCCACGCCCATAGGCCAGAGCGAGCCGCCGTTGCAGGGCAGGTTCAGGGTCCGTTCGCTCTCCGATGGCATGGTCACCTTCAAGGGGCCGAAGATGACCGGGTTCCAGGCCGTGCTCGGTCCCACCGCCTGCCTGGAGATCGAGGGCGTGCTCATCGTGGTCTCCAGCGGACGCATCGGCACACAGGACCGCGAGCTCTTTCGCATGGTCGACATCGCGCCGGAGGCGATGAAGATCGTCGTCGTCAAGAGTTCTCACCACTTCCGCGCTGACTTCGAGCCGCTGACCGAACATCCCGAAACCGATGTCGTGATCGCGCACGCGAAGGGAATGTTTCCCTCCGACCCCGGGGCGTTGACGTGGAAGAAGCTGTCCCCGGCCACGCGCACGCGGCCCTGAGGGAGCGCGGCCATGTTTCGCCTCGGCCTGCACCACCTCGAGACGCTGTTCTGGATCGATCGGCTCGGCTCGTTCGCGGCCGCGGCGGAACGCCTGAACACCACCCAGTCGGGCATCTCGAGCCGTGTGCGCGAGCTGGAAGCGCGGCTGAAGACACGCGTCTTCCAGAAGGAAGGCCGTCGCATGCTGCTGACGCTGCGAGGCCGGGACCTGGTGCGGCGCTGCGAGCCCTTGCTGCAACAGGTGAATGGCGTGCTGCTGTCGGTGACCGACGAGGCCTACGCGACCGGCACCGTGCGGCTCGGCCTCGACGAGATCGCCGCGGCGCCGCGCATGTTCGGCTTCGTGCACGACGTCGCCACGGACATGCCGCATCTGAACTGGGACCTGATCGTCGATGCCGGCGCGGCGCTGCGACAGAAGATCGCCGATGGCGTGCTCGACATGGGCATCGTCAGCGGCCCCCTCGATGCGCAGGAACTGGTCGCCCAGCCGATCGGCCGGACCGGGCTGGCCTGGATGGCGAGCGCCACCTACTTCGCCGCAAGGCAGGACCGGGTGTCGCTGCACGATGGCCCGATCTGGGCCTTGCCGCGTCCCTCGCACCACCATCTGTTGACGACGGGCATGCTGCGCGAGGCCGGCCTGCCCCCCTCGGGCATCAATGCCTGCAACCACATGCAGGCGATGATCGACATCGTGCGGGCGGGCGCCGGCATCGGCATGCTGCCCGAGCATCTGGTGGGCGAGGACCTGGCACGTGGCGTGCTGCGGCGCCTGGACATCGAGGCCGCGCCTCACGCGCTGGAGCTCCACGCCGTGCGCCGCCGCGACGAGGCCGATCCCATCGTGCTGCGGGTGTTCGAACGCGCGTCTCGAAGGCTGCGCTCCGCCTCGCCGGAGGCTGTCGCGGTGGCGGCGAACGCGAGTCCGCGCGTGCACGTCCTCAGTCGACCTTGACGCCCACGCGCTGGATCACCTGCTCGTTGCGGACCACCTCGGCCTTCATGAATTCGACCATCTGCGCAGGCGTCATGCGCCGCAGCTGAATCCCCTGCATCTGCAGCGCCTTCTTCATCTCGGGCTGTGCCATCGCGGCTTCGATCTCCCGGCGCCGCGCCGCCGCGCTGTCCGCCGGAATGCCTGCGGGGCTGACGATCGCGAGCCAGGCATCGACATCGAACTTGGGGAACCCGCTTTCCGCGAGCGTCGGCACCTGCGGCGCGATCTCCGTGCGCGTGGGCGTGTTCACCGCGATGGCCTTGAGCTTGCCCGCGGCGATGTGCGGCGCCGCGCCCTGCGCGGAGACGAACGCGATGTCCAGGATGCCGGCGAGCAGGTCGTTCGTGATCTGTGCCGAGCCCTTGTAGAAGATGCGGTTGGTCGCGATGCCCGCTTGTTCCTTGAAGACCTCGCTGGCGATCTGGTACACGCTGCCGGTCACCAGCCCCTCCGCCAGGGTCGTGGAGCGGGATTTCGCGAGCTTCACCAGCTCCGCCGCCGTCGATGCCCCGACGTTGTTCGAGGCGACCAGCATCATCGGCAGGCTGCCGATCATCGCGATCGGCTCGAAGTCGGCGATCGCATCGAAAGGAGCGTTCTTGAAGATGCCGGGAATGATCGTGTGGTTGGAGCTGACCACCCCGAGCACCAGCCCGTCCTTCGGCGCGCGCGCAAGCTGCTGCGTGCCGACCAGCGAGCCCGCGCCGGCGATGTTCTCGACGACGACGCCACGGCCGCTCTGGCGCCCCAATGACACCGACAGCGCGCGTGCCAGCGCATCGGCCGCGGAGCCGGGCGGCGTGGGCACGATCAGCTTGAGGGGCGCGGAGGCGTCGGCGGCGAAGCCGTTGCCGGCAGCGCCGGCGAGCAGTGAAGTCAGACCGACCAGGAAGCGGCGGCGGTGGGAGACGGACGGCATGGCACTGGGTTCCTTGACACGCGATGGCGGTTCGAAGCGATGGGATCTTTCCCATCGGCCAGGTCCAGCTTACAGCGGACCTCGCGCGGCGAACGCGCGAGTCTTCGATGCGATTGCATCGTGAATTCCGATGGATCGCGGGGCGCGTCGTGCCGCCTGGCCGTCGCGTTCAGCCCTTCACCATCAGCGTGGCGGAAGCCATCGCATGCAGCTTGCCGTCCGCACCGCGCAACTCGGCATTGCAGATGCCCAGCGAGCGCGTGCGCTCGATCAGCGTGGCGCTGGCCAGGTATTCGGTGTGCGGCGCCAGCGGTCGCAGGTACTTCACGCTGAGGTCGACGGTGGAGTAGGCCGTGCCCGCGTCGAGCGCCGAATACAGCGCGAGCGCCGCGGCGCCGTCGAGGCAGGTGGCCGCGAAGCCGCCATGCACCATGCCCGCGGGATTGAGATGCCGCTCGTCGGGCGTGACGCGCATGCTGACCTTGCCGGCCTCGATCGCCGAGAGCTGCATCGGCATGGTGTGGGCGATGCCCGAGCGCTCGATGCGCCCGTCCATCATGGCTTGCAGCACGTCGAGGCCCGTGGCGGGCGAGGAGGAGGGCGATGGCTGGGGATTTGTCATGTCAACATTATTGACCTAAAGTCGAGGCTTCACGAACAAGCCCGGAGACGTTGCATTGCAATCCACGGTCTGGACAGTTCTTCTGCTGCTCAATGCCGCCTGGTTCGCGCTGGGCGCGCGCTTCTTCTGCCTCGACTCGCTGCGTGCCGCGCGGCTGCTCGTGGCGAAGACGGAGCGTGCATCGCCGCTGCTGCCCGCGATCGCCGGCGCCGTGCGCTTTCTCGGCGCGATGAACCTGGCCTGGCTGGCGTTTCTGCCTCGTGCTGCTGGCGGGGAGCGGCCTGTTCGAGACGCCGGCGCAACGCGCATCGATGGCCGCCGTGCTCGCGCTGGTGCATGCGGGGCAGTTCGCGGTCAATGCCCACATGGTGGGCCGGCATCGCCGCGGCCAGCCCGGCAGCTGGGTAGTGCTGCGCGGGCCGATGCGGCTCATCTTCTTCGTCGACCTGGCGTTCGCGGTGGCGGATGCGGTGTTCGTGGTCTGGGTGCTTGGCTGAGCGGACTGCGTGTGCGTCGGTTGTCGGGGGCGGCAGTTTCTCGGTCAAGAACCTGCGCCGCATGGTGCAGTTTGCCGTCACGTTCCCGGACGAGCAGATTGTCGTATCGCTGATACGACAATTGAGCTGGACGCACTTCATCGCCCTGATCCCGCTGAAAGACCCGTTCCAGCGCGACTACTACGCGCAGATGGCCAGCGCCGAGTGCTGGAGCGTGCGGACGCTGCGCGAGCGCATCGACTCGATGCTGTACGAGCGCACGGCGCTATCCAAGCAGCCGGAAGCGTTGATCGCGCAGGAGTTGGCGGCGCTGCAGGGCGCGGAGCGCATGTCGCCGGCGCTGGTCATGCGCGATCCCTACATCCTCGACTTCCTGGGGTTGCGTGACACCTGGCAGGAGAGCGATCTCGAGGCGGCCATCATTCGGGAAATGGAGTCCTTCCTGCTGGAACTGGGTGCGGGCTTCACCTTCGTCGCCCGGCAAAAGCGCATCCAGATCGACGGCGACGATTTCCATCTCGATCTGCTGTTCTACAACCGCAAGCTGCGGCGCCTGGTGGCGGTGGAGCTGAAAGTCGGCGAGTTCAAGGCGGCATACAAGGGGCAGATGGAGTTGTATCTGCGCTGGCTCGACAGGTACGAGAGGGAGCCCGAGGAGGCTTCGCCACTGGGGATCATTCTCGTACCGGCAAGAAGTCCGAACAGATCGAACTGCTGGAGCTGAACAAATCCGGTATCCATGTTGCCGAGTACCTGACCACCCTGCCTCCGCGCGCGGTGCTGATGGAGCGGCTGCACCAGGCGGCCCAGCGGGCGCAGTTGCAGATCGAACAACGCAAGGTGGATGGGGCTTCATCCTGAGACCGAAGAATGCTCTAGCCTCTTCCCGACTCGAGCTTCACACGCGCGGGAAGCGGCCCCAGCGCCGCAGGCACACCGGCTGGGTATCGGCCAGGTTCTGCAACTCCAACTGATCGCGGCGCGCTTCAAGGTAGAAAAATCTTCGATCCACGTCGTCGAGCTTGGACGGCACGTCGACGTGATGGCCCCAAGGGACGGCCTCCCCAGGGCCTACCAGCGGTAGGTCGCCGTCGCCAGCACCTTGCGCGGCTCCCCGTAGTAGCAGCTGCCCGAGCTGCAGTTCGCCACGTAGTTGCGGTTGCCGAGGTTGCGAAGGTTCAGCGCGAGGCTCCAGCGCTCGAAGTCGTAGCCCAGCAACGCGTCGAACACGGTGTACGAGGGCACGGGCACCGGCGTGCTCTGCTGGTAGCCGCGGTTCGAGCCCATGAAGCGCGCGCCCAGGCCGAGCTTCACGCCGTTGGCGAAGCGGTAGTCGGCCCACACCGAGAGCTGGTTGCGCGACACCGCCTGCATCTGCTTGCCGATCTCGCTGGGCGTGCTGCTGGCCGTGACCTCGGCCTTGGGCGTGTAGGTGTAGGCGGCCGTCACGTTCATGCGCGGCAGCGGCTCGAACGAGGCCTCGAGCTCGAGGCCGCGCACCAGGATCTCGCCGGTCTGGCGCGGCGTGTAGTCGGCGTCGTAGGTGATGTAGTTCTGGCGCCGCAGGTCGAACACGGCGGCGCTGTACTTGTCCTTGCGGCCCGCGGGCTGGTAGCGCACGCCCACCTCGTACTGGCGGCCGGTCTCGGGCTTCAGCGGCTGGTTGGTCTGCGGGTCGACCGTGACCGTGGGCGAGAACGACTCCGAATAGCCGAAGTACGGCGCCCAGCCGCTCGGATGCAGGTAGACCAGGCCGGCGCGGCTGGTGAACTTGTGGTCGTCGATGCGCGTGGTCGAGCCGTCGATGTGGCTGAAGGACACGGCGCGCGCGCTGTCGTAGCGGCCGCCCAGCGTGGCCACCCAGTCGCCCCACTTGATCTGGTCCTGCAGGTAGAAGCCGGTCTGCGACAGCGTGGTGCGCGCATCGAACCACGGGTCGGCGGTGGTGGTGAGGCCGGTGCTCACCGGCAGGTAGCCGTCGATGTCGCTCACCGTGCCGCTGTTGGAGGTGCGCTGGTCGTTGCGCGAGCGCTGGTAGTCGAGGCCGACCAGCAGCGTGTGCTGCCAGTCGCCCCAGCGCAGCTTCGCCTGCAGCTGGTTGTCGATCGAGGCGATGCGCGCGGCCTCCTTGCTCGCGAACGGGAAGCGGCTCAGCACGCGGTAGTTGGCGGGGCTGGCCGGGTTGTCGGCATCGACGGTGACGAAGCTGGGCTGGTTGTAGACCTGCCCGTAGTCGACCTTGATCGAGCCGTAGCGCGCGTTCTGGCGAAAGCTCAGCGTGTCGTTCAGGCGATGCTCGAACAGGTAGCCGACCATCCACTGGTCCTGATTGAAGCGGTCGAAGTTCGGGTCGCCGACGTAGGTCTTGCGCGAGAACTGGCCGTTGGGGTTGGGCAGCAAGGTGCCGACCTCGGGGAAGCTGCCGTAGGAACTGCCGTCGCGGATGCGCAGGTAGTGCGACAGCAGGGTCAGCGAGGTGTCGCCCGAGGGCTTCCAGGTCAGCGAGGGCGCGATGAAGCTGCGGTCGTTCGGCAGGCCGCTGGCCGGCAGGCTGGCATCGCGCAGCAGGCCCGTGAGGCGGTAGAGCAGCTTGCCCTCGGCATCGAGCGGCCCCGAGAAATCGCCCGCGATCTGGCGTCGCGCGTTGTCGCCGAACTGCAGTTGCAGCTCGCGCAGCGGCTGCGCGGTGGGGCGCTTGCTGACGACGTTGATCATGCCGCCCGGGCCGTTCTGCCCGTAGAGCACCGAGCTCGGGCCGCGCAGCACTTCCACGCGCTCGGTGCCGTAGCTCTCGGTCTGCCAGATCGCCCAGCCGTTGTTGTTGCGCAGCTGCAGGCCGTCGAGGTAGTAGCCGGGCGCCTGCGCGTCGAAGCCGCGCAGGATGGTCCAGTCGAAGCGCGAGTCGGCGCCCCAGGGCGAAACGTTGATGCCCGGCGTGTAGGCCAGCGATTCCTTGAGCCGGGTGGCGCCCGTGGCCTCGATGAAGTCGGCGGTGACGACCGAGATCGACTGCGGCGTCTCGATGATCGGCGTGTCGGTCTTGCTGCCGGCGGTGGCGCGCCGCGCGATGTAGCCGGGAACATGGCCGGTGGCGGTCTCCTCGGTGCCGGCCGTGACCACGATCGGCGGCAGCGCGCCGGTGTCGCCGGCCGAGACGCGCACCACGGTGAAGGCCGCGTCGCCGTTGCGCACGTAGCCCAGGCCGCTGCCCGCTAGCACGCGCTCGAGCGCCTGCTGCAGCGTGACGGCGCCGCGCACCGCGGGCGCGGTGCGGCCCTCGAGCAGCGAGCTCTCGCCGCCGATGGCGATGCCGTACTGGCGCGACAGCACGCCCAGGCTCTGGGCCAGCGGCTGGGCCGGCAGCGCGAGCTGCAAGGTGGCGGACGCCGCTGCCGGCACGCCCTGTGCGTGCGCGGAGCCGCTCATCGCGAGCAGGGCGGAGGCGATGGCGCAGGCGAGGGCGGCGGCCTGGAGGGAATCGATGCGGGGGCGCCGCGGGGGCTGCTGGTTCATGTCCGAAGGTCCTGGAGCTGGTTTGCTACAGAAGACCAGCGAGACGCCGCGAACCCCCCAAAAATAATCAAAACTTTTATCAGGGCCGTCGCGCCGTGCCGGCGGCGTGGCCCACGATCCGCGTGGTGCCGTCGGCCAGGCGCTGCGTGCGCACCGGCAGCATCACCGGCAGCGCGCCCACGAAGGCCTGCGGATCGCGCAGCCGGTAGCTGCCGGTCACGCGCAGCTCGCGCAGCGCGGGGTCGTCGGCCAGCTGCAGCGGCTGGCGCAGGTAGTCGTTCCAGCGCGCCACGGCCTCGGGCAGGCGCGTGTTGCGGAACACCAGCCAGCCCTGCCGCCAGTCGGCCACCTCGCCGACGTCGACGCTGCTGCGCGGGCCCAGCCCGCGCGCATCGGCCTCGATGGCCTCGCCGGCCTGCAGCACGGTGCTGGGGGCGGCCGCCTCGTCCTGCCCTGCGGCCCAGACCGCGACCCGGCCCTCGGCCACAGCGAGGCGCATGCGGCCCTCGCGCACCGACACCGTGAACACCGTGCCGAGCACGCGCACGCGGCCCCAGTCGGTGCTCACGGTGAAGGGGCGCTCGGCATCGCGCGCGACCGCGAAGCGCGCCTCGCCGCGCGCCAGGTGCACCGTGCGGCGGTCGCGGTAGAGCAGGACATGCAGCGCCGTGCTGGCTGCGAGGTCGAGCGTGCTGCCGTCCGGCAGCGCATGGGCCAGGGTCTGCGCCTGGCCGGTGCTCGGCATCGCCTCGTAGACCGGCCGCTGCCAGTACCAGCGCCCGCCGGCACCGGCCAGCGCCGCCAGGCCGGCCACGCCCAGCAGGCCGATGGTGCGGCGCCGCGCGCGCCGTTCCTGCGCGGCGCTCGGCGGCATCGGCAACTGGCCGCGCAGCGCGCCGTCGTCGACTGCGTTCCAGATCCGGTGCGCGGTCGCCGCGGCATCGGCGTTGGCGGGCGACAGCGCGCGCCAGCGGCTCAGCTCGGCCTGCGCGGCGTCGGCGGCCTCGGGGCTGCCGCGGTGGATGCGGCCGATCAGCGTCAGCGCATGCTCGACCAGCGCGCGCGGCGCACGCCGTTCGTCGGCGCCGAGCAGGGGTTGTGCGCGCGCGGCCATGGTCAGTCGGCTCCACCGCCGTAGCCCGCGCAGTCGAGCAGGGCGCGCGTCATGTGGTGCTCGACCGCCTTCTCGCTGATCTCCATGTGCGCCGCGGTCTGCGCATAGCTGAGGCCGTGGATGCGCACGAGCAGGAAGGCATGGCGGCGCTTGCGCGGCATGGCCTCGAGCAGCGCGACCAGCCGCTGCAGTTGCTGCCGGGCTGCCACGTGGCGTTCCACCGAGGGCGCGCTGTCGGGCGCGACCAGCGCCAGCGTGTCGAGCATGCGCAGCTCGGCGGCGCGGCGCGCGGCCTGGGTGGCGAGCAGGTTGCGGCCGGTCTGGTAGAGCAGCGCGCGCGGTTCGAGCACCAGGCCGCCCGCGTCCTGGTGGCCGAGCACGCGCGCGTAGGCTTCCTGCACGAGGTCGGCGGCGGTGTCGCCATCACCGGCCTTGCGGGTGAAATAGCGCAGCAATTCTCTGTGGTAGCGCTCGAGCACGGTACACCTCAGCCGGTGTGGAAACAGGGAACTCCCGTCTTGGCTGAGATGTGGCGGCGGCTGATCCGTGGCGCGGGAGAGGGAGCGGAAATTATAGGGAGCGGCCGTGTCAGCCCGCCTTGCGCTGCATCCTGCGCGCCGTCTCCACCACCACCGCGCGCAGCGACTGCACCATCGGCTGCCCCTCCAGTTCCTTCAGCGTGAAGAAGCTCACCGGCGGCAGGTTCCAGCTCAGGCGATAGGGCAGCGCGGCCCAGTGGCCGGCCTGTTCCATCTCGGCCACCACGTCGCGCGCGAGGATGGCGATGGCGTTGGGCTCGGTGCGCAGCACCGTCTCCATGCTGCGGATGGCGGTGGTCTCGAGCATCGGCACCGGCGGCTGCACGCCGGCGCCGACGAAGATCGCGTTGTAGGTGCGGCGCATCGGCGTGTTCGGCGGCGGCAGGATCCAGTCGAGCTGCGCGAGCCGGGCCCAGTCGAGCGGCCCGCGCGAGAGCCGCTTCGCGCTCTTGGCCGACACCACCAGGCAGGGCTCCTGCTGGTGGATCGCCTCCTGCACCAGGCCGGTGGCGTCGCCGTCGTACGAACGGCCGATCGCGCAGTCGAGCTCGCGCGCGAGCAGGCCGGCCACCAGTTCGTCGGTGGTGCCCTCGCGCGTCATCACCGCCATGCGCGGTGTGCGGTCGAGCAGGTGCGCGAGCGCGGCCGACAGCAGCTGCTGCGGCACCTGCTGCGTGAGGCCAAGGCGCAGCCGGCCGCCGCGGCCCGCCTCGAGCGAGGTCAGCACGCGCGTGGTGGCCTCGAGCTCGGCGAGCCAGCGCCGCTCGTAATGCAGCACCGCCTCGCCGGCCGCGGTGGGCACCAGGCCGCGGCTGCTGCGTTCGAACAGCCGGTTGCCGAAGATGTCCTCGGTCTCGCGCAGCGCCTTGGTGATCGCGGGCTGGCTCAGCCGCATCTCGGCCGCCACGCGCCCCAGCGTGCGATGCCGGTCGATGGCCTGCAGCAGCGAGAGCTGGCGCAGCTTGAGGCGCGAGAGCAGCGCGTGCTGCAGGTCGGCGGCGGGGTCGCGGGCGGTTGGTGAGGCCATAACCGTCAGGTTATCGCCCGATCAGAATTTAGTCCACTTTGGTGAATTGCGAGGCCTAGACTTTTCTCCATGCCCGCAGCCACCGCCACGACGCTCATGGCCACCTTGGCCGATCTCCTCGACGCGCTCGACGAAGCGCGCGATGCCGACGAGGCGCTGCGGCGGATCGATCGCTGCCGGCGCGAGCTCGTGCCCGGCAGCATCTTCAGCATCCAGCAGAACGTGACGACCGAAGACGACCCGCCCGGCGAGATCCGGCTGCGCCGTTTCTATTCGTCGGAGGCGCACCGCTACCCGGTCAATGGCGCCAAGCGCAAGACGCACACGCGCTGGACCGATCGGCTGTTCCGCGAGGGCCGCGTGTTCGTGGGCGAGGGCGCGCAGGTGCTGGCGCGCCACTTCGACGACTTCGAACAGATGCGGCCCGCGGGCCTGTGCAGCGTGGTCAACGTGCCGCTGCTGCGGGGCGCGCTGTGCTTCGCCACCTTCAACGTGTTCGGCGTCCGCGAGCGCTGGCAGCCCGATGAGCTGCTCGGCATCCGCCTGCTGGCGCTGGCCGCCGCGCGCTGGGTGCCGGTCGCGCCCGGCCTCGCCTACCGCTTCGCCGCCGACGCGGTGCCGATCGACTTCCCCGCTCTCTCTCCTGAAGTGAAGGCTTGACCATGCAATCCAAGAACCTCGTCGTGATCGTCGGTGGCGGCCCCGTGGGCCTGTCGATGGCGATCCTGCTGCAGCGCTTCGGCGTCGACTTCGTGCTGCTCGAGCGCAGCCCGACCACCACCGACCATCCCAAGGCGCGCGGCACCTACACGCGCACGATGGAGATCTTTCGGCAGTGGGGCATCGATGGCCTGATGAAGCGCCATGCGCTGCCCGACGGCGCCGACTTCTTCGCCTTCTGCGAATCGATGACCGGCCACGAATGGGGTCGCACCACCCCCGAGCCGAACCTGGGCCATTCGCCGTGCTGGAAGATCATCCAGTCGCAGGACACGGTGGAGCAGGAGCTGCTGGCCCATGCCAGGAAGAGCGAGGTCGGCCGCTTCCTGTTCGGCCACGAGTTCCTGCACTACGCCGAGAGCGCCGACGGCATCGCCGTGACCGGCCGCCGGCTCGACACCGGCGAGACGCTGACCTGGCAGGCGCAATACCTGATCGCGGCCGACGGCGCCGCGAGTTCGGTGCGGCGCCAGGCCGACATCGAGATGCGCGGGCCGGCCACGCTGGCCGTGATGGCCAACGAGTTCTGGCAGGCCGATCTCTCGCAGGTGCGCGACTCGGCCACCTGCGCCGGCTGGCGCGTCTATGCCAAGGCGTCGCCTTACCCGATCACCACCGTGCTCAACACCAACGGAAAGGACCGCTGGCTCAACCTGCTGCCGGTGGGCCGCGAGACCGACGAGCGCACCGGCGCGCGCAGCGACGCCGAGGTGGTGCAGCTCGCGCGCACCGTCTCGGGCGTGCCCAACCTCGAGGTGAAGGTCATCAACCGCTCGGTGTGGCGCATGAGCCGCCAGGTGGCCACGAACTTCCGGCGTGGCCGCGTGCTGCTGGTCGGCGATTCGGCGCACCGCTTTCCGCCCAATGGCGGCTACGGTATGAACTCCGGCATCCAGGACGCGCACAACCTGGCCTGGAAGCTGGCCTTCGTGCTCAGCGGGCGTGCCAGCGCACGGTTGCTCGACAGCTATGAGAGCGAGCGCCGGCCGATCGCCGAATCGAACGCCGACTTCAGCCTGCACAACGCGATGCGCTTCAACCACTGCGACGAGGCGCTGCGCTCGGGCAACCGCGAGCGCATCGAGTTCTGGATCCGCGACAGCGACAACCACATCCACAGCATCGGCCAGTCGCTGGGCTTCTGCTACGAGGACGGCGCCGTGATCCCCGACGGCACCGGCCGCCACGTGATGCGCGCGCGCTGGTACGAGCCGGCCGACAAGCCCGGCATGCGCTTTCCGCACCTGTGGCTGGACCTCGCGCGACGCCACACCACGCTCGACTGGTTCGACCGCGAGTTCGTGCTCGTGGCCGGCCCGCGCGCCGATGCCTGGATGGAAGCGGCGCGCCAGGTGTCGGGCCGCAACGGCCGCGTGGTGCAGGCGCGCCAGCTCGAGGACGCGCACGAGAAGGACGGCCTGCTGCTCGGTCAGCACGGCGCGGTGCTGGTGCGGCCCGACGGCCACGTCGCCTTCCGCATGCCGTGGACGCCCTCGGACCCGGCCGCCGAGCTGTCGGCCGTGCTGTCGAAGCTGCTGGACTGACGCCATGCCCCTCACCGCGCTGCACCACTTCACGAGCCGCTGCACGCCCGCGGAGCTGCCGCCGCTGCTGGACTTCTATACGCGCGTGCTGCGCCTGGAAGCCGGCGCGCGGCCCGAGATTCCCGCGCCCGGCGCCTGGCTCTATGCCGAGGGCCAGCCCATCGTGCACCTGTTTGCCCACCTCGCGACGGCCGATGCGCCGCCGCAGCCGCCCACGGGCCACGTCGACCACATCTCGTTCCGTGCCCATGGCCTGCGCGAGATGCGCGCCCACCTGCGCGCGCTCGGCGTGCCCTTCGCCGAGGCGCCGATTCCAGGTTGGGATATCCACCAGCTCTTTCTGCACGACCCGCGCGGACTGAAGGTCGAGATGACCTTCTGGCTGGACCGCGAGGACGAACCGTGGGAGGACGCGGCATGACCGAGTTCGTGCAGGCCGGCGAGGTCCGCATCGCCTTCGACCGCGCGGGCCAGGGTCCGGCGCTGCTGCTGATGCATGGCGCGGAAGCCTCGCGCCAGATGTTCGGCGCGCTGGTGCCGCATCTCGCGAAGCAGTTCACCGTGATCGCCTACGACCAGCGCGACTGCGGCGAGACCGAAGCGCCCGAGCGCGCGGCCACGCTGACCGACCTCGCGAACGACGCGCAGCAGCTCGTGAAGGCGCTGGGCCTCAAGCGCGCGCACGTGTTCGGCTCCTCCTTCGGCGGCCGCGTGGCGCAGGCGCTGGCGCTGCTGCATCCGCGCGCGGTCGACCGGCTCGTGCTCGGCAGCACCTGGCCGCTGCCGCGCCCCTATGAAGAGCTGTGTCCCGATGCGCGCCGCCTGGCCGAGCTGCGGCGCGGCCTGCCGGGCACGGCCGAGGAGCTCGCGACCTGGTTCTTTCCCGAGGCCTTTCTCGCGCAGCGTCCCGAGCTGCGCCGCGTGTTCGCCGCCGCGCGGCCCGAGACCGCACGCTCGGCGCGGCGCATGGCAACCGTTGCCACCACCTTGCCGCAGGGCGTGGCCGACATCGTCGCGCCGACGCTGGTGCTTGCCGGCGAACTCGACCGCGTGGTGCCGCCGACCGTGACGCTCGCGATGGCCGGCCGCATCCGCGGCGCCGATGCCGTGCTGCTGCCGGCCATCGGCCATGTGACCGCGATGCAGGCGCCCGAGGTGCTAGCGCGCCACATGGTCCGTTTCCTGAACCCCGAAGGAGTCCACGCATGAACGCCGTCCTGGAGCCCGAGACCGTCCCCGCAGCGCCTGTCTTACCAGGAGCACCCGCCGGCAAGGAGGACTACATCCGCGTCGAGGGCCTGTCGAAGACCTTCGGCGGCGGCAGCGAGGGCGTGCTCGCCTTGAAGCAGATCGACTTCGGCATCCGCCAGGGTTCCTTCGTCACCATCGTCGGCCCGAGCGGCTGCGGCAAGAGCACGTTGCTGCGCATCCTGGCCGGCCTGCTCGACTACGAGGTCGGCACCGTGCTGCTCGACGGCCAGCCGAACCGCGGCACGCGGCGCGACGTGGGCGTGGTGTTCCAGAGTTCGATCCTGCTGCCCTGGCGCAGCATCCTCGAGAACGTGATGCTGCCGGCCGAGGTGCTGGGCCTCGACAAGGCGAAGGCGCGCGAGCGCGCGATGCAGCTGCTCGCCATGGTGCGGCTCGAGGGCTTCGAGCAGCAAGCTGCCGCGCCAGCTCAGCGGCGGCATGCAGCAGCGCGCCTCCATCGCACGGGCGCTGCTGCACGACCCCAAGATCCTGCTGATGGACGAGCCCTTCGGCGCGCTCGACGCGATGACGCGCGAGCGCATGAACCTCGAGCTGCAGCGCATCTGGATGGAGAGCGGCAAGACCGTGGTGCTGATCACGCACTCCATTCCCGAGGCCGTGTTTCTCGGCGACCGTGTGTTCGTGATGTCGCCGCGCCCCGGCATGCTCGAGCGCGTGCTGCCCATCGACCTGCCGCGCCCGCGCGGCATGGAGGCGATGTCGCATCCGGCCTTCGCGGCCGCGGCCGCCTCGATCCGCGAGCGCTTCTCGCATGCCGCTTCCTTCGATTGAGAGAAAGGCCGACGCCATGACCACCGCCCTGTTGAGTTCCGAGGCCGCACCGCTACCGGCGAAGCCGCCGCGAGTGCGCCGCATCAACCCGCTGGCCTCGCCGCGCGTGCAGTCGATCACGCTGCTCGGTTCGTGGGAAGGGGCCGTGCGCCTGTTCAAGGTGCCCAGGCACCTGGTGCCGCCGGTCAGCGACATCGCGATCGCGCTGTGGCGCGGCCTCGCCACCGGGCCGTTCGCGAAGGACGGCTTCTGGTACCACGGCGGCATCACGCTGGCCGAGATCCTGCTGGGTTTCTTCGTCGGCGGCGGCATCGGGCTCGCGATCGGCATCGTGGTCTCGCAGATGCCGCGGCTCGAGCGCCTGCTCGAGCCCTACGTGGCCGCGCTGCAGAGCGTGCCCAAGGTGGCGGTGGCGCCGATCATCGTGGTCTGGCTGGGCTTCGGCATCAGTTCGAAGGTGATGATCATCTGCCTCTTGACCTTCTTTCCGGTGCTGGTGACCAGCATCGCGGGCTTCAAGGCCGTGGACCCGGACCGCATCGACCTGCTGCGTTCGCTGTCGGCCACGCCGTGGCAGATCTTCCGCAAGGCCAAGTTCCCCAGCGCGCTGCCCTACATCTTCGCGGGCCTCAACATGGCCGCGGCCTTCAGCGTGGTCGGCGCCGTGGTGGGCGAGTTCGTCGGCGCCCAGGCCGGGCTCGGCGTGCTGATCCTGCAGATGGAAGCCCAGGCCGACAGCGGCGGCAGCTTCGCCGTCTGCGTGGTGCTCTCGGTGATCGGCATCGCGCTGACCGGTGCCTTGCGCCGCGTGCAGCAGCGCGTGCTGCACTGGATGCCGGCCGACGCCTCACAGCGCACGGTCAACGTCTGATCCCTTCCTTCCCCTTTTCTATTTCCATCTCGAAACGTCCGGCGCGACGCCGGTGAGGAGCGAACCATGTGGACACGACGCGATTTCGGCCTGGGCCTCGGCGCCCTGGGATTGACGGGCAGCCTGCCGGCGCTGGCGCAGAAGCTGCGCGTGATGAAGGTGGCGAACACCGCCGGTGTCAACGATCCGCAGCAGTGCTTCGTGACCGCGGGCCAGCATCCGCGGCTGAACTTCTACAAGCCCGAGGGCGTGGACGTCGAGTACGTCAACATGTCGAGCATGACGCAGGCGCTGCAGAGCCTGCGCGCCGACCACGTCGACTACGGGCCCGCCGTGCCCGGCATCCTGCTGCCCGCGATGGCCAAGGACCCGGGGCTCGACCTCGTGAGCGTCTACAAATGGCTGCCGCGCAATGCCAACGTCGTCGTCGTCAAGCCCGGCAGCCCCGATCCGCTCGGTGGCCGACCTCGCGGGCAAGCGCATCGGCGTGCGCAGCCAGGGCGACACCGGCATCGTCGTCACCCGCACCATGCTGGCCGAGCTGGGCCTGAAGGACGACCGGTGCGAGTACATCGCCATCGGCGACGGCGCGCCGGCCGGCGCGGCGATCGACAACGACCGCGTCGACGCGATGGTGGCCTTCGACACCGCGGCCGCGCGCGTCGAGTTGGTCGGCACCAAGCTGCGCCACGTGCCGCTCACGCCGAAGTTCGCGCAATTCGGCTCGGGCTGGCTGTGCGTGCCGCGCGAACTGCTGAAGAAGGAGCGCAAGGCCCTCGTGGGCCTGTTCCGCGGCATGGCCAAGTCCACCCTGTTCGCGCACCACAACCTCGAGGCCGGCATCGACCTGCACTGGGCCGTGTACCCAGAGAGCCGGCCCAAGGGCCGCAGCGAGGACGAGGCGCGCAAGGAGCTGGCCTTCATCCTCAAGGACCGCCGCAACAGCTGGATGCGCCGCCCCGACGATCCCGATCAGCGCATCGGCGCCTCGTCGCTGGCCGAGTGGAAGTCCAACATCGAGATGGCCGTGGACGGCGGCAGGAACCCGAAGCTGGCCGACGAACTCGGCGACCCGAATCGGCTGTTCACCAACGAGCTGATCGACGAGGTCAACGCCTTCGACAGGCAGGCGGTGGTGGAGATGGCGAAGTCGTTCAGGCTGTAGCCGGCCCGGCTCAAGCCATGTAGCCGAGGTCGCGGATGTCGGCGCGCACCGACTCGCGGTCGGAGCCGTACAGCGGCAGGCTGGCCAGCAGCTCGAGGCGCCGCCGCAGCGAATAGAGGATCTGCAGCGCCTTGTGCGCCGCTTCTTCGGGATCGTCGATGACGGCCGTGTCGGGATAGGCCCACAGCGCGGTGTGGGGCTGACCGGGCCAGGCCGGCTGCAGGCGTTCGATGTCGGCGTCGAGCGCGATCACGAACTCGGCCTCGAAGCCGCGCGCGGGCACGAACTCGTTCCAGCCGCGCGGCTTGATCTCGGGTAAGGGAATACCCGCGGTGCGCAGCGCTGACACGGCCGCCGGATCCACCGCCGCGCCGATGCGCAGGGGCTGGCCGCAGGAGCGTGCGTGGAAGCGTTTCTCGGCGATGTGGGTGAGACAGGCCTGCGCCATGATGCTGCGCAGCGTGTTTCGTCGGGAGACGAAGAGCACGTTGATTTTTCTGTGCATGACTGCGGAATGTAGCGCGGGCTTGGCGGGCGTGCTGCGGCGAGCTCGGTCGACGGACCGCGCGACAGATCGGTGGGCTTGTGTTGCAACACGAGCGCCGTAGTGGCCGAGGCATCGACCCAGCGATGCAGCTGCGCGGGTGGACGGATCCCGCGCACCGGCCTCGCCATGCCCACTAACCCCGCAGCGCCAGATTGTTCAGTTTGTCCAGGCGCTCCGGCAAGGTGCCCTCGTTCGCCGACTGCAGCAGGATGCGCGTCCACGCCACCCAGGCTTCCCATTGCACGCGCTTGTCCCAGGCATTGCCCCACTGGCTGAAGAGTTGCAGCGCGCTTTCGGCGGCCGCGCGCGCCTCATCGCGCCTGCCGGCCGACAGATACAGCTGGGCCAGCACCATCTGCGGTTCGCCCACCCATGGGTTGTGGCGCACCGCCTGCTCCAGCACGGCGATGGCGGCGTCGGCTTGCACCAGCGGCTGGTCCTGCTGGATCACTGACCAGTACAGCGATGTGGCCGCGGCTTCGTCGGCGGCGGTCAACGCTCGCGTGCAACCGGCGAACATTGGCGGCAGCGGCAACAGGGCGCTCAGCGCGGGATGTCGCAGTGCCTCGCCCAGCCGGGAGATCCGATGAACCATGCGCGCGCTCGGCCGCATGGGGCCGGGCCACAGCGATGCCATCCAGTGCACGGACTGCGGCCGGTGCGCCACCTGCGGAAAGCCCGAGAAGATGTCGTCCTGCCAGCTGAACCATTGCTCCATGAAGTCGGCCATGCTGACGACGAGGAAGGCCGCCACTTCGTACGCGCCGAGGCGCACGGTGCCTTGCGCCTGGCCGATGCGCTCGACCGAGACGCTGCCGTCCGCCTCGACCTCGCCGGCCAGCAAGCGCTGGGTGAACTGCGCGCGGTTGACGGTGCAGAACAGGTAGACCAGCTGCTCGGCCGTGTCACCGACCAGATCGCGCAGCCGACCGCGCTCGTGGCCGGCGTCGAACTTGACCAGGTCCACGAACGCATTGCCGTATACGCTGTGCAGGAGCCCCAGCAGGCGCACGTCGCGCGGCTGCTGCCATTGCGCGAGCGAACGTGCAACGCCCACCAGGTGATGGCGGAAGGTGCCGGCCTTGTGCCAGTCATGCCCGACACCACGCGCCAGCACCACGGGAAGCACGGGCGCCAGATCGGCGTCCTTCGCGAGCCAGTCCTCGTCGAGCAGGGATCGGGCGCGCCCGAACAGCGACGGTTCTAGCGCGTGCAATGGAAGAGGTGTCGTCATGCTGAATTTCTCGGGAGACTTTCCGAGGCGCAAGCGGATTCCGGGGCGCCCGAGTCACTGAGGTTCAATCTTCCGTCTCCGAAGCCGTGATCGCGCTGACCGATCCCGCCCGGGTGCGGAGATCGAATTTTTGAATCTTGCCCGTGGACGTCTTGGGCAGTTCGCCGAAGATCACGGTGCGCGGCACCTTGAAAGCTGCCAGATGCCTGCGGCAGTGCTCCACGATGTCGGAGGGCGTCGTCCGAGCACCGGCCTTGAGCTCGACGAAGGCGCATGGCGTCTCCCCCCACTTCCTGTCGGGCATCGCAACGACTGCTGCCGCCAACACGTCGGCATGCTGATAGAGAACGTCTTCCACCTCGATGGACGAGATGTTTTCTCCCCCGGAAATGATGACGTCCTTGCTCCTGTCCTTGATCCGGATGTATCCATCGGGATACTGAACGGCGAGGTCTCCGGTGTGGAACCAACCGCCGGCAAATGCTTCCTGCGTGGCCGCTGCGTTCTTGAGGTAGCCTTTCATTGCGATGTTGCCGCGAAACATGACTTCACCGATGGTGTGGCCATCCGTCGGAACGGGGCTCATGGTGAGAGGGTCGATGACCGTTGCAGCCTGCTGCAAGTGATAGCGGACGCCTTGTCTACCGTTCAGCCGAGCGCGTTCGGCAATGTCCGTCTCGTCCCAGCTTTCGTGCTTCGCGCATACGGTCGCGGGACCGTACACCTCGGTCAACCCGTAGACATGAGTCAGATCGAAACCGAGGCGCTCCATGCCCTCGATCATCGAAGCCGGGGGCGACGCACCAGCCACCATGGCCTTGACGCCGCGCGGCAGATCGTTCTTGAGTTCCTGGGGGGCGTTCATCAACAGGTTGTGAACCACCGGAGCGCCGCAGTAGTGAGTGACGCCGTGGCGCGCGATGGACTCGACGATGGCTCGGGCATCGACTCGGCGCATGCAAACGTTCACGCCCGCGCGCGCTGCCAGCGTCCAGGGAAAGCACCATCCGTTGCAATGGAACATGGGCAGCGTCCACAGATAGACCGGGTGCTTGGGCATGTCCCATTCGAGAATGTTGGAGATCGCGTTCACGGCGGCGCCACGGTGGTGATACACCACGCCTTTGGGATTGCCCGTGGTTCCGCTCGTGTAGTTGAGCGCGATGGCGTCCCATTCGTCTTCCGGCGGCTGCCAGGCGTAAGAGGGGTCGCCTTCGGACAACAAGTCTTCGTAGCTCAGATCGCCGATGCGTTGTCCGGCGCCAGCGAAAAGCGAATCCTCCGCGTCGATCACGAGCAGCGGTTCCCGGCTCTTGCGAAGTCGGACAGCGTCGTCGATCACCGCGGCGAATTCCGGATCGACGATGACGACCTTCGCTTCGCCGTGATCGAGCATGAAGGCAATGGTCGCCGCGTCGAGTCGTGTGTTCAGCGTGTTGAGCACGGCACCGGCCATCGGCACGAAGAAGTGCGCCTCGACCATCGCGGGCGTGTTCGGCAGCATGACCGCCACCGTGTCGTTGCGCCCGATCCCCCGTGCTCGCAGTGCGCTGGCAAGGCGCCTGCATCGTTCGTAGGTCTGGGCCCATGTTTGCCGCATCGCGCCGTGGACGACGGCTGGATGGTGCGGATATACCTGCGCCGAACGTTCGAGAAATGCGATCGGGGTCAGTGGCGTGTGATTGGCGGGGGTTCGCGGGAGGTCGGTGTCGAAGATGGATTTCATGGGCTGCTCTCACGCGCTTGCAAGTTCGAGTGCCGGCAACACTTCGCCACGACATTCGCCGAAGCCGATGCGTGCGGCGCCTGGTTTTTCGCACCAGCCCTTGATCGTGACGCTGTCGCCATCTTCGAGGAAATGCCGCGTTTCTCCGGTCCCGGGAAGCAACACCGGCCGCGTGCCACCCCTGCTCAGTTCGACCAGCGCGCCAGCTTCGTCTGGCGCGGGACCGGAGATCGTGCCGGTGCCCATGAGGTCGCCGCTGCGCAGGTTGCAGCCGCCAATGGTGTGCTGAACGAGCATTTGCGCGATGGTCCAATACTGGTGGCGAAAGCTCGTGGCCGTGATGCGGTCGCCAGCAAGATGCTGTGCGCGATGCAGCCGCGACTGCACCGACACCTCGAGATGCACGTCGAAGCTTCCGCTGGCGCGCTCTGTGGCATCGTCGAGATAGGGCAAAGGCTGCGGCTCGGTTGCAGGGCGATCAAAGGCGACGCGATACGGCTCCAGCGCCTCCATGGAAACGATCCAGGGCGAAATGCTGGTGCAGAAGTTCTTGCCCAGGAATGGTCCGAGCGGATCCATTTCCCAGAACTGGTGGTCGCGCGCCGACCAGTCGTTCAGCAAGCACATGCCGAAGATGCGATCGCGCGCTTGCGAGAGCGACAGGGGCTCGCCGAGCGTGGTTTCCTGTCCGACGAAGAAACCCATTTCAAGCTCGAAATCGAGTCGTCGACAGGGACCGAACGCAGGAGCGCGGTTGTCGGTCGGTCTCGATTGGCCGTTGGGCCGGCGGAATCCCGTGCCGCTGAGCACCACGCTCGATGCTCGGCCGTGATAGGCAATCGGCAGCCACTGAAAATTGGGAGTCAGCGGATTCCCGGGGCGCATCACGCGACCCACATTGATCGCGTGGTGCAGGGAAGTGTAGAAGTCCGTGTAGTTGCGCACCTCTACCGGCATCTTCATGGTGGCGTCGCTCATCGGCAGCATGCATGCGCGCACCTTTTGCTGCGTCGTTGCATCCATTTCCGACGACAGCAGCTTGAACAGAGCATGTCTCAACGGTTGCCAACGCTCGCGACCCATTGCCATGAAGGCGTTGAGTGTCGAGTCTGCGGCGACGCAGCAGGCTGCCCTTGCCGGCTCCATCAGCAGACCGCTGACGGCCAAGTGAGCAAGGTCCAGAACCTGGTCACCGATGGCAATCCCGCCGCGGGGGGCTTTGTCGCTCCCTTCGCGCACGAAGATGCCGAACGGCAGATTCTGCAGCGTGAAGTCACAGCCGGGCGCCTGTGCCGAGTCGACCCAGCTTCGAGCGGCCGGGTCATGGGTGAAGTTAAGCATGTGGAAGCGATCGGTTGTCGGGCTGCAAGGCATCGTCGAAGATGGCGACGGCTCGCGTCCATCCGGCAGAAGCGCCGCGTATCTTGTGTGGAAAGCAGCTGATGAAGAATCCGTTCGCGGGCAGCACCTCGAGGTTGTGCAGTTTTTCGAGATGGCAATAGCCGATGTCTCGTCCCGCTTTGTGACCTTCCCAGATCAGCGATGCATCGCGCGTGGCCTCGTATCTCTTTGCCGTGTGCACGAAGGGTGCGTCCCAGCTCCAGGCGTCCGTGCCGGTCAGCCGCACGCCGCGCTCCAGCAAGTACATCGTTGCTTCATAGCCCATGCCACAGCCGGACGAGACGTAGTCCGGCTGGCCATACCTGCTGCCGGCGCGCGTGTTGACCACCACGATCTCCAGTGGCTGGAGCGTGTGATCGATGCGCCCGAGTTCTTCTTCGACTTCCCTCGCGGTGACGACGTGGCCATCGGGCAGGTGCCGAAAGTCCAGCTTGACGCCGGGCTGGAAGCACCACGCGAGCGGAACTTCGTCGATGGTGGTCGAGCGCTGTGCGTTGCCCAGCGCCTTGTTCATCGTGCTGTGGAAGTGATACGGCGCATCGAGATGCGTGCCGTTGTGCGTCGACAGCCGCACGGTTTCCGCCGCCCAGCCTTCGCCATCCGGCAGATCGCCTTTGCGAAGCCCGGGGAAGAAGGCGGCAATCTGCTCCGGAGAGTCCTCGTGCGTCACGTAGTCGATGTGCGGCGCGAACGCGGGAGGGTCGCTCAGGACGTCGTTTTCCAGATAGATGGACAGGTCAACAAAGCTGCGCGGCATGTCAATCGATGGTGATTTTTCGGGCCTTGACCAAGTCGCCCCAGGTCCGCTTCTCCTGGCTCAGCAGGGTCGACATGGCATCGATGCTTGCACTCATGGGCTCGCTGCCCGTCTCGGCGATCTGCTTCTGCACATCGGGTGTCTGGGTGATGCGCGTGAGCGCCGCATTGAGTTTCTGGACCACATCGCTCGGCACCCCTGTCGGCGCCCAAATGCCATGCCAGCCGACAACGGCAACGGCCGGGTATGTTTCGGAGATCGTCGGCACATGGGGAAGCTGAGCGTGGCGATGACTGCCGCTGTAGGCAATCGCGCGCACCTTCCCCGCGTTGATCATGGGAATGGCCGAAGCAGCGGGCTCGACGCACAGCGGAATCTGTCCCGACACGACGTCTATCAGTGGAGGGCCTTTGTACGGCACGTGCAGCATCTGCACCTTGGCGCTCTGGTTGAACAGCTCCATGATCAGGTGGAGGAAGCTTCCGACGCCGTTGGTGCCGTAGGCCAGCTTGTCGGGGTGCGCGGTGGCGTAGTCGACAAGCTCCTTCACCGTCTTGAAGGGCATGTCGTTGTTGGCGACCAGGAAGGCGCCCTGCGACAGCAGCGGCGAAACGGGTCGCAGCTCTTTCTCGGGGTCGAACTTCAGCTTGGAGTAGAGCCAGGGATTGACCGTGAAAGAGCTCGACACGGTGTACAGCAGCGTGTAGCCGTCCGCGGGAGCCTTGGCCACGTAATCCGATGCGATGTTTCCCGCCACGCCCGGCCGGTTCTCGATGATCACCGGGACGTTCAATGCCCTGGACAGCCTCTCCGCGTAGATCCGGTTGTAGGTATCGGGCGCGGTGCCGGGCGGCCCCATGTTGACGAACCGGATGGTGCGCGATGGCCACGCCTGCTGCGCAGACGCAGCCTGCCAGGGTCGAAGGGTTGCAACCGCGCATGCGGCGGCTGCGCGGGCGATGATCGCGCGGCGTTGGATGGCCATGGGGATTCCTTTACGGCTTGGCCGGCACGACAGGTAGCAGCAGGAACGATGGATGCGCGCCACCGGTGTGGATCGTGATCTCTCCTCCGAAGCGCTCCGGCGTCCGGTCTTCGGGGTGGTCGTGCAGCAGAACGGAAGAGCCTCGCAATGGCTTGCCGTAGATTTCGGGCCAGGGTCCCGGGAGGTCATGCTGGAAGTCGGTGCTGCCAACCGTCAGGACCAATCGCCAGCCCTTGGGGAACACGAAGGACATCGGCCAGATTTCGACCTGCAGTTCATAGATCACCCCGGGTTCGAGAAACTGGAGTTCGTCGTGGACGAGCACGGGCTGCCACGGTCGCGACTTCACGGGATCGAGCTTGCGGTGGGAGGCACGCAACCAGCCTTGCGCCATCGGCGCGTTGAACTCGGAAGCCGCGACGATCAGATGCTCCTTGCCGGCCGTGTCGTAGGCGCGGACCGTCAAGAACAGATCGGCGTCCTTTGCCGTCGTCGATACATGGAGCGTGGCCGCGATCGGACCCGTCACTTCCGTCTCTTGCTCGAAGGGAGCGGTGCTGAAACTTGCCTTGCCGTCCAAGCCGTCGAATCGCGCTTGCGCATCCACGCCGGAGGGCTCGCTCGTCAGGCGGAATTCGCTGGCGTCCAGATACCTTCGTGTCCACAGCGTACGGGCCAGTGGCCACTCCTGCTCCGCCCTTTCGACGAAGCCATCGACGTGCCGCACCAGCATGCTGATCGGCGCCTTCTTGTCCCAGCCGTTGTCCTCGCCCTTCAGGAAATGATCGAAGAACTGCTTCTGGAGGGCGACGCCGTAGTCCGTGTAGAACTCGGTCCAATGCTCACGGCCGTGGAACTCCATCCACTTCTGCCTGGATCCCGCACCCAGCCAGCCCTGGATGTTGCCGCGCAGGTGGACACCGTGGCCGCCCCAGTTCCCGCAAGAGAGCACCGGCACCTCGATCGCCGCCAGGTCCGGCGTGCGTTCCTTGTAGTAGCTGTCGTCCAGGAGTTCCGCCGACAGCAATTTGCCCGGGATGTCCCTGCGGTTGGCGCGCAATGCTTCGTCGCTCAGTTCGTCGGGCCCGGCGATCGAGACCCCGGTGTTCGGATTGACGCGTGCGCGCGAGCCCAGGCCGTTCTGGACGTTGGCGATCTGATTCGGATACCAGTTCATCAGGAAGGTGTTCAGTATTCCCCCGTGCCGGCACGCGTCGCGGTAGATGTCCGTGTAGCCCTCGAACGGGCAGATGGCGGCCAGATGCCGGGGGCGCCTGGCGGCCACTTGCCACTGGGTGCTGGCGTAGTACGAGACACCCGCCAAGCCGACCTTCCCGTTGCTCCAGGGTTGCGTGCCGGCCCATTCGATGCAATCGCTGAAGTCATCGATCTCGCGGGGCGACCAGCAGTCGATGAACCCGGGCGAACGACCGGCTCCACGCGAATCGACGCGGATGCAGACATAGCCGAAGGGCACCCACCGTTCGGGGTCGACAGTCTCCCAGTTGGCATAGCGGCCTGTGCTTCCACGCAAGACCTCGGGATAGTCGGATGTCAGGCCCTTCCACTGCATCGGAAAGCCTTCGCCGAAGTGCAGGCCCTTGGCATAGGGACCGCATGACATCAACACCGGGAAGGGGCCTTCGCCGTCCGGACGAAAGATGTCGGCACGGACGACCGACCCATCGCTGGTGGCGATCTCGATATCCCAATCGATCTGCATTCGGGCACTCCAATCAGTTGTATGAAACAAGCGTTTAATTTAACAAGACCTCGCGCCGCGGGTACTGGTACAAACCCAAATCCGATGTTTCAAACAGCGGTTTAAAATATCGCGAATGAAGTCTCGATCGACACCAGCAGCAGGACAAGGTGCGAGCGATGTGCGCGAGCGCATCCTTGTCACCGCGGAACTTCTTTTCGCACGGCAGGGGGTCGACAAGACCTCGACGCGCGACATCACGACGGAGGCGGGCGTGAATGTCGCTTCGGTCAACTACTACTTCCGGTCCAAGGAGGCCCTGGCCGAAGAAATCTTCATGCGCCTTGCTCAACGAGTCACGGTGCTCAGGCTTGCCGACCTCTCGAGGGTCATGGACGCTTCGCGTGAGAACAGGACCGCGCTGCGGCTGGAAGATCTTGTCGACTGCTTCATCAGGCCCTATTTCGAGCCTGGGGTCCACGGCGCCTTGCTGGCACGATTCATCCTCCAGCACAGGTTGGATCCGAGCGAGATGACTCACCGGGTTTTCGAGCAGTATCTGAACCCCTTCGCCATGGAGTTCATCGAAGCGCTCTGCCTGACGGACAAACGGATCAGCAGGGTTGACTGGCTGTGGCGCTACACCTTGCTGACTGGCACCGTGATGCTTGCCATGACGGATGTCGGCCCGAAGAACCGCATGTCCGCCTTGTCGGATGGGCAAGCGGATGCCTCGCGCACCGAAGATCTAAAGCATCAGTTGGCGGACTATCTTTGCCGTGCGCTGAGAAGCGGCTAGGCAGCAGCAGGCGATTCGGCACGTGCCGAGCGCGCCGACACGATCGCATGCTCATCGGCCCGCAAGACCGAGCCCGGCGTCGCCGACTCGGCACGGCGCGCGCGCCGGCATCGACCGCTTCCTCGTGCCCGCCACCTGCGTCGGTGTGCGGCCCGGCGAGCTCCATGCGCCGCATGGGCTGGAATTGCTGTATGAGGGCGTGCTCACGATGAATCCGCTGACGCCGCACCGCGACCTGTTCGAGCGCAAGGCGGCCTCGTACCGCGCGCGCTGGCCGTGGTTGCACATCGAAGCCCGAGCGATGCGCTAACATCCGGCCCGCGGTTGCAAGCCGCGCCCGGGCCCGCGGGAAGGGTTGAACCCACTTGCCTTCGCACGCTGAGCAACCAGCCGTCCTTTGTGCAGCCGAATTTGCGGGTCGTCGGCGTCGATGCACGGAGGTTCCTGTGAAGCGCATCCCCCCTCGGCCCGACGTGGGCCATCTCAAGAAGCAAGCCAAGACGCTGCTGTCGTCCTACCGCCAGGGCGACGCGGCGGCCATCGCGCAGTTTCGCGCGCACCTGCCGGCCGCTGCCGCCAAGAGCGACGCGGCCATCGTCGCCATGGGCTTGCGATTGCACGACGCGCAGTCGTGCATCGCGCGCGAGTACGGCTTCGTCTCATGGACCGACCTGCAGGGCTTCGTGCTCGCGCGGCAGGCGGCCGTGGCCGATCCCGCGAAGGCGTTGCGGCATTGGCTCGGCCTGGTCTATGCAGGCGACGTGGCCGGCGGCACGAATCGCGCGCGGCCCGCGGTGGCCGAGCGATTGCTCGCCGAAACGCCGCAACTGCTGGGCGACGATCCCTGGCTTGCCTGCGCCATCGGAGACGAGTCCACGCTGCGCGCGGCGATCGCGCGCGATCCCGCGTGGGTGCATCGCGCGGGCGGGCCGCTGAAGCTGCCGCCGCTGGTGGCCGTCACGCACTCGGCCTTCCTGCAACTGCCGGCGTACCGCGAGCGCATGCGCGCATGCGTGCGTCTGCTGCTCGAGGCCGGTGCGCAGGCCAACCAGTCCATCGGCAACCGCTGGCCGCCCGCGTCGCTGGCCACACCGAACGAGGACGAGCGGCTGAGCGCGCTGTACGGCGCGGCCGGCCAGCAGCGCGATACCGAGACCACGCGGCTGCTGCTCGATGCCGGCGCCGATCCGGACGACAACGAGTCGCTCTACCACTCGCTCGAAAACCGTGCCTGCACCGCGCTGCTGCTCGCGGCGGGTGCGCGCGTGACCGGCACCAACGCGCTCTACCGCGTGCTCGACCTCGATGATGTCGAGGCGCTGAAGCTGCTGCTCGCCCATGGCGGCGATGCCAACGAGGGTGCCGGCAGCGAGCCGACCAGCGAGTGGGGCACGCCGCTGCTGTGGGCGATTCGCCGCCGCCGTTCGCCGGCCCACATCGAAGCCCTGCTGGCCGCGGGGGCCGATGCGTCGGTGCGCACGCGCGAAGGCATCGACGCGCGCACGCTGGCGCTGCGCTTCGGGCTGGTCGAGGTCGCGCGCCTGCTCCAAGGCGCGGGCAGCACTGAGCAAGGCTCGCCGCAGGAAGCCTTCATCGCGGCATGCGCGCGTGCCGACGAGCCGGCGGCCCGCGCGCTGCAGGCCGCGAACCCCGGCCTCGTCGACACGCTGTCCGCATCGCAGCTTCGCCTGCTGTCCGAACTCGCGGCGCAGGAAGGCTGCGGCGACGCGGTGCGCACCATGGTGCGCTGCGGCTGGCCGATCGCCGCGCGCGGCGGCGACTGGGATGCCTCGGCCCTCAACCAGGCCGTGTTCCGCGGCGACGCCGCGCTCGCGCGCTTCCTGCTCGAGCACGGCGCGAGTTGGACCGAGAAGCATGGCTATGGCGACAACGCGATCGGCTCGCTGTCATGGGCCTCGTACAACGAGCCCGTCGAAGGCGGCGACTGGCTCGGCTGCGCCGGGGCGCTGGTCGCGCACGGCATGCCGACCGCGCTGCCCGATCCGGCGAGTGCCGATACCGTGCTGATCGATGGGCAGCGCAAGGCGTTCTCGGAGGAGGTGACGGAGTTCCTGCTGGCTGCGTCGGTGCCCGGAACGCCGCCAGAAGGCTGAGCCGCGCGCGCGATCTTCTTGGCCACGGCGGCGCGCTGAACGCCGCCCGTGGCCTCAACTTTCCAATACCTCCCGCACCTTCACCGCCAGCGCCTCCAGCGTATAGGGCTTCCCGATCAGTTCCACCCCCGCATCGAGCACCCCGTTGTGCACCACCGCATTGCGCGTGTAGCCGGTGGTGAACAGGATCTTCACCGCGGGCCAGCGGCGGCGCACTTCCTCGGCGAGCCTGGCGCCGTTGACCTCGGGCATGACGACGTCGGTGAACAGCAGCGCGATCTCGGGATGGGCCTCGAGCTGGCGCAGGGCGGCGGCGGCGCCGTCGGCCTCCAGCACGCGGTAGCCGAGCTCGGTCAGCGCGTCGACGCTGAACTGGCGCACGGCCGGCTCGTCCTCCACCACCAGCACCACCTCCTGCATCTCGCCGAGCGGCACCTCGTCGGCGCGCTCGGCATCGGGATCTTCCGCACCGGTGCCGGCGAAGCGCGGCAGGTAGACCTTGACGGTGGTGCCGTGGCCGACCTCCGAATAGATCTTCACGTGGCCGCCGGTCTGCTTGACGAAGCCGTAGACCTGGCTCAGGCCGAGGCCGGTGCCCTTGCCGACGCCCTTGGTGGTGAAGAAAGGATCGAAGGCCTTGGCGATGACCTCCTCGCTCATGCCCATGCCGGTGTCGGTCACGGCGATCATCACGTACTGCCCCGAGGGCACGCCCAGGTGGGTGCTGGCGTAATGGCCGTCGAGGTGGGCGTTCTGGGTCTCGATGGTGAGGCGGCCGCCCTCGGGCATGGCGTCGCGCGCGTTCACCGCGAGGTTGAGGATGACGTTCTCGAGCTGGTTCGGGTCGGCGTGCGCGCGCCACAGGCCGCCGGCCAGCACGGTCTCGAGCTGCACCTCGGCGCCGAGCGCGCGGCGCAGCAGGTCGGACATGCCGGCCACCAGCTTGTTGGCGTCGATGGCCTCGGGCCGCAGCGGCTGCTGGCGCGAGAAGGCGAGCAGCCGCTGGGTCAGCACGGCGGCGCGGCGCGCGCCGTCCATGGCCGATTCGGTGTAGCGCTGGGCGCGCGGGTCGCTGTCGCCCATGCGGCGCTTGAGCAGCTCGAGCGAGCCCATGACCACGGCCAGCATGTTGTTGAAGTCGTGCGCGATGCCGCCGGTGAGCTGGCCCACGGCCTCCATCTTCTGCGACTGGTGCAGCCGCTCGTGCGCCAGCTCGAGCTCGGCGGTGCGCGCCTTCACGCGCTCCTCGAGCTGGGTGTTGGCATGCTGCACGGCATCGAACAGCCGCGCGTTGTCGATCGCGATCGCGGCCTGCGCGGCCAGGCCGACCATCACGCGTTCCGAGCGCTCGCTGAACATGCCGGTCTGCACATGGCCGAAGAACAGCCCGCCGATGACCTCGCCCGAGCGCGAGACCACGGGCACGGCGAGGTAGCTGCGCACCGGCAGATGCCCCTTGGGCATGCCCTTGTTGGGCGGGTTCTGCGCGTAGCGCGGGTCCTGCAGGATGTCGTCCGAGCGGATCACGCCCTCGCCGCGGAAGGTGGGCGCGAACACGGGCGTGGCGCGCGGCATGCCGAAGTTCTCGAAGGCGGCGCGGTCGGCGCCCGAGAGCGAATAGAGCATGTAGCGCTCGCCGGCATCGTCGAGCACGTTGTAGAAGAAGGCGCCGAAGCTCGCGCCCGTGAGCTCCACGCCCGCGTCGACCACGTGCTGCACCAGCTTCTGCAGGTCGAGCTCGGCGGCGATCTGCGCGCCGGTGCCGTTGATGATCTCCAGCGTCTGCGTCTCCATCGCGAGCCGGTCGCGGCTGTCGCGCAGCCGCGCCTCGACGCGCGCGCGCTCGGCCGCGTCCCAGGTGCGCTCGGCGGTCAGCTCGGCCAGCTCGATCTCGTGCGGCGTCCACGGCCTGGGCGCGGCTTCGTGCAGGTAGAACACGGCCCGCAGCGCGCCCGCGCGCAGCAGCGGCACCACGACCAACGCGCGCGTGCCGATGCTCTCCCAGGTGTCGGCATACGCGCCGCCCGCGCGCGCATCGGCGCGGAAATCCGCGATGACGAGCGTGCGGCCGGCCTTGAGCTCGGCGACCACCTCGGGGCCGAAGCCGTCGAGCACGCGCGACTCGCCCGCGAGGCTGGGCAGGTCGCCGGCACTCCAGTCGCGCGCCACGATCACGTGCTTCTGCGTGGCATCGACCACGCCATAGCCCGCGCGCCCCACTGCGAGATGGCGGCCCAGCAGTTCGGCGGCGGCGCGGGTCACGGCCACCGGGTCGGCCAGGTCGCGCACCGTGTCGCTGAGCTTGAGCAGGAAGCGCTCGCGCTCCTCCACGGCCTTTCGCTCCGAGATGTCGCGGTAGAAGATCGCGAGTCCGTCGGCCGAGGGATAGGCGCGCATCTCGATCCAGGCGCTGCGCCCGCTGGGCCAGGTGTAGAAGTGCTCGATCTCGACGCGCCGGCGCTCGCTCATCGCCTGGCGGTAGAGCCGGCCGAAGGCGCTGTCGATCGTGCCCGGCCAGGCCTCCCACAGGGTGCGGCCGAGGATCTCCTCGCGCGAGCGCGTCTCCAGCCGCATGCCCTCGGCGTTGATGGCCAGCACGCGGTACTCGGCATCGACCAGCACGAAGCCCTCGGCCATGCCCTCGAGCACGCCGTTGGCGCGCGCCTCGCTCTCGCGCAGCGCGGCCTCGGCATGCACGCGCTCGGTGGTCTCGATGACGATCGCCAGCACGCCGGCCGGGCGGCCGCTCTCGTCGAGCACCGGGGAGTAGTCGAGGTTCATCCATACCGGCTCGGGTTTGCCGTGGCGGTGCAGCACCAGCTCCTGGTCCTTGAAGGCCAGGGTGCCGCCGGCCAGGCCGACCTTCATCACGTGGTCGTTGAAGTCGGCCACCTCGGGCCAGCCCTGGCGCACCTCGGAGCCCAGCAACTGCGGATGGCGTCCGCCCGCGAACACCGAGTAGGCGTCGTTGTAGATCATGAAGCCAAGCTCGCCCCACAGCATCACGATCGGCACGGGCGAGCGCAGCAGCAGGCTGGTCGCGGTCCGCAGGCTCTGCGGCCAGGTGGCGATCGGGCCGAGCGAGGTGCGCTCCCAGGGGAAGTCGCGCACCAGGCGGCCCAGTTCGCCGCCGCCTTCCAGGAAGGCCAGGTGCGTGCGTTCTCCTTCGTCGTCCGTTCGCTGCGTGTTGCCGGAACCGTCCATCATTGCCTGTGCCTTTCGTGGGCGAGCCGCAGCCTCGCCGTCGCCGTCGCCGTCGCCTCGCCGGGCGGAAATGCCGGCAAATATAGAGGGGCGCGGTGCCAGCGGGAAGTCAGCGGGGTTCAGCCCGTGCCGAGGGGCAGCCGCTGACAGGGCGGAAGGACCGGGGCTGTCCGCCCGGGCCTCGTTCAACGCCGCGACTTGCGCAGCCGATGGATCAGGAAGGCCTCGAGCAGTTCGGTCGCCTTGCGCCCCGGCAGCGGCGCGGTGGCCAGCCAGGCCTCGGACTCGGGCAAGGCGGGCAGGCCTTCCTTGGCCCCGAGGATGCGCAGCCGCTTGGAGATCGTGGCCTCGCGGAACACGCCCACCGCGATGCCGGCACGCACCGCCGCTTCGAGCCCGGTGACGGTGGTGCTGGTGTAGGCGATGCGCCAGGCGATGCCGGCACGGTCGAGCGCATGGGTGGCCCAGTCGCGCAGCATCGCGCCCTCGGGATTGAGCGCCAGCGGCAGCGGCCGCTGCAGATGCGTCGACGAGCCCGGCGCGGCGGCCCAGACGATGCGCGACTTCGACAGCGGCAGCCCCTCGCCCGAACCGACCGGGCCGATGCCGATGACCAGGTCGTAGCGCGCGCCCAGCTCCGCATGCATCAGCGACGACACACCGTGCTGCAGCTCGACGTGGATGCGCGGGTGCAGCCGGCAGAACTCGGCGATCAGCGCCGGCAGCACGCGCGTGGCGTAGTGCTCGATCGAGCCCAGGCGCACGCTGCCCGAGACCTCTTGCGCATCGACGTCGCGAAACAGCTGGTCGTTGAGCCGCAGCATCTGGCGCGCCAGCGGCAACAGCTGCAGCCCCTCGGCCGTGGGCACCAGCTTGCGGCTGCCGCGCTCCACCAGCTGCACGCCGAGCTGCTCCTCGAGCCGGCGCATCTGCATGCTGACCGCCGACTGCGTGCGCGACAGCGCCTTGGCCGCGGTGGTGAAGCTGCCGATGCGCACCAGCGTGTCGAACACGCGCAGCAGGTCGATGTCGGCTGTGTGGCTGCGCGGGGCGGGGGTGTTCGGGCGGGGCATGGTCCCCGATTCAATCACGGAACGTGATGGAAGCGATCATCAAACATCACGTTCCGAGCTGGATCGCAGGTCAAGAATGAAGCCTCACGGGACCCATGAGCCCGAACAGGAGACCGCATCCATGCATCACCCCTCGTTCTTCTCGCCGCCGCGGCGGCGCCTGCTGCAGGGCGCGCTCGCGGCCTCGGTCGTGCCCGCCTGGGTGCGGCCGGCGCGGGCCGCGGCGCCCTGGCCGCAGAAGCCCGTGCGGCTGGTCGTCGGCTTTCCGCCGGGCTCCTCGCCCGACGCGCTGGCGCGCACCGTCGCCGATCCGCTGGCGCAGGCGCTGGGCCAGGCGGTGATCGTCGAGAACAAGGTCGGCGCCGCCGGCACCATCGGCGTGACCGCGGTGGCCCGGGCCACCGACGGCCACACCATCGGCCTGACCGGCAACGGCCCGTTGACCACCGCGAAGCTGCTGAACCCCGCCGTGCCCTACGACGTGGCGCGCGACCTGCGGCCGATCTCGCTGGTGGGCAGCAGCCCCTTCGTGCTGGCCGGCAGCACCGACATGCCCGCCACCGATCTGCGCGGCCTGCTGGCGCATGCGCGCTCGCGCGGCGACCGGCTCAGCTACGGCTCGGTCGGGCCGGGCTCGGGCTCGCACCTCGCGATGGAACTGCTCAAGACGCTGAGCGGCATCCAGGCGGTGCACGTGCCGTTTCCGGGCTTTCCGCAGGTGGCGACCGCGCTGATGGGCCAGCAGATCGACCTGTCGTTCATGATCCCGTCGATCGCCGTGCCGCAGGCGCGCAACGGGCGGCTGCGGCTCTATGGCGTCAGCACCGCGGCGCCGTTCCCGGCCGTCGCGGACCTGCCGCCGCTGCAGTCGGCGCTGGCGGCCGGCCAGTCCTTCGACGTGGCCTCGTGGAACGCGATCTTCGGCCCCGCGAGCCTGCCGGCGCCGGTGGCGCAGCGGCTGTCGGAAGAGATCGCGCGCATCCTCAAGGCGCCCGAGGTGCGGCAGCGGCTGTTCGACCAGGGCTGGCAGGCGCTGGGCACCGCGCCCGAGGCGCTCACGCGCACCATCGCCCAGGACACGGCGATGTGGGGCGGCGTGATCCAGCGCACCGGCGTGCGCGGCGAATGAGGGGCCGCGCATGAAACGCCGACACCTCCTCTCGGGCGCGGCCGGCATCGCCGGTGCCAGCCTTGCATCCGTCGCCATCGCGCAGCCGACGCGCACTGCACAACCCTCGACCTTCGTGCTCGTGCACGGCGCCTGGCATGGCGGCTGGTGCTGGGCGCGCGTGGCGGCGCGGCTGCGCGAACGCGGCCACGCGGTGTTCACGCCCACGCTCACCGGCCTCGGCGAGCGACGCCACCTGATCTCGCCGCAGGTCAACCTCGACACGCATGTGGAAGACGTCGTCAACCTGCTGCAGTTCGAGGAACTCGAGCGCGTGGTGCTGGTGGGCCACAGCTACGCGGGCATCGTGATCTCGGGCGTGGCCGACCGCGTGCCGCAGCGGCTGCGCCAGCTCGTCTACCTCGATGCCTTGCTGCTCGAGCCCGGCAAGAGCCTGTTCTCGGACTTCCCGCCGGCCGTGGTCGAGCAACGCCTGAAGGCCATCCGCGAGACGGGCGGCGGCGTGGGCGCGGCCGCCGCGCTGCCGCCCTCGGCCTTCGGCGTGAAGGACCCGGCCGATGCCGCCTGGGTCACGCGCCACCTCACGCCGCAGCCCGTGGGCACCTACCTGCAGCCGCTGCTGCTGAACGCTCCGCTGGGCAACGGCCTGCCCAAGACCTACATCGAGTGCACGGGCGACCCGATCGCCACGCTCGAACCCACCAAGGCGCGCGTGCGCGCCGATGCGGGCTGGCGGCTGCGCACGCTGGCCACCGGGCACGACGCCATGGTCACCGCGCCCGCCGCGCTGACCGAACTGCTGACCGATCTCGCGGCCTCGGCCGCTTCTTCCTCCTGAATGAAAGCCTCGCGATGGGAACCCTGACCCCCGAAGAACGCCATTTTTTCCGCTCCGACGTGCACGCACGCCAGGGCGAGCGCCGCACGCGCCAGTCGCATGGCCACATCACCGAGCCGGCGCGCCAGGTGCCGGTGCACGAGCGCTGCGACGTGCTGGTGCTCGGCGGCGGTCCGTCGGGCGTGGCGGCGGCCGTGGCCGCGGCGCGCAGCGGTGCGCGCACGGTGCTGCTCGAGCGCTACAACCACCTGGGCGGCCTGTCGACCGGCGGCCTCGTGATCTGGATCGACCGCATGAGCGACTGGTCGGGCCGGCACGTGATCCAGGGCCTGGCGGCCGAGTTCATGGACCGCCTGGGCCGCGACGCGGTCGCGGGCCCGCCGCGCGAGGACTGGGGTTCGCGCGACGTCGCCAAGGCCGAGCACTGGTCGCTGCGCACCGCGGCCTTCCATGGCGTGGTGACCCATTCGCCGACCATCGACCCCGAGATGCTCAAGGGCGTCTACCACCAGATGGTGCGCGAGGCCGGCGTCGACCTGATCCTGCATGGCTGGATGGTCGCGCCGATCGCCGAGGCCGGGCGCGTGACCGGCGCCGTGTTCGAGAGCAAGCAGGGCCGGCGCGCCATCCTCGCGCGCGTGGTGGTCGACACCACGGGCGAGGGCGATCTCTATGCCGCCGCGGGCGCGGCCTTCTCGTCCGACATCGACGCGCACGACATCCATCACTGCATCAACACCTCGTGGCTGTTCGCGGGCGTCGACATGCGGCGCTGGCTCGACTTCCGCGCGCACCAGCCGCAGGCCTATTCGGCGCTGCTGGCTCGAGGGCGCGAGACGCTGGGCAGCTTCGAGAAGCCCATCGTCTCCTGGCGCGACGACGTCGCCACCTTCCTCGGTCCGCGCAAGTCGGGCTTCAGCGCGCTCGACGTCGACGAGATGACGCAGGTCGAATGGGAGTCGCGCCGCAGCATGGCCGAGCACCTGGCCTTCTACCGCGCGCACGCGCCGGGTTTCGAGCAGGCCTGGACTATGCTGATGGCGCCGCAGATCGGCACCCGGCATGGCCGGCGGCTCGCGGGCGTCAAGAGCGTGCGGCGCGCGGACTGGGACGCGGGCGCGGTCGAGGCCGACGAGATCGGCATCAGCCCCAGTCCTTCGCCGAAGTTTCCGAACATCTCGGTGCCCTATGGCGCGCTGGTGCCCGAGCGGCTCGACGGCGTGCTCGCCGCGGGCAAGCACATCTCGTGCGACACCAACTCGCACGGCTTCATGCGCGAGATCCCGCAATGCTGGCTCACGGGCCAGGCGGCAGGCACCGCGGCCGCACTCGCCGCCGACGCGGGCGTGCTGCCGCGCGAGGTCGACGTGGGCCGGCTGCAGTCGTTGCTGATCGCACAGGGCGTGCCGCTGCGCCAGACCGCGCCGGTGGCATCGGAAGCGCAGGCGACCGCATGAGCTTCCGGCTCGCACTGGCCCATCTCGGCATGCTCGATGCGGCGCCGCCGCGGCTGGTCGAGGCCGCGCATGCGGCGGGCTTCTCGGGCGTCGGCATCCGTTTGCTGCCCGCGCGCCTCGGCGAGGCACCGTTTCCGATGGCCGTGGGCGGCGCGATGCTGCGCGAGACGCTGGCGCGACTGAGCGACCTGGGCATGGCGGTGCACGACATCGAGATCGCGCGCATCAAGCCGGACTTCGATGCCACGGTACTGGCCGGCGTCCTCGAGTCGGCGCAGGCATTGGGCGCGCGCTGCCTCATGGTCAATGTCGACGATGCCGACCTCGCGCGCGCCGCCGACGGCATCGCCGCGCTGGCCGAACGGGCGCGGCCGCACGGGCTGTCGCTCGGCGTCGAGTTCATGGTCTACACCGCCGCGCGCAGCCTGGCCGATGCGCAGCGGCTGGTGGCCGCGGTGCCGGGGTCCGATGCGCGCATCGTGGTCGACGCCTTGCATTTCTGCCGCGCCGGCTGCGAGCCTGCGCAGATGCAGGGCGAGCGCATCGACCGCGGCTTCATGCAGATCAACGACGCGCCCGCGCAGCGCCACCCGGGCCTCTCGCCCGCCGAGGAAGGCCGCGCCCACCGGCTGTTTCCGGGCGAGGGCGCGCTGCCGCTGGCCGCGCTGCTCGCCTCCCTGGCCGGCGACGCGTTGCTGTCGGTCGAAGCGCCCAGCGCCATCCGCATGGCCACGATGGATCCGCATGCGCGCGCCGCGGCCGCCCATCGCGCCACCACGTCATTCCTGCAACGAAACGGCTTCGCCCATGCCTGACACCCCCCTCGACTGGAACGGCCTCAAGCTCGACGGCAGCACCGCCGTGCTCGGCATCATCGGCGACCCGATCGCGCAGGTGAAGGCGCCGCTGCCGCTGACGCAACGCCTGCAGCGGCGCGGCCTCAACGCCGTGCTGGTGCCGCTGCATGTGCGCACCGACGACGTGGCGCCGCTGCTTCACAGCCTGCATGCCGTACGCAACCTCGCGGGCATCGTCGTCACCGTGCCGCACAAGCAGCAGGTGGCGTCATTACCGATCGAACTGATGCGCGCGGCGCGCGAAGCCCGCGCCGTGAACGTGCTGCGCCGCCATGGCCAGGGCTGGCAGGGCGAGCTGCTCGATGGCGCCGGTTTTCTCGCGGGGCTGGTGCGCAACGGCTTCGAGGTGCGGGGCCGCAGCGTCGGTCTCGCGGGCGCCGGTGGCGCGGGCAATGCGATCGCCTTCGCGCTCGCCGCCGCGGGTGCGGCATCCATCGACATCCGCGATGCCGACGATGTGAAGCGCGCCGATCTCGTCGCGCGGTTGCGTGCATCGGGCTGCAACGCCGGCGCATGGGATGGCGAGAGCCCGCGCGACCTGCTCGTCAACGCCACGCCCGCCGGCATGCGCGCGGACGACCCCTTGCCGATCGCGCCCTCGGCGATCCGCGCGGGCCAGACGGTGGCCGACGTGATCATGGAGCCGCCCACCACCGCGCTGCTCGCGCTCGCCGAATCCATGGGTGCGCGCATCGTGCATGGCCGCCACATGATGGACGAGCAGCTCGAGGCCATGGCCGACTTCTTCGCCGAGGTGCTGCGATGAGCGCGCCTTTCTTCCCCGGTTTCGAGGCGCGCTCCATCGAACTCGGCGATGCGCAAATCCACGTCGAAGTCGGCGGCAGCGGACCACCGCTACTGCTCTTGCATGGCTACCCGCAGACGCATGTGGCCTGGCACCGCGTCGCGCCCGTGCTCGCGCGGCATTTCACCGTGGTCGCGCCCGACCTGCGCGGCTATGGCGACAGCACCGGGCCCGCCGGCGATCCGCTGCACCTCAACCACTGCAAGCGCACGCTGGCCGCCGACAACCTTGCGCTGATGCGCGCGCTGGGCTTCGAGCGCTTCGCCGTCATGGCCCACGACCGCGGCGCGCGCGTGGGCTACCGGCTCGCGCTCGACACGCCCGAAGCCGTGCGCTGCTTCGTCTCGCTCACCGTGATTCCCACCGAGGAGATGTGGAAGCGCGCCGGCATGGCCTTCGGGCTCAAGGCCTTCCACTGGTACCTGTTCGCGCAGCCCTTCGACCTGCCCGAGCGCATGCTGCGCGCCGATCCCGCCCACTACCTCGACTGGACCCTGCGCAACATGGTGCAGAAGGTCGACGCCGTCACGCCCGAGGCGCTGGCCGAGTACCACCGCGCCTTCGCGAAGGAATCGGTGCGCCACGCGATGCTCGAGGACTACCGCGCCGCCGCGTCGATCGACCTGCAACACGACCGCGAGGACCTCGCGGCCGGCCGTCGCCTGGCCTGCCCGGTGCAGGTGCTGTGGAGCGCGTCGAACACCGCGCGGCCCGACCCGGCCGACGTCTGGAAGACCTGGGCCCATACCGTGGAGGGCGGTACCGTCGACTGCGGCCACCTGATGGCCGAGGAGGCGCCCGACGAGGTGCTGGCACACGTGCTGCCGTTCCTGCGGCGCCACGCCTGAATGGCGCACCCGGATTCACGAAGGAGAAGCCGACCATGAGAGACAAGACCTTGCGTTCGCGCCTGCTGGCGCCCCTGTGCATCGCGCTGGCGCTGTTGCAATCCACCGTGGCGCACGCCCAGTCCCAGCCACCCGTGCGCCTGAGCGGCCTGCAGGACGCGGCGCTCGCGCGCCAGCAGGAGTTCTTTCCATCGACCGCGTTCGAGACCGTGCATGCGGGCGGCTGCGGCGTGATGGAGGGCATCGCCACCGCATCGGACGGCAGCGTCTATTTCACCGAGATCACACGCTCGGTCGGCTGCAGCGACGCCAGGGGCGTGCAGGGCGGCCGCATCTGGGTGATTCCACCGGGCGGGCGGCCGCGCGTGTTCCGTGAGCCCAGCAACATGGCGGCGGGCCTGGCCATCGATGCGCAGGACCGCCTGGTGGTGGCCGAGGGCGCCGACTTCGGCGGTCGCCGCGTGTCGGTGACCGACCTGCGCAGCGGCGACTACCGCGTGGTCGCCTACTTCCACGACAACCGGCAGCTCAATGCGCCCAACGACGTGGCCATCGACAGCGCGGGCCGCATCTATTTCTCCGACCTGCGGCTGTTCGGCCCCGAGACCATCGAGCAGCGCATCCATGCCGTCTACCGGCTCGATCCGCCGGCCGCGGGCAGTGGCGCCAAGGGCCTGTGGCCCATCGCCCGCATCCTCGGCGACAACGCCAAGGTCAACGGCGTCGAGCTCTCGCCCGACGGGCGCACGCTCTACGCGGGCCTGTGCGACCCCGGTACCAACGCGCTCGGCGAGCAGGGCCCGGCCCCGCTCGACCGCACCGGCTCGGGCGGCCTGCTGGCCTATACGCTCGATGCCGCGGGCCAGCCCGGTGCGCCGCGCGTGCTGCTCGATCTCGAGAAGGCCGGCTGCGTCGACGGCATGGCCACCGACACCGAGGGCAACGTCTACCTCGCGCTGCCGTCCTCGCCCGGCGGGCCGGGCCTCTACGTGCTCACGCCCGCGGGCCAGCTCGTGGCGCGGCTGGTGCTGCCGAATCGCGAGAGCCCGGTGAACGTGGGCTTCGGACGCGGCGCCGAGGCGAACATGCTGTACGTGGCGACGGTGGGCGTGGGCAAGGTCTACCGGCTGCGCGTGGGCAAGAGCGGGTCGGCACCCGCGCCCTGAGACCGCGAAGCCCTCGTCAGGACTGCGCCTGGCCGCGCGGCCGCATGCCGGTGGCGCGCTTGAACGAGCGCGAGAGCGCAAGCCCGTTCGAGTAGCCCACCTGCTGCGCCACCTGGTCGAGCGTGAGCCGCTGTTCCTTCAGCAGCCGCGCGGCGATGCGCATGCGCGTGCGGAAGAGATAGCGCAGCGGCGGCAGTCCGAACTGCTGGCTGAAGCGCGAAGCGAAGGCGCTGCGGCTCAGGTGGCACAGCGCCGCCAGCGCATCGACGGTCCAGTTGCGCGCCGGATGTTCGTGCATCGCAAGCACGGCCGTCGAGAGCTGGCGATCGCGGCGTCCGGGCGCAGCCTCCAGTCCCACCGCATGGGCCGGATCGGCGAAGTGGCGCGACAGCAGCATGCGCAGGATGCCGTTGATCGAAGGCCCCATCGCCATCGCATTGCCGGCGTCGAGGTCGGAGATCCAGCGCACCCAGTCGACCACGCGCGCATCCCCGGCGCCTTCGCCGGCCTTGCAACGCACCACCTCGGGCAGCAGCGCCATCAGCGGGTGTTCCATCAGGGCACTGGTCTCGAAGAAGCTGCCCGCAACGAGCGCGTCGTGCTCGGAGCCCACCGCATAGACACCGTGGCGGTTGCGAAAGCCCGCGCGAACCAGGTCCTCGATGCCGCGCGGCACGACCTGTTCGTCGCGAAACACGAGGTGCGCGCCGCCGCGCGGCAGGAACAGGATGTCGCCCTTGTTCGCGAGATGAACCCCGTCGGCCGTCCGCACGCGCCAGCCGTCGTCGCAGAACACGTACAGCGGCGCATGCGAGCGGCTGCGGACCTCGACCGCGTCGTTCTTCGCGCAGCGGTACTGGAAGCTCAGCATCGGCTCGAACCACAGGCGTGCGATGAGCCGTTCGGTGTCGGGCGCGGTCTCGTGCGGGTTCGCGTGGCGGTGCCCGCGCTTGAAGGTCTTCGACATGCCGGGGAGAGATCGGAAAACAGCGCATGCTAGTGATCGCACGCCGCTTTGACACTCCGCCGGAGGTCCTAAGGCGCCCCTTGCCGCGTTGGCCATTGGCGATAGGCCTTAGGGTGCGAGGATCAGCACCAGCGTCTGGCTCGGAGCGATGCGCGCGCCCATGGCGTTGGTGCTGTTCTGCATGGTAGTGCTGGTGAGGCGGGTGGCGGGCATGCCGTGGTAGAGAACGGTGGTGGACCCGGTCGTATGGCGGCTCGGCCCCATCACCGTGCCCGAGGCCACGCCGAGCAGCACGCCCGCGTTGTCGCCGTTGGTCATGGGGATGGTGGTGGCCATGTTGTGGACCGGGCCGCCCATGATCAGCACGGTCGGGCAGTTCGGTATGGCCATCGGTCCCATCGCGATGTTGGGGTAGGGCACCGGGATCGGCGACGGCGCGGCCGGCGTCATGCAGACGTCGGGAAAGGCCATGTCGGTGCCCATGAGCTGGCAGTTCGAGAACATCGCGGCCTCACCCGAAGTGGATCTGGCCGCCGCGCGCCTTGACCAGCTTCTCGCCGTCGATCAGCGTGTGTTCCGAGCTGATGCGCAGCAAGGTGTCGGCCTCCTGCTCGAGGTGTTCCGCATGGACGCGGTCCAGTCCCTCGGTGCGCCGCAGGTAGCTGCGGCTGAAATGGCTGACCCGGTCGAACACGCTGTGGAGCATGGCGCCGACGAACCGCACCTGTCGGCTCATGAGGCTCATGCGCTCGCCGACGAACAGCGTCTCGTCGGCCGTGAACTCGACGCTGCGCGAGCGGACCGCGAGGCGCGGGCTGTCGATGCGCACATCCGCGCCCGCGATCGCGAGTCCGCCGCCGACTTCGAGCCGCGCCGGCCCGTCGCAATGCCAGGTCTGCGGCGTGCCCTCCGCGCGGTCGAGCACCGCGGTGATCCACCATTCGCCGATCGCCACGCGCATGCAGGCGACGCTGTCGCCGACCTCGGGGCGCAGCAGGCAGCTGGCGGCGCGTCGCGCCCGATGGCTCGCACCGGCATCGGCCACGGTCCAGCCGTCGGGCAGCGCGGCGGTGACGATCGCCACGAAGGCCTCGGCGCGGGTGGAAGGGGCGAGGCGCTCGAGCGCCGGCAGGTTCGACATGGTGTCCGTGCTTTCGTCTTCTTCTTGGCGGTGGGGAGGGTGCGTTCAGGCCGCGACCGGCCGCCAGGCATCGGCCCGCGCGCGGTCTTCGTCGATCTCGATGGCGCGCGCCCGGTCGGACAGTTGCGCATCGTCTGTGCGGGCGCCATGCAGCATCGCGCGCAAGAGCGTCGCGCCGCGTGCATCCACGCCGCAGAGGTCGGCGCCGCTGAAGTCTGCATGGCTCAGGTCGGCATCGCGCAGCGACGCGCGCTGCAGTCGCGCGTCGGCGAAATGGCACTGGTGCAGGTTGGCGGCATCGAAGCGCGCGCCCGGCAGCGTGGCGCCGGTGAACAGGGCCTGCGACAGATGGGCCCCGGCGAAAAGGACGCCGCTGCCGGACGCGCCGCAGAAGATCGCCTGGGGCGCGCGGACGCGCGTGAAGTCGGCGTCGTCGAGTCGAGCGTGCATGAAGTTGCACTGCGCGAGCGCGACCTCGCGGAAGTCGGCACCCGAGAGGCGCGCCTCGTTGAACTGGCAGGCCTCGAGCGCGAGCCCGCGGAACGACTTGCGCTCCAGGCCGGTCCTGTGGAAGGTGACCCGCCGCAGCGTCGCGCGCTCCCAGGTCAGCCGCGACGCATCGCATTCGATCATCGCCGCATGCTCCCAGTGCGTGTCGTCGGCGTTCACGTCGACCAGGCTGCAGCTGCTGAAGCTGCTCGACTGCAGTCCCGCGCCCGCCATGCCCGCATGGTCGAGCGTGCAGCGCGTGAAGGTGGCCATCGCGAGCGCGGCACCCGAGAGCTGGGCATGCGTCGCGCGGCATTCGGAGAACACGGCGCCCTGCAGGTTGGCGTCGCGAAAGTCCGCATGGTCGATCTCGCACTGGTTGAAGACCGTGCGGCGCAGGTTGGCGCCGCCGAACAGCACGCCGCGCAGGTCGCAGCGATCGAACACGCATTCGCGCGCATCGGCGCCACGCAGGTCCGCCTCGTTCAGCTGGCTGCGCGAGAAGACACCGCCCGCCACGCGGGCGCCCGCATAGGCGCCCTTGCGGAAGTCCTTGCCCTCCAGGGTCTCGCCGAACAGGATCGCGATGCCCAGCAGCGTGGCGTTCATGCGGGCTGCTCCAGGGCCTGTGCGCGTGCGTGCGCCTGACGCGCGGCCGCCGCCTGCTGCTCGGGCGTCAGTCGCGGATAGGTTCGTGCGCGCGTCAACAAGGCCCCGTCGAAGCGGGCGTCGGCGTCGAGCTGAATGCGCGACAGGTCGGCCCCGAACAGGTTGGCGTTGCGCAGGTCGCAGCCGCGCAGGTCGGCATGCTGCAGGATCGCCTCGCGCAGGTTCGCGCCCGAGAGCCTGGCACCGGCCCAGCGCGAACGCGAGAGCATCGCGCCGCGCGCGCTGAGGAGTTCGGCATCGCAGTGCTCGAAGCAGGCGCCCGCGAGGTGGGCGCCGTCGAGCACGGCGCTCGTGAGCCGGGCCGCGCCCAGATCGCAGTCCGCCAGATTGGCGCCGTCGAGCCGGGCGTCCGACAGGTCCGCGCCGCGCAGCACGCAGGACTGCACGAAGGTGGCACCGGACAGGTTCGCACCCGCGAGGCGGGCGTCGTCGAGGCGGCATCCGACGAAGGTGCTGCCCGTGAAGACCGCATCGCGCGCGCTCAGGCCCTCGAGGCGGCATTCGAGAAACTGGCAGCCGGCCAGCCGCGCGCCATCGAGCACCAGGCCCCGCAGGTCGAGCTTGTGGAACAGCAGGCCGGCACCGCGCGCGCCGCTCCAGTCGGCCGGTCCCCAGCTGGTGTCCATCGATTGCAGGTTGTCGATGACGGCCTCGCGCAACTGCGTGGCGGCAAGCGCCGTGCCGCCGAGCTGCGCGCCCGTGAGGTCGGCGCGGTCGAACACCGCGTTCGCGAGCCGCGCGCCGCCGAGGTTGCTGCCCTGGAGCTGCGCCTCGATGGCCACCGCACCTTCGAGGCAGGCGTGCGAGAGGACGCACAGGCGCAGCACCGCGCCCGTCAGGTTGGCGTTCGTGAGGTTCGCGCTCTCGAGCCAGGAACCCGTCATGTCGACGCCGCGCAGGTCGAGGTTCGACAGGTCGACGCCGGTCAGGTCGAAGCCCAGCCAGCGCCGGAAGCCGTGCGCCAGCATCCATTGCAGCTCGCGCCGGCGTTCGGCCGCCTGCTCCGCCGGCAGCGGATCCATTGGCGGCTGGTGATGCGCCGATTGCAGGTAGTTCGAACGCGCAACGGCTTCCGCCTGCTGCAGCCGGGGCACGAAGGCATTGCGGTCGAAGGCCTTGCCGGCGCCGGCATGGGCCGATTCGAGGCGCGCGAGTTCGTCACGCGCGCTGAACCGCGGCGGCCCGCGGTGCTGCGCCTGCTTCAGGTCGACCCGGTGTTTCTGCGCGAATTCCCTGGCGTTCTCGAGCAACGTGACCGTGTCCTCCAGGGCGGCCCACTCCTGGGCCTCCATGTCCTTGATCGTGCGTTCGATGAAGGCGGGCATCTCCTCGGGTTTGGGCGGCTGCTGGCGCGGCGGCAGCCGAAGTCCCAGCGCATCGGGATCCTTGCCCTGGGTGCGCACCTGGTCCCGTGCCATCTCGACGTCGATCGCGGCGCGGCGGTACTGCGCGTCCTCCTGAAGCCCGTCGGGGCGCAGCGCGGCCTGCGCGGCTTCGGTGGCAGGGTCGGCGGTGTCGATGCCCGGCGGCAGCAGCGCGCTGTCGTCGAGCGCATGGAGCGCGGCATGCCTGCCGGTGGCGCGCTTGTTCAGCGTGTCGAGGTAGTGCTGCGGATCGCGCGGCTCGTCGATGCGCTCGACCGCGCCGAGCAGGCGCGTGATGTCGCAGGCATCGTCGCGCGTGGTCTGCGCCAGCCCGTGAAAGACCAGCACCAGCCGTTCGGCATGCGGAAAGCACCAGACGGTGGTGAGCTGCATCGGGATCTCGTCGAGCGTCGCGGGCTCGCCGCTTCCCTGGTCCGGCGCGCGGCCCGCGAACACACGCACGCGCAGGCCCGGCAGGCGACCCGCGACGTAGGGCCGGTCGGGATGCATGTGATCGAAGGCGAAGTCCTCGTCGCCCTTCAGCGGTGCATCGAACCATTGATCCTGGCTCGCGAGATTGAAGAAGCGCCAATCGGTATCGGGCGCGAACCCGGGCGCATGCCGTGTGAGCCAGTCCTCGTCGTAGGTGCCGCGCCAGGCCGTGCGCTGCGGATGCGTCAGATCGAGCGGACCGAAGGCCGCCGGCGCGATGGCCTGGTCGATCTCGAGCAGGCGATCGTGCGGCAGTTCGAGGTGCGGCAGGGCGCGAATGCCTTCGAGCACCGCGCGGCCCTTGCCCCGCGGATTCGCCGGGTGATCGGGGCCGCCATAGGCATGGGCCCAGTCGAGCGGAATCTTCGAGAACGGCAACGGCGCCGTGGGGTCGCGCCCTTCCCATCGACGCTCGCCGAAGACCAGCACGGTCTTCTCCCGCTGGCCGATGCGTGCGCGCACCGCGACGGCGCGCGTGTCCACCGCGGGCGCGTAGGCATGGCCATGGACCAGGAATTCGGGATGCAGCTTCGCGATGCCTTCGTCGATGACGGGCGACGCCATCTCCTTGGCCAGGAAGTCCCACATCGATTGCTCGGCCCAGAGCGTACCGCGCTCGGCCTGGGCGAAGGGGACATGGAGGTAGCCGGAGACGCTGAGGCCGAAGCGGTGGCGGAACTCCATGGGGCGGAAGGACAGGCCCAGGGATTGGGGCTTGATGATGTGCATGGTCCGATGAGCCGGTACGAATCGGTTGTGATCTACCGCGATGAGGATTGATCGTCGGGTCCGCTGGAACAATCGTCGGGCGGTTGAGAGGTCGTCGGGTCCTCGGGAAAACTCTGCAATGGATCCGCCGCCTCTGCAGCGCGCTGATCGGCTTCACGCGCCTCCTGGGCGTCGAGCATGTCCATGTCTTCGAGCGACAAGCCCTCGTCGAAATTGATGTCTTTCCGCCTGGGTTCTTCGCCGGTCGCGCGAGGCGTGACCCTGAAACGCTCGTAGTCATCGGTGAACGCGTCGCCTCGCGTCGACAGCGTGCTGGTGGGCGCGTCGCCTTCCGTGAGCGGATCGACGCTGGCCCAGGGTTTCGCCATTCGCCGAAGCCGCGCCGCCAGCCCGGGGTGACCTGCCTTCGCGGCTTCGATCGCTGCCTCCCGGAGTTCCACGCGTGCGTCGAACATCTGCCGCTCGAGTTCCCCAACGCCGGAACCACCGGATATGAGGCCTCCCCAGATGCCGCTGCTCATGACTCCCACCACCGCGGCGGCAGTACCGACCTGGCCCAGAACGACGTCCTTCGGTCCGGCGTCGGCGCTGCCGACGGGAAGGAACATCTTGATGGCATTTTTTTCGAAGTTCGCCCCGACCGTCGAAGACATCTTCACGCCGAGAAATCCTTCGATGACGGCGCCGGCGGTATTGCTCAATACGATGCCTGCCGTCGCTTCCATGACCGCGCCCATGGTCGTGCTGCGCGCCAATCCGATCGTGGTATCGCTCGCACTCCCGATGTAGCCACTGCTGTTCGAGCCGTACACGGTGGTGTTGCTCTCGATCGAAGTCTGGTTGATCTTGCCCACTGCGATGATCGAGGCGTCCGTGTTGCTCATCAGCGTGAACTTGTTGGCCATGATCGTGTAGGGCCCTTTCGGCGACTCCAGCACCATCGAGTTCGATCCCGTCACCTTGAAGTCGATGTGCTTCGCCTCGAAGGTCATGTTGGTGGCCTTGTAGCCGAGGTTGCCGTCGACCACGATCGTCTGGTTGCCCTTGACCTGTCGCTTCTCGTCGCCATCGGTCAGGTCTTGTCGCGAAGCCTGCGTGTGGGTGAAGAGATTTCCCTTGACCGTCGTCGATTGCTCGCCATCGACTTGCGTCACCTGGTTCGACACCACGTGCGTATGCTGCTCTTCACCGATCTTCGTGCGCTGCGTCAGGTCGACCTGATGCGATTCATTTTTGCGAATGTGCAGCTTGCGCTCATGGTCCACCAGCAAGGTCTGGTCGCGGTGCACGTGCGTGTGCTGGTCGCGATCCACGCGCAGCCACTGATCGCGGCCGATGCCGGTCGTGTCGTCGCGCTCCACGCTGCGCCGCATGTCCCGCTCCGCATGCACCGACAACAGCTCCTCCCCCTTGCGATCCTCGAACTGGATCTCGTTGTAGTTGCTCGCATCGCCGCCGGGCGTGGAGCGCGTGCGGAAGCCGCTCTGCGTGGGCGACTTGTAGGGAATGGGCTGGTCGTCGTTGTAGACCCGCCCCACGATCACGGGCCGGTCGGGGTCGCCGTTGAGGAAGTCGACGATCACCTCCTGACCGATGCGCGGCGCGAAGTAGCCGCCCCAGCCCTTGCCGGCCCAGGGCTGCGACACGCGCACCCAGCAGGTCGACTTCTCGTTGCGCTCGTCGTAGCGGTCCCAGTGGAAGTGCACCTTCACGCGGCCATGCTCGTCCACGTGCAGCTCGTCGCCTTCGGGGCCGACCACGATCGCGGTCTGCGGGCCGGGCATGGTCACGCGCGGCGTGAGGCGCGGCGGGCGGAACGGCAGCTGCATCGGCAGCACGGTGAGGAAGAACACGCAGACGCCGCGCTGGGCATCGTGCAGCGTGCGTTCGGTGCGGATCAGTTCGTCGAGCACCCCGTCCATGCCGTCGTTGACCGGGTCGTCCGCGATCAGGCCGCACAGCCGCTCGGCATGCCATTTGCGCGTGCGCTCGTCGTCGGCGCCTTCGTAGCCCGGATGGGTGACGACGAAGCTGCAGGCGCCGATCAGGTGTTCGCCGCGCGCCAGTTCGGGCGCATCGCCCTCGAGCACGAAGCTGCGGCCCACGCCCACGTCGGGCCAGGACGTCACGGCCCAGTGGCGGTCGCGGCGCGCGATCAGTTCCTCGCCGCGGATCCTGGCCGTGGCCTCGGCCTTCTCCACGTCGAAGTAGTCGCCCGGGTATTCGAAGTCCTCGAAGTCCGCGAGCTCGTGCTCGTCGGCGGTGTCGATGGTGGCACCGATGTTCTTGCGGATCGCCTTGAAGTCGCTGTCGCGCGCCGCATGCTTGCCGGTGTCCAGCCGCTGCGTGGAGATCCAGCGCGTGATCTCGTTGAAGCGCGCCTCGCCCGCGACGCCGGTGTAGTGCAGCACCGGCGTGGCCGGCAGGCGCTCGTGCGCGACGAAGCTGGTGTCGGCGAGCTGCAGCCGACCCGGCTCGTCGTGCGCGTCGAACCAGTAATAGATGCCCTCGGCCTCGAGCAGCCGCGAGAGAAAATCGTGGTCGCTCTCCTGGAACTGCACGCAGTAGCGGTGCGGTTCGTGCGCGCCGATCACGCCGTCGGCAGTGGTCTTGCGGATGCGCCGCGCCGGGCTGTCCTCGAACACCGCGTTGAGCACATCGAGCACCGGCTTGTCCTGGAAGATGCGCGAGTTGCGCCGCTTGGTCAGCAGCCAGAACCAGGAGCGCAGCGTGATGCGATAGCGGTGGTAGCGCCCGGTGCGGCCTTCGCGCAGGAAGCGCACGGCATGCCCGTGGCAGTGGCGGGTATGGGGGAGTTCATGGGCGTCGATGAAGTCGATGCCGATGTCGAAGGCGCGGCCGAGGACGTCCTTGGGTTGCACATGCCCGTTCTTCGACAGGACCGTGAGCTCGTAGGCCGCGGCGCGCGAAAAGCCCTCGTGACCGATGAGGCTCCAGAACATGAGGTCGTTGGCGACCGGGGAGTCGGTGTCGATGCGGATGTCGTGCGTGTGCATGGGACATCCATTGTTCGAAATCGGCGAGCGTGGCGCGATGGTCGCGCCACTCGAATGGATGGCCGTGCGTCCTGCGATGGCCGCGAATTCCGCGGCCGTTCGCTTCAGGGGCCCATGCCCACCAGCCGTAGCAGGTTGCCGCGCGCCACCAGCGTGCGTGCATCGGGACTGAGCTGGACCAGGAAGTTCTGGACGCTCGCGAACTTCATCGTGTCGGTGTCGGCCGAGCGGTGGCTTGCGTCGGTGCCGATCAGGAAGCGGTGCGGTTGCGCCTCGATCAGCGCGAGCCATTCGGGCCAGACGTTCTGGCCGTCGCGCAGCACGGTGTAGTCGGGCGAGCGCGGATGGCGCGGCCAGGTGCGCGCGCTGAGTTCGTAGTGCAGGTTCGGATGTCGCTCGAGCAACCGCCGCGCGAGAAACAGCGGCGTGTAGCCGCCATGGGCCCAGATCACCGGCACGTCGGGGAAGCGCTCGAGCATCTGCTGCAGCTCGGCCATGCGCGTGATCTCCACGTGCACCATCACCGGCAGCCTGTACTTGCGCGCGAGCACCATGATGCCGGTCATGATCGCGCCGGTCGGGCTGTAGTCGGTTTCCGCAAAGCCCGAAGCCGGGAAATGCGCAACCGAGATCTCGCCGATGCCCTTGTAGAGCCCGGTGGCCAGCAGCGCGTCGAGCTGCGCGAGCAGTACCGGATCGTCGACGTTCCAGGCCGGGCGATAGATGCTGCGCTCGGGCGAGATCGAGGCGAAGGGGATCAGCCGGTCGGGATGGCGCCGCGCGGCCTCGGCCACCGATTCGTTGCTGCTGCGCGCGCCCCAGGACACCACGGCATGCGTCGCGCCCCAGCGGTCCATCAGCGCGAGCTGCATCGCGAGGTCGTTGAGGTGCACGTGCGCGTCGGCGAAGGGGATCAACGTCGCGGGCGGCGTTGGCGGAATCTGCGGCCAGGCGGGCAGGGTCGCGGCCCACAGCAGGATGGCGTGCAGCCAGAGCATGCGCGCCCGGTGGGGCAGTCGTTGTCGATCGGTCCGATCCATGGGGTTTCCTCGTGCGGCAAGGAGGAATTTCCCCAGGGAAGATGTTCCTCGACTCGAAGTTCTTCAAGACGAACGAGGCCCGGCGTTTTTCAACCCGCGGATCCCGGGGTGCGCCAGAATCCCGGACCGATCCCGTCCGATTCCTCCGCTGCCATGCACCGCACCGTCGCCCTGCTCGTTTTCTCCGGCGTCCAGTCGCTCGACGTCAGCGGCCCGATGGACGTGTTCTCGGAAGCCAACCGCTTCCTGCCGAGCGAGGACCACTACCGGCTCGAGACCATCGGCGTGGAGCACGGCACCATGCCCTGCTCGAACGGCCTCTCGCTGCAGGCGCACCGCCACTATGCCGAGGTCGACGATGCCTTCGACCTGCTGCTGGTGGCCGGCGGCCCGGCGCTGGTGCGGCAGCATTTCGATCCGGCGCTGTACCGCTGGCTCGAGGCCGCGAGCGCGCGGGCCGCGAGCTTCGGTTCGATCTGCAGCGGCGCCTTCATCCTCGCGCGTGCCGGCCTGCTCAATGGCCGCACCGTCACCACGCACTGGAACGACGCGGCGGCGCTGGCCAGCCTGTGCCCGAGCGCGCGCGTCGAATCGAACCGGCTCTTCAACCAGGACGGCAAGCTCTACACCTCGGCCGGCGTCACGGCGGGCATCGACCTGTCGCTGCATCTGCTCGCGCAGCACCACGGCAGCGAGGTGGCGCTGCACGTGGCCCGGCGGCTCGTGGTGTTCACGCAGCGCGCGGGCGGGCAGTCGCAGTTCAGTCCCTTCCTCACGCCGCAGCTCGAGCCGGCCTCGCCGGTCGCGCAGGTGCAGCAGTACGTGATGGCGCACCTCGGCGACGAACTCACGGTGGCGGTGCTGGCGCGGGTCGCGCACATGAGCGAGCGCAGCTTCGCGCGCACCTTCGCGCGCGACGCGAAGCTCACGCCGGCCGAATTCGTCGAGAGCGCGAGGCTCGACGCGGCGCGCGTGATGCTCGAGAGCGGCCAGGCACCGATGAAGACCGTGGCCTTCGCCTGCGGCTTCCACGACGCGCACCGCATGCGCGCGGTGTTCCTGCGCCGCCTGGGCGTCACGCCGCAGCAGTACCGCGCGAACTTCGGCACCACGCGGCTCGCGTCGTCGCCCGGGGGTTGACGGCGGCGCGCCGGCGCGTCGACAATCCGGCCCGCAGTCGCCTTAGCGGCGCGCTGCCGTAGGCGTTACCGTCATCCAACGCGTCCTTTGTCGAGTGGTTCCCAGCAGGGAGATCTCGATGCAAAGACGCCACGGTATGCCCTCCCTCTTCCTTTCGTTCGTCCTGTTCGCCTTCCTGCGCTGCATTGCATCGCGCGGCCGGCACAGGGTCTTTTCGCGCCCGTTCGCGAAGAGCGTTGCGAGGGTTGCCATGGCTTTCTCCATGACCCCAACCCATCGAAAGACAGCCATCATGAAAACCACCGGCAACACCATCCTCGTGACGGGCGGCACCAGCGGCATCGGCCGCGCGCTCGCCGAGGCCCTGCACCGGCGCGGCAACCGCGTCATCGTCACCGGCAGGCGCCAGGCCCTGCTCGACGAGGTCACGGCCGGCCGTCCCGGCCTGTTCGGCCTGCGGCTCGACCTCGACGATCCCGCTTCGCTGTCACGCGTCGCGCAGGAGGTGCGCGAACGCTTTCCCGAGCTCAACGTGCTGATCGCCAATGCCGGCATCTCGCGCGCGGAAGACATGCGCACCGACGCCTGGACCGCCACCGATGCCGAAGCGATGGTGCAGACCAACATCCTCGGCGTGCTGCGCACCGCGGCGGCGTTCCTGCCGCTGCTCAAGGGCCGGCCCGACGCGAGCTTCATCGCGACCGGCTCGGCGCTGGCCTTCGTGCCGCGCGCGGACTTCCCGGTCTACTGCGCGAGCAAGGCCTTCCTGCACTCGTGGCTGCAGTCGCTGCGCCACCAGCTTCGCGCGGTCCCGGTCGAGGTGCTCGAACTCGCGCCGCCCTATGTGCAGACCGAACTCACGGGCAGCGCGCAGGCCTCGGACCCGCGCGCCATGCCCGTGGGCGCTTACGTGGCGGAGGTGATGCGACAGCTGGAGCGCGGCGACCATCCGAACGGCGAGCTGATGCTCGAGCGCGACCATGCGCGCCGCTGGGCCGAGCGCGATGGCCGCTACGAGGCCGTCTTCGCGTCGCTGAACCCCTGCTGAAGCGCGCGCCAGGGCGCCATGCCATCATCGTTGGATGAACTCTCACAGTGCATTCAACAGCTCCGACGCGGTGGCCAAATACGCGGAGGGCCCGAAGCGCAACGTGCCCGGCCACAGCGGCCTGCTGCCGATGACGCGCATCCTGCTGGCCGAGCGCGTGCCTGCGGAAGGCCGCGTGCTGGTCGTCGGCGCCGGTGGCGGCCTCGAGCTCGAGGACCTCGCGCTCGCCAACCCCGGTTGGCGCATCGACGGCGTCGACCCGAGCGCGCCGATGCTCGATCTCGCGGCCCAGCGGCTCGGCCCTTTGAAGTCGCGCGTGGCCCTGCACGAAGGCTATGTGCAGGACGCGCCCGAAGGCCTCTTCGATGGCGCGACCTGCCTGCTGACCTTCCATTTCGTGCCGCCCGACCAGCGCCTGCCGACGGCGCGCGAGATCCATCGCCGCCTGAAGCCGGGCGCGCCCTTCGTGGTCGCGCACCTCAGCGTGGAGGACGGCGAGGGCCAGCGCGAGACGTGGATGAAACGCTACGCGGCTTTCCTCGTGTCATCGGGGTCCGATCCGAAGCAGGCGGCGGCCACGAGCGAGAAGGTGCAGAAGGAACTGGCGATTTTGTCGCCGGCGCAGGACGAGGCGATCCTGCGCGAGGCGGGGTTCAGCGGGGTGCAGCTCTTCTACGTGGGGTTCACGTTCAGGGGGTGGGGTCGCCTACGCGTGACGGCGACCGGCCGCTCGCTACGGTTTCTTCACACCTTGTCAGGCGATCGTTCGCGAATCCAGTTCCCTGAGCAAACGCTGCAGCTGCGCAACCGAAGCCTCGTCGAGCCCTTGCAGCGGCAGCCGCGGCACCCCCGCCTCGAATCCCCGCAGCCGCAGCCCCGCCTTCACGGTCGTCGGCAGCCCGCCCTTGAGGATGAACTGCAGCACCTCGAGCTGCCCGTAGAAGATCGTGCGTGCCGCCTCCATGTCGCCCGACAGGCAGGCGTCGTGGAGCGCGACGGGCCAGCTCGGAATGATGTTGGGCGCCGCCGTGCACCAGCCCACGGCACCGGCCGCGAAGGCTTCGAGCGCCAGTGGATTGCTGCCGTTGAAGAACGGGATCTCGCCGTTCGACAGTTGCCGGATGCGGTGCATGCGCTGGATGTCGCCCGTGCTCTCCTTGACCATCGTGACGTTCGCGATGTCCCGCACGATCCGCACGATCAGCTCGGGCTGCATGTCGACGCCGCTGGTCGCGGGGTTGTTGTAGAGCATGACCGGCAGGCCGATCGCGTCGGCGATGCTCTGGTAGTGGCGAAAGATCTCGGCCTCGCCGAGCTTCCAGTAGGACACGGGCAGCACCATGACCGCGTCGGCGCCCGCTGCTTCGGCGAACCTGGCCTTGCGCACCGCGTTGCGGGTCGTGAGGTCCGAGATGCCGACGATCACCGGCAGGCGCTTCGCCACCTGCGCGATCGACGCCTCGGCCACGGCATCCCACTCCTCGTCGGACAGGTAGGCGCTTTCGCCGGTGCTGCCGAGCGGTGCGATGGCATGGGAGCCCGAGAGCACCAGCCGCTCGACCACGCGGCGGCTGGCCTCGATGTCGACGGCGCCGCTGCGCTCGTCGAAGGCGGTGATGGGATAAGAGACGATGCCGAGGATTTTCTTGTTCATGAGAGTGAATGAGCAAAGGGTGGATGAAAGAAAGCGATAGGTGTCAGGCCGAAGCCGCCGGCTGCTGTGCCGCGAGCTTCTCGGCCATGAGTTGCGCGAGCAGGTCGAAGACCGCCCGGATGTGGGGCAGGTACTGCAGGTCGTACTGCACGCTGATGAACAGCGGCACGCGCGCGGAGCGATCGGGCAGCAACCGGATCAGCCCGAAGGACTCGGCCTCGGCATAGGAAGGCAGCAGCACCACGCCCAGGCCCTCCTGCGCCGCGAACAGCTGCGAGAACATGCTGGTCGCGCGGAAGCCGATGCGCGGCGCATCGACGAACTCCTCGAGCCAGCGCGCCGAGGGCAGGTAGATGGGGTCGTCGATGTAGCCGATGAAGAAGTCCTGCGCCAGGTCCTCGGGCCGCGCGATCTCGCGGCCCGCCAGATAGGAGGCGCTGGCATAGAGATGGAAATGCACGTCGGCCACCTTCTGCGTGTGCAGCGACTTCGGCGGCGGCTCGAAGAAGCTCACGAAGATGTCGGACTCGCGGCGCGCGATGTCCACGTAGTTCGAGGTGGTGGCGAGCTGGATCTCGATCGCCGCGAAGCGCTCGTGCAGCTTCCTGACCGCGCGCGAGATCAGCATCGCGCCCACGCCTTCCATCGTTGCGATGGAGACGGTGCCGGCGTTCTGCCCGAAGCGGTCGGCGGTCAGTCCCTGGATTTCGTGCAAGGCCGTTTCCATCTTCTCCACCCTCGTGAACACTTCCCGCCCGAACGGGGTCAGGACGATGCCCTTGCGGTCGCGCCGGAACAGCGTGCCGCCCGAGCTGTACTCCACCTGCGCGAGGCGGCGGCTGATGGTCGACTGGTCGACGCCGAGCTTGCGCGCGGCGGGCGCGAGCGCACCGCCGCGCGCGACTTCGAGCAATGCGCGCAGGTGGTCCCATCCGAGTTGATCCAGGGGCAGGTGCTTGGTGGCCATGGCATTGAAGGCTGAGCGAAGGAGCGAAGACATTAGTCCAGCGTGGGCCCGGGCGCCATCGGTGCAAGCTTGCGGTTCAGGCCGCGGCCCGGGTCTCCTTGGTGTCGCGCAGCCAGATCGCGCCGATCACGAAGGTCATGAGCGCACCCGCGACCGGATAGGCGAGGCCGGCATAGATGTTCCCGTGCTCGGCCACGAGCGCGAACGAGATGGTCGGCAGCAATCCGCCGAACCAGCCGGCGCCGATGTGATAGGGCAGCGACATCGAGGTGTAGCGGATGCGCGCGGGGAACATCTCCACCAGCAGCGCCGCGAGCGGCCCGTAGGTGATGGCCACGAAGCCCATGAAGACCAGCAGGATCAGCACCACCATCGGCGAGTCGATGCCCGCGCGGTCGGCCGTCGTGGGATAGCCCGCACCCTGGAGCGCGGCGCCGATCCGCGCGCGGAAGCCGTCGATCTCGGCCTTGCTGGCGGGCTCGAAGGCGTTGCCGTTCGCGACCAGCCGTCCCTGCACCGAGGCGATGGCGCGGTCGCCGATGGTCACGGTCGCCAGTTCGCCGGCGGCCGCGTCCTTGACCTCGTAGCTGGCCGCGCTCTGCGCCAGCACGCGCTTGGCGATGTCGCAGGAGGTCCGGAAGTCGACATCGCGCGCGATCGGGTTGCCCTGGAACGAGCATTCGCGCGGGTCGGCCGTCAGCACGATCGAGGCGCTTTGCTGGGCGCGCTCCAGCGCCGGGTTCGCATAGTGCGTGAGCGCCTTGAACAGCGGGCCGTAGGACAGCGCGGCCACCAGGATGCCGATCATGATCAGCCACTTGCGGCCGATGCGGTCCGACAGCGCGCCGAAGAAGATGAACAGCGGCATGCTCAGCACCAGCGAGGTCGCGAACAGCGTGTTCGCGTAGATCGGATCCACCTTGAGGATCTGCGTGAGGAAGAACAGCGCGTAGAACTGCGAGGTGTACCAGACGATCGACTGCCCGGCGCACAGGCCGAACAGGCAGATCAGCACGATGCGCAGGTTCTTCCATTCGCCGAAGGCCTCGCGCACCGGCGCCTTGCTGATGCCGTTGCCGGCCTTGAGCTTGAGGAACACCGGCGACTCCTTCATCGAGACCCGGATGTAGACCGAGAGCACGAGCAGGCCCAGCGAGATGATGAAGGGGATGCGCCAGCCCCAGGCATCGAACTGCTCGGGCGACATGGTGCTGCGCACGCCGAGGATGACGACCAGCGACAGCAGGAAGCCGAGCGTCGCGGTGGTCTGGATCCATGCCGTGCTGGCGCCGCGCTTGTGCGGTGGCGAGTGCTCGGCCACGTAGGTGGCGGCGCCGCCGTACTCGCCGCCGAGCGCCAGGCCCTGGCACAGCCGCAGCACGATCAGGATGATCGGCGCGGCCACGCCGATGGTCGCGTAGTTCGGCAGGAAGCCGACCGAGAAGGTCGAGATGCCGATCAGCAGCAGCGTGATCATGAAGGTGTACTTGCGCCCGATCATGTCGCCCAGGCGCCCGAACAGCACGGCGCCGAGCGGCCGCACGATGAAGCCCGCCGCGAAGGCGAGCAGCGCGAAGATGAAGGCGGCCGAGGGGTCGAGCGCCGAGAAGAACTGCTTCGCGATGATGGTCGCAAGCGAGCCGTAGAGGAAGAAGTCGTAGTACTCGATGACGGCGCCCACGGAAGAGGCCACGATGACCTTCCTGCCTTCCGCGCGATGCGTCGCACCCGTCAGGGTTGCGGGGATGTCCATGCTTGTCTCCTGTCTTGTGGTTCTGGAGGGAGGAGGCCGCCCGGTGGGGCTCCTCCCTGGCCGGCCACGTGGCGTGGCCGGTGGTAGGCGCTTCAGGCCTGGCGGCGTGCCCGGATGTCGGCCACCACCTTGGCGACCTGCTCGGCGCTGGCGCCCTTCACGCGCGCATTGATGCGCACGGTGCCGAAGCCGACGAACAGCACCAGCTCGTCGGGGCCGGGCGCGCCGGGAATCGCGAGGGTGATGCCGTCCATGGCGTCGTAGTCCCAGGCGTCGTCGGCGCCGCCGAACAGCAGGTCGACCGAGCCGCCGGCCGTCGACACCTTGGCATTGCCCGGAATCAGCGCGGGGCCCGCGCCCAGGCCGGTGCGCATGGCCAGGCCCAGGCGCGGATGGATCAGCGCCGCGCCGTGTTCCGACTCGCCGGCCGTGCCGACCAGCGCGGCCTTGCCGTAGGCGCGCGGCTTCTCCTCGCCCGCGAAGTGCGAGAGCGCGCGTTCGGTCAGCAGCGTGCCGATCTCGACCGAGCGCTGTGCCAGGTCGGCCAGCTCGGCATCGGTCGCGGCGCCGCGACCGGCGCAGGGGTTCTTGAAGATCGCGGCGGCGACCACGTGGCGCGAAGGCGCGGCGGCGGCGCGGCCGCCCTCGGCGAGCGTGTTCCTCTCGAACACGAAGATCTGTCGAATGGTCTCGAGCGTTGATGGGCTCATGGGGGTCTCCGTCCTGTGGATGTGGCTGAATCGCCTGGTCCCTGCGTCGCAGGGGCTGAAGTGGCGGACGGAGATTAGGTTCGCGAGGCCCTTCTGTCAGTTTGCAAGAAACGCAAGCGGGCTTGCGTTTTGGGCCTGGCGGTGGGCGCCGACGCGCGTTGGCAGGAAGCGCACCCGATCTGGCAGTCCCTGCCCCCTCGGGCATGCGCACGGGGCGCCGGCGCGCCGGACACTGGGTTCGCACTTTCGCCAACCCTCATCCCCGGAGAACCCATGAACGAATCCATTGCCGGCATCCGCATCCCCGACAGCCAGATGGCGCGCGAGGCCACCGAGCTGGTGCGCGACACCGAGACCGCGCTGCTGTTCAACCACTCGCGGCGCGTGTTCCTGTTCGGCGCGCTGACGGGCGAGCGCCGCGGCCTGGCCTACGACCCCGAGCTGCTCTACATCGGCGCGATGTTCCACGACATGGGCCTGGTGGCGCCCTACAGCAGCAGGACCGAGCGCTTCGAGGTCGACGGCGCCAATGCCGCGCGCGATTTCCTGGTGCGCCACGGCATCGCCGAGCCCGAGGTCGAGCAGGTGTGGGATGCGATCGCGCTGCACACCACGCCGGGCATTCCGCAGCACAAGAAGCCGGTGGTGGCGCTGGTCACGGCGGGCGTCGAGATGGACGTGCTGGGCCTGGCCTACGACGCCTTCCCGACGGAGCAGCGCGAGGCGGTGGTGCGCGCGCATCCCCGCGAGGCCGACTTCAAGGAAGGCATCATCGACGCCTTCGCCAAGGGCACGCGCTTCAAGCCCGAGACCACCTTCGGCAACGTCAAGGCCGACGTGCTCGCGCTCAAGGACCCCACGTACAAGCGGCTCAACTTCTGCGGAATGATCCTCGGCTCGTCGTGGAACGACGGCGCCTGCGGCGTGCCGGGCTGCCGGCACTGAGCTGGTTTTCTAGCTCGCCGTGGCCACGTGCACGCCGGGCCGGCGGCCATCGTTCCAGCGGCCGCCGATCGCGCGCTCGATCTGCGCGCTGAGCTGCAGCAGCAGGCCGTCGTCGGCCTGCTTCGCCTGCAGCTGCATGCCCAGCGGCAGGCCATGTTCGTTGAAGGCCAGCGGCAGCGAGATGCCCGGAATGCCGCACAGGTTGGCCAGCGGCGTGTAGGCGAAGTTCTGCCAGAGGTTGTCGAACCAGTCGAGCACCGAGGGGTTGTCGCTGAGCGTGAGGTATTCGGTGGTGCCCACGCGCGGCGTGGGCAGCGCGGTGATCGGGGTGAGGATGATGTCCCACTCCTCGAAGAAGGCGCCGAAGCCGCGCGCGGTGGTGTTGAACACCGTCTGCATCCTGAAGCGCTCGGCATAGGAGATGTCGCGCCCGGCCTCCCAGATCTTGATGTTGATCGGCTCGATCAGGTCGGCCGGCGGCTGCTCGAGGCCGAAGCGCGCGAGAAAGCCCTCGATGGTCTGCGCGAAGTTGCTGATGTAGCAGGTGGTCTGGGCCGCGAAGGCGGCGCGGATGTCGACCGCGGGCAGCGCCCATTCGACGTGGTGGCCCAGGCCCTCGAGGAAACGCCCCACGCGCTCGAGCTCGGCCGCGATGTGCGGCGTGGCGCGGAAGTCGCCCCACTCGTGCGACATCGCGATGCGCAGCGGCTTCGGGTCGCGCTCGATCAGCTGCGTGTAGGGCTCGTCGGCCTTCCAGTAGGGCATGAACTCGCCGGGCGCGCCGCCGCGGCAGTGGTCGACGAAGGCCGCGGTGTCGCGCACCGTGCGGCTGTGGCAGCCCTGGATCGACACCAGGCCCGTGAGGTCCGACAGCGCCGGCGCGATCGAGAACACGCCGCGCGAGGGCTTGAGGCCGATGTTGCCGTTCACGCCCGCGGGAATGCGGATCGAGCCGCCGCCGTCGGTGGCGTGCGACAGCGGCAGCACGCCGGCAGCCACCGCCGCGCCCGTGCCGGCCGAGGAGCCGCAGGTCGTGTAGTCGAGGTTCCAGGGATTGCGCGTGACGTAGACGGCCGGGTTCTCGGCCGAGCTGCAGACGCCGAATTCGGGCGTGGTGGTGCGCCCGATGATGTTGAGCCCGGCCTTGCGGATCTGCTGCGTCAGGTGGGTGTCGGCGGCGGCGCGCTGGCCCTTCATCAGCAGCGAGCCCATCTCCTGCAGCCGGCCCTTCATGGTCGGGCCCAGGTCCTTCATCAGGTAGGGCACGCCCGCGAACGCGCCCGCGGGGTTCATGCCGTCGGCCAGCGGATCGGCCACCACGTCGTCGAAGACCTCGACCACCGCGCTCAGCGCAGGGTTGGTGAGCGCGATGGCGGCGCTGGCCTGGGCCGCGAGCTCGGCCGGCGTGACCTGCCCGCTGCGCACCAGCGCGGCGAGCCCCACGCCGTCCTGTTCGCTCCATGCCTGCCAGCTCATTGCCAAAGTCATCCGTCGCTCCTGTCGAGAAAAGAAAAAGGGGGCGTGGGCCCCGTGTGCGCCCACTCTAGCGAAGACGCGGTGTGCCCGCGCGCCAGTCGTGTATTGGGCTGCGCATGCAACGTAGTGTGTGGGTTTTTCGCGCGGATACACGGGCATACGCGATCCGCGGCGCCGCGGCGTGGCGCTCGAAGAATGCGCTCTAGCCCCGGGACAGGGGCCACGCGACTTCATCCAATCCAGAGGAACATCCCATGCACAAGACCACCGACAAGACCGCGAGCCGGGCCACCCGCCGCGGCTTCTTCGCCACCTCCGCCGTGGCCGGCGCCGCAGGCTTCAGCCTGCTCTCGGGCACCGAGCTGGCACGGGCGGCCGGCAGTCCCGGGGCCGATGCGCAAGCGGCCGCGGCCTATCCGCCGACGCCGCGCGCGCCCACGGGCGACACGGCCGTACGCCCGTTCCGCGTCCACGTGCCCGAGGCCGTGCTGGCCGACCTGCGCCGCCGCGTGAAGGCCACGCGCTGGCCCGACCGCGAGACCGTGACGGACCTGTCGCAAGGCGTGCGGCTCGAAAAACTGCAGCCGCTGGTGCAGTACTGGGGCAGCGGCTACGACTGGCGCAAGGCCGAGGCGCGGCTCAATGCCCTGCCGCAGTTCATCACCGAGATCGACGGCCTCGACATCCATTTCATCCACGTGAAATCGCGCCATCCCGATGCGCTGCCGCTGGTCATGACCCATGGTTGGCCTGGCTCGGTGATGGAGCTGCTCAAGACCATCGACCCGCTCGTCAACCCCACCGCCCATGGCGGCCGCGCCGAGGATGCCTTCCACCTCGTGCTGCCCTCGATGCCCGGCTACGGCTTCTCGGCCAAGCCGCGCAGCACTGGCTGGGGCCCCGACCGCATCGGCCGCGCCTGGGACGTGCTGATGAAGCGGCTGGGCTACCCGCGCTACGTGTCGCAGGGCGGCGACTGGGGCTCGGTCATCTCGGACAGCATGGCGCGCCAGAAGCTGCCGGGCCTGCTCGGCATCCACGTCAACATGCCGGCCAGCGTGCCGCCGCAGGTGGCGCGGGCGCTCAACAACGGCGACCCCGCGCCCGCCGGCCTCGACGACAAGGAGAAGGCGGCCTTCGATGCGCTGAACTTCCTCTACAGGAAGGGCGGCGGCTATGCCGCGCTGATGGTGACTCGGCCCCAGACCCTGGGCTATGCGCTCGAGGACTCGCCCGCGGGCCTGGCCGCCTTCTTCTACGACAAGTTCACCGAGTGGACCTACAGCGGCGGCGACGCCGAGAAGTCGCTCACGCGCGACGAGATGCTCGACGACATCACGCTCTATTGGGTCACCAAGACCGCCACCTCGAGCGCGCAGCTCTACTGGGAGAACAACGCCAACAACTTCAACGCCGTCGACATCTCGATCCCGGCCGCGGTGACCGTGTTCCCGGGCGAGATCTACCGCGCGCCGCGCCAATGGGTCGAGGCGGCGTACCACAACCTCATCTACTTCAACGAGGTCGACAAGGGCGGGCACTTCGCCGCCTGGGAGCAGCCGGCGCTGTTCAGCGCGGAGTTGCGCGCGGCGTTCAGGTCGCTGCGCGGTTGACGGGGAGCCGGCCGCTCAAAGCTGCGGCGACAGCACCGCCGCCAGATGCTCCCACGCCTTCTCGAGCAGCGGCCGCTCCTTCCAGGCCTCGTAGCTCAACCGCTTCGACTGCGCGAGGTCGGCCTCGAACTGCACGGTCTGCGCCGCGGCGAAGGCCTCGTCGTAGATGTTGAGGTTGGCCTCGTCGTTGAGCCGGAACGAGCGGTTGTCGAAGTTGGTCGAACCCACCGACACCAGCAGGCCGTCGACCAGGAAGACCTTGCAGTGGTACATGGTCGGCTGGTACTCGCTGATCTGGGCGCCGGCCTCGAGCAGCGGCCCCCAGGCGGCGCGCGAGGCGCGGCGCACGGTCTGCGAATCGATGATCGGCCCCGGCGTGACGATGCGCACCCGCACGCCGCGATGCAGGGCCGCGACCAGCGCGCCCACGGTGAGATCGTCGGGCACGAAGTAGGCGCTCGAGAGGTCGATGGTCTTCGTGGCCGCGGCGATCGAGAGCAGGTACATCAGGTGCATGCTCTCGCTGCCGCCCGAAGGCGAGCTGCTGAATATCTGCGCGCGGCCGTTGCCCACGGGCGGCAGCGGCGGGAAGTAGCGCTCGCCATGGAACACGTCGCCCGAGACCTTGATCCAGTTGTCCATGAAGACCGCCTGCATCTGCGCCACCACCGGGCCCTCGACCTTGTAGTGCGAGTCGCGCCAGTGCGTTGGGTCCTGCGCATTGCCGGTCCATTCGGGTGCGATGCCGACGCCGCCCGTGAAGCCGATGCGCCCGTCGACCACCAGCAGCTTGCGGTGGGTGCGGTTGTTCATGCGCGCGATGTCGTACCAGCTCGGCTTGTGGAACTTGCGGATCTCCACGCCCGATGTCTCCATCTCGCGGATGAAGTCCGCATCGACCTTCGCGCTGCCGACCCAGTCGAGCAGCACATGCACCTTGACGCCGGCGCGCGCGCGCTCCGACAGCGCATCGGCGAAGGCGCGGCCGATGTCGCCCGACCAGTAGATGTAGGTCTCGAAGGTGATGCTTTGCTTCGCCGAGCGGATCGCCGCGAGCATCGGCGGAAAGATCTTGTCGCCGTTCTGGAAGGCCTCGAAGCGGTTGCCGTCGGTGATCGGCGGGCCGAGCAGGGCGCCGAGCGCGCGCTGGTACTGGGGATCGTGCAGCGCGTATTCGCGGCGCACCTGTTCGTCGAGCTTCTTCTCGCCGCTCGTGAGGTTGAGCACGAGCAGGGTGGCGGCCAGCGTCAGGACGAAGGTCCAGGCGATGGCTTTCCAGGGCTTGCGGGGGGCGGGTACGGGCATGCCTTATCGTGCCGGCCTTTGCCCGCGCCGAATCGAGTTCGCGCCCTTGTCCTGCAAGGCGCCGCTGCGATGTCTGCCATCAATATCGGCCTGCGGCGCCAGCCACTGCGAACACCATGCCCCAACAACCCAGACCTCCGGCCGATCCGGCCTCCCACCGCTTCGTCAGCGTGCGCGGCGCGCGCGAGCACAACCTGCGCAACGTCGACGTCGACATCCCGCGCGATGCCCTCGTGGTCTTCAGCGGCATCTCGGGTTCCGGCAAGTCCTCGCTGGCCTTCGGCACGCTGTATGCCGAGGCGCAGCGGCGCTACCTCGAATCGGTGGCGCCCTATGCGCGGCGGCTGATCGATCAGGTCGGCGTGCCGGCGGTCGATTCGATCGACGGGCTGCCGCCGGCCGTGGCGCTGCAGCAGCAGCGCGGCACGCCGGGTGCGCGCTCCTCGGTGGGCAGCGTGACCACGCTGTCGAACCTGCTGCGCATGCTCTATTCGCGCGCGGGCGACTATCCGGCGCGCCAGGCCATGCTGCATGCGGAGGACTTCTCGCCCAACACGCCGCAGGGTGCCTGTCCCGTCTGCCACGGTCTGGGCCGGGTGTTCGAGGTGACCGAGCGCGCGATGGTGCCCGACGACAGCCTCACGATCCGCGAGCGCGCGGTGGCCGCGTGGCCTTCGGCCTGGCAGGGGCAGAACCTGCGCGACATCCTCGTCACGCTGGGCATCGATGTCGACACGCCGTGGCGCGCGCTGCCGAGGAAGACGCGCGACTGGATACTGTTCACCGAGGAGCAGCCGACGGTACCGGTCTATGCGGGCTTCACGCCGGCCGAGACACGCGCGGCGCTGCGCCGCAAGCTCGAGCCCAGCTACCAGGGCACCTTCATGGGCGCGCGCAAGTACGTGCTCCACACCTTCGCCACCACGCAGAGCGCATTGATGAAGAACCGCGTCTCGCGCTTCATGTCGGGCGCGTCGTGCCCGGCCTGCCAGGGCAAGCGACTCAAGGCGGAGGCGTTGTCTGTGCGTTTCGCGGGGCTCGACATCGGGCAGATCTCGCACCTCACGCTGGGCGCGCTGGCGCAGGTGCTGCGGCCGGCGGCGCGCGGCGAGGCGCATGGCAAGGTGGCGCCGTCGGCCGAGAAGCGCATCGTGGCGCAGCGCATCGCGCAGGACGCGCTGGCGCGGCTCGACACGCTGCTCGGCCTGGGGCTGGGCTATCTCTCGCTCGATCGCGCAACACCCACGCTGTCGCCGGGCGAACTGCAGCGGCTGCGGCTCGCGACGCAGATCCGTTCCAAGCTGTTCGGCGTGGTCTACGTGCTCGACGAGCCTTCGGCCGGCCTGCATCCGGCCGACGCCGAGGCACTGGTCGACGCGCTCGATGCGCTCAAGCGCGCGGGCAACTCGCTGTTCGTGGTCGAGCACCGACCTGGACCTGATGCGCCGCGCCGACTGGCTGGTCGATGTCGGGCCCGGCGCGGGCGAGAAGGGCGGCGAGGTGCTCTACAGCGGGCCGCCGGCCGGGTTGCGCGACGTGGCGGCTTCCCGCACGGCTGCCTACCTGTTCGCGCCCGAGGCCGCCGGCGATGCGGGCCGGCCGCCGCGTTCGGCGCAGGGCTGGCTGCGGCTCGAAGGCGTCACGCGCAACAACCTCGAGGCGGTCGACGCCGCATTCCCGATCGGCGCGATGACCGCGGTCACCGGCGTCTCGGGGTCGGGCAAGTCCAGCCTCGTGAGCCAGGCGCTGGTGCAGCTGGTGGCGGCCCACCTGGGCCACGAGGCTCCGGCCGACGACGAGCCGGGCGAGGGCGAGCCCTCGCTCGCCCAGGAGACGCAGGGCCGCATCGTCGAGGGCCTGGACCCGGATCCGGCGGCTGGTGCGGGTCGACCAGAAGCCGATCGGCCGCACGCCGCGTTCGAACCTCGCGACCTACACCGGGCTGTTCGACCACGTGCGCAAGCTGTTCGCGCAGACCCGCGCCGCGAAGGCGCGCCGCTTCGATGCCGGCCAGTTCTCGTTCAACGTCGCCAAGGGCCGCTGCCCGACCTGCGAGGGCGAGGGCTTCGTCAGCGTCGAGCTGCTGTTCATGCCCAGCGTCTACGCGCCGTGCCCGACATGCGGCGGCTCGCGCTTCGACGCGGCGACGCTGAAGGTGCGGCTGCGCGGCAAGAGCATCGCCGACGTGCTCGCGATGACGGTGGACGAGGCGCATGCCTTCTTCAAGGACGACGCACCCATCGAGCGGCCGCTGCGCCTGCTCGCGGCGATCGGCCTGGGCTACCTGCGCCTGGGGCAGCCGGCCACCGAGCTGTCGGGCGGCGAGGCCCAGCGCATCAAGCTGGCGACTGAGCTGCAGCGCGCGCAGCGCGGCGACGCGCTCTATGTGCTCGACGAGCCGACCACCGGGCTGCATCCGTCGGACGTGGACCGGCTGATGGCGCAGCTCGACGAGCTCGTCGACGCGGGCAACACGGTGGTGCTGGTCGAGCACGAGATGCGCGTGGTGGCGCGCTGCGACTGGGTCATCGACATGGGCCCGGGCGCGGGCGGCGAGGGCGGGCGCGTGGTGGCGGCGGGCACGCCGCGCGAGGTCGCGAAGGCCGGCACGCCCACGGCGAGGTACCTCGCGCGGCAGTGGGGCTCAGCCGGGCGCGGCCCGGGTGCACAATCTGGGCCCCCGATCCGCGCCACGGCGCGAGCCCGCCTTTCCGTTCCAGCCCCCATGCGAATCCACGACATCCGACGCCGACTGCGCGAAGCAGGCGCGGGCCCCAGCCATGAGCAGCGCGTGCTGCGGCTGTGGTCCCATGCGCTGCCGCGCGACAGCGGCCGCCGGTTGCCGCACAGCTTCTTCCCGGCCGGATTGATGGCCGAGCTGCCGGCCATCGAGGCCGAGCTCGCGGGCCTGGCGCGCGTGCATGCGGTGCATCCGGGCGCCGACGGTTCGGAGCGGTTGCTGGTGGCGCTTGCCGACGGCCAGACCGTCGAGAGCGTGCTGCTGCCGCGCGACGGGCTGTGCGTGTCCTCGCAGGTGGGCTGCGCGGTCGGCTGCCAGTTCTGCATGACCGGGCGCGAGGGGCTGCTGCGCCAGGTCGGCAGCGCCGAGATCATTGCCCAGGTGGCGCTCGCGCGCCTGCGCCGGCCGGTGCGCAAGGTGGTGTTCATGGGCATGGGCGAGCCGGCCCACAACCTCGACAACGTGATGGAGGCGATCGAGCTGCTCGGCACGGTCGGCAACATCGGCCACAAGAACCTGGTGTTCTCCACCGTCGGCGATCCGCGCGTGTTCGAGCGGCTGCTGCAGGAACGCGTGCGGCCCGCGCTCGCGCTGTCGCTGCACACCACGCGCGACGAACTGCGCCGCAAGCTGCTGCCGCGCGCGCCGCGGCTCACGCCCGAGGAACTGGTCGCGGCCGGCGAGCGCTATGCGCGCACCACCGGCTATCCGATCCAGTATCAGTGGACGCTGCTCGAAGGCATCAACGACAGCGAGGAAGAGATCGAAGGGCTGGTGCGGCTGCTGTCGGGCAAGTACGGCGTGCTCAACATGATCCCGTTCAACGCGGTCGACGGCGTGAACTTCCAGCGTCCGGCCTGGGCGCGCTGCCAGCAGATCGCGCGCACCCTGCACGAGCGCGGCATCCTGACCAAGCTGCGGAATTCGGCGGGGCAGGATGTGGATGGGGGGTGTGGGCAGTTGCGGGCGCGGGCGACGGGCGCCGGCGTGGCGGGGCACGCCCGGCCCGTGACCGTGGATGCGGCGTCCATCGTGCGCCGGCCTTCGGGTCGCCCGGAAGACTAGGCGCGGTCGGCGTTCACATGCGCTCGCGAAGCATGCCCTTGAGCCAGCGGCAGAAGTCGCCCGCGCTCTGGGCATGCGCGCTGTGCGTGCTGACGTAGGCCAGGTAGCTCGCACCGGAGCCGATGCTCTGGCCGTCGGCCAGCACCAGCGTGCCGTCGCGCAGCGGATCCAGCACCAGCAGCTTCGGCACCACCAGGAAGCCCGTGCCGCCGATGGCCGCGGTGATGGCCAGGAAGAGATGGTCGTAGGTGGCGACCACATAGAGGCTCTCGGTCGCGATGCCCGCGGCGATGGCCCAGGTCGCGATGACGTCGGGCCGTGAGCGCGCCGCCACCAGGGGCCAACCGCTCTTCGATCGCGCGCGGTGCTTCTCCAGCAGGGAGGGCGAGGCGACGCAGACGAGTTCCTCGCGCATCAGCTCCCAGCTCTCCGTTCCCGGCACGCTCAGGTCGCGGGTGATGAGCACGTCGAAGTCGTCGGACGGCTCGGGCGGGGCCAGCGAGGTGATCAGGTCGATCTGCACGCCGTGCTGCGCCGTGTAGGCGCCGAGCGCGGGCACCACCACCGTCATCGCGAAGCTCGGCATCGAGGTGCGCACCTTCAGCCGGTCGTGCTTGCGGCCACGTTGCGCCAGCAGCTGCATGGTCATCTCGATGGTCGACATGGCGTCCTTGACCGCCTCGAAGAGCTGCAGGCCGCTGGGCGTGAATTCGACGGTCGAGCCCCGGCGGTGGAACAGCCGTCCGCCCGCGAATGCTTCGAGCGAGGCGATGTGGCGGCTCACCGCGCCCTGGGTGACGCCCAATGCCGCGCCGGCCCGCGTGAAGTTGCCATGCCGGCCGACCGCCACGAAGGCGCGCAGCGGTGTCAGCGGTACTTCGGCCGCTCTTTCATGATCAAAACTCATTGTGAAACCACGACGGGGAATACTGTCACAGAACCTCGGTTGATCGAAATTTGGCGGTCGATAGCATTCATTCTGTCACCAACAGTGCCTCGAAAGGACGGAATCACATGCTTCGCTTGCTGCCAAAACTATGTCTTTTCCTCATTTTCGCAGGACGGCTGGCGCAGGCCTGCGCGGGCGAGGTCGTGCTGTATTCCTCCAACAACGTGGAGACGGTGAACCAGGTCGTCGACCAGTTCACCAAGCAGAACCCCGACATCAAGGTGTCCGTGGTGCGCGCCGGCACCGGGGCGCTGATGCAGCGCATCAAGGCCGAGGCCGCCAACCCGCTGGGCGACATCTTCTGGTCGGGCGGCCTGTCGACCATCGGCGAATTCCGCGACCAGTTCCAGCCCCACGAGTCCGCGCAGGCCGCGGCGATACCGCCGGCCTATCGCGGACCGAACGGCCTCTGGCTGGGCACCAACGTCCACGTGACCGTGCTGATGGCGAACCTGCGCCAGACGCCGGGCGGTCAGCCGCCGCGGGGGTGGGCCGACCTGGCCGACCCGAAGTGGAAGGGCAGGATCGTCATTCCCGATCCGGAGCGCAGCAGCGCCTCGTTCGTCGCGCTGTACGGCTTGCAGCAGCTGCTGGGCAACGAGGTTCTCGCCAAGGTCGCGCGCAACGCCGTGATCGTCGGCACCACCTCCGCCGCCTACGAAGGCGTGGCCAAGGGCGAGTTCGCGGTGGCGGTGACGATGGAGTACGCCGCCTACGAGTACGTGGCCGGCGGACTCAAGGAGATCAAGCTGGTCTATCCGGCCGAGGGCACCTTCCTCTCGCCCGAAGGCATGGCCCTGATCAAGGGCGCGAAGCATCCGCAGGAGGCCCGCCGGCTCTACGAATTCCTCGCCGCCGGCAAGACGCAGACCGAAGTCTTCAAGAGCGCCTACCGCCGTCCGCTGCGCACCGACATCGACGTGAGCAGGCTGGCGGAATTGCCCGCGCTGTCGAGCATCAAGGTCGTGGCGCTCGACGATGCCCGGATGGGCACGGAGCGCGCGGCATTCATCGCGCAGTGGCGCCAGAGCGTCAACGCGCGCTGACCGGCACCGCAGGCCGACGGAAAGCCACCGATGCAAGTCTCATTCGAAGCCATCGCCCAGAGCTATGGCGGCCAGGCCCTGTTCGACGGGCTCGATCTCGCCATCCCGAGCGGGTCGTTCTTCACGCTGCTGGGGCCTTCGGGCTGCGGCAAGACCACGCTGTTGCGCATGCTGGGCGGGTTCGTGCGGCCGGACGCCGGGCGCATCCGGTTCGGCGATGAGGACGTGACCCACGTGCCGGTGCATCGCCGCGGGGTCGGCATGGTGTTCCAGGACTACGCGCTGTTTCCCGACCGCTCGGTCCTCGCCAACGTCGTCTACGGACTCGCCGCGCGCGGCGTCGACCGCGCCGCCGCGGAGCAACGCGCGCTGGCCATGCTCGACCGCGTGGGCCTGAAGGCGCTGGCCGACCGCTCGCCCGCGGCCCTGTCCGGCGGCCAGCGGCAGCGCGTCGCGATGGCGCGCGCGCTGGTGATCGAGCCCCGGCTGCTGCTGCTGGACGAACCGCTGTCGGCGCTGGACGTCAAGCTGCGCGTCGAGCTGCGCAGCCTGGTGCGCGAGCTGCAGACCGAGGCGGGCATCACGACCGTGTTCGTCACGCACGACCAGGAAGAAGCGCTGGCGCTGTCCGACCTGATCGCCGTGATGGACCGCGGGCGCATCGTCCAGATCGGCCCGCCGCGCGAGATCTACGCCCGGCCCGGCACCGCCTTCGCCGCCGACTTCGTCGGGGGAGCCAACCTCATCGCCATCGACGAGGAACTGCCCGCGGCCGCCAACGGGCTGCGCCGCCTGGGCACGCCGGCCGGCGTCATCCTGACCGACAGCGCGGTGCCGTTGCGCCCCGGCGCGGTGCTGGCGGTGCGCAGCGAGGAGCTGGTCTTCGCCGACGCCGATGCGACGGCCGACGGCCATCTGCGCGGCGTGATCGAGCATGTCGAATTCCGCGGCGGCCTCACGGGCTACCGGGTGCGCACCAGCGCCGGCGTGCTCCGGGTCGAGGTGCGCACGCGCCAGCAGGACCAGAGCCGCTCGCGCGACGACGCCGTCGTGCTGGCACTGCCCGTCGACGCGCACATCGTGCAGGCCGCATGATGTCCCGCGCGCTGCGACGCGATCCCGCCTGGCTGGTGCTGGCGCTGTGCGCCATCGGCGTGCTGGGCGTGTTCCTGGTCCTGCCGTTGGCGGGGATGATCGGCAAGTCCTTCGTGGGCCCCGACGGACAGCCGAGCTTCGGCGGCTACCTGCGCTTCTTCGCCGAGGCCTCGTACCGCGAGGTCTTCTTCAACACGCTGATCCTCGGGCTGGCGGTCACGATCACCTCGATGCTCGTGGGCGGCGGCCTGGCCGTGGTCGTCGCGCGCTGCAGGTTTCCGCTGGCCGGCATCGTCACCGCGTTGCCGCTGGTGACGCTGGTGGTCCCCGACGTCGTCGTGGCCGCGGCCTGGGTGCTGATCCTGGGCAAGCAGGGCCTCGTCAACATGGCGCTGGCACCCTGGGGCATCGAGTTGCCGTCGCTCTATTCGTGGTGGGGCATGGTCTACGTGATGACCCTCAACAACTACGTGTACGCCTTCGTCGCCGTCCTGGTCGGCCTGAAGTCGATGGACCGCAACCTGGAGGAGGCCGCGCTGAGCCTGGGCCGGCCGATCGGCCGCGTGCTCGGTGGCGTGACCCTGCCGCTGCTGCTGCCCTCGCTGTTCGCCGGCGCGCTCATCGTGTTCACCCACGTGATCGGCAGCTTCGGCGTGCCGGCCATCCTGGGCGCGCGCACGCCGGTGCTGGCGGTGAAGGCCTACAACGAGTTCGTCAGCGAGATGGGCGGCAACCCGCAGATGCAGACCACGATGGCATCGCTGCTGGTGCTGCTGGGCGCGGGCCTGCTGCTGGTCCAGAAACTGGTGATCGAGAAGCGTCAGTTCCAGATGGAAGCGGGCCGCAGCCCGGCGGTGCTGGCGATCCACGGCTGGCGCGCGGTGCTGGCCAGCGGTGCCGTGCTCGGCGTGGTGCTGCTGTCGCTGCTGCCGGCCGTGGTGGTGGTCGTCACCGCGTTCACGCCGTCCGTGGGGCCGGTGCTGCGCTACGGCAGCTTCACGCTGGCCCATCTGCAGCATGCGCTGTTCCGCGCGCCCGAGCCCTTGTACAACTCGCTGTTCCTGGCCTCGATCGCCACCGTGGCGGGCGTCGTTTTCTCGGTCGTGTCGGCCTACCTGATCGTCAAGCGGCGCTCGTGGCTCACCCATGTGCTCGACGTGCTGGTGATGCTGCCGCTGACCATCGCGGGCACCGTGCTGGGCATCGCGCTCATCAACGCGTTCAACAGCGGCTGGCTGGTGCTCACGGGCAGCTGGGTGGTGATGGCACTGGCCTACTTCCTCCGGCGCATGCCCACCAGCGTGCGCGCCGCCGCCGGCCCGCTGCACAACCTGCGCGATTCGATCGAGGAGGCCTCCATGAGCCTGGGCGTGAGCCCGCTGCGAAGCTTCGTGCGCGTGGTGCTTCCGGTGATCGGCCCGTCGGTCGTCGCCGCCGCCGTGCTGATGTGGGTCACGACCCTGTCGGAGCTGTCGGCCACGGTCGTCCTGTACTTCGGCGGCATGAACACCATGCCGATCGAGATCTTCCAGCAGATCGACAGCGGGCGGCTGGCACTGGCCTGTGCCTACAGCCTGGTGCTGCTGCTGACCATCTTCATCCCCCTGGCGCTGGCGCGCTGGATCTTCAAGCTGAGAGTAGGAACCATCGAATGACGACAACCACAACAACAGCACCTTCGCACGATCTCCACCCATTCCTGGCCGGGCGCGTGCTCGGTGCCAAGCCCTCGGCCACGAAGGAGATGACGCGGCTGGCCAACCAGCTCAAGCGCGAGGGCCGCAACGTCATCGCGCTGAGCCAGGGTGAGCCCGATTTCCCGACGCCCGACCATGTGCGCGAGGCCGGCAAGCAGGCCATCGACCGCGGCGAGTCGCGCTATACCGACGTGGCCGGAACCTTCGCGCTGCGCGAGGCGGTGGTGCGCAAGTTCGAGCGCGACCACGGACTGCGCTTCGACCCCGAGCAGATCCAGGTCGGCTGCGGTGCCAAGCAGATCCTCTACAACGCGCTGCAGGCCACCATCGATCCGGGCGACGAGGTGGTGGTGCCGACGCCGGCCTGGGTGTCCTACCCCGAGATGGTGCTGCTGGCGGGCGGCACGCCCGTGATCGTCCGCTGCGGCGCCGCGAGCGGCTTCAAGCTCACGCCGCGGCAGCTGGAGGACGCCATCACGCCGCGCACCAAGTGGCTGATGCTCAACTCGCCGTCGAATCCCAGCGGCGCGGTCTATTCGCACGACGAACTGGCCGCGCTCGGCGCGGTGCTGCTGCGCCATCCGCGGGTCTGGGTGATGGCGGACGACATCTACGAGAAGATCCGCTACCAGACCGACGCCTTCGCCACGCCGGCCGCCGTGATGCCCGCGCTCGCGTCGCGCACGCTGACCATCAACGGCGTGTCCAAGGCCTACGCCATGACCGGCTGGCGCGTGGGCTTCGGCGCCGGGCCGCTCGAACTGATCAAAGCGATGAACCTGGTCCAGTCGCAGTCCACCTCGCACACCAGTTCGATCAGCCAGGCCGCCGCCGTCGCCGCGCTCGACGGCCCGATGGATTTTCTTCCCCAGTTCGTCGAGGCCTTCCGGCGGCGCCGCGACAGCGTGGTCGGCCAGCTCAACCGCATCGAAGGCATCGCCTGCGACCTGCCGCCCGGCGCCTTCTACGCCTTCCCGAGCTGCCAGGGACTGCTGGGGCGGCGCGATCCCGCGGGCCACCTGATCGCGACGGATGCCGACCTCGCGCTGTACCTGCTGCGCGAGGCGGGGGTGGCGATCGTTCCCGGCTCCGCGTTCGAGCTGCCGGGCCATTTCCGCGTCTCCTATGCGGCCTCGGACGCGGAGCTCGACGCGGCCATGGCGCGGATCGCCGCGGCCTGCGGGCGACTCGGCTGAGCGGCGCTCCACATCACTTCGTTCACCCACTCCGGAGAATTTCCAATGACCAAGAACCAGGCGCTGCGCGCAGCCCTCGACAGCGGCCGGCTGTTCACCGCCATGGCCGCCCACAATCCCCTGGTGGCGAAGCTGGCCGAACAGGCCGGTTTCGGCGGCATCTGGGGCAGCGGCTTCGAGCTGTCGGCCAGCTATGCCGTGCCCGACGCCAACATCCTGTCGATGTCCACGCACCTGGAGATGATGCGGGCCATCGCCTCCACCGTGTCCATTCCCTTGATCGCCGACATCGACACCGGCTTCGGCAACGCGGTGAACGTCCACTACGTCGTGCCGCAGTACGAAGCGGCGGGCGCGTCGGCCATCGTGATGGAGGACAAGACCTTTCCCAAGGACACCAGCCTGAGGACCGATGGCCGGCAGGAGCTGGTCCGCATCGAGGAGTTCCAGGGCAAGATCGCGGCGGCGACCGCTGCTCGCGCCGACAGGGACTTCGTGGTGATCGCGCGCGTGGAAGCGCTGATCGCAGGCCTGGGCCAGCAGGAAGCCGTGCGGCGCGGCCAGGCCTACCAGGAGGCCGGCGCCGACGCGATACTGATCCATTCCAGGCAGAAGACGCCCGACGAGATCCTGGCCTTCGTCAAGTCCTGGCCCGGCAAGGTGCCGCTGGTGCTGGTGCCCACCGCCTATCCGCAACTGACCGAGGCCGACATCGCCGCGCTCTCGAAGGTCGGCGTCGTCATCTACGGCAACCACGCCATCCGCGCGGCCGTCGGCGCCGTGCGCGAGGTGTTCGCCCGGATCCGCAGAGACGGCGGTATCCGCGACGTGGATGCGGCGCTTCCGTCCGTCAAGGAGATCATCGAACTGCAAGGCGACGAACGCATGCGCGCCGTCGAGGCTCGCTATCTGAAGTAGCCGCGCGCTCAGGCCGGCTTCGCCGCGTCGTCCCCGCTCTCGAGCAGCCGCCGGGCGTGCGGATGGGCGCTGGTCTCGATCGGCAGCTGGCTGTCCGAGCGGCCGTGCGCGAGAAAGAAGCGCGGCGTGCCGGCCTGCGCGAAGCTGTTCATGAAGCCGGCCGACAGGCCGATCAGGTGGCTCGCCACGTCGCCGTTGGAGAAACCCGCGAGCGCGAGCCGCGCGGACTCTCGGCCCTGCATGACGATTCCGGACCTCGGACGGGTAGTCGCCATCGGGGGTCTTCTGTGTTGGACGTGCTCGAAAGAGTATGACAAAGTATGATCCACGCAGACTTGAAGGAGTGTGACCCTTGCCCAGCACCCTGGAACGATTGACCGTGACCATGCCTGTAGAGATGGCTGCGACCATCAAGCAGGCGGTGGACGAGGGCGAGTACGCCTCGACCAGCGAAGTGGTGCGTGAAGCCCTGCGCGAATGGAAGACTCGGCGCCAGCTGATGCTCGCCGAGTTGTCCGTCCTCAAGGCGGATATCGATCGAGGCCTGGCGGATGTGGCCGCGGGCCGCGTCAAGGACTTCGATGCCGATCGCATCATCGAACGCGGGAGACAGCTATTGGCCGCACGCTCCAGCTGACTGCGAGTGCCGAGCAGGACCTGGCGGAAATCTGGTCTTTCATCGCCGAGGGCGCCTCGGAGGCCGTTGCCACCCGGTTCCTCGAGAAGTTGCATTCCACCTGCCAGGGGCTGCTGGCGTTTCCGATGGCGCATCCCGAGCGTCGACAACTCGCGCCTGAGCTGCGCGTCGTCTTTCATGGCGCCTACGCGATCTACTACCGTCCCGACGATGCCACGGTGACGATCGTTCGCGTCGTGCACGGTGCGCGTGATCTGGGCGCGATCGTCGATCAGGGCGGATTCGATGTCTGACCGCGGAGCGCTGCCAGGCACCTGAGCTCAGGCCGCCCTCGCCGCCTCATCCCCCAGGAAGAACGCCACCGCCCGCCCCACCACCCACGGCACGATCACATGGTCCCCATCGAAGGGCTGCAGCGTGAGGTCGTGCCCGCTCTCGAGCAGCCGCCGGGCGTGCGGATGGGCGCTGGTCTCGATCGGCAGCTGGCTGTCCGAGCGGCCGTGCGCGAGAAAGAAGCGCGGCGTGCCGGCCTGCGCGAAGCTGTTCATGAAGCCGGCCGACAGTCCGATGACGTGGCTCGCCACGTCGCCGTTGGTGAGGCCCAGCGACAGCGCGTAGCTGCCGCCGTCGGAGAAACCCGCGAGCGCGAGCCGCGCAGGGTCGAGCCGGAAATGCCGCGACACCGTGGCCAGCGCGCTGTCGAGCCGCTCGAGGTCGGGGCCATGGCCGCCGACCACGATGTCCCAGGTGGCGTACATCGACTGCGGCGCCAGCAGCAGGAAGCCGCGCGAGCGCGCATGGGCGACGAAGTGCGGCAGCACGCGGTTGGCCTCGCCGCCCGCGCCATGGAACATCACGAGCAGGGGCAGCGGCGCATCCGTGGGCAGGCCCTCGGGCACGACCAGCACCGCGTCGCGGCCTTCGTCGAAACCCAGGTCGTGGCGCCCGGGCGGCAACGGTTCGTACAGCGGCGCGGCGCCGGGCCGGAAGGCCATGCGGCCCGTGAGCGCGCCGCCGAACAGGGTGGGGTCGATCATGCGTGGCCTCCGGGCGATGCGGCGGGCGCGATACCGCGGAACACCGCGCACTGCGCGAAGGACTGCGTCGACAGCGGCAGTTCCTTGCGCCGGCAGTACTTGCTCGTGAGCTTGAGCAACTCCTTGATGTCGCGGCCGCTGGCGCCCGCGTAGTCGACCACCAGCCGGTCGATCACCGCGGCGGGCAGATCCACGCCGAGCTGGGCCGACAGCGTGGCCCACAGGCGCCGCGCATCCTCGGGCCCGGGCGGCTGGTAGTCGATCACCGCGATGCAGCGCGAGAGGATGGCCTCGTCGATGTCGCCGACGCGGTTGGTGGTCATGAACAAGAGGCCGCTGAAGTATTCGAGCGTGCGCAGGAACTCGGCCACGATGGCGTTGTGCTGCAGGTCGTTGTCGCGGCGCCGGATGTAGACGTCGGCCTCGTCGAGCAGCAGCACGCAGCCCCAGCGCGCGGCGCGCTGCAGGATGCGCGTGAGGCTGGCCTCGACCGAGCTCGCCGTCACGCCGAGCTGGCCCGAATGCACGCGGTACAGCGGCTTGCCGACCACTTCCGCGTAGACCTCGGCGGTCAATGTCTTTCCCAGGCCGGGCGCGCCCTTGCACAGGATGGTGGTGCCGCCCGACTTGCCGGGCACCACGTCCTCCACCAGGAAGTTGCGGTCGGCCGTGAGGATGTCGATCAGGTCGCGGTGCGCCTGCGGCAGCACCAGCCGCTCGCGCAGGCTCGGTTGGTACTGGTAGTCCTGCACATGCTGGGCATGGACCCAGATGTTGCGGTGCCAGTCGAGGTGGAACAGGTGCAGGTAGCAGTGCTGGGGAATGCGGTCGAAGCCCTGGGCGATGCCGCTCTCGCGCCAGTGATGCGGATCGGCCGCCAGGTCGAAGCGGCGGCGCAGCAGCTCCTCGTCGTTCACGCAGCGCACGGCGGCGCCCTCGGGCAGCCGGTGGCACTCGAGCGCCGCGCGCGGGCCCTCGCCCGCGGTCCACACGCTGCCGCCGACGGTGAACTGCGCGCCGTGCCGCGGCTGCAGCTTGACGAAGCGCTCGAGCTGCATCTCGTATTCGCGCTTGAACTCCGCGCACTCCTTGTGAAAGCCGTGGTCGGCGAACAGGTCGGCCAGCGTGCGCTGCGGCAACTGCTCCTCGTAGAAGCTCAGGCCCCAGGTCATGCCCGCGAAGCGCAGCCGGGGCTCGGAGGGCGGCTCGCGGCCGGCGGCCTGCAAGGTGTTGGCGAGCAGGCCCACGAGCACGTAGGCATTGCCCTCGGTGGGCTTCACCAGCCGCACCGTGTGGACCAGCCAGGGCAGCAGCACGCCGTCCTTGCCGCGCTGGTAGAGCCAGCCGTCGATGGCGTCGCGCGCCAGCCATTCGGTCAGCGCCGGCACCATCGCCTCGAGGTTCGCGATCGGCTGCAGCTGCGATTCGCCGTTGAGGTTGTCGAGCGCGAGCAGCTGGAACACCAGGTCGCGCGCGCCCTTGCCGAGGCTCAGCTGGTAGAGCAGGTTGAGCGAGCGGCCGTCGAAGTGGCGGCTCGACACGACGCGTATGCCGCTGCAGGCCCCCTGGCCGCCCAGCTGGAGGCCCAGCGGCGACTGCGCGCCGACCTGGCTGCGCAGAACGGCGGCCAGCATCTCCGGTATCTCGAGTTCCAAGGCGTCTCCTCGTGTCGCCTGTCCATGCTAGAGCGGTGCGGGCGCCCGGCGATTGACCTGGGTCAAGCCCGTGGGAAGATGGCGGCGGCCATCGCGCAGCCATGGCCCGACGCAGACAAGGAAGGAAAGCGCCCATGCCCCCGCCCTCGAAGACCTCGCTGTTCGCCGCCGCGAAGGCCTGGGACGCGGCCTCGGTCCAGGCCCAGCTGGCCCAGGCGCCGGCGCTGATTGGTGCCACCGATCCGCGCGGCCGCGCGGCGATCCATCTGGCCTGCACGGTGAAGGCCGCGGGCGCGCAGCTCGCGGAACCCCATGGGATCGAGACCGTGACCGCGCTGCTCGATGCGGGTGCCGATCTCGAGGCCGAGGTGCCCATGGACGAGGACGAGGGCGACTTCCGCGCCACGCCGATCTGGTATGCGGTGGCGCGCGGCGAGAACCTGCCGCTGGTGAAGTTCCTTGTCAAGCGCGGCGCGAACACCAGCGGGTCGCTGTGGGCCGCGGTGTGGTGCGACGACGCGGCGATATGCCGCGTGCTGCTCGCGAACAACCCCGAGCTGAACCTGCGCGCGCACGGCGAAACGCCGCTCTTCTATGCAGCCCGGCTGCAGCGGCTCGAGACGCTGGCGCTGTTGATCGCGGCCGGTGCCGATGCGTCCGTGGCCGACGCGCAGGGGCGCGATGCGGTCGACATCGCACGGGCGCGGCGTCTGCCGAAGGAGCTCATCGCGCGGCTCGAGCAGTCGAAGCGATCGCGTCCCGCATAGATCCACGCAAGCGTCGGCTAGACCTGCGCGCGCTGGCGCGACAGCCCGTCGACCCGCCTGAGCATCTCGGGCAGCCGGTAGGCACCGGCCATCGCGCGGATGTGCGCCCTGGCCTGCTCGAGCGGCATGCCCGCGGCCGTCACGAAGAGCGGACGCGCGCTCTCGCCGCGCAGCAGTTCGGTCTCGGGCGGCGCCCCCGCGAACCTCGTCTTCGCGACGCCGATCACCGGGGTCGTGCGGCCGAGCTTGTCCCAGAGCACCGCGCCGAGGCCGTCGCGCGGCGGCGTGCCCAGCGTCACGTAGCCGTCGATGACGATGCAGGCGAGCGGTTCGGCGACCTGCGCGAGCACGGCCTCGATGCGGGGCAGCTCGCGGCGGTAGAACGCGCCGGGCACATAGTCCTCGACCCGCGGCACCGGCACCAGGATCTCGCGCACGGGCGCGGTGTCGCGCCAGTCCGCGAGCAGCAGCCCGGCGGCCATCGCGCCGCCCGACTCGGCGTAGGCGACATCGACGGCGAGGATCACGCGGGCTTGCCGGCCGCGAAGCCGATGCGGGGTGACGTGATGCGGCCGTTCGCGACCGCGAGCACGAAGCGCAGGGTGTCGCCCTCGACGACGATCTGCACGCCGAGCTTCGCCGTCACGGCCTCGCCGGCGAGTTGCGCGCCGCCCCAGCTCGCCGTGATGTCACGAGCGGATAGTGCCGCGACCTCCGCGCCCAGGCCGCGGCCCACCGATTCCGAGCGCAGCACGATGGTGTTGAGGCCCTGCTCGTGCCCGTCCATCGACACGCGCAGGCCCGGCAGTGCGAGCAGTCCGTCTCCGAGCCGCAGTTCGCCCGACAAGGCCGTGCGCCCGAGCAGCGTGCGCGCCTGCGCCGTCAGCCCCTGGGCCTGCGTGCCCAGGCCCTGGCGCAGCATCGATTCGGCGAAGGGCCGCAGCCGGAGCTTGCCGCGCTCGGAGATCCATGGCCCGATCAGGCTCTTGCGGCGCTCGAACTCCACGCCCGCGAGCGGCGCCGAGGCGAACTGGTAGAGGTAGCTGCGGCCGTTCGGCGCGTCGACGTAGAAGCCGAGCGGGCTCACGCCCATGCGCGAGTCGGGCCCCACGTGCTCGACGGTGGCGTCGTTGAAGTCGACCAGCCCATGGCGGATCGGCACGGTCACGTCGGCATCGAACAGCAGGTGCGCGTCGGTGATGCGGCCGCGCAGGGTGCCGTCGATCTCGCCGAGCGGGCCGAGCTGCCAGGCATCGGCCGGCGGCGGCAGCGTCGTGCCGTCGGCGGGATGGGTGGCTTCCCACAGTTGGCGGAATGGCCGTGGCAGCACCAGCGGGCCGTGCAACTTCAGGCCGGCGAATTCCGCGTCGCGGGCCTCGATGGCGCCGACGCGCAGCGACCCGTTCTCGGCATGCAAGCGCGCGACCAGCTCGTGCACGGCGATGCGCTCGATCTCCAGCACCAGCGAGCCCGTGGCGAGCCGCAGGGCCGTCGCTTCGAGCCGCGCGATCCGCAGTTCGCGCGTGCCGTCCTGCCCCGCGGTCCAGCGCACGCCCTCGAGCGTGAAGCGATTCGGATCGGCATCGCCGCGCGCGCCGAGTTCCAGGCCCAGCACGAGATCGACGAGAGAGGCAGCGAGGGAAGCGCTCATGGTGGCTTTCTAGCAGACGGGCTCAGCGGCACATCGGAAACCCGCCCGTCTCCAGATGGAAGTGATCGCGGTGCGCCGCGTTGTACTCGGGCCCGAGCACGCCGCGAAAGAACCGGCAGGCACCCAGGTGGGCATCGTTCAGCAGCGCGGCCGAAGGGTTCGTGGCGTCGATGCGCCAGTCCTTGCGCACGTTGATGCGGCGCCCGTCCGCGAGCACGAAGCCGGCCACGTCGAAGGCATCGGCCGTGGCATGCCGGCTGCGCGGCGCGCCGGGCATCGCGCCTTCACCGCGGTTCACGTTGCGGCAGGCATAGCTGCCGAGGTGGTCGATCGCGGCGACCGGCTGGCCGAAGTGCCGCAGGGCCGCGGGCTGCAGCGCATGGTGCTCCCACATGAAGAAGGACAGCGCCATCGGGCAGCTCAGCGTGGGCGCGCTGCCCAGCCGCACGCCGGCCGAGCGCAGGCGCACCGCGTTCTCGAAGCCGCAGCCCGGGCCGGTGACGCGGTCGGGCACGCGCTCGTACTGCATGCCGGTGTCGGCGAGCGCGGCCTGGCAGCGCACCGGGTCGCCACGCGCGCGGGCCAGCTTGTACGAAGTGAGCCAGTTGGGCGCTGCCGTCACGTCGAGCGGTGCCCAGGGATCGTGGCGCTCGGGCACCTCGATGGCACCCGTGAAGACGGCCACCACGCCGGCGGCGAAGGCGACGACCAGCGCTAGGGCCAGTCGGCGTCCGAGGCTGGCGGGTCGGGCGGGTCGGTCTTGCGCGGGCGGCAGGGGCACGGGGAACGATGGCGGTGAATGGCGAAAGCCTCATTGGGACCCGACCGCGCGCGCGGCGCTGTCGGGATGATCGGCCAGCGCGTGTAGGCCGATGCGAACCGGCCCGGCGCCGCTCAAGGCCGGATGCAATCGAGCAGCACGCGGAACGCCGGCTCGATGTTCGCCTCCTCCACGCAGGCATAGCCCAGCAGCAGCCCGCGCCGCCCGTCGCCGCGCCGGTAGTAGCGCGACAGCGGCCGCGAGAGCACGCCGCGCGCCTGCGCCGCTTCCATGATCGCCACGTCGTCGCGGTCCTCGGGCAGCCGCAGCACCAGGTGCAGCCCGGCATTGCTGGCCTGCGGATGCAGATGGTCGGGGCCCAGGTGCTCGGCGATCAAGCCGGCCAGCAGCGCGCGCCGGCGCGCATAGAGCACGCGCATGCGGCGGATATGGGCGGCGTAGTGGCCCTGGCCGATGAGTTCGGCCAGCGCCACCTGCGTGATGGCGTGGCCCTCGCGGTAGAGGTCGGCATGGGCGGTGCGGAAATGCGCGGCCAGCGCGCGCGGCAGCACCATGTAGCCCACGCGCAGGCCCGGGAACAGCGTCTTGCTGAAGGTGCCGATGTAGATCACCGGGCTGTCGTCCTCGAGCCCCTGCATCGAGGGAATGGGCCGGCCTGCGAAGCGGAACTCGCTGTCGTAGTCGTCCTCCACGATCCAGCTGCCCGACTGGCGCGCGAAGTCGAGCAACTCGCGCCGCCGCGCCAGGCTCATCACCGAGCCCAGCGGGTACTGGTGCGAGGGCGTGACGAAGATCAGCCGCGGCGCGCTGCCGCCGCGCGGCCAGCCGGCCCCGGGGCCGTCGCCCTCGGCCTCCACGCGCAGCGGCCGCACGCGCAAGGCACCCATCTGCAGCAGCTTGTGGAAGCCCCAGTAGCCGGGCTCCTCGACCCACACGGTGTCGCTCGGGTCGGCCAGCATGCGCAGCGACAGGTCGATGGCCTGGTGCACGCCCTCGGTGATCAGCACCTGGTCGGCGTCGCAGCGCACCGCGCGGGCCACGCGCAGGTGCTCGGCCACGGCTTCGCGCAGCGCCGGGTGGCCGCCGCCATGCGAATAGGTCAGCAGCTCGGGCGCCGGATCGCGCCACAGGCGCGCGACGATGCGGCCGAAGGCGCGGTGCGGGAACTGGGTCACGTCGGGCACGCCGGGCATGAAGGCGCCCCACTGGCGCGCCGCGGCCGAGGCATCGTCGACCAGTGCCTGGGCGCGCCGGGCCAGCCGCACCGGCGCGGCGCGGGCCGGCGCGGCGGCGGCGCCGCGGCCGGTGGCCAGCTGGCTCTCGGGCGTGGTCTCGGCCACGAAGGTGCCGCTGCCCACGCGCGAATGCACGTAGCCCTCGGCGCGCAGCTGCTCGTAGGCATGCAGCACGGTGTTGCGCGACATGCCGGTCTCGCGCGCCAGGTCGCGCGAGGCCGGCAGCGCGCTCGAGGGCGGCAGGCTGCCGTCGAGGATGGCGCCGCGCAGGCAGTCGTAGAGCTGGCGGTTGAGCGCGGCGCCGGCGGCGGGAGCGATGCGCTGCAGCACCAGGTCGGCGCAGATGGATTTCATGGCTTTTTGGATTGGCTCCATCCTGATTGCAGGAAGTGGATCTTTTTGATGGAGCCAATTGCGCATTCAATCAGAACTTCCGATCGACCTCCAGCCTTTCTCGGCCGCTTCCAGCCATGACCACCAACTCCGAACTCCAGACCCGCCGCCTCGCGGCCACGCCGCGCGGCGTGGGCGTGATGTGCGGCTTCTATGCCCAGCGCGCCGAGAACGCGACGCTGTGGGACATCGAAGGCCGCGAATACATCGACTTCGCCGCCGGCATCGCGGTGCTCAACACCGGCCACCGCCATCCGCGCCTGGTGGCCGCGATCCAGGAGCAGCTCGGGCGCTTCACGCACACGGCCTACCAGATCGTTCCCTACGAGAGCGTGGTGACGCTGGCCGAGCGCCTCAATGCGCTGGTGCCGATCTCCGGGCCGGTGAAGACGGCCTTCTTCACCACCGGCGCCGAGGCGCTGGAGAACGCGGTGAAGATCGCGCGCGCCCACACCGGCCGCGCCGGCGTGATCGCCTTCGGCGGCGGCTTCCATGGCCGCACGCTGATGGCGCTGGCCATGACCGGCAAGGTCGCGCCCTACAAGACCGGCTTCGGCCCGTTCCCGGCCGACGTGTTCCACGTGCCGTTCCCGGGCGCGCTGCAGGGCGTGAGCGCCGACGACTCGCTGGCCGCGATCGAGAAGCTGTTCAAGGCCGACATCGACCCGAAGCGCGTGGCCGCGATCGTGATCGAGCCGGTGCAGGGCGAGGGCGGCTTCAACGTCGCGCCCACCGCTCTGCTGCAGGGCCTGCGCCGCCTCTGCGACGCGCACGGCATCGTGCTGATCGCCGACGAGGTGCAGACCGGCTTCGCGCGCACCGGCCGGCTGTTCTCGATGCAGCACCACGGCGTCGAGCCCGACCTGATCACCATGGCCAAGAGCCTCGCGGGCGGCATGCCGCTGTCTGCCGTGGCCGGCCGCGCCGCCATCATGGATGCGCCGGCGCCCGGCGGCCTCGGCGGCACCTACGCGGGCAATCCGCTGGCGGTGGCCTCGGCGCACGCGGTGCTCGACGTGATCGCCGACGAGAAGCTTTGCGAACGCGCCACCGCGCTGGGCGAGCGCCTGGTCGGCCGGTTGCTGAAGATCAAGGAATCGAACCCCGCGCTGGCCGAAGTGCGCGCGCAGGGCTCGATGGTCGCGGTCGAGCTGCGCGATGCGGCCACGGGCGCGCCGGACGCCGAGGCCGTGGCACGCGTGCAGGCCAAGGCGCTGGCGCAGGGCCTGGTGCTGCTGAGCTGCGGCATGTACGGCAACGTGATCCGCTTCCTCTACCCGCTGACCATTCCCGACGCGCAGTTCGAACGCGCGCTGGCCATCGTCGAGGAGGCGTTCTCGGCATGAACACCGCATCCACCCTGGGCCTGCAGCGCCCCGACCTGCTGCGCGGCGCCGGCCTGATCGATGGCCAGTGGGTCGCGGCCGACGACGGCGCCACCTTCGCCGTCAACGACCCCGCCACCGGCCGGCACCTGGCCGACGTGCCGCTGATGGGCCGCGCCGAGACCGAGCGTGCCATCGCCGGCGCCGCCGCCGCGCTGCCCGCCTGGCGCGCGCGCACCGCGCCCGATCGTGCGCGCGTGCTGCGCCGCTGGGCCGAGCTGATGCTCGCGCACCAGGACGACCTGGGCCGGCTGATGACGCTCGAGCAGGGCAAGCCGCTGGCCGAGGCGCGCGGCGAGATCGCCTATGCGGCCTCGTTCATCGAATGGTTCGCCGAGGAGGCCAAGCGCGTGGACGGCGAGGTGCTGCAGCCGCAGCGCGCGGGCCAGCGCATCGTGGTGCTCAAGCAGCCGATCGGCGTGTGCGCCGCGATCACGCCGTGGAACTTCCCGGCCGCGATGATCACGCGCAAGGTCGGCCCCGCGCTGGCCGCGGGCTGCACTATCGTCGTCAAGCCGGCCGAACTCACGCCGCTGAGCGCCTTCGCGCTCGGCGTGCTGGGGCTCGAGGCCGGACTGCCGCCCGGCGTGCTGCAGATCGTGGCCGGCAACGCGCCCGAGATCGGCGCCGCGCTGTGCGAGATCCCGACCGTGCGCAAGCTCAGCTTCACCGGCTCGACCGGCGTGGGCCGCGTGCTCGCGCAGCAGTGCGCGCCGACCATCAAGAAGCTCTCGCTCGAGCTCGGCGGCAATGCGCCGCTGATCGTGTTCGACGACGCCGACCTCGACCGCGCGATCGAGGGCATCGTGGCCTCCAAGTTCCGCAACGCGGGCCAGACCTGCGTCTGCGCCAACCGCATCTACGTGCAGGCCGGCATCTACGACGCCGTGGCCGCGCGGTTGGTGGCCGCGGTCGAGGCGATGCGCGTGGGCAACGGCCTCGAGGCCGGCATCACGCAAGGCCCGCTGATCGATGGCCGCGCGGTCGCCAAGGTGCGCCAGCACATCGACGACGCGCTCACGCAGGGCGCCGAACTGCGCACCGGCGGCAAGCCGCATGCGCTGGGCGGCAGCTTCTTCGAGCCCACCGTGCTGACCGGCGTGACGCAGGCCATGCGCGTGGCGCGCGAGGAGACCTTCGGGCCGCTGGCGCCGCTGTTCCGCTTCGAGACCGAGGAGGAGGTCGTCGCGATGGCCAACGATTCGGAGTTTGGCCTCGCCGCCTACCTGTTCACCGAGGACCGCCGCCGCCTCTGGCGCGTGGGCGAACAGCTTGAGACCGGCATGGTCGGCATCAACACCGGCCTGATCTCGAACGAGGTCGCTCCGTTCGGCGGCGTGAAGCAGTCGGGCCTGGGCCGCGAGGGCTCGCGGCACGGGATCGAGGACTACCTCGAGCTCAAGTACCTCTGCCTGCAGGACTGAGCATGGCGGCGCGGCGGCCTATCTGAACAGCGGGCAGCGCTCGGGCAGCTCGCGTTCGAACAGCACCGCCACGCCGCAGGCGGAGTTGAACATGCCGAGGTTGTCGTGCCCGACGCCCGGCACCTCCACGATGCGCTGGTTGAAGTTCGCGGCGTGGCGGCCCTTGAGGTAGTCGAAGTAGGCATGGCCGCGCGCCAGCCGGTTCGGGCCCTGGGCCATCGCGCCGCATGAGCGGTCGAAGAAGTGCAGGTACGGATCGGTGTCGGCGCCGCCGAGCAGGTAGACCACGCCGCGCGATGCATAGCGGCCTTCGAGCGAGGCCGCGTCCTGCCGCGCCACGTAGGGCGGTGCCTTGTCGAGGCCGTACTGCCATTCGTTGGCGGCCGGGCAGGCCTGCAGGTCGGCCGGCCGCAGTCCGCCGGCGGGGGCCGGCCGGTCGCGGTCGAAGTAGAGATAGCTGCCGGGATTGGCCATCACGTAGCGGATGCCGATGCCGGCGCGGCGCAGCACCGCCTCGCCGTCGCTGGTGGCGACGTAGCGGTTGAGGATGCGCCCACCGCCCGAGTGGCCGATCAGGAGCACTTCCCGCAGCGCCGGATAGCGTTCGCGGTTCGCGAAGTGCGCGAGCACCGCGTCGAGCGCCGAGAAGGCGCTGACCGGCGCCGGCCCGAGCGCCGCATCGCCGCGCGCCCAGCCGTGCTTGCTCCAGCCGAGCATGTCGCCCTGCAGGTGGAAGGCCCGCACGTCGGTCTGCGTGAGGAACTGCGGCGCCACCACCATCGTGCCCGCGGCGGCCTCGCCCGCGTTCTGCACGATCTTCTGCCCGGTGGAGAAATAGACGTCGGCGTTGCGCAGGATGCCGTGCACGATCACCAGCACGCGCCGCACCTCGGGCGCGGGCGCATCGACGCTGCGGTCCGCGTAGACGGGAATCGCACCGGCTCCCTCGGCGGTCTTCACCGCGATGCGCTGGTCGCCGACCTGCTTGACGGGCGCGTCGAGCCGCGCGCTGTCGCTGGTCTCGCGGTCGCCCTCGCCCTGTGCCTGCGCCCTGAGGGGCGGGACCGGCCTCGCGAGGCGGGCCCACCAAAAAATCTATATGATTCGTATACGTTTCATATAGACCAAACACCATGGGCATCGTCAAGATCTCCGACCTCATGCACGAGAACCTGCGCGTCGCGGGCACCGCGCTGAGCCGCTCCATCAACGCGCAGGCCGAGCACTGGATGCGCATCGGCATGCTGGCCGAGCTGCACCCCGACCTCGATCACCGCGAGCTGTGCCAGCTGCTGGTGCGCGCCGAGATGGCCGGCGGGCTCGACCTCGCGATGGCCTGCGCGCCGAGCGAGCCGCATGCGCCGCGGCCATCGGGCCGCGCGACGGGGCGGGCGGCGAAGGTCGTGCAATGAACATGGCCGTGCCCCTGAAGACGCCCGAGCAGATCGCGCTGTCGCGCAAGGCCGGGCACCTGGCGGCCGAGGTGCTGCAGATGATCGGGGCCTACGTGAAGCCCGGCGTCACCACCGATGAGCTCGACCGCCTCTGCCACGACCACATCGTCAACGTGCAGCGCGCGATCCCGGCCAACGTGGGCTACAAGGGCTTCCCGAAGACGGTGTGCACCTCCGTCAACCACGTGGTCTGCCACGGCATTCCCTCGGCGCAGAAGACGCTGAAGAAGGGCGACATCGTCAACATCGACGTGGCCGTGATCAAGGACGGCTGGTTCGGCGACTGCAGTCGCATGTACTTCGTCGACGAGCCGAGCCCGCTCGCGCGCCGGCTGGTCGAGACCACCTACGAGGCCATGCGCGCCGGCATCCTGGCCGTGCGCCCGGGCGCGACGCTGGGCGACGTGGGCCATGCGATCCAGAGCGTGGCGCACCGCGAGCGTTTCAGCGTGGTGCGCGAGTACTGCGGCCACGGCATCGGGCAGATCTACCACGACGATCCGCAGGTGCTGCACTACGGCCGGCCCGGCGAGGGCCTGCGGCTCGCTCCGGGCATGGTCTTCACCATCGAGCCGATGATCAACGCGGGTCGCCGCGAGACGCGCGAGCTGCCCGACGGCTGGACCGTGGTCACGCGCGACCATTCGCTGTCGGCGCAGTGGGAGCACATGGTCGCGGTGACCGAAGAGGGCTTCGAGGTCCTCACGCCATGGCCCGAGGGAACAGGCAACTATCCCCCCATCGGTTGAGCGCGGTTCGGCTCAGGCCCAGCGAAAACGCGCCGTGAAGTTGCGCAGCAGCGCCGGCTCGTAGGTGAAGACCATGCCGCGGATGCGCGCGGCGCGTCGCGCCACCTCGGCCAGCGCGTCGGCCACGTAGTCCATGTGGTCGTTGGTGTAGACGCGCCGCGGGATCGTGAGCCGCATCGATTCGAGCGGCGCCTTCTCCTGCAACCCGGTGGCTGGATCGCGCCCGAGCAGCAGCGAGCCGATCTCCACCGCGCGCACGCCTGCCTCCAGGTACAGCTCGCAGGCGAGCGCATGGGCCGGAAAGCTGTCGGCCGGCAGATGCGGCAGCAGCGCGGCCGCGTCGACGAACACGGCATGCCCACCGGTCGGATACTGGATCGGAATGCCCTGCGCGCGCAGCCGCTCGCCGAGGTAGGCGACCTGGCCGACGCGGTAGCGCAGGTAGTCGGCATCCATCGCCTCCTCGAGGCCGACCGCGAGCGCCTCCATGTCGCGGCCCGCGAGGCCGCCGTAGGTGATGAAGCCCTCGCTGACCACGCAGCGTTCCTGCACGGCGCGAAACAGGTCCTCGTCGTCGCGGAAGCTGCAGAAGCCGCCGATGTTGACCAGCCCGTCCTTCTTCGACGACATCACCGCGATGTCGGCGCAGGCCATCATGTCGCGAACGATGCCGGGCACGTCGCGCTGCGCCTGCCCCGCCTCGCGTTCGCGGATGAACCAGGCGTTCTCCGCGAAGCGCGTGGCGTCGATCACCACCGGAATACCTGCTTCGCGCGCGAGTTGCGAGGCCGCGCGCAGGTTGGCCAGCGCGACCGGCTGGCCGCCGCTGGTGTTGCAGGTCACGGTGGCCACCAGCGCCACCACATTGGCCGCGCCGTGCGTCTCGATCAGCCGCGCGAGCTCGTCGAGGTCGAAGTTGCCTTTCCAGTCGTGGTAGGTGGCGGTGTCCAGTGCCTCCTTCGTCAATGCGTTGAGCGCGCGCGCACCGGCCAGCTCGATGTGGAGCTTGGTGGTGTCGAAGTGGAAGTTCGACAGGAACACCGGCTGCTTCGCGCCGCGGCGCTTCACGAGCTCGGGGTAGAGCAGCTGCTCCGCCCCGCGGCCCTGGTGCGCGGGCACCGTGTGGCGATGGCCGAAGACCTTCTCGATGGTGTCGGCTAGCCGGTAGTAGCTGCGGCTGCCGGCATAGGCCTCGTCGGCCGCCATCATCGCGGCCCACTGGCGGTCGCTCATCGCGCCGCTGCCGCTGTCGGTCAGCAGGTCGATGAAGACGTCGTCGCTGCGCAGCAGGAAGGGGTTGAGCCCCGCTTCGAGCAGGGCCTGTTCGCGGTGCGCGCGCGTGGTCATCGCGATGCGCTCGATGGTCTTGATGCGGAACGGTTCGGGGATGCGCTTCATGGGTTCTCCTGGTCGAAGCTCGGTGCGGATGGATCGGATGGCCGACCCGGGGCGTTCGCGAATGGCGATGCAATGCAGTTGCGCATTCAGCGCCTATCGAGAGAAGATGTCTCGCCTGCTGTAGCCCCTGGTCGAGCTCGCAACGATTCTTTCGCTCGCCTCCCGCAATGGGTTTTCATCGCGCCTAGGGATGGCCCCTCGAAGAAGAGAAGTCCTTTCATCATTTCCAAAGAACAGGAGAACATCTTGCAACCCGTACCGCTGGACTCGATGGACACCCGCATGCTCGAGGTGCTGCAGGGCCATGGCCGCATCTCCAACCTCGAGCTCGCGGCCGCGGTCGGGCTCTCGCCCGCGCAATGCAGCCGCCGGCATCACAGGCTCGAGGAAGAGGGCGTGATCGCGCGCTACGAGGCGCGGCTGCGGCCCGCGGCCGTGGGCCTGCGCGTGATGGCCTTCGTCCAGATCGCGATGGAGCGCGGCCACGTGCGCGATTTCAAGCGCTTCCGCCAGGCCGTGACGCAACTGCCCGACGTGCTCGAATGCCACTCGGTGACGGGCGACGTCGACTACGTGCTCAAGGTGATCGCGAGCGACCTCGAGGCGCTCAGCACCTTCCTGACCGAGAAGCTCTCGGCGCTGCCCGGCGTGAGCATGGTGCGTTCGAGCGTGTGCCTGGAAGAACTCAAGGCCGGCGCGGCGCTGCCGCTGTCGCAGGCCGGTCGCTGAAGTTGAAGTGCGTCTTCAGCCGCGCCGCGCCTGCACGAAATCCACGAAGGCGCGCAGCGGCGCCGGCAGCCGCTCGCGCCCCTGGTAGTAGAGAAAAGGCCCGGTGAAGGGCTGCCACCAGTCCTCGAGCACCGGCACCAGCGCGCCGCTCGCCAGTTGCGGCTGCAGCCATTCCTCGAACAGATGGATCACGCCGATGCCTGCCACCGCCGTTTCGATCGCGAGCTCGACGCCGCCGCCCAGGCGCACGATCAGCGGCCCATCGACGTCCACCGTCACCACCTCGCTCTCGCGCTCGAATTCCCAGCCCGCCATCGCACCGCTCGCGAAGCGCCCGCGCAGGCAGGCGTGCTGCAGCAGGTCGCGCGGATGCACGGGGCGGCCGTGCGCCGCGAGGTAGGCCGGCGAGGCCGCGGTCGCCATGCGCTGGCGGCGCGGGCCGATCGGGATCGCGATCACGTCCTGCTCGAGCCGTTCCTCGTAGCGGATGCCCGCATCGCAGCCCGCGGCCAGCACGTCGACGAAGCTCTCCTCGACCACCACCTCGAGCAGGATCTCGGGATAGGCCGCGAGAAAGGGCGGCACGATCGCCGGCAGCACCAGCCGCGACGCGCTCGCCGGCACGTTGAGCCGCAAGGTGCCCGCGGGTTTGTCGCGAAAGCCGTTGACCACGTCGAGCGCGGCCTCGACCTCGCCGAGCGCCGGCCCGAGCCGGTCGAGCAGCCGCGCGCCGGCCTCGGTGGGCACCACGCTGCGGGTGCTGCGATGCAGGAGGCGCACGCCCAGCCGCGTTTCGAGCCGACGCACCGCCGCGCTGAGGCTGGAGGCGCTCACGCTCTGCAGCCGCGCCGCCTCGCGAAAGCCGCCCGCGCGCGCCACCGCCACGAAGACCGCCAGATCGCCGAGCTGTTCCGTCATCGCCTGTCTTTCGATTGTTCGTTTTTCCGCACGACCCGTGCGCATTGAGCCGGCTTATCGTACGCCGCCGCGGTGCCTACATTCAGCCTCAACCTGAAAGGAAAGCTCATGAACCCGCTCGACACCATCTCCACCTTCCGCCTCGGCGACCGCGAGGTGAAGCGCCTCGGCTACGGCGCCATGCAACTCGCCGGCCCCGGCGTGTACGGCCCGCCGAAGGACCGTGCCGCCGCCGTCGCGGTGCTGCGCGCCGCGATCGAGGCCGGCGTGGACCACATCGACACCAGCGATTTCTACGGCCCGCACGTCACCAACCAGATCATCCGCGAGGCGCTGCACCCATACCGCGACGGCCTGACCATCGTCACCAAGGTGGGCGCCACGCGCGGGGCCGACGCCTCGTGGAACCTCGCGGCCTCGCCGGCCGAGCTGCGCCAGGCGGTGCACGACAACCTGCGCAACCTCGGCCTCGACGTGCTCGATGTCGTCAACATGCGCAGCATGCTGGGCGTGCACGGCCCGGCCGAAGGCTCGCTCGAGGCGCCGCTGACCGCGCTCGCCGAGCTGCGCCAGCAGGGCCTGATCCGCCACATCGGCCTGAGCAACGTGACCGCGAAGCAGGTCGACGACGGCCAGCGCATCGTGCCGATCGTCGGGGTGCAGAACATGTACAACCTCGCGAACCGCGGCGACGACGCGCTGGTCGAGAAGCTGGCGCGCGAGGGCATCGCCTACGTGCCCTTCTTCCCGCTCGGAGGCTTCACGCCGCTGCAGTCGGGGGTGCTGTCGGAGGTGGCAAGCGAACTCGGCGCGACGCCGATGCAGGTGGCGCTGGCCTGGCTGCTGCAGCGCTCGCCGAACCTGCTGCTGATTCCGGGGACTTCGTCGCTGGGGCATCTGCGGGAGAACCTGGCGGCGGCTGGGCTGAAGTTGCCGGCCGAGGCGGTGGCGCGGCTGGACACGATCGGCGTCGGGTCGGCTCACTGAAGCACGGCTTCAGGGCGGCAGGAAGAGCCCTTCGCCGACGCACAGCGCCATCTGCTCCTCGACGGCGCTGCGAAAGACCTTCGCGGCCAAGCTGACGGGCCGCCCCTTGGCCACCGCGAGCATGCGGGCCACCGAGAAGCCGCGCACCGGCACGGCCACGAGGCCTTGCCAGATGCTGGAGGTTCGCACCACCGATTTGGGCAGCACGGCAAAGCCGAGGTCGGCCCGCGTGAGTTGCGCGGCCCCTTCGTTGCCGTCGATCTGGATGACCGGCTGCATCACCCCATGCTCCGTCTCCAGGCTGTGCCGCAGGCCGAGGGAGATGATGATCGGCAGCTTGCGCAGTTCGCGCGCATGCACGCTCGGGCGCGCGGCCAGCTTCGAACCCGGAAGACAGAACACCGCGATTTCCTGCCGCGCGAGCGGCGTGAAATGGATGTGCTCCTGATTGCCGGGATTCGACACGATGGCGAGCTCGATGGTGCCGGCGGTCAGCCGGTGCAGCGCGTCGTCAGTCGGGCTTTCCGTCAGCTCCAGCCTGACCTGCGGAAAGCGCTGGCGGAAGTCCAGCGCGAGGCGGCCGTGGATCGCCTGCCCGACCGTGGGCGCCGACGACATCCGCACCGTGCCGCGCACGTCGCGATGAAAGCCGCGCATGCCGCGGTTGAAGTTGGAGACGTCCAGGGTCGTGCTTTCCACCTCGCGCAGGATGAAGCGCGCGCGCTCCAGGAACATGAGGCCGCTGTCGGTCAGTTGCACCCCCGCGATGCTCCGGTGGAAGAGGGGGCCGCCCAGGTCTTCCTCGAGCAGGCGCATCTGCCGGCTGATCGCGGACTGCGCCACGTGCAGCACCGCGGCGGCGGCACTGATGCTTCCCTTCTCCGCCACCGTCAGGAAGTAGCGCACCTGCCGCAGATCCATGGTTCGTCTCCAGAGCTGTTCCAGCTAAATTTTAGATGGATGGCAGCTGAAATCTCTTCTTTTGCGTTGGTATCAACCCCTCCAGAATTGCGCATGCCGGACGGGGCGCGATCGCAGGGCACGCCGGCCAGACAAGAAAGATGGAGACAAGGATGATCAAGACCGCGTTGCGTTGCGCAGCCATGGCGCTGTCCGCGCTGGCGCTGGGCGCCCCGGCCCACGCCGACTATCCCGAGAAGCCCGTGCGCATCGTCGTGCCGTTCGCGGCGGGCGCGGGCGCGGACATGGCCTCGCGCTTCATGGCGGGCAAGCTCGCGCAGCGCTGGGGCCAGGGCACCGTGGTCGACAACCAGGTCGGCGCCAACAGCATCATCGGTGCGCAGCAGGTCGCCCGCGCACCGGCCGACGGCTACACGCTGCTGGTGCCCAACGACACCACGCTGGCGGCCAATCCGGCGCTTTACGCCAAGCTGCCCTACGACCCCCTCAAGGATTTCGCGCCGATCGCGCTGATCGGCGAAACCCCCTTCGTGCTGGTCGCGTCGCCCAGCCTGAAGGTGCATTCGGTCAAGGAGCTGGTGGATGCCGCGAAGGCCCGGCCCGGTGAGATCAACTTCAGCTCCAGCGGCGTCGCCAGCGCCCAGCATCTTCCGATGGAGATCCTGATGCGCGGCGCGGGCATCCGGATGCTGCACGTGCCCTACAAGGGCGCGGCGGAAGCCGCCACGGCGGTCGTGGGCGACCAGGTGCAGGTGATGTTCGCCGGCGTCTCCGCCGTGCTGCCGTTCCTGCAGTCGGGCCGGCTCGTGCCGCTGGCCGTCGGCACCTCGGAAAGGCTGGCCGTGCTGCCCAAGGTGCCGACCATGGCCGAGTCCGGCTTCCCGGGCTTTCGCTATGGCGCATGGCTGGGCTTCGTGGCGCCGGCCGCCACGCCCGCGGCCATCGTGCAGAAGATCAACGCCGATGTCGGCGAGGTGCTGCGCCAGCCCGAGGCGCGCGAGCGGCTGCTGGCCATGGGCTTTCTTCCCGCGGCACCGGCGAAGCCGGAAGCCTTTCGCAAGCACATCGACGAGGAGCTGGTGCGCTACGGCCAGTTCATCCGCGCGGCCGGCATCGAGCCCTCGCGCTGAGACCGCCCACCCAAGAAGTTCAGGACACACAAGAAAGCATCATGCGGATCATTGACCTCCAGGAAGCGGCCTTTCCGGTGCAGAGCACCATGCGCAACGCCGTGTTCTCCTTCGCGGAGATGACGACCTCGATCGTCGCGGTACGGCTGGACCCGGGCAGCGGCAGGGCGCCGGTCACGGGGTACGCGTTCAACTCCACCGGCCGCTACGCCTGCGGGCAGCCGATGCGCGAGCGCTTCTTCCCCCGGCTGCTGCGGGCCCGGCCCGAGTCGCTGCTCGACGGCGATGGCGTGCTCGATCCGGCCAGGGCCGTGACGGCGATGCTCGTCGGCGAGAAGCCGGGAGGCCATGCCGAACGCTCGATCGCCATCGGGACCATCGAGACCGCTTTGTGGGATGCCATCGGCAAGGCACAGGGCCTGCCGACCGCGGAAGTGCTGGCGCGGCGCTATCGCGGCGGGACCATGCAGCGCAAGGTGTCCGTGTACGTGGGCGGAGGCTGGTATCGGCCGGGGTGGCGTGCCGCAGGACGTGGCCGATGAGATCCGCGGCCACCAGGCCGCCGGCTACACCCACGTGAAGATCAAGGTGGGCGGTGCATCGCTCGACGAAGACCTGCGCCGTATCGATTGCGCGCTGAGCGTGCTTCCCGACAGCAGCCATCTGGCGGTCGATGCCAACTGCAAGTTCCAGCGCGACGAGGCGCTCGTCTATGCGAAGGCATTGGCGCCGTACGACCTGCGCTGGTTCGAGGAGCCCTGCGATCCCAACGACTATGCGCTGATGGCCGAACTGGCCTCGGTGTACGCGCCACCGCTCGCGGTCGGCGAGAACCTCTATGGCAACCAGGAGGTGACCAACCTCGTGCGCCTCGGTGGCTGGCGCAGCGAGAAGGACCTGATCCAGGTCGACCCGCCGCAGTCCTACGGCCTGCATGCCTTCGCCAGCATGGCGCTGGCGCTCGAGGCGCAGGGCTGGGGGGCCGGCAGCCATTTCCCGCACGGCGGCAACCAGATGTCGCTGGCGCTTGTGGCCGGCCTGGGCCTCGGCGGTTGCGAGGCCTATCCCGGCGTGTTCGGTTCCTTCGGCGGCTTTGCCGACGACACGCGGGTCGAGGACGGCTTCGTGCATCCGCCGCAGCGGCCTGGCATCGGCTTCGAGGGCCACGGCGCGCTGCACGCGCTGATGAGCTCGGTCGGCGCCGGGCTGAAAACCTCCTGATCGATCTCCTTTCTCTCGCAAGCTCTCGCAAGCCCATGAACTTCGTCACCTTCCATACCGACTCCGACCCGACGCCCCGCCTGGGCGCGGTCGTCGATGGCGCCATCGTCACCCTGCCCGGTGACATGGTGGCCCTTTGCACCCGCGGCGCGGCCGGCTTCGCCGCCGCCGCGAAGGAGGCCGCCGCCGCGCCCGCCGCGGCCCGCATCCCGTTCGATGCCGCGAGGCTGCTTCCCGTGGTGCCACGGCCCGGCAAGATCATCTGCCTGGGGCTCAACTACGCGGACCACGCGGCCGAGGGCGGCAACCAGCGGCCCGACTACCCCAGCTTCTTTTTGCGCGGCGCGTCCTCGCTCGTGGCGCACGGCGCGGCGATCCAACGGCCGCGCGTTTCGAGCCAGCTCGACTTCGAGGCCGAGCTGGCCGTGGTGATCGGCAGGACCTCGCGTCACCTGAGCGAGGCCGATGCGCTCGAGGCCGTGGCCGGCTACGCCTGCTTCAACGATGCCACGCTCCGCGACTACCAGCGCAGGACGGCGCAGTGGACCATCGGCAAGAACTTCGATGCCCACCGGCGCCCTGGGGCCCTGGCTGGTGCCCGCGTCCGAGCTGCCGCCCGGTGCCGCGGGGCTGAAGATCGAGTCGCGCCTAAACGGCACGGTCATGCAGAGCAGCAATACCGCACAGATGCTGTTCCCCGTGGCCGAAACGCTGTGCCTGCTCACCGAGGCGCTCACGCTCGAGCCGGGCGACGTGATCGTGATGGGCACGCCCGCGGGCGTCGGCTATGCGCGCAAGCCGCCCGTATGGATGAAGGCCGGCGACACCATCGAGATCGAGATCGAAGGCATCGGGGTCCTGTCGAACCCCGTGGAGAACGAGGCACAGCCATGATCTTCGAACTCAGGACCTACACCGCCGAACCCGGGCGCGCCGCCGACTTCTTGAAGCTCTACGAGAGCATGGCGCTGCCGCTGCAGAACAAGTACCTGGGAGGCCTCGTCGGCTTCTACGTCAGCGAGATCGGCCCGCTGAACCAGATCGTGCATCTGTGGCGATTCGACAGCCTGGCCGACCGCGAGCAACGGCGCTCGGCCATGGAGGCCGATCCGGCCTGGCAGGAATACAGGGCCCGCTCGAAGGAGCTGGGCGCCTTGCGGCAGCAGGAGTCGCAGATCCTCAAGCCGACGTCGTTCTCGCCCCGCTAGCGGCGCACATGGCGCACCCGGCGCACTTGGCGCCGATGCACGAAGCGGCACCTCGAAAAACAGATACGGAGACAAGGCAATGAGCAACATCAATCGCAGGACCCTCATCAGCGCGGTACTCGGCAGCGCATTGCCGGCGATGGCCCAGCCGGCCAAGTCGGACGTCCTGAGGATCGTCGTGCCCTTTCCCGCGGGATCGGGCATGGATGTCACCGGACGGCTGCTGGCACACACCCTCGAGACCACGAGCGGCCGCAACGTCATCATCGACAACAAGCCCGGCGCGGGCGCGGTGATCGGATCGCTGGACGTGTCGCGATCGAAGCCGGACGGCAACACGGTGCTGCTGAACTCCGCGGGCCACACGACCAACGCGGTGCTCTACAAGAGCCTGCCCTTCGACTCGAAGTCCGACTTCACGCCCATCACGCGGCTGGCCACCTACTACGGATGGGCCTTGCTGGTCGGAGCGAACTCGCGCTTCAAGACCCTGCAGCAGTTCATCGATGCCGCGAAGGCTTCGCCGGGCAAGCTCACGATCGCGAACTCGGGCCTGGGCAATCCCACCCACATCATGGCTTCGCTGTTCTGCAGGAACGCCGGGGTGGACCTGGTCCATGTCCCGTACAAGGGTGCGCCGAGCAACGACCTGGTGTCGGGCGTCGTCGATTGCACCTTCCTCGCGCCGGTCTCCGCGCAGGGCTGGATCCAGGGCAAACAGATGCGCGCGCTCGGCCTGTCGGGCAACGTGCGCTCGCCGATCGTTCCCGACGCGCCGACCTTCGCCGAGCTCGGGCTGGACGTGCCCGACATCCCTGCCTGGTCGGGCATCTGGGGGGCCGAAGAACATGAGCGAAGCCGCGGCCAATTCGCTCCACGCCATGTTCGCGAAGCTCGGCCAGGACCCCAAGTACCGGCAGTACATCCAGGACGGCGGCGGCGTGCTCGAGGCCTTGGCGCCGCGCGATTTCAAGGCCTATGTCGATTCGGAGATCGACCGCTTCGCCAGGATCCTGCCGCCGCTGGGCATCCAGATCAGTTGAGTTTCAGAAGGAAAGATCACCATGAACCAAACGAACCCGAACCGCGCCGACGGTGCGCTCTCCAACGACATGCCCGAGGCCGTCCATGCCGACGGCATGCGCATCCTCTGGGACGTGCCGATTCCGATGAGCGACGGCGTCGTGCTGCGCGCCGACGTCTTCCTCCCGCCGGAACCCGGCCGCCATGCGGCGCTGCTCTCCTACGGCGCCTATGGCAAGGGCGTGCCCATGCAGGTGGGCTACAAGAGCGCGTACGACCGCATGGTGCGCGACTTCCCGACATCGCCGAAGGCTCGTCGAACAAGTACATGAACTGGGAAGTCATCGATCCCGAGAAGTGGGTGCCTGACGGCTTCGTCTGCATCCGCGTCGACAGCCGCGGCGCGGGCCGCTCGCCGGGCGTGCTCGACCCGACCTCGGAGCAGGAGACGAAAGACATCTACGAATGCATCGAATGGGCGGCGACGCAGCCGTGGAGCAACGGCAAGATCGGGATGAACGGCATCTCCTACTACGCGAGCAACCAGTGGTACGTGGCCGCGCTGCGGCCTCCGCACCTCGCCGCCATCTGCGTATGGGAAGGCTTCGTCGACCGCTATCGCGATGCGGCCCGGCATGGCGGCATCTACTCGCAGTTCGGCGAAGGCTGGTATGAGCGCCAGGTGCTGCGCATACAGCACGGCTACGGCGAGCGCGGCGCGCGCAATCCGAACAACGGCGAACTGGTCTGCGGCCCGCAAACGCTGTCGGACGAGGAACTGGCGGCCAACCGTGCGCCGAAGATGTCCAACGAGTCGTTGAACCGCCCGCTCGACGACGCGTTCTATTCGTCGCGCAAGCCCGACGTGAGCCGCATCCAGGTGCCCCTGCTGTCGGCCGCGAACTGGGGCGGCATGGGCGTGCATCCGCGCGGCAATTTCGAGGGCTATCTGGACGCGGGCTCGAGCCAGAAATGGCTGGAGGTGCACGGCAACAGCCACTTCAGTCCCTTCTACCGAGCCGAGGGCGTTGAATTGCAGAAGCGCTTTCTCGGCCACTTCCTGCAAGGCAAGGACACGGGCTGGGACCGCCAGCCGCCGGTGCAGCTGCAGATCCGCCGTCCGGGCGAGCACTTCACGATCCGCGACGAGCAGGAATGGCCGCTGGCCCGCACGCAGTGGACGAAGTACTACCTCGAGCCCGCCAGCCGCACCCTGGGCTCCACGCCGGCCGCCGGCGCCAGCATCGCCTACCAGGCGATGAGCGAAGGGCTTATGTTCAAGCTCCCGCCGGCCAGGGAAGAGATCGAGATCACCGGCCCGATCGCGGCGCGGCTCGTGGTGTCTTCCAGGACGGCGGATGCCGATCTCTTCCTGGCGCTGCGTCTGTTCGCGCCGGACGGCAAGGAGGTGTTGTTCGTCGGCTCCAACGATCCGCGCGTGCCGATCGCACTCGGATGGCTGCGCGCCTCGCACCGCAAGCTCGACACGGCGAAGTCGCTGCCCTACCGCCCGTACCACACGCACGACGAGCTGCAGCCGCTCGTGCCGGGCGAGCCGGTCGTGCTCGACATCGAGATCCTGCCAACCTCCATCGTGATTCCGCCCGGCTACACGCTGGCCCTCAACATCCGGGGCTGCGACTACGACCACGGACTCGGCGATGCCGGCTTCTCGGACCAGCCCTATCCGATGACGGGCGTCGGCCCGTTCCGCCACGCGAACCCGCAGGACCGGCCGCCCGAGGTCTTCGGCGGCGAGAACACGCTCCACTTCGGCGAAGGCAACGAGCCCTTCATCCTGCTGCCCATCATTCCCGCCAAGGGTGCTTGAGCCAGCTGGATCGCAGCAGCGGGGGCATGGGATGAGCGATTCCATCGACACGGGCGACCACGCCTTCGTTCCACGGCGCTGCACCAGCGCCGACCGCGTCATGTGGATCACGAAGGACCGCCTCTTCTATGCCGGCCTTCTCGGCGCCCGAAGCCTGCACACGCAAGGGGCCCTCGTCGCGTACGTCGCGATCGATGGCCGACTGCGCGTGCGGCTCGAGGGGAGCGAATGGCAAGCGACCGAGGTCGCGATCGTGCAGCCCTACGTTCCCTACGAGATCGCCTGCGAGGGCCGCAACGTGCTCATCGTGCTGATCGAGCCCGAGACGGTCGACGCGAGCGCGCTGCCGCCGCTGCTGCGCCTGTGCGGCGCGGTGCATGCACCCGACTTCGCGGTGCATGTGCGCGAGGTCCATCGCCGGCTTGCTTCGCAAGGCGGCGCGCTCGACCTGCGCCCGTGCGATTTCGACCGGAGCTTTTTCGGCGCCGCGTTGCCCGTGCGCGCGCTCGACCAGCGCATCGCGAGCGTGCTGGAGCGCATCAAGGCCGATCCGACGGGTGCCGTCGCCTCCGACGAATGCGCTTCGCGCGTGAACCTGTCGATCTCGCGCTTCCGCCATCTGTTCAAGGAAGAGGTGGGCATTCCGTTTCGCAACGTGCGTGCCTGGAAGCGTGCCCGCAGCCTGCTGCACCATGTGCACACGGACGCCAGCCTGGTCGACGTCGCGCTCGACATCGGCTATCCCGATTCGACGCATTTCAGCCACTCGATCCGCCAGGTCTACGGGCTCAAGCCCCGGGACATCATCGCGGGCTCGCGCAAGCTGCGCATCATCGCGCAGGCGCTCTAGCCATCGGCCTTCGACCCGACATCGAACACGCCAGCCGCTGCGCGCAAGACGGCCATCTCGCACCGCAAGAAGATGGGGGCACGATGATCGAAACACGTCCACTCCCTCACTACTTCAGCGCCGAGCATGAAGTCTTCCGATCGACGCTGCGCGAATTCGTCGACCGCGAGATCGTCCCTTTCGCGAACGACTGGGACGAGGCCGAGACCTTTCCTCGCGATCTCTATCGCAAGTTCGGTGCATTGGGTGCCCTCGGCATCGGCTACGACGAAGCGCTCGGTGGCACGGCGGCCGACATCTTCCACTACCTCGTCGCGATCGAGGAGGTGGCGCGTGCGGGTTGCGGTGGCGTGCAGGCCTCGCTGCTGTCGCACACCATCGGCCTGCCACCCGTGGCCGCGCATGGCAGCGAAGCGCTCAAGCGGCGCGTCGTGCCGCCCGTGCTCGCCGGCGACAAGATCGCCGCGCTGGCGGTCACCGAGCCCGGCGGTGGGTCCGACGTCGCATCGCTCAAATGCGCCGCGCGGCGAGACGGCGACCACTATGTGCTGAACGGCGAGAAGACCTTCATCACCTCCGGCATGCGCGCCGATTTCATCACCGTGGCCGTGCGCACCGATGCGGGCTCGAAGGGCGCAGCGGGCGTGTCGGCCCTGCTGGTGGATGCGGATTCGCCCGGGCTCACCCGCACGCCGCTCAAGAAGATGGGCTGGTGGTGCTCCGACACCGCGCATCTGCATTTCGACGACGTGCGCGTGCCGGTCGGCAATCTGCTGGGCATCGAGCACCAGGGCTTCAAGGTCTTCATGACCAACTTCAACAGCGAGCGGCTGTCGATGTCGGCCGCCGCCTGCGCCTTCGCGCAGGCCTGTCTCGACGAGGCCCTGGCCTGGGCGCGCGACCGGGTGACCTTCGGACAGCCGCTGTCGCAGCGGCAGGTCATTCGCCACAAGCTGGTGGACATGGCGCTGAAGATCGACGCCGCCCGCGCGCTGGTCTACGAGCTGGCGTGGCGGCTCGAGCACCGGCATGGCGATCCCGAGCAGCTCGTGGCGCGGACCTGCATGGCGAAGATCCTCTCCACGCAGGCCATGCAGTTCTGCGCCGACCAGGCGGTGCAGATCCTCGGCGGCATGGGCTACATGCGTGGCACCCGCTCCGAGCGCATCTATCGCGAAGCCAAGGTGATGATGATCGGCGGCGGCTCCGAGGAAATCCTCAAGGACCTGGCGGCCCGGCAGCTGGGCATCTGAAGCGCCGCGCCATGAATGACAAGACCGACCTCGGCGGCCTGCTGGACGCATCGCCCGTGCGGCGCGGCCACGTTCTCACCGTGGCCACGCTGTTCCTCGTGCTGCTGATCGATGGCTACGACCTGGCGGTGACCGGCCAGATGCTCCCCGCGATCGCATCGGCGCTTGGCGTGCCGACCGCGAGCCTGACCGGCGCCTTCGCGCTTCAGCCCATGGGACAGGCGATCGGTGGCCTGCTGCTGTCGCCGCTGGCCGATCACTTCGGCCGCAAGCGCATGCTGATAGCGCTGCTGGCACTGTTCTCGGTCGCCACGCTGCAGAGCGTGTTCGCCACCTCGGTCTTCGGCTTCGGCGCGACCCGCTTCATCGCCGGCATGCTGGGCGGTGGCCTGCTGCCCGCGGCCGCCAGCCTGGTGGCCGACATCTCGTCCGTCAAGCGCCGCTCGACCATGGTGGGCATCGTCTATGCCGGCGTGGCCATCGGCGCCGTTGGCGCCAGCGGGCTCGTGGCCCTCGCGCTCGACCGCATCGGCTGGCAGGGCATGTACCTGATCGGCGCGTTGGCGCCGCTGCTGATGATCCTGCCGATCGTGCTGTGGATGCCGGAGTCGCCGCTGCATCTGGCGCGCACCGGCGCGCCACCGAGCGACATTCTCAAGGCGCTGCGCAAGCTGGGCATCCTGGTGGATGCCGGCACCAGGCTTCGCGGGCCGGCACGGCGAACCGGCGCGCGCATCTCGATCATCGAAATCTTCGGCGACCGCCGCGCACTCTTCACCGCGGCGCTCTGGTTCTCCTGCATCTGCGGCCAGATCGCCGTGAACCTGTTCGGCATCGGCGCGGTCTTCTTCCATGAATTCGGGCGCGTGCCGGTCGCCAGCTTCGCGGTCTACGCGTCGATGGCCGGGCTGGCGTCCATCGTCGCAGGCCTGTCCACGGGCTTCGTGATCGACCGCTTCGGGCGCTATCCCGTGACGGCCGCGTATGCGCTGCTGGGCGCGCTGTCGCTGGCCGGGCTCGGCCTGTTTCCGTTCGGTAGCGCGGGCTTCGTGGTCGTGATCGTCAGCGCCGGCTTCTTCGTCGTCGGCACCTACCAGTCGCTCAACATCATCACGCCCATCGTCTATCCGGCCACGCTGCGCAGCGCCGCGGTCGGCTGGAAGGGGGCGGTCTCGCGCTTCGGCAGCAGTGCCGCACCGCTGATCGCGGCGGCGCTGCTGGCGCAACAGATGGGCGTGAAGGTCGCCATGTGCGCCGCCGCGGCACCGTTGCTGATCGTGGTGCTGCTGGCACCGGTGCTGGCCGTGCTGGAGCGGCGGATGCGATCTGACCACTCCTTGTGATAGCGATAGGAGAACAAGCGTATGTCCGATGAAGAAAGGCGCAGGCTGCGGTCGCAAGCCTGGTTCGAAGGCCGGGGCGCGAGGAACTTCGCGAACCGGAGCTGGGTTCGCAGCCGCGGCGTGCCGATGGATCACTTCGACGGGCGGCCCGTGATCGGCATCTGCAACACCTGGTCCGATCTCACGCCATGCAATTCGCACTTCCGCGAGCTGGCGCAGCATGTGCGCGAAGGCATCCTCGAAGCGGGCGGTGTGCCGATGGAGTTTCCGGTCATCTCGCCCGGCGAGATGCTGACCCGGCCCACGGCCATGCTGCTGCGCAACCTGTGCAGCATGGACGTGGAAGAGACGCTACGCGCCAACCCGCTCGACGGCGTGGTGCTGCTGATGGGTTGCGACAAGACGACGCCCGCGCTGCTGATGGGCGCCGCCAGCGTCAACCTGCCGACCATCGGCGTGTCCGGCGGGCCCATGCTCAACGGCAGCTTTCGCGGCAAGTCCTTCGGCGTCAAGGATGCGTGGAACCTGGCGGCGGACCTGCGCGCCGGCCGTGCCGTCAACGAGGACTTCGAGGAGGCCGAGAGCTGCCTCACCCGATCGGTGGGCGTGTGCAACGTGATGGGAACGGCATCGACGATGGCTTCGATGGTCGAGGCGCTCGGCGTGGGGCTGCCCGACAACGCATCGATTCCCGCCGTGGATGCCAGGCGCCGCGTGCTCGCGCGCATGGCGGGCCGCCGCATCGTCGACATGGTGCGCGAGGACCTCCGGCTCGACAAGGTGCTGACCCGCCAGGCCTTCGAGAACGCCATCGCGGTCAACGCGGCCATCGGCGGATCGACCAACGCGGTCATCCACCTCACTGCGGTGGCGCGACGCATGGAGGTCCCGCTCGACATCGAGGACTGGCACCGGGTCGGACGCGACGTGCCCACGCTGCTCAACCTCCAGCCCTCGGGCCGCTACCTGATGCAGGACTTCCATGAAGCCGGCGGGCTGCCCGTGATCCTGCGCGACATGTGCGAGTCGGGCCTGTTGCATGGCGATGCGCTCGACCGTCACCGGCAGGACGCTGGCCGAGAACAACGCCGGCGCCGTCTGCTGGAACCCGGACGTGATCCACAGCGTGGCGAAGCCCTTCATGGCGACCTCGGGCGTGGCCATCCTGCGCGGCAACCTGTGCCCGAACGGCGCCGTCATCAAGCCCTCGGCCGCCGAGCCGCGCCTGCTCAAGCACAGGGGGCGCGCCGTGGTGTTCGAGAATCAGGACGACCTCGGCCGGCGTGTCGACGATCCCGATCTCGACATCGATGCGGACTCGGTCATGGTCCTGCGGAACTGCGGTCCCAAGGGCTTTCCGGGCATGCCGGAGCTGGGGATGCTGCCCATTCCCGCCAAGCTGCTGAAGCAGGGCGTGACGGACATGGTCCGCATCTCGGACGCCCGCATGAGCGGTACCTCGTTCGGGGCCGTGGTGCTGCACGTGTCGCCCGAGGCGGCCGTGGGCGGCGCCCTTGCCGTGGTGCGCGACGGCGACCTGATCGAGCTCGACGTCGAGGCCCGGCGGCTCGAGCTGCTCGTGTCCGAGCAGGAGTTGCAGCAGCGGCTGGCCGCGTGGAAGCCGCCTGCCGCCGTGGCTACGCGCGGCTACGTCAGGCTGTACGTCGACACCGTCAACCAGGCCCATGACGGCTGCGACCTGCAATTCCTGGTGGGCCGCAGCGGCAGCGACGTGCCGGCCGCCCAGCACTGAAACCCTACAGGAGACGGATCTTGAACATTGCATTGGTACGTGACGTCGCGGCGCTCGAAGACCGCTATGGCGTCGATGACGGCTGGGTCTACATGACCGGCATCCAGGCGCTGGTGCGCCTGCCGCTGCAGCAGCGCGCGCGCGATGCGGCGGCCGGATGGAACACGGGCGGCTACATCTCGGGCTATCGCGGTTCGCCGTTGGGGCGTTACGACATGGAGCTGTGGGCCGCCGAGAAGCAACTGAAGGCCGCCAACGTGGTGTTCCGTTCGGGACTCAACGAGGACCTGGCCGCCACCGCCATCTGGGGCTCGCAGTACGTGGGGACTTTTCCGGGCGCGCGCGTGGATGGCGTGTTCGGCATCTGGTACGGCAAGGGCCCGGGCGTGGACCGTTCGGGCGACGTGCTTCGGCACGCCAACCAGGCCGGCACCTCGCCCAAGGGCGGCGTGCTGTGCCTGGCGGGCGATGACCACGGCGCGAAGAGCTCCTCGGTCGCCAACTTCTCCGATCCGATCCTCATGGCGGTCGGCATGCCGGTGCTCTATCCCTCCAACACGCAGGAGCTGCTGGACTACGGCCTGCACGGCATCGCCATGAGCCGCTTCTCGGGCTGCTGGGTGGGCATGAAGGTCGTGACCGATGTCGTCGAGGGCGGGGGCTCGGTCTACGTGGGGACGGATGCTCCCCTCATCACCGTGCCCGAGGCACCGAGCCGGCCGGTGGACCCGTTCGGCGCGGGCTACAACATCCGCGGCTTCGACATGCCGCTTCCGCAGGAGGACCGGCTCTACAACCACAAGCATGGCGCGGTGCTCGCCTATGCCCGGGCGAACCGGCTCAACCGCATCGTCGCGGACCCTGCCGGAGCGGGTGTCGGCGTCATCGCGGCGGGCAAGGCCTGGCAGGACGTGCTGCAGGCGCTGGGGCGCGAGAGTGAAGCAACCGTGGGCGGGTTCGCCGACTTGAAGCTGCTGAAGATCGGACTGGTCTGGCCGCTGGATCCCGAGATCGTGCGCGAGTTCGCGCAAGGGTTGCACACCATCGTCGTGGTCGAAGAGAAGCGACCTATCCTCGAAGACCAGGTGCGCACCATTCTTTACGGCAGTGCGAATGCGCCGCGCCTGGTGGGCAAGCTGTTCGAAGGCGGCTCTTCGAATCGGGTCCCGCCGACGTCGCCTTTCCGAATGCCAGCGAGATTTCGCCGATACGGGTGACGGAAGTGCTGGCGCGCGTGCTGGGCCGTGAGGTGCCCGTGCCCGCGCAGTGCGCGAGCGCACCCGCGAAAGCGCCGGGGCCCAACCGCGTGCCCGGCTTCTGCTCGGGCTGCCCGCACAACCGTTCGACCAAGGTGCCCGAAGGCAGCCGCGCGCTCGCCGGCATCGGCTGCCACAGCATGGCGCTGCTGGTGAACCCGCAGCAGACCACCACCTGGTCGCACATGGGTGCCGAAGGCGTCATGTGGCTCGGCCAGCAACCGTTCACCGCCGAGCGCCATGTGTTCGCCAACATCGGCGACGGCACGCTGGCGCACTCGGGCTACCTGGCGATTCGGCAGGCCGTCGCGGCGCAGGTGCCGATCACCTACAAGGTCCTGTACAACGGCTTCGTGTCCATGACCGGAGGGCAGGCGGTCGAGGGCAACCTCAGCCCGCCGCAGATTCTCGCGGGCTTCGCGGCGGAGGGCATCCTCAAGATGGCGGTCGTCACGGACGAGCCGCGGCGCTATGCCGCGGTGAAGTTGCCCGAGGGCGTGGCCGTGCACGACCGCACCGCCCTCGACGCCGTGCAGCGCGAGTTCCGCGAATACCCCGGTGTCTCGGTGATCCTGTACGACCAGGCGTGCGCGGCGGAAAGGCGCCGGCTGCGCAAGCGCGGCAAGCTGCCCGATCCCGATCGGCGACTGTTCATCAACCCGGCCGTGTGCGAGGGCTGCGGCGATTGCGGCGTGGCTTCGAACTGCATGTCGATCGAGCCGCTCGAGACCGAGCTCGGCCGCAAGCGCCGCATCAACCAGGGAAGCTGCAACAAGGACTATTCGTGCGTGGAGGGCTTCTGCCCCAGCTTCGTCAGCGTCGAGGGCGGAAAGCCGCGCCGTGCAGCGGCGCGCGTCGAGGCCCAGGCGGCATCGCCGCGCCCTTACACGCAGGCGCTGCCCGAGCCCGACATCGCGCCGCTGCAACGCGCCTGCAGCGTGTTGATCTCCGGCATCGGCGGCACGGGCGTGGTGACCATCGGCCAGACCCTGGCCGTGGCCGCCCATCTGGAGGGCCGCTACAGCTCCAACCTCGATGTCACCGGGTTCTCGCAGAAGTACGGCGCCGTGACCTCGCACGTGCGGTTCGCGCCCGACCCCGGGATGCTGCATGCCACGCGCATTGCCGAGGGCGAGGCCGATGCCTTGATCGGTTGCGACCTCGTCGTCGCGGCCTCGGACGAATCGCTGACGCGGCTGCCCGCCGGTCGCGGGCGTGCGGTGGTGAGCACCGGCCTCGTGCCGACCAGCGACTTCGCGCGCAATCCCGACTGGCAGCTCGATCCGAAGATGCTGATCGAGCGCATCGAGGCCGCGGCGGGCACGGCCGATCTCGTGCTGATCGATGGCGAACGCATGGCCACCGCGCTGGTCGGCGATCCGATCGGCATCAACATGTTCATGCTGGGCCTGGCCTGGCAACGTGGTTTCATTCCCTTGGGGCGGGCCGCGATCGAGCGGGCCATCGAGCTCAACGGCGTGGCCGTGGCCATGAACAAGGAGGCCTTCCTCTGGGGGCGGCGCGTTGCCCATGACCAGCCGGCGGTCGAGCGCCACCTGAAGGCCGAGCAACCGACGCAGGTCATCACCTTCATGCCGCGGCAGACCCGGGGACTCGACCAGACCGTCGCGCACCGCATCGAGCACCTGCGTGCGCACAGCGGCGAATTGCATGTGCAGCGCTACAAGGAGCTGGTGGAAAAGACGCGTCAGCTGGAAGCCGGCCTCAACGCGGGCGACGTCCTGGCCAGGGCCGTGGCGCACAACCACCACCGGCTGCTGGCGACGAAAGACGAGTGGGAGGTTGCCCGCCTGTTCACGCACCCCGACTTCCAATCGGCGCTGGCCCAGGAATTCGAGGGCCCGATCCGGCTGCGCTTTCACCTCGGAGTCTGGCCGTTCGCACGCAAGGATCCTCACAGCGGCAAGCCCGTGAAGGGCGAAGTCGGCCCATGGGTGCTTCTGGCGATGAAGTGCATGGCGCGGCTGCGCGGCCTGAGGGGGACCTGGCTCGATCCGTTCCGCAACGCGGCGGAGCGCACGCTGGACCGTCAGCTGCTGGCGCAGTACGAGGACGACATGCGTGCGGCCCTGTCCGACTTGCGTGCCGAAACCCTGCCCATCGTGACGAAGTTGGCTTCGCTGCCCCAGAGCATTCGGGGGTACGGTCATGTGCGGGAGGCGCAGGCCGGAAAGGCGGCCGTGGTGCGGCAAGCGCTGTTGCGGGAACTCGAGCTGGCACGCGAGCCACTGGCGCGTGCCGCATGACGACCGGGCTCTAAACTGCAGCCCATGCAGGCCGACCATTCAGCAAACCTTCAACTCATCCTCACCGTGCTGTCGCCGCCGCCAGGCGTCGACTTCGCCGTGCAGCGCGGCCGCGATGAGCTGGTGAAGCCATTCCTCACGACGGCGGACGCGGTGTCGTTCGCCGTCACCTTGTCACTTGGCCCTTCGCTTGCCGATGGGTCTCCGAACTTCCGGGGCCCTTTCGCGCAAGGTACGCCCGCGGATCGATTCGTGTACGTGAACTCCGGTTTCTACGCAGGCCAGATGGGCACGCCGTGGGAACGAAGGGCGAAGATCAAACTGGCCGATATTCCGATCGCGCTGGTGGAACGCGCAGTGGGCAACCCGAATGCCGCGATCGAGGCGCGCATCGAAGGAACGATGAAGGATGGGGGGCCGGTGTGTGCGAGTGTTCGGGCTCCGCAGATTTCTTGGCAAGTGGTGACGCGGTCGGATTGAGTCGGTGAGTGGGCTTCGGGCGTCTGCCAGCAGTCACATGAGGCGATCCGAGCGGCAGGTCATTTGAAATGCCGAGGCAAGGCCTCGGCCGCGGCCGAGGATTCACGCCTAACGCAAGAGATCTCCGAACTTCAGATGCGCGCGCCAGACACCAGAATCAGGTCGAGCCACGAAGCGGCGTCGGGCCAATGAACTGTTAGCTATCACTTTCGTCTGAGCTCCAGACATCGCTCCTGGCTGGCTCGACAGTGATCTCGATCGCTTCCGCACCGTGTTTCATCGCCAAGAATCGCTCCCGATAAAGGTAGAACGCTGCTTTGCAAACTTTGTCGGTGTAGTAGGCATTAAATCCGCCACTGATGGCTGCACCAGCAATGGGGATCACGTTCGCCAGCTTTGCCTTTGTGAGGTTAATGCCAAGGGCTTTTGCTATGGAGGCCACGGCTTGAACAAAAACGCTTTTTTCCAATTGGTCCCATGTCTTCCTCTTTGCTACATCTTGTGCGATCTTCACAAGATGCGACAGCGCAGCCTGTTTGCCGCCATCAGTAGTGCTGGAAGCGAGCGCCAGAATATTCAATGAGAAAAGGCGCTCTTCTTGGGAGGACATGTCAAAGCCGCAATAGGTCCCGTACTCTCCGATCGCGCGAAGATTCATTCCCAGAAGGGCCACAAGGTCGGCAGGGATTGCTGCCAGTGCCACCAGCGGGTTGATTGTGGAAACTCCTCCGGCAGCGGCTCCTTCAACCAAAGCGATACCTTCATACTTCGTATCCAACCAGCCGATCGTCTTGTCAATTGTCTGAAGATCAAGCGAAGGAATCTGTTCTATCTGTGTTATTTCTGTCTTGGATACGTCAGATAGGTCTTTGAGGATCGCGCCCGGTCTGACGGACCACTGAGATGCATCATTGACCAAGCCAACAACGCCATTCGCAGCCTTGGAGCAGGTGTCTGTGAAGCCCGGAATTTTATCCACGGCTTGGCCTGCAAGTGCAAGAGGCTTGTTTACATACACCATCGCAGTGTCAAACCACGTTTGCTGCGGATTCTTCCATGCGTGAATCTGTGTGAGTGCGCGCTTTTCGTATTCTGACAACAAGAACTTATCTCCCGATGTTGGTTGATTTTCTGGATCGCGCACATTCTGCACGATAAATTGCACACCGAGAACATCGACTACGTCAGAAAAATTCTTTTAGTCAACTGTCGACGTAGGGTTGCGATATCTCTGCACAGATAGCGCAGCCACGAAGCCCGGCAACCTGAATTAGCACCACTGTCAGGTTTGAGTTGATGTCCGATATTGGCCGCATTCTGTCATGCTCCATCGTGTCCTGTCTGGTGCAATGACCCTGGCACAGCGCAACATGAGGGGTCCTGATTCATAGGAAGCTCCGCCATTTTGAGCTTGGTGTTGATGGTCATGTGCTGAGCGCTGACGGGTGAACTGACCCGCGGTGCTGGCCGGCTTCTGCCTCAAGGCAGATCACAGCTTTTAGTTGCACGCCCAGTGACATTGCCTTTTCTGGTTGGCAATCTACAGAGTAACCAGGACGCAATGCTGCATCGATCGCGGCGGATATGGCGTGTGCCCCCCGATCTCGAGCATTCGATCGGCCAGTCTTGCGCATCGTCGTTGTCAAAGGAACTGTCGCCTGCAGGAGATTCGATCTACAGGTCAGGAAGCCCGATATCGGCTGGCAGTGACAGCTACCTTGGCTCGAACTCACTCAATGCGCCCGCGTCCCCGACATCAAATTCACCAACCGCGCCGTGGAACTCACCCCCAGCTTGCTCCGCGCACTGCGCAACTGATGATCCACGGTAGAGAACGACCGATTGAGCCTTCGCGCAATCTCCTTGTAGCTCAACCCATCGACCGCCAGCCGAGCCACCGTGCGCTCAGCCGGCGTCAGGCTCTCGAGCAGATCGATCGCATCGCCGCCATGCACCGGCCGACCCCCATCCCGCTGCGTACCGCTGGCCATGCGCTGCGCCGCGCTCATCACCGGCCCCAGCACCACCGCCGCGATCTCCTCGAAGCGTGCCCAGCGCTCGTCGCGCGCCGGTTCGCACGCATCCATCCAGTCGACGCACATCAGCCCCAGCGGGCGCGTGCGGTCCATGATCGGCGCGGCCATCTTCACGCGCGTGCCCATGCGCAACAGCTCGGCGCGCGTGCCGTGGCCGAGTCGGCCCTCCTGCTCGACGTCGCGCAGCACCACCACGCCGTGCGCGTGCCAGACGGTCTGCACGCCGCAGTCGGCGGCGTCGATGGCGAGACCGATGACCGAGGGCACGTCGCGGTCGCGGCGCAGGGCTTCGGCCTGGGGGCGGTAGCAGGCTTCGTCGGGGCGGCCGAAGCCGCAGTCGACGCGGTCGGCGTCGAAGGCCTCGCGCAGCCAGCCGGCGGCGAAGCGCCAGCAGTCGTCGGGTTCGTCGAGATGCAGCAGCAGGTGCGCGGCCAGGTCGCGCGCGGGCCGCCAGCGCAGGGCGCCATGGCCATCCAGCAGGCTTCGGCGCAACTGGCGTTGCGCGGCCATCAGCTCTTCGTCGTTCATGCGCCCATCTCCGACTGCACATCCAGGTCGGCCGGATGATAGCCAGTCCGGGCAGGGCGTCGGCATGGGGTTTGCCTATTTGGCGGCCGGCCGGGCGGCCGCGATCTCCGCGCTGAGGTCGTGGGTGCGCTTGATGACGTACTGGTGCAGCAGCTGCATGTCCTCGGGCTTGAGCACGCCCGCGAAGCCCGGCATGCCGCGGTTGATGCGCGCGCGCGCTCACGGTGGCCGCGAACAGCTCGTGCTGCTCGGGCTTCATGTAGCGCAGGTCGGGCACGACGCCGCCGCTGACGGCATTGAGGCCGTGGCAGGAGCCGCACAGGCCGTTGAACATGAGGCGCGCCTGCTTGATCTGCTCGGCCGAGGCGGTCAGCGGTGGCACGTCGGCGGCGCGCGGCAGGGCGGGCGCCAACCTGGCGGGCGGCAGCTTCTGGCTGGCGCCGAGTTTGAAGGTCACGACGCGCGCCTCGGGTCGCACACGGGCGCTCAGCGAAATGGGGCCCGTGATGTGCGGGAAGGCGCCGCCCCAGCCGACCATGAAGCTCACGTACTGCTCGCCGTCGACCTCGTAGCTGATCGGGCCGGCCATGGCGCCGCTGTTGACCGGGCTCTGCCAGAGCTGCTTGCCGGTGTCGGCGGCGTAGGCCACGGCGCGGCCGTCGGCCGTGCCCTGGAACACGAGGTTGCCCGCGGTGCTCAGGGTGCCGCCGTTCCAGGCGCTGGCGTAGTCGTGCGACCACGCGGCCTTCTGGCGCACCGGGTCCCAGGCCAGCAGGCGGCCCTTCCAGGCACCGCGGATCTGGGCCTCGATCTTGGGGTCCTCGGGCAGTTCGGGCACCTCCAGGCCGAGGTTGACCACCGACTTGGTCGGCAGGAACAGCGGTTCCTTCTGCGCCTCGAGCTCGGCCATGGTCTCCTGCGCGGGAAGGTAGACGAGGCCGGTCTTCGGGTTGAAGGACATCGGGTGCCAGTTGTGGCCGCCGAGGAAGGCCGGGATCACCAGCTTCTTCTGCTCGCCGGGCCCGTAGTTGCCCGCGCCGGTCTCCACCGGCCGGCCGGTCTTCAGGTCGATGTGCGAGGCCCAGTTGACCGGCACGTAGTTCTTGGCCGAGATCAGCTTGCCGTCGGTGCGGTCGAGCACGTAGAAGAAGCCGTTCTTCGGCGCCTGCATCAGCACCTTGCGCAGCTTGCCGTCGATGCGCAGGTCGGCCAGCACGATGTGCTGGGTGGCGGTGTAGTCCCAGCGATCGGCCGGCGTGGTCTGGTAGTGCCAGACGTAGTCGCCGGTGTCGGGGTCGAGCGCGACGATCGACGACAGGAACAGGTTGTCGCCCTTGCCCTCGCTGCGGAACTGGTAGTTCCAGGGCGACCCGTTGCCGGTGCCGATGTACAGCAGGTTGAGCTCGGGGTCGTAGGCCATCGAGTCCCAGGCCGTGCCGCCGCCGCCCCACTTGACCCAGCCGTTGCCCGACCAGGTCTTCATCGCCATGGCCATGGCCTTGTTCTCGGGCGGCTGGGCCGGGTCGCCGGGCACGGTGAAGAAGCGCCAGGCCTGCTGGCCGGTCTCGGCGTCGTAGGCGGTGACGTAGCCGCGCACGCCGAACTCGGCGCCGCCGTTGCCGATCAGCACCTTGCCCTTCACGATGCGTGGCGCGCCGGTGATGGTGTAGCTCTTGGTCTTGTCGAGCACGGTGTCGACCGACCAGACCTGCTCGCCGGTGCGCGCGTCGAGCGAGATCAGCCGGCCGTCGAAGGCGCCGACGTAGACCCGGCCCTTCCATACGGCCACGCCGCGGTTCACCACGTCGCAGCAGCCCTGGCTCAGCGACTCGGCATTGACCTTCGGGTCGTGGCGCCACAGCAGCTTGCCGGTGCGCGCGTCGAGCGCGTAGACGATGCTCTCGGCGCCGGTGGTGTACATCACGCCGTCGACCACGATCGGCGTGGCCTCCACGCCGCGGTCGACGTCGAGCTTGTAGGTCCAGGCCATGCCGAGCTTGCCGACGTTGCGGTCGTTGATCTTCGCGAGCGGGCTGAAGCGCTGCTCGTCGTAGGTGCGGCCGTGGCTCATCCAGTTGCCCGGCTCGCGATCTGCCGCCGCGATGCGCGCGCCGTCCACGGCCTGGGCCACGGCGGCGCCGGCGAGGGCGCAGCCGGCCAGCAGCAGCGCGAGGCGCGCAGGCGGGCGAAGGCCGGTGAGAGCGGGCGGAAGGCGGTGCGGCATCGTGACTCCTGGTTTCTTGTCGGTTGTTGTGAGGGGGCCGGGGCCGGCGAGGGCAGCGGCCCCCCGGGATTCTGGAAAGCGCCCGCGCGCCTGGCTATCGCGAGCTTTCGCGATAGGGTTTGCCGCAGGGTGCGGCGCGGCGGGCCCTGGGGACGGCCCCGGGAATACCCCGTCGCGATTGTTCGCGATGCCATGAAGGCGGCGGGCTCGCAGACTGCGCCCCATGAGCCTTCAAACCTACCCCAACACCGTCGACAACCGTCCGGTCACGTCGGAGCGCAGCTTCGAATCGAAGAACCCCGCCACCGGCGAAGCCATCGGCCTGGTGCCGCATTCCACGGCCGAGCAGGTCGAGCAGGCCGTGCGCGCGGCGCGCAAGGCGCAGCCGGCCTGGGCCGCGCGCCCCGACGCCGAGCGCCGCGCGCTGCTGATGAAGGTGGCCGAGGTGCTGCACGGCAATGCCGAGTACCTCGCCGGCTGGGTCACGCGCGAGCAGGGCAAGCCGCTCGGCGGCGTCGGCCCGACCGAGGTGCCGGGCGCGCGCTTCGAGCTGTTCGGCTGCGAGGCCTGGACGCAGGTGCCGGCCAGCCTCGAGATGCCGGTGGACGTGGTGTTCGAGGACGCCACGCGCCGCGACGAGATGCACCGCAAGCCCTTCGGCGTGATCGCGGCGATCGCGCCGTGGAACTGGCCGCTGCTGATCGCCATCTGGCAGATCGTGCCCTCGCTGCGCGCGGGCAACACGGTGGTCATCAAGCCCTCGGAATACACCAGCATCGGCACGCTCGAGATGGTGCGGCTGATCGCCGAGGTGCTGCCGCCCGGTGTGCTCAATACCGTGAGCGGCACCGGCGAGGTCGGCGGCTGGCTGGTCGAGAACCCCGACGTCGACAAGATCATGTTCACCGGCTCGAGCGCCACCGGCGCGAAGATCGCGGCCGCCGCGGCGCGCAACCTCACGCCCACCACGATCGAGCTCGGCGGCAACGACGCCGCCATCGTGCTGCCCGACGCTGACCCCAAGGCCATCGCCATGGACCTGTTCTGGGGCGCCTTCCTCAACATGGGCCAGACCTGCGCCTGCGCCAAGCGCCTGTACGTTCCCGATGCGCTGCACGACGCGGTGGTGGCCGAGCTCAAGGCGATCGCCGAGGCGATGCCGATGGGCGACGGCGCGCAGCCCGGCATCGCGATGGGCCCGATCCAGAACCGCATGCAGTTCGACAAGGTGCGCCGGCTGGTCGACGAGGCGCGTGCCGGCGGCGCGACCATCGTCTGCGGCGGCGAGCCGCGCGCGGGCGCCGGCAACTTCTATCCGCTCACGCTGGTCACCGACATCGCGGACGGCGCGAGCCTGGTCGACGAGGAGCAGTTCGGCCCGGTGCTGCCGGTGATCCGCTACCGCGACATCGACGACGCGATCGCGCAGGCCAACCGCGTCGACGTGGGCCTGGGCGCCTCGGTCTGGGGCACCGACATCGAGCAGGCGCGCGCGGTCGCGTCGCGCATCGAGGCCGGCACCGTGTGGATCAACCAGCACGGCGCGATCCACCCGATGGTGCCCTTCGGCGGCGTCAAGGGTTCGGGCTGGGGCCTGGAGTTCGGCATCGACGGGCTCAAGGCGGTCACGCAGCCGCAGGTGATCAGCCTGAAGAAGAAGCCGCAGTAGCCAACGCCACGGAATCGGCATGGGCCGGCACGGGCCGGGCGTCGCGCACGCCCGGCCCGTGCCGTTTGCGGGTGTCGTGCTCCTACAGGACACCGCGCTGCGAACTGACCTGGCGATTTTTCGTGGGGCCTAAGTTGATTCACGTCGGGCATCCGGTCCGGCGGATCTCAATCAACCGGCCTTGCCGGATTTCCCAAGGAGCATTTCCATGAATCGCACATCCCACCTGATCGCAGCCCTCGCACTCACCGCCGCCGGCGCCGCCTTCGCGCAGGGCAACCCGCCCACCACCGCACCGCCGAACCCCGCCACCGCGGCCGGCCAGCAGAACCCCGCGGGCGGCCCGATGGGCACCACCGGCACCACGCCGCAGAACAACACGGCCGGCACCTCGGGTGGCGCCACCATGTCGCAAGGCTCGGGCAGCATGAACCAGGGTTCGAGCAATACGAACATGGCTGCCGCCGAGCCGATGCGTCCGGCACGCGCCGACCGCAACTGAGGCCGCGGCTTCAGTGATTAAGACAGGCATTTCGTACTCGCGGGCAGCAGCAGCAGCGCTGCTGCTCGCGAGCGCGGCCGCGCTTGCGGCCCCGCCCAGGATGCCCGCGGCCCCGCTGACGGCCGATGCCCAGCGCATTGCCCAGGCCGCGGTCGCGGCGCGCGACAACGCGGGCGGCGCCTTCGCGGTGGTCGACAAGAAGGCCGCGAGCGTCTTCGTCTTCGACGCGAAGGGCACGCTGCTCGGCGCGTCGCCAGTGCTGCTGGGCTTGGCGCGCGGCGACGATTCGGTGCCGGGCATCGGCGAACGCCCCATGGCCAAGATCCGCCCGCACGAACGCACCACGCCGGCCGGGCGCTTCGCTTCGGAGCCCGGGCGCAACACGGGCGGCGAGGACATCGTCTGGGTCGACTACGACGCCGCGATCTCCATGCACCGCGTGCGCACCACCAACAAGGCCGACCGCCGGCTCGAGCGGCTCGCGTCGCCCACCATCGCCGACAACCGCATCTCCTACGGCTGCATCAACGTGCCCGCGGCCTTCTACGACGCCTATGTGAAGCCCGCACTGGGGCAGCGGCGCGGCGTGGTCTACGTGGTGCCCGAGTCTTCGCCGGTGGCCGCGCATTTCGACTTCCTGAATCCGGCGAAGGATGCGCGAGCGCCGTCGCCCGTGCGGCCGGCGCTGTAGGCATCGCCGAGCAGAACAGCCTTCGCACGCTCCTGCGACACAATGCCGCATGCCGACGCATGGCGGCATGTTCATCGTAGGAGACACACCCATGGCAAGTGCGGATGCCGCACAGCCCCTTCAGGACCCCGCGCTGCTGCGCCGCCTGCTGCGCGCCAAGGATCGCATGGACGCCGCCTCGCACGAGGAATGGCCGGTCGAGCGGCTGGCGCAGGTCAGTGGCGTTTCCGAGGCCCACTTCGCGCGCTCGTTCAAGCAGGCCTTCGGCACGCCACCACACCGCTACCTGCTCACGCGCCGCATCGAACGCGCGAGCGCGCTGCTGCGCGAGACCGAGCTCTCCATCACCGACATCGCCTTCGCCACCGGCTGGTCCAGCCTCGGCACTTTCGGGCGCACCTTCCGCGACATCACGGGCGGCAGCCCGGGCGAGCTGCGCACGCGCGGCAAGGGCGAGGCGCGTGCCTTCGGGCCCGTGCCCGCCTGCATCGTCAGCGCCTCGCAGCGGCCCCATCTCGAAACGGCAGTTTCGGAGAAGCGCCGCCAGGCCGTCGCCGGTACAAACGAGGCCGAACCACAGGAGATTCCATGAGCCAAGGTATTGAAACGGTCGGTCTGTATGTGCGCGATCAGGAGGAGGCACTCGCCTTCTACGCGGGCAAGCTCGGCTTTCGCGTCCACACCGATGTCGGCAACGGCGACTACCGCTGGTTGACCGTGCAGCATCCCGAGCAGCCGGCGTTCCAGCTCGGCCTGTTCAAGCCCGGGCCGCCGGTGCACGACGCGGCCACGGCCCAGGCGCTGCAGGCGATCGTGGCCAAGGGCGCGATGCCGCCGCTGGTGCTGAGCGTCGACGACTGCCGCGCGAGCTACGAACGGCTGCGCGCCCAGGGCGTGGAGTTCACGCAGGAGCCGGTGGAGCGCTACGGCACCGTGGATGCCGGCTTCCGGGACCCGTCGGGCAACGGGTGGAAGATGATCCAGCGCGCCGGGTAGGCGCCACCGTCAGCCGACGAAGTTGCCGCTGCTGTTCAGCAAGACCTGGCTGACCTGGCTGCTGGCGCGCGAACCGCCCGCGTAGTCGAAGCGCCAGCCGTCGAGGTCCACCGCGGCGCGGCGCTTGAACTGGGCCAGCAGCTTCGCGCGTCCCGGCTCGTTGCCCGCGCCGGCGATGACGGCGCCCGCATAGCGGCCGCCGAGGTAGCCCGCGAAGCTGGTCGGCGAGGGCTCCTCGTCGAAGTAGCGCTGCAACGCGTTGCGGTAGCTGCGCACGATCGCCACCTTGCTGGTGCGCGGATCGGGCACCACGCGCGTGAAGATGATCGGCACGCCCTTGCCGGGGCTCAGTTGCAGGAAGGTGTTGGTGTCGACGTCGGACAAGCACACCACCGTGCGCTGCACGCCCCGTTTGGCGAGTCCGCGCGTGAACAAGGCCAGCTCGATGGCATCGCCCGTGAACAGCAGGAAGTAGGGCGTGCTGGCGGGGAGCTGGCCGCCGAAGGATTCGAGGTCGCGGCCCTTGGGCGCCGTCAGCACCTGCGCCTCGAGCTTGAGGCGTTCCGCGATCTGCGCCATGCCCGGCTGCAGCGCCGTGGCGTGAGCGGCGGTCGGGTACACGATGCCGATCCTGGCCACGCCCATGGTCGCGAGGTTCTTGAGCACGTGCCGGATCTGGTCCTCGCGCGATGAGAACAGGGCGAACAGATGGGGGTTCGCATCGAAGCGCGAATCGGCGAGCCAGGGCGCGACGTGCGCGATCTCGAGGCGGCTGCTTTCCGCATGGACGAGGCTCGCGAGCGCGAGCCGCTCTCCCACGGTGCCCACCAGCGCCACCTGCGCGCTGTCCTCGCCGATGGCCTTGAGCGCAGCCTGCGCGTCGGCGTCCGAGTCGCCGACCTCCACGGCCTTGAGCTGCACGTTGAGCCCCGTCGTGGCCTTGAGCTCCGCGAACGCGAGCCGAAAGCCAGTCGCGTAGTCGCGCGACAGCGCCTGCTGGCTCGGCGACACGTCCATGAGCTGCGTGACCCGTACCGGCGGCTGTTCGGCGGCGCGGGAACCCTGGGCGAAGCTGGCGCCGAAGGACGACGCGAAGGCCATGGCCGTCGCACCACGAAGGACTTGGCGGCGGCTGGGGCGATGCAGGCTCATGCGGCCATGCTAGGGAGGATTTATGACATGGGTTTGCGCCGCCAGCGAGCAGTGGCCGCGGCTAGAGCTGGTCGATGCCGTTGCCCGCCGAGGCCGCGGCGCCGAGCGCGAAGCGCTGTTGCGTGCCCACGTAGAAGCTCGCGCCGAAACGCCCCACGGGCCGGTAGTCCTGCAACTGGACGCGCCAGCGCTGCGCGTCCACGAGCCCGTCGCGCACCGCGAGCCACTTCACGCGGCCGAAGAACACGTAGCGGCTCTCGGTTTCCATCGTCTCGTGCAGCACGCATTCGAAGGCCACGGGCGCTTCGGCGATGCGCGGCGGCGCGACGCTGTTCGACGGGACTGCATGCAATCCGGCATGCGCGAGCTCGCTGGTTCCGCGCGGCAGCGAATCGCCACAGGCATGCATCTGCTCGGCCATCGCCTCGTCGGTCAGGTGCACGACGAATTCGCCGGTGCGCAGGATGTTGGCGGCCGTGTCCTTGATGCGCCCGTCGTGCAGGCGGTTGATGCTCACGAAGACCAGAGGCGGATCTTCGCCCACCATGTTGAACATGCTGAAGGGCGCGGCATTGACCGTGCCCTCGGGCTCGAGCGTGGTGATCAGCGCGATCGGCCGCGGCACGATGAGGCTCGCCATCAGCTTGTAGCGGGCGTAGGGGTCGAGGGTCTGGAAGTCGATGTCCATGGTTGAAAGCATCAATGATTTAAAAGATTGCATGCACTTTGTTTAAAAGGTTTGCATGCGAATGGTGCGATATATGGTTCTCGAGGCCTCATTGTTGTGCGGCATGGAGTGTGGCTCAAACAGGGTGAAACGGGCGGTTTCATTGGAGGATTCGAGAATTTTTGGGATCGATGGCTGTTGGCACGAAGGATGCATGCGGAAAGGATCGTATGCAATCTATGTTCCACCCTTTCTGAAGGAGTCGTCATGTCCGCAGCCCCGCTTCCGCCCTCGCGCGATCTCAGCCGTCGCACCTTCCTGCAAGCCGGCCTCGCCGCCGGTGCCGCGGCCGCCGGCGCGGCCTGGACCCCGGCCGAGGCGGCGTCGCCCCAGGTGCTGAACTATCTGTCCTGGCCCGGCAATGCCGATCCCTACCTGATCGAGGCCTTCGAGAAGGCCCACGGCGTGAAGGTGCGCATCAAGGAATACGTGGGCGGCGACCAGATGATGGCCGTCATCAACCAGTCGCCGCCCGGCAGCTTCGATGTCGTGCTCGCGGACGCCGAGTACATGCACCTGCTGCACGAGGCCGACTTCATCGAGGCGCTCGACCCCGCCGACTATCCGCTCAAGGACTATTGGCCCGAGTTCCAGAAGTTCCCGCTGCACTGGTTCGACGGCAAGCTCTACGGCGTCATGACGGACTTCGGCTACCTGGGCCTGTCGTACAACACCAAGGCCTTCACGCCCAAGGAGGTGGCCTCTTACGCGGCGCTGTGGAGCGAGAAGGCCAAGGGCAAGGTCGGTCTGTTCGACTGGTACCTGCCGTCGATGGGCTCGATCAGCCTGGCCAACGGCAACCGCCCGCCCTTCGACATCGACAAGGCACGCTTCGAGGCCGTGAAGAAGAAGCTCTTCAGCCTCAAGCCGCAGGCCTCGGGCTTCTACACCATCGCCGACATCTTCTCGTCGATGACCAACGGCCGCGCCCAGCTCGTGCCCGGCATCGGCGAATGGATCACGCTCGGGCTGCGCCAGAACGGCGTGCCGGTCGACACCATCATTCCGGAGGAGGGCGGGCTGCAGTGGACCGAGTCGCTGTCGATCGTCAAGGGCACGCCCAAGCGCGACCTCGCGCGCAAGTTCATCCAGTACACGACCTCGCCCGAAGGCCAGGTGCGCATGGCCACCAAGGCCGACAACAAGAAGAGCATTCCCTCGATGGCCGGCTGGAAGCTGCTCAACGAGACCAAGCCGAAGGAGGCCGAGATCCTGCGCATGACGCTCAAGGGGCCGAACGTGATGGACGAGTACAAGGCCAAGAAGATCCAGTTCCGCCAGCTGCCCTCGAAGCAGTCGATCGAGGACTGGAACGACGCGTGGAGCCAGTTCAAGAGCCTCTGAGCGCGCGCACCATGAACGCCTCCTCCACGCCATCGATGGCGATCGCTTCCGTGCCCGCCAGTGGCCGCGGGAGCGCGCGCCGCGGTCCCTCGCCCAGGACGGTGCCGGCGCTGCTCGGCCTGCCCGTGCTGCTGTGGCAGCTCGTCTTCTTCGCGGCGCCGCTGCTGTTCCTCGTGGTCGTCACCTTCTGGCAGGTGCGCTCCTTCAAGCTGCAGCCGTCGCTGTCGCTCGACAACTGGACGCGCATCCTCGGCGCGTCGAGCTTCCACCAGGCCGCGCTGCACAGTCTCGTGGTCTCGGCCACGGCCACGGTGCTCGTGCTGGCGATCGCATTCCCGGCTGCCTACACGATCGCGTTCCGGCTGCCCGCGCGCTGGCGCGATGCCGCGATCGCGGCGCTGCTGGTGCCGGTGTTCTCGAGCTACATCCTGCGCATCTATGCATGGCAGATCGTGCTGAGCCCCGAGGGGCTCGCGAACACGCTGCTGGGCGCGTTCGGCGTGCCCGCGCTGCCCTTGCTGGGTGGCGCGCTGTCGCTGCAGATCGGCCTGCTGACGCTGAGCCTGCCGGTCGCGGTGCTGATCCTGGTGTTTGCGCTCGGCGGCGTGGATTCGTCGCTGGTCGAGGCGGCCGAGAACCTCGGCTGCAGGCGGCTGCGGGTGGTGGGCCACGTGCTGCTGCCGGCCATCCGCCCGGCGCTGGTGCTCGCGGGCTCGACCACCTTCCTGCTGGCTTTCGGCGACTACGTGAGCCCGGTGTTCATGACGGGCAGCAATCCACCGACCCTGTCGATCCTGATCGTCGACACCGTCAAGTCGGGTTCGCAATGGCCGCGGGCCTCGGTGATCGGCGTCTGCATGCTGGCGCTGCTCGGCCTCGTGCTAGGGCTGGCCCGGCGCCTGGGCGCGAGGAGTGCGGCATGAGCGGCATCGACCACGCGCGCGCCAGGAAGATCTCGCGCGCCGCGCAGTACGCCTGGCTGGCCCTGCTGTTCGCCTTCATCGCGGCGCCGATGCTGGTCATCGTCGTGTTCTCGTTCGACGCGAACCGCTATCCCACGATCCCGTGGGGCGGCTTCAGCCTGCAGTGGCAGCGCGCGATCCTCGACGACGAGATGGTGCGCGACGCCTTCGTCAACACGCTGGTGGTCGCGCTCGGCACCGCGGTGCTCTCCACCGTGCTCGGCTTCGCGGCCGCCTACCTCGACCACCGCTATCGCTACCGCGGCAAGTCGGCCTTCGCAATGCTGGTGGCCATTCCGCCGGCCGTGCCGGCCACCATCCTCGGCATGGCGATGCTGGCCTTCCTGTCGCGCATCGGGCTGTTCGGCCGGCTCGAGGCCATCGTCGCCTGCCACGTGGCGATCGCGACCTCGTTCTCGATGGCGATCATCCGCCTGCGCCTCGGCGAACTGGGGCCCGACATGGAGTAGGCGGCCTGGAACATGGGCGCGTCACCCGCCACGGGCCTGGTGCGCGTCGTGATCCCGTTCTGCCGTTCGTCGCTGATCGCTTCCTTCTTCCTCGCGGCGGCGGTCTCGTTCGACGAATTCATGATCGCCTGGTTCGTCGGCGGCGTGCACGAGACCTTGCCGGTGCGCATCCTCAACCTGCTGCAGGGCCAGGTGAGTCCGAAGATCAATGCCATCGGCACCGTGGTGCTGGCGGTCAGCGTGGCGCTGGTGCTGCTCGCGCAGCGCTTCATGGGCGTGCGGGCCGGACGACCGGCCGCGCGCACCGCAACCGAGTGAGGACTGGATGAACAACGACGCCTATGTTTCGCTGCGCGCGCTCGACAAGCGCTTCGCGGGCCACCACGCCGTGCGCGGCATCGACCTGGACATCGCGGCCGGCGAGTTCGTCGCCATCATGGGGCCCTCGGGCTGCGGCAAGTCCACCACCCTGCGGCTGCTGGCCGGGCTGGACCAGCCCAGCTCCGGCGACATCCTGATCGGCGGACGCAGCATGCGCGACGTGCCGGCCTACCAGCGCGACACGCCGATGGTGTGGCAGAGCCTGGCGCTGTTCCCCTTCCTCACGGTGGCCCAGAACGTGGTGTTTCCGCTGCGCATGAAGGGGCTGGGCGCCGAGGCGCGGCGCAAGCGCGCGCTCGACTGGCTCGGCCGCATGGGGCTCGCGGGCATGGGCGACCGGCAGATCGCGCAGCTCTCGGGCGGCCAGCGCCAGCGCGTGGCCATCGCGCGGGCGCTGGTCACCGAGCCCTCGATCCTGCTGCTCGACGAGCCGCTGAGCGCCCTCGACGCGCACCTGCGCGTGCGCATGCAGACCGAGCTCGCGCGGCTGCACCGCGAGCTGCGCATCACCTTCGTCTACGTGACGCATGCGCAGTCGGAGGCTTTCGCGCTGGCCGACCGGATCGTGATCATGAACGAGGGCCGCATCCAGCAGGTGGGCGCGCCGCAGGACGTCTACCGCGCGCCGGTGAACCCCTTCGTGGCCGACTTCATCGGCACCAACAACCTGCTGACCGGCACGGTGGGTGCGCTCGATGCCGAAGGTTGGGCGCGCGTCGATGGCACGCTCGGCAGCTTCGCGGTGCCGGCGCGGCGCGCGCTGGACCGCGGCGCCGACGTGAGCTTCGTGGTGGCGGCCGACCGCGTGTCGCTCAGGCCCTCGGAGGCCGAGGCACCCGCGGGGGCTTCGCGCCTCGAGGGCGCCGTGCTGGGCCTGGAGTTCGTCGGCTCCACGCAGACGGTCTTCATCGAACTGCCGGGCGGGCACGAGTTCCGGGTCCAGAAGCAGCAGCACGAGATCGAGTCGCTCGAGCTCGCGCCGGGCCGGCGCGTGAGCCTGCATTGGGACCCCAAACATGCGTGGCTGTTGCCGCGCAACGCCTGACGCCCCTTCGAAACTGGAGCACACATGTACGAAGAGAGATTCATGCGGCAGGCGCTGGCCTTGTCCGCGCAGGCACTCGCCAAACCCGGCACCGAACCCTTCGGCGCGGTGATCGTGAAGGACGGCCAGGTGGTCGGCGAGGGCTTCAACCATTCGGTCGCGCACTTCGACCCGACCTCGCATGGCGAGGTCGAGGCCATCCGCGATGCCTGCCGGCGGCTGCGCCGCGTCGACCTGTCGGACTGCGAGCTGTATTCGTCGTGCGAGCCATGCGCGATGTGCGTGGCCGCGATGCGCGTGGCGGGCATCCGTCGGCTGTTCCATGCCGCGACGCTCGTGCAATCGGGCGCGGCCTTCGAGGGGCTGCCCGTGGCGGCACGCCATCCCATCGACGTGGACGAGCTGCGCCGCGTGGCCGGTGCCACGCTCGCCGAGGGCCTGACGCCCGCCGAGCAGCACCTGCCGTGGGATGCGATAGAGATCCTCGAGGCTTGGGCGGCCCCGCGCAAGCTGCCGCGAACCCTCCCGTTGAGCGGGGCACCGGCACGGCCGCGGGCGCAATAATCGCGCTTCCCGATCCTTTCGCCACGCGACACCCAGCCCCGTGCCACCCTCCAGACGCCCGCCGAGCCCCGCCACTGTTCCCGACGACAAGCTCGGCCGCACGCGGACCGAGACCGTGCACGAGGCCCTGCGGCTGGCCATCATCGAGCAGAGCCTCCAGCCCGGCGCGCGCCTGCCCGAGGACGCGATCGGCGAGAGCTTCGGCGCCAGCCGCACCATCGCGCGCGAGGCGCTGGGCCGGCTCGCGGTCGAAGGCCTGGTCGAGCTCAAGCCCAACCGCGGCGCCTTCGTGGCCAACCCCAGCCTCGAGGAGGGCCGCGAGATCTTCCAGGTGCGCAACGGGCTCGAGCGCACGGTGGTGCAGACGCTGTCGGGCAAGCTCTCGGCGGCGCACGAGTCCACGCTGCGCTCGCACGTCGTCAAGGAGCAGCAGGCCTCGGGGCGCGATGCCGTGCGCTCGATGCGCCTGGCCGGCGAGTTCCATCTGCAGCTCGCCGCGATGACGGGCAACCAGCTGCTCGAGCGCTATGTGCGCGAGGTGGTCTCGCGTTGCTCGCTGATCCTCGCGACCTATGGCCGGCCGCACTCCAGCGAATGCGCCGTGACCGAACATGCGGACATCGTCGACGCCCTGGCCAAAGGCGATTTCGCAACGGCCGCCGACGTGATGCAGCGGCACCTCGAAGCGGTGGCCGACCGCGCGCTGCCACCGATTCGCGCGGGCGTGGACATCCGGGACGTGCTGGCGCGCTATGCGTCGGCGTCGGTGGACGCTGGCCCGGACGCAGAGGCCGCGGCGGTTCTGGCGCCCAAGGCGAAGGGCGGCGGGCGCGGGCGGCCGCGGAAAAAGGGATAGGCGCTGCGGGACGCACATCGAGCGGAAGAGCCCGGTCGATTCGACGGGAGCAGTCGAATCGACTCGAACCATCGGGCAGTCGATTCGACATGAAGGCAGCTAAGCCGTTGATTTGAAAGGCCCTTGCGCATGGCACACCGGTTGCGTTGAAAGCCCCGTCTTTCAACACCAACCCGAGGTCCCATGCTCACCGCCACCCAGCGCGCCATCGTTTCGTCCACCGTGCCCCTGCTCGAGCAGGGCGGCGAGGCGCTCACCACCCACTTCTACCGGATGCTGCTGGCCGAGCATCCCGAGGTGCGGCCCTTCTTCAACGAGACCCACCAGGCCAAGGGCGACCAGCCGCGCGCGCTGGCCAACGGCGTGCTGATGTACGCGAAGAACATCGACCGGCTCGAGGCCATGGGCCCGCTCGCGACGCAGATCGTCAACAAGCACGTGGCGCTGCAGGTGATGCCCGAGCACTACCCGATCGTCGGCGGCTGCCTGCTGCGCGCCATCCGCGACGTGCTCGGCGCCGAGGTCGCGACCGACGCGGTGATCGATGCCTGGGCCGCCGCCTACGGGCAGCTCGCCGACATCCTCATCGGCGCCGAGAAGCAGCTCTACGACGTGCAGGCCGCGGCGCCGGGCGGCTGGCGCGGCATGCGCGCGTTCACGGTGGCGCGCAAGCAGGCCGAGAGCGCGGAGATCGATCTCGTTTCATCTCGCACCGGCCGATGGCGGGCCGTTGATGGACTTCGCGCCGGGCCAGTACATCGGCCTGTGCCTGCGGGTCGACGGCAAGGACATCCGCCGCAACTATTCGCTGTCGGCCGCGCCGAACGGCCGCAGCTACCGCATCAGCGTGAAGCGCGAGCCCGGCGGCGTGGCCTCGAACCACCTGCATGACGACGTGCACGAGGGCGACACGCTGCAGCTGCTGCCGCCCTCGGGCGAGTTCACGCTGGCCGACAGCGCGCGGCCGCTGGTGCTGATCAGCGGCGGCGTGGGCATCACGCCCACGCTCGCGATGCTCGAGCAGGCACTGGCCACGCAGCGCGAGGTGGTGTTCATCCACTGCGCGCGCAACGGCGCGGTGCATGCGTTCCGCGAGCACATCGACGGCATGGCGTCACGGCATCCGGGGTTGAGCCGCTTCTATTGCTACGACGAGAGCGACACGAGCGATGCCGCGCGTCCGCATGCGGTCGGCCGGCTCGACCGCGAGAAGCTCGCGGCCTGGCTGCCCGCGCACACGCGCGACGTCGATGCCTACTTCCTCGGGCCCAAGCCCTTCATGCAGCAGGTGCGGCGCGAGTTGCGCGCATGGGGCGTGCCCGATGCGCAGTCGCGCTTCGAGTTCTTCGGGCCGGCTTCGGCGCTCGAGTGAATCGCCCCGCGGTCAGCGACGCGCGACGCCCAGCCGCTTCGCGGTGCGCGCGAGGTTGGCCGGGTCGACCTGCAAGGCGCGCGCCGCGGCGGCCCAGCTGAAGCCGTGGCGCTCGAGCGCCTGCTCCACCATCGTCCGTTCGAACTGCGCCATCGCCTCGCGCAGGCCAGCTTGCGCGTTGGCCGCATCGCCGCCGGGGCTCGCTGCCGCGGGCTCGATGTTCGGCGGGGCCACGGGCGGGCTGGCGAGCCCCAGGTCCTCGGCACTCAGCGTGAGGATGCGCGGACGCTGCGCATGCCGGCCCAGCGCCTTGAGCACGCTGCGGCCCAGCAGGTGCTCGAGCTCGCGCACGTTGCCGGGCCAGTCGTAGGCCAGCAGCGCGGCCTGCGCGCCCGCGTCGAGCCGAACGCCGCCCAGGCCCATGCGCACGCGCGCCTCCTCGAGGAAGAAGCCGCCGATCGGCAGCACGTCGCGCCCGCGCTCGCGCAGCGGCGGCACCTGCAGCGGATAGACGCTGAGCCGGTGGTAGAAGTCGGCGCGCAGACGGCCCGCGCGCACCTCGTCGGCCAGGTTGCGGTTGCTCGCGGCGATCACGCGCACGTCCACGCGATGCTCGCGGTCGGAGCCCAGGCGCTGGATCTGGCCGTCCTGCAGCGCGCGCAGCAGCTTGGCCTGCACGGGCAGCGGCAATTCCGCCACCTCGTCGAGGAACAGCGTGCCCCCGTCGGCGAGCTCGAACTTGCCGCGGCGGTCGGTCACCGCGCCGGTGAAGGCGCCGCGCACATGGCCGAAGAGTTCGCTCTCGACCAGGTTGTCGGGCAGGGCCGCGCAGTTGATGCTGACCAGCGGCCGCTTCGCGCGCGGCGAGGCCGCATGCAGCGCCTGCGCCACCAGCTCCTTGCCCACGCCGGTCTCGCCCTGGATCAGCACGCAGAGTTCGCTCGGGCCCGCGAGCGCGATCTCCCTGAGCAGCCGCTTGTGCGCGGCGCCGTGGCCGATCAGTTGGCGCGGTGCCTGGCCGCCCGCGCGCGCATAGCTGTCGGCGCGCAGCCGCTCGTCCTCGGCACGCGCGGCCAGGCCGTCCATGCGTGCGGCCACCACCACGGTGGCGGCCGCGAGGCTCGCGAAGGCCTGGAGCACATCGAGTTCGACGCGCGAGAAGCGGCCGACCTCGAGCGCGTCGAGCGTGAGCAGGCCCCAGGGCCTGCCGTCGACGCGCAGCGCGCAGCCCATGCAGTCGTGCACCGGCAGATGGCCCTGCACGCCTTCGACCAGTCCGTCGAAGGGATCGGGCAGGCCGCAGTCGGCCGCGAAGCGCACGGGGCCGGGCGCCTCGAGCAACTGGGCGAACCGCGGATGCTCGCTCGCGCGAAAGCGCCGGCCCAGCGTGTCGCGGCCGAGGCCGTCGACGGCCAGCGGCACCAGCCACTCGCCGTCGAGCCGCAGCATCGCGGTGGCGTCGCAGGGCAGCAGGGCGCGCAGGGCCTGGAGCAGGCGGCGATGGCGTTCGGCCTCGGGCAGGTCCTGGGCCAGATCGGCCATCAGGGGCAGCAGGGCGGTGAGCAGGCTGGGAGGCGTCATGAGGTGGCGGCCATTGTCGCGGCGCGCCGATGCACGCAGCGGCCGCAAGGCCTCCTTGCTTAACATCCGCCCATGTCGAAGCTCCAGCTACGAATCGACCGCGCGGCACGCGAGCCGGTCAGCGAACAGATCGCCGCGGGCCTGCGCGCGGCCATCCGCGAGGGCCGGCTCGCGCCGCGCGCGCGCCTGCCGTCGTGGCGCGACCTGGCCTCGCAGCTCGGCGTGGCGCGCGGCACGGTGAGCGCGGCCTACGAGCGGCTGCTCGATGCGCAACTGATCGTCTCGCTGGGCGCGGCCGGCACCTTCGTCGCCGAGCACCTGCCGCCGCCGTCGCGCCCGCGGGACGCGGTGGCGATTCCATCGGCGCCCGGCGGCACCATCCCGAGCTTCCCTGGCCGCTCGGGCATCTTCCAGATGGCGAATCCGGCGCAGGACCTGTTCCCCGCCAAGGTCTGGTCGCGGATCATGACCGGCGCGGTGCGCGCCACCTCGCATGCGCGGCAGATCAATCCCGACCCGCGCGGCGAGCTCGCGCTGCGCAGCGAGATCGCGGCCTACCTCTCGCTCGCGCGCGGGCTGCCGTGCACGGCCGCGCAGGTCTTCGTCACCACCGGCTACGCGGGTTCGCTCTCGCTCGCGGTGCAGGCGCTCGGGCTGCGCGGCACCTCGGCCTGGACCGAGGATCCCGGCTATCCCACCACGCGCCGCTGTCTGCAGGCGCTCGGCGTCGAGCCGGTGCCGGTGCCGGTCGATGCCGAAGGCCTGGTGGTCGACGAGGGCGTGGCACGCGCGCCCGATACGGCGCTGGCCGTCGTCACCGCGGGGCAGCAGGCGCCGCTCGGCGTGGCGCTGTCGGCGCGGCGGCGGCAGGCGATCCTCGCCTGGGCCGAGCGCGCGCGGGCCTGGGTGGTGGAGGACGACTATCTGGGCGAGCTGCAGCTCGGCGCCCGCGCCGCGCCCTCGCTCGTGGCCGCGGGCGACGGCGCGCGCGTGCTGCACGTGGGCACCTTCAGCAAGACCATCAGCCCGATGCTGCGGCTCGGTTTCCTGGTCGTGCCGGCGGACCAGGTCGAGCGCTTCGCGCGCCATGCGGCGGTGGTGCCGCCGGCCCCGGCGCCGCTGGTGCAGCTGGCGGTGGCTGCCTTCCTGCGCGACGGCCATTTCCTGCGCCACCTGCGCCGCACCCGGCAGGTCTATGCGCAGCGGCGCGCGGCGTTGGTCGCCTGCCTCGATGCCGCATCGGCCACCTACATCGCCGCGGGCCTGACCGTGCTGCTGCGCCTCGCGCCGGGCGTGTCGGACCTGGCGCTGGCGCAGTCGCTCGCGGCGCACGGCCTGACGCCGGTGCCGCTGTCGCCGTGGTACGCGCGGCCCGGGCCCGAGAACACCGGGCTGCTGCTCGGCGTGGCGGACCTGCGCGTGGAGATCGCGGCCGAGACCTGCGCGCGGCTGCTGGCGCTGGTGCGGCAAGGCTGAGTGCGCCTCGTGGTGGGCCGCGATGGTCCATCCGATCCACCGATTCTTGGCACTGTGCGCCGGACCATCGGCTGCCTAAGCTGGAGGCTCCAAAGCATCCGCATCCGAGAAAGAACGCCATGAGCGAAAGAATTTTCCTGGCCGGCGCCACCGGCGCCATCGGCTCGGCCCTGATCCCGCTGCTGTGCGAGGCCGGCTACGAAGTCCACGGCAGCACCCGCCAGCCCGAGCGCGCCGCGGCGCTCGAGGCCCAGGGCGTGAAGCCGGTGCTGGTCGACGTGTTCGATGCAGCGGCGCTGAAGGCCGCGCTGGTGCGCATCGCGCCGCACGGCGTGATCCACCAGCTCACCGACCTGCCGCGCGGCCTCGATCGCGTGCGCATGGCCGAGGCCACGGCGCGCAATGCCCGCGTGCGCACCGAGGGCACGCGCAACCTCGTCGAGGCCGCGCGCGCCGCGGGCGCGGTGCGCATGGTGGCCCAGAGCATCGCGTGGGCCTACGCGCCGGGTCCCAAGCCGTATGCGGAAGCGCAGCCGCTCGACACCGAGGCCGAAGGCGCGCGCCGCGTCAGCGTGGGCGGCGTGGTGGCGCTCGAGCAGGCCGTGCTTCACGCGCACGGCATCACCGGCACCGTGCTGCGCTACGGCCAGCTCTACGGCCCGGGCACCGGCGTCGACGAGCCCAAGGGCGCGAGCCCCGTGCATGTCGAAGCGGCCGCCTGGGCCGCGCTGCTGGCCTGGCGCCATTCGGCCGGTGGTGTCTTCAACGTCACCGAGGACAACCCCGAGGTCGACAGCGGCAAAGCGCGCCGCCTGCTGGGCTGGACCCCGTCGATGCGCCTGGGCGCGGAGGCTAAGTCGTGAGCATCGCGGCCCGGCCCTGGCCGCGCGCGCCGCGGCATGCGGTCGCGCTGTCGCTCGCGGCGCTCGCCCTCGGCGCGGCCGCGTGGGCCCTGGTGCCGCATACGGGCAAGCAGGCCACCGTCGCATGGCTCGACGACCTCTGCAGCAGCGTGACGCGCCCGATGTTCGCCTCGACACCCGCGCCCGAGGGCAGCGCCGCGCGCCCGCAGACGTCCGTGCGGCCGCTGTCGTGCGAGCCGCTGCCGAACGTGGCGGGCAAGTCCATCACCACCGCCTTGGTCGAGTTCCCGCCGCTGGCCTACACGCCCGCGCACCGGCACCCGGGCTCCGTGCAGGCCGTGGTGGTCAGCGGCACCGTGCGCTCGCAGATGGCGGGCGGCCCCCAGGTCGAATACCAGGCCGGCCAGACCTGGTTCGAGCCGCCGCGCGCGCTGCACCTGTTCGCGGAGAACCCCGATCCGGTGAAGCCGGCGTCGCTGATTGCGACCTTCATCGCGGATTCGGATTGCGGGCCGTTGGTGTTGCCGCCTTGAGCGAACACCCGTTCGAGAAACGAAATCGTCGTCAGCGCGTGCGGGACTCCAAGGGGGCAATACAAAAACTTGTATAAATTGCCCTGGAGGAGTTCGCATCATGACCGGAACCCGCCGCTTCGACAGCGCCTTCGACGCCATTGCAGGCACGCCCCAGGAAGCGGCCAGCATGCGCGCTCGTGCCGATCTGATGATCAGCCTGGCCGAAGTCATTCGGCAGCAAGGCATGACGCAAACCGAGGCGGCGCAGCTCTTCGGCGTGACGCAGCCGCGCATCTCCGACCTGGTCCGGGGAAGGATCAACCTGTTCTCCCTGGACACGCTGATTGACATGGCCGCCACCGCCGGCATGGCGCCGGTGGTGAAGCTGTCCAGACCGAAGGGCTTGGCGCAAGCTCGCCGTCGCAAGGCTGCATAACGCGGGGAGTCGTCGGACCCGTTGCCGTGTGCGCCAAGTGGTGGCGCACCGACGTTTCAGCGCCTGCGCTCCCGCACCAGAATCACCACCCCCGAGATCAGGAAATACACCGCCCCCACCGCCGCATACCCCGCCAGCGTCTGCGGAATCGGCGCATCGGTGCCCTGCCGTGAGATGAAGAGCCCGCCCGCCAGCGCGGACTGCGCGCCGCTGAGCATCATCACCCACTGGCCGCGTTCGGCCTTGCGGCGGCGGAGGGCCGTGGCCAGCTGCAGCAGGCCCGACACGATGGCCCAGACGCCGAAGATCAGCAGCACGACCTGCCATCCGGCCACGAGCGAGGCCGCGACCGCGAGCGTGACCAGGGTGCTCATCCAGAGGTTGAGCATCTGCGTGGGGTTGGCCTGCGCGCCGCCGCTCATCCGGGCGTCCCACAGGTTGGCGAAGGCGTCCCAGGCGGGGTAGGCGATCAGCAGCACGGTGGCCAGCGCGGGCGACTGCTTGGCGACGGTGAAGGCCAGCGCGACCCAGGCGAAGGAGAAGGCGGCGCGGGTGAAATAGAGCTTGCGCAACCAGGCGGCGCGCGGGGATGGGTTTCTGCAGGATGTCGGACATGAGGAAGAGGCGGTGGAAGCCGCGAGAGAGGAGGGGGCCGCCCGTCGAGCGGTGGATGCCACGATTCTTCCGGCTGCCCCCGCGGCCGGTATCGGTCGAATGACCGACGCGCGCAAAATCGGCCATGTCCGACGACACGACCATCCCCGTTTTCGACGCCGTCCGCGCGCTGGCCTTCATCGGCGACCTGAGCATGGGCCAGCCGATCGACCATTCGCTGCGCACGGCCTGGCTCGCGGGCAAGATCGCGGCGCGGGCCGGCTGCACCGCGCCGCAGATCGAGGCGGCACGCCATGCCGCGCTGCTGCGCTGGTCGGGCTGCACGGCCAATGCGCAGGAGTTCGCCGATTTCCTCGACGACGACGTCGAGGGTCGCCGGGCCCTGCTCGCCTCGTCGGCACCGCGCATGCGCCAGCCCCACGACAGCGCGCCGGTGCCCGGTGCGGTGCTCGCCATGGCCGAGATCCATTGCGAGATCGCCGGCGACATCGCCCACACGCTGGGGCTGAGCCACGACACCGAAGCCACGCTGCGCGCGGTGTTCGAGGCCTACGACGGCAGCGGCGTGCCGGGCCTGCTGCGCGGCGAGGCGGTGCCGTTCTCGACCTATGTGGTGGCGCTGGCCAGCGACCTCGAGATCTTCGGCCGCCTCTACGGCATCGAGCAGGCGCTCGCGCTGGTGCGCGGCCGCGCGGACAGCCTCTACCCGGCCGCGTTGCTCGACGCCAGCGCGGCCGATCTCGCGGCCTGGATGCAGGCGCTCGATGCACCCGCCGCGCCATGGGCGGAGGCGGCGGAACAGCCGGGACTCGATGCGCCGGCCCATGGGGCTGGAACTGGTCGGCGACGTGATCGACCTCAAGCTGCCGTGGATGACCGGCTACTCACGCCGCGTGGCCAGCCTGGCGCGCGACTGCGGCGCGCGCATGGGGCTGGACGAGGCCGGCTGTAGCCGCGCCTACAAGGCGGGGCTGATCCATGGCATCGGACGCGCCTCGGTGCCCAATGCGATCTGGAACACGCCCGGGCCGCTGCAGGCCTCGGCGCTGGAGCGCGTGCGGCTGGTGCCCTACTGGACCTCGCGCGCCGCCGGGCAGATCGACGGCCTCGCGGCCGAAGCGGAGATCGCGTCCTTCGCTTTCGAGCGGCGCGATGGCTCGGGCCATTTCCGTGGCCGCTCGGGTGCGGCCATGCCGCTGGAAGGGCAGGTCGTCGCCGCGGCCGAACAGTGGTGGTCGCATTGCACGCGCCGTCCGTGGCGCGAGGCGCTGACGCGGGGAAGAGGCAGCCGAGCGCATGAACGAGGACGCCGCGGCTGGCCGCTTCGATGTGGCCGTGGTCGAGGCGCTGTGCGCCAGCACGCTGCCGGGCGCGGTGCCGCCGAAGCCCGCGGCGCCGGCGCAGGACGATGCATCGCTGTCCCAGCGCGAGCTCGAGGTGCTGCGCTGCATCAGCCAGGGCGTCAACACGAAGGAGGTGGCGCGCGCGCTGGGCATCAGTCCCAGCACGGTGCGCACGCACGTGGAGCGCGTGTTCCAGAAGCTCGGATGCACGACGCGCGCGGCCGCGACGCTGAAGGCGGCGACGCGGGGGCTGATCTAGGGCTGTCTACGCAGCCTCAGAGCATGACGTCGTCCCCGTTCGGCGACAGGGTCTGCCCCACGTAGAACGCACCCGCTTCCGACGCCAGCAGCAGCGCGGTCGGTGCGATCTCGCCCACCTCGCCGAACCGGCCGACCGGCAGCTGGCTCTTCTCGAACGCCAGCCACTGCTCGCTGTGATTGCGCAACAGATCGGTGTCCACGGGTCCCGGCGCGATGGCATTGACCAGCACGCCGCGCGCGGCGCCCTCATAGGCCAGCGCACGCGTGAATCCGACGACGCCGGCCTTGGCCGCGCAGTAGTGGGCGAGGCCGGGCGCGCCCTTGTAGGCGAGCTGCGAGGCGACGTTGATCACGCGTCCCCATTGGCGCGAGGTCATGCTCGCGAAGAAGGCCCGCGTCACCAGCATCGTGCCGCGCAGGTTCACGCCGACGGTCAAATCCCAGTCGCGCTCGTCGGTCGATTCGAAGGGCCGGTCGCCGCCGCCGACGCCCGCGGAATTGACGACGATGTCGACCTGGCCGAGCCGCTGCGTGGCCCATTCGGCGAACCGGTCGACGGCTGCGGGGCTGGAGACATCGCATTCGGTGCAATGGAGCGCGTGCCCCCTGGCGGCCATCCGCTCGCGCAGCGCGCTGGCATTGGCCTCGTCGCCCAGATGGCAGATGGCGACCTCGGCACCATGTTCGAGGAACAGCTCGGCGATGGCGCCGCCGATGCCGCGGCTGCCTCCGGTGACGACGGCCTTGCGGCCGGAAGATCGAACGGGCTCTTCATGATTCGGCTCCTTGGGTTGCGGGCGCCGGATGCACGTGCCGCCAGTGCCGGGCGATGTCGATGCGCCGCGTCACCCAGACGTCGGGGAACTGGCGGATGTAGTCGAGGAAGCGCTCCAGCGCAGCGGCGCGCGCGGGATGGCCCACGAGCCTCATGTGCAGGCCGACGGACATCATCTTGGGCTGGGTCCGGCCTTCCTTGTAGAGCATGTCGAAGGCATCCTTGAGGAAGCCGTACCAGTCGTTGCCGGTGCTGACGCCCGCGGCGAACTGGCCGTCGTTGTTGGTCAGCGAGTAGGGGACCACCAGGTGCGGTTGGCCGTCGACCCGCGTCCAGAACGGCAGCTCGTCGCCGTAGTAGTCCGAGTCGTAGAGAAAGCCGCCTTCCTCGACCAGAAGCTGGCGCGTATGGACGCTCGGTGCGTAGCGGCAGTACCAGCCCTGCGGGCGCTCGCCGATCGAATGGGTCAGGGACTCGACGGCGCGACGGATGTGCTCGCGCTCCTCGTCCTGCGACAACCGATAGTGCTGGATCCAGCGCCATCCATGCGAGCACACGTCGAAGCCCGACGCCTTGATGGCATCGCAAGCCTCGGGGTTGCGTTTGAGCGCCAGAGCGCAACCGAAGATCGTGGCGGGCAGCGAACGCTCCTGCAGCAGCCGCATGACCCGCCAGAAACCCACCCGGCTCCCATACTCGAAGAGCCCCTCGGCTGCGAGGTCTCGTCCCTCGAGGTTGGCCAGGCCGTGGCTTTCGGTGAACCAGGTCTCGGTGAGGCCCTCTCCGTCGTGGACGGAAGGCTCGGACCCCTCCTCGTAATTGAGGACGAAGTTGAGGGCGAGCCGCGCGCCGCCTGGCCACTTCGGATCGGGAGGATTGCGGCCATAGCCGACGAAGTCTCTTTGAAGGTGGTTCACGATCAAGCTGCTTTCTGGATCTTGGACAAATCGATGGTCGTCGGCTCGACGTCGACGAAGGTCTCGTCGCCTTCGGTCCCGTCGCGCCACATGAAGATGGCATGCGTCGATCGCCTGTCGAGCACATGCAGGCCGAGGTGCCAGACGCCGGGACGGAAGGTGGTGCCCTGCGACGGGCCGGCGATGAAGGCGAGCGCCTGCCGCATGTCGGGGCGGCCGAGCGCGTCGGGCGCCACGACCACCAGCCAGCGGCCGGCGTTCATGGGAATGAACGACTGGGACGAGTGCGGATGGCATTCGAGGCTGCCGAACGCGAGCCTGCTTTCGCGCACCGGATCGTTCGTGACCAGGGACAGCGAAGCGCTCGCGTGCGATCGACGCGAGGCCAGTTCCGCGTCGAAGTAGTCCCGCCGCGGCAGGGCAGGCGCCTCGATGACGCGTCCGAAGGGCGCGAACTCGGCTTGCGAGAGAGGGCGCGGCTCGATCTCGATCATGGCCGCCCACTCCGGCGTGCCTCGATCCATTCGGCGTACGAGCGGATGCCCTGTTCGAGCGAGACCCGGGGCTCGTAGCCGAGGTCGCGCCGTGCCGCCTCGATGCTGAACTGTTCCTGGAACTCGTCCACCGGGTCCGGCCCGGGCTGCAACACGATGTCGGCTGTCGGAAAGACACGGCGCACCAGCTGCGCGAGCTCGCCCAGCGTCACGCGCGTGTTGCCCGTGACGTTGTAGGTCGTCCTGGGCAGGGATTCGGCATCGAGCGCCTGGAGCAGGCCGTCCACGGCGTCGTCGACATGGATGAACTGCCGGGGAAAGTCCGAGCCGAACGCCATGCGCGTGGGGCGCGCGGCGAGCGCATCTTCGATCATGGTGCGGACCACGCAGTCCGTCGTCCTGCCAGGTCCATAGACCCACGACAGGCGGATGCTGGCCGCGGACAGGCCGTACTGCTGCGCATAGGAGGTCGTGATGTATTCGGACGCGACCTTGCTCGCGCCGTACAGGCTCGCGGGTTGCAGCAGGCAATCCTCAGCGACCGGGCCCGGCGATCGAACGACGCCATAGGCGCTGGTCGACGAGCAGTAGACGAAGCGCCGGGCCTCGTGAACGCGCGCCAGCTCGAGCATGTTGGCGGTGCCGACGATGTTCACCTGCACCATCGCGTGCGGCGTATCGCGGGCCACCATGGGCCCGGAGAACGCCCCGCAGTGGACGACCGAATCGATCCCCTCCCGCGTGAGCGCGTACATGCGGTGCACGTCGCCCAGATCGCAGCCGACGATCTCGATGCCGTCCTCGGTGACCGACGCGCTTCGGTCCAGCGCGATGAAGGCGCGCTGCTGCTCGGCCAGCCGGCGCGCGAGCGTGCGGCCGACCAGGCCCGCGGCGCCGGTGACCAGCACCGGCTTGGTGTTCGTTCGATCGAATGTCATGGGGCCTCGGCAGTCTCCAGGGTCGGGGTCGCAACCGGTTCCTTCGCCTCGATGGGAAGCTCGGCCTCCAGCAGCTTGCGCGTGTAGGCCTCCTTGGGATGCGAAAAGATCTGTTCGGTCGGGCCTTGCTCGACGATCTTTCCGTGGCGCATCACGGCGACGTAGTGGGCCAGCGAGCGCACGGAGTTCAGGTCATGCGTGATGAACAGCGCGGACAGCCCCATGCGCTTTTGCAGGTCGCGCACCAGGTCGATGATCTGGGGCGCGCACGCGAATGTCGAGCGCGGTCGTCGGTTCGTCGAAGATGACGAAATCGGGCCGCACGGCCAGTGCGCGCGCGATGCCGACGCGCTTCTGCTCGCCGGCCGTCAGTTCGTGCGGATAGGCGTTCGCCTTCGCGCTGGCGATGCCGACCAGCTCGAGCAACTCCATCACGCGGGCGTCGCGCTCGGTTCGCGACAGCGCCTCGCCGAGCTTCAGCGGCTCCGCCACCAGCTCGCGCACGCGCCATCGCGGGTTCAAGGCGACGTAGGGCTCCTGGAACACCATCTGCATGCGCCGGCGCACCGTCCGGAACGCCTTGTCCGAGAGCGCTAGCGTTTCCTGGCCGTCGAAGCGGATCGAGCCGGCGTCGGATGCGAGCAGCCTGACGAGGCATTGGCCCATCGTCGTCTTGCCGGAACCGCTCTCGCCCACGAGGGCGAGGGTCTCGCCGCGCGCGATGGTCAGCGACACATGGTCGACGGCGCGCACCACGTCGGAGGAGCCGTCGACATGGAAGGTCTTGACCAGGTCCGTGACCTCGAGCAGGGGCTGCCCGCTGCCCGAGCCCGCGCTCGCGGAAGCGTCGGGAACCATCGGAAGCGGACGCACCTTGGCCGCTTCGAGCAGCTCGCGGCTGTAGGGATGCCGCGGACCCTGCGTGAGGAAGGAGTGCACGCTCTCGAGTTCGAGCAGCTCGCCGGACTTCATGATGCCCACGCGGTCGCAGTACGCGGCGACCATGCCCAGGTCGTGGGTGATGAGCACCACGGCGAGACCGAGCTCGCGGCCCTTCTGGACCAGCAGGTCGAGGACCTGCAGCTGGATCGTGGCATCGAGCCCCAGCGTGGCGTCGTCCGCGAGCAGGACCTTGGGTTGCGCGATCAGTGCCATCGCGATGACGACCCGCTGCGCCATGCCGCCGGACAGCTCGTGCGGGTAGGCATGGGCGCGGCGCTCCGGATTGACGATGCCGACCTGCTCGAACAGGGCGATGGCCTCGCGCCAGGCCTGCGCCTTGTCGATGCCGCGGTGGGCGCGAAGCACGCGGGCGATCTGCTCTCCCACCTTGACGACGGGGTCGAGCAGGGACTTCGCGTTCGTGCCGATCAGGGCGACCTCGCCACCGCGGAGTCCGCGCTTCTGGGTTTCCGTCATCTTCGAGACGGCCTGGCCGCGAACGAGGACCTCGCCATCGAGGATGCGGCCGTCGCCGGGCAGCATGTCGATGATGGCGCGCGCCAGAAGCGACTTTCCCGCTCCGGTTTCCCCGACGATGCCGAGGATCTCTCCCGGCCGCAAGCTGAAGCTCACGCCGCGCAGGGCGGGGGAGGCCTGTGCATCGGAGAAACCGACGCTGAGGTTGCGAACCTCGAGCAACGCGTCTGCGACCTGGTTCATGGAGCGCTCCTCGTCTGGGGATCGAACATCTGCTTGGCGGCATCGCCCAGCAGAGCGAATGTCAGCACCGAAAAGACGATGGCCAGGCCCGGGAAGAGCGCGACCCACCACACGCCGAGGATCATCTGCTGCGCGCCGTTGCTCACCATGAGCCCCCATTCGGGCGTGGGCATCCGCACGCCCGCGCCGACGAAGGACAGCCCGGCGGTCAGCAGGATCGCCATCCCGATGCTGATGGAGATCTGGACGATGGCCGGGGTCAGGGCGTTCGGCAGGATGTGCTGGAACATGATGGCGCCGTCGGTCGCACCGCTGCAGCGCGCCGCGGCGATGAAGGGCCGGTCGCGCAGCGACAGAACCTCGGCACGGATCAGGCGCGCGAACACCGGCGTGAAGAGCACGGCCAGCACGATGGCGACGTTCCATATCTCCTGGCCCATGACCGAGACCAGCACCATGCCCAGCACGAAGACGGGAAAGGACTGCACGAAGTCGAAGATGCGCATCGCGAAGGAACTCGCCCAGCCCTTGTAGTAGCCGATGGCCAGCCCGATCGGCACGCCGATGACGAAGGCGATGGCCACCGCGGTCACGCTGATGAGCAGGTTGATGCGCGTCGCGAAGATCACGCGCGAGAAGATGTCCATGCCGGACACGTCGGTGCCGAACAGGTGCGCGAAGGACGGCGACTTCAGGGCATTGATCGGGTCCGCATCGACCGGGGAATACGGCGCGATCCAGGGGGCGAACACGATCGCGAGGAACTGCATGGCCAGCAGCGAGAGTCCGATGGCCAGGGTCAGCTTCGCGCCACGCCGATGGGCGGCAGCCATGATCTTCATACTTCGATCCTCGGGTCGGCGATGCCGTAGAGAACGTCCACCACGGTGTAGACGATCAGGATGAATGCGGCGGCGACGAGCACGAAGCCCTGGAGCGCCGGATAGTCGCTGTTCATGACCGCGGAGACGGCGTACTGGCCGAGTCCGCCCCACGCGAAGATGGTCTCGACCAGCACGGCGGCGCCCAGCAGGAAGCCGAACAGGAAACCGACCATCGTGATGATCGGCGGCAGGCTGTTGCGCAGCGCGCTCTTGATGAGCTGGCGCTCCGAAAGACCGCTCGCGCGCGCATGGCGGATGTATTCGCTGCGGTAGTTGTCGGCGAAGACGATCTGGGTCATCTTCATCAGCGCCCCGGCATTCACGATCGCGAGGGTCAGCACCGGCAGGCACAGGCGCCCCACGGCCGACGCGAAGGCCGCCGTGTCGCCGGCCAGCAGGGTGTCGATCGTCAGGAAGCCGGTGACCGCGGGCGGCGCCGAGATGATGGCGTCGATGCGTCCGAACGGCGCGGGTGCGATGCCGGCGACGTAGAACAGAAAGTAGATCAGCAGCAGGCCGACCCAGAAGTCCGGCACGGCGCCCGCGGCCAGGCCATAGACCTTGCTGAAGCGGCTCACGAATCCCCGGGGCTTGACGACCGAGACGACCGCCAGCGACAGGCTGACGACGATGGTCAGCAGCATGGCGTAGGTGATCAGCTCGAGCGTGGCGGGCACGCGATCGAGCAGGTCCACCGCCACGGGATTGGCGGTGAACATGGAGGTGCCCAGGTCGCCGTGCACCACGGTGGAGAGATAGCTCGTGAACTGCGACCACAGGCTGCCGTTCAGGCCCAGCCTCTCGCGCAGGTTGGCGATCTGCTCGGGCGTCGCCATGTTGCCGAGCATGAGCAGGGCCGGGTCGCCCGGCAGCAGCCGGATGAGCAGGAAGGTGGCAAGCAGCACGCCGAACATCTGCGGAATCAGAATGCTCAGCCTGGCCAGGACGATTCGAAGCGGTCGCGGTAGCGATCGCAGCGACGTGCGTAGCGTCATGTCTTTCCTTGTTGGATGGCTCGCGTGTGCCAGGGCGTCCGCGCGAGCCGCGGATCGCCCGGCACGGCGGGGATCACTTCTTCGAGAAGTCGGACCAGTTGTTGCTGTTCGGCGTGTACCAGCTGTAGCCCGTCACGCTGGCCCGCGTGGCGAGCTGGTAGCCCGGGTTCATGAGGAACACCCACGGTGCCTGGTCCATCACGATCTGCTGCACGCGCTTCATGCCGGCTTCGCGCTTGGCTTCGTCGGTGCTCGACAGCCCTTCGTTGATCAGCTTGTCGACTTCCGCGTTCTTGAACTTGGGATAGTTGATCAGCGATGCGCTGTTGAGCCACAGGTTGGCGACATAGGCGGCGTCCGGCACGATGGCCATGTCGCGGAAGAAATACATCGGGATGGTGCCCTTGGAGTAGCGCTCGACCAGCGTCGACGCGGGCAGCTTGACGAGCTCGGCCTCCACGCCGGCACGCGCGAAGGCGGTCTTCAGGATGACGGCGATCTCCTCCTCGATCTGGTCGCCGGTGCGGTAACCGAGTTGCGTCTTGAAGCCCGACGGCTGCCCCGCTTCCTTGAGCAGGGCCTTGGCCTTCTCGACGTCGAGGCTGTACTTGAAGTACTGGTCTGTGTAGGCCGGATAGATCTCGGAGATCGGACTCTTGGTCGGCCGGGCCTTGCCGTAGTACACGGCCTTCAGGATGTCCTCGCGGGGCACCAGGTAGTTCAGCGCCTGGCGGACCTTGGGGTTGTCGAACGGCGGCGTGGTGTTGTTCATCTCCGCGCGGTGGATGTAGTTGCCGAAGACCTGCCACACCTTCAGCTGGGGGTTCTTCTCCAGCGTGGCGAGCTCGCGCGGCGAGAGCCATTCGGCCACGTCGACCGCACCGGCCTGCAGTGCCGCGAGCCGGTTGGCGGAGGTGGGCATCTCGCGGAAGATCACTTTCTTGATCTGCGGCGCGCCGCGGTAGTAGTTCGGGTTGGCCTCGTAGACCACCTCCTGGCCCGACTGGAACTTCGTGACCTGGTACGGTGCGAACGATGCCGAATGGGTGGACAGCCAGCGCGATGCCCAGGCGTCGTCGGCGGTGGCGTTCTTCTTCGCCGCGGTTGCGTCCAGGATGCCGAGGTCGTTGTTGACCCAGATGCGCTCGATGAGCGGAGAGGTCTTCGGCAGCGTCACCTTGACCGACATGTCGTCGATCTTCTTGAACGCGTCCTCGTACTTCGTGATACCGAGGATCTGGTTCATGTACCAGCGGAAGTTGGCGTTCTTGTTCCAGCCGCGCTCGAACGACCACATCACGTCGTCCGCCCGCAGCTCGTTGCCGGCCGCGCTCTTCACGCCCTTGCGCAGGAAGAAGGTGATGGAGGTCTTGTCCGCGGAGACCTCCCATCGCTCGGCGAGCGCGCCGACGAGCTTGTCGAAGTTCTCGACCTTGACGCCGTCGACCATCTTCGTGTCGTAGGCCAGCAGGCGCTCGTAGATGTTGCGCTTCGCTTCATGCGTCGCCTCGGTCGGCGGGTACTCCTGGTCGAGGGACTCGGGCGTCCGGGGACCGGCCACCACGAGGATCGATTTCGCATCCTGTGCGAAGGCGGCGGGCGCGAGCACCGCGCCGAGCAGCGATGCCGCGAAGAGGGCCCGGGCCGCTGGCCCTGCGAGCGATTGCACGACGTCGGTCTTGATGTTCATTGCTGGCTTTCCAAGTTTCTGGGGTGGTTGAAATGAGAAGGGCGCACGGGGAGGCCGGGCTTCAGGCCGCGGCGAGATGGGCGGGCGGCAGGATCGAGGGGCGACCGGCGGCGATGAAGCGGCCCTGGTTCCTCGGGCCGACGCAGGCGCTGCCGTCCCACAGCACTTCGCCGCGCAGCAGCGTGAAGGCGGGCCAGGCGCCGAGCTGCATGCCCTCGTAGGGGGTGTAGTCGACGGCGTGGTGCAGCGCGCTGTTGCGGATGGTGAGCTCGCGCTCGTCCCAGATCACCAGGTCCGCATCGGCACCGATGCAGATGGCGCCCTTGCGCGGATGGATCCCGTAGGTCTTCGCGGGGCCGGTGGCGGTGAGTTCGACGAACTTCTCGAGGCTGATGCGGCCCTTGAGCACGCCTTCGGAATAGAGCAGGGGCATGCGCGTCTCGAGCCCGGGAATGCCGTTGGGGATGTGGCGGAAGGCCACTTCTTCGCCGTTCGGGTGCTTGCCGCCAGGGCCATCGAACTTGAAGGGCGCGTGGTCGGACGAGAACACGGTGAAGAGGCCGTCTCGCAGGCCGTTCCAGATGACCTCCTGGTTGGCCTTGTCGCGCGGTGGCGGGCTGCAGACGCACTTCGCGCCGTGATAGCTGTCGTCGATGCCCAGGTCTTCCGCGGTCAGGAACAGGTACTGCGGGCAGGTCTCCGCGAAGATGTTCAATCCATGGGCGCGGCCCCAGCGGATCTGCTCGATGGCTTCACGGCCCGAGACATGAACGATGAGGATCGGCACGTCCACGAGCTCGGCGAGTGCAATGGCGCGGTGCGTCGCTTCGCGCTCCACCAGCATGGGCGCGAGTGCGCATGAAAGCGCGGCGCGCTGCGGCCCATGGCCTCGAGCCGCTGGGTGAGCCATTCGATGCAGTCCGAGTTCTCGGCATGCAGCATCGCGATCGCGCCATGGCGCTTCGCGACATCGAGCACGTCGAGGATCTGTCCGTCGTCGAGCTTCAGGTCGTCGTAGGTCATGTAGGCCTTGAACGAGGTGTAGCCCTCGCGGATCAACGCGGGTAGTTCGGCATTCAGCACCTCGGGCGTCGGGTCGCTGACGATGAGGTGGAACGCATAGTCGACATGGGCGATGCCGTCCGCGCGCCGGTGGTAGTCCTCGACGGCGGCGCGCAGGCTGCCGCCTTTTTGCTGCGCAGCGAACGGGATGACGGTGGTGGTGCCGCCGCAGACGGCGGAGATGGTCCCGGTGTCGAAGTCGTCGGCCATCCTGACCGGCGGCGGCGAGGGCTGGTCCAGGTGGCAATGGGCGTCGACGCCGCCGGGGGTGACGACGCGGCCCTTCGCGTCGATCTCGCGGCTGCCTCGTGGAAGGTCTCGCCCCAGCTGGACGATCCGGCCGTCCTTGATGCCGATGTCGGTGTCGAACACGTCAGACGCCGTTGCCGCGCGGGCATTGCGGATCACTAGATCAAAAAGGGATGCACTCACTTGGGTTCTCTCGCACCAAAAATGTTCAACAAAATGGGATTTCTTTGCCTAAGAACGTCTGGCGATTTGTGTTTGCAAAACATATGCCAGATCGTCTGCAATATTGTTGACATAACTTTAGCCGCTTGTCGGGCGACGAAGAAGGGAGGGCAAACCCTCGCACCCAGCGCATGCGGAACATGGCGCTGGAAGGGCCCTGCTGGCTGTGCGGCCATGCCGAGTAGGCGACTTCTCAGAGGAGACGAGGTCGATCGTGAGCCCGGCAAGGCGCCCGTCGGGCGCACTACACAGTGTTAGACTTTCTACAATCTTCCAAAAAATTGTTGGCACCTGAAGAACCAATGCCTGGAAACATGTCTACGCCTTCCACCGCCATCCCCGCGCCGCGCCGTGAGCGCGACAGCAGCGAAGAGATCTACGAAAAGATCTACGTCGCGATCCAGGAGCACCGGCTGCTGCCGGGGACCAAGCTGGCCGAAGAGCGCCTGGCCGAAATCTTCAAGGTGAGCCGGCCGCGCATACGGGAAGTGCTGACCCGGTTTGCCTACGAGCAGATCGTCGAGCTCATCCCGAACAAGGGAGCGTTCGTCGCCAGGCCGACGATCGAGCAGGCGCGCGACGTGTTCGAGGCCCGCCGCGTCATCGAGCCGGCGATCATGCGGCGGCTGGCGCAACGGGCCACGCCCGACGTGGTCGACGCCCTGCTCACGCACGTGGACCAGGAGATGGGCGCGCGCACGCGGGGCGACAAGCGGGCCGTCATCCGCCTGTCGGGGGAGTTCCACAACCTGTGCGCCGACCTGGCCGGCAACACGACGCTCGCGCGCACGCAGCGCGAGCTGTCCACGCTGACCTGCCTGATCATCCTGGTGTACGACGCGCCGCCGGCGGAGAGCTGCCGGGCCGACGAGCATTCATTGATCGTGGAGGCGATCAAGTCGAAGGACGCGGAGCGCGCCGCGCAGCTGATGCTGCATCACCTCGACCACATCGAGAAGAGCGTGAACCTCAATCAGGAGCCTGAAGAGGTCAACCTCGAGGACATCTTCGGGGCCAGCTAGGCGACGGCCGCGACCCCCGGCCGCACCGGAATGCGCGCCACGAAGCTCGTGCCGTGCTCCGCCGTCGAGGTCACCTGCAGCGTGCCGCCGTGCGACTTCACGATCAGCGAGCAGATGTGCAGCCCGAGGCCCAGTCCGCCGTGGCCGCGGCTCTCGGCGGGCCGCCAGTAGGGCTGGAAGATCTTCTGCAGGTTGCCGGGCGAAATGGGCTCGCCCTGGTTCTTCACGCTCAGCACGAACCAGCCGTCGCGCGTCCAGGCCGCCACGTCGATGGGGCTGTCGGGCGCGCCGTGCGAGACGGCATTGCCCAGCAGGTTCGACAGCACCTGCTGCAGGCGACCGCGGCTGCCGTGCACGATGTCCGTCACCTGGATGTCGGCGGCGATGGCGCGCGCGGGATGCGCGGCGCGCATCTCGGCCACCACGTCGTCGAGCGCGAGGCCCAGGTCGGGGATCTGCTCGCGAGCGACGTCGAGCCCGCTGCCCATGCGCCCGCGCGCGAAGTCCATCACGTCCTCGATCAGCGAGGCCATGCGCTTCGTGGTGGCGCGGATGCGCAGGCCCGCGCGCGTGCTGTCGGGGTCGGCCGCGCGCCGGGCCAGCAGTTCGCCGATGGCGCTGAGCGAGGCCAGCGGATTGCGCAGGTCGTGGCCGAGCACGGCGATGAACTGGTCGCGCAGCTCGGCGGTCGCCTCGGCGTCGAACAGGGCGACCTCGGTCGCGCTCTGCCGGTCCTCGAGTTCCAGCGTGTGGCCGATCAGGTCCGCGAAGCCCTGGAACATCGCGATCGTGCGGGCGTTGTCGACGTCGTGCGGCGTGGGATCGATCGCGCAGAGGTTGCCGAAGTAGCTGCCGTCGCCCTTGACGATCGGCACCGAGATGTAGCTCTCGATGCCGTAGATGCGCGGCGTGTGGTGCGTGCGAAAGACCGGGTGCGTGCTGGCGTGGTCGAAGGCGATGGGCTGGCGCGCCGCGCGCGATTCCACGCACAGGGTGGTGTGGACCTCGAGCTGGCCGCCGGGCTTGAGGCCGAAGTTGATCCGGTCGAGCACCGCGCAGGCGGTCCAGCTGTCGCCGTCGACGCGCGCGACGGCGGCGAAGCCCATGCCCGTCTGTTCGCAGATCAACCGCAGCATGGAGGGCACCGCGCTGATCCGGCCGATGGCTTCGACGTCGCGCCGGATGTGTTCGGCCAGTTCCAGGGTGTCCATTCGATGTTGTCCTGACTCGGGGGACCGGACGCATCCGATCGGTTGTTCGATGATCAACGCAGCCGTATGTCAGGCAGCAGGCTGGCTCCGCGGCCATTGTCGGGCAACAGCCGGGATGCGCCTATGGCAAAAGACATGGCGGCGCGCTCCCGTGCGAGCGCCCGGCGCGCGGTGCTCCGGGTGGCCGCGTCCCGGGGCTCGCCTTCATCCCGTTCGCCGCGGCCGCCGGCATGCCGATGCCGCAGGCCAGTGCCGACGCAGCACCCAGCATGAAAGCGCGCCGCGAGCCCAGTCAAGACGCCCGCTGCTGCGCGTCGGCGAGCGTCGATCGATGGGCCAGGAAGAAGCGCAGCATCTCGCGGCTGGCATCGACGCCATCGGGTTGCGTGTAGCTGCCCGCGGCACTGCCGCCCGACCATGCGTGGCCCGCGCCATGCAGCACCCAGTGCTCGGCATCGCCACGGCCTGGCGACGCGGGATGCACGGTGCGGGTGTAGCGCCGGCCCGCCGCGGACAGGCCCTCGCTGACCGTGCCGGGCATCGCGCCCGCGACGATCGCGCGACCGTTGCCCGGATGCACCGTCGGGTCCGCGTCGCCGTGGAAGACGATGGTCGGCGGCGATCCCTGCGTCGTGGCGCCGCGCGCCGTGGGCGAGCCGGTGCGCATCGCATTCAGTGCGCTCATCATGTCGTGCGCCGCGCCATGCGGCAGCCCCGAATGCACGCCGACCGCGGCGTACAGCTCGGGATAGCAATGGCCCAGCACATCGGCCATGGCGCCGCCGGCCGACAGGCCCGCCACGTAGACGCGCGAACGGTCCGCCCGCTGCTGCGCGACGATGTGCTCGGTCAGCGCGGCGAGCAGGGCCGGTTCGCCGCGCCCGCGCGCCTGGTGCTGGGTCTTGAACCAGTTCCAGCACTTCTGGCCATGGGCGCGCTTCGCCTGCTCGGGGTAGAGCACGATGCAGCCGCTCTCGCGCGCGCGCTCGTTCATGCGCGTGCCCGCCGCGAAATCCGCCGCGCCTTGCGTGCAGCCGTGAAGCATCAGCACCAGGGGCCTGGCGGCCGCCGGCTGCGCCGAGGCCGAGGCGGGCACGAAGAGCATGTAGTCGACGGTGCGGCCCTGGTGCGTGAAGCTGCCCTGGGTCCAGGCGTCGGCCGCTTCGGCTGCGCGTGGCTCGGGCGTCGGCTGCACGTCGACCACGCGCACCTGCGCTTCGATCACATCGTCCTCCACCATCGGTCGAGCGGCCGTGGGGGGCGCCTCGGTGGGCGAGGTTTCGCCCCGCAGGGCGCGCTGGATGAGCTGCGTGGCATCCACGAGGCGGCCGTCGCGCGTGAGTTGGGCAGCGTCGCGCATCAGGCCCGATAAAAGTGTGTTCATGGATGAAAGTCCCTTGGATGCCGACCGGAAGGTCAGCGAATGCGGTCGGCCAGCGCGGCCTTGACGGCCGGCGACGCGTGGAGGGCACCGAGCACGGTGAGCGAATCGATGGTGGCCTTGGCGAGCGCGGGGCTCACGTCGGGGGCGATGACGGCCAGGCCGAGCACGCGGATCTGCAGCGTCTCGCCGGCTGCGCGAACGGCCTCGAGGTCGGCCGTGGAGAAGCGCTGCAGGCCCAGCACCAGCATGTTGCGCGACACCGCCTGGCGCAGCGCGTCCGCATGCGTCGCGAGGTGCGTGCGGATGGCGGTGCGGATGAAATCCGTGCGGTTCGAATAGAAGCCCTCGGCCACCAGCAGATCGACCTGCCCGAGGTCGACGAAGCCCATGTTGATGGTGATCTTCTCGGACTCGGGGGCGCGGGCGACGATGGGGGCGGGGCTGGTTTTGGTCGGCATGGGCCATCCTAACACCATCCATATGGATGGTGCTTGGATGTTTCATGGCTGGGGAGATTCAGCCGGGGCGGTCCGACACGCCGTCTCGCAGGTCATCCGCCGGCGTCGATGGCCAGCCGCGCTCGATCAGGGCAACACGAGCAGATGCCGCTTGTTCTTCTCGGCCGCGAAGTCCTCGGCCCGCGGCAGCGGCGTTGTCGCCGTGGTCACGGGCCATGCCTCGGCGAGCCTCGCATTGAGGTCGGCATACGTGCGCTGCTCGCTCGTCAGCGCATGGTCGGCGCGAATCGCTTCGACCGGACATGCGAGCTCGCAGATCCCGCAGTTGATGCAGGTCCGCGGGTCGATCACCATGAAGTTGGGGCCTGCGTGGAAGGCATCGACCGGGCACACGCCGACGCATTCCCCGAAGCGGCAAGCGATGCAAGGCTCCGTGACGACGAAGCTCATCGGGCGGCTCCCCGGCCTACTTGCCCGCTTCGAAGCCGGCCGCGTTGAAGAAGATGTTGGGCTTGCGATAGATGGCCAGGATCGTGCAGCCTTCGTCGGAGCGCGTCTCGTGCAGCGACAGGGGCTGGCGCCAGACGAACTGACCGGCGCGGCAGATGCCGTCGTGGTCGGAGAACGAACCTTCGAGCACATAGCTCTGCTCGATCTCGGGGTGCTTGTGGAAGGGCAGGACTGCACCGGGCTCCCACTTGAGCAGCACGGTCATCTCGCCGATCTCGTCGTTGCGGTAGAGCACCTTCATCTGGATCTTGGGGAACTGGGAAGGCTGCCATTCGAGCTGGGCAGGGTCGACGTAGACCGAGCCGCCGATGGTGGGCTGAAGCTTGCCGGAGAGGCGTTCCTTGAAGACTGCGGACATGGGAGGCTCCTGGGTGGGGTTGGACACGCGGTCGATGATACCCAGTAGTTTCCCAATAGACAACTTTTTCGGGTTGAGCTGCGCGGAGCCCTGGTAGGAATTCGTACTGCACGGGGAAACTCTTTGGTTGTCCTGTGGGAAACACCTTCGTACACCTTCCGTCATACCCTGTTGGAGAGATGACTGGAGGACGGCGCCTCGACAAGATGCGCTCTTGCGCCTTCGCCGCAGCAGCAGGAGCTCCATCGTGAACTTGGCCCTTCAATTCGAGACCCTCGGAAGAAAGCAGCTCGCGATCCAGGACGGCATCCAGTTGCTCGCGCAGGTACGCGGCGACCTGGCCCGTGCGCGGTCGGCGGCCGAGGCATGGGGAACGGTGGCGGTGCTGTCCAACGTCACGCTGATTCCGTTGAATGTCATTCTCAATGCCTTCGAGCTGAAGAGCGCGACCACGATGTACCAGGTGCTCGTGCAGCAGCTGTATGGAAAGCTCGCCAGGAGCGGTTCCCGCCTCGACGGTTCATGGAAGCCCGTGCTCTCGCTGCTCAAGCAGGCGATCGTCGAGGAGCTCGAGCGCAAGGCCCTGACGGAATTCATTCCCGGCGTCAACATCCTCGTGGGGCTGTCGGAAGATTCGCTGGCCGCATGGCAGGCCATCCGGCTCGTCGAGTCGGGCAACCGCGAGATCGCGGGGCACCTCGTCAGCCTCGAAAGAAAGATCGAGGAGGCGAATCGCCAGCTGGTGGAATTCGGCGTTCGAAGAGCGGAGATCCTCGGCCAGTTGCAGAGTCAGGCGCGCACCGCTTGATGGGCCATGGCTGGCGCCCTGATGAAGATCCAGTCCCGCTACGCGTACGACCCCGAGTCGGACCTCCTGGGCAGCGGAGGATTCGCGCGCGTCTTCCGCGCCCGCGACGAGCTGCTGCAGCGGGACGTCGCGCTGAAGGTCTTCAACCTCACGGGCTCGCACGACTACACCGTGCTCAACGAGATCCGCAAGGTCATCCAGCTCGCGCATCCGAACCTGATGCGCTACTTCGACGTGATCCTGCTCGAGCAATCGAACGCGCTCGGCGAGAAGGAGCAGTTGCAGATCGGCGTCATGGAGTACGCCAATGCCGGCGACCTCAAGCAGTTCGCGCGCGCCAACCCGGGGTCGGCGCAACTCGAGGTCCTGCTCGCGGAGGTGCTGCACGGGCTCGCCTATCTGCACGGCAAGGACATCGCCGAGGGCGGATACGGGCCTGCCGGGCAGCCCTTGCGCGCAGGAGTCCAGGGTGATCGTGTCGGTCGGTATTGGACCGGATCGAGTTTCGCGGCACGGCCGACTACTTCGAGCTGGATTGCTGGGCGTCCACGGGCATGCGGGGACGAACCGGGGGCTGCATCGACATTCGACGCCTCGAGGGGAACTGCGAAGCCGACAGCCCGTCGAGCGGCGCGTGCGGGGCCTTCGATGCCTTCAGGCTCGGCTTCGGATATGGGCGGGCGGGCAGCGACGATCGAAAGAGAGTGAACGCCTTCAAGAACGCATTGCGAAGGATCGTCTACGAGATCGATGGCCGCCCGGCGCTCTGAAGCCACGTCAGGACAACAGCGGCACGAGATCGGGATCCCCTTTCGCCATCGCCCGTCGATAGGCCGGCCGCTCGCCCACGCGCTGCAGGTAGGCGCGAATGTTCGGATACGGCGCCAGGTCGACCGGCATGAACAGGCGCATCGTCGTCAGCGAGAACACGTTCATGATGTCCGCGGCGCTGAAGTCCTGGCCCGCGAGCCAGGGCGCGTCGGCGAGCCGGGCCTCCATCAGCCCCATCAGGCGCGCGAAGCGATCGCGCGTGGCGTGCAGCACCGGATGCTCCGCATTCGCGACGGCCCGGCCGACCGCCATGAGCCGCAGCATCGTGGGCTGCAGATTGCCGTTGGCGAAGTGGAACCAGTAGAGGAAGGCCGCGTAGCCGGGGTGCTCGGGGCCGGGCTTGAGGCGCCCCGCGCCATGCCGGCCGATCAGGTACTCCACGATTGCGGCGGATTCGGCCAGCAGCAGGTCGCCGTCTTCCAACAGGGGCGCGGCACCCAGCGGATGCAGGGCGATCAGTTCGGGCGGCGACAGGCGCGTCACCGGGTCGCGCGTGTGGTGCTGCAGTCGATAGGGCAGGTCGAGCTCTTCGCAGAGCCAGAGGATGCGTTCCGATTGCGAATGCCCGAGATGGTGGATCTTGATCATGGATGTGGCCTTGGTGGGGGAGCTTTCAGTCAGGGGCTGCGTTCGTGGCCACGCACCGCGGTGGGCGCGAAGCCGAAGCGGTGGCGGAAGCGCACCGCGAAACGCGAGGGAGATTCATAGCCGACCGCGAGCGCGACCTGGGTGACGGGCCGGTTCGTGGCCTGCAGCAGGGTGAGCGCGGTCGCCATCCGGGCGTCGGTCAGCAGCTGCGTGAGCGATGTGCCCTCGGCCGCGAGGCGCCGGCGCAGGCTGGCCTGCGATTGCGCCAGTTCGCGCGCCACGCGGTCGGCCGGCCATGCATCGGCCAGGCTTCCGGCGATCAGCGTGCGTACGCGGGTCGAGACATCGGGGCGCACGGCCGGGCTGCGCAGCACCACGCCGTGCTCGAGCAGCCAGTGCATGGTTTCCAGCAGCCGCAGCCGCGCGATGGCATCGGGCACCGCGCCGGCGCACAGGCCGAGCCGCGCGGATTCGAACGCGTCTTCCAGTTCGCGCGAGGGCTGCGCCAGCAGCCGTGCTGCGGCCGGCGCCACGCCGCGCGCCTCGTGCTCGGCGGCACGGGCGCGATAGCCGGCGTCTTCCAGCAGCGCGTTGTCGAACACCAGCCAGCGTGCCTCGTAGTGCGCGCCCTCGGTGATCTCGTTGTGGAAGTCGACCGTCTGCTGCCCCGCGAGCACGAGCGCCTGGCCCGGCAGCGCGCGCACGGCCTTCGCCTGCGCCGCGTGCACGGTCTTGATGCCGCGGGCCACGAACACGAGCGCGGGCTGCTCGACGCGCATGCGCAGGACCGCGAGCCCGCGCCCCTGCACCACCTGTGCCGCGATGCCGATGCCCGCGCGCGCATGCAGCGCCCGGGCCAGCGGCGCGCCATCGGCGGCGGGTGGAAGCGTGGGGACCGAAGCGCGAGGAGCTGCTGGCATGCAGGCAGTCTAGGCCCGCGCGCGCGGCCGGTCGGTGCCGCGGCGCTCGACTTCGGTGCCGATCCGATCAGTCGATCTTGATGTCGAGCCGGCGCACGGTGTCGCCCCATTGCTGCCCATCGCGGCGGACGATCTCCGCGAACTCCGCGGGCGTGGTCGCCGCGGGCTCGAAGTTCTGCCCGCTGATCCAGCCGTTGAGTGGCTGGCTCGCCACCGCGTTGCGGATCGCGGTGTTCAAGGTCGCGATCACCGCGGCGGGCGTCTTCTTCGGCGCCGAGATGCCGTACCAGCCCCCGAGCTTGAAGCCCGGGTAGCCCGACTCCGCCAGCGTGGGCACGTCGGGCAGGGCCGGCACGCGCTGCGCGTTGGTGATCACGAGCGCGCGCACCTTGCCCGACTGGATGAACGGGAAGCCGCTCGCGAGGTCGGTGAACATGGCGTCGATCTGGTTGGCCATCAGGTCGTTGACGGCCGGCGCGGCGCCCTTGTAGGGCACGTGGGTGAGGTCCACGTGCGTCAGGTCCTTGAAGATCTCGGTGGCCAGCTGCACCGGCGTGCCCGTGCCGGCCGAGCCGTAGTTCATCTTGCCGGGCCGGGCGCGCGCGGCCTCGACGAAGTCCTTCACGCTGCGGATCGGCGAGGCCGAATTGACCAGCAGCACGAAGGTGAAGCGCGCGACCAGGCCCACGGGCTCGAAGTCCTTCACCGGGTCGTAGGGCAGCTTGCGGAACAGGCTCGGGTTGATCGCGAGCGCGGTGGGGTCGCTGATCAGCAGCGTGTAGCCGTCGCCGGGCGCGTTCGCCACGCTCTGCGCCGCGATCACGCTGTTGCCGCCGGGCTTGTTGTCGACGATGACCTGCTGCTTGAGCGAGTTCGTCAGCTGCACGCCCAGCTGGCGCGCGATCGAGTCGGCGGATCCGCCCGGCGGATAGGGCACGACGATGCGGATCGGTTTGTCCGGAAAGCCCTGCGCGCCGGCCGAGGCCGCGATCGCGGCGAAGCCGAATGCCGCGAGGGTGGCGCGTGCCAGTTGGACGAGGTTCATGGGTAGGTCTCCTTGTGGTTCGAACGAAAGAAAAAAGGAACAGGCGTCCCCGCGCGCCGCCGGCGGGCGGCGCGTGTGGGAGCGAAACGGTGGCAGGGCGCCCGGCGGGCGCCGGCGCGTCAGTCGATCGGCGCCATGTGCAGGCAGACGGTGTCGGGGTCCGCGTTCATCGCGGGATAGCGCCGCAGCACTTCGGGGTCATGGCCCGGCACCACGTGGCGCGGCGAATCGGCCTTCGCCAGCAGGCGCTGCTGGCCCGCGAGCATCTGCTCCATGTCCTGCACGATGGGGAACGGCCGTCCGTCCTCGTGGTTCTCGTAGTAGTGGCTCGCGTCCGATGCCAGCACGACCCAGCCGCGCGCCGTGCGCACGCGCACCGACTGCAGGCCGCGCGTGTGGCCGCCGATCAGCATGAGCTCGACGCCCGGCGCCAGCACGTCGTCGCCATCGTGGAACACCACGCGCTCCGCGTACACCTTGCGCAGCAGCTCGGCCACATCCTCCACGGAATAGGCATGGCGCATCGGCGCGAAGCACATGCAGCGTCCGGTCGCGTAGCTCATCTCCGCGTCCTGCAGGTGGAACCGCGCGGCCGGGAGCTTGGCGAGGTTGCCCGCATGGTCGAAATGCAGGTGCGTGAGCACGACGTCGGTGACGGTGTCGGGATCGACGTCCAGCGTGCGCAGCGCGTCGATCGGGCAGCGGTAGCGGTCGAGCACGCGCTTGCGCGCGCGGGCGGTCTCGGCCGTGAAGCCGGTGTCGACCAGGATCGTGCGCGTGGCCGAGCGCAGCAGCCACACGTAGAAGTCCATCGCCATGGGACCGTCGTGCACGTCCATGCCGATGAAGTTGTCGATGCGCCGGCGCTGCACGCCCGCGTAGCGCAGCGCGAACACCTCGTAGATGTCGTCGCCGGAATCGGATGGGTTCGGGGTCGTCACGTTCGGCTTCAGAAGTTGAGGGCCAGGCCGGGCGCGGGCCAGTCCATGCGCACCAGGGTGCCGGTGAACGACTGCGTGATCCACGCGGTGCGCAGCTCGGGACCGGCGAAGCAGAGGTTGGTGGTCTGCGGGTCGGGCAGCTGCACCCGCCGCAGCACCTCGCCCTCGGGCGACACCACGGTGACCTGCCCCGTGACCAGCGTGGCCACGCAGATGTTGCCGCCGGCCTCCACGGCCAGGCTGTCGAAGCGCTGGTAGCCGGCCAGGCCGACGACGAGCCGCCCGCCATGCGGTGCCGGCGAGTCCTCGTGGCGCGCCAGCACGCCCGGTGCGTCGATGCCGAAGGACCAGAGCCTGGAGGTCTCGGTCTCCGCGACGTAGAGGGTCTGTTGGTCGGGCGAAAGGCCGATGCCGTTCGGATTCAGGATCCGCTCGATCACCTCGACGATGCGCGTGCCATCGGGATGCGCGTAGTAGACGCAGCCGATGTCGCGGTCGCGCTCGCGCGTCTTGCCGAAGTCGGTGAAGTAGAAGCCTCCCGCGCGGTCGAACACCAGGTCGTTCGGGCCGCACAGGGCGCACATCGCCGCAGTGGGTGTAGAGCGTGCGCACCTCGCCCGTGGCGGGGTCGACCCGCTGGATGCTGCCGCCGGCGTAGTCGTCGGGCGTGCCGTGCAACGGGCGCAGCCACTCGCCGTCCGTGTGCTGCGGCCAGCGCATGCCGCCGTTGTTGCACACGTAGAGCGCCCCGTCGGGGCCCAGGGCCATGCCGTTGGGGCCGCCACCCGTGCGCGCGATCACCGACACGGTGCCGTCGGCATCCACCCGCGAGACGGTGCCGCGCGCGATCTCGCACACGGCGATGCCGCCGTCCGGCAAGGCCACGGGGCCTTCGGGAAACAGCAGCCCCCTGGCAACGATGGAATGCGTCATCAGTAGCCCAGCCCCGCCCGCGATGGCAGGCGGCCGCCCGCGGCCGACGCCTGCTGGAAGGCGCGGGTGATGAGGCTGGTGGTGACGCTCGCGAAGTAGCGCGCGCCCCAGGCGCCGTACTTGTCCTCGTCCTCGGGCGTGAGGGCGATGACGCCCGCGCACTGGCCCGTGCCGCTCACGGCGCGCAGCGCCTGCTCGATCTTGGCTTCCACCTCGGGCGCCTTCCAGTCGTTGCCGAAGCCCATGGCATGCGACAGGTCGTTGGGGCCCACGAACACGGCATCCACGCCGTCGACGGCCGCGATCTCGGCGGCCTGCTCCACGGCCTCGGGCGTCTCGACCATCACGATCAGCGCGATGCCCTCGTTGCTGCGCGTGGTGTGCGCGGCGCCCGGGAAGGCCCCGTAGCCGGCCGCGCGCGGGCTGAAGGCGCTGCCGCGCCGGCCCACGCCCGGATAGCGCACCTGCTGCACCAGGTCGCGCGCCTCCTCGGCGCTGCCGACCATGGGAATCTGCACGCCGCCCGCGCCCATGTCGAGCACGCGCGAGATGTCGTGGCGCAGGCAGCGCACGGCCGTGGCGATGCCGCTGGCCCGCGCGGCGCGCAGCATGTGCTCGGTGGTCTCGAGGTTGGCGCTGCCGTGCTCGTTGTCGAGGATGACGAAGTCGAAGCCGGCGTAGCCGCACATCTGACGATGGCGGGGCTGGGTAGCGCGTTGAAGACGCCGCGCAGGCGCTTGCCGCTGCGCAGCATTCCGGGCAGGCGGTTGTCGAGCGGATGGTGGTCCATGGGAGGAGTCCTTTTCGGGTCTTGTCGTTGGTTGTCAGTGGATGTCGTCCGCCGCGCGCAGCGCCGCCTCGATCTGCGCCAGGCCGAAGCCTCCGGCGCGCGCCGCGGCGAGCAGCGGCGCTTCCTTGCGACGCACGAGCTCGATGCACGCCGGCAGCTCCCGCAGCAGCTGCGACGGGATGCACACCGCGCCGTGGCGGTCGGCATGGATCAGGTCGTCGTGCACGACGCGCAGGCCGAACACCTCGACCGGCGTGCCCACGTCGTGGATGTGGACGAAGGCATGCGAAGGGCCGATGCTCGCGGCCAGGATCGGGAAGCTCGGCGACAGGTCGCCCAGGTCGCGCACCGATCCATTGGTCAGCACGCCCGATACGCCCAGGCCCTCGTGCACCGCCGAGTTGACCTCGCCCCAGAACGAGCCGATGCCGGGCCGCTCGTCGAGGTCCTGCATGACCACCACCGTGGGCGCCCCGGCGGCGGGGGCGACGTGGCGGTAGTAGTCCAGCCGCGTCTGGCGCAGGGCCTCGGGCGTGCGCGATGACGGTTGCGCCGCGCGGATGCGCGCGGTGCGGGCGAAGCCGACCATCGGCGTCATCGGATGGGGCGCCGCGACCAGCGTGCCGTAGGTGAAGCCGCTGGCACTGCGGCTGCCCATGGCGAGCTCGAGCGCATTGCAGATCGTCGGCGTGTCCACCGCGCGCAGGGCGCGCAGCAGTGGCTCGTCCAGGGTCGGCCGGCTCATTCCACCGTGACCTGGTTGGCCTTGATCAGGTCGGCGAACTTGTGCGTCTCGTCCTGGATGAACTTGCCGAACTCCGCGCGCGACATCGGCTTCGGCGTGAAGCCCTGGGCCGCGAGCCGCGCCGCCACCGCGGGCGACTTGAGCACCGAGACCACCTCCGCGTTGAGCCAGGCCAGCACCGGCGCCGGCGTGGCCGCGGGCGCCAGCAGGCCCAGCCAGGTCGAGGCCTCGAAGCCCGGCACGCCCGATTCGGCGAGCGTCGGCAGGTCGGGAGCGAGCGGCGAGCGCGCCTCGCTCGTGATCGCCAGCGCCTTCGCCTGGTTGTTCTTCGCGAACGCCAGCGCGGTCGTCATGTTGTCGAACTGCATGTCGATCTGGTTGCCGGCCAGGTCGACCAGCGACTGGCTGCTGCCCTTGTACGGCACGTGCACGGCCTTGCCGCCGATGCGGTTGAGGAACATCAGCGTGGTCAGGTGCTGCGAGGTGCCGGGCCCGCTCGAGCCGTACGAGATCGCATCGGGCCTGGCCTTGATCGCGGCGACGAGCGCAGCCACGTCCTTGGCGCCCGACTTGTTGCCCGCCAGCAGCACCAGCGGCGTGCTCGCGAGTCCGGTGACCGGGGCGAAGTCCCGCTCGACGTTGTAGGCGATCTTCTTGAGCAGCGTCGGGTTCACCGACAGGGCGGTCTGGGTGCCGAGCAGCAGCGTGTAGCCATCGGGTTTGGCGCGCGCCACGAACTCGGTGCCGATGCCGCCGCCCGCGCCGGCCTTGTTGTCGACCACCACGGCCGTGCCCCAGCGCTTGCCGAGTTCGTCGGCCACCAGTCGGGCCACGATGTCGGTCGCGCCGCCGGGAGCGAAGGGCACCACGATCACGACGCGGCCGGTGGATGGATAGCCCGCGGGGCCCTGCGGCGCCTGTGCGTGCGCGCTGCCGATCGAAGCCGCGATGGCGGCGGTGCCCAGGGTGGCGAGGGCGATGGCGCGCCGGAAGGCGCCGGTGAGTTTTTTCATCATCGATCCTTCATTCGGCCTGGATGCCGGCGTCCTTGATCACCTTGCCCCATTTCGCGATCTCGGCGCGCTGGAATGCGGTGAAGGCCTCGGAGGTGCGGCCGTCGGGCTCGACGCCGAGTCCGCGCAGTTTGGCCTGCACATCGGGCAGGGCCACCACGGCCGCGATCTCGCGGCCCAGCCGGTCGACGATCGGCTTGGGCGTGGCGGCCGGCGCGAACACGCCCTGCCACGACTGCATCTCGAAGTTGGGCACGCCCGCCTCGGCCAGGGTCGGCACATCGGGCAGGCCGGGCTGCCGCTTCGCGGAGGTGATGCCCAGGACCTTGACGCGCTTGCCGTCGATCATCGGGCGCGCGGCCGCCACGGTCTCGAACACCATGTCGATCTGGCCGCCCACGAGGTCGACCATCGCCTGCGATCCGCCCTTGTAGATGATCTGGCGCATGCGCGTCTGCGTGATGTTCTCGAACAGCTGCCCCGACAGGTGCTGCGAGGTGCCCGCGCCGGCGGTGCCGTAGGTGAGGCTCTCGGGCTTCGCCTTGAGTTCGGCGATGACCTGCGCCACCGAATTGAAGCGGCTCGCCGAAGGCACGACGAGCACGTTGCTCACCATGCCGACCAGGTTGACCGGCACGAAGTCGGCGACCGGGTCGTAGCCCAGGCTCTTGGTGAAGAAGGGGTTGACCGCGTGGGTCGTGATGGTGCCGCCCATCAGCGTGTAGCCGTCGGCCGGCGAGCGCGCGGCGACCTGCGTGCCGAGAATGCCGGAGACGCCCGGCCGGTTGTCCACGATCACGGGCTGGCCCAGGCGTTCCGACAGGTGCTGCGCGACGAGGCGCGCCACGCCGTCGGAGACGCCGCCGGGCGCGAAGGGAACGATGTACTTGATCGGCTTGCTCGGCCAGGCCGGCTGGGCGTGGCCGCTGCCGGCGAAGGCGCTGAGCGCCAGTGCCGCAATGAGCAGCGGGCGGATTCGGGAATGCATGGAGTCTCCAGGAAGCTGGTTGTTGTCGAAGAAAGGGGTCCGCTCAGGCCTGCGCGGCCTTGCGTCGCCGCGGCGCGGTGGCGCGCACCGAGTCGCGCTCGACCACGCTGCACGGAATCACCACGTTGCGCGGCTGCGCGTCGTCCTGCATCTGCTCGTGCAGCAGTTCGACGGTGGCGTCCACCATCGGTCCCACCGCCTGCACCACGGTCGTGAGCCGGTAGGCGCCCCAGGCGGCCTGCGGCACGTCGTCGAAGCCGACCACGCTCACGTCTTCCGGCACGCGCAGCCCGAGCTCCTGGCGCAGCACGTCCATCACGGCGATCGCCATGTGGTCGTTGGCGACGAACACCGCGTCGGGGCGCCGCGCGGCCGGCAGGCCCGCGAACATGGCGCGCGCGGCCTCGGCGGCCCGCTCGAAGTCGTAGTGGCCGACCTCGCGGCGGAACACGCCGAGGCCCTCGGCCGCGAGCGTTTCGCGAAAGCCGCGCTCGCGCTCGTGGTTGGTCGACGACTTCTCGAGGCCGGCGAGGAAGGCGATGCGCTTGTGGCCCCGGTCCAGCAGCAACCGCGCCGCCATCCGGCCGCCCTCGAAGTTGTCCGAGGTGACCGAGCAGGTGGTGTGGCGCGCGAAGGCGCTGGTGTCGGGCACGCGGTTGAACAGCACCACCGGCACGCCCGAGTCCGCGCACTGGCGCGCCAGCGCGGGCGAGAGCATGGCCGAGGCGATGACGATGCCGTCGATCTGGTACTGCAGGATCTCGTCGAGCACGCCGTCGGTCTCGTCGCCGTCGCTGATGAACATCAGCACGTGGTAGCCCTGCTTCTGCAGCTTCTGCGACAGCTCCTGGATCACCAGCGGATAGAACTGGTTCTCGAGGTAGCCCATCACCAGCGCGATGATGCGGCTGCGGCGCGTGATCAGGCTGCGCGCCATCGCGTTGGGACGGTAGCCCAGCGTTCTTGGCCGCGATCATGACCCGGTTGCGCGTGTCCTCCGACACGCTGGCGCCGGGCGTGAAGGTGCGGCTGACCGCCGACTGCGACACGTTCGCGAGCTTCGCGACGTCCTGCGCGGTGGCGGTCGACCTCATGCGGCGCTCCAGCCGCCGTCGAGCATCAGCGCGCTGCCCGTCACCAGGCTCGAGGCCTCGCTGGCCAGGAAGACGATGGCGCCCATGATCTCCTCGGTGCGGCCGAGCCGCCCGAGCGCGATGCGCTGCGTCACCCAGCCGCGGAAGTCCGGGTCGGCGAACATGCCGGCGGTCATCGCGGTCTCGATGAAGGTCGGGCACACCGTGTTGACGCGGATGCCGGCCGCACCGAGCTCCCAGGCCAGGGCCTTGGTCATGCCCTCGACCGCGTGCTTGCTGGCGCAGTAGAGCGTGCGGCGCGGGCTGCCGACCACGCCCATCTGCGAGGAGACCGTGATGATCGAGCCCGGCAGCCCGGCCTCGACCAGCCCGCGCGCCACCGCGCGCGTGACGTAGAGCGTGGCCTTGACGTTGAGGTCGAGCACCGCGTCGATGTCCTCGTCCTCCACCTCCACCAGCGGCCTGGGGCGGTTCAGCCCGGCGTTGTTCACGAGGATCTGGAACGGCGCGAGCGCGCCGAGCGAACGCGTGACCGCGGCCGAGTCGGTGACGTCGAGCACGAGGTGATCGCAGGCCCCGCCTTCGGCGCGGATCAGGTCGCGGGCTTCGATCAGCTGGGCCTCGGAGCGGGCCGCGAGCGTGACGTGCGCGCCGGCGCGCGCCAGCGCGGCCGCCGCGGCCAGGCCGATGCCGCGGCCCGCGCCGGTCACCAGCGCGCGCTGGCCGTCGACGCGAAAGCCCGGCGAGGGCGGCAGCGTGCCCGTCATGCCAGCGCCGGCACCGGCTGGTACCAGGGCACCTCGGCGCGCGTGCCGTAGCGGCGCACGCGCAGGTTGGCCTGCTCGCCGTGGCCGGCGAAGTTCTCCATGTGGCACAGGCGCGAGCAGTACTCGCCCATGGCCGCGCTGGCCTCGTCGGTTAGCACCTTCTGGTAGGTGCAGGTCTTGAGGAACTTGCCCACCCACAGGCCGCCCGTGTAGCGCGCGTTGCGGTTGGTCGGCAGCGTGTGGTTGGTGCCGATGACCTTGTCGCCGAAGCTCACGTTGGTGCGCGGGCCGAGGAAGAGCGCGCCGTAGTTCGTCATGTGCTCGAGGAAGTAGTCGGGGTCGCGCGTGAGCACCTGCACGTGCTCGAAGGCCAGTTCGTTGGCCTTGGCGAGCATCTCCTCCTGCGTGTCGCAGACGATCACCTCGCCGTAGCCGGCCCATGCCACCGAGGCGATGGCGGCCGTCGGCAGGATCGTCAGCTGGCGTTCGATCTCGGCCATCGTGTCGCGCGCCAGTTGTTCGCTGGTCGTCAGCAGGATCGCCGGCGAGGTCGGGCCGTGCTCGGCCTGGCCCAGCAGGTCGACCGCGCACATCTCGCCGTCGGCCGAATCGTCGGCGATCACCAGCGTCTCGGTGGGGCCGGCGAACAGGTCGATGCCCACGCGGCCGTAGAGCTGGCGCTTGGCCTCGGCCACGTACATGTTGCCCGGGCCCACCAGCATGTCGACCGGCGCGATGCGCGGCGTTCCCACGGCCATCGCGACCACCGCCTGCACGCCGCCGAGCACCAGGATCTCGTCGGCCCCGGCCATGGACATCGCGGTGACGATGGCCGGATGCGGCGCGCCCTGGTAGGGCGGCGCCGTCGCGACCACGCGCTTGACGCCAGCCACCTTCGCGGTGAGCACGCTCATGTGGGCGGAGGCGAGCAGCGGGTACTTGCCGCCGGGGATGTAGCAGCCCACGGCATCCATCGGGATGTTGCGGTGGCCGAGGATCACGCCGGGATAGGTCTCGACCTCCACGTCCTTCATCGAATCGCGCTGGATCTGCGCGAAGTTGCGCACCTGTTTCTGCGCGAAGGCGATGTCCTCGATCTCGCGCGCCGACAGGCTGCGGCGCGCCTTCTCGATGGCATCCGCGCCGAGGCGGAAGTCCTCCGGGTCCCAGTTGTCGAACTGGCGGCTGTATTCGTGGACGGCCTCGTCGCCGCGGGCCTCGATCGCCTTCACGATGCCCTCGACGGTCGCTCGGACCTTCGCGTCGTCGTCGGCTCGGACCTGCACGTCCTTGCCGCGCTTGAGATATCTGATCATTCCATTGCTCCAGGGTGAACGTCTTGCATACGTATGCAATGTCAGAAGCTTGCATTCGTATGCAAATAGGCGTTTACCCTAGGTTGGCGGGCGAGCCCGTCGGTCGGCGCGGCCGGCGGTCAAGGCGCCGTCCCACGCGCATTCCGCCCGTTTGCCAATAGGGTCCTGGGAGCCTCGGGTGCGCGAACGCAACGGGACGAGATCATTTCGGAAGACGGACGGTTCATGACAGTCAAAACGATCGGCGACAGCCTGGTCTGGTACGCAGCGGCGGATGGCGCGGTCACGCGCCCCGATCCACGGTGGCGCGAGTTCACGGGCCAGGAGGCGCAAGCCCTGGCGGGAGGGCACTGGTTCGACGCGGTGCATGCCGAGGATCGCGCCGAGGCGAAGCGCCTGTGGGGCGATGCCGTCGCTTCGGGCAGGCCGGTGGCCTTTTCCTGCCGGCTTGCCGCGCGGGATGGCGCGTGGCGCCAAGTCCTGCTCCAGGCGGCTCCTCTTGCCGACGCAGCCGTGCCCGGGCAATGGATGGTGTTCGCGTCGGCGATGGAGCCACTTCTCCAGCCGGACCACGCCACCGGCGGCGAGACGCGGCTGGAGATCCTCGACCAGATCGGCCAGGCCACGCGCCACGTGCAGGAGGCCGACAGCATCATGGCGATCACGGCCCGGCTGCTCGGCGAGGCGATGGGCGCGACCCGCTGCGCCTACGCCGACGTGGACAGCGACAGCGATCGCTTCACGATCCGCAGCGACTGGGCGCGCGAGGGCGTCGCCAGCAGTGCCGGCGTCTATTCGCTCGATCTCTTCGGTCCCCAGGCCACCTCCAACCTCCGCCAGGGCCGGCACCTGGTGGTGCACGACGTGGACGCCGAGCTCGGCGACGAAGGCGGGGGCCGGATGTTCAACGCGATCGGCATCCAGGCGATCATCTGCGCCGGCCTGGTCAAGGACGGGCGGCTGGTGGCGATGATGGCCGTGCACCAGGCCGCGCCGCGGCGCTGGACGAAGGACGAGCTGCTGCTCGTGTCCGAGGTGGTCGACCGCTGCTGGGCGCACATCGAGCGTGCGCGCGACGCCGCGATGCTCAAGGAGCAGGACGTGCGCAAGGACGAGTTCATCGCCACGCTGGCGCACGAACTGAGGAATCCGCTGGCCCCCATCAAGTACGCGGTCGCGATCGCGGCGCGCCATCCCCTGCCCGAGGTGATCGCCGGCAAGTTCGCGGTGATCGACCGCCAGGTCAGCCTGATGGCCCGGCTGATCGACGACCTGCTGGACGTGTCGCGCATCAATCGCGGGCTGATCGAGCTGCGGCGCGAGGATGCGCAACTGGACGAACTGGTGGTGCGCGCCGTGGAGGGAACCCAGGCGCTGCTCGACAGCCAGCGGCATCGCCTGACCGTGGCCGTGCCGGCGGGCATCCCGGTGCATGTCGATCCCCGCGCGCCTGGTCCAGGTGATCGGCAACCTGCTGACGAACGCCGCGAAGTACACGCCGCCGGGCGGCCACATCGAGGTCACGGGCCGCATCGAAGACGGACGCGCCATCCTCGCCGTGCGCGACGACGGCCTGGGCATGGCCAGCGCCGACCATGGCCGGGTCTTCGCGATGTTCACGCAACTGCCGCACACCCGGCGCCACGCGCAGGGCGGCCTGGGACTGGGGCTCGCGCTGGTCCGCAAGCTCGTGGAGCTGCATGGCGGGACCGTCGAGGTCGACAGCCCCGGGCTCGGGGAGGGCAGCACCTTCACCGTGGAGCTGCCCGTGCGCGAGCCCTCCGCGGTCCGCACCGACTTGCCGGCGCCCGAGCCGGTTGCGCCGGTTCCCGCCGACGCCGAGGGCGGCAGGCGGATTCTCGTCGTCGAGGACAACGACGACGGGCGGCAGACCCTCATCGAGCTGCTGCGCGGCATGGGCCACCGGGTGGAGGATGCGCGCGACGGCCACGAGGCCCTGGCCATGGCGGCGCGCCTCGACCCCGAGCTCGTGCTGCTCGACCTGGGGCTGCCGGGCATCGATGGCTACGAGGTCGCGGGAAAGCTGCGCGAGCGCTTCGCCGGCGCGGAGCTCGGCATCGTCGCCCTGACGGGCTGGGGCGCGGCGCACGACCGGATGCGCACGCGCGCGGCGGGCTTCGACGAGCACCTGGTCAAGCCGGTGGAGCCCGCCGTGCTGGCGCGGACCGTGCACGAGGTGCTCGCGCAGGTGCGGCGCAGGCGCGCTGGCTGACCCCGGGCCTGCTCGACGATCGTGCGGCCCGCCGCGATCGGCGCCCGCACCGCTCAGGCCTGGACCGCCGCGCCGAGACCGATCAACCGATCCACCGCCGACGCGTCGAGTCCGGCCTCGCGCAGTACCTGCCGCGTGTGCTGCCCGAGCCGCGGCGGAACGCGCACGGCGGGCGAAGGCGCATCGGCGAAGCGCAGCGGCGGCGCCGTCATCACCAGCTCTCCCATCCGCGCGTCCTCCACCGTGCGAAAGAAGCCGGTGGCGACCAGATGCGGGTCGGACTGGAGATCGGCGAGGCCGCGCAAGGGCGCGGCCGGTATGTCCAGGCGTTCGCAGACCTCGAGCCACGCGCCGCTTGTGCGCAGCGCGATGCAGGCCGCGAGCTCGGCGTACAGCGCATCGATGTTGCGCGTGCGCGCGGCCATGTCGGCGAAGCGCGGGTCGCGCAGCAGGTCGTGGCGGCCGGTCTCCTCGAAGAAGCGTCGCCAGTGCAGGTCGTTGTACGGCACCACGCAGACATGGCCGTCCAGCGTGGCGTAGGGCTTGCGCCACTTCGTGAGCAGGCGGCTGTAGCCGGGCTCGCCCAGCGGCGGGCTGAACTGCGCGCCATACAGGTGTTCCACGAGCGTGAAGCTGACCATGCACTCGAGCATCGGCACGTCGACGTGCGAGCCGGCACCGTTCGTGGCGCGCGCGACGAGCGCGGCCAGCACCGCCTGCGTCGCGAACAGCGCGCAGGTCTTGTCGGCGATCACCGTCGGCAGATAGCGCGGCGCCCCGTCCGCGCCGCCGCCGAGCGAGGCCAGTCCGCACAGGCCCTGGACGATGTCGTCGTAGGCAGGCCGCCCCGCGTACGGACCGTCCGTGCCGAACCCCTGGATCGTCACGACGATCAGCCTCGGGTTTCGCTCCCGCAGCCGCGCCGGATCCAGCCCGAGCGCGGCGAGCTTGGCGGCCCGGATGCTGCAGATCAGCACATCGGCCCCGTCGACCAGGTGCAGGAAGGCCTCGCGCGCCGCGCCCTGCTTCAGATCGAGGACGACGCTGCGCTTGTTCCGGTTGGCGCCGATGAACGCGGACGCCATGCCGGGCTCGCGCGCCGGCCCCGTGGTGCGCGTGCCGTCGCCCTCGGGGGCCTCGATCTTGATCACGTCCGCGCCCTGGTCGCCCAGCATCTGGGCCGCATAGGGGCCGAGCAGCACCGTCGTCAGGTCGAGGACGCGGATGCCGGCGAGCGGTGGCCGCGCCTGCCGGGGCGTTGGGTCGGTATGGTTCATTCCTGCACCAGGTTCACGAGCCTGGCGGTGTCGGTCCAGCGCTGGATCTCCGCGAGCTGGAAGCGGCGCAGCTCGGCTCCCGTGGTCTGCACGGCCTCGTTGCCGGTGGCCGCGAAGAAGGACCGCGTGGCGTCGGCCCTGGCGATCGCGGAGAACCAGGCTTCGAGGCGGGCCACGACGGGCGCGGGCGTCTTCGCGCTGACCGCGGCGGCGGCCCAGTTGTAGGCGGTGAAGTCGGGGTAGCCCGCCTCCTGGAAGGTGGGCACGCCGGGCAGCTGGGGCAGGCGCTTCTCGCCCGCCACCGCCAGCACATGGATGCGGCCGGCCTGCGCGAGCGCCAGGCCCGAGCCGGGATCGATGAAGCCGGCGTCGACCACGTTCGATGCCAGGGCCGCCGCCAGGTCGCTCGCGCCCTTGTACGGCACGTGGTTCACCTTGATGCCCGCCAGGTTGTAGAACTGGGACGCGAACATCAGGTACGAGGTGGCGCCGTGGCCCGAGTTCACCTCGCCGGGCGCGAGGCGCGCGCGCGTCGACGAAGGACTTCAGGTCCCTGGCCGGCGAATCGCCGCGCACCGCGAGCAGCGCGGGCGCGCGGTTGAGCATGCCGAGCATCGTGAAATCGCCGATCGGGTCGTAGGGCAGTTTCCTGAACTGCACGGCATTCACCACGAAGGCCGAGTTGGCGCCGATGAAGATGGTGTGCCCGCCAGGGTCGGCGCGCAGCACGTTCGAGATCGCGATGAACCCGTTGCCGCCCGCGATGTTGCGCACCGTGGCCGGCTGGCCGCTGAGCCGGCCCAGCTGCTCCGCGAAATAGCGGGCACCGATGTCGGAGCCGCTGCCCGGCGGGAACGGCACCACCAGCTCGATGGGCTTGGAGGGAAAGGGCGCCTGCGCCAGGGCGCGGCCGGCGAATGCAAGCGTGGCCAGCGCCGCGCCCCTCGCGGCGAAGGTGCGGCGTGTCGTGCCCGCGGTCGATCGAATCGTCATGCGTGTCTCCGTTGTCATCGTGTTCTTCGGTCCATTCAGCGCAGGCCCGTCACCGCCGGCCAGAGCGCGTCCGCGCCGCGTGCGATGAAATCCCGTCCCAGCCGGCGCGCCCACGAGGCGCCCGAGCCATCCTCCGTGCGCCAGGACCACAGGCGCCGGGTCCGCAGGTGCAACGGGTACTCGGCGGTGACGCCGATCGCGCCGTGGGCCTGGTGGGCGGCATTGCATCCGACCGACGCCGCGACGTCGGCCCGCATCTTCGCGATGGCGATGGTGCGCCAGTCGGGAGCGCTGGTCGCGAATGCGAGCGAGCAGGCCGACAGCGCGCTCGTCACCTCGCCCGCGAACACCGCGAGGCTCTGCTGCACGGCCTGGAACTTGCCCAGCGGCTTGCCGAACTGCGAGCGGGCGTTGACATAGGCGACCGTCATGTCGAGCGCGCTCTCGGCCGCGCCGGTCATGAGTGCCGCGCGGTAGCGCGCCGTCTCGAGCGACGTCGCCTCGACACAGTCCGCGAGCGCAGCCTGCGCCAGGCATTGCACACGCTCGAACCGGAGCCGGTCGCGCGGCTCGTGCGCGAGGTTGTGTCCGTGCTCGATGGCCAGGCCTGGCGCGTTCGCGGCGAGCAGCAGCACATGCTCGCCCTGCCGGGCCTGGACGGCCAGCACCAGATGGCTCGCGTGGCGGGCCCATGGCACCGTGGCATGCCCTTGCAGCAGTGGCGCCTGACCCGTGGCCTCGACGAGTTCCGCATCGCGCACGATCCCCAGCGCCAGCATGCCGGCGGGCGCCTCGAGCCCTGCCTTGCGCAGCAGCGCGCGGGCCAGCATGTTCTCGACCACGGGCAGCGGAACGCAGTGGTAGCCGGTGGCCTGCGCGATCGCGAGCGCCGTCGGCTCGGGCCGTTCGAGCTCGCCGTCGTAGTCGGTCAGCAGGCCGGGCAATCCGAGGGCCTCGACCTCGTTCCAGAACGCCTGCATGTCTTGCCTGGCCTGCTCATGCGCGCGTGGATCGAGGCGCGCCGCGCACAGCCGCGCATAGCTGTCGACGATGAGCGTCTCCAGTCCCGCGCTCACAGCCCCACTCCCTTGGCGATGATGCCGCGCAGGATCTCGCGCGCGCCGCCGCGGATGGAGAACTGCGGCGCCGCCTGCGTCGTGAATGCGGCGGCCGCCGCGAGTTCGCTGTGCGGGTCCGAGAGGTCGATGTCGAAGAGCTGGTGCGCGGCCTCGGTCACCTTCTGCTCGAAGCTCGTGCCGCGGTCCTTGACGATGGCGGCCGCGAGCGCGGGCGATTCGCCGCGCGCGAGCATCGCCGAGATGCCCAGCGACATCTCGCGCAGCGCCGCGAGTTCGCCAACCAGGTGGCCGAGCTCGGTCGCATGCTGCGGATTGCATGCGTCGGCCGCTCCCACCATCTGCCGCAGCAATTCGAACGAGCTGAGGAAACGCTCGGGTCCGCTTCGCTCGTAGGCCAGTTCGCGGTTTACCTGCTTCCAGCCTTCCCCTTCGCGGCCGATGAGCGCATCGGCCGGCAGCTTCACGTCGTCGAAGGTGCATTCGTTGAAGTGGCTCTCGCCCTGCATGTGGGGGATCGGCCGCACGGCGATGCCCGGCGAGCGCATGTCGATCACGAACTGCGACAGGCCTTCCTGCCGGCTCGATCCGCTGCCGCTGCGAAACAGCCCGATCATGTAGTCGGCCTCGTGCGCCATCGAGGTCCAGACCTTGCGCCCATTGAGCACCCAGCCGTCTTCCGTGCGGCGCGCCGCGCTGCGCACGCTCGCGAGGTCCGAGCCGGCGTCGGGCTCGCTCATGCCCACGCAGATGCTGATCTCGCCGCGCGCCATGCGCGGCAGCAGTTCGCGCTTCACGCGATCCGACGCGTACTCGAGCAGCAGCGGGCCGGTCTGCCGGTCCATCGGCATGCAGCTGCAGATGTGCGCGCCGGCGGCGAGGCTCTCTTCCCAGACCACGTAGCGTTCGTGATTGCCGCGCTCCTGGCCGCCGTACGCCTTCGGCCAGGACATGCCGATCCAGCCGCGCCGGCCGAGCTCGCGCGCCAGCGACCGGCTGCCGGCCAGCCAGTTCTTCGCGCGGTCGGTGGCCGAGCTGTGCGCGCGAGTGCCGTGGAAGAAGGCCCGCACGTCGGCGCGCAGCGGCTCGAGTTCGGGCATCGCGCCCGCGGAACTGATGTGGATTGCCTGCATGGTTCTAGCGTGTGTTGCCGGTGGACAGCGCATCCGCCAGCGCGCGCACCGCCTCGCGGTGCTCGGGTGAATGGATGGCCTGCGCCTGGGCCTCGGCCGACAGGTGCAGCACCTCGTCGAAGCTCTGCGTCGCGGAGGCGCGCAGCAGCTGCTTGGTGAGCCGCAGCGCCGTTCGCGAATGGGCGGCGATCCGGGCGGCGAGCGCCAGTGCGTGGGACTGGAGCTGGTCGTCGTCGACCACGGCGCTCACGAGGCCCAGCTCGAGCGCGCGCGCCGCGTCGATGGTCTCGCCCGTGAAGGCCAGGTAGCCTGCCTTCGCCGGCCCGAGCAGGCGGGTCAGGAGCCAGGCACCCCCGTCCCCCGGCACCAGGCCGAGCTTGACGAAACTCTCGGCGAAGACCGCGCGGCGCGAGGCGATCCGCAGGTCGCACATGCAGGCCAGGTCGAGGCCGGCGCCGATCGCGGGCCCGTTCACCGCCGCGATGACCGGAAGCCGCAGGCCATGGAGCGTGCGTGCCAGCCGCTGGATCCCCGTGTCGAAGCTCGCGCGGATCTGCTCGGGCGGCGGCAATCCATCGTCCAGCGAGGCCAGCATCTCCTTCACGTCGCCACCGCCGCAGAACGCGGGGCCTTCGCCGGTCAGCACGACCACCCTGGCCGCCTCGTCGAGATCGGCACGCTGGCAGGCGGCCACGAGGTCCGCGATGGCGGGCGCGCAGAGGGCATTGCGTGTGCGCGGCGACGACATCGTCAACGTGACGATGCCGTCGCGGCGTTCGTAGCGGATGAATGACAAGTGGCGGGTCCTTCTTGCGGGCTGTGCGGTGGAGGGATGCGGCATTCTGCGAACGGGCCGCCATGGAGGCAACGCTCCGTTCGGAACATCCGGATTGCCTAAAATGGAAATCCGAAAACGCACAGCGAGTCCCCGTCATGGCCGCCGCCAATCCACTCGACCGGCTCCGCGCCCGCAACCTCAACCTGCTGGTGCCGCTGCACGTGCTGCTGCAGACCTGCAGCGTGAGCCAGGCCGCCGAGCAGCTGGGAACGAGCGCCTCGGCCGTCAGCAAGCTGCTGCAGGCGCTGCGCGAGGAGCTCGGCGACCAGCTCCTGGTGCGTTCCTCCAACAAGATGTTCCTCACGGACCGGGCCCGGCAGTTGCGGCCCGCCGTGGACCGCGCCATCGCCCAGTGCCGGCAGCTGTTCGACGAGGACGCGTTCGAACTCGCGCAGGTCGAGCGCGTGCTGGTGCTGGGCGCCAACGACTACATCCAGTCCACGCTGGGTGTCCGGCTGGCGCGCCTGCTGCGGCAGCACGCGCCCGGCGTGCAGCTCGTGATGCGCCCGATCGCCAAGGGCATCCCGCAGCTGCTGGCCGAAGGCGCGCTCGACCTGTGCATCGGCACCGAGAACCTCGAGGCGCGCGGCCTGCGCGTGCAGCCGCTGGCGCGCGAGCAGCTCGCCTGCATCACCCATCGCGAGAACGCCGCGGCGCCCAGGCAGCTGTCGCTGGCCCAGCTTTGCGGCTGCGCGCACATCGACGTGTCGCCCTCGGGCCTGGGCCTGCTGCCGGCCATCTTCGAGCGCCAGGCCCTGAACGCCGGGCAGAAGAGGAACGTGGTCATGACCGCATCGAGCTACATGGCCTTGCCGGACCTGCTGCAGGGCACGAACGCCGTTTCCATGGTGCCGCGGCGGCTGCTCGGCCTGGCCAGCTTCGGCGAGCGGGTGCGCGAGATCGGCCTGCGTTTCCCCTCGCCCGAGTTCGACCTGCGCCTGTACTGGCACAACATCACCCACACCGATGCCTTCGCTGTCTGGCTGCGCGATCGCCTGTTCGAGCTGACGCCCGTGCAGTCCGCGCCGCCGCCCGCGAAGCGCCGCTAGCACGCGCAACGCCCCCGTACACTGCGTACCCCTCGATTTCATCCCAGCCCGACCGCCATGAAACTGAGTCAACTCCGCTCGTTCCTCAGCGTCGCCGAGCATGGGAGCATCCGGGCCGCGGCGCGCGCGCTCGGCATGTCGCAGCCGGCCGTGACCCAGGCCATGCGCGAGCTGGAGCTGTCGGTCGATGCACCGCTGCTGCAGCGCGGCACGGCCGGTGTCGAGCTCACGGTGTATGGCCGCTCGCTGGTGCGCCGCGCCAGCGTGATCCAGCGCGAGATGGAGCGCGCGGTGGCGGAGATCGAGGAGATCCGCGACGGCAGCTCGGGCCTGATCTCGATCGCGATCTCCACCGCCGTCGCCTTCGAGATCCTGCCGAAGGCCTTCGCTGCGTTCCGTGCGCGCTTCCCGCACGTCGAGGTCCGCTTCAACGAAGCCTCGATCCCGCACACGCTGCCGCGCATCCTCGACGGAACGGTGGACTTCATGGTCGCGCACATGCTGCCCGGCTCGCTGGCCGACTGGGAGGTCAAGCGCCTGTTCCGCACCGCCATGGTGGCGGTGGCGCGCGAGGGCCATCCGATCCTGGACGCGGCGGACACCGATCGATTCGCCGAGTGGGAATGGCTGCTGCCCTACGACGACGAGAGCGCGCCCGCGCTGGTGCGCCAGCTGTTCGCGCCGAAGCGCATCGCGCCGCCGACGCAGGTGGTGCGCTGCACCTCGACGGCGATCGGCCTGAAGCTCGTGGGCGAGAGCGACCTGGTCGGGGTGTTCGTCGACACGATGAACCGCGAGGAGTTTCCGCACTACGGCCTGGTGAAGGTGCCCCTGTGCGACCCGCTCGCGGCGCTCGACGTCAGCGTGATCTCGCGGCCCGGCTCGGTGCTGAGCCCGGCGGCGCAGAACTTCCTCGATTGCCTGCGCCATGAAGCGGCGATGAAAGGCAACGCCTATCACCCCTGAAGAGTGCTTGTCTTCCGGCCGCGGATCGCTGCTCCTAGCATCCGCCATCGCAACAAAAGGCATGGCCAGGAGACAGCAATGGGTACCCAGACAAGTGGCGTCGCGCCACCGCTATCGAAGCGGAAGGCGGTGACGGCGATCACGGTCGGCAACGCGCTGGAGTTCTACGACTTCACCGTCTACGGCTTCATGACGAGCATCATCGGGCGGATCTTCTTCCCCTCCCTGAGTCCCTACGCGCAGCTGCTGCTGGCGGTGGCCAGCTTCGGCGTCGGCTTCCTCGCGCGGCCGCTCGGTGGCGTGGTGATCGGCGCCTATGCCGACCGCCATGGCCGCAAGAAAGCGATGGGGCTGACCATCGGCCTCATGGCGCTGGGCTGCGCCATGATCGCGGCGGCACCCACGCCCGCGCAGATCGGCCTGGCGGCGCCGGCGATCATCGTGCTGGCACGGCTGATCCAGGGCTTCTCGGCGGGCGGCGAGGTCGGTGCGTCGACGGCCATGCTGGTCGAGTACGCGGGCCGCAACGAACGCGCCTTCATGGCCAGCTGGCAGGTCGCGAGCCAGGGCATGGGCGTGATGTTCGGCGCGCTCGTCTCGAGCACCGTGATCTCGGTGCTGGCGCCGGCCGATCTCGAGAGCTGGGGCTGGCGGCTGCCCTTCGTGCTCGGCATCCTGATCGCGCCGGTGGGCATGTACATCCGCACGCGCCTGCACGAGACCCATGTCGACGCGCCGAAGCCATCGACCTCCAGCGAATCGGGCGGCAAGATCGGCCTGCTGCTGCGCCACCACTGGAAGCAACTGATCCAGGCCAGCCTGCTGTTCCTTTCGTGCACGGTCGGCATCTACGTGGTCGCGTTCTACATGCCGACGTACGCGGCCCGGGAGCTCGGGCTGCCGGTGCAGGTCGGCATCTGGGCCGGCGTGGTGTTCGGCATCGTGAACCTGCTCGTCGCGCCGCTGTCGGGCCTGCTGGCCGACTGGCTGCGGCGCAAGCCGGTGATCTTCTGGTCGCGCGTGGTATTGCTGCTGCTGGTGTTCCCGTGCTTCCACTGGCTGCTCGCCGCGCCTTCGCCGGGGCGCCTGTACGTGGTCGTCGGGCTGCTCAGCGTGTGCCTGACCTCGCAGTTCCCCGCGCTGCTGGTGATGCTCACCGAGATCTTCCCGAAGCATGTGCGCGCCAGCGGGCTCTCGACCGTCTACAGCGTGGTGGTCGCGGTCTTCAGCGGTTTTTCGCCCTTCGTGCTGACCTGGCTGGTGCACGAGACCGGCGACAAGCTGGCGCCGGCCTGGTACCTGGTGGCCGTGACCGTGGTCTCGACCCTCGTCATGCCCTGGCTCGTGGACCGCACCGGCGAGGACCTCGATGCGGAGAGCCCGAAGGAAGCGCCGCCCCGTGTTCGCGGCGCGATGCCGGTGGGGAGCTTCAAGTGAAACCCACGAGCCATTTCGCGGCGACCTATGCCGCGGCACGCGAGCGCTTTCTCGCGAGCGCGGACGCGGCGGGGCTCGCGGTCGCCTCGCATGCGATCGACGGCGTGCGCGGCGCGCAGGGCGAGGAACTCGCGATGGACGTCGTGCGGGTCGGCGATCCGCAGGCCGACAAGCTGCTGGTCCTGACCTCCGCGATCCATGGCGTCGAGGGCTTCTGCGGCTCGGGTTGCCAGTCGGCGATGCTCGTGGACGAGCCGCTGCTGGCCACGGCCGAGCGCATGGGCGTCGGCCTGCTGTTCGTGCACGCGGTCAATCCCTTCGGTTTCTCGCACCTGCGCCGCGTCAACGAAGACAACGTGGACGTGAACCGCAACTTCGTGCGCTTCGACGAGGCGCGTTCGCCGAACCACGGCTATGCCGAGCTCGAGCCCCTGCTGCTTCCGCCCGCATGGCCTCCGGGTCCCGAAGAGGCCGCGCGGCTCGATGCCTGGATCGGCGCGCATGGCGTCGAGGCCTACGGGCAGTCGGTGTTTCAGGGCCAGTACGACTCGCCCACGGGCATGTTCTACGGCGGCAGCCGCGCGACCTGGAGCAACCGGACGATCCGGCGGGTTCTTCGGCACGAGGGCGCCGCGGCGAAGCAGGTGGGCTGGATCGATCTGCACACCGGGCTCGGCCCGCGCGGCCACTGCGAGAAGGTGTTCATCGGCAGGCGCGGCGAGATCGACCGGGCCCGGACCTGGTGGGGCGCGGATGTCATCTCGACCGAGCGCGACGATTCGGTGATGTACGAGATCAGCGGCCCGATGGTGACGATCCTCGCGGAGGAATGCCCCAACGCACTGGGCACCACGATCGCGCTCGAGTTCGGCACCGTGCCGCTGCTGCGGATGATCGATGCGCTGCGCGCCGACCACTTCTGCTGGCGGGCCGAGCCGCCCGTCGCGGCGCGGCTCCAGGCCGAGGCCGGGCAGGAACTGAAGGCCTGCTTCTACGTCGACGATGCCGACTGGCAGGGCATGGTCTTCGGCCAGGCGCGCACGGCGGTCGTGCAGGCCTTGTGCGGGCTCGGCGCTTCGGCGTGACCGCGTGCGCGGCGCGGCGGATGGCTATGCGGCGCGCCCGCTTTTCCTGCGGCCGCCGGCCTTCGCGCCATGGCTCGCCAACCCGGCGAAGTCCACGATCCTGATCCGGGGTCCGTCGAGCTGCACCAGCCCGTCGGCCCTCAGCGCGCGCAGCGCCATGTTGGTCCGCTGGCGCGACAGCCCGCACAGGTTGGCGAGCTGGTGCTGCGGCAGGGCCAGCGTGTCGCCATCGTCGCCCTGGGCCAGCAGCGACAGGCAGCGCGCGACGCGCATGTCGGGCGCCAGCATGCGCGAGGCTTCGAGCAGGGCCGTGACCGTGCCCATGCGCTGGTTGAGGTTGTTGAGCAGGAAGTTGTTGAACGGCACGCTCTGCGCGAGCAGCAGCTCGAAGGTCGGTGCGGGCAGCAGGCAGACGCGGCTCGCGCGCACCGCGATCACGTCGTAGCGCCGCTGCTCGCGCTTGAGCATCGAGCCTTCGCCACCCCATTCGCCCTCGCGCAGGAAATGCAGCGTGGTCTCGCTGCCATCGGCGGCGGTCACGGACATCTGCAGGAAGCCGCTGTCCACGCCGATCCAGTGCGCGGCGGTCTCGCCCACCCGGGCCACGCATTCGCCGATCGCGGCATCCTTCTCGACCAGGGTGGCGCGTACCAGCGCCTGCTGCGCAGGTTCCAGCGTGGCGAACCAGGCGGTGCGGTCGAGCAGGGAGGTGGTCGGTGGGGCGGGCTTCATGGATGTCGTTGCAACGACAGCGCGATGCGCGTGTCTTCACGATAGTAAGCACTTCAACAGGAGACGCCAATGACCGTGAGAACCGAGAAGGATGGTGCGGTGTGGACCGTGATCCACAGCCGCTTCGACGAAGCGCGCAACGCGATGGACCCCGACAGCGCCGACGCGCTGGTCGAGCAGCTGCAGGCCTTCGACCGCGATCCGCAGGCGCGCGTCGCGGTGCTGTGGGGCGAGGGCGGTGCCTTCTGCGCCGGTTGGGACCTCAAGTACGCGAGCACGCTGGCGGACCGCGAGCGCTTCGACCAGGACATCGTGCGCGGCCTGGCGTTTCCGATGGGCGCCAACGCGGCACCGCGGGGACCGCTGGGGCCGACGCGGCTGGAGCTGTCGAAGCCCGTGATCGCGGCGGTGGAAGGCCCCGCGGTGGCGGGCGGCATGGAACTCGCGCTGTGGTGCGACATCCGCGTGATGGCCGACAGCGCCTACTTCGGCGTCTACTGCCGCCGCTGGGGCATCCCGCTGCTCGATGGCGGCGCGGTGCGCCTGCCGCGGCTGGTGGGGCAGGGCCGCGCGATGGAGATCATCCTCACCGGCCGCAAGGTGCCGGCCGAGGAGGCGCTGCGCATCGGCATGTGCGAGCAGCTGGTGCCGCATGGCGAGGCGCGGCAGGCGGCCGAGGCGATGGCCAGGGAGATCGCGCGCTTCCCGCAGGCCGCCGTGCGGGCCGATCGCCGCACGGTCCACGAAAGCCATGGGCTGCCGCTGCGCGATGCGATGCGCGTGGAGTGGGCCAACGGCGTGGAGGCGCATCACCAGGAAGGCGCCGATGGCGCGGGCCGCTTTGCATCGGGACTGGGGCGCGGCGGCGACTTCGGCCGCATCTGATCATTCCTCGAACAGGCGCGACTGCGACGAGGTCAGCGCCGAGAAGCTCTCGCCCATCGGCTGCAGGATCGCGTCCGCGATCGGCCGCAGCTGCTTCGCGAGGTAGTGCTCGTAGTCGATCCGCGACTGCCGCGCTTCCAGCGGCTCGGGCCCGTTGCGCGTCATCACGTACTGGATCCAGCCGCCGTTCTGGTATTGGCGCGGCCGCTGGGCCCGGTCGTTGAATGCGTCGGCGATGCGCGCCGCGCGCACCTGCGGCGGCACGTTGACCTGGTAGTCGTCGAGCCGATGGCGCAGGCGCTTGCGGTAGATCAGCAGCTCGTCCTTGGCGCCCGCCAGCATCGAGCGCGCGTAGTCGGTGACGAAGTCGCGGTAGGGCTCGTCGTGGAAGATGCGCGACAGCAGTCCTTCCTGGAACTGGCGCGCCAGCGGCGTCCAGTCGCTGCGCGCCATCTCGAGGCCGCGATAGACCATCTCCTCCTTGCCCCCGGCATCGACGCTCAGGCCCGCATAGCGCTTCTTGCTGCCGATCTCCGAGCCGCGGATGGTGGGCATGAAGAACTTCTTGTAGTGGGTGTCGAACTCGATCTCGAGGAAGTTGCGCAGTCCCTGCCCGTCGTGCAGGGTGCGGGTCCACCAGGCGTTGATCTCGGTGGTGAGCGCCGCGGCGATGGCATGCGCGTCCTCGCTGGAATGCGCGCGCTTGAGCCAGATGAAGATCGAGTCGGTGTCGCCGTAGATGACCTCGTAGCCGCGTTCCTCCACGAAGTCGCGCGTGAGCCGCATCATCTCGTGGCCGCGCAACGTGATGGCGGACACCAGGTCGGGATTGAAGAAGCGGCAGTCGGACGCGCCCAGCACGCCCGCGAAGGAGTTCATGAGCAGCTTCAGCGCCTGCGACAGCGGTTCGTTCTTCGCGCGCTTGGCCTCGTCGCGCGCATGCCAGAAGGTGCTGACGATCTCGGGCAGGCAGTGCTTCTCGCGCGAGAACAGCGTGCCGTTCGGGCCCTTCACGCCCGCGGCAGGGTCTTGCGCGCGCGTGCCTTCCACCAGCCCCACGGGGTCGACGAGGAAGGTGCGGATGATCGATGGATAGAGGCTCTTGTAGTCGAGCACCACCACCGAGTCGTAGAAGCCGGGCTTGGAGTCCATCACGTAGCCGCCCGGATAGGCCTTGCTGAGGATCTCGCCGACGTTGGGCGCCACGTAGCCCAGCCGGTGCATGCGCGGCAGGTAGTGGTGGCTGAACGCGGCGATGGAGCCGCCGAAGTGGTCGGCCTGCAGGCCCGTGGTCTGGGCGCGCTCCAGCACGAAGCTCAGCAGCTTCGTCTTCTCGAAGATGCGCAGCACCAGCTCGCAGTCGCGGATGTTGTAGGTGGCGAGCGCCGGCTTGTCCTGCTGGTAGCGGCGCTCGATCTCGGCCATCTTGTCGTACTCGTCGCCGATGGCCTTGCCTTCGCCGAGCAAGGCCTGCGACACCGACTCGAGGCTGAAGGACGGAAAGCTCCACATCCCGGAGCGCAGCGCCTCGATGCCGTCGATGATCACGCGGCCCGCGGTGGTCGCGAACAGGTAGCCCTGCCTGCCCGGATGCGTGCGCCATTCGAAGGGCCGGCGTTCGCGGCCCGGCAGCAGCGGCACGCCGGCGGTGTCGGCCGTCTTCTGCAGCACGCGCAGGTCGAACTGGATCACGCTCCAGCCGACGATGACGTCGGGATCGTTGTGTTCGAACCAGTCGTTGAGGCGCTCGATCATCGCCTTGCGGCTGGCGCAGTAGACGAGCGAGAAGCCCAGCGGCTCGCTCGCCGCCTGCGCGGGCGCCTCGCCCAGCATGTAGACCACGCGCTCGCCGGTGCCGTCGAGCGCGATCGAGTAGAGCTCCTCGTGCTGGCTGGTCTCGATGTCGAGCGACACCACCTTGAGCCGTGGCCGGTAGGCGGGCGCGGGCTTGAGCCGCGGATCGACGATGGCAGCGCCGTCGGGCCGGCCGCCTTCCACCAGCGTGCCCGCCGTGATGAAGCGCTCCATCAGGTAGCGGTCGTGCGGCCGGATGTCGGCCTCGAGCACTGGAATGCCCTTCGCCTCGAGCAGCCGCACCAGCCGCTTGAGCTGGCGGAAATGCGTGACGTAGACGCCGACGACCGGCTCCTGGCCGAAGGTCTTGAGCGCGAGTTCGCGCAGCTGCAGGCCCGGCAGCTCCGCGGCGTGCGACTCCACCGCCTGCCTGTGCTTCGCCGCGACGAAGGCGACCGAGGTCTGGGCGTTGAGCAGCACCTTGCGCGGGCCCTCGTCGGTGGCGAGCCAGAACTCGATCTCTGTGCCGCCGGGCGCATCGCGCCAGCGCCGGGTGAGGATGAATCCCTGGAGTTCGGTGGACGGCACGGGCGGCTGGAGATCGGGTGGAGCGGGAGGATGCTGGATTCTCACAGGGCCGCGCTTTGCTTGCGCCTGGCCGTCGTGCTGCGCGGCGGCATGCTGTCCTTCATGGCCTCCTTGAGGAGGCCGAACACGCGCCGGTCGCCGAGCTGCGCGACATTGAAGCGCGCGAACGAGCCCGCCGTCTGCGAGACGCTGAAGACATTGCCGGGCGCGAGCACGACCTTCTGTTCCATGCAGCGCCGCGCCAGCACCGCGGAGTCGAGCCCGTCGGGCAGCCGGCACCAGAGGTAGAAGCCGCCGCGCGGCGCGAGCCAGGGCGCGATCCCCAGCGCGGCCAGGCGCTCGGTGGCGTCCTTGCGCGCGCGCGTGAGGCGCTGGCGCACCTCGTCCATGTGCTTGCGGTAGCTGCCGCCGGCCAGCACGCCGGCGATCAGTTCGGTGGCCACCGGGCTCGGGCCGCCGAACTGGGTCGCCACCTGCAGGTCGACCAGCCCGTCGATCCAGTCGCGGCGCGCGGCGATGTAGCCGCAGCGCACCGAGGCCGAGAGCGTCTTGGAGAAGCTGCCGATCCGGATCGCGCGCTGCAGGCCGTCGAGCACCGCGAGACGCGGCGAGGGCGAGGGCTCGAAGTCGGCGAAGACCTCGTCCTCGACGATCGTCATGCCCTGCGCCGCGGCCGCGCCGAGCACGCGGTGCGCGGTCTGCGGCGAGATGGTGGCGCCGGTGGGGTTGTGCAGCGCCGAGTTGGTGATGTAGAGCCGCGGGTTCTGCGCCAGCGCCTGCGTGAAGGCCGCGACGTCGGGACCGGTGGGCGTGAACGGCACGCCGACGATCTTCGCCTGGTGCGCGCGCAGCAGCGCCTGGAAGTTGAAGTAGCAGGGGTCGTCGACCAGCACCGTGTCGCCGGGCCGCAGCAGCAGGCGGCAGATCAGGTCGATGGCCTGCGTGCCCGAGGTGGTCAGCAGCAGCTGTTCGGGCGTCGCGGCGATGCCCTCGTCGGCCAGGCGCGCCAGCAGCAGGCGGCGCAGCGCGAGCGCGCCGCGCGTGCTGCCGTAGTCGGCCAGCAGCGCATCGTCGGCGCGGCTCAGCGCGCGCAGGCCCTTGCGCAGGGCCGCGTGCGGCATCCAGTCGGCCGGCAGCCAGCCGCAGCCCGGCATGAGGAAGGAACCATCGGCATCCAGCGACTGGCGCGAGACCCAGAAGGGATCGACGTCGCGCTCGCGCGGCGCACCCATCTCGGCCAGCGCCATCGGCGGCAGGTTGGCGCCGGTCACGTAGAAGCCCGAGCCGCGGCGCGCGCGGATCACGCCCTCGGCCTCGAGGCGGTCGTAGGCCTCGACCACGGTCGAGGGCGAGACGCCCATGGTCTCGGCGAAGCTGCGCACCGAGGGCAGGCGATCACCTTCCACCAGCGCGCGGTTCGCGATCTTGGCGCGCACCGCCTCCATCAGCGCATCGGTCCGCATCGTTGCCTTCACACCGCTCATCCTCTTTGCCTTCCCAGTGACTGTGTGGCTGGGATAAGCCATACAGTTTGCCGAAATTGTATGCCTCTGTGCCTTCCTTCCCTCGCACCGGGCCGCTACGCTGAGGGGATGACAAGCGAAGGTTCTCGACGACATTCGGCCGGCTGGGGCAGCGGCCTGCTGGGCGTGCTCATCTTCAGCGGCTCGCTGCCCGCCACGCGCGTGGCGGTGGCCGATTTCTCGCCGCTGTTCCTGACGGCCGCGCGCGCGGTGATCGCCGCCCTGCTGGGCGCGGTGTTCCTGTTCGCGCTGCGCGAAGCGCGGCCAAAGCGAGCCGACCTCGTGCCGCTGATCCTGGTGTCCATCGGCGTGGTCGTCGGCTTTCCGCTGCTGACCGCGCTCGCGCTGCAGCACATCGATGCAGCGCATTCGGTGGTCTTCGTCGGCTTGCTGCCGCTGTCGACCGCGATCTTCGGCGTGCTGCGCGGCGGCGAGCGGCCCAGGCCCGCCTTCTGGCTGTTCTCGATCGTCGGCGCCGCGGTGGTGGCCGGCTTCGCGCTGCACGGCAGCCGCGGCGGCAGCCTGCAGGGCGACCTGCTGATGATCGCGGCCATCGTGGTGTGCGGACTCGGCTATGCCGAAGGCGCCACGCTCTCGCGCCGCCTCGGTGGCTGGCAGGTGATCTGCTGGGCGCTGCTGCTGTCGCTGCCGCTCATGGCGGCCATCGCGCTGTTCACCCTGCCGCAGGCCTGGGACCGCATCGGCGCCCCGGCCTGGGCCGGCCTGGCCTACGTGTCGGTGTTCAGCATGATGATCGGCTTCGTCTTCTGGTACCGCGGCCTCGCGCTCGGCGGCATCGCGGGCGTGGGCCAGCTGCAGTTGCTGCAGCCCTTCTTCGGCCTGCTGCTGGCCGGGCTGCTGCTCGGCGAACCGGTGGCCTGGACCATGATCGCCTCGACCGTGGTCGTGGTGTTCTGCGTGGCGGGCGCCAAGCGTTTCGCCTGAGCGGCCGATGTCTTCAGCGATCGAGATCGGCGCGCTCGCGCCGCTGAGCCGGCCGGGTTGGGTCGAGGCGGGCGAGCATCTGCTCGCGGGCATGGAGCTGGCCGTGTGCGAGATCAACGAGGCGGGCGGTGTCGACGGCCGGCCCCTGCGCCTCGTGGCGAGGGATACCGCGGCCGATCCCGCGAGAGCCGTGGCTGCCGTGGACGAACTGGCAGGCCTCGGCGTGGTGGCACTGGCCGGGGAGTACCACAGCGTGGTCGCCCGCGCGGCCGCCGCACGCGCGCATGCACTCGGCCTGCCGTTCCTCTGCGCGTCGGCGGTGCTCGATGCGCTGTGCGAACAGCCGACGCCCTGGGTGGCGCGGCTGGCGCCGGCGCAGTCGCATGGCTGGCGGATCTACGCCGACTTCCTGCTCGGCGAGGGCCATCGCCGCATCGCGGTCGCGGCGGATGCCAGCGTCTACTGGGCGGCGGGCACGGGCATCCTGCGCGAGCACCTGGCCGCGCGCGACGGTGTGCTGATCGAGCTCGATGCGCGAGCGTTGTCGCCCGCGGCGCTGTGCGACCAGCTGTTCGAGCAACGCGCCACGGCCGTCCTGATGCTGGCCGGCCACCCCGAGCCGGCCGTGCCCATCGTCGAGGCCGTGCGCCATGACCCGCGCCTTGCCGGCATGCGGATCGGCGCGCCGGCAGGGCAGCCCGAGTTCGCCGACTGGATGGCGGCGCTGGGCGTGGATGGCGCGGCGATTCCGTTCCTTCGCTATCTGCCCGAGCGCCTCGGTTCGTCAGCCATGCGCATCGAGGCGGCATTGCGCGAGCGACTGGGCGCGGCGCCTTCGTTCGTCGCCTTCGAGGGCTACGACACGATCGCCGTGCTCGCCGAGGCGATGCGATCGCATGGCGCGCAGCGCGAGCGCATCGCCGAAGCGTGGTCGCACGGGACCTTCGACAGCAGCCGCGGCCCGCTCCGGTTCTCGCGCGTGCCGGGCATCGATGTCCTGCAATGGGCCTGGCCGCCGGTCCAGGTCGTCGAGCGCGATCCCTCGAAGCCCGATCGCTTCAGCGTGCTCCACGCCAGCGCCTGAGCCGGCTCAGGCGTGCAGCCTGCCAAGGAAGTCGCGCATCAGCCCCGACACCTCCGCGAGGTGCGTCTCGAGCAGCCAGTGCCCGCCATCGAGCAGATGCAGCTCGGCCTGCGGCAGGTCGCGCAGATAGGCGCGCGCCGACTTCTCGGGCATGTAGTGATCGTGCGGACCCCAGACGATCAGCGTCGGCGGCTTGTGGGTCGCGAGGTATTGGCGATGCGCCGGAAACCACGCGCGGTTCTGTTTCAGGCCCGCGATCAGGTCGATCGCAACCTCCTTGCGTTTCGGCGTGACCAGCGACCAGTGCAGCTTCCACAGGTCCGGCGGAATCCGGTCGGCGCGCTCCTCGTCCAGCGCATTGAGGAATTCCTCCTTGAAGGTCTCCTCGTCGATGGCTTTCGCCAGTCGGGCGCGCATCTCGGACTCGGGCAGGGTCCAGGTCTCTTCGATCTCCGCGTACTTCGGGCCCAGCGCGTCCTCGTAGGGAATGTCGCCGTTCTGGATGATCTGCGCCACGATGCGCTCGGGCGCCATGATCGCCAGCCGCGCGCCGATCGGCGATCCGAAGTCGTGCAGGTAGAGCGCGAAGCGCGACAGGCCCAGCGTCTTCACGAAGCGGTCGAGGAATTGCGCATAGCCGTCGAAGCTGTAGTCGAAGTCCTCGGGCGTGGCGCTGTACCCCGCGCCCGGATAGTCGGGCGCGTCGAGCCGCCAGCGGTCCCCGAGAAGCGGCATCAGGTTGCGGAACTCGTAGGACGAGCACGGGTAGCCATGCGGCAGCAGCACGGCCGGCGCATCGGGCGGGCCGGCTTCGCGGTAGAAGGTGTCCACGTTGCCGACCTGGATGCGGCGGTGTCGAACGGCGGAAGTCATGCGGTGCTCCCCGTCTCGACCACGAAGGCATGCAGCTCGGCGAGCTTCCCGTCGCGAAAGCGCCAGACATCGCAGTAGCTGTGATGGGTCGCCTTGCCCGCGCCGTCCTTCAGCGTGATCTCGCCGATGGCCGCCACGATGTCGCCCTCGGCGACCAGCCGATGCACGTCGAAGCGGGGCGGCTCCTTGTACGTCTGCGCCATCCATTGGCGAACGGCGTCCTTGCCGTCGAGCGTCTGTTCGCCCACGAAGGTCCACTTCGTGTCGTCGGTGCAGGCACTCAGAAAACCTTCGTAGTCGCCTTCGACGATGGCCGCGTTGGCCCGCTCGAGGGTGGCCTTGTTCGTCTGTGACATCCGGAACTCTCCTTCGTTGAACCAGGAACAGGTCCCGGTATAGAGCTCCGGTGCGACCCGATCGTCAGCCCATGGGCAACGATGGCGTACGCGATCGGCTGACAGCTAGCGCAGGTCGAAACCGAAGTGCAGACCGCGCGCGAGCAGTCCGTTGCGGAAGTAGAAGCGCTGCGCCAGCGCGTTGTCCAGGCCGGTGTCGAGCGTGAGGCGCGTGCAGCCCGCTTCGCGCGCCAGCGTCTTCAGCGCGCCGAGCAGCGCGCTGCCCACGCCACTGCTGCGCTCGTCCTGCGTGGTCACGAGGTCGTCGACGTAGAGGAAGCGTCCGTGGATCAGGTTGCGCTGGAAGCGGTAGCCCGCGAAGCCGCGCGGCGCATCGTGCTGCCAGGCCGCGAGCATGCGATAGCCCTCGCGGCGCTGCTCGGTCACGGCCTGCTGGAAGGCTTCGGGACTCACGAGGTGCGGGCGCAGCTGGCGCACGATGGGGTGGCAGGCGAGGAGGTCGGCGTCGGATTCGACGGGGAGGAAGTGGAGCGGGGTGGCGGTCATGAGGGTGAAGTCGATGAAAGGACCCGGGCAGTGTGCGGCCGCGACTTCCCCTCGCATTGGACCAACTTCGATGATTCGGGTTGGGCCATGTCGCCATGGCCCCCGCCTCTTGCGTGCAGGCCGTTGCTCAGTTGAGCTTCATCACGGCAACGGGATTCGCCTTTGGTACGAGCGGCATGTCCAGGGTCGTGTTGGCCAGGTCCAGCGAGACCGTCTCACCGCCCCAGTTGTCGTACCCCTCTATCACCACGGAAATCGTTCTGCCCGGCAAGACGGTGAAGTCGCGCGGCATCATTTCCAGCGAGACCTTGTAGGCCGTATCGGGCGCAATGGTCTCCGGCTTCTCGAGGGACTTGTGGAAGCGGGGATTGGCCCAGCCCCAGGTCACCGCTTGTCCATCGACGAACAACTTTGCCTTGAGATTGCTTACGCCATTGGAGAGCTTGACGGTTGTCGTCACGTAGATCGTGCCGGCAAAGCGGGTTGCGTTCATGAGAGGCCGGGACACGAAGCTCCCGCTGTCGGCGCCATAACTCAGCGTCAAGGGTTCTCCTGCCGATCCCTCCCCGGCGTCTGGTGTCAACAAGAGACCCGTGTCCGAGGCGGCGTTGCGATGCAGGTAGTACGAAACCGTCTTCGTTGCCGGCCAGGCGTCTTCCTTCACCATGATTCCGCCCGAGGTGACGCAATCCCTCGGGTTGTGAGCACCGGAGGCAGGCTGATTGCAGTGACCTGTCAGTGTGTCGCTCAAGTCGGTCCGCGGCTCGCCGCCGAGGTCTCCGGCAACCTTGTCTCCGGGTGGTGTTTCCCGCACGTAGGTCGGCTGGGCCTCGACGCCGTTGTTCACGCCAAAGAGATAGCGCGAATACCACAGCATGATCTGCTTCTGCCATTCCTTCTGCCAGGCAGGATCGTCGTGATCCTTGGCATGGAACCACAGTTGCACCGGCTTCTTCATCCGATGGAGCGTTTGATACAACTGAACGGCGTTCTTCGTCTTGACGTTGTTGTCGCTCTGACCGTGCGAGATGAGCGTCGCGGCCTTGATGTTGCCCGCCAGTGCGAGCGTATTGCGTTCTTTCCAGAAGTCGGTGTAGGCGAGTGTTTCGTCGTCGACCCCCGCGTCCAGTTTGGCAAAGCTGGCGGTGCATTCGGCCGGCGGGCTTTGATCGTTGTATATCCGGGCATAGCCGTTGAGAGTGATGACGCCAAGCTCGTCGGGGACCACACCGTTGTACCGTGAGAAATAGTCGTAGGCATTGCTGATGCCAGCCACCGGAACGATGGCTTCGAGTCCGGTGACCCCCATCGCGGCGGCCATGATGGGCAGGGTCCCACCGTAGGAAATCCCTTCCATGGCGACGTGGTTCGTCGACCAGGAGGCCGCGGTCACCGCAGCACCGTTCGCGTCGAAGCCTTGTGCGGACGGATCGCTCGCCAGCCAGCGAACGACGTCGGCCATGGCCTGACGCTCCGCGCTGTCCATGATGCTGGCGCAACCCTCCGACTGGTAGGTCCCGATCGTGTCGGCGTAGACGACGGTGTAGCCCATTCGCAGGTACTGATCTTCGCCAAGAAAGGGTTGTCGCTTCCCGACGTAGGCAGGGTCCCCGTAGTAGTAGGACGGCCGAACGATCACCGGTGTCTTCAACCCATCGGCCACTTCCCCCGGTTGCACGATGCGCAGCGCGAGGCGATCGGGTTTGCCGTTGTTGTCGGTATCGAGCGCCGTCTGGACCTTGACGCTGAACTTCAACGGTTCCCGGTTCGGAGAGAGCCACGGCAGCACCATGCCGTTCTCGACGGTGGGGCCGTCGTGCCCTGGGTAGAGGCCGGCAAGCTTGGGGTACGGCACGCCCGTCGGGGAGTTCTCGAACTGAGGCCCCACATCGGGCAGCGGCATCGGCGCCGGGATCGGCCCGGGAGGCGGCTCTTGCGTGATGGTCTGCGGTGCGTTTGCCACGGGCAGGTAGACAACGGAGGAGGTACCGTCCCCGCCGCCGCAGGCGCCGAGGAGCAGGGCCGCCGCGGTGGCGCCGGCGACCTGGCGTCCGCGCGCTGTCAGTCTTCGGCCCTTGCTCGTTGCGGTACTCGATGCTTCGACATTCTTTTTCATTTGGACATTCCCTTGTGTGGTCGGTAGAGGCGGGTTCAGGCGCCGGCGTCGCTGGCCCGGACAGGTCGTGAACGGACCGCGCCGATTCCGCCGCGACATGCCGCCGGCGCGGCGACTGGACAGGCCGTGAAGGTGATTCGAATTAATCTTCTATTACGCATTTGTGTTGTTTCCATAAAGACAAAAGAAGAACGGCCGATTTGTCATGCGGCGTTCACCCGCGTGTCGATCACGAACCGCCACCCGCATTGCAAATGGCCGCGCGAACGTCACGTATCGGCACTCTTCCCATGAGCGCCGAATCTCGACAATCTTTGGGTTATCGCTCTAGGCGACAGGCCCTTCGCAACCGGCAATGCAGCGAGCTGGGCACGGCGATGCCGGGGCGTGGCAAGCCCAATGGCATCGAGAGAAGGGAGTCGGGTTGCAACGGAACAGAAGGTACAGCGAAGACTTCTGTGCGTTGGCGAAAGCGCGATGCTTTGATTCTGAAAAAAGAATGTCGCCCTGGGATTCTTTCAGTCCGAATCCGTGAACCTTTGTTCATTTACTCTCCCTGTTGACTCCAGAAAAAGTCTGCACGAACTGTGCCAATTCGAGGGAAATGAACTGGTGATCTTTCTTGTTTGTCCGAATCGCCTGTTGGATGTGTCGCGGTCGTCCGATGGCGATGCAATGCACGCGCCCGGCGAGGCGCCGGACCCGATGGACGAAATGATCGAGAAGCTGGCGGCCCGCTAGACGGCCGCGCGATCGCCGCGCGCCGGCGCCACCATGTTGCGGCAGGCGATCAGATAAGGGCGACCTCCTCACCGAAGGCGCGGTGATCCTGCAGTGGATCGCCGACCGGCATCCAGAGCACCGGCTGCTGCCGCCCTTCGGCACGCGGCAGCGCTACCGCGCGCTCGAGTGGCTGAACTTCGTCGCGAGCGATCTGCACAAGGGCATGGCCGTGATGTTCTCGCCCTACCTCGACGCGGACACCAAGAAGCGGTTCGCGGACGGCAACCTCACGAGCAAGCTCGCCTACATCGACGAGCACCTGTCGACCCACGACTATGTGCTGGGCGCCGATTTCTCGGTGGCCGATGCCTATCTCTACAACGTGCTGTCGTGGCCGCCGCGTGTGAACATCGATCTCTCGGGTTACGCGGCGATCCAGCGCTTCATGGTCCGCATGGGGAAGCGCCCCAGCGTTCGCGCGGCGCTGGAAGCCGAGCGCCTCGCGGCCCGTTAACTGGAAGCCGGCGGCCACAGCACCGGAAACAGCGGATGCGCCATCGGCGCGCCCGCCGGCAGCTGTTCGGCCAGCCCCGGGAAATCCGGCGAGGTCTTCCAGCGCCGCGGCGCATGCCGCATGTCGTCGCCCAGCATGCGGACCGAGAACACCCGCCGCCGCCGGCCGGGCTCGAGCCCGGCCGAGGCGTGCAGCGTGAGCATGTTGAAGGCGATGGCGTCGCCGGGTTCCACGGCCCAGCCGAGGATGTCGTGGGCCGTGCGGTCGGCCTCGATGTCGGGCAGGTCGGCCAGCGCGCCTTCGGGGAACCACCGGGCCTCGTTGGTCATGAAGGTGCGCGGCATCAGCCACGGCCCCTTGTGCGATCCGGCGACGAGCTCCAGCGTCGAGGCACGCGACACCGGATCGACCGGAATCCAGAAGCTCACGTTCTGGCTGCCCTCGACGTTGTAGTAGGGCTGGTCCTGGTGCCAGGGCGTGCGCTGGCGCGTGCCCGATTCCTTCGTGAGCATGTGGTCGTGATAGAGCCGCACCTGCGTGCTCCTCGTGAGCCTGGCCGCGGCGGCCGGCAATGCCGAGCGCGAGATCACGTCCCAGTACGCCGGGATCTCCTGCCAGTTGCAGAAGTCCTCGATGAAGAAGCCCGGGTCGTCGGGCCGGCTCGCCACCTTCGCGCGCACGCTCGGCGCGGCGAGGTTGGCATCGATGCCCTGGCGCAGCAGCTCGACCTCGGCGGGCCGCAGGACACCGCGCAGGACGATGGCGCCATCGCGCGAGAACTCCTCGACCTGTTGGTCCGATGGGAGCCTGTCGTCTGGTCGTGCATTCATGGCGGTGTCTCCTTCGAGGTAAGGCAGTGGTTGCGGGGCCGAAGGCAGTCTAGAGTGACGGCTTGCAGAACAGCCCCTCCAATCGGACAAGCGATCGAGCAAGCCGGACAACATGAAGCGACCCCTCAAATCCGCCGCCGACGGCCAGCCCGTGCTCTTCAAGGTCGTGCACCTGGAACCCGGCGGCACCGCGCCGCGCGACAGCCACGAGGAAGGGCAGTTCGTGCATGCGATCTCGGGCGTGATCGAGGTGGGAATGGGGGGCCGGGTCTTCCTGGCGCCGCCGCAGTACGGCGTGTACAGATCCCGCCGCGCGTCGAGCACCTGTCGAGCAACCGCCATGCGGCCAGCTACGCCACGGTCTATCTGGCCGAGGCCCTGTGCGACGTGCTCCCCAAGCGCGCCTGCACCATGGTCATCAGCCCGCTGACGCAGGCCGTGCTCGACAGCCTGCGCGGCCGCTCGATCGAGGTGCCGCGCAATCCGGCCGAGCAGCGCCTGTTCGAGGTCCTGCGCGACGAGCTGGCCATCGCGCCCGGCCACGACAGCTACCTGCCGATGTCGGACGACCCCCAGCTGGGCCGCGTGCTCGAGGCCTTGCAGGCGCAACCCTGGGATGGCCGCTCGCTCGCCGAATGGGCCGCCACGGTGCATTCGACCGAGCGCACGCTGGCGCGGCGCTGCGAGCGCGACCTGCAGATGCCGTTCAGCGAATGGCGCCAGCGCCTCAAGGTGATCCGCGGGATCGCCCTGCTGGAGGCGGGGCGCGCGGTGAAGGACGTCGCGATCGAGCTGGGCTACGGCTCGCCCTCGGCCTTCATCGCCATGTTCTGCAAGCAGATCGGCATGACGCCGCAGGCGTACATCCGGCAGAAGGGACGTTGATCAGTCGAGGCGGTGCCCACCCGCCGCATCGAACAGATGCGCCTTCGCCGCCACCGGCCACAGCGGCAGCCGCTCGCCGGGCCGCGCGTCGATGCGCTCGCGGAAGGCCGCGATCACCGTCTGCGTGCCGAGCTTCAGCGCCACCTGCGTTTCCGAGCCGGTCGGCTCGACCACGATCACGTCGGCCGGCAGCGCCGCATCGGCATCGCCGTTGCCGCCGCCATCGATCGTGAAGTGCTCGGGCCGCGTGCCGTACAGCACGCGGTCGCCATGGGCCGCGCGCGGCGCGCGATGCAGCGGCAGTCGCAGGCCGTCGTCGGTCAGCACGTGCGGCGCGCCGTCGAGCTGCAGCCGGCCCGCGATGATGTTCATCGCCGGCGAACCGATGAAGCCCGCCACGAAGGCGTTGCGCGGCTGGTCGTAGAGCTCCAGCGGCGCGCCGATCTGCTCCACGCGGCCTTCCTTGAGCACGACGATGCGGTCGGCCATGGTCATGGCTTCGACCTGGTCGTGGGTGACGTAGACCGTGGTGGTGCCCAGGCGCTGGTGCAGCGCCTTGATCTCGGTGCGCATCTGCACGCGCAGCTTGGCGTCGAGGTTCGACAGCGGCTCGTCGAACAGGAAGGCCTGCGGCTGGCGCACGATGGCGCGGCCCATGGCCACGCGCTGGCGCTGGCCGCCCGAGAGCTGGCGCGGGCGCCGCTCGAGCAGCTCCTGCAGCCCCAGCGTCTCGGCCGCGGCCTGCACCCGGCGCGCGATCTGGTCGCGCGGCAGGCCCTGGATGCTCAGGCCGAAGCCGAGGTTCTGCGCCACCGTCATGTGCGGATAGAGCGCGTAGTTCTGGAACACCATCGCCACGTCGCGGTCGCGCGGCGCGGTGTCGTTGATGCGGCGTTCGCCGAGCAGGATGTCGCCGGCATCGGCGTTCTCGAGGCCCGCGATGGTGCGCAGCAGCGTCGACTTGCCGCAGCCCGAGGGCCCGACCAGCGCGACGAACTCGCCGTCGCGGATCTCGATGTCGATGCCGCGGATGACGGGCGTGGCGCCGAACTGCTTGAAGAGCTTGCGGATGGAGATGGAAGCCATGGGGTCGGTCAGTCCTTGACGCCGCCGGCCGTGAGACCGCGCACGAGGTATTTGCGCACCAGCACCGTGAACACGATGACCGGGAACATCACGAGCGTGCCGCCCGCGGCGATCTTGGTCCACTCCCAGCCTTCGTACTGCAGGAAGTTGACGATCGCCACCGGCGCGGTGATGGCGTTGGTGCGCGTGAGGATCAGCGCATAGAAGAAGTCGTTCCACGAGAAGATGAAGCACAGCACCGCGGTGGCGGCGAGGCCCGGCGCGGTCAGCGGCAGCGCCACGCGCCAGAAGGCCTGCCAGACGCCGCAGCCGTCGATCCACGCGGCCTCCTCGAGCGAGGCCGGCACCGCCTCGAAGAAGGTCTGCATCAGCCAGATCACGATCGCGAGGTTGAAGGTCAGGTACACGATCGCCAGGCCGATCAGCGTGTCCTGCAGCCCCAGGTACTGGTAGGCGAGAAAGAACGGGATGGTGAAGGCGATCGGCGGCGCCATGCGCGTGACCAGGATCCACAGCGCGATGCGGTCGCGGCCCTTGAACTTCCAGCGCGTGAGCGCATAGGCCGCGGGCACGCCGATCAGCAGCGAGAAGACGGTCGACATCGTGCTCACCGCCAGGCTGTTCCAGAACGAGCGCACGAAGTTGCCCTGCAGCAGGCTCAGGAAGCCGTCGAGCGTGGGTACGAACAGCAGGCCGTCCTCGAAGATGTCGGCCGCGGGCTTGAACGCGAGCTGCACCAGCCAGAGGAAGGGCGAGAGCACGAGCAGCACCAGCAGCGCGACCGTCAGCGAGCGCCCGTGGGCGCGCAGCCAGGGCACGCGGCGCGCGCGGTGCGTGGCGCCCGAGAGGTCGGTGCCCGCGCCTTCCTCGTGCGACAGCGCGAGTTCGGCGGCGTCGATCGTGCGGCTAGCGAGCGTCATGGCTGCCCCATCCGAGTTTGCCGACCAGCCAGCTCAGCACGAACACGCCCACCAGCATCACGGTGGCGATCGCGCTCGCATAGCCCCAGTACGAGAAGTTGAAGGCCTGGATGAAGCCGTAGTAGTTGGTGACCTCGGTCACGTTGCCGGGCCCGCCGTTGGTCAGCACGTAGATCAGCGGAAAGGCCTTGAAGCTGTCGATCAGGCGGAACAGGCCGCACACCACCAGCACCGGCCGGATGTAGGGGAACACGATGTGGCGGAACAGCTGCCAGCGGTTCGCGCCCTCGAGCGTGGCGGCCTCGATCGGGTCGTCGGGAATCATCTGCAGCGAGGCCAGCACCATCAGCATGGTGAAGGGGAACCACTGCCAGGTGTCGGCCAGCGAGATCGCCCACAGCGCGGTGTCGGGGTCGGCGATCAGCGAGCGCACGGGCAAGCCGATGTGCTCGAGCAGCCGGTGCATCGGGCTCACGTCGGGCGTGTAGATGATCTTCCAGATCAGCGCCACCACGATCGGCGGCAGCACCATCGGGATCAGCAGCAGCGTCTTCGCGCCGTCGAGCACGCGCGACTTGCCGTTGAGCAGCAGCGCCAGGCCCAGCCCGGTGGCGAGCTGCAGCGCCACGCTCGAGGCCGAGAGCTTGAGCTGCACCGCGATCGAGCCGAGGAAGCGGTCGTCGTGCAGCAGCTGGCGGTAGTTCACCAGCGGATCGTCGAAGCGGAAGCTCGCGGCCGGATCGGTCAGGCTCAGCGGCGTGAAGCTCGCGACCAGCAGCGCCGCCGCCGGCACCAGCGTGATCAGCAACAGCACCGCCAGCGAGGGCGAGAGCCCGAGCAGGAAGGCGCGCCGCTGCTCGGCCTGCCAGGAGGCCGGCGCGGAAAGCACGGAAGCCATCGCCGCCGTGCCTCAGAGCTTGACGCCCGCGCGCTTCAATTCGGCGATCGAGTTGGCCTGCGCCTGCTGGAAGGCCTGCTTCGCCGACAGCTGCCCGCTCGCGATCAGCTCGATCGCCTTGTTGAGCTGCTGGTCCACCTGCGGATAGACCGAGACCGTGCGGTACTTCATGTGGCCCGACTTCGAGGCCGACTCGATCGCATCGAGCGACAGCTTCGCGAGGTCGCTGCCGTTGATGACCTGCTTCTGGCGGAACTCGGGCGAATCGATGTCCGAGCGGCGTGCCGGCGAACCGTAGCCCGCGGTGACGGCGCGGCGCGTGGTCTGCTTGCTCAATGCCCACTGGATGAAGACCCAGGCGGCCTCCTTGTTCTTCGAGCCGGTGGGAATGCCCAGGCCGTGCACGGCGGTGCCCGGGAAGCGGCCGGCCGGGCCCTTGGGCACCTGGCCGAAGCGCACCGTCTTCACCGTCTTGCTGGTGGCGGCGTCGCCGAGCTGCGCCAGGTGGAGCTGGCCCGCATCGGTGAAGTTCACGCGGCCCAGCTTCAGCGCCTGCGTCACCTGGTCGGGCTGGTAGGTCACGGCGCCGTCGGGGCCGAATTCCTTGAGCAGGTTGGCGTAGTACTCGCCGGCCGCGATCGCCTCGGGCGTGTCGAGCGTTGGGAACAGGTCGTCGGGTGCCTTGCGGAACACGTCGCCGCCGAAGGCGTGCAGGTAGGGCACGAAGGTCCAGCCGTAGTGATTGTCGGCCACGAAGCCGGCCACGCGTTCCTTGCGGTTGACGGCGCGCAGCACCTTCACCAGGTCGTCGGTGGTGTCGGGGAAGGCCAGGCCGGCCTTCTCCACCAGGTCGAAGCGCGACGAGGCCGTGAGCAGCGCCTCGGCGGTCCAGGGAATGCCGTAGAGCTTGCCGTCGCGGCCGGTCTCGGGCGCGCGCGCACCGGGCAGGAAGTCGTTGATGTCGAAGTCCGGCGCGGTCAGGTTCGCGTTGCGGATGTAGTCGTCGAGCGGCGTGAGCCAGCCGGAGTTGATCCAGCGGCTCGAATAGATGAAGGTGACGTTGACCACGTCGTAGGCCGAACCGCGTGTGGAGAGCTCGAGGTCGGCGCGCTGGTTGTAGACCGGGAACGAGGGCGTGTCGAAGTTGACCTTGGCGCCGGTCAGCGCCTCGAACTCGGGCAGCCATTGCTGCAGCAGCTTGGGATAGGCGGCGCTGAAGGTCGAGACGTTGAGCGTCACGCCTGCGAACTTCTTGGCGCCGCCCTGGGCGCCGGCGAGGCCGGGCAACAGCGATGCGGCGCCGAGCGCGGCGGTTGTCTTGAGCAGGTCGCGGCGGTGCAGCGAGGCGAGGGGATTCTGGAGCTTCATGTCGTGGGCGGATGGCATCAGGCGGTGGCGGCGATGACTTCGTCGATGCGCGCGTCGTTGGTGGCTTCGGGCCGGCTGCGCGTGCGGCTGCGCTGGCCGTCGATGGACACGGCCGCCTCGCCGTGCACCGTGACGCGGCGCACCAGCCGCGGCTGGTTGCCGTAGTCGTTGATCGCGAAGTGCTGCGTGGCGCGGTTGTCCCAGATCGCCACGTCGTCCTGGCGCCAGTTCCAGCGCACCGTGTTCTCGAGCCGGATCACGCGGTTCTGCAGCAGCTCGAAGATGCGCGCCGACTCGGTGCTCGACAGCCCGACCAGCTTCTTCACGAAATGGCCCAGCAGCAGCGCGCGCTCGCCCGACACCGGATGCACGTGCACCACCGGATGCTCGGCCTCGTAGACGGCCGAGACGAACACCTTGCGGTGGTGGGTCAGGCGTTCCTCCTCGACCTGCACGCGGTCGGCGCCGTAGTCGTAGTCGTTGCTGTGCACGGCCCAGAGCTGGTCGGCGAGCTGCTTGAGCTGCGCCGGCAGGCGCTCGTAGGCCAGCGCGGTGTTGGCCCAGACGGTGTCGCCGCCATAGGCCGGGATCTTCACGCCGCGCAGGATCGAAATCTTGGGGAAGGCGTCGACGAAGGTCACGTCGGTGTGCCAGGAGTCGGCGCGCCCGCCGCCCTTGGAGGCATCGAGTTCGAACAGCTTCGTGCCGGTGGGCGAGGGCACCGTCGGGTGCGCCACCGTGCGGCCGAAGCGCGCGCCGAAGGCCTGGTGCGACGCGTCGTCGAGCTGCGTCTGGCCACGGAAGAACAGCACCTTGTGCCTGACCAGCGCGGCATTCAGCAGCTCGACGGTCTCGGCGTCGAGTTCGGGCGACAGCTTCAGGTCCTGCACCTCGCCGCCGAGGCTGCCCGCCACGCGGCGGATGCGCAGATGGCCGAAGCTGGTGTCGAAGGCGTCGGCGGAAAAGGTGTTCTCGTTGCTCATCGTGGGTCCTGGCAAAGGTCGGGAGCCGCAGATTCTGTGGCGCGGGTTCGCGCAGGCGAACTACCGATTCGTTGCTTGGAAATGAGCAAAACGTCTTAGCGGTCGCGCTCCATCCTCACCATGCGAGCTGCAATCGCGAGGGCCGTGCCTCGCCGGGTTCGCCGAGTTCGCCGCCGCGCGGTGGCGCGCGGCGCTCGTCGACGCCCGCATCGACGAAGTCGCTCAGCACGTCGTCGCGCAAGCGGATGAAGGCCGGATCGCTGCGGTTGCGCGGATGCGGCAGGTCCACCGCCACGGTGCGGCGGATGCGCCCCGGCGAGGGCTGCATCACCACCACGCGGTCGCCGAGGAACACGGCCTCCTCCACGTCGTGCGTCACCAGCAGCATGGTGATGCGCTCCTTCTGCCAGATGCGCTGCAGTTCGTTCTGCAGCCGCGCGCGCGGTGAGCGCGTCGAGCGCGCCGAAGGGCTCGTCGAGCAGCAGCACGCGCGGCCGGTTGACCAGGCCGCGCGCGATGGCCACGCGCTGCGCCATGCCGCCCGAGATCTGGTGCGGCCACGATTTCTCGAAACCGCCGAGGCCGACCAGCGCCACGTGCTCGGCCACCAGCTCGGCCTTCTGCTTCGCGCCGAGCGGCGCGTTGCGCAGGCCCACCGCGATGTTCTGCTCGACCGTGAGCCACGGAAACAGCCGGTGGTCCTGGAACACGATGCCGCGCTCGCGGCCGGTGCCCGCGATCGGCTGGCCGCCCAGCAGGATCTGGCCTTCGTACTGGTCGTCGAGCCCGAGGACCAGCCGCAGCAGCGTCGACTTGCCGCAGCCGCTCGCGCCCACGATGCTGGTGAAGCTGCCCGGCGGCACGTGCAGGTCGATGTTCTCGAGCACCTGCAGTTCGCCGCCGCGCGCCTGTGCCTGCGCGTAGCGCTTGCCGAGGCCGCGGATGTCGAGTTCGTTCGATGCGATGGAGGTGCTCATGGTGCGGGGAAGAAGAGGTGTCAGGCCCGGCCGGTCCAGCGCGCCAGCCGGCGTTCGAGCGCGCGCGCCGAGGCATTCATCAGCCAGCCGACGAGGCCGATGACGAACATGCCGAAGATCACCAGGTCCATCTGGAAATGCTCGCTGCCCTCGATCAGGGTGTTGCCGATGCCCTTGCCGGCCACCAGCAGGTACTCGGCGCCGATGGTCGCGAGCCAGGAATAGATGAGCGCGAGGTACACGCCCGTGAAGATGGCGGGCAGCGCGGCCGGCAGCACCACCTGCGTGAGCGTCTGCCAGCGCGTGAAGCCGTAGACGCGCGCCACCTCGAGCAGCGCCGGCGGCACGGTGCGGATGCCGTCGCAGGTGTTGACCACCACCGGCACCAGCGCGGCCAGCGAGAGGAACACCACCTTGGCCACGTCGCCGAGGCCGAACCAGACCGAGATCAGCGGAATCCACGCGAACAGCGAGATCTGCTTGAAGGTGTTGAAGCTCGGGCCGACGATGCGGTTGAACAGCGGCCACAGGCCCAGCAGCGCGCCGAGCACCAGGCCCGAGGCGGTGCCGATCAGGAAACCCGTGGCCTCGCGCGCGAGGCTGGCGCTGAGCGCGCGCCACAGGCGGCCGCTGACGACCTGGTCGGCGGCGGTCGCGAGCACCTTCTGCGGCGAGACCAGCAGCGCCGAGTTCACGACGTCGAGCCACGACAGCAGCGCCCACAGCGCGATCGCCACGGCGGGCAGCACCAGGCCGCGCCAGCGACTGCGATCGACGGGCCGCAGCGGCTGCACCGCGGCCAGCTCGGCCGCGTCGCGCGACAGCGAGGCGGGCGCGCTCATCGCGCGGCACCGCCCGGACGGTGCCGGTGCAGCGTGTTCTCGAGCCGCTCGAGCAGGCGGTCGATGGCCCAGCCGATCGCGCCCACGATCACCACCGCGGCCATCACCAGGTCGAGCTGGAACAGCTGGCGGCCATAGACGATCAGGTAGCCCAGCCCCTCGCTCGAAGCGACCAGCTCGACCACCACCAGCGACAGCCAGGCCTTGGTGAAGCCCAGCCGCACGCCCGTGAACAGCGTGGGCACGGCATGCGGCAGCACGATCTCCAGCACCTGCTGGCGCCGGCTGTAGCCATAGACCTCGCCGACCTCGCGCAGCGATTGCGGCGTCTGCCGGAAGCCCTGCAGCGTGTTGAGCGCCACCGGCACCAGCGCCGCCTTGGCGATCAGGATGTACTTGAGCGGCTCGCCGATGCCCACGATCAGCAGCACGAAGGGCAGCCAGGCCAGCACCGGGATCTGCACCAGCGCGTTGAAGCTCGGCAGCAGGTAGGCCTCGATGCGGCGCGACAGGCCCATGGCCGTGCCCAGCAGCAGCCCGAGCAGCGTGCCGATCGCGAAGCCCACGCCCACGCGCGCGAAACTGGTGCTCACGTGCAGCCAGAGGTCGCCGCTGGTCGCGAGGTCGCGCAGCGTCTCGGCCACGAACTCGGGCGGCGGCAGCACCTGCGGCGAGATCCAGCCCTGGCCGGCACCCACGAACCACAGCGCGAGCAAGGCGGCGGGCAGCAGCCAGGGCAGGGCGGCGTCGCCGAGGCGGCGCCACGGCAAGGACAGGCGAACGGGCGTGACCGCGTCGCGCTGCAGGACCGCCGACAGTTCGGCTTCGGCGCTCATGGTTGTTGCTCCCTCTCCCTCTGGGAGAGGGCGGGGGTGAGGGCCGGCGGCGCTGGCTCGAGCGACGCCTGTGCGAAGGCCGTCGCCCTCACCCTGACCCTCTCCCGGAGGGAGAGGGAAGAAGACCGCGTGATCATCGCGACGCGACCGCGGGCCCGCCCTTCGGCTGCCCCTTCGCGTCGGAAGCGCTCCAGTAGCCCTCGAGGCCCTGCTTCTTGAGCGCGGCCTTGAGGTAGCGCGTCTCGAACCAGTCGTCGACCGTGACCTCGCGGCGGATCAGCTTGAGCTTGAGCGCATCGCCGACCACGGCCTTGTAGCGCGCCACGATGAAGTCGTCGGCCAGCGGCGAGTTGCGCTGCGCCAGCGGCTGCTTGTCGAACTCGGCGGTCCACGAGGCGACCGGCGTGCCGCTGCGGGCCCAGATGCGGAACAGCTCGTCGCGGTTCTTCTCTTCCGACGACCAGTGCGCGGCGCGCACGAACACGTCGACCACGCGCTGCACCTCGGCGGGGTTGGCCTGCTCGAACTCGCTGCGCACCAGCAGCGCGGCCTGGCGCGTGAGCGCCGGATCGCGGCCCTGGGTGGAATAGACCACCTTCGCGAGTCCCTGGTCGCGCACCTTGAACCATTCGTAGCCGCCGAAGGCCGCGTCCACCCCGTTCGAGACCAGCGCCGCCTGCGCGCTGCCGGTGTCGAGGTTCACGCCCTTGATGTCGCGCTCGGCCAGCCCGTCGGCCGCCAGCACGTTGATCGCGACCAGGTGGCCGTTGGTGCCGCGGAAGATCGACACCGTGCGGCCCTTGAGGTCCTTGATCGACTGGATGTTCGACTGCGTCGGCGTGACCAGGTAGAGGTTGTTGCGCGCGCCGCTGACCAGCAGCACCTTGGTCTTGAGGCCGTTCGAACGGCCGACGATCGAGGGCAGGTCGCCCTGGTAGGCGAAGTCGATCTGCTTGTTCGACAGCGCCTCGTTCACGGCCGGGCCCGCGCCCTTGAAGAACAGCCACTCGACCTTGATGCCCGAAGCCTTGAACTCCTCCTCGAGCCAGTTGTTGGCGCGCGCCACGCCGCCGGGCGAACCGCCCCAGGTGACGGGATCGCCGCCGCCGGCCGTGGCCACGCCGATGCGGATGGTGTCGGGCGCGGCCTGCGCCGAGGCCGCGAGGGCGGTGGCCAGCAGCGCGGTCCAGCGCAGGAGATGGCGCACGAGCTTCATGGCGTGCCTTTCTTCGCGGCCAGCTTGCGGCCGACCTCGGTGCCTTCGAAGAAGCGCGGATTGGCCTCGGTGTAGAAGCGGTGCGGGTTCTCGAACACGAAGGCCCGGAAATCGGCCGCCGAGATCACGCCCTGCTGCACCAGGTCCCATGTCTCGGCCAGCGGCTCGGTGAACTCCGGCACGTCCCAGTGGCCCACGTCGGACGACCAGATCGCGTTGATCTTCGCGCCCAGCGGGTTCACCTTGTCGTTGAAGGCCGCGGCCACGGTGCGGTCGTCGGCTTCCGAGCCGAAGTAGAAGTTGTTGACCCAGCGGTCGCGGATGTCCTCGACCTTCTCGATGCCCGCGAGCGCGAAGTCGTCGATCTCGCTCTCGTTCGGCTCGCGGCTGTGCGGCAGCGCCGAGATGCCCAGGCTGTCGCGCAGCAGCGTGGTCTTGTCGAGCGTGCGGCCCTTGACGAAGTCGCCGCCGTAACGCTCGAACAGCGAGGCCAGCAGCTCGATGTCGGCCTCGGCCGGGTCGTAGTTGCGTACCGCATGCCGGTTGCGTTTCTCCCAGCGGTCCACCAGGTGCGTGTAGACGTGCGAACCCCAGTCCGCGCCGCCTTCGAGCAGGCCCACGCGCAGCCCCGGAAAGCGCCGCGTCACGCCGCCGAAGAACAGCGCCTTGGCGAAGGCCTGCGAGCCATCGGCGAAGTGGCCGATGTGGTTGTTCATGTAGTTGCTGATCGACTGCCGGCCGGTCCAGCCCTGGCTGCCGTAGTGCGTGGTCACCGGCACGCCGAGCTCCACCACCTTGGCCCAGAACGGGTCGTAGTCGTGCTCGCTGTCGATGCCGTAGAAGTCGATGTAGCCGACCTGCTTGGCGATCTCGGGATGCTCGGCGGCCGGGTACCTCTCGGCGATGGCGCGGATCGGACGGCGCACGCCGCCCGCGATGTTGATGACCTTCAGGCCCAGCGTCTTGACCGCGAACTCCAGCTCCTCGATGCCCTCCTGAGGCGAGTGCAGCGGAATGCCCGCCACCGGCGTCAGCCGGTCGGCGTAGGGCCGGTACTGGTCGGCGTGGAAGTGGTTGATGGCGCGGTGCAGCGGCTGGCGGTACTCGCTGCCGGCCGCGGCCGGCGAGAGCACGTCGTTGGGGGAACAGGATCGAGTAGTCGGAGCCCTGCTCGCCCAGGCGCTCGTGCAGCAGCGCGGGCAGCGTGTAGGTCGCGAGGTCGTAGGTGTTGCGCGTGACGCGGGCCCACCAGGGCGCGCGCAGCGTGCGGTGGAACTGGCGCTCCTCGGCCGACTGCTGGTACCAGTCCTTGCCGCCGCCGTTGCGCGTGACGAAGCGCCCGCCGAGCGCCTTGCGCAGCGCATCGACCAGCTTGTTGCCGCCGTACTGCGCCACGTAGTCCTCGAGCACGGGCGCGAAGTCGTTGACGTGCACGTCGGTGTCGATCACCGGATGGTCGAGGCCGGCCTTCACGGCGGCCGAGCGCGAGGCATGCACGCGCTGGAGTCGGTCGTTCATCTGCGGGGTCCTTGCTGAAAGAGGATCGACGCAGACTAAGGTGGCCGCCGGTGGCGGGCCAACGAAGGCTTTCAGGGATGCTTAGCCGTCGTTCGCATAAGCGCGGATCAGGCCGCGGCGAGCGCGGGCGCCGTGCGATCGGCGATGGCCTCGAAGAAGGAGGCGATGAGCCGGCTGTCGCGCCGCTCGCGCAGGCAGCACACGTGGATGTGGGTCGAGATCACGTCGCCCTCGATGCGCACCGGCCGCAGGCGCGGGTCGGGCACGTACTCGGATTCGGAGACCGTGCCGATGCCCAGTCCGCGCGCGACGGCCTCGCGCAGCGCCTCGCGGCTGCCGATCTCCATCGCGACCTGCACCGTGACGCCCTGCCTGGCGAGCGCGTCCTCGAGCGCCTTGCGCGTGGTCGAGCCCGGCTCGCGCATCAGCAGCGGCTGGCCCGAGAGTTCGCGCAGCGCGATCGCCTCGCGCTTGGCGAACGGATGGCCGACATGGACGAAGGCGATCACCGGGTAGCGCGCATAGAGCTGCATGTGATAGCGCTCGTCGGGAAAGCGGCTCGCGACCACGCCCACGTCGCTCACGTAGCGGTCGAGTGCGTCGAGCACCACCTCGGAGTTGCCCAGCGTGACCGAGATCTTGATGCGCGGATGCACCGCGTGGTAGGCCTCGATCATCTCGGTGACGTGGTACGGGCCGACCGCGCCGACCTTCAGCGAGCCGTGGCGCAGCTTGCCGCTGTCGTCGAGCAGCGAGCTCATGTCGCCCTCGAGCGCGATCATGCGCCGCGCCAGTGGCAGCATCTCGAGGCCGAGCGCGGACAGCTCGACGCGGCGCCCGCGCCGGTGGAACAGCTCGGCGCCGTACTCGCGCTCCATCATCTGGATCTGCGAGTTGAGCGTGCTGTGGCTCATGCCCAGCGTGCGCGCCGCGGCCGTGAATCCGCCGTCGTGGGCGACCGCGACGAAGGCGCGGATCTGGTTGAGCGTCACTGCGGGTCTCCGGGATCTGTAGGTCGTTGCGAAACGCACCATGATGCCGGCCGATCGTGATGGCCTCGTGTAAGCGTGCCGCCGCGCGGGGCGGCGGCACGCCGCACTACGAGGCGGCGACGCCCATCGCGGGATCGCTGGTGCCGTCCTGGCCGGTCTCGAGCCGGCCGGCGAAGCGCCGCTCGAAGCCATCGCCCATGGTCAGCGTGAAGTCGTACCAGCTGTGGGTGTCGGCAAGGCTCCACGAGGGCTCGAGCTGCATGCCCGGCGACACGGTGTAGGTCCACGGGCCGTCGCCGCGGTAGGCGTTGGCGCGCACCGTCACCGCGGCCGGGGCCTCGCCCATGTTCATGATGGTGAGGCGGACCGCGTTGCGCTCGGGGTCGTAGCACACGCGCACCTCGGGGTTGGCCGCGCCGGCCAGCACGCCGAGCTGGCCCTTGAAGCGCCGGTGATAGCCGTTCGGCCCCAGCACCCAGAGGCTGTAGCGGCCCGCGTCGTCGGTGCTGGCCTGCCAGGCGTCGGAGATCATCTTGCCGGCCTCGACGGTGTAGCGCCGCGGATAGCGCGTGAGGTTCAGTTCGTCGTAGACGTGGAACACCGCGCCCTGCGTGCCCGTGTTGCTGAAGCTGAGCCACACGCGGCGGCCCGCGAGGTCGACGTTGGCGCTGGTGTGCAGGCGGTAGGGCAGCGCGCGCGAGGGGCGCAGCGCCAGCGCCTGCGAGGGCAGCGGCACCGAGCCCGCGGCGGGCACCGGCACGCCCGGCGACGCCACCTGCTGCGAGTAGGTGGCATCGGCCTGCGCGCGCGTGGGCGCGGGCACCAGCGCGGGCCGGGCGCCGTTCGGGTTGCGGAAGTCGAAGCAGGACATCAGGTCGCCGAACACCGCGCGCCGCCACGGGCTGATGTTGGTCTCGCGCACGCCGAAGCGCTGCTCGAGGAAGCGCAGGGTCGAGGTGTGGTCGAAGGCCTGCGAGTTGACCCAGCCGCCCACGCTCCACGGCGAGATCACGAGCATCGGCAGCCGCGAGCTGGCGCCGAAGGGGCGGCCGTCGGGCGTGCGCTGGCTCGAGTCGCCGGCCGGCGCCGGCATCGTGTAGTACTCGTTCGCGATGTCCACCGTCGACTTGCCTTCGTGGCTGCCGTCGGCGTTGCGCCACGGCGGCGCCGGCGGCGGCACGTGGTCGAAGAAGCAGTCGTTCTCGTCGAAGTTGATGATCAGCACCGTCTTGCTCCAGACCTCCGGGTTGGCCGTCAGCATGTCGAGCAGCGTCTGGATGTACCAGGCGCCCTGCTGCGGCACCGACATGCTCGGATGCTCGCTGTAGGCGCCGGGCGCGACGATCCAGCTCACCTGCGGCAGCGTGCCCGCGGCGATGTCGTCGGCCACGGCCTGCAGGAAGCCGCCGTCGGGCATGGTGTTGCCGAAGCCCTTGTAGAGCGGCGACAGCGTTTCCATCGCCGGGCCGTAGGCCGCATTGGGCGAGCCCTGCGCGCGCAGCTGCTCGTCGACCGCGCGGTAGGACGCGAAGGCGACCAGCTGGTTGTTGTTGCTGTTGTTGCCGGGGCGCGTGTAGACCTTCCAGTTGACGCCGGCCGCCTGCAGGCGCTCGGGGTAGGTGGTCCAGTTCAGGCCGTCGCCCGAGGGGCCGAGGCCGCCCCAGTTGGCGTTGGTGACGCAGGCGCGGCCGACGACGTTGGCGCCGTTGGTGCCGCTCCACAGGAACATGCGGTTGGTGAAGGTGCCGGTGTGGATCGACGTGTGGTACGCGTCGCAGACCGTGAAGGCATCGGCCAGCGCCCAGTGGAACGGCAGGTCGGACTGGCGCAGGTGGCCCATCGAGATCTTGGTGTTCTTGGCCTTCGGCCAGGCCGCCATGCGCCCGCCGTCCCAGGCCGCCTGCTGGTCGCCCCAGTCGTGCGCGCCGCCCACGCGCAGCGCGTTGCCCTTGGTGGCGTCGAGGTAGAAGGGCTGCACCGTGTCGGATGCGCCCTGCTGCAGCCACACCGGCTGGCCCGAGGCCATCGGGATCGTGAAGCGGTCGCTGAAGCCGCGCACGCCGGGCATGGTGCCGAAGTAGTGGTCGAAGGAGCGGTTCTCCTGCATCAGGATGATGACGTGCTCGACGTCGTTGAGGGTGCCTGTCGCGTTGTTGGCGGGAATGGCCAGCGCGCGCTGGATGGCGGGCGGGAAGGGCCCGAGGGCGGCGCTGGCCGCGGCGGCGCGCAGCAGGGCGCGGCGGTTCAAGGTGGTCATGGTGATCGGCGGTGAAGGTGGTGGCCGGACGCGCGCTCAGGGCGCGCAGTCGAGCCTGGAATTCCGGACGGGGACGTCGGCGCCGGACTCGGCGCCGTTGCCGGGCGCCGAGACGATCGGCACCTGGGGCGCGGCGGCGCCATCGCCGCCCGCATTGACCGCGGGCAGCGCGGCGAACGGGGCGCCCGATCCGCCGCCACCGCCGCAGGCGGCGAGCAGCGTGCCAGCGGCGCAGGCCAGTGCGAGCGCCTTCGCGGCGGCGCGCCATCCGGGGACGAACATGGATGTCATCGCGCTTCCCTTCAGTTGGCCGGCAGCGTCGACAGCGGCTTGTTCGACAGGAAGATCGACTGCAGCTCCGCATCGGTCAGCACGCGGTTCCACATCGCGAGGTCGCCGAAGTGCTCCTGGTAGGTGGGTGCGGTCGCGCACTTGCCCGCGACGTACGGCGGCGTGACGGAGCCATTGCACTTGTTCATCAGGAAGGTGCCGGTGCCGTCGTCGCCGATGCCCCAGTGCGGGTACGGCGAGAGCTTCGAGAGATCGACCGCGCCGGTCGACTTGCCCACCGCCACGCGGTTGGTGGTGCTGGTCACGGGATCGAACACCGTCATGTTCATGGTCTTGGCCACGCCGTCGACCGAGAAGGCGATGTAGACCCAGCGGTCGATGGCGATCTGCGTGTAGGGGCTGGTCGGCCCGTCTGCGCGCACGCCGCCGCCCGAGCCGATGTTGAAGGCCACGCCGCACTGGTCGCCCGAACTCGCGAACAGGCCGAGCGCGACGCCCGCGTTGCCGCCGCTGACATAGCTCTTGTTGGAGAGGATGGTCACGTTGTTCTTCGAGACGCAGGCGGGCGTCTTGAACCACAGGCCGATGGTGAACTGCGGTGCCGTGCCCTTGGCGATGTCGAAGCCCTCGGCCGGCGTGAGCCGGTAGCCCTCGATGCCGGCGGTGGTGACGTAGTTGGTGTCGATCAGCAGGCCGTGCGTGCCCGGGAACGGACCCGGAACGACCAGGCCGGCGGCCGCGGGCAGGTCGCTCGCGGCCGGGCCCATCGCGCTGTGGCCCATGGCATCGACCGGCGGCAGCGTGGCGCTGAACGGGTAGTAGGAGACCAGCCCGTTCTTCAGCGTCGGCGCGAGAGGCACCGGCGGCACGTACGACACGCGCGGCGAGAGCACGGCCCGCGCGGCCGCGTCGTCGCCGTCGCCGGCCTGCACCGTGTAGTCGAACTGGTAGCTGCCCTTGGCCGTCAGCACCTGCGCGAGCTGGCTGTCGGTGAACGTGGCGGTGCCGGCCGGCAGCTTCGAGGCGATGGGCTGGCCGTCGCGCAGCACCGTGATCGCGCCGGCCGAGGGCGCCACCCAGTCGAGCTTCACGCTCACGGTGGCGGAGTTGTTGTCGAGCACAGAAGCCGTGAGCCGCGACACGGGCTGCGCACCGGTGAGCCGGCCGCCGTCCATCGGGGACGCCTTCGCATCGGGCAGCGCCTTCAGGTGGCCGAGCACGGTCGGCGCCACGTCGGCGATGCTGGCGTAGCCGTAGAGCTCGGCCAGCGTCTGCGGCAGCGCCGCGCCGATGCCCTGTGCCGCGATGTTGGCGGGCTGGTTCAGGCCGATGAAGGTGCTCGATTCGGGCACCAGCGGCAGGCCGTCGTCCTGGCTGTTGGCGCTGAGGCCGTGGTTGCCGGTGATCACGACCAGCCAGCGTTCGTTGGCGCGCTTCGCGGTGGCTGCGAGCAGCGTGCCGACCGCCTTGTCGAGCGTGGCCAGCGTGCCCGCGTACTGGGGCGAGGCGAGACCGAAGTCCAGCGCCGCGTCCTTGCTCGCGCGGTATTGCGCGAGCACGGTGGCGTAGTTGCCGCCGATGAGTTGCGTGGCCTGCGTGGTCACGCAGTCGGTGGCGGTCGCGTCCCGCGAGCAGTCGGCGAGCGCATCGAGCGTGCCGCTGTCGTGGTCGGAGGCCAGCAACTGGGCCAGCCCGGCCGAGGCCACGGCGGCGCCATTGCTCGTGCCGTTCTTCGCCTTGGCCAGCTGGAACACGGTGGCGCCGCGGATCGCCTGCTTCGGCGCTTCCGACATCACCTGGTGGCGCGCGGCCCAGGTGCCGGTCAGCAGCGTGGCCCAGCCGGGCGTGTCGAGCGTGGGCTGCTGGCTCGGCGTGCCGGCCATGCCGCCGCTGTAGGCGAGCCGCGGCTCGAGCTTCGCGAGGTTGGGCAGCGTGCCGGCGGCGATGCCGCTGCGCACCGCGCCGTAGGTGGCGCCGTCGAGGTCGATGACCAGCGCGCGGCTCACGGCCGGCGTCGAGGGGCCCTCGGGCGTGTTGCCGCCGCCTTGCGTGGGCGGCAGGAAGGGCTGCGAGGCGCCGCCGCCGCTGCCGCCGCCGCAGCCCGCGAGCGCGGCAACGAGCGTGGCGGCGAGCGCGAAGGCGCGCGTCGCTGCGGCCCCGCGGGGGCGCGTGGATTCAGGGAAGCGGCGCGCCGGCGTGGCGCGGTCCGCGGGGGCGTGGGGTAGTTGCTCGACTGGCATGTCTATCGGCCTCTGGTGATGGAGTGGCCGAATTACAGAAGAGCGGGGTGACGTGCCAGAGACGAAAGCCCATGAGTATTTCGTTCGTCCTGTCGGCTTTTTCGTCAGATCGATGGGCCGCGGCGCGGCTCATGAGGCGTCTTCGAACTCCCCCTTGCGCAGCTTCAGCGCCACGTCGAAGAAGGAGGCGAGCACGCGGCTTTCGCGCCGCACCTGCAGGCAGTAGAGGTAGGTCTGCGTCACCGCGGGATCGCCCTCGATGCGCACGGTGCGCAGGCGCGCGTCGGGAATGAACTCGGCCTCGGAGACGGCGCCGATGCCGATGCCGCGCGCGGCCGCTTCGCGGATCGCCTCGCGGCTGCCGATCTCCATCGCGAGCCTGGGCCGGACGCCCGCGCGCGCGAAGGCCTCGTCGAGCGCGCGCCGCGTGCTGGAGCCGCTCTCGCGCTGCAGCATGGGCTGGCCGTGCAGTTCCTCGAGCCGGATCTCGCCGCGCCTGGCGAACGGATGGTCGCGGTGCACGAACAGGATCAGCGCATGGCGCGCATACGGCGTCGCGCTGAAGCCCGGCGCCTCGTGGAAGCGCGCGAGCACGCCGATGTCGACCGCGTACTCCTCGAGGTCCTTGAACACCGACGACGAATTGCCCATGCGGATCGAGACGTCGAGCCGCGGATAGCGCCGGCGGTAGGCGTCGACCATCTCGATCACGTGGAAAGGGCCGACCGCGCCGAGCTTGAGCTCGCCCGACTGCAGGTCGCCGCTGTCGTGCAGCAGGTTGTACGAATCGAGTTCGAGCGCGGCGATCTGGCGCGCGATGGGCAGCAGGCGCTCGCCGACGCTGGTGAGCTCGATGCGGTGGCCCTGGCGGTGGAACAGCATCACCTTGTGCTGGCGCTCCAGCGCCTGGACCTGGGTGGTCAGCGTGGGCTGGCTCAGGCCCACGGCGCGCGCGGCGGCGCTGAAGCTGCCGTGCTGGGCGACGGCGAGGAAGGCGCGGAGTTTGGCAGCGGACATCCATAGATTGTTTGAATGGAATCGTGACAAATCCGTGATCGATCTGATATGCGCCTGTCACATGGCGTTCTTAGCCTTGGGGTAGTCGCAGGCCGATGCCTGCCGTTCCGGTCCCTTCCAGTACCTTTTCCCATCCCCAACACCACCATGAATACCCTTCTTCGCCTGCGTCGCAGCCTGATCGCCCTGGCCCTTTCGGCGGTTTCCGCGGTCGCCGCCCTGCCGGCCCTGGCCGCGCAGCCCCTCACCATCGGGCTGATCCCGGCCGAGGACTCGCAGGCCATGATCGAGAGCAGCCGCCAGGTGCTCGACAGCCTGCAGCAGCAGCTCGGCATGCCGGTCAAGCCCTTCGTGGCGACCGACTACAACGGCGTGATCGAGGCGCTGCGCTCCAAGAAGCTCGACGTGGCCTACCTCGGCCCGTTCTCGTACGTGCTCGCGAACCAGGTCGCGGACGTGGAAGCCTTCGCGGTGGCCGTGACGAAGAAGACCGGCCAGAGCGCCTACAAGAGCGTGATCATCGCGCGCAAGGAAAGCGGCATCGCCAGGACCGCCGACCTCAAGGGCCGCAGCTTCGCCTTCGTCGACCCGACCTCGGCCTCGGGCCACCTGTTCCCCAAGTCGGGCCTGCTGCAGGCCGGCCACGACCCCGAGACCTTCTTCGGCCGCGTGATCTTCTCGGGCTCGCACGACGCCAGCATCCTGGCCGTGGCCAACAAGAAGGTCGATGCCGCCGCCGTGGCTGACCGCATCCTCGCGAGCGCCATCGCCAAGGGCCAGGTCAAGCAGGACGAGCTCGAGATCGTCTGGTCGTCGAACCCGATCCCCGAGTCGCCGATGGTCTGGCGCAAGGACCTCGATCCGGCGCTGAAGGCGAAGATCGCGAAGGCGCTGGCCAACGTGAAGGACCTGCCCTGGGGCGACCAGGGCGTGCTCAACGGCTTCCAGCCCACCACCGACGCGGCCTACAACGTGGTGCGCGACACCGCCAAGGTGCTCAAGCTCGACCTGCGGAGCATGAAGTGATCCGCATCCGGCAGCTCACCAAGCGCTACGGCGACAACGCCGTGCTGCGCGGTGTGGACCTCGACGCCGCGGCGGGCGAGTTCGTGGTGGTGCTCGGCGAATCGGGCGCCGGCAAGTCGACCCTGCTGCGCTGCGTGAACCGGCTGGCGCTGGCCGACGGCGGCGAGCTCAGGGTCGACGGCATGGACGCCGTGAACTGCGCCGACACGCGCGCGCTGCGCCAGCGCGTGGCGATGATCTTCCAGCACCACAACGTGGTGCCGCGGCTCAGCGCGCTGAAGAACGTGCTCACGGGGCGGCTCGGCGCGGTGTCGACCCTGGCCTCGGTGCTGCACTTCTTCAGCCGCGCCGACATCGCGCTGGCGCACGAATGCCTGGGCCGCGTGGGGCTGGCGCACAAGGCCCATGCGCGCACCGATTCGCTCTCGGGCGGCCAGATGCAGCGCGTGGGCATCGCGCGCGCGCGTCGCGCAGCAGCCGCGGCTGATCCTGGCCGACGAGCCGGTCGCGAGCCTCGATCCGCAGACCTCGCGCAAGGTGCTGCAGTACCTGCGCGATGCCTCGCGCGACCTCGGCATCACCGTGCTGTGCAACCTGCACCAGGTCGACTACGCGCGCGAGTTCGCCGACCGCATCGTCGGCCTCTCGCAGGGCCGCGTCGTGTTCGACGGCGCGCCCCAGGCCATGGGCCCCGACGACATCGACCGCATCTACGTGCCGCAGCCCGCGGCCGACCGCAAGGAGCCCGCCGCCCCGGCGGCGCCATCGATGCCGCTGCTGGCGCGCAGCGAAGGACACGCATGAACACCCCTTCTTCTTCCTACGCCTGGACCGGCCCGCTGCCCGAGAGCCGCCGCGGCTGGTTCAACCTGCTGATCGGCCTGTGCGTGGTCGGCTGGGCGCTGCAATGGAGCGCCGGCGGCGCGCAACTGAGCTGGTCCGAACTGGCGGCGGGCCTGCCGCAGATCCTCGATTTCCTGGGCCGCACCATGCCGCCCGACACCAACATCCTGAGCCGCCTGGTCGCGCCCGCGCTCGAGACCATCCAGATCGCCGTCTGGGGCACGCTGCTCGCGGTGCTGCCGGCCATTCCGCTGTCCTTCCTGGCGGCGCGCAACCTGCAGAGCCGGCGCTGGGTCTACCAGTGCACGCGCCAGGCCCTCAACGTGGTGCGCAGCATCAACGAGCTGATCCTCGCGCTGGTCTTCGTGTCGGCCGTGGGGCTCGGTCCGTTCCCGGGCGTGCTGGCGCTCGCGCTGCATGGCGCGGGCATGCTCGGCAAGTTCTTCGCCGATGCCATCGAGGAGATCGACCAGGGCCCGCTCGAGGCCCTGCGCGCCACGGGTGCGCGGCCGCTGCAGGTCATCGTGTTCGGCGTGCTGCCGCAGGTGGTCACGGCCTGGATCGCCGTGGTGCTGTACCGCTTCGAGGTGAACCTGCGCTCGGCCACCGTGCTGGGCATGGTGGGCGCGGGCGGGCTGGGCTTCGAGCTGGTGAGCAGCCTCAAGCTGTTTCGCTACCAGGAGACCGCCACCTGCATCATCGTGATCACCGTGATGGTGATCGTGGCCGACCTGCTCTCGAGCCAGCTGCGCCACCGCATCCAGCACAGCGGCCGGCACTGAAGGCCGCGCGGATCTTTTCTCTTAGGCGACCGGCCGCATGACGCGGCCGTGGCGCGAGCTTTCCCGAACCCATCATGTGGACCTACTACAACCCCGTCGACGTGCACGCCGGCCGCGGCTCGCTCGATGCGCTGCCCGGGCTGCTCGGCGCACGCCGCGCGATCCTGATCGCCTTCCCCGAGGCGGTCGGCCTCGGCCTCGTCGATCGCATCCGCGGCCTGCTGGGTGAGCGCCTGGTGGCCGTCGAGACCGAGGTGCTGCCGAACCCCGACGTGGCCTGGCTGGCGCCGATGTACGAACGGCTGTGGCGCGAGCATGCCGAGGTCGACTGCGTCATCGCGCTCGGCGGCGGCAGCGTGATCGACTGCGCGAAGGTGATGCTCACGCGCCCCGCGGTCGGCCGCTTCGATGAGCTGCTCGCGCTGCTCGAAGGCGCGGACAGCGCGCCGGCCGCGACCCGGCGACACCGGCGGCTGCTGGCCATTCCCACGACCGCGGGCACCGGCAGCGAAGTCACGCCCTGGGCCACCGTGTGGGATCAGGCGCGCGCGCGCAAGCTGTCGCTGCAACTGCCGTGGACCTGGCCCGAGGCCGCCATCGTCGATGCCGACCTGATGCTGAGCCTGCCGCATGCGGCCACCCTGGCCAGCGGCCTCGACGCGCTGTCGCATGCGCTCGAGTCGCTGTGGAACGTGCACCGCAACCCGGTGTCGGCGAGCCTGGCCGTGAGCGCGGCGCGCAGCATCGTCGCCACGCTGCCCGAGCTGCTGGCGCGGCCCGACCGACCCGAGCTGCGCGAGCGCCTGGCCACCGCGGCGCTGCAGGCCGGCCTGGCGTTCTCCAACACGCGTACCGCGCTCGCGCACTCGCTGTCCTACGACATCACGCTGCGGCACGGCGTGCCGCACGGCATCGCGTGTTCGTTCAGCCTGCCGCGCATCATGCAGCTCGCGGCCGGGCGCGATCCGGCGCTCGACGCGCTGCTGCTGTCGGTGTTCGATGCGCACGACATGGGCCAGGCCGTCGCGTCGCTGAGCGCCTTTCTCGAGGGGCTGGGCGTGAGCGTCGATCCGCTGAGCTATGGCATTCCCGAGGCGGAGTGGAGCGAGCGCATCGCGCAGGCGCTGGCCGGTGCGCGCGGGCGCAACTTCATCGCCGCCGACGCCGGCTGATCAGGATGCGCAGGCGGTGTTTGCCGCCGTGCGCGGGTACTCCATCTCCTGCATCACCCAGTCGCGCCGCGCGTTGCCGTAGCGGCCCGCGATCTCGCACAGCGTGCGGTCGAGCTGCTGCACCGGCTTGAGCGCGGCCACCAGCGGCAGGGGCTTTGCCTCGTGCGTGGCGGGGCCGGCCACCAGCACGAGTCCGCTGCGCAGCTTCACCGGGCCCGAGGCCGAGACCGCGTCGACATCGACATGCCCCGTGCGCGTCCACGCATCGGTGGCCAGCGCGAGCGCGATGTCGTCGGCACCGTCGCGCACCTCGAGCCGGCGACGCTCGCCGCGCCAGAACGCGGCCTTGTTGAACAGGTACTCGGCGCCGCGGCCGGTCGTGAGGCCGAAGGGCGCGCTCGCATGCGCCGGGCCCCAGCCGTCCACGCCGAGTTCGGACGCCATCGCCGTCGCCTTCGCGGGCCCGCCGATCGCTTCGACCAGCGCGAGCGTCGCGGGCACCGAGGCCGTGATGCCGGTGGTCGTCGCCACGTCGCGGTCGACCAGGTAGCGCCTGTCGGGCACATGCGTGGCGCCGGGTTGCTTGCGCAGCGTGCCGCGGTCGTACCAGTGGCCCGCGAAGCGCCGGCCGTCGAGCAGGCCGGCGTGCGCGAGCACGAGCGCGCCCGAGCACACGCCGATCACGCGCGCTCCCCGGCTGGCCTGTTGTTGCAGCCAGGCCTTCACCGCGGGTGCGTCGGCCGGCTCCATCGCGGGCACGATCACGTAGTCGGCGCCCGCGGGATGGGCGCGGTCGAAGCTGGCGAAGTCCTGCGCGCCCTCGACCTGCAGCGCCGGGAACAGCGTGACCCGGCCCGCCCGCGGTGCCACCACACGCACATCGGCCACGTCGGCGCGCTGCAGCACCGCGTGCGGCAGCAGCAGGTCGGTGAGCTCGGTGCCTTCGTTGAGCGCCAGCATCGCGACCACCGGCCGGCCGGGCCGGCGCGGCTTCATGGCCTCGACGAAGGCCTGCCGGTCGCGCGCGAGCGCCGCCTCGTCGTGCGCCGCGGGCGGCACCGCCGCATCGCGCGTGCCCGTGCCGCATCCCGCCAACCCGATCGCCGCCATACTCGCGCACAGCAGCGCACGCAGCCCGTTCCACATGGAGAATCCCCTTCATGACCTCGATGCACCGAGCTTAGGAATGCCGACCCCCACCCACAAGGACGAAGAAGCCGCGGTTCCTGCCAGCACCGTCGTGCTGATCGCGTTCGATGGCGTCGAGGCCATCGACGTCGCGGGCCCCGCCAGCGTGTTCAGCAAGGCCGAGCAATTGCGCCCCGGCAGCTATGAGGTGCTGATCGCCTCGCCGGACGGCGGCGCCGTGTCGACCAACAGCGGCCTGCAGCTGGGCGACACCCGCGGCCTCGACGCGCTGCCCGCCGCCATCGACACCCTGATCGTGGCTGGCGGCGACGAACCTGCCGTGCGCCACGCCATCCTCGAGCAGCGCATCGGCGACTGGATCGCCCAGGCTGCGCCGCGCGTGCGCCGCGTCGCGAGCGTGTGCAGCGGCGCCTTCGCGCTCGCCGCGGCCGGCCTGCTCGACGGGCGCGAGGCCACCACCCATTGGCGCGTGTGCGAGATGCTGCAGGCACTGCGGCCGCAGGTGCGCGTGCGGCAGCAGCGCATCTACGTGCGCGACGGCAAGGTCTGGACTTCAGCGGGCGTGGTCACCGGCATCGAACTCGCGCTCGCGCTGGTCGAGGACGACCTGGGCCATGAGGTCTCGATGGACATCGCGCGCACCCTGGCGCTGCCGATGCTGCGCGGCGGCGAGCAGCCGCAGCTCACCCCCGCCCTGCAGGCGCAGGCCAGCGCGAGCCATCGGCTGCGCGAACTGGTCGCGTGGATCGGCACCCATCCGCGGGAAGAGCTCGCGGTCGAGGCGCTGGCCGAGCGCGCCGGCATGAGCCCGCGCAACTTCGCGCGCGCCTTCGCGGCCGAGACCGGGTGCACGCCCGCGCGCTTCGTCGAGCGCACGCGCGTGGCGGCGGCGGCGCAGTTGCTGCGGCAGACCGGGTGGACGCAGGAAAGGATCGCGAGCCGCAGCGGGTTCGGGTCGGTGGATGCGTTGCAGCGCGCGTTCGTGCGCTTGCATGGGGTGACGCCGGGCGAGTGGCGCGATACCGGGCCGACCGAAGCACGAAGAGAGACATGAACATGAGCGAAGCGAAGGCAGCTGGAAATGCGGGCCTCTCCGGGCATGCAGTGCTGATCGCGGGCGCCGGCCCCACCGGCATGATGCTCGCGGGCGAACTGGCGCTGGCCGGCGTCGATGTCGCGATCCTCGAGCGGCGCTCGAACCAGGACATCGAAGGATCGCGCGCCGGCGGCCTGCATGCACGCACCCTCGAGATCTTCGACCAGCGCGGCATCGTCGACCGGTTCCTGGCCGAAGGGCAGACGGCGCAGGTGGCCGCGTTCGGCCTCAACCGGCTCGACATCGGCGACTTTCCGACGCGGCACAACTACGGACTGGCGCTGTGGCAGAAGCACATCGAGCGCATTCTTGCGGGCTGGATCGCCGAACTGGGCGTGACCACGTATCGGGAGCGCGAGGTGGTCGGATTCGATCAGGACGAGGCCGGTGTCGACGTCCATCTGCGCGAAGGCCGGACGCTGCGCGCGCAATACCTGGTCGGCTGCGATGGCGGGCGCAGCGCGATCCGGAAGGCGGCGGGGGATCGAGTTTCCGGGGTGGGATGCCACGATCAGCCACATCCTTGCCGAAGCGGAGGTCGCAGAAGAGCCCGTGTGGGGCATGCGGCACGACGCGATCGGGACCCACGGCCTGAGCCGTATGGACGACGGGAAGACCGTGCGGATCATGGTGACCGAGCGCGAAGTCGGGCGCGCGGACCACCCCACGCTGCGCGATCTGAGCGAGTGCTTGATGGCGCACTACGGCACCGACTTCGGCGTACACAGCCCGCTTCATATCTCGCGCTTCACGGACATGGCCCGGCAGGCAGCGAGCTATCGCAAGGGGCGCGTGCTGTTGGCCGGAGATGCAGCGCATGTGCACTATCCGGCGGGCGGGCAGGGGCTCAATCTCGGCGTGCAGGATGCCTTCAACCTCGGGTGGAAGCTGGCGCAAGTGGTCAAGGGGATCTCGCCGGACAGCCTGCTCGATAGCTATCAGGCGGAGCGGCATCCGGTGGGGGCGCTGGTGCTGCGCAATTCGCTGGCGCAGGTCGCGCTGCGGCGGCAGGACGATCGCAGCAAGGCGCTGGCGGAGAGCGCGTCGGAGCTGCTTCGGATGGAAGCACCGCGCAAGCGCTTCGCGGGGATGATGTCTGGGTTGGATATCCGGTACGACCTGGGGGAGGGGCATCCTTTGGTGGGCAGGAGGATGCCGGATCTCGATGTCGTGACTGCGGAAGGTACGAAGCGCGTTTTCACGCTGATGCACTCGGGGCGGCCGCTGCTGCTCAATTTCGGGATGCCGGGTGGTTCCGATGCGGAACGCCTGGCCGACAAGGTCCAGGTGATCGATGCCAGCTTCGATGGCACCTGGGAGCTTCCGGTGATCGGCGAGGTCGGTGCGCCGACGGCCGTGTGGGTCAGGCCCGACGGCTACGTGGCGTGGGTCGGGGAGTCATCGTGGGAGGGGCTTGAAGAAGCCCTGGCCACCTGGGTTGCAGCGCCACGCAGGACGTGATGCCTCAGGACGCTACCTGCAATCCCCACCCATCGAAACGGTCCCATCCCTGCACTCGGTCAGCATCGGCTCCCCCACCGAAGCCGAGCCCGGCCCCGCCGCCACCGGCGCCGAACCCGCGCCTGTGCCGACGTCCCTTTCATAGACGATCTTCCTGCTGCCAAGCTCGCAACTCCCCACCACCTGCCCGTTCGTCGACGCGTTGGCATCGACGACGGCCACGGTGAAGCGCGCCACGCCGGCGGCGGCGATCTTCGACTCGATGCGGGTGCGCAGGGCCTCGCAGTCCTCGGCCGCGTGCGCGCCGCACGCCGCGCCGGCCAGGGCCAGCACGGCGGGGAGCATCGCGCGCCAGGAGGGCTTCATGGCTGCCGCCACCCGCGCGATGCCGATCAGCCCTGGGCCGAGGCCAGCGCCGCGTTGAGCGTGGCGCTCGGGCGCATCACGGCCTCGAACTTGGCCTTGTCGGCCAGGTAGTAGCCGCCGATGTCCACGGCCTTGCCCTGCACGGCGGCGAGTTCGTCGACGATCTTCTGCTCGTTGGCGGCGAGGGTGCCGGCCAGCTTCACGAAGGCGGCCTGCAGGTCCTTGTCGTCGGTCTGCGCGGCCAGTTCCTGTGCCCAGTACATCGCCAGGTAGAACTGGCTGCCGCGGTTGTCGAGCTGACCGGTCTTGGGCGAGGGGTTCTTGTTGTTGTCGAGCAGCTTGCCGGTGGCGGTGTCCAGGGTCTTGGCGAGGATCTTGGCCTTCTGGTTGCCGGTCTTGATCCCCAGGTCTTCCAGGCTCACGGCCAGCGCGAGGAATTCGCCCAGCGAATCCCAGCGCAGGTGGTTCTCTTCCACCAGTTGCTGCACGTGCTTGGGAGCCGAGCCGCCCGCGCCGGTCTCGTACAGGCCGCCGCCGGCCATCAGCGGCACGATCGACAGCATCTTGGCCGAGGTGCCCAGTTCCATGATCGGGAACAGGTCGGTCAGGTAGTCGCGCAGGATGTTGCCGGTGGCGCTGATGGTGTCGAGGCCGCGGACCACGCGCTCCAGCGTGTAGCGCATGGCGCGCACCTGGCTCATGATCTGGATGTCCAGGCCCGAGGTGTTGTGCTCGTGCAGGTACATCTTGACCTTGGTGATCAGCTGGGCCTCGTGCGGGCGGTAGGCGTCGAGCCAGAACACGACCGGCATGCCGGAGTTGCGCGCGCGGGTGACGGCCAGCTTGACCCAGTCGCGGATCGCGGCGTCCTTGACCTGGCACATGCGCCAGATGTCGCCCTGCTCGACGTCCTCGCTCATCAGCACTTCGCCGGTGTCCAGGTCGGTGATGTTGGCGACGCCGTCTTCGGGGATCTCGAAGGTCTTGTCGTGCGAGCCGTATTCCTCGGCCTTCTGCGCCATCAGGCCGACGTTGGGCACGGTGCCCATGGTCTTGGGGTCGAAGGCGCCGTGCCACTTGCAGAAGTTGATGATCTCCTGGTAGATGCGGGCGAAGGTCGATTCGGGCATCACGGCCTTGACGTCCTTCAGGCGGCCGTCGGCGCCCCACATCTTGCCGCCGTTGCGGATCATCGCGGGCATGGAAGCGTCCACGATCACGTCGTTGGGCGAGTGGAAGTTGGTGATGCCCTTGGCCGAGTCGACCATGGCCAGCTCGGGGCGGTGCTCGTGACAGGCGTGCAGGTCGCGCTTGATCTCGTCCTGGGTGCTCTGGGGCAGGGTGGCGATCTTGTTGTAGAGGTCGACCATGCCGTTGTTGACGTTGATGCCCAGCTCGTCGAACAGCTTGCCGTGCTTCTCGAAGGCTTCCTTGTAGAAGATCTTCACGCAGTGGCCGAACACGATGGGGTGCGAGACCTTCATCATGGTGGCCTTGACGTGCAGCGAGAACATCACGCCGGTCTTGTGCGCGTCCTCGATCTCCTTCTCGTAGAACTCGAGCAGGGCCTTCTTGCTCATGAACATGGAGTCGATGACCTCGCGGTCCAGCAGCGCGACCTTGGGCTTGAGCACGATGGTCTTGCCGCTCTTGGTGATGAGCTCCATCTTGACGTTGCGCGCGCGGTCCAGGGTCATGGACTTCTCGCCGTGGTAGAAGTCGCCGCCGTGCATGTGCGAGACGTGCGAGCGCGAGGCCTGGCTCCATTCGGCCATGCTGTGCGGGTTCTTGCGGGCGTATTCCTTGACCGCCTTGGGCGCGCGGCGGTCGGAGTTGCCTTCGCGCAGCACGGGGTTCACGGCGCTGCCGGTGCACTTGTTGTAGCGCGCGCGGATGTCCTTGTCCTCGTCCGTGGTCGGGTTTTCGGGGTAGTCGGGGATCTTGTAGCCCTTGCCCTGCAGTTCCTTGATGGCCGACTTGAGCTGGGCCACCGAGGCGCTGATGTTGGGCAGCTTGATGATGTTGGCTTCGGGCTTGAGGGTCAGCTTGCCCAGTTCGGCGAGGTTGTCCGGCACTTTCTGGTCGTCGGCCAGCAGCTCGGGGAATTCGCCCAGGATGCGGGCAGCCACGGAGATGTCGCTGGTTTCGACGTTGATCCCGGCCGGATTCGCGAAGGTGCGGATGATGGGCAGGAATGCGTAGGTCGCCAGCAGGGGCGCCTCGTCGGTCAGGGTGTAGACGATGGTGGGTTGCTTCGTGCTCATGCGCTTCTTCCGTAGATGCAGGTTGTCAAGTGCTGGAATTTCCGGCCGTCAGGGGGTCGCCCTTTTTTGGCCGTAACCCCGGATTGTCGCGCGACCGGGGCCGGGGCCGGCCGATGGGCCCCCGAAACCCTGGTACGGGGGTGTGTCTCAGGCCCCCGGCACCCAAAAATATCCCCGCGCGTCAGGGCCATCCCTGCCCGCGGCGAGCCACCTTGCATCGCAAAATGATGCCCCCATGAGCGCCACCACCGTTTCGGCTGTTCCACCCCTCGCGCCCACCGACCCGCGGATCCGCGTCCTCGTCGCCGACGATCAGCCCCTGATCCGCCGCGGCATGGCGATGCTGCTCGATGCCGCATCCGACATCCAGGTCGTCGGCCAGGCCGCCGACGGCATGGAGGTGGTGGAGCTCGCCCGGCGCCTGCAGCCCGACGTGGTGCTGATGGACCTGCGCATGCCGCGCCAGAGCGGGGTGCTGGCCACGCGCGAGATCACGGCCGCGCTGCCGCGCACCCGCGTGATGGTGCTGACCACCTTCGACCGCGACGACCTGGTGTTCGACGCGGTGCGCGCCGGCGCGCAGGCCTACCTGCTCAAGGACGCGTCGGAGGACGAGGTGCTGGACACGGTGCGCGCGGTGCACCGCGGCGAGTCGCGCATGACGCCGCAGATCGCGCGCAAGGTGATGGACCAGTTCCGGCTGCTGGCCAACCACGTGGCGCAGGACGTGACGGCGGAAGACCCGCCGGCCTGTGCCGAGCCCGAGTCGGCCGAGGCGCAGGAGGCGCAGGAGATGCCCGACCCTCTGACCGAGCGCGAGACCGTGGTGCTCGACCTGATCGCCAAGGGCCAGAGCAACCGCCAGATCGCGGCGGCGCTGAACCTGGCCGAGGGCACGGTGAAGAACCACGCGAGCCGCATCATGCAAAAGCTTCACGCGAACACGCGCACCGAACTGGCGGTGCTCGTGCTCGCGCGAAGAAAACAGCCCTGAAGAAAAAAAGACGCCGGGTCGTGCCCGGCGTCGTTCATTCGCTCAGTCGCTCAGTCGCTCACTCGCTGAAGCAGGTCATTCGCTCAATCCGAAGCGTCCATGCTTGCCCGCGGGATTGGCGGACGAGGCCTCGACGTGCGCCTTTAGCATCGGCCGCAGCGCCACGATGGCCAGGAAGGCGGCGAACAGGTCCAGTCCCGCCACGGTGTAGAGCACGGTCGACCAGGTGCCGGTGGCTTCCATCATCAGGTTGCCGATGGGCACGAACAGCGCGCCGATTCCCTTGGCGCAGTACAGCACGCCATAGATCTTGCCGATGTGCTTGGTGCCGAAGGCGTCGCCGGCCAGCGCGGAGAACAGCGAATACACCTCGCCCCAGGCCAGGAACACCACGCCCGACAGGATCAGGAAGGCCCACGGGTTGTGGCCGAAGTAGCCCAGCGCGATGATGCCGATGCCCTCGAGCGTGAAGGCGATCACCATGGTCTTCTCGCGGCCGATGTGGTCGGAGATCCAGCCGAACAGGGGGCGCGAGATGCCGTTCATCACGCGGTCGAGCATCAGCGCCAGCGGCAGCGCGGCCATGACGAAGAAGTGCAGGTCGACCTTGAACTCCTTCACGCCCAGGTCCTGCGCGATCACGCCCAGTTGCGCCACGGCCATCATGCCGCCGGTGACCACGCACGAGAACATCAGCAGCATCAGCCAGAACAGGCGGGTGTTCAGCGCTTCCTTCAGCGTGTAGTCGCGGCGGCTCTGCGTGAGCTTGGCCGAGGCGCGGATCTCGTGCGCCTTGGGGGCGCGCAGGAACCACGCGGCCAGGAAGGCCAGCGAACCCTGCATCACGCCGAAGAAGAAGAAGGCCTCCTGGAACCCGGACGATTCGATCATCGCGGCGATCGGCAGGATGGTCGCGGCCGAGCCGGCGCCGTAGCCGCCGGCCGTCAGGCCCACGGCCAGGCCGCGGCGGTCGGGGAACCACTTGAGCGCGTTGTTGATGCAGGTGGCGTAGATCGATCCCACGCCGATGCCGCCGACGGCCGCGCCGATGTAGAAGCCCAGCAGCGTGGTCGCCTGCGAGTTGATGACCCAGGCCGCGCCGATGAACAGCGCGCCGAAGGCCACGATCAGCCGTGGCCCGAACTTGTCGATGAAGTAGCCCTCGATCGGCGCGAGCCAGGTCTGGACCAGCACGAAGATGGTGAAGGCGATCTGGATCGAGGCGCGCTCCCAGCCGAAGGACTTCTGGATCTCGGGCACGAACAGCGTCCACGCGTACTGGATGTTCGCGGTCGCGATCATGCAGACGATGCCGACGACCAGCTGCGTCCAGCGGCTGGCGTACCAGCGTACCGGGACGCCGGCGGAGGCGCCGACGGCCGGCGAGAGGGATGTGGGGGTGCTCATTGTCGAATGTCTCCTTGGCAGGTCACGCCGATCGCGTCGCGGCGCTGTCGAACTGGGTGGATGTGGCGCATCTCTCGACACGCTGCGCGATGGACGCAACTGTCGTCTCGAAAATAACTGCTCGCGCCTGCCGGAAGTCACGCCGCGACTCGAGGAAAACCCCGAGATATCAGGGTAAGTGCCCATACCGAAAGTCATGGGCTGACGCGGGCAGGGTCCTTTGCGACAATGCGCCGCCCATGACCGCGCGCCCCCCTCCCGCCCCGCCGGCTTCGACCTCTCGATCAGCCTGCTGCAGCGCATCGACCCCCGACGCAGCCTCGCCGCCGCGATCGGCTGGCTGATGATCGCGCTGGCCATCTGCCTGGCGCTGGCGGCCAATCTCTGGCTGCGCAGCTTCGTGCGCTCGACCCTGCTCGAGGTGCACTCGCAGCGGCTGGAGACGGCCGGCGAGCACGTCAGCGCCGAGCTCGACACAGCGATGCTGCTGCGCCTGCAGTCGGTGAGCGTGGTGGCCTCGATCCTGTCGCAGGATGTGCAGGGCGACGACGCCGCGTGGCGGCAGCGTTCGCTCGAGGCGGTGCACCGCGGCGTGCCGGACCTGATCTGGCTGGCGCTGACCGACGCGGACGGCTTCATCGTCGCCGCCACCGATCCGAAGGTGGTGGGCGAGAACGTCAACCAGCATGCGTGGATCTCGCAGGGCCTGGCCGATGCGTGGATCGAGGAGGGCCGCTCGCCGGGCGAGCATTTCCTCAAGCTCAGCGCGCCGGTGAGCAATGCCGACGGCGCCATCGTCGGCGTGGTGGCGGCGCAGCTCAGCTGGCAATGGGTGGACCACACGGTGTCCGGCATCAAGGCCTCGCCGGGCGAGTGGCTGCTGATCGACCGCGACGGCATGGTGCGCCACGGCCCGGCGGCGCTGCTCGGCAAGCGCTGGCGCGAGATGGGCGACCTGGCCGCGCCCTTCGACCCGACGGTCGCCGGGCTGGGCACCGATGGCGCCGACCTGCCGGCGCGCATCCGGGTGCGGCGGCTGGTCGACAACAAGCCCTTCCTGGTGGCGGCGCCGCGCACCGAGCGCGACGGCACCCTGCGGCGCCTCGGCTGGCGCGTGGTGGTGGTCGAGCCGGTGGCCTCGCTGGCCTCGTTCGCGACCGCCATCGAATGGCGCATCACGCTGGTGCTCAGCATGCTGGGCCTGTGCGCCGCGGTGGTCGGCGTGGCCATGACGCACCGCCTGACCCACCGCGTGAGCGTGATCGCGAGATCGGCCGACGCGGTGCTCGCCGGCAGCGCCTCGCGCATCGAGGTGCCCGAGGGCGCCGACGAGGCCGCGCGCCTGGGCACGGCGCTCGATCGGCTGCTCGACACGCTGCAGCGCGAGCGCGACGAGCTGCGTCTGCTCAACGCCGAACTCGACGAGCGCGTGCGCCAGCGCACCGCCGAGATCAGCCGGCTGGCGCAGGAGTCGCGCGAGTCCGCCGTGATGCGCGAGCGTCTGCGCATGGCGCGCGACCTGCACGACACGCTGGCGCATTCGATGATGGCCATGCTCACCGAGATCCGCGTGCTCAAGCACATCGCGACCACGCAGCCGCAGGAACTGCCCGACGAGCTGATGCGCGCCGAGCAGGCCGCGCGCGAGGGCCTGGACGAGGCGCGCCGCGCCATCGACCAGCTGCGCAGCAACCCGGTGCGCGACATCGGGCTGGGCGCGGCGCTGGTCGAACTGGCCCGCGGCATGAACGAGCGCACGGGCATCGTGCTCGACTGCGAGTTCGCGCCCGACCTGCCGGCGCTGGCTGCCGAGCCCGCGGAGACCGTGTACCGCATGTGCGAGGAACTGCTGCGCAACGTCGAGCGCCATGCGGGCGCGCGGCACCTGGGCCTGCGCCTGCAGCCTGCCGACCCGGGCGTGCTGCAGCTCGAGATCGTCGACGATGGCGTGGGCTTCGACAGCCGTGCCATCGCGCCCGGGCACTACGGGCTGGTGGGGTTGCGCGAGCAGGCCGAGGCCATGGGCGTGCGTCTGGCCATCGACAGCCGGCCCGGCCAGGGCACGCGCGTGACCCTGCGCTGGGCCGCGCCCGGCTACGCGCCGATCGTCTGAGCGCGGGCCTCGGCCGGCCGCGTCGCCGGGCGCGCCTGCGCCATCTGCCGCGCCGCGATGTAGCCGAAGGTCATCGCCGGCCCGATGCTGCTGCCGCCGCCCGGATAGCGCCCGCGCATGATCGAGTTCATGTCGAGCCCGGCCGCGTAGAGCCCCTCGATCGGCGTGCCCTGGGGCGTCAGCACCCGTGCCTCGGCATCGGTCTCGAGGCCGCCCACCGTGCTGAGATCGCCCGGATGCAGCGCGAGCGCGTAGTAGGGCCCGTCGCCGATCGGCGCCACGCCCGGATTGGGCGCATGCGTCGGGTCGCCGCGAAAGCGCGAGTGCGCATCGGCGCCCTTGCCGAACTCGGGGTCCTCGCCGCGCGCCGCGCCTTCGTTGAAGCGCCGCACCGTGGCCTCGAGTTCGTGCGGATCGATGTGGAGGCGCCCGGCCAGCTGCGCCAGGGTCGGCGCCTCGATCAGATAGCCCGCCTCGATCAGCGAGCGCGCGCTGAAGGGCGCGGGCCGCGCGAGGCCGAGGCCGTAGCGGCGCAGGAAGTCGCGGTTCGCGATCAGGTGCGCGGTGGTGATGCCCCGCCGGTGCATCGTGCCCACGAAGGTCTGGTACGAGCCGCCTTCGTTGACGAAGCGCCGCCCGTCGGGCCCGACCGCGATGCAGCCGGGCATGGCACGGTCGATGAAGATGTGCGGGTACTTGACGATGCCGCCGTCGGGCTTGCGCAGCACCGACACCGGCGTCCAGATGCAGTCGCCCGCATGGGCCGGATCGTGCAGGCCGCCGACCGCCACGCCGAGGCGCACGCCGTCGCCGACGTTGCCCTCGGGCTGCAGCGAATGGTGATGCTCGGCAAACGGAATGTGCTTGCGGCGCATCGCCTCGCTCGCGCCATAGCCGCCGGTGGCCAGCAGCACGCCGCGCCGCGCGACCACCTGCAGGCGGCGGCCCTCGCGCTCGATCTCCACGCCGGTCACGCGGCCGTCGTGCATCGTGAGCTCGAGCGCGGGCGTGTTCTTCCACAGGGTCACGCCGGCCTGGATCGCCGAATGGAACAGCCGCGCCGCCAGCGCGTTGCCGTTGACGATGCGCGTGCCGCGCCCGTAGCGCAGCCGGTCGGCGACGAAGCGCCGCATCACGCGCGCGGTGTGGCGAAACCCGGCCCAGGTCTTGAGCGCATGGCGCATCGGATGGATGTCGGCACCCTCGATCTGCATGCTGCCGAACAGCATCAGTTGCGGCAACGGCATGCGCAGGTCGGCCAGGCGGTGGCCGAGCAGCCGGCCGTCGAAGGCCTGCGTCAACAGCGAGCGGCTGCGTGCCGCGCCCGGCAGGTCCGATTCGTAATCGGGCAGCGGAAAGGGCTTGAAGCGCACCTCGGAGTGCCGCTCCATGAAGGCCAGCATTTCGGGCGTGTATGGACCGGAGACATGGGTGACACATGTGCGAGGACATGGTGGACACATTCTGCATGGTGGTTCAGGCCTCGCGCAGGTCGATCTCGCGCAGCTTGTGGTGCACGAAGTAGACGTCATAGCAGCCCTGTCTGCCGGGCTGCTCGCGCAGCGCGATCTCGTGGTCCTTGAGTGCTGCAGACACCTTGAAGCGCTTGCTCTTGAAGCGCACCTCCCCCAGCCAGCCGACCTTCACCACCGTGTCGTTCGGGCCGTACTCGAGCGGCGGCAGCGTTCTCGGATAGGCCCTCTCGCTAGCGCGATACCGGCTCGCCGGGGTGTTCATGCCCAGCGCCTGGTGCGGGCGCTCATGGTTGTAGACATGCCTCCAGCGATCGAACTGCTGCTGCGCCTGCGCCAGATCCTGGAAGCTGCGCCCGGCCAGCAACTCCGCCTTCAGGCTGCGATGGAAGCGCTCGTCCTTGCCATTGGTCTGCGGGTGATAGGGGCTGCTGAAGCTCACCCGCACGCCCAGGCGGATCAGCCACAGCGCGAGTTCGCTGAGTTGGCCCGGCTCGCGCGGACTGCCCCAGGGCGCGCCGTTGTCCGCATTGATTCGCACCGGCAAGCCGTAGCGGGAGAAGACATCCTGCAGTTGCTCCTTCACGCTGGCCGTTTGCTGACGGGCACAGGCGCGCAGGGCCAGGTTGTAGCGGGAATGGTCGTCCAGCAGCGTCAGCGGGTGGCAGCGCCCTGCTGCGGTGGACACGTAGCCCTTGAAGTCGATCTGCCAAAGGCTGTTGGGCGCCTCGTGCTCGAAGCGCTGCCAAGCGGTGGCCGCACTGCTGGCCTGGGCGCTGATGAGGCCGTGGCGCTTGAGGATGGAGTTGACGGTGCTCGGAGCCACGCAACCCTGTCCGAGGTCACTCAGTCGCCGTGCGAGCTTGCGTGCGCCCCAGGCGGGGTGCTGCTGGCGCAGCGAGACGATGGATTGTTGAAGCTCGGGCGAGGTCTCGCCAGGACTGTGGTGCGGGCGTCGACTGGCATCGCCCAGGCCGGCGGCACCCAACGTGGCGCTGCGTGCGAGCCATTTGTAGCCGGTCTGCGGGCTGATGCCGAAGCGCCGACACAGCTCGCGCCGGTTGGCACCTTCCTGGCGTGCCAGGGCAACGAACTCTTCTCTCAGGCTCATGGTGTCTCGGGTGCTCCAGGGCATGGTCGTCTTCCGATCGGGCGATATACCCAATGGTGTCCACCATGTCCTCGCACACCTGTCCACCATGTGCCCGGTCCATACAGGGCGCATGGTCGAGGTAGCTGGCGACGAGGTCGTCGCGGTAGGCCTCGCCGAGCACGGCGCGCAGGTAGGTCTCGGCGGCCGCGCGCGAATCGTCGAGGCCGATCTGCTTCATCACGTGGTTGCACGGAATCCACGGCGCGCCGCCCGAGTAGGCAGTGGTGCCGCCGAACAGCGCGGTCTTCTCGACCACCAGCACCTCCAGGCCCGACTGGCGCGCCGTGATGGCGGCGGTGAGTCCGGCCGCGCCGCTGCCGATGATGACCACGTCGGTTTCGATCATGGGGAACCTCTGGGAAATGATGGGATGGAAGGGCGTCAGTCGATGCCGAGCACGACGTTGCCGAGGACCTCGCCGCGCTCCACCAGCTCGTGCGCGCGCACGATCTCCTCGAGCGGCAGCAGCTGGCCGATGGTGTGCAGCAGCAGGTCGTCCTCGAGCAGCGGCAGCAGTTCGCGCAGGCATGCCTCGCGCTCGCCCGGCGCGATCTCGTAGATGGTGAAGAAGCTCAGCGCGGCGCTCTTCTGCATCAGCGTCACGGCCGGCAGCACGGCATCGAGGCCGGTCGTGCCGTAGACCACGACGCGCGCGCCGGGCTTCAGCAACTTCGGGTAGTGCGCCGCGTTGCGCGCGAGATCGACCTCGATCACGCGGTCCACGCCCGCGCCGCCCGTGAGGGCCTGCACGCCGTCGCCGAGGTCCTGCTCGCGGTAGTCGACGACATGGTCGGCACCGGCCGCGATGGCGTGCGCGGCCTTGCGCGCCGAACTCACGCTGGCGATGACCTCGGCGCCGCGCAGCTTCGCGAACTGGATCGCGTAGTGGCCCACCGATCCCGCGCCGCCGGCCACCAGCACGCGCTGGCCGGGGCCGCAGTCGGCCAGGCGCACGGCGTGCAGCGCGGTGAAGGCCGGAATGCCCAGGCAGGCGCCCTCGGCGAAGCCCAGCGCGGCCGGCAACGGCACGGCCTGCGCCGACGGCAGCGCGACGAAGTCGGCCGCGGTGCCGAAGGCGCGCCGCCATTGGGCGTTCCAGGTCCACACGCGCTCGCCGATGCGCGCGGCGGGCACGCCATCGCCCACCGCGTCGATCACGCCGGCGCCGTCGCTGTGCGGAACGATCAGCGGCGCCACCAGCGCGCGGCCACCGCCGCCGCGCCGCATCTTCCAGTCGGAGGGGTTCACGCCCGAGGTGCGAAGCCGCACCCGCACCTCGCCCGGGCCGGGCTCGGGCCGCGGCTGCTCGCCGACGCGGATCACCTCGGCCGCTTCGCCCTGGCGCGTGTAGAAGGCGGCGCGCATGGTGCTCATGCCTCGCTGCCCGCGACGACGCCGCGCCGCTTGAGCTCGGCGATCTGCGCGGGCGTGAGGCCGATCTCGGCGAGCACCGCGTCGGTGTCCTGCCCGAGGCGCGGTGCGTTGCGCCGCTGCGCACCGGGCGTGCGCGAGAGCTTGGGCACGATGCCCGGCACCTGCAGCGCATCGCCGTCGCCGGTGTCGATGGTCTGCAGCATGCCGCGCGCGAGGTAGTGCGGATCGGCCGCGATGTCGGCCACCGAGTAGATGCGGCCGGCCGGCACCGAGGCCTCGTCGAGCCGCGCGAGCACCTCGGCCACGTCGCGCTGCGCGGTCCAGGCGCCGATGGCGGCATCGAGTTCCGCCACGCGCGCCACGCGGCCGGCGTTGTCGGCCAGCGCCGGATCGGCCGCGAGATCGGGTCGCTCGATCGTGGCCATGAGCCGGCGGAAGATGCTGTCGCCATTGCCCGCGATCAGCGCATAGCCGCCGTCGCCGCAGAGGTAGGCATTGCTCGGCGCGATGCCGGGCAGGGCGCTGCCGGCCGCGCCGCGCACCGCGCCGAAGGCGCTGTACTCGGGCAGCAGGCTTTCCATGCAGTTGAACACCGCCTCGTAGAGCGCCACGTCGATCACCTGGCCGCGGCCCGAGCGCTGGCGCTCCTGCAGCGCCATCAGGATGCCGATCACGCCATGCAGCGCGGCCAGCGTGTCGCCCAGCGAGATGCCCACGCGCACCGGCACCCGGCCGGGTTCGGCCGTGAGATGGCGCAGCCCACCCATGGCCTCGGCCACCACGCCGAAACCGGGGCGGTCGCGGTAGGGGCCGGTCTGGCCGTAGCCGCTCACGCGCAGCACGATCAGCCGCGGGTTGGCCTCGAGCAGCGCCTCGGGGCCCAGCCCCCAGCCCTCGAGCGCGCCGGGACGGAAGTTCTCGATCAGCACGTCCGATTCGGCGGCGAGCCGGCGCACGATGGCCTGCGCCTCGCTGTCCTTGAGGTCGAGCGCGATCGAGCGCTTGTTGCGCGACTGCACCTGCCACCAGACCGAGGTGCCGTCCTTCAGCAGCCGCCACTTGCGCAGCGGATCGCCGGCGCCGGGTGGCTCGATCTTGATGACCTCGGCACCGAAGTCGCCGAGCGTCTTGGCGGCGAAGGGGCCCGCGATCAGCTGGCCCATCTCGAGCACCTTGAGGCCCGCGAGCGGACCGCGCGCTTCGCTCGTCGTCGTCATGCCGGCACGATGCGCATCGGCAGCCGGTCGAGCGTGCGCATCTGGTTGATCGGCCGGTAGCTGGCCGGCGCCGTGAGTTCCATGCGCGCCACGCGGCGGCTCAGCGCGCCGATCAGCGCTTCCGATTCCTGGCGCGCGAGCATCTGGCCGATGCAGGCATGGATGCCGTTGCCCAGCGCGACGTGGCTGCCCGCGAGCGCGGGGCGGTCGACGTCGAAGCGCTCGGGCTCGGGGAACTGGCGCGGGTCGCGGTTGGCCGCGCCCATGAACACGCCGATCTTGGTGTCGGCGGCCAGGCGCACGCCCGAGAGCTCGGTCTCGCCGCGCGTGGTGCGGTAGGTGACCTGGAACGGCGTCTCGTGGCGGATGCCTTCCTCGAACGCGGCCTTGACCTTGGCCGGCTCGCCGCGCACGCGCTGCCACTGCGCCGGGTTCTTCGCGAGCTGGTGCAGCGTGAAGCCGATGCCGGCGATGGTCGAGTCGGTGCCGCCGCCCACGAAGCTGCGCACCACGTTCGAGGCGATGCCTTCGTCGAGCTCGCCCGCGTCCTCGGCGCGGAACAGCAGCTCGGCGATCGAGTCGGGAATCACGCCCTGGCGCGACACGCTCTCCTCGAACCACGCGAGGTAGGGCTGCGCGGCCTGCATCGCGCGCTCGTAGAGCGCGTTGCGCGGGCCGCTCTGGTTGAAGCGCATCTCGCCGATGGCCAGGGTCTCGGTGCGCGGCAGCCGCACGCCCACCGCGGCCGGGAAGGCCTCGAGCACGAAGCGCTCGGCGCAGTCCTCCACGCCATCGAACTCGCGCTGGTCCAGCAGTCGTTCGACCAGCGACTCGGCCTTGCGCTCGAAGCCTTCCTTCCAGCGCCGGATCACCAGCGGCGACAGCAGCCGCGTGACCACCGAGCGGATCTTCGTGTGGTCGGGCGGGTCGGCCTCGAGCAGCCGGCTCGGGATGCGGAACTCGCCGGGCTTGCGGATGTCCTGGATGCCGATGCCGCCCGCGTTGGTGAAGCGTGCATGGTCGGCCAGCACGGTCTTGGCCTCCGCATGGCGGCCCACGGCATAGATGCCGTGCGGCGCGATGAAGGCCACGGGACCGGCTTCGCGCAGCGCCTCGTGGAACGGATAGGGATCGAGCAGCACCTCGATCGCGTACGGGTCGATGTCCAGCACGGGCGCGTCGCGCAGCGCGACGGGTTCGGCGGTGGTGGTCATGCAGGGGCTCCTGGCGTGGGGGAATGCATCGAGTCTCGATGGCCGTCCGCCGCGCGTCAGTCCCCTTGACGGGGACGGCGCGGGCCCATCGCGGGCCCGTCGCGCGCTTGCGTCCCCGGCAAGGGGACAGACGCCGCGCGCGCCGCTTGATGTACTCGCGCCGGCTCGAAGAACGACCATCCCCGGAACCAGGAGACACACACATGCGCGCTTCCCTGCTAGCCCTCGTGGCCTGCACCGCCTTCGCGACCGCGGCGACGGCACAGGCCCAGAAGATCTACGGCCCCGGTGCCAGCGACACCGAGATCAAGCTCGGCCAGACCGTGGCCTACAGCGGTCCCGGCTCGGCCTATTCGATGGTGGGCCGCATGTCGGTGGCCTACTTCAAGATGCTCAACGAGACCAGGGGCGGGGTCAACGGACGCAAGATCAACCTGCTGTCGGTCGACGATGCCTACAGCCCGCCCAAGACCGTGGAGGGCACGCGCAAGCTGGTCGAGTCCGACCAGGTGCTGGCGCTGGTCAACTCCATGGGCACGGCCTCGCAGACCTCGGTGCAGAAGTACCTCAACGGCAAGAAGGTGCCGCAGGTGTTCTTCTATGCCTCGAGCCCGAACCTGCACGATTCGGCCACCACGCCGTGGACCGTGCCCTTCTCTTTCGCCTACGACATCGAGGGCTCGATCTACGGCAAGTACCTCGTCGAGTCCAAGCCCAACGCGAAGATCGGCGTGCTCTACCAGAACGACGACGTGGGCAAGTCGTACATGCGCGGCTTCCGCAAGGCGCTGGGCGCGAAGCAGTCGAACATCGTGAAGGAGGTGAGCCAGGAGATGAGCGACCCGACCGTCGACTCGCAGATCCTGCAGCTGCAGGCCTCGGGCGCCGAGGTGCTGGTGGCCTTCACCTCGAACAAGGCACAGGCGCAGGCGATCCGCAAGGCCGCGGCGATCGGCTGGAAGCCGTTCTACATCGTGCCCTACGTGTCGAGCTCGATCAGCGGCGTGCTGACGCCGGCCGGCCTCGACAACTCGGTGGGGCTGGTGTCGAGCTACTGGTTCAAGACGCCATCGGACCCGACCTGGAACAACGACAAGGCGATGCAGGAGTACCTGGCCTTCTTCAAGAAGTACCTGCCCAATGACGATCCGGGCGACACCACCTCGGTCTACACCTACATGGGCGCGCAGCTCACGGCCCTGGTGCTCGAACGCTGCGGCGACAACCTCACGCGCGAGAACTTCCTCAAGCAGGTGCAGGGGCTCAAGGACATCGAGCTCGGCATGCTGCTGCCCGGCATGAAGATCAACTTCCGCGCCGACGACTACTACCCGATCCGGCAGGCACGGCTCGCGCAGTTCGATGGCAAGTCGTGGAAGCCGATGACGGAACTGATCACCATCGAGCGCTGAACGCACGCGGCTCGCGCGGCTCGCGGCCGCGGGCATGACGAAGGTCATGCCGGGGCTTGCTTGGCGAAGCGCACGCCAGCCTCTACGATGAGGCCCCCTTGTCCCGCGGGCCCGCCGCCATGTCCACCTCCGCCCGAGCCGCCGTCCTGCTGGTCGACGACCATGCGCTGGTGCGCCTGGGCTTTCGCGCGCTGACGCAGGCGCATGGCGCCTACACCGGCGAGGGCATGGAGGCGCTGGAAGCCAGCACGCTGGCCGAGGCGATGGCGCTCTACGAGCGGCACCGCGGCGCCATCGGCCTGGTGCTGCTCGACCTCGCGCTGCCCGACACGCAGGGCCTGTCGGGGCTGGTCGATTTCCAGGCCCGCTTTCCCGACGCCACCATCGCCATGCTCTCGGGCAGCCGGCAACCGGCCCAGGTGCAGGCGGCGCTCGCGATGGGCGCGGTGGCGTGGCTGCAGAAGGGCGGCGACCTGCAGGAGCTCGCGCACTTCCTGCGCCGCTGGCGCGAGGACGGCGTGCCGCCGCCGGCCGATGCAGCCGATGCGGCCGATCCCGCGACGGCGCCGGGTCAGGCCCTGGGGCTGCGCCAGCAGCAGGTGCTGCGGCACGTGCTCGAGGGCATGTCGAACCGCGAGATCGCCGAGGCGATGTCGCTCGGCGAGGGCACGGTGAAGAACCACGTCACCAGCCTGCTGCTGCGCTTCGGCATGCGCTCGCGCTCGCAGCTCATCAGCCGGCTCGGCGCACAGGGCTGAGCGGTGGGCGACGACGGGCTGGATACGCTCGGGCTGCCTGCCGCCGATCCGGCGCGGCAGGCCCGCGTCGAGGCGCGCGTGCGCGAGCGGCAGGCCGACCAGGTGCTGGCCTACCTGCGGCGCCTGCCCTATTCCTATGCCGGCTTCGTGCTGGTGGCGGTGATCGGCTGGCGCCACGGGCTGCGGCTGTCGCTGCCGTGCTGGCTCGCGGCGCTGGCCGTCGTCACCTTCCTGCGCTGCCGCCAGGGACGCCGGATCGAGCGCCTGGGCCCTCCCGCGCGCGCGGCCGCGCTGCCGGTGCTGCTGCGCGGCTTCCTCGCGGGTGGGCTGCTCAATGGCGCGATCCTGCCCTTCGTGTTCATGGCGCCGGGCGACGACTTCGCGCCGCTGGCGGTCTCGGCGATCCTGATCCTGGTGCTCTCGGTGGGCGCCGACGGGGTGGCCGGTTCCACGCGCGCCTTCGCGAGCCTCTTCCGCTGCCGCCCACGCTGTTGATGTCGCTGGGCTGGTTCCTGCGCGGCACGCCGATCGACGTGCTGATCGGCTTCGGCCCCTGGCTCGCCTACTTCCTGCTGCTGGCCGGCGTGCGCGACCGCGCGCGCACCCTGCATGCGCTGATGGAGATGGTCGACGCCAACCTGCACCTGTCGAACGTGGCGCGCGAGGAGCGCGACCGCGCGCGCGAACTGAGCGCCGCCAAGACGCGCTTCCTCGCGGCCGCCAGCCACGACCTGCGCCAGCCGCTGCATGCCATCAGCCTGTTCGGCGCCGCGCTCGAGCACGAGCTGGGCGGCCATCCCGCGCAGGCCAATGCGCGCCGGCTGATGGGCGCGGTGCGCACGCTCGACAGCTCGCTCGACGCGATGCTCGACATCTCGCAGCTCGACGCGGGCGTGGTCCGCACCGAGCTGCGGCCGTTGCCGCTGCAGGGCCTGCTCGAGCGCGTGTTCGACCTGTTCGAGCCGCGCGCCAACCAGCGCGAGCTGGAGCTGCGCGTGCGCTCCAGCCCGCTGTGGGTGCGCAGCGATGCGCAGCTGCTGCAGCGCCTGCTGGGCAACCTGGTGGACAACGCGCTCAAGTACACCGAGCGCGGTGGCGTGGTGGTGCGCGCCCCGGGCGCGCGGCGACGCGGTGTGGCTCGAGGTGCGCGACACCGGCATCGGCATCGCCGAGCAGCATCGCGCGCGCGTGTTCGACGAGTTCTACCAGGCCGGCAATGCCGGGCGCGACCGCTCGCGCGGCCTCGGCGTCGGGCTGTCGATCGTGCAGCGCATCGCGGCGCTGCTCGCGCATCCGCTGGTGCTGCGCACGCGCGAGGGGCGCGGCACCTGCTTCCGGCTGGTGCTGCCCGCGGCCGAGGCGCCGCCGGTGGAGGCCGTCGCCGCGGCGGCCGCGCAGCCCTGGCAGACCGTGTTGCCGCCGCTGCGCCGGGGCGAACTCGCGCGGCGCGTGCTGGTGCTCGACGACGATGCCGACGCGCGCGCGGCGATGGTCGAGGCGCTGCGCGCCTTCGGCGTGCAGGCCGCGAGCGTGGACACCGAGGCGGCCGCCCTGGCGGCCCTGCGCGAGGCGCAAGAGGGCGGCGCGCCGTTCGAGGCCGCGCTGTGCGACTGGCGGCTGCGCGACGGCGAGGATGGCCTCGCGGCCGCGCAGCGCCTGCGCGCGGCCGACGGCGGCCTGCACGTGCTGATGGTCACGGGCGAGACCGACCCGCTGCGGCTGCAGGCGCTGCAGGCCAGCGGCCTTCCGGTGCTGTTCAAGCCCGTGGAGGCCCGGCACCTGGTGACGGCGCTGGTGATCGATCGCGCCATCGGCCGAGCCGCGGCGGCGGCCTCTGCCTGAAGGCATAGGCCGCCGCCACATGACCTTCTTCACTCACTGCCCGGCGCGGCTTGCTTCTAACTTCTGCGGGTGGCGCCTTCGGGCGCGGTCCACCCATTGCACGAGGAGAAGCACATGCATCCCATCCTGCCGGCACGCCGATCGCGGCGCGGCGTCGCCCGTTTCGCCACCGCGCTCGGCCTCGCCTTGCTGCTCGCGGCCTGCGGTGGGGGCGGCGGCGGGGGTGGCGTCGGCCTGCCGGTGGTCCCGCCGACACCGGCCCCGGCCGAAGGCAGCGCCACGCTCGGCGCCGAGGGCGGCGTGGTCGAAGGCCCCGACGGCGTGCGCGTCACCGTGCCACCCGGGCGCCTTGCGCGAGCGCGTCACCTTGCGCATCGCGCGCGACGGCAGCGGCGCGCCCGGCATGCCGGCCGAGGCGCAGCGGCTGTCGGCCGTCTATGCCTTCACGCCGCACGGGCAGCAGTTCGACCTGCCGGTGGAGATCCGGCTGCCGATCGATGCATCGGGCCTGCCCGCGGACCGCAGTCCGCCCGTGCTGCTGAGCCAGCCCGGCGAGCCGTGGATCGGCCTGCCGGCCGACGAGGTGAAGCGCGACGGCAACGCGGTGCGCTTCCTCAGCACGCATTTCTCGTGGGGCCTGGCGGCCTGCGAATACAAGTGCACCGACGGCCAACCGTGGTTCGGCGGCGCGCTGCTCGGCAGCTACACGCTGCTGCCCGCGCAGGCCGTGCCGGGCCAGCCGCAGTACAAGCTGATCGACCAGGCGGGCACGCGCACCGCGCGCCTGCAGGTGAATGCCATCGCCTACCAGCCCGGCACCAACCGCACCTGGTGCGAAGGCCCGATCACGCTGCGGCTGATGCGGCACGACGGCCGCGGCACGCGCAGCTTCATCGCCAGCCGCGTGCTGGCCGGTCCGGGCAGCGTCGACGTGCCGGTGGCTTTCGACCACGGCTTCAACGGCACCGGCGGCCTGTACGCGGACTGGAGCTGCACCTTGCGCAGCGGCTATCCGCCCAACGTGGCCTTCGCCTACGACGGCTGGCCCCATCCCTTTGGCGTGGCCGCCGTGAAGGTGGCGATTCCGGTGCCGGTGGCGGCACCGGTCATCACGCGCCAGCCCGCGGATGCAACGGCGGGCGCCGGCCAGGCGGCGAGCTTCAGCGTGGCGGCGACGGCGCCCGACAGCCTGTTCGTGCAGTGGCAGCGCAGCGACGACGCGGGCGCGACCTGGCGCAACGTCGGCACCGGCACCAGCTTCTCGGTGGCGAACGTGCAGGCGGCCGACCATGGCGCGCTGATCAGGGCCCAGGTCTGCAACGCGCGCGGCCTCACGCTGAACTGCATCGATTCGAACGTGGTGCGGCTCGACTACACCGGGCCGATCGCGCCCGCCATCGTGCAGGCGCCGCAAGACCTCTCGGTGGTCGCGGGGCAGACGGCCTCGTTCACCGCCACCGCCAGCGGCCGGCCCGCGCCGACCTTCGCATGGTTCCGCAAGGCCGCCGTCGGCGACCAGCAGGTGGGCACCGGCGCGACCTACACCACGCCGGCCACGCAGCTGTCCGACGATGGCGCGCGCTTCTATGCGGTGGCGACCAACAGCGGCGGGCGCGCGGTGTCGAGCGAGGCCGTGCTGCGCGTGGCCTCGGCCGCGCAGGCGCCCACCGTGGGTGCGATCTCGGCGGCGCCGGGGCTGTCGATCGTGGCCTGCGCCAGCGTGACCCTGAGCGCCACCGCGAGCGGCACCGCGCCGCTCCAGCATCGGTGGCGCCGCAACGGCACGCCGCTGGCCGACGGCGCGCAGGCCGTCAGCTGCAACGGCAGCCCGGCCACCGTGAGCGGCGCGGGCAGCGCCACGCTGGTGCTCGGCAACGTGCCGGCGGCCTGGAGCGGCAGCAGCCTCGACCTCGCGGTGAGCAACAGCGCGGGCAATGCCAACGCCGCGGCGGTCACGCTCACCGTGACCGCACCGCCGAGCGGCCAGGGCTGGAGCCCGGGCGCGACGATCCGCGCGCCCTTCGATGCATCGCCTTGGAACTACGGCGACGCCGCCCTGCAGGGCTACGGCAACGGCGATGCCTGGGCCCTGCTGAGCGACGGCGGGCGCAACGTCTGGGCCACGCGCTACCGCGCGGCGTCCGGCGCCTGGGATCCGGCCGAGCCGATCGCGGCGGTCGCCGAGGCCGCGCAGGCGGCGCCCGTGGGCATCGCCACCGACGACCAGGGCCGTGCCGTGGCCGTCTGGGTCGAGATCATCAACGGCATGCCGCGCCTGTGGATGCGCCATCACGGCGGCACGGCCTGGAGCGCCGCGCGGCGGCTCGACGACGGCGCCGATCTCGGCGAGAGCGTGCGCATGGGCCTGTTCCCCTGGCAGCAGGCGCGCGTGCAGCGCTCGGGCGGCCAGGCGCTGATCGCGTGGTCCAGCACGCACGACAGCCTGGGCAGCACGGTGCGGGTGCGCCGGCTGCGGCTGTCCGACGGCCTGCTCGAAGCGGCGAGCACGCTCGGCAGCTCGATCGCGTCGCTCGAGCGCGATACCTATCGCATGCCGCTGCAGCTCGCGGTGAACTCGCGCGGCGACGCCATGGCCTTCTGGCATCACCTCGACGGCACGGTGCGCGCCGCGCGCTATGCGTTGTCCACCGAGCAATGGACGCTCTGGTCCGGTCCCGGGCCCAATGCGGCCGACTACCCCGCGTTCGCGCTCGACGGCACCGGCCGCGCCTGGCAGGCCGTGCCCGTGGACAGCAACGGCCAGGGACAGGAGATCGACGTCTACAGCCTCGGCCCGGCCGATACGCGCTGGACGCCGCACGGCTTCGTCACGGCCGGCCGCCTCGGGGCCCACGGCGCGCCGAAGCTGGTGGCCGACGATGCAGGCAACGCGATCCTCGCGTGGCCCTGCGGCACCTGCGCGGGGGCCAACCTGCCGATGAACAACGCGCCGATCCACGGCAGCCGCTTCTCGGCCGCGACCCAGGCCTGGAGCGCGCCGCAGCAGCTGGACCCGCGCGCCGCGGGCAGCAACGGCTTCGTCGACATGAGCAGCTTCGACCTGCGCATGAACGCGCGCGGCGATGCGCTGCTGAGCTGGGCCTACACCGAGAACGTGCTGGGCAACGGCACGGGCGTGGGGCTCAGGATCCATGCGCGGCAGTTCCGGTCCGACACGCTCGCATGGGCGCGGTCACGCAGATCGCCGCCTCGAGCCTCGGCGAGCATTTCGCGCCGGTCGCCTGGCTGGCGCCCGATTCACCGCGCGCCATGCTGCTGTGGTCGCACGCGCCGGGCGGGCAGGGCACGCAGGCCGGCTGGTCCGTCTACCTGCCTTGAGGGCAGGGCGACCGACTCAGGGCCGTGGCTGGCGCTCGATGCTGAGCTCGCGCCGGCAGCTCATGTCGGCCATGCGGATCGCCTGCGGCGCGCTGTCCATCGAACGGCCCGTGGGCTCGAGCGCGCCCCACTGGTTGCGCGTGAGCTCCACGCCATAGCGCATCTCCCAGCGCTTGCCGACGATCTGCTCCATGCAGTGCTCGGCACCCGCATAGCGTTCCGCCATCTCGATCCCGTCGGCCGGATCCGCCTGGACGGCGGCGGTGGCGAGCAGGGAACACAGGAGGAGGGCGGCGCGTGCGGGGAAGCGAAGGAGCATGGTGGATGCGAAGGAGGGGATTGAACAAAAGTCGCGGATTTTAACGACCGGCTCGCGCACGATGCCGGCCGTTACAAGATGACGCGGCTCAGTCGCGCAGGCTGCTCGCGAGCCGCACCACCTCGGCCAGGGTCGCGAGCTGCCCGGCGTGCTCGGTCGCGAGCCGCGCGAGCTTCCTGCGGCCCGCGGGCAGCAGGTGCACCTCCACCTGGCGCCGGTCGACGGCGCTGGGCTTGCGCACGACCAGGCCCGCTTCCTCGCAGCGCGACACCAGCGCCACCACGCCGTGCGGCTGCGCCTGCAGGCGCTCGGCCAGCTCGCCGATCGAGGCCCAGTCGCGGCCCGGGAAGCCTTGCGTGTGGAGCAGCAGCTGGTACTGCAGCGCGGTGATGCCTTCCTCGCGCGCGGCGTCCTCGCTGAAGCGCAGGAAGCTGCGCAGCGTGTAGCGGAAATCGGAGAGGGCTTCGAAGCGTTGCTTCTGGAGCGGGCTGGAGGACGTCGACATGGGCGGGAGCGGCGGAGGAAAGGGGAATGTATCAGCCGGTCCGGAGGCCCAGAGGGTAATTACTCATGTTGTGACATAAAACATGTCATAGCATGATGGAACTGATCGGAAGCTGACCATGGGTCCGCGATCGATTTTTTCGCGCGGGCGCCCTGCGTTCGTTGTCACCCACCCCCGCTTCGCCTGCCCGCGTCCATCGGCGCGGTCGGTCGCGGCGTTGCCTCCTCCTCCAAACCCATGAAGATCAAGAGCCAGAAGGACTTTCTGTCTGGAGCCATGTTCATCTGCGTCGGCGCGGCGTTCGCGATCGGCGCCACCAACTACACCATCGGCAGCGGGGCGCGCATGGGGCCCGGCTACTTCCCGTTGATGCTGGGCATCCTGCTCGCGATCGGCGGCGCGGTCGTGCTGGCGGGATCGCTGCGCTTCGGCACTCCGGACGGCGAGCGCGTCGGGCGCATCGCCTGGAAGCCGCTCTTGCTGATCATCGGTGCCAACCTGGTGTTCGGCGTGCTGCTGGGCGGCCTGCCGACCTGGAGCGTGCCGGCCATGGGTTTGATCGTCGCGATCTACGCGCTGGTCGCCATCGCGAGCATCGCGGGGCCGCGCTTCTCGATCCGCACGGCCTTGATCCTCGGGACCATCCTCGCGATCGGCAGCTACCTGACCTTCATCGTCGGCCTGAGCCTGCAGTTCCAGGTCTGGCCCACCTTCATCAGCGGCTGAGGACGAGCGACGTGGACCTGATCGACAACCTCTCCCTCGGCTTCGCGGCGGCGTTCACGCTGCAGAACCTCGTCTATGCCTTCATCGGCTGCCTGCTCGGCACGCTGATCGGCGTGCTGCCCGGCATCGGCCCGGTCGCGACGATCGCGATGCTGCTGCCCGCCACCTACGCGCTGCCACCCGTGGCCGCGCTCATCATGCTGGCGGGCATCTACTACGGCTCGCAGTACGGCGGCTCGACCACCGCCATCCTCGTGAACCTGCCAGGGGAGTCATCCTCGGTGGTGACCGTGATCGACGGCCATCAGATGGCGAGGCAGGGCCGGGGCGGGCCCGCGCTCGCCGCGGCGGGCCTGGGCTCGTTCTTCGCCGGCTGCGTGGGCACGTTGATCCTCGCCGCCTTCGCGCCGCCGCTGACCGAGCTGGCCTTCAAGTTCGGCCCGGCCGAATATTTCTCGCTGATGGTGCTGGGCCTGATCGGCGCCGTGGTGCTGGCCTCGGGTTCGCTCATCAAGGCCATCTGCATGATCATGCTGGGCCTGCTGCTCGGGTTGGTCGGCACCGACGTGAACTCGGGCGTGGCGCGCTTCAGCTTCGACATTCCCGAGCTCACCGACGGCATCAGCTTCATCGCCATCGCGATGGGCATCTTCGGCTATGGCGAGATCATCGCGAACCTCTCGCAGCCCGAGGAGGAGCGCCAGGTCTTCACGGCGAAGCTGCAGGGCCTCATGCCCACGAAGGAGGACTTCCGCCACATGATCCCGGCCGTGCTGCGCGGCACGGCGCTCGGCTGCTCGCTGGGCATCCTGCCCGGCGGCGGTTCGCTGCTGTCGGCCTTCGCCTCCTACACGCTCGAGAAGAAGCTCAGCCTCAAGCCGGGCGAGGTCCCGTTCGGCAAGGGCAACATCCGCGGCGTGGCCGGTCCCGAGTCGGCCAACAACGCCGGTGCCCAGACCTCGTTCATCCCGCTGCTGACGCTCGGCATCCCGGGCAATCCGGTCATGGCGCTGATGGTCGGTGCGATGACCATCCACAACATCCAGCCCGGCCCGCAGGTGATGACCAGCAACCCCGAGCTGTTCTGGGGCCTGATCGCCTCGATGTGGATCGGCAACCTGATGCTGATCGTGCTGAACCTCCCGATGATCGGCATCTGGATCAAGCTGCTGTCGATCCCCTACCGCTGGCTGTTCCCGGCCATCGTGCTGTTCTGCGCCATCGGCGTGTACTCGACCAACAACAACACCTTCGACGTCTGGATGGTGGGCTTCTTCGGCATCGTCGGCTACGCCTTCCTGAAGCTGGGCTGCGAGCCCGCGCCGCTGCTGCTGGGCCTGATCCTCGGGCCGATGATGGAGGAGAACCTGCGCCGCGCGCTGCTGCTGTCGCGCGGCGACTGGAGCGTGTTCGCGACACGGCCGATCTCCGCCGGGCTGCTGATCGGCGCGGCGCTGCTGCTGGTGATCGTGCTGTCGCCCGCGGTGCGCTCGAAGCGGGAGGAGGCGTTCGTCGAGGAGGGGTGAGTGCGCCGGGCGCCTGGCGTCAGCGCGGCGCCGGCACATAGAACGAAGCGCTGGCCTGCACCAGCAGCTTCTGGCCGCAGACCACGTCGCACTCGCCGAAGCGAACACGCCCGTGTGCCTTGACGAGCCTCACGCGCGCTTCGATCCAGTCGCCGACCTGCGCCCCCGCGATGTAGTTCAGCGTCAGGTTGACGGTCAGCGTGGTGTCGACCGCGGGGCTGGCGCCCGTGCGCGCGAGGTTGGCGCCAATGGCCGTATCCGCCTGCGTGGCCAGCAGGCCGCCATGCACGACGCCATAGCGGTTCGCATGCTGCGCGCCGGCGCGCAGCGCCAGCACGAATTCGCGCGAGTCGTCGCTCAGCGGCCGCATGTAGAGCGGGCCCACGTGGACGAGAAATCCCTCGTCCAGGTCGGAAGGGAGGAAGCCCTGGGGAACCGTGGCGTCGATGTGCATGGGCGCCATGGTGCGATCGCCCGCGTCGCCGACGACTCAGGGTTTCTGACATGTTCACATAGTGAACGATGCACCGCTTTTCGGCCGGTGATGTCTGGCCGGATGTCCACACTCTGCACGCGATCAACAAAAAGCGGAGACAAGCAATGCGTGGACTTTCAAGACATTCGACGGGCCGTCGCCAATGGCTGATGGCGATGGCACTGGGCCTCGGCCTGGTCGGAACCGCCGTGGCTCAGACCACGGTCAAGTTGGGTTGCGTGCTCCCGCTCAGCGGCGGCTCGGCCGCCGTGGGCAACCAGACGCGCGCCGGCGTCATCGCGGCGGTAGAGCAAGTCAATGCGGCGGGTGGCATCAAGTCGCTGGGCGGGGCCAAGCTGCAGGCCCTCTTCGGCGATTCGCAATCGAAGGCCGACGTCGGCGTCTCCGAGACCGAGCGGCTGATCCAGCGCGAGAACGTCGCGGTGCTGTGCGGCGCGTTCAACAGCGCCGTCACCTTCCCCGCCACCGAGCTGGCCGAGCGCAACAAGACGCCCTGGGTTGCAGTGGGCGCGGTCAAGGACGAGATCACCGAGCGCAACTTCAAGTACGTGTTCCGCATCAACAACAAGGCCACCTACGACGCGCGGGAGCAGCTCGAGGCCATGGCGCTCCTCGCGAAGGAAACCGGCAAGTCGGTCAAGCGCGTGGCTCTGTTCTACGAGGGTGGCGACTGGGGCCGTTCGCACGTCGCCAACGTGCGCAAGATGGCGGCTTCGTACGGGTTGGAGATCGTGCTCGATGAGCCCGCGCCGCCGAACCAGGTCGACTTCACCTCGCAACTGCTGAAGATCCGCGCCGCCAAGCCCGACGCACTGATCCTCGCGCTGTACACGCCCGACCAGTTGCTCTTCACGCGGCAACTGGCCGAACAGCGACTGGACCTTCCCTTCGGCGTGCATTCGGCAGGGGGCGGCACCGAGGACCCGAGCTTCTACGCGACGGTGGCACCGAAGTCGGTAGCCTACTACTTCGTGCAGGAGGACTGGCAGGTCGACGCGCTCGAAGTGAACAAGGATCCGTTGCTGCACGCGGCGGACAAGCGCACGCGCGAACTGCTCGGCTACGGCATGAGCGCCTACGTCTCGCAGGGCGTGTCGGCCGTCTACGTGATCGCCGATGCACTCGAGCGCGGCAAGAGCGCCGAGCGCCAGGCGCTGCGCGATGCGCTGTCCGCGACGGACATCCAGGCGGGGCCGGCGCTGTTCCCGGGCTACCAGCGCATCAAGTTCGACGAGCAGGGCCAGAACACCTTCGCACACGGCGTCATCTCCGAGAACATCGACGGCAAGCGCCGCACGGTGTGGCCGCTGGCCAACCGGGCGGCCGGCACCAAGCCCGTCTGGCCCGTTCCGGGCTGGGCGCAGCGCGCGAACAACTGAGCCCCTCGTTCTCCTGCACGCCTCCCTGACGCGCGACCGGGCGGGGAGCGCGTGCGCGGAGAAGTTCGTTTGACATCTCCTGAGGTCTCCCCATGGACTGGTTTGTACTTGGCTATGCCGCCATCAACGGCATCCTGGTCGGCGCGATGCTGGGCGGCATCGCCCTCGGCCTGAGCCTGATCTTCGGCGTGATGCGCATCGTCAATTTCGCGCACGGCTCGTTCCTGATGCTGGCGATGTATACGGCCTTCTGGTTGCAGCAGCGCCTGGGGCTCGATCCCTACCTGAGCATCGCCGTGGCGGCGCCCGCCATGTTCGCGCTGGGCTATGCGGTGCAGGCGCTGGTGATCGCACCGCTGGTGCGGCGCGAGCGTGCCCTGGTGGTCGAGCCCATCAGCGCGCTGCTGCTCACGGCCGGCGTCTACATCCTGATCGACAACCTGGCGCTGATGGCTTTCGGGCCCAACGTTCGCTCCGCCAGCTCCGGCATCGCCGTGCAGACGATCATGCTCGGCGAGTTCCCGATCAACACACTGCGCCTGGTGTCCGCCGTCCTGCCGCTGTTGATGGCGCTGGGTCTGTCGCTGTGGCTGGGCCGTACCGACCTGGGCCGGGCCGTGCGTGCCACGGCCTCGAACCGCGACGCAGCCGCCATGTCGGGCATCGACGTGGCCCGCATCTACAACCTGACCTTCGGTCTCGGCTGTGCCACCGTGGCCGTGATGGGTTGTCTGATCGCGCCCTTCATCCCGGTGACGCCGCAGGTCGGGCTGGCCTTCGGCATCAAGAGCTTCATCGTCGTGGTGCTCGGCGGCATCGGCAGCATTGCCGGTTCGCTGGTCGGCGGCGTCGTGATCGGCCTCTTCGAATCGGTGGCCTCGCAGTTCGTCGCCACGCCCACGGCCGCGATCTTCTCGCTGGGCCTGTTCATCGTGATCCTGCTGCTGCGCCCACAAGGGCTGATGGGCAAGAAGGGAGGCGTCTGATGTCCGCCATTCCCTCCGCGCTCGCAGGCTCGGTTCGCCCTGCCGCGGCCCGTGGCGTCCATGTCGCCAAGTTCGCCCTGGCGGGGTTGCTGCTCGCCGGGTTCGCACTGCCGCTGGCCGTGCACGACGAGTTCTTCCTGCACAGCGCCATCATGGTGCTGTACTTCGCCTACCTGGCCAGCGCCTGGAACCTGATGTGCGGCTACGTGGGCAGATCTCGTTCGGCCACTCCGTGTTCAGCGGGGTGGGCGGTTATTGCTCGGTGCTGCTGCTCACCGGCCTCGGCCTGTCACCGTGGATCGGGATGCTCGTCGGCGGTGCCCTGGCGGCGCTCCTGGCCGTGGTCATCGGCTACCCGACCATGCGCCTGCGCGGGCCGTACTTCGCATTGACGACCATCGCCGTGGCCGAGATCGTGCGCATCTGGGTCGAGAACACCGACCTGGTGATGGGCATCTCGCTCAAGGGCGCCGAAGGCCTGCGCGTTCCCCTGGTCGGCACCGACTGGAGCCTCTTCCAGTTCGAGAGCAAGGTGCCGTACTACTACATCATCCTCGTGCTGGTGGTGGTGATCACGGCCATGACGTGGCTGATGGAACGCAGCCGGCTCGGCGTGTGCCTGAAGGCCATCCGCGGCGATCGCGATGCCGCCGAATCTCTGGGCATCAATCCCACCCGCTACACGCTGAGCGCGTATGCACTGAGCGCGTTCATGACGGCACTCGGCGGCAGCTTCTACGCGCAGTTCATCCGCTTCATCAACCCGGAGCGGAACATGGGCACCGAGCTGTCCATCGACATGGCGCTGATGGCCATCATCGGCGGCCAGGGCACGGTGTTCGGACCGCTGGTGGGCGCCGCGTTCCTCGCGCCGCTCGCCGAGGTGACGCGCGGCTACCTCGGCGGCCAGTTCATCGGGCTGCACCTCGTGATCTACGGGCTGGTCCTGATCCTGGCCGTGCTGTACCTGCCCAAGGGCCTGTGGGATCCGATCAAGCGGCTGGGGGCCTGGCTGCTGCGCGGCAGGAGCACGCGATGAGCACGGGTTCCGAGATCCTGCTTTCGGTGCGCGGCATTTCCAAGCGCTACGGCGGCGTGCAGGCCGTGAAGGGCCTGTCCTTCGAGTTGCGGCGCGGCGAGATCCTGGGACTGCTGGGCCCGAACGGCGCCGGCAAGACCACGGCCTTCAACATGATCGCCGGCTTCGTCGGCGTGGACGAGGGCGAGATCGAGCTCGACGGACGAAGGATCAGCGGCCGCAAGCCCTGGGACGTCTGTGCCGCGGGGCTGGCGCGCACCTTCCAGCTGTCCAAGCCCTTCGGCGGCATGACGGCGCGCGAGAACCTCGTCGTGGGCAGCCTGGTCAAGACGCGCGACCGCGCGCGCAGCCTGAGCAAGGCCGACGAACTGCTGGACTTCCTCGGCATGTCGGCCCTGGCTTCGACTGATGCCGACAACCTCACCGCCTTCGAGCGGCGCAAGGTCGAGCTGGGCCGTGCGCTGTCGACCGAACCCAGCCTGCTGCTGATGGACGAGGTCGTGGCCGGCGCGACGCCGCAGGAAGCCATGGTGATGGTGGAGCTGATCAAGAAGGTGCGCGACCGCGGGGTCACGGTGCTGATCATCGAACACGTCATGAAAGTGATCATGGGCCTGTCCGACCGCGTGATCGTGATGAACCTGGGCGAACTGATCGCCGATGGCCTGCCGGCCGATGTGGTGCGCCAGGACGCGGTGCTCAAGGCCTACTTTGGAGAAGACTATGTCGACGCCGGCGCTTGAGATCCGGGGCCTCGTGGCCGGCTATGGCGACGTGTCGGTGCTGCGCGGGCTGGACCTGTCCATCGCTCCGGGCCAGCTCGTCGCGTTGATCGGTGCCAACGGCGCCGGCAAGACCACGCTGCTTCGCACCATCTCCGGCCTGATCAAGCCGCAGGCCGGCGAGATCAGCCTCGAGGGAACGCCGCTGCATGGCCTGGCCCCCTACGAGGTGGTGAGGCAGGGCTTCGTGCAGTCGCCCGAAGGCAAGCAGTTGTTCGGCGGCATGTCGATCCGCGAGAACCTGCTGATCGGCGCCCACAACGCACGTGCGCGCGAGGTCCGCGACCAGACGCTGAAGGAGGTCTTCGCGCTGTTCCCGATCCTGGAAGAGCGCCAGAAGCTCGCGGCCAACACGCTGTCGGGCGGCCAGCAGCAGATGGTGGCGGTCGGCCGCGCGCTGATGGCCAAGCCACGGCTGCTGGCGCTGGACGAGCCCTCGCTGGGCCTGGCGCCCATCATGGTCGACCGGCTCTTCGAGTCGATCCGGCGCATCCGCGACCTGGGCGTCACGGTGCTCGTGATCGAACAGAACGTCTTCAAGGTGCTGCAGATGGCGGACCACGGCCATGTGCTGGAGAACGGCCGCATCGCCCTGTCGGGCAGCGGCCGGGAACTGCTGGCCGACGGCCACCTGCGCGCCACCTACCTCGGCATTTGAACCACCACGCAAGGAGCACACATTTCATGAACGCGAGATCGAACCCGCCGAACGGGGTGGCCGATGTGCAGAGGCTGCGGGCCACGGCCCTGGCGCTGCGCCGAAAGATGGTCGTGCAGGCACGCGGCAAGGGCCAGGGCTACCTGGGCCAGGGCCTGGGTATCGCCGACTTCCTGGCCGCGCTCTACTTCCACGAGTTCAGCGCGGACGACCTGGATTTCAAGCGCGCCGACCGCAAGCGCTTCTACCTTTCCACCGGCCACTACTCGATCGCGATGTGGGCCGTGCTGGCCGAGGCCGGTCTCATCGATGCGGCGACCCTGCCCAGCTACGGTGCCGATGGCAGCCCGTTGGAGATGAGCACGATGGAGGGACACGTGCCCGGTGTGGAGATGACCGGTGGCTCGCTGGGCCACGGCCTGGGCATCGCCACCGGCGCCGCGCTGGGCTACCGGCTGGACGGCCATCAGTCGGCCATCCATGTCGAGCTGTCCGACGGCGAACTGCAGGAAGGCTCGACCTGGGAAGCAGCCACCGCTGCCGCCAGCTTCGGACTGGACAGGCTGGTCGCCTGGATCGACTGCAACGGTATCCAGGCCGATGGTCCCATGGTCGTGAACATCGAGCCCGTCGCGGGCCGCTTCGCCGCGTTCGGCTGGGCCGTGCGGGAGATCGACGGCAACGATCTCGCGCAACTGCTGGAGGCCCTGGCCTGGGCGCGGCTCTGCGAGGGCAAACCCAAAGCCGTCGTGATGCGCACCCGCCCCGGCCGCGGCATCCGCCGCATCGAACAACGCGACCGCGCGCACTTCGTGCGCATCGACGCCGACGAATGGGACGACGTCGCACGTGAACTGGAGATCGAGAATGCCTGAGACCCTTGCCCCATCGCGCACGCTCGCCATGAGCGAGTCGGAGGCCGTGGTCGGCCGTCCCGCGCAGTTCGCGCCGTTCGCCATCGGCACCCTGAAGGCCGCCGAGCGGCATCCCGAACTCGTGGTGCTGACGGCCGACCTCGGCAAGTACACCGACGTCCACGACTTCCGCCACAAGTACCCGCAGCGCTTCTTCAACGTCGGCATGGCCGAACAGGCGCTGGTCATGGCCGCGGCCGGGCTGTCGAAGACCGGCAAGGTCGCCTACTGCACGACCTACGGCACCTTCGCCACGCGGCGCGCCTACGACTTCCTCGCAATCGCCTGCGCGCACAGCGACGAGAACGTGAAGATGTTCGCCGGCAACCCCGGCCTGGCGTCCGGCTACGGCGGCACGCACCAGGCCAACGAGGACCTCGCGTTGATGCGATCGATCCCGAACATGACGGTGCTGGATCCATGCGACGCGACCGAGATGGCGCAGATCGCCGAGATGGCGGTGGACATCCCCGGCACCGTCTACAGCCGCCTGCTGCGCGCCAACGTGCCTGTGGTGTTCGATCCCGCGACGCATCGCGTGCGCATCGGCAAGGGCCACGTGGTGGTCGGCGGCAGCGATGTGGGCTTCGTCTCCACCGGATCGATGACCGAGCGCGTCATCGATGCGCAGCGCGAGCTCGCGGCGAGCGGCATCGCCAGTTCGTTGTTCCACACCGCATCGATCAAGCCCTTCGACGCGGCCGGCCTGGTCGAGTTCGCCGCCTCCGTCAAACGCCTGGTGGTCTGCGAGAACCATGTCGCCAGCGGCGGCCTGGCTTCGCTCGTGATCGACGCGTTGTACGAGGCGGGCCAGCACCGCCCGTTGCTGAAGATCGCGATTCCCGATCAGTTCACCGAGTGTGGCTCGCACGCCTATCTGCTGGACAAGTACGGCCTCAGCAAGGCGCGCATCGTCGAACGCGTGACGGCATGGCTGGGATGAGCGCGAATCCGCAGGCCATCCGTGCATTCGGCGCGGCGCATCGCTACTACCAGGGCCCGGGTGCCTTGGGACTGGTGGGCGATGTCGTCAGCCGCTTGGGAGGTCGGCCCGTGCTGGTGTGCGATGCCATCGTGGCCGACCTGCTGCGCCCGGCCGTTGATGCGGCCTGCGGGGTACGGGACATGGCCGTTCCCTGGCTTGAAGTGCGCGGCGATGTCACGCGCGCCATGGTGCGGGGACTGGTGCAGCAGGCACGAAGCGCCGACACCCCGGATGTGGTGCTGGCAGCCGGCGGGGGCAAGGGCGTGGATGCCGGCAAGGCGGTGTCGCGCGAGCTCGGTGCGCGATTGATCGTGCTGCCGACCTCCGCGTCCAACGATGGGCCTTGCAGCGAGTCCTTCGTGTACTACGACGATCAGCATCGGATGGAATCGGTCGAACACCTGCCGCGCAATCCCGACGCCGTGATCGTGGACACCGAGGTGCTGGTGCGTGCGCCGCGTGCGTTGCTGGTCTCCGGCATCGGCGATGCGCTGTGCAAGTTGTACGAGGGCGAGCAGGCGCGCCGGGCTCATGGCCTGAACCTGTTCGGCGGGCGCAACACGCTGGCCGCGGCGCAGCTGTCCATCGCCTGCGAGCGGGCCATCCGCGAGCACGCCGTGCCGGGGCTGGCCGCGCTGGAGGCCGGTTCGCCCGACATGCACTTCGAGAATCTGACGGAAGCGCTGGTGCTGCTGGCGGGCCTCGCGTTCGAGAACAGCGGCCTGTCGATCGCGCATTCGATGACGCGCGGCCTGACGCGCGTGCCGCGGATAGCCGCGACGCTGCATGGCCAGCAGGTCGGCTACGGACTGCTGGTGCAGTTCATGCTCGAGCGCCGACCGCAGGACTTCATGCGGCAGCAGCTGGCCTTTCACCGCGAGGTCGGATTGGCGACCTGCCTGCAGGGCTTCGGGGTCGGCGCGACCGACGATGTGCTGCAGGTGATCGCCGACGGTGCGATGACCGCGCCGCACCTGAAGCACTTCGAGCGGCCGCTGAGCGCGCCGGACTTCGTGGCCGCCATGCGCGGGCTCGAAGCGCTGGCGGACCGGCCCCATTCGCAATCCCTGGAGAACGCATGACACACGCGCAAGACGATCGCCTTGCCATCATCACTGGCGGCGGCACCGGCCTGGGTCTGGCCACCGGCCTCGAGCTGCGCCGACGCCACTGGCGCGTGCTGGCGCTCGGCCTCGACACCGAACCCGGCCTGGAGGGCTCGGGCATCGAGTTCGAGCGCATGGACATCACCGATGCCGAGGCGCTGGGCGCGGTGGCACGGCGCACGCCGCGCCTGCACCTGCTGGCCAACGCGGCCGGCATCATCCTGCACGACGAACGCGAACACACGGTGGAAGGCTTCCGGCGCGTGATCGACGTGAACCTGCACGGCACCCAGCTGGCGTGCACGCTGCTGCGCCCCGCACTGGCCGCGGCCGGCGGCAGCATCCTGAACTTCGCGTCGATGTGGAGCCGCTTCGGCTCGGGCCGCAACCCGGGCTATTCGGCCAGCAAGGGAGCGGTCGAGGCGTTGACGCGTGCGCTGGCGGTCGCCTACGCGGCGCAGGGCGTGCGCGTGAATGCCATCGCGCCCGGCTGGATCGACACACGCATGTCGGTCAATGCCTTCAGCGATCCCGAGCGCGCCGGCCCGATCCTGAAGCGCTTGCCGGCGGGCCATCGGGGCCAGCCGAGCGATATCGGCAAGGCGGCGGCTTTCCTCGCATCGGACGATGCCGGCTACATCACCGGCGTGACCCTGCCGGTCGATGGCGGCTACAGCATTGCGTGAGGTGGACGTGCAACCTGCCGATGAACTGAACCGCTATGGCGAACTGCACGGCCTGACCGTGCCTGCGCTGTTAAGGCGCCGCGCCGCCCAGGCACCCTTCAAGCTGGCGTTGTCGGCCCACAGCCATCGCGGCCACCGCGACCGTCTGAGCTACGCCCAACTGGTGATCCGCATGGAAGCGATGGCGCGCGGCCTGTCGTCGCGCGGCCTGAAGACCGGCGAGCGCGTTGCTTTGTTCGTCTCCAACCAGGCAGTGCGCGAGGCCGTGTTGACGGCCCTGGGATGCTGGCGGCTCGGGGCCATCGTCTCGCCGCTGAACGTGCGCGCCTCCGACGAGGAACTGCGCCACGCATTGGCGCTGGTGGAGCCGGCCTTCGTCGTCTGCATGCAGGCGGAGGCCGCGCGCGTGCGCGCGCTGTACTCCGCCGCGCGGGTGCTGCTGCTGGACGGTCCGGCCGCGGCCGCCGACACCTGGCCCGAACCGGAGACCGAGTTCCATGCCGCGGCCCTGCCCGACGTGGCGCGCCCCGAAGACCCCAGCGTTCTGCTGTTCACCTCGGGCACCACGGCGCGCTCGAAGGCCGTCACGCACTGCCACCGCAGCCAGCTCTACTGCGGTCACGCGATCGCCGGCGCGGTCGGCCTCACCGACCAGGACACTTACCAGGGCGCCTGGCCGATCTACACCAGCTCGGTGCTCAACATGGCTTGCATGGCGGCCTGGGTCAGCGGCGCCGGCGCGGTGCTGGAGCCCAGCGTGCTCGACAACGCGGGCCGGCTGCGGCTGATCGAGACCGAGGGCACGACCGTCTACCACGGCGTGACCTCGCCGCTGAACTTCATGATCGACGAGTACCCCAACGCGGCCTACGACCTCTCGCGCGTGCGCCGGCTCGGCTACGGCGGCGCGGCCATGCCGGCCGAGGTCATCGCCAAGTTCCCGCCGCCACCTGCCGTGGGTGGACCAGGTCCACATCTGGGGCATGACCGAGACCGGCCCGGCCGGCACGGTGCTCGCACCGTGGTTCCTGCCGCGCAAGGCCGGCTGCATCGGCGTGGCGCAGCCCGGCTGCGCGGTGCGCGTGATCGGCGAGGATGGCCGACCGGCGGCGGCGGGCGAGAGCGGCGAGATCGTGTTCTCCGGCCCCTCGGCCGCGCTGGGCTACTGGCGCAACCCCCAGGCCACGGCCGAAGCCTTCGTCGACGGCTGGGTGCGCACCGGCGATATCGGCCGCATCGACGACGAGGGCCACCTGCACTTCGTCGACCGCAAGAAGGACATCATCAACCGCGGCGGCCTGAAGATCGCCTCGGCCGCGGTCGAGGAGGCGATCTACCGCTTCGCCGGAGTGGCCGAGGCCGCCGTCGTCGCGGTGCCGCATGCGGGCCTGGGCGAGGACATCGCGGCCTGCGTGGTGGCCCGGCCCGGCGTGGCGCTCGACACGGCGGCGCTGCGCGCGCACTGCGCCGGTCTGCTGGCCGATTTCGCCACGCCACGCCAGTGGCATGTGCTCGAAGCCCTGCCCAAGAACCCGATGGGAAAGATCCTGAAACGCGAACTGCGCGAGCAATTGCTCGCCGCCACGAAAGCCCATGCCCATGTCGACTGACTACGCGATTCGAATCCATGCCTACGGCGGACCGGAAGCCATGGTGTGCGAACCGATCGAGGTGCCGCCGCCGGCACCCGGCGAGGTGCAGATCAGCCAGAGCGCCATCGGCATCAATTACCTCGACACCTACCACCGCCGCGGCGTGTTCCCGCTGCCGGCACTGCCCGGCGGGCTGGGCGTGGAGGCCGCCGGCCGCGTGGTGGCCGTGGGCGAGGGCGTGGCCCATCTCGCGCCGGGCATGCGCGTGTCGTACGCATGCCCACCGGTGGGCAGCTACGCCACGCTGCGCAACCTTCCGGCGCGGCACGTGCTGCGCGTGCCCGACGGCGTGAGCGACGAGCAGGCGGCAGCCGTCACGCTCCAGGGGCTCACCGCCCACATGCTGCTGCGCAAGGTGACGCGGCCGCAGCCCGGCCAGACGGTGCTGGTGCATGCCGCCGCGGGCGGCCTGGGTTCGCTGCTCACGCAGTGGGCCAACCGGCTGGACTGCCGCGTGATCGGCGTGGTCGGTTCTGCGGCGAAGGCCGAGCAGGCGCGACGCCAGGGTTGCGATGCCGTCATCGTGGGCAGCGAGCAGCCCTTCGTGGAGGCGGTGCGCGCGCTCACCGATGGCGCCGGTGTCGATGCGGTGTTCGAAGGCCTCGGCGGCACGGTCTTTCAAGACTGCCTGCGCGTGGTCAAGCCATTCGGCCAGGTCGTCAACCTCGGCCAGGTGGCAGAGGGCCTGCCCAGCGTGGCCCTGGCCGATCTCGGGCCCGCGCGTTCGATCAGCGTGGCAGTGCCGGGCGTGTTCGCCTATGTGCGCACGCATCCCGACCTGCAGGCTGCGGCCGACGAGCTGTTCGGCCTGGTGGCCGACGGCGCCCTAAAGGTGCACATCGGCGGGCGCTTTGCGCTGCGACAGGCGGCGCAGGCGCACGAGGCGCTGCAGTCGCGCGGCACCACCGGCTCGCTGGTGCTGCTGCCTTGAACCCACTTGCTCTTAACAATCCATGAGCCTGTTCAACACCTCCGAGCTGCGCCGCTTCCGCGAGGAAGTGCGCGACTTCCTGCAAACCCACCTGAGCGAGGAACTGCGCCACGAGACCCGCGGCGGCCTGCACATGGCGCGCGAGGACATGGCGCGCTGGCAAGCCATCCTGCATCGACGCGGCTGGGGCGCGCCGCACTGGCCGCAAGCCCTGGGCGGTACCGGCTGGACGGCACTGCAACGCTACATCTTCGAGGAGGAGAGCGCGTTCGCGGATGCGCCGCTGGGCGACGTGCATGGCCTGTTCCTGGCTGGCCCGATGCTGATCGCCGAGGGCAGCGACGCGCAGAAGGCGCGCTACCTGCCCAGGATCCTTGCCGGCGAGGAGTTCTGGTGCCAGGGCTTTTCCGAACCCAATGCCGGGTCGGACCTGGCTTCCCTCAAGACACGCGCGCGTTTCGATGGCACGCACTGGGTCATCGATGGGCAGAAGACCTGGCTGTCCAGCGGCCATCACGCCGACCTGATGTTCTGCCTGGCGCGCACCGAGCCCGAGGCCAAGCCACAGGCCGGCCTGTCGGTGTTCATCCTCGACATGCGCGATCCCGGCATCACGCTGCAGCCGATCCTGACGATGGACGAGGGCCACAGCGTGAACGCCGTGTTCTTCGACAACGTGCGCGTGCCGGCCGACGCGATGATCGGTGCCCCGAACAAGGGCTGGGGCTATGCCAAGGACCTGCTCGCGCGCGAGCGCGTGAACAACGCCCAGGCGCCGCGCACCAAGCGCGACATCGTCGAGCTCGACCGGCTGGCGCGCGAGTGCCGCGGCGCCGATGGCAGGCCCCTCATCGAGCAAGCCGGCGTGCGGCGCAAGCTGGCCGTGCTGACGGCGGACTTCGTCGCGCTGGAGTCGGCGGCGCTTTCCGTCATCGCCGAACAGATGCGCGGCAAGGAGCCGGGGCCCGCGGCCTCGACGCTGAAGATCCGCGGCTCCGAGCTGCAGCAGCGCGTGAGCGAGACCGCGATGGCGCTGCTGGGCGACGCCGGCCTGGTGCTGGGCGCCGACTACGGCAGCGGACTGCTGCATCCCGCGGGCCGGGGCTGGGCCGAGCGCCATTTCTTCCGCCGCGTGGTGACCATCTACGCGGGTGCGAACGAAATCCAGAAAACCATCATCGCCAAGTCCATCCTGGACATGTGAGGGAGCCGCACCATGGAACGCGAAGAACTCGATCTGCTGCTGGACGGCGCCAGGCGCTGGTTCGCCGAGCATGCACCGCTGTCCGAGCGGGTGGCCCGGTTCCGCCAGGGCCACTCTGCGCCGGTGGGCTCCTGGGACGCGCTGGCAGACCTCGGCTGGCTCGCGCTGCCACTGCCCGAGGAGGCCGACGGCTTCGGCGCTCCGGCCGGCGCCTGCTTCGAGCTGTTGCGCCTGGCTGGCCGCGACGCGCGACCCGAAGCGCTGGACCTGCATCTGCTGCTGGCCCCGCTGCTTGTGCAACTGGCTCCTGAACTGGCGGCGCCGCTGAGCGCTGGAACGCTGCGCCTGGCCATGGCCGACCTGCAGCCCGGTGCCGAAGGGCCGCGCTGGAATGCGGAGCAACTGAGCGGCCGCACCGGCGCGCTGCTGGGCGTCGAGCACGCCACCCACGCGCTGCTGCCGCTGGCCTCCGGCGGCCTGGCACTGCTGGAGCTGGCAGCGGCCGGTGTTTCGCACGAGCCGGCACGCTGGGTGGACGGACGCGCCACGGCACGGCTGCAACTCGATCGGGTCAGTGCGCGCCATTGGCCCGGCCAGGCCGGGCAGGCCATCGACCGGGCCGCGGCCGCGCTGGTGGCCGATGCCACCGGCGTGTTCGAGGCCGCGTTCGAACTCACGCTCGACTATCTCAAGCAGCGCATGCAGTTCGGCAAGCCGCTGTCGGCCAACCAGGCACTGCAGCACCGCATGGCCGAGATCTTCTGCGACCTCCAGCAGGCGCTGGCGCTGACCGAACGCCTCGCGCAGGAGATCGATGCCGAGGCGGCCGGCCCCTGGCCCACGCTGCCGGTGGCGAAGAGCTTCGTCGGCCGGCGCGTGCTGCGTGGCGTGGGCGCGTTGATCCAGGTCACGGGCGGCATCGCCGTGACCGAGGAATACCGGCTCACGCACTGGTACCGCCGCCTGCACGTGAATGCCCAGTGCTTCGGTGCCGCCGAGGCGCAGCTGAACCGCATCGAGGTGCGCCGGCAATTGCTGGCGGCCTGACCCTCCTTCCCTCTTTCCAACCTCTTTTTCCACAGGAGACTTCCCCATGTCCAATTCCGCCCTGCAGGTCGAGATCGCCGACCGCGTCGCCCGCGTCACCATCAACCGTCCGAACGCCCTGAACTCGGTCAACGCCGAGCTCCACACCGCGCTGTCGCGCGTGTTCATCGACCTGGGCGAGCGCCGCGACATCGGCGTGATCGTGCTGACGGGTGCCGGCAAGGCGTTCTGCGCCGGCGGCGACATCGAATGGATGAAGGAGGCGGTGCGCGAGCCCGAGGGCTTCGAGATCGTGACCTGGGAGGCCAAGCGCATCGTCTATTCGATGCTGGACTGCGAGATTCCCATCATCGGCCGCATCAACGGCGATGCGGTGGGCCTGGGCGCCACATTGGCGCTGCTGTGCGACATCACGGTGATGGCGGACCACGCCCGCATCGGCGATCCACACGTGCGCGTGGGCTTGAACGCAGCCGATGGCGGAGGCTTCCTGTGGCCGCAGATGATCGGCTTCGGCAAGGCGCGCGAACTGTTGTTGACCGGCGACCTCTTGAGCGCGGCCGAGGCGAAGCAGCTGGGCGCGGTCGGCAACGTGAGCACGGCCGACGAACTGGACGCCAAGGTCGAGGCCCTGGTGAGCAAGCTCAAGAACGGTGCCACCAAGGCCATCCGCTGGACCAAGGCCGGCTACACCATTCCGCTGCGCCAGCTGGCGCATGGCCACATGGACGCGGGAACGGCCTACGAATGCCTGACCAACCTGACGCAGGACCACCACGAAGCGGTCGAGGCCTTCGCATCGAAGCGCAAGCCGGTGTTCAGCGGTCGTTGAAGGTGCGCGTACAGATGAGTGAAAAACAGGATTTCGCGGGCCGCTTGGCCCTGGTCACCGGCGGTGCCAGCGGCATCGGCCTGGCCTGCTGCGAGCTGTTGGTCGCGCGCGGTGCCACGCTGGTGCTGGCCGATATCGACGAGGCGCGCACGCACGAGGCGGCGCGGCGCCTTGGCGCCCAGGCCCTGGTGCTCGACGTGTCCGACCACGCGGCCGTGCAGGCGGCGCAGGCACGGTTGCAGGCGCAGGGCCTGCAGGTCGACCTGCTGGTCAACTGTGCCGGCATCGTGCAATCGCCCCACACGCCGGCCGACTTGCCGCACGAGGAATTCCAGCGCGTGCTCGCGATCGATTTCGAAGGCACCTACTCATGTTGCGCGGTGTTCGGCAGCGCGATGGCGCGGGCCGGGCGCGGGGCGATCGTCAACATCGCCTCGGTGGCGGGCATGCGCTCCATGCCACTGCATGCCTACTCGCCCGCGAAGGCGGCGGTCATCTCGCTCGGCGAGTGCCTTGCGGCCGAATGGGGGGCGCTCGGGCGTGCGCGTGAACACCGTGTCGCCGGGCTATACCGTCACGGCCGCGCTGCAGAGCCAGATCGACCTGGGTCTGCGCGATCCCGAGAAGCTCAAGGCGCACAGCGCGCTGGGCCGGCTGATCGCACCGAAGGACATCGCGCGGGTCGTGGTGTTCCTGCTGTCCGAAGAAGCCGGCGTGCTGACGGGCATCAACGCACCGGCCGACGCGGGCTGGCTGGTCGCGGGTTCGTGGGGTACGTTCGGCGGCGTTCGTGCGGCCCAGGCACGCTGATCGATTGACAGAAAGAAGGAGACAAGCATGAAAGATTTCGACGCAGCCGCGCACCTGAGTCGCCGCGCGCTGCTGACGCTGGCCGCGGGCGCGGCGCTGTCCACCCGGGCGCTCGCTCAACCCTATCCGAGCCAGCCGCCGCGCTGGATCGTTCCCTATCCGGCCGGTGGCGGCACCGACGTGGTGGCGCGCATGCTGGGCGAGTCCATGGGGCGCGCGCTGGGCCAGACCCTGGTCATCGACAACAAGCCCGGAGGCGGCACCATGATCGCGGGCGATCTGCTGGCCCGCGCCAAGCCCGACGGCCTGACCGTCGGCACGGTCGACACCTCGACGGTGGCCCTGGCCCAGCACCTGTACAAGCGGGTGCCCTATCAGCCCGAGAAGGACTTCAGCTACATCGGGGGCACCACGCGATTCCCTTTCGTGATGGTGGTGCGGCCCACACTGAAGGCCAACACGCTGGCCGAGCTGATCGCGCTGGCGCGCAGCGAGCCGGGCGGGTTGAAGTACGCCACGCCGGGAGCGGGCGGGCCCAACCACCTGGGCATGGAGCTGTTCCAGCGCAAGGCGGGCATCGCGCTGCTGCACGTGCCCTACAAGGGCGACGCACCGGCGCTGCAGGATCTGCTGGGCGGGCAGATCGACATGTACCTGGTCAACACGGCCGCCAGCCTGCCCTACATCAAGAGCGGCAAGCTGCGGCCGATCGCGCTGTCCATGGCCCGGCGCAGCGCGGCGCTGCCCGAGGTGCCGACCTTCGCCGAAGCCGGGCTGGCCGACTTCGAGTCGTATTCGTGGCAAGGCCTGGCGGCGCCCGCGGGCACGCCCGAACCCATCGTGGCGCGACTGAATGCCGAGCTCAACAAGGCGCTCGCCTCCGACGACATCCGCAAGCGCCTGGCCGACCTGGGCATCGAGCCATCGCCGACCACGCCCGCCGAGTTCACCGCCTTCGTCAAGGCGCAAAGCGCGCTGTGGGGCGAGGTGATCCGCGCGGCCAACATCAAGCTCGAGCAATGAGCGAGGTGGCACATACCTATCCGGAGCTGCAAGGCCGGGTGGTCCTGATCACCGGGGGGGCCAGCGGCCTGGGCCAGGCCTCGGCCCGAAGCTTCGCGGCCGCGGGGGCGCGTGTGGCAGTGGCCGATCTGCGGCGGGATGCCGCACTGGACGAGGCCGCGCACCTGGGTTCGGATCACCTGGGCCTGGCCGGCGACGTGGCGGACGAAGGCGACGTGCGACGCATGGTCGACGCCGCGGTGGCGCGCTGGGGGCGGCTGGACGTGCTGGTCAACTGCGCAGGCATTCCCGACACCTTCCAGCCCACCGTGGAGCAGGACGTGGCCGCCTTCCGCCGGCTGGTCGACATTCACCTGTGCGGCACCTACATGATGTGCAAGGCGGTCGCGCCGCACATGCTGGCGCAGGGCCGCGGTGCGATCGTCAACCTCAACTCGATCGCCGGCGTGCTCGGCCTCGCGCGGCGCAATGCCTACAGCGCGGCCAAGGCCGGCATCGGCATGATGACCCGCACGCTGGGTTGCGAGTGGGCATCGCAGGGCGTGCGCGTGAATGCGGTGGCGCCGGGCTACATGCTGACGCCCTTCTCGCAGCGCCTGATCGACGAGGGCAAGCTCGACGCGCAGCGCGTGCGCCGGCGCACCCCGGCCGGGCGACTGGGCACGGCGCAGCACATCGCCGACGCGGTGCTGTTCCTGGCCTCGGACCGCGCGGAGTTCATCACCGGCGTGACCTTGCCGGTCGATGGTGGCTACATGGCCTGGGGCGCCGCGAGCGACGCCTACGACGGCCCCCTGGATTGAACGGAGGCGACACATGATCTACGAAGAACGCAACTACAGTTTCGCGCCGGCGAACTTTCGGCCGTTCCTCACGCTTTTCGAAGCCGAGGGACTGCCGCTGGTGCGCGGCCACCTGGGCCACCTGGTGGCCTACTTCACGGCCGAGACCGGGCAATTGAACACGGCGGTGCATATCTGGGGCTTCGAGGACCTGGTGGACCGGGACCGGCGCCGTACCGCGCTGTGGAACGATCCGCAGTGGGTCGCGTTTTCGGCCAAGGTGTTGCCGTGGATCGTCGGCATGGAGAATCGCCTGCTCAAGCCGACCGGGTTTTCGCCGCTGCGTTGAACCGGCGCAGCGCCATTTGGCCAGCCAAGGAGGTGGGTGTGGGGGCGGATGTGTTGATCGAAGACAAGCGCGATGGCGATGCACTCCGGGAAGCCCCGGGCGACGGACATGGCGAAGGGCCCGCACGCGGCACGCAGAGCGTGCGCCGCGCGCTGCAGTTGCTGCGCCGCGTGGCCAAGTGCAACGACCACGGCATCAAGCTGGCGCAGCTGGTGCGCGAGTCGGGGCTGGACCGGGCCACGGCCTATCGGCTGCTTTGCTGCCTGGTCGACGAGCAGTTCGTCGATCGCGATGCCGAGCACCTGTACCGGCTGGGGCCCCAGGCGGTGCTGCTGGGTTCGCTGCTGCCTCAGCCCACGCCGCTGCTGCGCCGCTTCGTGCCGACCATGAAGCGCATCGGGCGCATCGGTGGCGACACGGTGTTCCTGATGATGCGCCAGGGCGACCTGGTCTACTGCGCGCATCGCGAGGAGGGGAGCTCGCCCATCAAGATCCTGACGACCAACATCGGCCAGCGCCGCCTGATCGGCACCGGCACCGGCGGGCGCGCGGTGCTGGGCCTGATGGACCCCGCGGAGATCGCCGCCATCCACGCGCGCAATGCCACGCAGTATGCGGAGAACGGTTTGGCGGTGGAGCAGCTGCTGCAGACCGGCGTGGCGGCGCGCGAGCAGGGTTGCATGGTGACCTTCGATGCATTCGGCGAGGTCGGCGTGGCCGGCTTCGGCATCGCGTTTCGCATGGGCGAGCACGCCATGGGCGCGCTCAGCATCGCCACGTTGACGGCGCGCTTCGGCTATGAGCGCCAGCACCGGCTGCGCCAGCTGATGGAAACCGAACTGCGCGCGCTGGGGTTGCAACCCGCGCAGTGAAACGGATTCAGGCCATGCCGCGCAGCGGCCGGTAGAACGCCCGGATCTCCTCGGCCAGCAGCTCGGGCTGCTCCATGGCCGCGAAGTGGCCGCCGCGCGGCATCGCGCTCCAGCGCCGGATGTCGGTGAAAGTGCGTTCGGCCAGTTCGCGCGGCGGGTGCAGGATCTCCGCGGGGAACTCGGCATAGCCCATGGGCACGTCCACCGTGGCGCCCTCGGGAATCGGCCACTGCGCGGCATGCTGGCGCGCGTAGTACGGCCAGAACGAGGAGCCGATGGCGCCGGTGAACCAGTACAGCGAGACGTTGGCCAGGATCTCGTCCAAGCTGAACACCGATTCGATGTCGCCGTCGCAGTCGGACCAGGCGCGCATCTTCTCGGCGATCCATGCCGCCAGGCCGATCGGCGAATCGCTGAGGCCGAAGGCCAGCGTGTGGGGTCGCGTGCCCTGGATCGCGCTGTAGCCGGTCTCTTCGCGCAGCCAGTGCTGCAGTTCCTCGCGGTAGCGCTGCGCTGCCGGGCTGGAACCCGAAACGTGCCGGATCGCGCGCTATCGGCAACAGGTTCAGGTGCACGCCGACGGTCTTGTGTGGATGCACCAGCCCGAGCCGCGCGGAGATGGAGGCACCCCAGTCGCCGCCCTGGGTGGCGAAACGCCGTAACCCAGCACGTCGGTCATCAGCGCGGCGAACGCATCGGCGATCTGCTCCACGGAGAATCCCGGCTGGCCGGGTCGGAACGACAGGCCATAGCCCGGCAGACTGGGCGCCACCACCGTGAAGGCATCGGCGGGATCGGCACCGAAGCGCGCCGGGTCGGTCAGCCGCGGGATCAGCTCGGCGAACTCGAACACCGAGCCGGGCCAGCCGTGCGAAAGCAGCAGCGGCATGGGCGCCGGGCCCTGGCCCGCCTCGTGGATGTAGTGCAGCTGGATTCCGTGCAGCGGCGTCGTGTATTGCGCAAACGCGTTGAGCCGCTGCTCCTGCGCGCGCCAGTCGAAGCGATGGCGCCAATACGTGGCGAGCCGCTGCATCCAGGCCAGGTCGGCCCCGTGTGCCCAGGGCAGGCCCGCGGGCTGGTCCGGCCAGCGGGTCATGTCCAGTCGCGCATGCAAGTCGGCGATCGCGGCATCCGCGATTCGAAGCCTGAAAGGTTGGGGTGTCATGCGGCCCAATCTATCGCGGGGCCGGCGAGGCGTGGACTCGGCAAACCCCGAGTTCGCATCGTGAGCAACCCGAAGGCTTGCTCGTGCGCGATGGCTGACGAGGCTCAACCGATCGCCTGCGCCTCCCTGAACCCCTCCAGCACCGCATCGTCCACCTCCCGCGGCGCCACGCAGTCGCCGATGCGGTGCACCGCCAGCCCGCGTGCCTTCAGCTGCTGGTACAGCCCGTCCTCGCTCTCGCGCAGCATCGACAGCACGACCGTGTCGGCCGCCAGCGTCTCGCTCGCGCCGCCCAGGGTGCCGCGCAACACGACGCGGCCCGGCTCGATGCGCTCGACGGTGGTCGAGGCGCGCAGCGCCACGCCGGCCGCGGCCACGCGCGGCATCAGCCAGGGCCAATCGAGCGTGGGCTCGAGCTTGCGGCCGAGCAGCGCGTCGGCGCCGACCACCGTGACCTCGCGGCCGGCGGCGCTCAGCAGGCGGGCCAGGCCCAGCGGCAGGTAGTCGCCGTTGTCGTCGACGATCAGCACGTGGCGCCCGCAGGCGGGCAGGTCGTCGAGCGCGGAGAGCGCGTCCGTCACGTGCGGCAGTTCCGCGCCCGGGATCGCGTCGCGGTCGGTGCGGAACATCGAGCGGCCGCCGCGCTGCCAGCGCGCGCCGGTGGCCACCACGACTTCGTCGGCGCCGAAGGCGGCCACCGCGTCGGCTGTGGCCTCGCGGCGCAGCACGATCTCCACGCCGCGCCGGCGCAGCGAGGCCTCGAGGTCGTCAACCAGGAAGTTCCACGAACCGTAGTCGGGCAGCAGGCCGGCGCGGCGGATCTGACCGCCGAGCCGATCCGTGCGTTCCCACAGGGTGACGCGATGGCCGCGCGCGGCCGCGCTGTCCGCGAACTTGAGGCCGCCCGGGCCGCCACCGATCACGAGCAGCGTGCGCGGCGTGGCGGCGGGACGCGGCAGCGCCGCACCGAACTGCAGCTCGCGGCCCGCCTCGGGGTTCACGGTGCAGCTCACGTTCTGCCCGAGCCGTCGCCAGCAGCCCTGGTTGGCGCCGACGCAGCGCCGGGTCTGGTCGGCGCGGCCTTCCCTGGCCTTGCGCACGATCTCGGGGTCGGCGATCTGGGCGCGCACCAGGCCGACCATGTCGGACTGCCCGTGCGCGACGATCCGTGCGGCGGTGGCGATGTCGCGCACCGAGCCCTGGATCAGCAGCGGGATGCGCCCTTGCAGCGCCTCGCGCACGCGCGCGGCGTTGGCGGCCAGCGGCGCGGTCTCGCCGCTCGACTGCGGCGGCACCAGCCGGTGGTTCTGGTGGTAGTCGGTGTGCGAGAGGCACACGTAGTCGAACAGGCGCTCGGCTTCGAGCAGCGCGACCACGCGCAGCGTTTCCTCGGAAGTGGTGCCGGCCTCGCCGAGGTACTCATCGAGGCTCAGCTTGATGCCGATCGCGAAATCGCTGCCGCAGCGCGCGCGCACCGCGCGGCCGATCTCGAGCGCGAGCCGGGCGCGGCGCTCGGTGTCGCCGCCCCATTCGTCATCGCGCCGGTTCCAGTACGGCGAAAGGAAGTTGCTCAGCAGGTAGCCGTGCGAGCCGTGGATCTCCACGCCGTCGCCGCCGCCGGCCTGCACGTTGGCGCAGGTAGCGGCGAAGCCTTCGATCACCGCGCGGATGTCGTCCTCCTCCATCGGTTGCGGCATGGCGCGGTGCACCGGCGAGGCCAGCTGCGAGGGCGCGAGCACGGCACCCCAGTGCGCGATGTCGTCGGTGCGGCGCGTGCCGCTGGCGCCCATGTGCGTGACCTGCACGATCACCGGCACGCCGAGCCGCTTGCTCGGTGTGACGAAGGCCCGCACCGCATCGGCCCAGGCGGGCTCCCATGGCGACACGCCGGCGCGCGCGCTGGCCGGATGCACATGGAAACCGTGCGTGACGATCAGGCCGACGCCGCCGCGCGCGCGTTCGGCCAGGTAGGCGCCATAGGCCGGCGGCGGCAGGCTGACCTGGTGCGCGGGCAGGTAGATGCGGTTGAGCGCCTGCACGGGGCCGATGCGCACCGGCGCCCACAGGCCGTCGAGCGCGGTCGGCGCCGCAGGCTGCGTCGTCATGCGCGGCTCAGGAGAAGCACATGCCGCCGTTGACGTCGAGCACCGCGCCGGTGGTGAAGCTGGCGCCGCGCGAGGCCAGGAAGGCGGCGGGCCAGCCGATCTCTTCGGGTTGGCCCAGGCGCTTCATCGGGTACTGGTCGACGGTGAAGGGCTGGTTCGCCGACACCAGCAGCGGCGTGAAGATCGGCCCCGGCGCCACGCCGTTGACCACCACGCCCGAGGCCGCGGCCTGGCGCGCGAAGTAGCGCACCAGCGCCGACAGCCCGCCCTTCGAGGCCGCGTAGGCCGGCTCCACCGCCAGCGTCGAGCCCGCGTTGCGCGCGGCCATCGAGCTGGTCAGCACGATGCGGCCGCTGCCGCGCTTCATCATCGAAGGCAGCGCGGCGCGCAGCAGGTTGACCGGGCCCTTCACGTTCACGGCCATGGTGCGCTCGAACAGCTGTTCCCATTCGTCGCCGCCATCGAGCCAGTCGCCCTTGACGTAGTAGCCGCTGGTGTCGATCAGCGCGTCGATCTCGCCGATGTCCTGCAGCAGTGCATTGACGTCGTCGCGCTTCGTGTTGTCGAGCGCGGCGGCGCGCGCCTTCAGTTCGTCGGCCAGTTCGGTCGGCGCCTTCAGGTCGGCGATGAACAGCTCGGCACCGAGCGCGGCGCACACGCGCGCGGTCGCGCCGCCGATGGCGCCGCCGGCGCCGGTGATCAGGATGCGCTCGCCGCGCAGGTCGAAGAGGTTCTTCATGGGTGGTCGTCCTTCAGGGAGTGGTGCAAAGAGTTCGTTTCAGTCGGGCGCGCCGTAGGCGCCCGCCTCGAGCAGCGCGCGCGAGCCGAGGTCGGCGCCGTTCCAGCGCGTGAAGAAGCCCGCGGCGCTGCCGCCGTCCACCGTCATCACCGAGCCGGTGACGTAGCTCGCGGCATCGGACAGCAGGAACAGCGCGGGGCCGGCCTGCTCCTCGGCACGGCACAGGCGGCCCAGCGGGTTGCGGTCGACCATTGCGTACCGCAGGTGGTCGGGCGGGATGTTGGCCTGCACGAGCGGCGTGTCGACCACGCCCGGCGCGAGCGCGTTCACGCGCACGCCGAAGCGGCCCCACTCGATGGCGAGCGCGCGCGTCAGGCCGATCACGCCGTGCTTCGAGGCGCTGTAGTGCGCGCGGCCCGCATGGCCGCCGAGGCCGTCGATCGAGGCCACGGTGACGATCGCACCGCGCCGGCGCTCGAGCATGCGCCGGCCCACGGGCTGCAGCGAGCGGAACATGCCCGTGAGGTTGACGTCGAGGCAGCGGGTCCAGAGCTCGTCGGGCATGGCGTGGGCGGGCGCCGGCGGCGAGATGCCGGCGCAGGCCACCATGCCTTCGATGGCGCCGAGCTGTTCCTCGATGCGCGCCACCGCGGCTTCGCAGGCGCCGGCATCGCGCACGTCGAGCGTCTGCGCGACGGCCTGCGCGCCGAGTTCGCGCAGCTCGGCCGCCACGCTCGTGGCGCGCTCGGCCACCGCGTCGACGACGGCGATGCGCGCGCCGCCGCGCGCGGCCTCGATGCCGATCGCGCGACCGATGCCGCTGCCGCCGCCGGTGACGAGGATCACGCGGTCCTGCAGTCCGTAGTCCATGGCTGTGCCTCCACGAGGGGATGAGTGAATGAGGAGTGGGAAGAGGGGAGTGCGGCGAATGTGGCAGCCGCGTCGCGCGGCGTCTGTCCCCGTGGCAAGGGACAGCGCGGCCTGTACCACGGGCAGGGGACTGACGGGCCCGCGATGCGCGGCGAATACTGCCCGCCATGACAACCCCCCTTGCCTCCACCAACGCCGCCGCCGACGTGCTGCTGCGCGTCAGCGACCTCGGCGTGCGCTTCGGCGGCATCGTGGCGCTCGACGGCATCTCCTTCGAGGTGCGCCGCGGCCAGATCTGCGGGCTGATCGGTCCCAACGGGGCCGGCAAGACCACGCTGTTCAACTGCCTGAGCCGCATCTACACGCCGGCCGCGGGAGCGATCGTGTTCGACGGCGTCGACCTGCTCGCGCAGCCGCAGCATGCGATCGCGGCGGCGGGCATCGGCCGCACCTTCCAGAACGTGGCGCTGTTCCCCGCGATGACGGTGCGCGAGAACGTGATGGTGGGCCGCCATTGCCGCACCGGCACCGGCTACCTCGCCAATGCCTTCCGCCTGCCCTCGGTGCGGCGCGAGGAGGCCGAGGTGCGCGAGCGCACCGAGCGGCTGCTGGCCTTGCTCGACCTCTCGGCGCTGGCCGAGACGCCGGTGAAGAACCTCTCGTTCGGCACCCGCAAGCGCGTGGAGATGGCGCGCGCGCTGGTGGCCGATCCCAAGCTGCTGCTGCTCGACGAACCCGCGGCCGGCCTCAACCACGAGGAGGTCGACGGGCTGCGCCAGCTGATCCTCGACGTGCGCGAGCGCTTCCACGTGACCGTGCTGCTGGTCGAGCATCACCTGAACCTGGTGATGCGCGTGTCCGACCAGGTGGTGGCGATGAACTTCGGCCGCAAGATCGCCGACGGACCGCCCGCGCAGGTGCAGGCCGACCCGGAAGTGGTGCGCGCCTACCTCGGCACGGAGACCGCCTGATGGCCGCGCTGCTGGAGGTGAAGAACCTCGAGGCCTTCTACGGCCCCACGCGCGTGCTCGAGGGCATCGACTTCGAGGTCGCCGAGGGCGGCATCACCACCATCCTCGGCGCCAACGGCGCGGGCAAGACCACGACGCTGCGCGCGTTGAGCGGCCTGGTGCGGCGCACCGGCGAGATCCGCCTCGCGGGCCAGCGCATCGATGGCCACAGCACCGAGAAGACCGCCGCGCTGGGCATCGCGCACGTGCCCGACGGGCGCGGCACGCTGGTCAACATGACGGTCGAGGAGAACCTGCGCGTGGGCGCCTACCTGCGCCGCGGCAAGGCCGAGGTCGAGCAGGACATGGAACGCATGTTCGGCTACTTCCCGCGGCTGCGCGAGCGGCGCGGGCAGCAGGCCGGCACGCTCTCGGGCGGCGAGCAGCAGATGCTGGCGATCAGCCGCGCGCTGATGCAGCGCCCGCGCCTGCTGCTGATGGACGAGCCCTCGTTCGGCCTCGCGCCGCTGGTGATCCGCGAGATCTTCGAGATCATGCGCGTGGTCAATCGCGAGGAGGGCGTGGGCATCCTGCTGGTCGAGCAGAACGTCGCGCGCGCGCTCGAGATCGCCGACCACGCCTGGCTGCTCGAGACCGGCCGCACCGTCATCTCGGGCACCGCGAAACAGCTGCGCGACGACGCGCAGATCCGCCGCTCCTATCTCGGCTTCTGACCAGGACCCCACCCCATGTACAGCCTGCTGCAACAGATCGCCTCCGGCATCGCCATGGGCGGCATCTACGCCTGCCTCGGCCTGGCGCTGGTGATGATCTACCAGTCCACCCACCACATCAATTTCGCGCAGGGCGAGATGGCGATGTTCTCCACCTTCATCGCCTTCCTGCTGCTGAAGTGGGGCCTGCCGTACTGGGCCGCCGCGCTCGCCACGCTGGCCTTCGGCTTCGTGGCCGGCTTCGCCATCGAGCGGCTGGTGCTGCGGCCGCTGGGCGACGTGCCCGAGCTCTCGGTGATCGTGGTCTTCATCGGCTTGTTCGTCGGCATCAACTCGCTGGCCGGCTGGATCTTCGGCCACCAGCTCGAACCCTTCCCGAGTCCGTTCCCCGACAAGCTGCCCGGCGGCAGCACGCTGATCTCGGGCCACGAGCTCGGCACGGTCGCGGTGGTGCTGCTGGTGATGGCGCTGCTCTATGCCTTCCTGCGCTTCACCAAGGTCGGGCTCGCAATGCGCGCCTCGGCCGAGAACCCGGTGTCCTCGCGCCTCGCGGGCATCCCGGTGTCGCTGATGCTCTCGCTGGGCTGGGGCCTGTCGGCGCTGATCGGCGCGGTGGCCGGGCTGATGGTGGCGCCCGTGGTCTTCCTCGAGCCCAACATGATGGGCGGCGTGCTGATCTACGCCTTCGCGGCGGCGCTGCTCGGCGGCATCGACAACCCCTGGGGCGCGGTGGCCGGCGGGCTGATCGTGGGCGTGGTCGAGAACCTCGCGGGCACCTACCTCGTGGGCACCGAGCTCGAGCTCACGCTGGCCCTGGTGCTGATCGTGGCCGTGCTGCTGGTGCGGCCCTCGGGCCTGTTCGGCCGCAAGCTGGTGGCGAGGGTCTGAAGATGTCGGCACTGCCCTTCATTCCCGAGCAAGCACCGGCCCTGGCCGCCGATGCCGCGCCCGCGCGTTCGCCCTGGCGCATCGCCGCCTTCGCGCTGCTCGCTATCGCGGCGCTCGCGCTGCCCTTCGCGCTGTCGGACTACCGCCTCTTCCTCGTCACCATGACGCTGATCACCGCCATCGGCGTGCTCGGCCTCAACATGCTGGTGGGCTACAACGGCCAGCTCTCGCTGGGCCATGGCGCGCTGTACGCGCTCGGTGCCTACGTCACCGCGGTGCTGATGGAGCACGGCGGCTTCGCCTGGTGGGCCACCCTGCCGGTGTCGGCCGCGGTGTGCTTCGGCTTCGGCTTCCTGTTCGGCTGGCCGGCGTTGCGGCTCAAGGGCCACTACCTCGCGCTCGCCACCTTCGCGCTCGCGCTGGCCACGCCGCAACTGCTCAAGCACAAGGCGCTCGAGCCATGGACCGGTGGCGTGCAGGGCATCGTGCTGATGAAGCCCGAGGCGCCCTTCGGCCTGCAGCTGTCGGCCGACCAGTGGCTCTACCTGGTGGTGCTGGCGATCGCGGCGCTGATGTTCGTCTGCGCCTGGAACATGCTGCGCGGCCGGCTGGGCCGCGCCACCATCGCGATCCGCGAGCAGCCGACCGCCGCGGCCGCGATGGGCGTCAACGTGCCGCACGTGAAGGCCATGACCTTCGGCATCAGCGCGCTCTACACCGGCGTGGCCGGCTCGCTCGGCGCCATCGCCACCGCCTTCGTGGCGCCCGACAGCTTCGGCATGTTCGTGTCGGTGTTCTTCCTCGTGGGCGTGGTGGTGGGCGGGCTCGGCACCATCTCGGGCGCGCTGGTCGGCGCGGCCTTCATCCAGTTCATACCGAACGTCGCCGACCAGATCTCGAAGTCGGCGCCCTCGGCGATCTTCGCGGGCTTCCTGATCCTGTGCATGTTCCTGATGCCGCAGGGCTTCGTGGGGCTGGTGCGCAGCGTGCTGCGGCGCCTGCGCGGCGGCGAGGCCCCACGTCCCCGTCGAGGGGACTGACGCGAACGAGCGCCTGAGAGAAAGTCCTTCCATGCCCCGTGCCATCTACATCCATCCCGACGGCCAGCGCACCGAGCTCGAGGTCGCCGAAGGCCAGAGCCTGATGCTGGCGGCCACCAGCCACGACCTGCAAGGCATCGTCGGCGACTGCGGCGGCGTCATGAGCTGCGCCACCTGCCACGTGATCGTCGACGAGGCCTTCATCGACAGGCTGCCGCCCGCGGTCGACACCGAGAACCAGATGCTCGACTACACGGCCGCACCGCGCGAAGCGGGCAGCCGGCTGTCGTGCCAGATCGTCATGAGCGAGGCGCTCGACGGCATCGCCGTTCGCATCGCCGACCCTCAACTGTAAGAACACAAGTTCCAAGAGCCGACATCAACACGGAGAAACGCTTCATGCAAGCCACCGCAACCGACAACAGCACCAAGCCCAAGGCCCCGCTGACCCCGAACCCCGGCCTCACGCCGATGATGCTGAACCATGCGGCCTGGGTCACGCCCGACGCGGCGGCCACCACCGACTTCTACACCCGCATCATGGGCATGGAGCTCGCGAGCACGGTGCTCGACGACAGCGTGCCCTCGACCGGCGACGCGATTCCCTACTTCCACATCTTCTTCCGCATGGGCGACGGCTCCACGCTGGCCTTCTTCGAGGCGCCGGGCGTGCCCGCGCCCTCGAAGTCCAGCCATCCGGCCTACGACATCTTCAACCACATCGCGCTGCAGGCGAAGGACCGCGCCGAGGTGACGAAGTGGTACGAGTGGCTGACCTCGCAGGGCGTGGAGGTGATCGGGCCGACCGACCACAAGGGCCTGATCCTGTCGATCTATTTCCACGACCCGGCCGGCGTGCGCCTGGAGATCACCACGCCGCTGGACAAGGAATGGAACCGCCACACCGACAAGGGCTATGCCGACCTCAAGCTGTGGGAGGACTGCAAGCGCAAGGCCAAGGCCGAGGGCCGCGACGTGCCGGAGGCGCTGCTGGAACTGATCCAGGACGTGCGCAAGCGCTACGGCGGCGGCCACGGCGAGAAGGCCGGCGAGTGAACGGCGCGGCGGCATGACACCGATCGAACTGCGACCGCTCTTCACGATCAAGGCCGAGGTCACGGCACCGGCCCAGCTCGTGGGCGCCGTGCCGCACGGCTACACGCGGCGCGTGATGTGCGTGAGCGGCGGCCGCTTCGAAGGCGAGCGGCTGCGCGGCCGGGTGCTGCCCGGCGGTGCCGACGTGGTGCTGGAGCGGCCCGACGGCGGCCTGCACCTCGACGTGCGGCTGGTGCTCGAGGTCGAGGGCGGCGGGCTGGTCTACATGACCTACAGCGGACGCCGCAACGGGCCCACGCCCGAGGTCATGCGCAAGATCGTGAATCGCGAGCCGATCGCGCGCGGCGAGGACTACTTCCGCGTCGCGGTGCAGTTCGAGACCGCGGCACCCGGCCTCGAATGGCTCAACGACCGCATCGCGGTCGGCACCGGCACGCGCGAAAGCGACGGGCCCGTGTACGACGTGTGGGAAGTCGCATGAAGCGCTTCGAGGGTCGGGCCGCCATCGTGACCGCCGCGGCCTCGGGCATCGGCCGCGCCATCGCGCTGCGGCTGCATGCCGAGGGCGCGCGCGTGCTCGCGGTCGACATCAACGCCGAGGGGCTCGCGCAACTGCCGCGCGACGAGCAGCTGCAGGTCGTCGCCGCCGACGTCACGGCCGACGGCGCGCCGCAGGCCATCGTCGACGAATGCCTGGAGCGCTTCGGCGACCTGCACGTGCTGGTCAACAACGCGGGGCTGGGCAACTGCCCGCCGTTCCACGAGACCACCGACGACGACTACCGCAGGTTCGCCGACATCAACCAGAAGGCCACCTTCATGGTCACGCGCGCGGCCTTCCCGGCGCTGATCGCGGCGCGCGGCGTGGTGCTCAACATCGCGTCCACGCTCGGGTTGGTGGGCTACCGGCGGCAGGCCGTGTACTCGATGGCCAAGGCCGGCGTGATCGGCCTCACGCGCAACCTCGCGGCCGACTATGCCGACCAGGGCATCCGCGTCAACGCGATCGCGCCCGGCATCATCGCGACGCCGCAGACCGCTTCGCGGCTGAACACCGCGCGCTTCCAGGCCACCATCGTCGGCACCACGCCGATGGGCCGGCCCGGCCTGCCCGAGGAGGTGGCCGGCGCGGCCGCCTTCCTGTGCAGCGACGACGCGGGCTACGTCACGGGCCAGGTGCTGGCCGTCGACGGGGGCCAGACCACGAGCGCCTACATCAGCGAACCGCTGGTGCAGTGCTGGGCCGAGGCCCATCCGGACCGCTGAATTCCAGGAGTCTTTTCATGCGCATCGCACTCATCACCGGCGCCGCTGGCGGGCTGGGGCTGGCCAGCGCGCGGCGGCTGGCCGAGGATGGCCTGACCGTCGCCGTGGCCGACCTGCATGTGGAGGCCGCCGAGCGCGCCGCCGCTGCCCTGCCAGGCAAGGGCCACATCGGCCTGGGCTGCAACGTGGCCGACGAGGACAGCGTGCGCGCCGCCTTCGACACGGTGCAGGAGAAGCTCGGCAGCGTCGGCGTGCTGGCCTGCTTCGCTGGCATCCTCAGCGCGCAGCCCGCGCCGGGGCGGCTGCCCACGGTCGACATCACGCTGCATGAATGGGACACCGTGCTGCGCGTGAATGCGCTCGGCACCTTCCTCTGCGTGCGCGAGATGCTGCGCCGCTGCGGCGACCAGGCCATCGAGCACGGCCGCATCGTCACCGTGGCCTCGCTCGCGGGGCAGATGGGCGGCATGCAGAGCGGCGCGGCCTACAGCGCCTCGAAGGGCGCGGTGCTCGCGCTGTCGAAGGTGGTGGCGCGCGAGGCCGCCGCGCTGGGCATCACCGTCAACACCGTGGCGCCGGGACCGATCGACACGCCGATGCTGCACCAGACCGTGCCCGAGGCGCAGCGCGGCCAGAAGTACCTCGGCACCGCGGCCGTGCCGCTGGGCCGCATCGGCACGCCCGAGGAGATCGCGGCCGCGGTGTCCTACCTCGTGTCGCCTGGCGCCGGCTTTGTGACGGGCGCCACGATCGACGTCAACGGCGGCATGTTGATGCGCTGACTGCTTCCGTTTCCAAGAACAAACACCCACGCCAGGAGACTTCCCGATGAATGCCATTGCCGGTTGCCCCTTTCATGCGGGGACTTCGCCGTCCGCCGACTTCAAGCCCTACTTCAGCCCCGAGCTGCATGCGGCCTTCGAGACCCAGCGGCGCGACGAGCCCGTGTTCTGGTGCGAGGAGATCGGCTACTGGGTGCTGACCAAACACGCCGACGTCTACAGCGTGCTGCACGACGGCGCGCGCTTCTCGTCGCAGAACACCACGCGGCCCGTGACGCCGATGCATCCCGATGCGCAGGCGATCCTCAAGGAGGGCGGCTATGCGCAGACCGGCAGCCACTCGAGCCTCGACGGCGCGGTGCACAAGCGCATCCGCGGCGTGACCGGCCAGGTGCTGAACCTGCGCGAGTTCGTCAAGCTCGACGGCCACATCCGCCGGCTCGTGAACGAGGCCATCGACCGCGTCGAGGGCAAGGATGCCGTCGACCTGCTGCGCGAGGTCAACTACGAGTTGCCGGCGCAGGTGGTGTTCAAGGTGCTGGGCATTCCCGATTCGGACATCCCGAGCGTCAAGCACTGGGCCGGCGCGCGCAGCGTGATCGACTTCAGCCCCGCCACCCATGCCGAGCAGCTCGAGGGCGCGCGGAACATGGTGGCGTTCTGGCAGTACTGCACCGAGATGGTCCGCGAGCGCGAGAAGCATCCGCAGGACGACTTCACCAGCCGCATGCTCGAGATCCGCAATGCCGACGACGCCGTGATGACCATTCCCGAGATCATCACCCACACCTTCGGCGTTGCCTTCGCGGGCCACGAGACCACCACCAACCAGCTCACCAATACCTTCCGCAGCCTGCTCGAGAATCGCGAGCAGTGGGAGGCGCTGTGCGCCGATCCCTCGCTCGCGACCAACACGGTGGAGGAGGGCATGCGCTATGCGGGCGCCGTGATCGGCTGGCGCCGCATTGCGCTCGAGGACGTGGAGTTCCGTGGCGTGACGATCCCGAAGGGCGCGCCGATCGTGCTGTCCTTCGCCTCGGCCAACCGCGACGAGGAGGTGTTCGAGAACCCGCAGCGCTTCGACATCCGCCGCGCCAATGCGCGCAAGCAGCTCACCTTCGGCAACGGCGTGCACTTCTGCCTGGGCGCGCCGCTCGCGCGGCTTGAGATGAAGATCGTGTTCGAGGAGTTCGCCAAGCGCTTCCCGCGCATGCGGCTGGTCGAGCCCGATCGCGCGACGCACCTGCATACCTTCGTGTTTCGCGCGCCGAGCGCGCTGGAGGTCACGCTGCAATGAGCGCGCCCGTGTTCGAAGGCCGGGTGGCGGTCGTCACCGGCGGTGCCAGCGGCGTGGGGCTTGCGCTCGCGCGCCAATTGCTCGAGGCCGGCGCGCGCGTCGCCATCGTCGACCGCGACGAGGCGGCACTGCAGCGCGCGCTCGAGGGGCTCGATGCACGCGATGCGATCGGCGTCGCGGCCGATGTCGCGCAGGAGGCCGACGTGCGGCGCTACGTCGACACGGCGCTGCGCAAGTTCGGCCGCATCGACCTGTTCCACAACAACGCCGCCATCGTCGGCCCGCAGTCCTCGCTGCTCGAGTTCCGCATGGAGGACTTCGAGCGCATCTTCGCGGTCAACGTGCGCGGCGTGCTGCTCGGCATGCAGGCCGTGGCGCGCGCGATGCGCGACCAGGGCGGCGGCACCATGGTCAACACCGCCTCGGTGTCGGGCCAGCGCAGCAGCCGCGCCGAGGCCGGGCTCGGCGTCTACGGCGCCTCGAAAGCCGCGGTGATCCGCATGACGCAGCAGGCGGCACTCGAGTTCGCGCCGCTCGGCATCCGCATCAACGCCATCTGCCCGGGGCCGATCGACACGCCGTTGTTGCGCAGCACCTTCCTGGTCGACGGCCGCACCGAGGCGCAGGCCGAGGCCGCGCTGAAGCAGCATTTCCTGAACCAGCCGCTCCGACGCGCGGCGACCGCGCAGGAGGCGGCGAACCTGGTGTTCTGGCTGCTGGGGCCGCAGGCGAGCTTCGTGACGGGTGGGGTTTACAACGTGGATGGGGGGATGACGGCCTGAGCGAATGACGGCAGCCTTGAGATGCCTATTCGATACATATAAAATATGTATTCTTTGCTCCTCTCGGAGGCCACGATGTCCGCCGCCACCAACCAGCAATCGCTGAAGCTGAACTTCAAGGAAGACACGCTGACCACAGTGTCCAGAGACGCGTTGCGTGCGCTGGCCAAGAAGCTGGGCTTCAACGAAACGCAGACGGTCTTGTACGCACTCGCAAGACTGCGAGACGAGGTCTTCGTCGAGCAGGACGGAGAGCGCCTGGTTCCGCTCACGAAGACGCAGCATCAGGCCATCGCGCAGGCCGAACCGAGGAAGAAGGGCAAGGTCATCGATTCGCTGCTGTGAGCGGGCTCTACTGGAAGCCTCGGCCGCGGCTCGGGGACATCGTCGAATGCTGCTTTCCGCAGCAGGTGGGCGTTCCCGGTCCCAAGAACCGTCCGGCATTGGTGCTGCAGGTGGAAGAAGCGGCCGACGACCCGAGCGGCTCGGTGGTGGTGGTCGCGTATGCCACCTCGCAGAACACCTCGATGGTGTACCCGGGAGAGTTTGTCATCGAGGCCAGCGAAAAGACGGGCCTGACCAAGGCAACCAAGTTCGATCTGGTCAATCATCATCGTCTTCCCTTCGATGACGCCTGGTTCGCGCCCGCGCCCGGAAAGACGCCGAGGTATCCGCGGCGCGGACGGCTCGACCTGCAGGATGGGGTGGTGAAGCGCAAGCTGCAGTCGGCCATTCTGGAAGCCAGGAGCCAGCCCAAGGGCTTCTGAGGCAGCGTCGCAGCCAACGAAAGCCGGCTTGTCGACGCCTTCGCAATGCGTGCATGAGCGGCTACAGTCCGCCTCGGCCCCGGCAAGCGCCGCGAGGTCGCGGAGGATCCCGATGCTCCCTATCGTCGTCGCACTCGCCGCCACCGTCGTCCTGCTGGTCTGGATGGGCTTCTTCATGATGGGCTCGCTGCCGCTGCTCGTGCTCAAGCACGACACGCCGCTGGACGGACGCTTCATCCGCGGCCTGTTCAACGTCTACTACGTTGCGGTGATCCTGACGGCGAGCGCCGCGGCGCTCAGCTATGTCTGGTCGGGCAAGCTCGTCTTCGCGCTCGGGGCCGCGGTCATCGGCGGGCTGGCCTTCGCCCTGCGGGGCTGGATCATCATCCCGCGCATGGACGCGCTGCGCGGCACGATCCCGGGCGTCGATGCCTCGATCGTCGCGTTCCGCAAGCTGCACATCGCGGGGATGCTGGTGAACGTGGCACAGCTGGCGATGGTGGCCTGGGCACTGACGCAATTGAAGATGTGATGGGGGCCTTGATCCGGCGCCGCGCTTTGCACGATTTCAACAAGTCTTGCACAATGGACGTTGTTTGAATGCAAGGAGGCACCATGCAAAGCATGACCCTGGAGCAACTCCGCACCGCCACCGAAGCTGGCGGTGTTTCGAGCGTGACGCTCAAGGGGCAGGGGGGCGCGTTTCTCGTTCAGATCGCCACGCGCAACGGCGGCGGTGCCGTTCTGGCGAAGGCCCGCAGCACCGAGCCGCGCCGCTTCGGAAATCCGGCCACCGCGTTGAGCGTGCTGCGCGACCTGGGCATCACCGTCGGGCAGTTCGATGCCAGCGAGTGGAATCCGGCCGAGCGCGAACCCGTGGAGCGTTCCACCGACAACCGTGCGCAAGCCCTGCGCAAGGCGCACGAAGCCGCGGCCTACAACGAGTGGCTGGCCGCGGAAATCCAGGAGGCCGTCGACGACCCCCGGCCGAATCTTTCGCACGATGAAGTGATGGCCCTCATCGAAGCCGACATCGCGGCCCCGACGGCCGCACGAAAGCCCGCCGCGAAGAAACGCGCATGACGCGGTGCCGCATCGAGTGGCGGCCGAAGGCGGTCGACGATCTGCGTGCCATCGTTCGCTACATCGGCAAGGACGACCCCGCGCGTGCACGCAGCTTCGGCCAGGAGTTGCGCGACAAGACCCTGCCCCTTGCGCAGCACCCTGAACTCGGTCGCAGCGGAAGACCTGGTCTGCCGAGCCACGTGCGCGAGCTGGTCGTGCATCGCAACTACATCGTGTTCTATCGCGTGCTGCACGAAGCGCGCATCGTCGAGATCCTGCGCGTCAAGCACGCGGCGCAGCAGACACCTTGAGCGCCGCTTCGAGTCGAATGTCCTTCGGATCGTGACGAGATCGGGCCCGCCCGAACGCGCTTGATAGAATGAGAACGACTATCAATTGCCTCGGACGGCCGCGCCTGCGCGCCCGCTGAAACGAGGCTGGCACCGGCAAGGCATCGCGCCTGCCCCCGTCGTCCACCCCGTCGAAGAAACCATGGCCCAGAACGCTGTCCCCGCCCTGCAGATCGTCTCCCGCATCGGCGCCGCCGTGGTCGGCGGCTATGCGTTCTCGTGGGGTTTCGTCGCGCTCGGCATCGGGCTGCTGTTCGCCGCGGGCATGCCGTTCCACGATGCCGAGTCGCTCGCCAGCATGCTGGCCTTCCTGGTGTTCCTGGTCGCGTTCCTCTGGGCATTCTCGGCCGCCAACATCAAGCGCGTATGGCTGGTGCTGGCCGGCGGTGGCCTGTCGATGACGGCGGCGGCATCGCTCGTGCAGCGGGCGCTGCTCTGACCCGACCCGACCCGACCCAACCTGAATCGACCCATTCCCCCGCGAGGAGAGACTTCCGTGTTCCAGAACTTCCGCCTCTCGATGGCCTGGCTCCACACCTGGTTCGGGCTGGTGCTCGGCTTCGTGCTGATGGTCGTGTTCTTCTTCGGCTCGCTGTCGGTGTTCGACCGCGAGATCGACCGCTGGGCGATCCCCGAGACGCGCTTCGAGCCGCAGCGCATGCCTTCGTTCGACCAGGTGCTGCTGCCGCTGTTCAAGGAGGTGAAGCCCGCCCCCGCCAACATCGAGCAGGCGCGCTCGCGCGTGAACGGCCCGATGGCGACGAGCTTCGAGCCCAAGCAGTGGCTGGCCTACACCACGCACCGCGACCCGGTGCTGAGCATCTATTCGGGCTTCATCCTGCCCAATGCCAAGGACCCCGAAGACGCGGTCTGGGGCTACGCCACCATCGACCCGCGCACCGGCAAGACGCTGTCGGAAGACCGCCTGAAGATCGGCAGCGACTTCTTCTACCCGCTGCACTACAGCCTGCACATCAACTGGCTGAACCTCGGCACCTGGATCGTCGGCTTCGCGGCGCTGGTGATGCTGATCGCGCTGGTGAGCGGCGTGGTGATGCACCGCAAGATCTTCCGCGAGCTGTTCACCTTCCGTCCGGCCAAGCACGTGCAGCGCAGCGCGCTCGACCTGCACAACCTCACGGGCGTGGTCGCGCTGCCCTTCCACTTCATCTTCGCGCTGTCGGGGCTGGTGGTGTTCGCGGGCGTCTACTTTCCCGTGAGCCACACCCAGCTCGAGCCGCTGCACGAACTGCACGAGAAGCTCGAGGCCAAGGAGACCGGCCTGCCGCACGACCGCGCGGGCACGCCGGGCACGCTGGCCTCGGTCGACGCGATGGTGGCCGAGGCCCAGCGCCGCTGGGCCAGCCGCGGCATGGCGGGCGAGGTGGGCATGCTCAACGTGCAGCACGTGAACGATGCCAACGCCTACGTCAGCGTCTACCGCGCGGGCACCGACCGGGTCACGCTCACGGGCGAGGGCATCCACTTCAACGGCGCGACCGGTGAAGTGATCCGCGAAGACCCGGCGCCCACGGTGGTCGCGGGCATCAAGGACTTCCTCACCGGCCTGCACCTGCAGCACTTCAGGCACTGGCTGCTGCGCTGGTTCTACGTGCTGGGCGGGCTGGCCGGCTGCGCCTGCATCGCCACCGGCTTCATCTTCTTCGTCGAGAAGCGCAAGCGCCAGCATGCGAAGCAGGGCCTGCAGGGCGCGCGCTGGGTCGATGCCTTCGCGGTCGCGACGGTGCCGGGCCTGCTGGTCGCGACCTTCTCCATGCTGGTCGCCAACCGCCTGCTGCCGGCGGAGCTGCCGCTGCGCGGCAACTGGGAGATCGGCGTCTTCGCGGGCGCCTGGCTGGCCTCGCTGATCCATGGCTTGTGGCGCACCGCGCCCACGGCGCAGGGGCGCCTGGCGCCGGCCTGGGCCGAGCAGTGCTGGGCCGTGGCGCTGTTGGGCGTGGCCGCCGTGCTGCTGAACTGGATCACCACCGGCGACCATCTGCTGCGCACCATCGGCAGTGGCTACTGGCCGGTGGCGGGCGTCGACCTGTCGGTGCTCGCGGCGGCCTCGCTGGCCGTGGTGGCGGCGCGCATGCTGCGGCGCCGTGCCGGCGCGACCGCCGTCTCCACCGTGGCCGCTTCGAACGCATCGGCGGTGGCCCGTGTCTGAGGCCCTGATGCTCGCGGCCGCGTTGGCGGCCAACCTCGTGGGCGCGGGCCTGTTCGCGCTGTCGATGGACGTGCACTGGGAGCAGGCGCGCCCCGGCACGGCCTACCCGGTGCGCATGGCGCGCGTGCTGCGCGTGCTGGGCGCGGCCTGCCTGCTCGTGTCGCTGTTGCTGTGCCTGCGCGTCGACCATGTCTCGATGGCCTCGCTGGTCTGGTTCATGGCGCTCGCGGGTGCCGCGCTCGCCGTGACCTTCACGCTGAGCTGGCGGCCGCGCTGGCTGGCGCCGCTGGTGGCGTGGATTCCCGCGCGGCCGGCGACGACGTCTCGCTGAGCGGCCCGGCGCGGTCCTCGAAGTACACCACCATGCGCAGGTGGCGGTACTCGTCGACCGTCAGCGCCTCGTGCTCGAAGGCCACGCGCCGGCCTTCGTCGAGCAGGGCCGAGATGCCGCGCGAGGGCTGCGGATCGCGCGGCGTGTCCCACCAGCGCCGGAAGTCGGGCGACAGCCGCCGCAGCTGATCGACCAGCGCCAGCATCGCGGGATCGTCGGGCGCGACCGCGAGCTCGCGGCGAAACGCGGCCAGCAGGCGCGGCGCATCTTCCTTCCACTCCGGCAGGCGCCGGCGCAGCTCGGGATCGGCAAAGGCCAGGCGCAGGAAATTGCGCTGCGCGGGCTCGCGGCCCGAGAAGCCGAACAGCCGGTCGGCCGCGGCATTCCACGCGACCACGTCCCAGCGCAGGTTGGTGACGTAGGCCGGGCGCGCGACCAGCTCGTCCATCATGCGTTGCACCAGCGGCGGGATGCTCGGCCAGTGATGGGCCTCGGCCGAGGGCGGCCGCTGCTGCGCGAGCAGGAACAGGTGGCAGCACTCGGCATCGTCGAGCCGCAGGATCTTGCCGATGCGCAGCAGGAAGGCTTCCGAGACGCCGATCTCGCGGCCCTGCTCGAACCAGGTGTACCAGGTGATGCCCACGCCCGCGAGCGCGGCCACCTCCTCGCGGCGCAGGCCCGGCGTGCGGCGCCGTCCGCCGCTGGGCAGGCCCACGTCCGCGGGCGCGAGCCGCTCGCGATGGGCGCGCAGGAAGGCCGAGAGTTCGGTGCGCGTGCGGTCGAGCGATCTAGACGCCATGGCGCGCCGCCTTGCGTATTGCTGCCAGTAATAGCATGAGAGGAAATATTGTCCTGTTGCCGATCCGTTCCCAGAATGATCGCTCCTTCATCATTCAGGAGTGGCTCGCATGGCTTTCGGTCTCAACCAGCACAACGGCAACAGCGTTGCGACAACGCCGCCGGCGCGCGCGGGCCTCGCCCAATGGGCCGGCCTCGCCATGCTCGCGCTGCCCACGATGCTGCTCGGGCTCGACGTGACGCTGCTCTACCTCGCGCTGCCCAGGCTGGCCGAGGACCTGCAGCCCAGCGCCACGCAGGCGCTGTGGATCATGGACGCCTACGGCTTCATGATCGCGGGCTTCCTGGTCACGATGGGCGCTCTGGGCGATGCGATCGGGCGCCGCCGCCTGCTGCTGATCGGCGCCGCGGCCTTCGCCGTCACTTCGGTGCTGGCCGCCTTCGCACCGAGCGTCAACCTGCTGATCGCCGCGCGGGCCCTGCTCGGCATCGCGGGCGCGGCGCTGATGCCGTCCACGCTGGCGCTGATCCGCAACATGTTCCTCGATGCGCGCCAGCGCGCGCTGGCGATCGGCGTGTGCGGGCGACCATGTTCGCCTTCGGCATGGCCGCGGGGCCGCTGGTCGGCGGCCTGTTGCTTGCGCACTTCTGGTGGGGCTCGGCCTTCCTGGTGGCCATTCCGGTGGTGCTGCTGCTGTGGATCGGCGGGCCGCTGCTGCTGCCCGAGTACCGCGCACCGGAACGCGCGCGCCTCGACCTCGCGAGCGTCGCGCTGTCGCTGGCGGCGATCCTGCCGCTGGTCTATGTGGTCAAGCAGAGCGCGAAGAGCGGTTGGGGCCTCGCCACCACGCTGGCGCTGCTGCTCGGCATCGCCTGCGCGATCGCGTTCGTGCGGCGCCAGCGTGCGCTCGCGAATCCGCTGCTCGACATCGGGCTGTTCGCCGACCGCAGCTTCAGCGTCGCGCTCGGCGTGCTGCTGGTCGGGCTGACCGGCGTCGGCGGCGCGCTGCTGCTGGTGACGCAGTACCTGCAGCTCGTGATCGGCCTGCCGCCGGTAACGGCCGGCCTGTGGATGGCGCCGCCCGCGCTCGCGATGCTGGTGGCCGGCATCGGCGCGCCGCTGGTCGCGCGGCGCGTGCGCCCGGGTTTCGTGATGGCCGCGTCGCTGGCGCTGTCGGCGCTGGGCCATGGCCTGCTCGCGCTGCTGCCGGTGATGCCAGCAACGCAGGGATTGGGCTGGGCGGTGGCCGGATATTCGCTGATCTACCTGGGGCTGGGAACGCTGGCCGCGCTGGGCACCGACCTCGTGATCGGCGCGGCACCGGCCGCCCATGCGGGCTCGGCCTCGGCGCTGTCGGAAACGGTGCAGGAGCTCGGGGTCGCGCTCGGCGTGGCGATCTTCGGCAGCCTGACGACCGTGGTCTACCGCTCGCGCATCGCCGAGCACCTGCCGCGCGAGCTGCCCGAACAGGCGGCCCGCGCGGTGGAAGAGGGCCTCTGGACCGCGACCTCGCTCGCGCCGAGCCTGCCCGCGGGCCTGCTCGACGAGGCCCGGCACGCCTTCGTGGCCGGGCTCGGCGTGTCGTCCGCCGTGGCGGCCGCGGGGATCGCGGCCCTGGCCGTGGTGTCGGCCGTGGCGCTGCGGCGCATCGCGATCCCCGCGCCGCGCGCGCTCAAGCCTTCGCGGGCGGCAGCGCCAGCGGCTTCGGCAGCCGGATGCGGATGAACTCGTTGCCGTCCACCTTGTTCGGCAGGCGCGAGGGCGAGCCGCCGGGGTAGTTGTTGTCGTTCACCAGCATCAGCGTCTGCGCGTCGGCGATCGTCACCACCTCCACGCACTCCATCGGGAAGGCGAAGACGCCGTCGATGGTGGCGTCGCCGCCCAGGCCCTTCGGGTCCTTCAGCGCCATCAGGTCGACGATTTCTTCCTTCTCGAGGTAGCCGCTGCTGTCGACCTGCGCGAGGTCGATCCTGTAGACGCGCTTGAAGCGCGCCGCGTTGCGCCAGGTGCCCGAGGCCGGGAACTTGCCGCTGCGCACGTCGCCCGCGCCGCTGTCCTTCTCGACCACGAGGAACTCGGTGTCGTTGATCGCGACCATGTCGTTGACGCTGTAGACCTCGGTCTCGAGGTTGCCGTCGCCGTTGATGCGCTGGCCGGTGCTGACCTTGTAGGCGTAGACGCGCGGCTCGAAGTTCTGCGAGGCCAGGTCGAACACGCTGATGATGCGGCGCTGCGCGTTGTCGCCGTTCATCTCCTTCTCGTACATCGCGTAGAGCTTGGTGCGGCTGGCGTTGATCGCCATGCTTTCCAGGCCGCCCGAACCGCCGAGGTTGGCCACCGAGGCGTTCGACTGGATGTACGGGTTGTTCGGCGTCTGCACCAGTGGATTGGCGCCGATCTTCGCGAGGTTGGGCATCTGCACCTCGCGCGCGACCAGCCGGCCCTGGCGGTCGAACTTCAGCAGGAAGGGGCCGAACTCGTCGCCGATCCAGAAGTTGCCCTGCGCATCGATCTGCAGCGACTCGGGGTCGATGTCGTAGCCGGTCAGCAGTCGGCCCGAGACGATCGTCGGGTCCACCGCCAGCGTCTGGCCGGCCGGCGACACCGAGGCGCCGGGGTAGTTGACCATGTCGGCCACGGCCGGATAGCCGAGGTTGCGATAGGGGTCGCTCAGGCGGATGTAGCTCTGCTCGCTGAAGGACGCGAGTGTCTCGCCGGTCTGGAAGTTGGCCGGGATCACCTGGCCCTTGGCCCAGTCGAACTTCACCGCGTAGATGTGCAGCAGGGCATCGGGCGAGGCGGCGCGGCCGCCGAAGCCGTTGTCCTGCATCGCGTAGAAGACGCCCGGCATGCCGCTGGGCACCAGCGCCGAGAAGCCCTGCATCGGCTGCTTGCCCTGGAAGGGCAGGGTGTAGCCGTAGGTGTCCTTGGCGCGCGTGTAGTCGCCGCCCCGAGATGAACTGGCCCGAGGTCGGGCCGGCCACGTAGCTGTCGGCCGGCAGCACGGCGCGGCCGGTCAGCGTCGGGGCCGTGACCTCGGGTTCGGCCACCGGCGCGGGCGCCGGTGCGGGAGCGGGTGCAGGCGCGGGTGCCGGCACGAAGGGGAAGCCGCCGCTGCTTCCGCCGCCGCCGCAACCGGCCAGCAGCGCGCCGCCCGCGCCGAGCAGCAGGCCGCGGCGCTGGATGTTGTTCTTCGATGTCATGTCTTGGCTCTGTCTTCGATGCGCGTCAGAAGGGGGTGGGTGCCGACGTCATGTCGGTCAGCTTGTTGGTCCGCAGATCGATCACGAAGTGCTGCGTCGGCGCGCCCTTGGCGAGCTTCAGCAGGATCTGCATCAGCGGCTTGAAGCGCGCCTGGAACACCGCATGGGCCGGGTTGTCGTTCATCACCTGCTGGCTGCCGTTGAGCGCCAGCGCGGTGTGGGTGCCTTCGAGCGCCTGGGCGATCAGCTTGTACTGGCGCGCGCGGTCGGCCGGGATGTCGGTGAACGCGAGGTCGCCGGCATTGGCCAGGCGCACGAAGTCGCCCGCCAGGTCGATCGCCTTCCACTGGTTGAAGTCCTCCAGCCGCATGCCGTTGGCACCCGCGAGCGCGCGCGCCCTGGCTTCCGCATCCGCGTAGTCCTTGGCATAGGCCGCCTGCTGCGCGCTGCCGTCGCCGCCGGCGTCGCCCAGGCACGAGAAGAAGGCGCTGCTCAGCAGGCCGCGGTTGCCGGTGTTGCCCAGCTGCTTGAGCGTGACCTTGGTCTGCAGCTGCGACAGCACCAGCAGGTCGGAGCCGTAGATCGGGCTCTTTACCAGTTCGCGCATCTCGCAGCGCCAGTCGTCGTTGAGCAGCCGCAGGCGCACCAGTTCCGACATGTAGCGCGTGCTGAACTCGCCGTAGCTCTTCGCGTCGAGCACCGTCTTGTCCCACAGCACGCCGTTGCTGCCGCCCGGCAGCCGGCCCGGGAAGTCGGTGAAGAAGCGGTGTTCCTCGCGGTAGAGGTCGAACAGCTCGTCGAAGCGCGCCACGTTGTCCAGGCGCACGGTCTGCACGTCGATGTGCGTCGCGTCCTTGAAGGTCAGGAGCTTGTAGGCCGGCACGTAAGCCGCCATCGACGGTGCCTGGATGTTCACCAGGCCATGGCCGTCGTCGTAGTTGCGCACGGCGGTGTCGTTGAAGTGCATGTGGCCGCCCACGTGCACCTGCAGGCCGGTGTCGGCCAGTGCCTTGGTCACGTCCTCGGCGGGACGGCGCACCATCTGCATCTTGCCCGCGCCGAGCAGCGCGATGATGTCGTCGGAGGCACCGTTGAAGAACTCGCTCATCGGGAAATGGCTGAAGGCCACGACCTGCTTGCCCTGCTTCTTGCCGCGTGCCACCACGTCCTTGAGCCACGCGATGACGTGCGGCTTGTGGGTCAGCATCTTGTTGTAGCCGGCGTCGCCCGAGCCGTTGAAGTCGTTGGGGCCGGTGCCGGTGGGCACGTAGACGTTGGCATCGATGCCCACGAGCCACAGGCCTTCGACCGGTTCGACCAGGTAGCTGGTGTCGGGCACGTCATGGCAGAAGGTGTAGCCGTCCTTCTTGTAGGTGCCGCCCGCGCCCTGCGCGCAGATCTCGAAAGTGCGCTTGCTCCAGGCCGCCTGCTCCTTCGCCTTCGCGAAGTCGTAGTTCTGGTAGCTGTAGCTGCTGTAGGGCGTCTCGAAATAGCGGTAGCCAGCCTTGGGCATCAGGCCGTGCTGGTCGAGCGCCTCGGTGATGCCCGCGTAGCCCTGTTCTTTGACTTCCTCGGTGCAGTAGCTGCCGTTGACCTTGGCCCATTCGCCGCTGTAGTTGGACGCCGCGCAGTCGCCGTTGCCGCCGCGGCTGTAGATCGGTTGCGGCGCGCCGACACGGTTGGTCGCGGGGTCGATGCCCAGGTAGTCGGCCTTGCCGCCCGCGCGCTCGAGCGGCTTGTTCGGGTCGTGGTTGCCCGGGGCCGCGAAGAACTGGATGCCATGCTTGTTCGCATAGTCGTCCAGCACCTTCTTCAGGCCGCGCATGTGCACCGGTTGTCCGTCGTCCGAGAAGTCGCCGGGCAGCGCGATCAGCTTCACGCCGCGCGCCACCGCGTCGTCGAGCGCGGTGATGAAGGCGAAGTAGTTCTCGTTGAACAGGCGCGTCGAGGTCATCTGCGCATGCATCAGGCGGATCGTCGCGTTGCGGCCCGACTTCTGATTGAACACGCCGGGAAACGAACCGTCCTTGAAGTTGGCGTAGACGTCGTGGAAGTGGATGTCGGGCATGAACGCGACCTGCACCGGCGGCGCGGATTCGGCCGGCGGGGGCATGGTCTGCCCGGGGTTGGAGCCCGAGGGCGGCAGCGGGAAGAAGCCGGCGTTCTGGTTGTCGCTGCCGCCGCAGGCGGACAGCAGCAGCACGGCCGCGGCGACGGCGATCGTCGAGGTCGCGCGCGCAGTGCGAGGAAGGGAAAAAATCATGAAAAAAGATCCGCGAAAAAGGTGACGAAACGCCCGCCGCCCCTGCGAAGGGGCCGGCGGGCGCGCGGCGGATCATGCGGGGGTCGTATGACCTCCCGGTGGCAGCTGCATGACATAGGACGACTGACGGCACACTGACGCCGAAGTGAAAAGTTCGCATCGAAGACGCGGCGCCGACCAGCCTCCCGCGCACCGGAGGCGGGCCGAATCGCCCCCGCCGCGCCATGGCACCATCGCCCCCATGCACGAGCCCTCCCGCCGCATCCCCTACCGCACCTGGCCGGGCGCCCTCGCGGTCTTCCTCGCCATCGCCGCCTATGTCGGCGGCCTGATCTTCTGGGACCGCCACACGCCCGGCGCGCGTCCGCTGCCGGCCGGCGAGACCGTGTCGGTCGGCCATGCGCGCTTCGAGCCCGCGCGCGGCTGGCAGATGGACGTTTCGCGCTCGAAGGCCGGCCGCTCGCTGATGTTGTTCAAGGGCAACCACAAGTTCCTCGTCACCACCTTGCCCTGGGCCGGCGGGCCGGACGGTCCGCTGGTGCGCCAGCAGCGGCTGATGGAGCGCGGCCAGGGCTTGAGCATCGAGGGCGACGTGTCCGACTTCGTCACCATGTGGGGCCTGCAGGGCAAGACCTTCGCCTACTACGGCAGCAAGATCGCCGGCCGCTTCTGGCAGGTGGTCGACCAGCGCCGCAAGTCGCTGGTGCAGATCGACGTCTACGGCGGCAGCGACGGCCTCGACGAGGCCATGGCCGATGCGCGCGGCATGCTCGAGTCGATGGACCTGGAGGCGCCGCTGTGAGCCACGACACCACCATCGCCACCACCGCCTTCGACAGCGACGAGTCGCCGTGGCCGGTCGGCACCGACTCCTTCTTCCAGCCGCGGCGCGCCGCCTTCTGGCTGCTGAGCGCGCTGATCGTCAACGGCCTGTTCTACACCGTGCAGATGTTCTCGATGGGCTTTCGCGTGGTGCCCATCACGGCCTTCCTGGGGCTCGTGGTGTGGGGCCTCTACACGCTGGCCTTCCTGCTGGTGTTCCGCACGCTCGACCTGCTCGAGCAGCATCCGCCCGAGGCCTTCGTGCTGGCCTTCGCCTGGGGCGGCATGGGCGCCGTGTACTTCGCCGCGCCGGCCAACATCGCGATCCAGAGCCTGTGCGCCAAGCTGATCTCGCCCGAGTTCGTGGCGGCCTGGGGGGCCGCGGTCGCGGGGCCGATCACCGAGGAGTTCCTCAAGCTCGCGGGCGTGGTGCTGCTGGTGCTGGTGGCGCGCAACCAGTTCCAGACCTACCTGTCGGTGCTCATCGTCGGCGCCATGGCGGGGCTCGGTTTCCAGGTGGTGGAGAACCTGACCTACACCGTCAACGCCTCGATGCGCTTCCCGCTCGAGAACCAGGTCTATCCGGTGCTGCTGAACCTGCTCACGCGCGGACTCATGAGCGGGCTGTGGAGCCACGCGGCCTACACCGCCATCGCCTCCTTCGGCGTCGCGTGGTTCCTGCTGCATCCCGAGCGGCGGCTGGTCACGCGCATCGGCGCGGCCGTGCTGTGCTTCGTGCTGGCCTGGGCCATGCACTTCGTCTGGAACTCGCCGCTGCTCGAGGACTACTTCGACGGCGGCTATGGCCAGATGGCGCTGCTGCTGCTGGTCAAGGGCATCCCGGTGCTGATCGCGGCCTGGCTGTTCTGGCGCGAGGCCGCGCGCGAGAACGGCGCCTACCTGCACGCGCTCGCGGCCTACTTCGTGCCCGAGCGCGAGCTGATCCGCGACGACGAATGGGTACGCCTGGGCCAGCCGCTGGCGCGCTGGCGCGTGCGTCGCGAGATGGGCCGGGGTCTTCGGCGCCAGGGCGCGGCGCCTCAAGACGCGGCTGCAGCGCGAGCAGCTGCGACTGATCCGGCTCGCGGGCACCTATGGGCGCGGGCCGCAGACGCTGGCGAGCGAGCTGGCGGTGCGGCGGATCCGGGCGGCGCTCGAGCCGTTGATACAGGCGCCGCGCGACGCTACTCGCGCAGGGTGAACACGATCGAGAGGTAGGAGACGGGCCGCTCGCGCAGTATCTCGGCCCCGTGCAGCGCGCGGGCGTCGAAAAGCAGCGAGTCGCCGGCCTTGACCTCGAGCGTCCGGCTGCCGTAGCGGTACTTGACGCGTCCCGAGAGCATGTAGATGAACTTCACGCCGGGATGCTGGAACGCCGGGTAGGGCGTGGCCTCGTCGGAGAGTTCGATCAGGTAGGGTTCGACGAACAGGTTCCCCGACAGCAGGTGGCCGAGCAGCGCATAGTGGTAGCCCTTGACGGCATCCACGCGCTCGATCTTCAGGCCCTTGCCCGCCGGCACGTGCGACATGTCGAGCCGGCGCACCTGGTCGGCGAAGAAGCGCGACATCGGCACGTCGAGCACCGTCGCGATCTTGTCCAGCACCTCGATCGAGGGCGAGACCAGGCCTCTTTCGATGCGCGACATCATCGATCGCGACACGCCCGCCTGGGTGGCGAGCGCGCCCGCCGACAAGTCGGCGGCCAGGCGCTGGGCGCGGATCTGGACGCCCACCTTGATCGAGGTCGTGCTGCGCTTCGGCTCCGCCGAATCCTTCTTGCGCGCGCTTCGCGGCGGGCTCTGCTTCTGCAGCGTCGGAAACGGCGAAGCAATCTGCTTCCTGGGCATCGGCCGCACCTTTCTTTCAGGTTCGCATCGCCGGTTCCCGGGTCAGAACACCTGCCTCAGGAACTTCCGGACCCGCGCATCCGCGCTTTCGCCGAAGAAGACATCAGGCCGCGCGGTCGCGACGATGGTACCCGCCTCCATGAAGACCACCTTGTCGGCGACGGCCTTGGCGAACCCCATCTCGTGGGTGATGCAGACCATGGTCATGCCGTCGCGTGCGAGCAGGATCATCGTCTCGAGCACTTCCTTGACCATCTCCGGATCCAGCGCCGAGGTCGCTTCGTCGAAGAGCATGACCGAAGGTTCGAGGCACAGCGCCCGCGCGATGGCCACGCGCTGCTGCTGCCCGCCCGACAGCTGCGAAGGAAAGGACGAGGCCTTGGCCGCCATGCGCACCTTGTCGAGATGGGCCATGGCGATCTCCTTGGCCTCGCGTTTCGAACGCCGTCGCACCCAGGTCTGCGCGAGCGTGCAGTTCTCGAGCACGCTCAGGTGCGGGAACAGGTTGAACTGCTGGAACACCATGCCCACGTTCGCACGCACGCGATCCGCATGGCTGGCATCGGGCGAGATGGCGATGCCGTTGACCTGGACTTCGCCCTGCTGATAGGGCTCCAGGCCGTTGATGCAGCGTGCCAGGGTGGACTTGCCCGACCCCGAGGGACCGCAGATCACGACCCGCTCGCAGGCGTGGACCTCGAGGTCCACGCCGTCGAGCACGAGGTGTTCGCCGAAGCGCTTGGAGAGTCCGCGAACCGCCACGATGGCCGATGCCGCGGAGGAGGATGCCGAGCTCATCGCCGCCTCAGGCCATCTCGTGGAAGATCGCCGCGGCCGGGCTGTCGGGCCAGGCGAGCAACTGGCCGCCGCTGATCTTGGTGCGGCCGTAGACGATCCAGGCGTCGTCGACCGTGCCGATGAATTCCTCGACGACCAGCTGATCGGCGTGCGCGTTGGCGACCGACACGAAGCCCAGGCCCGCGTCGTACTTGCCCTCGACCAGTCCCCTGCTGACTTCCGCCACCGTGGCGACGTACTCGATCCTGTCCCAGCGCGAGGCGTCGGTGTAGTCGAGCGTCGGCGCCATGACCGCCAGCGTGCCCGAGCGCGCCGCCGACTTGCGCCGGATGATGGCCAGGTCCTGGCTGGGCGAGATGAAGGTATCGACCACGTAGAGGCCCTCGAGGTACTTCGCGACCGTGGCCATCGTGGCGGGGTGGACCGCGCACTGCACGAGGAAATCGGCTTCGCCGGCGAGCACGGCCCGGGCGCCTTGCTCGAAGTCGACGGCGAGTTCGACGCCGGCCTTCCGGTCGATGCCATGGAACGCGAGGTAGTTGCGCGTGACGTATTCGTGGTTGCTGCCCGAAGGGCCGAGGGTGATGAATTTCATGAGGGGCTTTCGTGTCAGTTCGATGGCTTGAAGGCGCGTTCCAGCCGACGCATCAGGAGCATCAGGCTGTAGTTGATGGCGAGATAGACCAGGCCCGCGCCGAGGAACACCTCGTACGGCGCATAGGTTTCCGCGCTGAGCAGGCGCGCGGTTCCCGTGAGGTCCAGCAAGGTGACGGTGCTGGCCAGCGAGGTGGCCTTGCAGGTGAGGATGACCTCGTTGCCGAAGGCCGGCAGCGCGGTGCGCGCGGCCAGCGGGAACTCCACGCTCAGGAAGGCCTGGTAACGCGCCAGGCCGAGCGAGAACGCGGCTTCCCTGGCGCCCCTGGGCACGGCGGCCAGGGCGGCGGCCAGTGTCTTGCCCGTGTAGGAGGCGGAGTTCAGCGCCAGCGCGATCACCACGCACCAGAAGGGATCGCCCAGCACGGGCCAGAGGAAGGTGGCCTGCAGCGACTGGAACTGTCCGGCGCCGTAGTAGAGCAGGAAGACCTGGACCAGCGAGGGCGTGCCGCGGAAGAACACGATGTAGGCGTGCGCGAACGACCGGGCCGCCACGTGGCGCGCGTTCTTGGCCAGGGCCAGCGGCAACGCGAGCAGCGTGCCGAAGAGGATGACCAGCGCGGTCAGTTCCAGGGTCAGCAAGGCGCCCTTGCCCAATGCGGGCAGGGCCGACCAGACGATGGCGATGTCGAACACGCTTCAGGCTCCGAGATAGCGCGAGGCGCGCCGTTCCGCGCGCTCGAGCAGCAGGGTGGCGGCGCCCGTCAGCACCAGGTAGATCAGCGCGACCGCGAGGTACATCGTGAAGGGCTGGCGGGTGGCTCCCGATGCCTCGGCCGCCTTGCGCATGAGTTCGTCGCAGCCGACGATCGACACGATCGAGGTCTGCTTGAGCAGCACGATGGACTGGTTGCCGAAGGGCGCGAGCGCCGTGCGCGCCGCCTGGGGCAGGATCACGGTCCACAGCGCCTGCGTCTTCGACAGGCCCAGCGTCCATGCGGCCTCGCGCTGGCCGGCATTCACCGAGAGCAGCGCGCCGCGGGCGATCTCCGCCGCATAGGCGCCGAAGGACAGCGAGAGCGCGAACACGCCGGCCGCGAAGGCATCGATCTCCACGTACCGGCCCGTGAGCTTCGCGAGCGTCAGCGATCCGCCGAAGTAGACCGCGAACACCACCAGCAGATCGGGAATGCCGCGGATCAGCGCCGCATAGAGATAGCCCGCGCCGCGCAGCAGGCGGTTCTGGCGCAACTGCAGCCAGCAGCCGATGACGCCGAACAGCGATCCGACGACCAGCGAGGCGAGGGCGAGTTGCACCGTGGCCAGCGCGCCCAGCAGCAGCTGCGATCCGAAGCCGTGAAAAATGTTCACCGCGTGCCGCCTCCTACATCAGCTTGAATGGAAAGTACTTGGCCGTGATGCGGTCGTAGGTCCCGTCGGCGCGGATGGCGGCCAGCGCGGCATTGACCTTCTCGAGCAGGGCGGTGTCGCCCTTGCGCACGGCGATGCCGTTGCCGTCGCCGAGCAGGCCGCCCTTCAGCTCGGGCCCGACGAAGGCGAAGCTCGCGGCCTCCGGTGCCTTCATGAAGCCGATGAAGTAGGTCACCATGTTGCCGAAGATGTAGTCGACGCGGCCCGCCACGAGGTCCAGTTCGGCCGCCTGCGGCGTGTCGTAGAACTTGAGGTCCGAGGCCTTGTAGTTCTGGCTCAGGTAGGCGGCCTGGATCGAGCCGCGTTGCACGCCGATGCGTTTGCCCTTGAGCGCATCGGGGCCGGTGTCGTCGGGCGCGCCTTTTCTGGCGACGAAGCGCGAGATGGTTTCCTTGTACTTGTCCGAGAAGTCCACTCGCTGGCGGCGCTGCTCGGTGATCGCCATGCTCGCCACGATCAGGTCGAACTTCCTCGCCATGAGGCCGGGGATGATCCCGTCCCAGTCCTGCGCCACGATCTCGCACCGGGCCTTCATCTTCTCGCACAGGGCATGGGCGATGTCCACGTCCCAGCCCTGCAGGCCGCCTTGCGCATCCTTGAAGCTCCAGGGTGGGTAGGTGCCTTCGGTCGCAATGCGGTAGCTCACGGACTGCGCCTGGGCGGACAGCGCGAGTCCCGCGCCGAGCAGGAGGGTGAGGGCGAAGCGGCGATCGAGCCGCGACTTCGACATCGAGACGGTCATGGAGATACCTCGTCGTGGGTGCTGGAATGCGCCGATGATTCGCGCGTTTCAGGGGGCGTACAAGTCTTGCGTCACGCGCAAAAGCGCCAAGGAAGAGGGGGCAGGCGGTCTCATCGGTCGCCGATGGACGCTGTTGCATGGCATGCAATTCCTGTCAGGGATGAAACGCTGCGGCCGCCCTTGGACCGGTGTCGGCAGGCGATCCTCGCGGGCTCGTATCTCCGCATGAAGCGCTCAGGGCGCCATCGAAGACAGAATCTCCGGACGCCCCGTCGAGGGCATCCGTCCATCTCCCGCACCGAGGATTTCCTGATGAGTGAAGTACAACGCCTGCGCCTGCCCGACAACGATCCCGTGTTCGGCAGCAACAAGGTCTTCGACCTGTTCCAGTATTCGCCCGCCGTGAAAGCCGGCGGGCTGGTCTTCATCGCGGGCCAGGTCGGCATCCACGCCGACGGCACCGTGCCGCAGAGCGCGGAGGAACAGATCGAACTCGCGTTCAAGCGCCTCGGCGCGATCCTCGCGCATGAAGGACTGGGCTTCGAAGACCTGGTCGAACTCGTGTCGTATCACGTGCGCATCGACGAGCAGCTGAGCGCTTTCCGCGCGATCAAGGAACGCCACATCACGAGCGACTTCCCGGCCTGGACCATCCTCGGCGTGGCCGCGCTGGCACGGCCGAACCTGCTCGTCGAGATCAAGGCCGTGGCGGCCGCCAGGCCGGCGTAGCAGCGCGCGGCCTCGAGGCCGCTTCAGAGCCCCATCAACGCCTGCAACAGCATCCGGCTCGCCGGCGCCGGCTCGGCCAGCGCGGGCACCGCCAGGTAGCTGATCCGATGCGCCCAGGGCTCGTCGAGCGGCACGAAGGCCAGGTTCGGAAACTTCGCCTGCTGCTCGAGGCTGGCCTGGGGCAGCAGCCCGATGCCGAGGCCGCACTGCACCATGCGGCTGGCCGAATCCATGCCCTTGACCTGGATGCGCGTGCGCAGCCGAACGCCGTGCCGGAGCGCTTCCTTGGCGACGCGGCTCGCGAGCGCGGTGCCGGGCGGCAGCTCCACCCACTCCTCCTTCAGAAGTTGCTCGAAGCGCAGGCGCTTGCGCTTCGCGAGCCGGTGGTGCACGGGCAGGATCACGACCAGCTGCTCGGTCCGGTAGGGCTGCAGCTTGAGGCCGGGGATGTCGCCCTCGGCGACGAACACGCCGACGTCGGCCTTGCGCTGCAGCAGCAGCTCGACGATCTCCGCGCTCGTGTGTTCGGCCAGCTCGATCTTGATGCCCGGGTGCTGCTGCAGGAACAGCGCGAGGTCCTGCGGCAGGTGCTGCACGATGGCCGAGATCGAGGCGACCAGCTGGATGCGGCCCGACACGCCGGCCTGCAGGTTCTGCAGCTCGGCATCGAGGGTGTCGACGTCCTCCATCATCGCGCGCGCATAGCGCGCGATCGACAGGCCCGCCGCGGTCAGGCCGGCACCGCGCGCGGTGCGGTGCAGCAGCTCGACGCCCATCGCGGTCTCGAGTTGCGTGATGCGGCGGCTCGCGGCCGAGGGCACGATGTGCAGGGTGGCGGCCGCGCGCGACAGGCTGCCTTCGTGCTCGATCGCCGCGACGAGCTTCAGGGTGGCGAGGTTCAGGTGGTCGAGCAGGGGGCGTCGGGGTTTCATGGTGCGCGGGGCAGCGTTGCCGCAATGGCAACGCTGCCGTGAATTAATGTCGCTGGGCTTGTGGCGGGGACTGCGTCAGCATGCGGGCCATTCCAACACGCAGACGAGTTCTTCCATGCAGCAGATTCTGAACCTGCGCGATCTCACGATGATCGAGCGCACCCATGCCCGCGGCGGCAAGTTCCGCTACCACCCGCTGCTGTCCGGCCGCGACGGCAGCGCGGGCAACTTCTTCCTCCAGCTCTCGAACACCTTCAACGACTTCGACTCGCCGCGCCACCGCCACAACTTCGACCAGGTGCGCGTGCAGCTCGAGGGCGACGCCGACTTCGCGCGCGATGGCGTCATGAAGCCGGGCATGATCGGCTACTTTCCCGAGGGCGTGTTCTACGGTCCGCAGAGCATCGCGGGCGAATCGCTCACGCTGGTGCTGCAGTTCGGCGGCGCGAGCCGCAGCGGCTACGTGTCGGAGGCGGCGTTCCAGCGCGGCATCGCCGAACTGAAGAAGAAAGGGCGCTTCGAGGCCGGCGTCTACAAGGTCGACAAGCCCGAGGGCGGCACGCGCAACCAGGATGCCTACGAAGCCGTCTGGGAGCACATCAACGGCCGCGAGCTGCGCTACCCCGAGAGCCGCTACGACAAGCCGATCTTCATTCGCCCCTCCGCCGCGCAATGGCTGAGCGACGCGCAGCGGCCCGGCGTGGCGCGCAAGCACCTGGGCAGCTTCTCCGAGGCGCGGACCGTGCTGTCGCTGATCGCGCTCGAGGCGGGCCGGAGCATCGAGGTGCCGCCGAACAGCATCGTGTTCGTGCTGGCCGGCAAGGGCCACGCGGATGATGGCCGGCGCGATTGGGAGGCGCGGTCTTCGCTGTACAGCGGCGAGGCGGCCAGCGCGATGACGGCCGATGCCGCGAGCGAGCTGCTGCAGATCGAGCTGCCGAGGCTGTGAGCATGCGCGACCTTCAGTCCGGCGGCCGGCGCCGTCGCATCGTGCTGGGACTCGGTGCGGCCCTGGTCGGGTCGCCGCTGCCGCGCGCCTGGGCCGCGGAGGAGTTTCCATCGCGCCCGATCTCGATGGTGGTCCCGTTCCCGCCGGGCGGCGGCTTCGACACCATCGCGCGGCCGTTCGCGGAGCGGCTCGGCCAGTTGCTCGGACGCGCGGTCGTCGTGGACAACCGCGCGGGCAGCGGCGGCAACATGGGCACCGACTTCGTCGCGCGCGCGCCGGCCGACGGCTACACGCTGCTGTTCGCCAACGACTACCTCGCGACCAACCCGAGCGTGAACCGCAACACGCGCTTCGACCCGCTCAAGGACTTCGCGCCCGTGAGCATGGTCGGCAGCACGCAGGTGGTGATGGCGGTGCGGCCCGACTTCCCCGCGAAGAATTTCGAGGAACTGGTCGCGCTGTCGAAGAAGCGCTCGCTGAGCTACGGCACGCCGGGCGCGGGCACCTCGCCGCACCTGGTGGGCGAATACCTCTCGACCATCTCGCCGCTGCAATCGCTGCACGTGCCCTACAAGGGCACGGCACCGGCGGTCAACGATGCGATGGGCGGGCAGATCGACATGGTCTATGCCACCTCGCCCTCGGTCGCGAGCCAGATCGCGGCCGGGCGGCTGCGCGGCATCGCGGTGTTCGGCGCGCAGCGCAGCACGCAGCTGCCCGAGGTGCCCACGCTCAAGGAGATCGGCGGGCCCTCGGTCGACTACGAGGTCTGGTACTGCCTGCTGGCGCCGGCCGGTGTGCCGGCCTCCGTGCTCGCGACGATCCGCGCCGCCACGCGCAAGGCCCTCGATGCGGACCTGGCCGCGCGGCTGGCGCGCCTGGGCTATGCGGTGAAATCGAGCGAGCCCGAGGCGGTCACGCAGGCGATCCGGCAGGGGCTGGAGCGCTGGAAGGACGTGGTCGCTCGCGCGAAGATCGCGATCGATTAAGGCGCGGCGTTATCGTCGCTCGACGCCCTCGTACTCCCAGAAGAACCGGGTGCGCAGGCAGTCGAGCGACTCGGCCCAGGTGGACCGTTCGCAGGCCGCCACGCGCTGGCGCAGCGCCTCGCGCAACGTGTCCCAGTCGTAAGGGTCGACGATCAGCAGCGCATCGATGTCGAAGCCCTTGGCGCGCCGGCGCATCGAGGTGTAGGCCTGCAGCGCCCGGCCGTCGTGGTGGGCTCTCACGCCCTCGGGCGTTGCCGCGAGCAGCTGGAACACGTGCGCGCCGGACACGCCCGCCTCGCCGATCTCGAGCTCGAGGGTGAGGTAGACATCCTCGGGGGCCTCCGGACGCCATGCGCTCAGCCTGTCGACATCGAGGGAACGCAGGTCGACGATTTCGAGACGGATTGTCATTTCAGGGCTCCACATCCACGTGAACGTTGGAATCGTAAGGGCCCTTGGGCACGGCACGCTGTTGGAAGTTCATCTGCGTGCCGGTCATGGAGAAGGGTTGGCCCGACACCGGGTGGACGTTGCGCCCCGCGTCGGTCGGCTTCTTGCTGGGCCCGCGCACCGTGCGCAGTCCATCCTCGGACCTCAGCATCCATCCGCCCTTGTCCGTGAGTTCCTGCGTGAAGCCGGGACCGACGAACTCCTCGGCCAGTTCCCGCGCCTCGGCCTGCGTCAGGCGCGCGGTGATCTGCGTGTTGCCGGGCTTGTTCGACAGGCCCAGGATGCGGCGCAGCCGCGTGCGCTGCCGCTTCGTCTTGCAGCGCAGCCCCAGGGGATCGATCCAGCCCAGCGCATTCGGCGCGAAGCCGTAGGGGTTCTCGCCACCGTCGAGGCCGATCGGGTCCTGGCTCACGAAGGCGCCGATGTGCGGATCGAAGTAGCGGTTCCGGTTGTAGTGCAGGCCCGATTCCTCGTCGAAGTACTGCCCCTGCAGGCGCAGGGGGTTGTCGATCGCCGCGGCGCGCGAGGCGAGCGCGCTGCCCCAGGCGGTGGAGGTCGCGGACCAGAGGATCTCGCCGGCGCCGTCGGTCAGCCGCGACGGCATCCCGTTCGGCTCGACATGGAAGTGGGCGACCCGTTTCGTGCCCGGCGACGACGCATCCGGCAGCGGGTCGACCAGCGCCAGCGGAATGCAGGTCTGCGGGTAGTACACGTACTCGCGCGCGCGTTCCCAGGCCACCACCGGCTGCTGGCGGCCGCGTATCGCGCGCCGCTGCGCGAGCGCGGCGGGGTTGAGCGACGCGGGCGCGACCTGTTCGTCGTGGGCCTGGCGCACCTCGCCCAGCAGCGCATCGCCGTCCCAGAAGAACCAGGTGGTATGGGTGGCGCCGCGCTTGAAGACGCGCCGGCCCACGGCGTCGTAGCCGTAGCGCGTGCGCACCGTGCCGCGCCGGCTCTCGATCAAGCGGTGGTGGGCGTCCCAGGCCAGCTCGAGCTCGTCGCCCGTGTCGGTCGCGCCGTGTGCCGCGGGTCCTCTGCGCACCAGATCGCCCGCGCGGTCGAACACGTAGTGCACGCCGTCGCAGCTGCCTTCGCGCGTCCAGTGCACCGGTGCGTCGTCGTCGCCGCCGGCCACCTTCTGCATCCGTGTCTGCTCGATGGTGGTGCGAAGGCGGTCGCCCGCCGGATCGTGCAGCAGCCGCGTGACCTTGCCTTCGGGATCGATGTGCTGCAGGACGCGTCCCATGAGGTCGTAGCCGTACTGGTCGCTGCCATGGAGGCTGTCGTGCCGGTGCACCAGCTGGCCCTTGCGGTCGTAGTCGTAGCGGGTGCTGAACAGCGGCGAGGCGTCCCGCAGCACGGCCTGGGCCGTGAGCTGGTGGTTCGCGTCGTAGCGGGCGTGGCGCACGACGCTCGCGCTCAGCTGTTCCCGCACGATCCGGCCGAGGGCATCGCGCTCGATGCCGATCGGTGCCTCGTCGTCGATGCCCAGGCTCGCGAGCTGGTCGCAGGCGTCGAATTCCATCCGCACGCGATGGCCGGCCGAGCTCTCGCGCAGCGTGCGGTTGCCCACCGCGTCGTACTGCGACGCGACGCGAAACCCGTTCTGCCATTCCTCGAGCACGCGGCCGGCCGCGTCGAAGCGGCGCTTCACGTGGGCCGCGCCGTTGCGCATCTCCACCAGCTGGCCGCGCCGGTCGTAGACCAGCAGCTCATCTTGCTGGTGCCCGGGCCGCAGCGGATCGGCCGCCGTCTTGCGCGTGATGCGGCCAAGCCTGTCGCAGGCAAAGGCGATGCGCTGGCCCAGCGGGTCGGTCATCTGCTTCAGGTGGCCGGCCTCGTCGTAGGCGTAGTGCCGCGACTGGCCCCAGAAATCGGTCTCCTCGACGATGCGGCCCAGGGCATCGCGCCGCAGCACGAGCCGCTCGCCGCGCTGGTTCGTCACGCCGACGAGCTGCTCCTCGGTGTCGTAGTGGTACTGCAGGACCTGGCCGTCGGGCTGGATGCGCCGGCCGATCTCGCCGAGGCCCACGTAGGCCAGCCGCGTCTCGGCGCGCGCTGCGTCCACGTGCCGCACCAGCCGGTCCTCGGCGTCGTAGCCGCAGAGGATCTGCGCGCCGTCGGGATGGTCGATGCGCACCAGCCGGCCCTTCCGGTCGCAGTGGTAGCGCGTCGTCTCGCCCAGGGCGTTGGTGCGGCCGAGCAGGCGCCCCCAGCGCGTCGTGCGTGAAGCGGTCGACGCGCCCGAGCGGATCGACCAGCGCTTCCAGCTGTCCGTGCCGGTCGTAATGCAACTGCGTGGCCGCGCCGCGCGCGTTGACGTGGCGCACCAGCTGCCCATGCGCGTCGTGCTCGAAGCGGGCGACCGCGCCCAGCGGATCGGTCTGGCGCGTCGGCAGGCCGCGCGCGTCGCTCTCGAGCTGCCAGCGATGGCCCAGCGGATCGACGATCGCGCACAGCCGGTCTTCCGTGTCGTAGTCGCAGCCGACGCTGCTGCCGTCGGGGCGCTGCACGGCCAGCAGGTTGCCCCGCGCGTCGTAGACGAAGCCGGTGCGCAGCCCGCCCGGTGCCGTCACGGCCACGGTGCGGCCGGCATCGTCGTAGGCGAAGGTGGTCACGCCGTCGTGCGGATCGATCTCCGCCAGCGGCAGGCCGGACTCGTCGAAGCGCACCACCGTCAGGTGTCCCAGCGAGTTGCTGACCTCGGTCCGGCCGAGCGCCTCGTCGTAGGCGAAGCGGTAGTCGTGCAGCCCGCCGTCGCCCCAGGCGTGCACCACGCGCCAGCGGTCGTCGTAGGCGTAGTGGAACGACAGCCCGGTGCGGTCGGTGTGTCGCGCCATGCGATGCTGCAGATAGGCGAACTCGTACGCGGCGCCCAGCGCATCGATGGCCGCGAGCAGGTCGCCGTCGGCCTGGCGGTAACGCACCAGCGGATGCTCCTGCTGCGTGGCGGGATCGCGCAGCGCCATGGCCTCGATGCGTCCCTGCCGGGATTGCACCTCGATGCTGCGCCCGGGCAGCCCGTTCAGGCCGTTCTCGACGATGCGCGCCAGCTCGCCGCGCTGCCGCACGAAGTCCCAGCGGTTGCCGCAGGCGTCCTCCAGGCGCGTCACGAAGGGGGACGGTGCGCGCAGCGCTCCCTCGGGCGACAGCGCTTCCTCGAAGCGATAGCGAAGGCCGCTCTTGAGGCGCACCACCAGCGCGTCGCCCTGGCGCGTGAGCCGGGCGCCGTCCACCACGTCGAGCACCTGCTGCGCCTCGGTGCGCGGCAGTTCGGTGAACAGCGCGAACTCCTCCGGCCCGCGCAGGCTCAGGATGCCGTCGTCCTCGGCCACCAGGCGCACATCGGCCGGCGTCTGCCAACCCAGGCCGCAGTGGCCGGCGAAGTCGTGGTCGCGCGATGCGTAGACGCGGCTCCACGTGAGCGGCAGGCGCCCGGGAACGTGGAAGTCCTCGTGCGTCACCGAGACGCTGCCGTCGCGGATGTCGACCGGTTCGGCGCGCAGCACCTGGCACTTGAGGAAGCCGGGCGGCATGTCCTTGAGCGCGCGCCGCGCGATGCGCGTGTAGGCGCGGCCCAGCGCCTTGAACAGGCCGCGCTGGATCATCGCGCCCCAGGAGATGGTGGGCGGGCCGCCGACGAACACCTGCGGCGGGATCGCCACGTTGAAGGTGGTCGGCAGCATCAGGCTCAGGCGCACGGGCTTGGCCAGCTTGCGCGGGCGGAACGGCGGCACCAGGCCGACGATGTTGCAGCCGAGCACCGGCATCGCGATGCGCGATAACGGATCGCCATCGGCCAGCACGGTGCGGCTGCCCATGAACAGCTCGTCGTCGAACTGCGGGCCGCCCGGCCCCTTGACGATCGGCATCGGCGCGCCGACCAGGATGTGGAAGTCGACGCCGCCGGTGCCGGCGTTGGCGCTTCGCACGCCGGCCACCTCGACGGTGGCGCCGAGCGGCAGCGGGATGCTCTCGGGCATCGCGCCATCGCCCGGTGGCGCGCCGGGCGGCGCCGGTATCTGCGGCGATGCCGTGCCTTCGCCGATGGCGTTCTTGGCGGCCTCGGTCGCGGTGCCGAGCGCGCCCAGTCCCTTGACGATCGGGTTGTCGGGCGACACCTCGATGGTCGGCAGGTAGTCGAACGGGTCCATCACGATGCCGATGTGCACCGTCGGCCATACGCCGGGCGGTGCCAGGTAGGTGTGGGCATCGATGCCCAGTTGCGGGTCGAAATGCTTGGCCGCGAAGAACAAGTGCTTTCCTTGTGGCGTGTAGGAACCGGCGCGCCTCAGGCGGCCTCGACGAAGGGCTGCGGATCGGGCAGGCGCGCGAACGCGGGCGGCTCGCGCCATTCGCCGGGCGCGAGATCGAGTGGATGCTTCACGTGCGGCAACCCGCTCCAGCCCGGGTCGAGCCACTGCGCGCCCCATGGCGACGACGGTGCGGAACACCTCCTCGCCGCCTTGCACCAGCTGCTCGCGCTCGCGCAGCTGGCCCTGGAACAGCTGCTCGTAGCGCTGCACCAATTGCGTCTCGATCGCCGCGATGGCGCTAGTCGGTGGATGGGTGCCGAGCCGGTGGCCCGCGAGATCGGCCTCGACCAGGGCCGCGCGCGCCTCGCGCTCGTAGGCCGAGGCGCATTGCGCGATGCGTTCGCAGCGCCGGGGGTCCTGCAGCGCGAGCATGTCCTGCAGCAGTTGCGGCACCGTGCTGTTCGGCCGGTCGGCGTCGGCCATGGCGCGTGCCTCGCGCACGCCGGCCAGCGCCGCGGCCCAGGCCCGGTCGCGCTCGCCGGCACCGAGCCAGGCCTGGGCCGCGGCGCGCTGGCCCTCGACCGCGAACAGGCTGTTGGGGATGCGGCGGGCCGCCTCGGCCGCCTGCTCGAAGGCATGGGCCGACTGCTTCATGTCGCCGGCCGCGGCCCATGCCCCGCCCTCGGCCATCCAGCCCTGCATCAGCAGCATCGGCCCCATCGGGTTGCCGGCCTGCGTGGCCTGCTCCGCCGCGGCACGTGCCTGGCGGTAGCGCGCAACCGCGCGCGCGACGTCGCGCGCGCCTGCAGCCAGGCGCCGCCCACCATCACGTCGAGCACGGCGCGCTGGTCGGACCAGCCGTTGCGCGTGGCCAGTCGCGCGGCGCGTTCGGCCGTTGCCTCCACGGCGGGCGCGTCGCCGCGACGCAGCAGCACCAGCATGTCGGCATAGAGCTGGCGAAACAGCGCAGCCCCGCCACTGCCGCCGCCCGCCTGGGCCGCGATCTCGCGCGCGGCCTCCAGGATGTCGAGCGGCGCATCGACCACGCGCACGACGCCCGCATGCCGCTCCACGAGCGGCTGCCAGGCGCGCGAGTCGCTGTCGTCGACCAGCACCAGCCGCAGCAGCCCGGCATCCTCTGGCGGCACGGGCGCCTGCAGCGCCGCGTCGAGCCAGCGCTCGAAGCAGGCCGCGTCGCTCACGCCGCCCGGTTGCAGCACGACCGACAGCCGCTGGCGGCGCAGGTGGCGCGCCAGCGACAGGCCGGTGTCGACGAAGCCGGCGGCGCTGTCGCGGCCGCTTTCGTGTTCCTCTTCCCAGGGATCGCTTACGCCCTGCTTCGCGAGCTGCGGCCGGTTGTGGAGGTAGGTTTCGATCAGGGCCTGTCGCAGTTCGCGGCTGTAGCGGTAGCCGGTCTCGAAGGCCGCGTCCAGCCGCACGAAGAGGTCGGGCGTGGCGTAGTCGCTGTCCACCATCTGCAGGGTGAAGAAGGCATCGAGCATGCGCTGCGAGTCGGGCGGCAGCCGCAGCACGACCGCGCGCAGCGACGCATCGTCGGTGCGCTCCCACCACAGGTCGTGGAGCCGCGCCATGCGTTTTTCGACCGGGTTGCGCACCGGTGCCGCGGAGGACATCGATGCGGCCCTCAGCAGTTCAGGAAGATCTTGGTGCCGTTCACCGTGACGCCCGATGCGTCGAGCATCAGCGTCGCGCTGCCCGCGCGCAGCACGATGCGCCCGGGCGTGACCTCCACCGCCGTGCCGTCGACATCGAGCACCACGCTGGTCGGGCTCGCATGCCTCATGGCGCCCGAGGCGAAAGTGTCGAGCGTGCCGCTCTCCGCGCTCACGCCCACACTGCCCGAGGCCACGGCCGAGAAATCGCCGCCCTGCGCCAGCAGCCCCATGTTGAGGGCGGCCGTTCCATACAGGTTGGCGGCCGAGCTGGTCAGCGAGACGTCGCCCTGCGCGGTGGCCGAGGCCGGGCCGGCCGGCACGTTGAGCGTCATCGCGTCGTTGTAGGTCGCGGCATGCGAACGCGCCGAGACCTGGTAGGCCTGCCCGATGGTGGTGGTCTGGCCCAGCGTGACGTTCCACAGGTCGTTGTCCTGCGCCGTGACGGTGCGGGCCTTCGTGACCGTCAGCGAATCCGTGCCCGTGACCGAGGTGGTCTGGTTGCCCGTGACGCTGGCGGTGCGGTGGGCCTTGGCGATGTGCGTCTGGTCGCCCGTGACCGTCAGCGTCTCGGTGCCGGTGACGGCATGGCTGCGGTTCGACTTGACGCTGACCGCCTCGTCGCCGTCCACGGTCTCGGCGCGCTGGCCGTGGATCGTGATCGTCTCGTTGCGGTCGACGGTCCTGGTGCGGTCGTTCTTGACGTGGTGGGTCTCGTCGCGCTCGACGGTCTTGCTGCGGTCGCGGCCCACGGTGTGGACCTCGTCGTTCTCGACCTCGAGCAGCTGGTCGCGCTCCGCGTGCAGCCACAGCTGCTCCTCGCCGAGCTTGTCCTCGAAGCGCAGCGCGTTCGCGTTCGCGGCATTGCCGCCTTCGGAGCTGCGCGAGAGACAGGCCGCTCTGGGTCGCGTTGGCGGGCAGGTCCCACGGCGGCATGTTGTCGGCGTTGTAGACCCGGCCCGTGATCAGCGGGCGATCGGGGTCGCCGTATTCGAAGTCGACCACCACCTCCTGGCCCACGCGCGGGATCTGCATGCCGCCGAAGTTGCTGCCGGCCCAGGGCGAGGACACCCGCACCCAGCACGAACTGCTCTCGTCCTTGCTGCAGTAGCGGTTCCAGTGGAAGCCGAGCTTCACGCGCCCGTACTGGTCGGTCCAGATCTCGCGGCCCGCGGGGCCGGTGACCACCGCCGTCTGCGGACCGGTGGTGCGCGGTTTGAACGCGTCGGGCGTGGGGCGGAAGATGTTGTTCGCCGGCAGCACCTCGAACTCGACCCGGCAGCGGAACTCCTCCAGCCCCGTCGCGTCGCCCGCTTCCTGCAGCGACAGGCGCGCGGCGGTCACGAGGTAGTCGGCATTCGCGCTGTCCTGCGGATGGTCGGTCAGCGTGAAGCGGTAGCCGGCCGCCAGGCCGCGCAGGTTGCCCGCGCCGCTGGCGACCTGGCCGGGCGCGCCAGCCTCTTCCATCCGCGCGCGCGCGATCTGCTCGCCGTCGGCCTCGGCCGCGTAGTTGCCGGGCCAGGCGAACACCTCGCGCGTCGCATGCCGGGTGCGCCGCGGCATCGCCTTGGTGCGCAGCAGGTCGGCCTTGGGGCGCGTGAAGTCGAAGTCGCCGGTCGCCCACTGGCCGCTTTGCAGCGCTTCGGCCAGCTGGAAGTGATGGCAGTGCTCCTCGTTGGACGAGGCCTCGGCGGCGCTGAACGGAATGCGCTCGTAGCCGCCAGCGGGGAAGGGACCGTGCGCCTGCATGTCGTCGACGATCACCAGCGTGTGGCTGTTGGCCGTGTGCTCGAAGTAGTAGTAGAGGCCCCACTCGTGCAGCAGGCGGCTCGCGAAGTCGTAGTCGGTCTCGCCGTACTGCACCACGAACTCGCGCGGCGGATAGCTGCCCGTGGCCCGGATCGAGAGCGCGAAGCCGTAAGCCCCGAGCACCTCGTCGACGATGTCGAGCACATTCCTGTTCTGGAAGATCCGGAAGTCCTGCGAGCGCTGGGCCAGGCTCAGCCACGACTCGATGACCACCTCGTAGAGCGCGCGCCGCTGCTCCAGGCGCAGGAAGCGCGCCCGCGTCACCAGCCCCGAGAGATGGCGCTGCTGCTGCGCGCCGCCGGGCCGGCCGTCGAGCAGGATGTGCACACCGAACTCCTCGCCGATCAGCGGCTTGAGCTTGATGTTCGCGGCCGAGCGCGCATCGACGGCGCCCGACGCCGGCGTGGTCAGCGTGAGGGTGTAGCGATAGGGGCGGCTCAATGCTTCCTCGCCCTCGATCAGGACGGGTTCGAGGGCGGCCACCCCATCGAGCATGGGCATGGCATCGGAGGTCGCGGTGATCTTGCGGCCCCGGCTGGAGGCGGGCGTGGGCATGAAACTCCCTGAAGCGAAACTTGGAAGGGCGACGACCGGAGCGGACCGCCTCCCACGAGCAAACCGAGCACTGTAGGGAAGCTCGTGCCGCTAGACCGTAAGAAGCTGCAACCAAATTGCAATGGCGACACATCCATTCCACTACCTTCGGCGACGGATATCAGTCGAAGGTATGAAGAATGGGCTTCGTCGGCCACACGGCGTCGAACCCGCGGTGCAAACGTTTCCGTTCTCGGCGGCACTCTACTGCCGTTTTGGCTGGCCGAGGGCGTGACTACTAGGATTCGTAGTCGCGCGCCGATGCGCCATCGGCGCCGCGAAGTTCAGGCCCTCGGCCTCGCGCCGAAGCTCTGCCGGTACGCGCTCGGACTCACGCCCGCCACGCGCTGGAACTGCGCCCTGAAGTTCGCCGCCGACCCCAGCCCGACCTTGACGACGATCTGCTCGATGCCCAGGCGCGTGCGTTCCAGCAGTTCCTGCGCGCGGCGCACGCGCGCGCGGATCAGCCATTGCGCGGGCGAGACGCCGAACTGGTGCTGGAAGCGCCGGTTCAGCGTGCGCTGGCTGCTGCAGGCCTGGCGCGCGAGGTCGTCGAGCGACAGCGGCCGGTGCAGGTTGCGCTCCACCCATGCGAGCAGCGGCTGCAGGTCGCGGTCGGCGGGCAGGTCGAGCGGCTGGATGAACTGGGCCTGGCCGCCCTCGCGGTGCAGCGGCACCACCGACAGCCGCGCCACCCGCGCCGCGACGGCCGCGCCGAAGTCCTTGCGCACCATGTGCAGGCACAGGTCCAGCCCCGCCGCCGCGCCCGCGGAGCTCAGGATGTTGCCGTGGTCGATGTAGAGCACCTTGGCATCGACCTCCACACGCGGATGAAGCTCGGCCAGCAGCGGCGCCGCGACCCAGTGCGTGGTGGCGCTCAGGCCATCGAGCAGCCCGGCCTGCGCCAGCACGAAGGCGCCCGAGCAGATGGAGGCGATGCGCGCGCCGCGCGCCGAGGCCGCGCGCAGCGCCTGCAGCACGGCGCGGCCGATCGGTGCGTCGGGACGGGCGATGCCGGGCACGACGATGGTCTGCGCCTCATCGAGCACCGAGAGTCCGTGCCGGACCGTGAGCGTGAAGCTGCCGTTGTCGAAGGACTTCTGTTCGCCGCAGACCGCGACGCGGTAGCAGGGCTGGCCGGGCGCGAGCTCCGCATGACCGAAAACCTCGCAGGCGCACGCGAGATCGAAGGCGATGAGGCCGGGGAGGGCGAGCACCGCGAGCCGGTGCGGGGCGTTCTTCGGGGCACGGGGTGTCATGGAAGCGGATTCTTCCATGGTTGGCGAGAAACAGTCGAAGCTTGTCAATCCGGCCACTTTCGCTTCAGGCATTGCATGGGGAGACTACGCAGGTTCCCGTCATGGAGTTGCTCTTGCCGTCCCGAGCCCTGCGCCTTTCCCGTCTCCGGCTTTTCTGCCTGCTCGAAGCCGCCACGCTGCTGATCCTGCTGCTGGTCGCGGTGCCGATGAAACACCTCGCCGGCCTGCCCTGGGCCGTGAGCCTCATGGGGCCGCTGCACGGCCTCGTGTTCCTGGGCTTCTGCTGGAAGGTGGCGAACGCCGCGGCGCTCGGCGACATCGACACGCGCACGGGCTTCAAGCTCGTGCTCTTCGCCTGCCTGCCGGGCGGTGGCTTCCACAGCTGGAAGCTGCTCGACCGCGAGCCGACCTCGCCGTCGCCGGCCCCATGACCTACCTGTGGCTCAAGGCCCTGCACCTGGCCGCGGTGCTCGCCTGGACCGGCGGCCTGCTGCTGCTCGGCGTGGCGGCCGCCGCGTTCGGCCGTTCGGGCGGCGTGCTGCTGCCACACGAGAAGCGCATGGGGCAGGCCTTCCTGCGCTGGGACCGCCGCGTCACCGTGCCGGCGATGGTCGCGGTGTGGGGCCTGGGCATCGCGCTCGCGAGCCTGGGCGGCTGGTTCGGCGCGGGCTGGCTCCACGCGAAGCTGGTGCTGGTGTTCGCGCTGTCGGGGCTGCACGGCGTGCTGTCGGCTTTCCTCCGAAGGCAGCTCGAGGGCACGAGCGTCCGCGAGCGCGCATGGGTCCGGATCGCGCCGGCGCTGTGCGTCGCGGCGTTCGGCGCCATCGCGCTGCTCGTCGTGCTCAAGCCCTGAAGCCCAACCTGTTGCGCCGGCTCACACCTTGTCAGCGGGCGATCCGCCCGACGAACTCCTCGCTCGTCATCACGTGCGCGGTCGAGAAGGCCAGGATGGTCAGCGTGGCCTGGTGCACCGCCTCGGCCGGCATCGCGCCCTGGCCCACGTCGGGATAGTCGAAGGTGCCGGTCGCATCCGACAGGAAGGCCACCTTGTAGTTGCGGAACATCGCGTCGCGCGCCGTCGCATGGCAGCAGTTCTCGGTCGTGGTGCCGGTGATCGCCACGGTGTCGATGCCCCATTCGCGCAGGATCAGGTCGAGGTCGGTCGCGAAGAAGCCGCTGTAGCGGTGCTTCTTGACCACGTGCTCGCCCGCGGCCGGTGCGAGCGCCGCGAAGATCTCGCTGCCGGGCGTCTCGTCGACCAGCGCGGTGCGATCGGCGATCGGGCCGTAGAGGTCGTCGTACAGACCCATGTCGCAGCCATCGCGCCGATGCACGTGGGCGGTGTAGATCACGCGGATGCCGCGCTCGCGGCAGGTGGCCAGCGTGCGCGCCAGCGTCGGCACCATGGCCGCGGCCTGGGCCGAGCGCAGCTGGGCGCCCTCGGCGACGAAGTCGTTCTGCATGTCGACAACGATGACGGCGGTGGTTGCCGGATTGATGCGATCGATCTGATAAGGCATATTGGCCCCTCGGTGGGTGAGTCGGATGGTGGCGGGTGCGGCGATCTTGGGTCGCGCCGCGCGTCCGCGCTGGCCCCGGCTTGCCAAGCTCTGTTCTCCACCTGCCATCCGTTCCATGAAAACCCTGGTCGAACCCGGCGACAGCTTCGAGAAGTGGCACCAGGTCACGTGCCGCAGCTACTCGGTCACGCAGTGCGCGAACGCGCCGGGCGGCGCGGCGTTCCGCGCCAGGGTGTCGCAGCGCGGGCTCGGTGCGCTGGCATTCAACGAGATCGAATCGAAGCTGCCCGGCGCGGCGACCCTCCGCGTCACGCGCGGCGCCACCGAGATCCGGCGCGATCCGCGCGACGACTTCTTCCTCTGGTTCGCGCTCGGCGGCAACACGCGCTTCAGCCAGGACGAGCGGCGCGTGAGCATGCGCCCCGGCGACATGGTGCTGCACGACCAAGCGCGGCCCTTCAGCCTCGAATTCGGCGAGTGGTCGCATGCGGTCATGGTCGCGATCCCGCGCGCGCTGCTGACCAGCCGCATCGGCACGGCCGACGAACTCGTGGCCCGGCCCGTCGGCCGCGATGCGAAGCTGTCCGCGCTCGCGGGATCGGTGCTGCAGCAGCTGATGGCGCTGCACGACGATGCGCCGCCGGCGCTCGCGCAGGCCGCGATGGACATCTGGTCGACGGCGCTCGAGACGGAGCTCGCGCCCTCGCGGACCGAGGCCGGCGCGCGCGACGCGCGGCTGGTCGCGGTGAAGCGCTACCTCCGCGCCCGGCTCGGCGACCCGGCGCTCGACGGCGAGACCATCGCGCGCGACTGCCACCTGTCGCTGCGCACGCTGATGCGGCTGTTCGCCGCCGAGGGCACCACGCCCGCGCGCTGGCTCTGGCAGCAGCGGCTCGAGGCCAGCTACCGGGCGCTGGCCGAGGGGCGCGTGCGGCAGGTGTCGCAGGCCGCGCTCGAGTTCGGCTTCACCGACCTCAGCCATTTCAGCCGCGCCTTCAAGGCGAGGTTCGGCCGGTCGCCGAAGGACGTGCAGCGCCAGGGCGGATGAACACGAAGGGGATGAACGAGATGGCCAGCAAGGCGCCCGCCACGATCGATGACTACATCGCCGCAGCCCCGCCCGAGGCCCATGCGCACCTGCGGCGCCTGCGCGCGCTGCTGCGGCGCGTGGCACCCGAGGCGCGGGAGGCGATCAAGTGGGGCACGCCTTTCTTCATCGAGCCGCGTTTCCTGTTCGCCTTCTCGGCCCACAAGGCGCACCTGGGCTTCGCGCCCTCGGCCGAGGCGCTCGAGGCGTTCCGCAATGAACTGGCGGGACATCAGACCACCAAGGAACTGCTCAAGGTCCGCTACGACGAACCGCTGCCCGAGGACCTGATCCGCCGCATCGCCGAGCACCGGCTGCGCGTGGTGAAGGCGCGCGAGGACGATTCGTTCTGGTGAACCGCAAGCCGGCAGGCCGGCGGCGAGAATGAAGCGCAGAGCCCCAGCCAGGACACCAGATTGCACGACATCGATCGCCCGGACCCTTCACCTCGCTTCGCCAACCCTGCCACCGCCGCATCGGCCCTCGCGGAGGCCGAAGCGCTCGTCGCGCGGCTGTTGCCGCTGAGCACGCCCGCCGACAGCGCCTCGCCCGACCTGCAGGAGCATCTGGCTTTGGCCTGGTTCCGGCAGATCGAGGCGCTGAGTTCGCTCGGACGCACGGCCGACATCGTGGCGGTGGCCGACGCGCTGTGCGCGCATTTCGAGCCCGGTGCGCGCGATGTGCTGGCCCCGGTGTTCGCACCGGTCGCGGCCTGGCCGTGGATCACGCGCGCGCAGTGCGAGAAGGCGCGCGCGCTGGCGGCAACCGGCCGGCCCGAGCCCGCGCTGGCGCAGCTGCAGGAGGTGCAGCGCCGCTTCGAGCAGGCGCAGTCGCTGGCGCTGCGCGAATGGATCGTCGCCGCGGGGCTCGAGGAGGCGAAGCTGCGCGCCGCCGGCGGCGCGACCTTCGCGCGGGTCGACATGGTGCGGCATTGCGAGGACCTGGCGCGGCGCTTCGGTGGCGACGACTGGCCAGCGACGCGCGTGCTTGTGGCTCGTGTGCGCGCCACGCAGGCCCGGATGCTGGCGGAACTCGACTACCACGACGAGGCGCTGAAGAAATACGCGGCCCTGCATGAGGACCTGCAAGCCACCACCGAGCCCGCGCTGCAGGCACGGGCCGCCGAGGCGCGGCATGCCCACGCTCGCCTGCTCGAGACGCTGGGCCGCGATGACGAAGCCCGTGCGCTGCTGCACACCCTGATCGCCGCGCACGCCGATGCCATCGAGCCCGAGCGGCGCCTGACGCTCGCGCTGGCGCGCACCGACCTCGCGCTCGCCTTGCAGCGCGATCTGCTGCGCGGTGCGCAGGACGAGGATCTCGAGGAACACCTGCTCGCGGCCTGCGACGCCGTGCTCGACCCGCATGCGGACAGCGAAGACGCCACCGTGTTGCGCTGCGTGAACCGCATCCTGCGCGTCAAGGCGCAGCTGCTGCGCGACCGCGATGCCGAGCCCGACGACGAGGACCGCGCCGACGAACTGGCTGAATGGCAGTGGTCGCGCTATGCCGGGCATGCCGATACGCAGGTCCGCCAGGAATTGCTGCTCGCGATGCTCGATCAACTGGTGCCGCTCGACGACCCGGCACGCGAGCTCGCCGGTTACCGCCGCCTGCTCGATCGCTTCGGCGACGACCGCAGCGCGCTGCTGCAACCGCAGCTGGCGCGTACGCGGCTGCTCGAGGCCTGGGCCCTGCGCGCGCTCGACCGGGGCGACGAGGCGCTGGCGGCGCTCTCGGAGCTCGATGCGTTGCATGCCGAGTCCGCCGATGCCTACACGCGCCTGCAGTGCGTGCACGGCCGCATCGAGCGCGCGAGGATTCTCTGGGCCCGCGGCGACGTCGAGGCCGCGCTGCGCGCGCTCGAAGGCTGGACCGAAGCCCGCGGCGCCGAGGACACCGCGCTGCGCCGCGCCATCGCACGCGCCATGGACCTGCGCTGCGACATCCTCCAGGCGCAGGCCCCCGCCGCGCATCCGCGTCCCGACGGCAAGGACGAGGAGGGCCGGGCGATCGAGGTCGCCGTGACCGAGGTCGAGGAGCGCTATGCCACGGCGGTCGATGCGCTCGTCGCGCGCTTCGCGAAGGACCCGGTCGACGACCTGCGCACGATCGCGGTGAAGGCGCAGTACGCGCTCGCGGCCCATTGGCGCGGGCGCCTGCAGTTCCAGCGCGCGGTCGATGCCTATGCGGCGCTGGTGCAGGCCTTCGCGGCCGACACCTGCGCCGAGGTCGAGGGGGTGGTCGCCAGCGCCTACCTCAACCAGGCCTATGCATTGATGATGCTGCTGGACCGCGAGGCCGACGCCCTGCCGGTCTACGACGCGCTGCTCGCGCGTTTCCCGAATGCCACCGGCGCGGCGATGCGCGACACGCTGGCCAAGGCCGCGGCGAGCCGGCTGACCTGCCTCAACCGACTGCAGCGCCAAGGCGCGGCGGTGAGCTATGGCGACCAGTACGAGGACCTGACGCTGGCGCAGCGCGATGCGATCGACGCCACCATCGAGCGCGGCCGCGTGCTGGCGGTGGAGGGCAAGCACCGCGAGGCCATCGCGTGCTACGACGATGTGCTGCAGGCGCATGTCGAATCGCTGCATCCCGAGCTGCGGCGCCATTGCCTCGACGCGATGGTGCGCAAGGGCTACAGCCTTGGCTGCCTGTCGCAGCGCGAGGCCGCGCTGGCGGTCAACGACGAGGTCATCGCGCGCTACGGCAACGAGCTCTCGACCTCGGCCGAGAAGGACGTCGCGCTCGCGATGTCGAACCGCGCCGTGCAGCTCGACAAGCTCGGCCGCCAGGCCGAGGAGCTGCAGACCTACGACGCGATCATCGTGCGCTGGGCCCGCTCCGACGTCGCCTACCTGCGCGAACGCGTGGCCAATGCGCGCTTCTGCAAGGCCATCACCATCGCCGACACCGACCTCGATGCCGCGCTGGCGCTCTACGGCCATGTGATCGACACCTGCCTGCACGCGCCCGAGGTCGCGCTGCGCACCTATGCCGCGAAGTCCAGCGTCAACCGCGCCGTGCGCCTGCGCAAGGCCGGCCGGTACGAGGAGGCGGTGGCCTGCTGCGAGGCGCTGGTCAAGGCCTGCGGCGCGGAGACCGACAAGGACATCGCGGCGCAGGTCGTGAAGGCACGCATCGGGCTCGCGCGCAGCTATGGCCACGTGGGGCAGGTGGCGCGGCAGGTCGAGACGCTGGAACTGCTGCTGGCCTTGCCCGCCGGGAAGATCGACGAGGGCTTGCGCACCGAGCTGCGCGCGGAGTACCAGCAGCTGCGGCCGTCGCCGCTGGTCAAGGCGGCACGGGCGCTCGGCGCATTGTTCGCCCCGAAGAAATGAACCCCCACCGTTCGGCTGAGCTTGTCGAAGCGGGGCGCGAGGCTTCGACAGGCTCAGCCCGAACGGTCCAGAGCGCTACTGCCGGATCTTGCCCGCGTTGCTGAGGATCGTGAGTTCGACGAAGCGCGTGCCGTTGCCGCCGGCATTGGGGCCGAGGTCGACCACGTAGCCGCCGAAGTCGAAGTTCACCAAGCGAGGCCAGCGCCGCGGCCATGCCTTCGCGCGTGGGCGTGCGCCCTTGCCGGCGCACGGCCTCGGCGATCACGCGGCCCGTGATGTAGCCCTCGAACATCGAGTAGCTGACCGGCACCTCCAGCGTCTGTCCGGCCGTGGATTCGATGAACTCGCGCGTCAGCTTGCTCGAGATGCGGAACGGGCTCGGCGTGACCTGCGCGATCACGATGCCCTGCATGTGCTGCTCCGACAGCCGCTGCGAGAGCTGCTCCACGTCGACGCCCGAATGCGCGACCAGCTGCGCCGTGCCCTTGGGCGCCATGCGGTAGCGTTCGATGAAGGCCGCGGCGGCGCCGGTGCTGGTCAGCATCACGATGGCCTGCGGCGGTTCCTTGAGGAAGGCCTCGGCGGCGTCGCCCACCTTGGTGGTGCCCGCCGGGTACGAGGCCCGCACCACGATGCGCGACGACGATGCCGCCGCGAGCTCGTCCATCAGCTTGAGCAGTTCGCCGGAGGCGGGCACGTCCTCGTAGAAGACGCCGAGCCGGTTGATGCCGATGGTGGCGAGGTGGCGCGTGATCTTGGTCAGCTCCTCGCGCAGGTCGGCATGCATGTTGAACAGCAGCGGCGGCGGCGCGCGCAGTTCGGACGAGCGGTAGCCCACCAGCGCGAGCTTCTCCTTCTCGAGCGTGCCCGAGGCCACGAGTGCCGCGATGTTGCGCGTGCCGAAGTAGCCCGCGAGCACCATCGGCCGGTTCTCCGCGACCAGGGCCTTGGTCAGCGCCACGGTCTGCTCGGGCTGACCGAGATCGTCCTTGCGCACCAGGCTCAGCGTGTGGCCATTGATGCCGCCGGCCTTGTTGACCGCATCGAAGCTCAGCTTGAGCCCGACCCCGAAGGCCCGCCCCTGCCGCGCCTCGAGCCGGACATCGGGCCACCTGCCCGACCACCACCTGCACCGCCGCGGCGGGCAGTGCCGCAACCGCCATCGTGGCGGCCGCGAGCAGCGGACGCCAGAACGCCATCGATTTCATTCGTCTCTCTCCGTCTCCGGGCGGTCAACGCCCCTTCTTGCAAGGGCCGGATCTTGGGTGTCCGGGCGGGGCGGAGGATAACGGAAAACTGTGTGCTTGCGCGCGGGCGCGCCGTCAGTCCTCGCGCGCCGCCATCCGACCCGCTTCGCGGTCGACGGCCTCGTACTGCGCGTCGCAGAACAGTTCGCACAGCCGGTCGAGTTCGCCGCGGTCGCGAGTCTCGAACACCGCGACGTCCTGCTCGAGCTTGCCCTTGCCGAAGAAACTCCTGCGCGGGCGCATCGCCACCGACTGCAGTTGGTATTCACCGCGCCGGTCGGTGCCGTTGCCCAGCAGCGTGACCCACAGCTCGCGCTGGTCGGCCTCGTTGCGCAGCACTAGCGCGGGCAGCGGGCCGTCCTGCTGCTCGTTCCATTCGCGGTGCTGTTCCTGCCACGGATGGGCATCGATCGCGGCCATGAAGCCGAGGAGGGTGGTCTCGCCCTGCGGGTGGGTCTGCTGGAAGTCGTCGCCGACCTTCTGGATTGCGTAGCTCAGCATGCGGTGGGAGCGCGCGGTGCGCCCAGGTGATGTCGATGACCGAGTGTGCCCCAGACGCGCGGTGCGGGCGTGTCGGTCGCCGCCCCGTTTTCCTCAAGTCGCGGCGGGGCGGGACAGCGGCCTTGGTGCGCGCGCCGCGCGGTGCTCCTGCAGCAGGGTCAGCATCACGGTCAGCACCATGAAGACCACCGCGGCCCAGAAGATGCCGCTGAAATGCCCGCGGTCGAGCAGCCAGCCGAACAGCATCGGGCCGACCGCGCCGCCGATGTTGAAGCCCGTGGAGACGATGCCGAAGGCGCGGCCCTCGGCGCCGGGCGGTGCGGCGGCGCGCACGAGCATGTCGCGCGAGGGCGTGATCACGCCGGTCAGGAAGCCGGTGGCGCCCAGGCACAGCACGAGCGCGAGATCGGGCAGCCGGCCCCAGGCGGCGAGTGCCGCGAGCACGGCCGCGCCCGCGAACGCGACCGCCGCCACCAGGCCGTGGCGGCGCGTGCGGTCGGCCAACGCGCCGCCGGCCAGCACGCCGAAGGCGCTGGCGAACAGGAAGGCCGTGACGGCCGCATTGGCCCAGGTGAGGTTCACGCCGTAGCCGCCGACCAGCGCCGACACCGAGAAGCTGCCGATCGAGTTCGTGCTGAGGCTCAGCAGCACGTAGAGCAACGTGAGCGTGAGGATCGCGGGCGTGAGGATGCGCACGCCAGCCCCGCTGCCGCCAGCGGTCTTCGGCTTGCCCGCGGGCCGTGCCGCAAGCGCCGGCTTCTCGCCCGCGAACAGGAAGGCCCAGGCCAGCAGTCCCGCGAGGCCGGTGGCGGCGAAGGCCCAGCGCACGCCCAGCGTGCTGGCGATGCCCATCAGCAGGGCCGGCGCGATGGCGCCGCCGACGAAGCCCGCGAAGGTGTGGACCGAGAAGGCCTTGCCCATGCGCGCGCTGTCGATGCCGGCCGAGAGCATCGCGTAGTCGGCCGGGTGGTAGACGCCGTTGGCGATGCCCGCCAGCGCCATCGCGACGAGCAGCCAGGCAGTAGTGGCCCGAGAACGCGAGCGAGCCGAAGGCCGCGCCGCCCAGCAGCAGGCCGGCCATCAGCAGGCGCCGCGCGCCGAAGCGGTCGACCGCGAAGCCCAGCGGCGCCTGCACCAGCGCCGAGACCACGTTGAACACGCTGAGCGCGAGGCCGAGCTCGACGAAGCTCAGGCCCCACGCGCCGGGCAACACCGGCAGCAGCGCGGGCAGCGCCATGATGTGCAGGTGGCTGACGAGATGGGCGGCGGAGACCTGCGCGAGCAGGCCGGTCTTGGGAAGGGGCATGGCCGGGGGCGTCGAAAAGACCGCGCATTGTGCGGCAAGCCCGCCATCCGCGCTCGCGGCGCCGCGCTCAGGACATCACTGCACCGCCACGAACTCCCCGCCCTTCACCTGCAGCAGCACGCCGCCGTAGCTCGGGTTGCGCCCCGCGTCCACGCTCCAGGTGCCGTTGCCCAGCACCATCGGCACCTTGTTGAGCTTCGCGAGCTCGTCGCGGATCTTCGTGCGGTCGGGGTTCGGTCCGGCGTTCTTCACCGCCTGCACCGCGACCTGGCCCAGCGCGTAGCCCATGCCGGCCCAGTTGTCGGGCGCGGCCTTGTACTTGGCCTGGTAGGCCTTCACGAAGGCCTGGTTCATCGGCGAGGGATTGTTGGGCGAATAGTCCGACACGAAGTAGGTGCCCTCGACCGCCTTGCCGCCGGCCTTGATGAAGCCGGCCGAGCCCAGCGTCGACGGGCCGATGAACTTGACCTTCGACTCGAGCCCGGCCTGGCGGATCTGCAGGATCAGGTTGGCCGAGACCTCGGCCGGCGCGGCGATGAAGATGGCGTCGGTGGGCGTGGTCGCGACCTTGGTCGCGAGCGCGAGGAAGTTGGAGTCGGAGGAGATGAACTTCTCGTCGGCCGCGATGGTGACGCCGGCCTTGGTGAAGTAGTCGGCCAGCGCGTTCTTCTGGCCGATGTAGCCGTCGCTGCTCTGGTCGTGCAGCAGCACCACGCGCTTCACGCCGAGCTTCTCCGAGGCCAGCTTGCCGAGGAAGCCCATGATGTCGGTCGGCGTGGCCTGGATCTTGAAGGCCCACGGGCCGGTGGCGAGGATGCCGGGCGAGCTGCCGATGGCGAGGATCGGCAGCTTGAGGTCGTTGGCCACCGGCGCGCCGGCCAGGGCTTCGGCGCTGACCGTGGGGCCGAGGATCAGCATCACGTTGTCGCGCTTGCCGAACTGGTTGACGAGGTTGATGACCTGGCCCTTGTCGCCCGCGGTGTCGCCCTCGACGATCCTGAACTTGTTGCCGCCGGGCAGCCCCTGCGCGTTGGCTTCCTCCAGCGCGAGCTTCATGGCGTTCTGGATCGGCACGCCGCCGAAGGCGTAGGTGCCGGTCATGGCGTTGAACACGCCGACGGGGATCTCCTTGCCCTGCCCGAAGGCGAGGCCGCTGAAGGCGAGAAGCAGCGCGCCGGCGACGGCGGCTCTGCGATGCATGGTCATGGTGTGTCTCCAAGGGCGCGCGAAGGTGCGCGGTTTTTCTCAGGGGGCCATGGCAGTGTCTTCATGCATCCGGGTTGCGTCAGTCCCCATCGCAGGGGACGGACCGACCCGATGCTATTCGGCCACCAACTCCAGCGGCAGCAGGTCGAGCGTGCGCAGCGTGTTTACCGGACGCCAGCGCGATGCGCCCGCGGGTTCGATGCGCTGCACGCGGCGCACCAGCGCGCCGAGGATGCTCTCGGCCTCGAGCCGCGAGATCATCTGGCCGATGCACACGTGCGCGCCCACGCCGAAGGCGCGGTGCACGCCCGCGGTCTGGCGCGTGACGTCGAAGCGCGCCGGATCGGGCCACTGGCGCGGGTCGCGGTTGGCGGCACCCATGTGGTAGCCGACCTTGGTGTCGGCGCGCAGCCGCACGCCGCCGAGCTCGACCTCGCCCGTGGTGGTGCGGAACATCACCTGCGCCGGCGACTCCAGCCGCAGCGCCTCCTCGAACGCGCCCTTGATGAGCGCCGGGTTGGCCTTCACGAGCGCGAACTGGTCGGGGTGCTCGGCCAGCAGCTTGAGCGTCGATCCGATGCCGGCGATGGTGGTGTCGACGCCGGCGCGGAAGAAGGAGCGCACGTGCAGCGGCGCCGTGCCCTTGTCGAAATGGCCCGCGTCCTCGGCCTCGTAGATCTTCTCGGCGAAGCCGCCGGGCAGCGTGTGCTCGCGTTGCAGCACCTGCTGGTACCAGTCCATGATCGGCGCGGCGCGCTCGAGCGCCTGCGCCACGCGCTCGTTGTTCGGCCCGAGCTGGTTGAAGTTGAGCTCGCCCGTGAGCTTGATGCGCTCGGGCGGCACCGCGATGCCGAGCACGGCCGGGAACACCTCGAGCACGTAGGCCTCGGTGATGTCGGCCACGCCGTCGACGCGGCCGCGCGCCACCGCGGCCTCGGCGATCTCCTCGGCGCGCTGCGCGAACTTCTCCTTCCAGCTCTTGACCACCAGCGGCGACAGGATGCGCTGGAGCGCGGCGCGCACGCGCGTGTGCTCGGGCGGGTCGATCTCCGAGATCGGGCTGCGCGTGCGCCAGGCGCCGGGCTTGCGGATGTCGCTCATGCCCACGCCGCCCTCGACCGTGAAGCGCTCGAAGTCGCTCGCGACGATGCCGGCCTCGGCATGGCGCGTGACGGCGTAGTAGCCGTGCGGCGCGACGTAGACCGCGGGCGCCATCTCGCGCATGCGGTCGAACAGCGGATAGGGATCGGCGATGTTCGCGTCGGAGAACGGATCCTCGTCGAGGACCGGTGCGTCGGGGATCGACAGGGTGGCGGTGGCGTTCATGGTTCGGTCCTTTTCAATCCGCGCTCGGCAGCACGCGCACGGTCATGTCGGCGATGCGCCAGCCCTCGTCGGTGCGCCGGAAGCGCAGCTCGTACTTGCCGAACATCGCGATCTTGCCGGGACCGTCGCGCCAGTCGGTGATGAGCGCGCGCGCATGGCCGTGGGCCTCGTCGGCGCCCGCGCCGGGCACGGCGTAGAAGTCGGTCATCTGGTGGTGCATGCGCTGCCTGAACTTCTTCTTCATCACCTCTTCCATCAGCGCGAGCAGATGGTCGCGGCCGTGGATGGTTTCGGGCGGCAGGCCGCTGCCGCCCTGCGAGGCCGGTGGCGAGTTGGCGCGAGTCCAGCTGGCGTCCTCGGTGAACAGCTGGGCGAAGTCGGGATCGCCGGCGTCGGCCAGGTGGCCGTAGCGGGCGAACAGGGAACGGATCTCGAGCTCGTCCTCGACGGGCAGTTGCGGAAAGCGCATGGGGTCTCCAGGGTCGGCACAGTGCTGCGCCCAGTGTCCGCAGGCCCGCCGCGCGCGTCTGTCCCCATGCGGGGGACGGCGGCCCCGGGCCCACCCGTACCGTCGCAAGGGGACATACAACCAAGGGCCGCATTCCGATGATCGCCGCCATGCTGATGCAACAACTACTCAATGGCGTGGTCGTGGGCAGCGTCTACGCGCTGTTCGCGCTCGGGTTTACCCTTCTGTTCGGGGTCAACCACATCATGAACATGGCCCATGGCTCGGTGTTCATGTGGGGCGCGTTCGCGGGCCTGTACGCGGTCACGGTGCTCGACGCGCCGATCTATGTCGCCCTGCTGATCGGCATGCTCGCGGGCGGGCTGGTCTCGGTGGCGCTGGACCTGTTCGCGTTCCGGCCGCTGCGCCGCCGCGGCGCGCCGGAGTTCTCGGCCATCGTGTCATCGATCGGCGCCGACCTGGTGCTGCTCGCGCTGGCGCAGAAGCTGTCGAACACGGCCGTGATGCGCTTTCCCTTCGATGCCTTCCCGGTGGTCATCTACACCATCGGCGGCGTGCGCGTGCAGCTGCTGCAACTGGTGATCGTGGCGCTGGTGGTGGCGATGGTGTTCGGCCTGGTCTGGTACCTCTACCGCACCGGCTTCGGCCAGCGCATCCGCTGTGTGGCCTATTCGGAGCAGACCTCGCGATTGCTGGGCATCAACCCCGGGCCGGTGAACATGCAGGTGTTCCTGATCTCGGGCGCGCTCGCGGGCATGGCCGGCGTGCTGATCGGGCTGGTCTTCAACTCGGTGCACTTCGCGATGGGCGAGCCGCTGCTGCTGCGCGCTTTCGTGATCATCATCCTCGGCGGCCTCGGCAGCATTCCGGGCGCGCTGATCGCGGGGCTTGCGATCGGCATCGTGCAGACGCTCGCGGTGGCCTACGTCTCCTCGGGCGTGGCGGAGGCGATCGTCTTCACCGCGCTGTTCGTCGTCATCCTGGTCCGGCCCACCGGCCTGTTCGGTCAATCGTCCGCCGCCATGCGGGTGCAACGCGCATGATGAACTTCTTCTACACCTACCAGTCGTTGTTCGACCACATCCTGGTCTACGCGATGCTCGCGATGAGCCAGTACGTGGTGCTGCGCGCGGGCGTGTTCTCGCTCGGCAGCGCGGGTTTCGCCGCCATCGGTGCCTATGGCTGCGCGCTGCTGGTGGTCAAGGCCGGCTGGCCGCCGCTGGCGGCGATCGCCGCGGGCACCGCGCTCGGCGGCCTCGCGAGCGCGGTGCTGGCCTTTCCGCTGTCGCGGCTGCGCGGCGTGTTCCAGGCGGTCGCCACCCTGGCCATGGTGCAGATCGTGCTGTCGGCCACGCAGAACTGGACCAGCGTCACCAACGGCGCGATCGGCATCAGCGGCATTCCCAAGGTGGCCGGCACCGGCGAGCTGCTGCTGATCGTGGTCGTGGTGGTCGCGCTGCTGGCCGCGATGGGCCGCCACAGCATCGGCCGCGCGATGGACGTGATCCGCGAGGACGAGACCGTGGCCGTGTCGCTCGGCATCTCGGTGCCCTACCACCAGCGCATCGCCTTCATCCTCTCGGGCCTGCTCGCGGGCCTGGGCGGCGCGCTGCAGGCGTCGAGCAGCTACGCCATCACGCCCGGCGAGTTCGGCTTCGGCATGCTGGTCGCGGTGCTCGCGATGGTGGTGCTCGGCGGGCGCACCTCGGTGTGGGGCGCGCTCGTGGGCGCGGCGATTCTCACCACCTTGCCCGAGCTGTTCCGCGTGTTCGCCGACTACCGCAACGTGGTGCAGGGCATCCTGCTGATGCTGGTGATCGTCTACCTGCCGCGCGGCGTGGCCGACACCGCGATCGCGCTGCTGCACGACCGCCGTTTGCGGCGCCAGGCGGGCCATGCGCCGCGCGCGCCCGCGGCACCGGCGGTGCCCAAGGCACCCATCGTCAAGACATCGATCGAAGGAGGCCTGCGCCCATGACCGCGACCCTGGTTCTCGAAGGCGTGGCCCGCCATTTCGGCGGCGTGCCGGCCGTCGACGGCCTGAGCCTGCAGGTGCCGGCCGGCCAGATCACCGGCCTGATCGGCCCCAACGGCGCGGGCAAGACCACGGTGGTCAACCTGATCACCGGGCTGCTGCACCTGACAGCGGGCCGGGTGCTGCTCGAGGGCCGCGACGTCTCGCGCGACGAGGCGCCCGCGCTCGCGCGCGCCGGCGTGGCGCGCACCTTCCAGAACATCCGCCTGGTGCCCGATGCGAGCGTGCGCGAGAACGTGGTGGCGGGTTTCCACCGGCACGAGAAGTCCGGCCTGTGGGCCAACCTGCTGGGCCTGCCATCGGCGCGCGCCGAGGCGCGCGAGCTCGATGCGCGCGCGATGGAACTGCTCGAGCGCTTCGGCATGGCCGCGCTGGCCGAGCACCGAGCGGGCAGCCTCTCGTACGGCCACCAGCGGCGCATCGAGATGATGCGCGCGCTGGCCACCAGCCCGAAGCTGCTGCTGCTCGACGAGCCCGTGGCCGGCATGAACGACGCCGAGGCCGAGAGCCTCGCCGGCATCTTCCGCAACGTCGCCGCCAGTGGCGTGGCGGTGCTGCTGATCGAGCACAACATGCGCTTCGTCATGTCGCTGTGCTCGCACCTGTACGTGCTGGCCTCGGGCCGGCTGATCGCCGACGGCCTGCCCGAGGCGGTGGGTCGCGACCCGAAGGTCGTCGAAGCCTATCTGGGAGCCTGAACCATGCTCGAGATCCGAAACCTCGACGTCCACTACCGCGGCATCCAGGCGCTGCGCGGCGTGAGCCTCCATGTGAAGCAGGGCGAGATCTTCGCGCTGATCGGCCCCAACGGCGCCGGCAAGTCGAGCCTGGTGAACGCGCTCTCGGGCCTCGTGCCCACGGGCGGCGAGATCCGCTTCGAGGGCCAGCCGCTGGGGCGCATGCCCGCGCACCTGCGTTCGCGCGCCGGCATCATCCAGGTGCCCGAGGGCCGGCGCGTGATCGCGCCCCTGTCGGTGGCCGAGAACCTCGAGCTCGGCCGCCAGGCCGCGGGCGTGCGCGGCAGCGACGCGAAGGACCTGGAACGCGTGCATGCGCTGTTCCCGGTGCTCAAGGACCGGCGCCATCAGCTCTCGGGCTCGCTGTCGGGCGGCCAGCAGCAGATGCTCGCGATCGGCCGCGCGCTGATGGCGCGCCCGCGCGTGCTCATGCTCGACGAGCCCAGCCTCGGGCTCGCGCCCGTGATCATCAAGGAGGTGTTCCGCGCGCTGGTGCAGCTCAACCGCGAGGGCATGACCATCCTGCTGGTGGAACAGAACGCGCGCCTCGCGCTGCAGACCGCGCACCGCGCTGCGGTGCTCGAGCAGGGGCGCATCGTGCACGAGGGCATGGCGAGCGAACTGGCGAACGATCCGGTGATTGCGGACCACTACTTCGGGCGGGCGGGATTGATTGCCTGATCGGCGCGCCCGGGGTCAGGCGGTGGTGATCGTCTTCGGCTCGAGGAACGCCTCGAGCCCGAACACCCCGAACTCCCGGCCGATGCCCGACTGCTTGACCCCGCCGAAGGGCGCGAGCAGGTCGGGCGCGATGCGGTTGACGAGCACCGTGCCGGCCTCGAGGCGCGCGGCGACGCGGCGGGCGCGTTGCGCATCGGACGAGAACACGTAGGCCTGCAAGCCGTAGGGCGAGTCGTTCGCGATCGCGACGGCCTCGTCCTCGCCTTCGTAACCGAGCACCGACAGCACCGGCCCGAAGATCTCCTCGCGCGCGATGTCCATGTCGTTGCGCACATCGGCGAACACCGTGGGCCTGACGTACCAGCCGCGCGACAGCCCCTCGGGCCGGCCCTCGCCGCCGGCGACGAGCGTCGCGCCCTGTTCCCGGCCCCGCCGGATGAAGCGCTGGATGCACTCGAACTGGGCCGCGTTCAGCAGCGGCCCGATGGCCGTGGCCGGATCGCGCGGATCGCCCACGCGCAACGCTGTTGCGATGGCGGCGATGCGTTCGATCGCTTCCCGCATGCGCGCACGCGGGATCAGGAGCCGCGTGCCCGCGACGCAGGCCTGGCCGTTGTTCATGAAGGCCGCGTTCAGCGCCAGCGGCAGCGCGCTCGCGAAATCGGCGTCGTCGAGCACGATCGAGGCCGACTTGCCGGTGAGCGCGAGGCTTACGCGCTTCATGGTGTCGAGCGCGGCGCGTGCGATCAGCTTGCCGGTGGGCGTCGAGCCCGTGAACGACAGCTTCGCGATGCCGGGATGGGTGGCGATCTCGTCGCCCACGTCCGCGCCGCGGCCGAGCAGCACATTGAACGCGCCCGCGGGCAGGCCCGCGTCGTGCAACGCTTCGGTCACCACCTGGGCCTGGATCGGTCCCAGCTCGCTGGGCTTGATGACCGACGCGCAGCCCGCCGCGATCGCCGAGGCGAGCTTGCTGCAGACCGAGCCGGCGACGCTGTTCCACGGCGCGATCAGCCCGGCCACGCCGACCGGCGCCATCGTCACCGTCGAATCGCCCACGCGGCGCGTGAACTCGAAGGCCTCGAGCGTGCGTGCCGCGTTGGCGAAGCATTGCGAGGCGTATTCGCTGACCCACTGCGCGCGCGCGAGCGGGCCGCCGTACTCCTCGATGGTCGCGTCGCGGATCGCGTCGGTGCGCGCGAGCACGGCGCTGCGCAGCCGCTCGAGCATCTCGATGCGCTCGGCCGTGCCGGTGGCGGCCAGCGCGGGCTGGGCGCGCTGCGCGGCCGCGATGGCGCGCTTCGCATCGTCGCGGTTGGCGAGCGTCGCGCTGCCGATGCGCTGTTCGGTCGCGGGGTTGGCGATCTCCACGACCTCGGTGCCCTGCACGGCCACGAAGGCGCCGTCGATGTAGGCCTTGTCGATGTTCCACATGGTGCTGACTCCTGGTTTGTTGCCGCCGGTTGGCGGGGTTCAAGGCAGTCTAGGAATCCGACATCGTTTTGAGAATCCGATCAAAATGAGATGACTCATCCAGAAAATCGGAACAATGCACAAGAGCGGCCTGATCGAACTCGAGGTGGTGCTGGCCGTCGCGCGGCGGCAGGGTTTTCGCGCCGCGGCGGTGGAACTGGAGATGTCGACCACCGCCGTCAGCAACGCCGTGTCGAGCCTCGAGGCCCGGCTCGGCGCGCGGCTGTTCCATCGCACCACGCGCAGCGTCTCGCTGACCGAGGCCGGCCGTCAGTTCGTCGCGCAGATAGGCCCGGCCGTCACGAACATCCGCGATGCGATGGACAGCGTCGGCGAGCGCCGGGCCACGCTGGGTGGCACCCTGCGCATCAACAGCGCGCTGGGCGCGGCGCTCATGGTGTTCCGGCCCCTCGTGGCGGAGTTCCTGCGCCGTCATCCGGGCGTGACCGTCGACATCGTCACCGAGGGCCGCATGGTCGACATCGTCGCCGAGGGCTTCGACGCCGGCCTGCGCCTCGCGCCGCTGGTGCCGCGCGACATGGTGCGCGTGCCGCTCGGCGGCAGCCTGCGCATGGCCGTGGTGGCGTCGGCCGCGTACTTCGCGAACCGGCCCCGGCCCGAGGTGCCCGCCGACCTGATGCAACACGCCTGCATCCGCGCGCGCCTGCCGAGTGGCGTGCCCTCACCGTGGGAGTTCGCGCAAGGCGGCGAGCCTTTCACTGTCGATGTGCCGGGGCCGCTGGTGCTCGATGCGCCGATGCTGATGCTGGAGGCGGTGCGGCAAGGGGTGGGGGTGGCGCAGCTGGCCGAGTGGTATGTGGCGGAGGATTTAGCGGGCGGGCGACTGGTGCGCGTGCTCGACGAGTGGACGGTGCCTGTGCCCGGGTTGTGCCTCTACTACGCGGGGCATCGGCATCTGCCTGCGGCGTTGCGGGCGTTGGTGGATTTGGTGCATGAGCTGCGGGCGGGTGAGGAGAAACGAAGTGGCGGGGCCGGCGTTGCGAAAGGAAAGCGCGGGAGCGGCAAGGCGAGATCGAAACACGGTTGATTTTTTCGGCAGGCCTGTGTGCGACGGCGCGCCCGCACCTTGCTTGCACTTCTGCCAAGTTTCTGCCGCGCCGAGGTTCCACCTGAGCGTGGCGCGCCTTCAGACGGAGGTCCGTCGGGGTAGTCTTCACCTCACAAGAGCAAGCGTGAGGGAGTAGGCGAAAGATGGCGAGTCGATGCGGCCCTGCATCGACGGGTTGACATTATTCGTCGATAAACGAAAATGAATGCCTACAGCGTCGAGCACTATCTGACGGCGGACGAGCACCGCGACCCCTACCTGGACTGGTTGCAGCGTCTTCGTGACAACCAGGCGAAGGTGTCGGTGATTCGACGTGTGGCCCGGATGGAGCTGGGCAATTTTGGTGATCACAAGTTTTGCCGCGACGGTGTCTGGGAATTGCGCATCGACTTGGGTCCGGGCTACCGGGTGTATTACGCGCTGTCCGGCCATCGCGTGGTGCTGCTGCTGTGCGGTGGCGACAAGCGGACTCAGGAGGCGGACATCGCCAAGGCGGTGATTCACTGGCAGGACTGGCAACGGAGAGCGGACGATGAGAAGCAAGCCCCATGACGAAGCGATGGCCGAGCTGTATCGCAGCGATCCAGCCCTCGCGCTCGAGGTCATCAACACCATCCTGGCCGACGGCGACCAGGCCGAACTGCTGATCGTGCTTAGGCAGATGACGCAGGCTTTCGGCGGTGTGCAGGCCGTGGCCGAGCAGGCGCAGCTGAATCCGACCCAGCTCTATCGCACGCTGTCGCCGAAGGGCAACCCTGCGCTCAGCAGCCTGTCTGCCATTCTCAGGGCGATGGGACTGCGGTTGGCGGTGCAGCCGCTGGCGGTGTCTACGCAGGCCAGCTGAACCTGCACGGTCGGAGCGTCGTGGACGGCCCCATGGACGGGAAGTCGATGACAGGCCGAATGTTCAGTGCGGCCCATCCCCTTTCGATGCCAACGCCCGCTCGACAGCCGGCTTGGCATACGCCACGAACGCCGCCACCTCACCCTGCCGCGATGCCAGGTCGTCCTCCGCCTGCCCCAGATAAGCCTCCATCGCCCGCGCCATCAGTGGGCGCAGTTCGCCGGGCAACCGTTCGATCACCCAAGCCGCCGCCGCATCCTTCGAAGCAGTGCCTCCGTTCGCCGCACTGAACCAGATGCGCGCCAGCGCGAGCACCACATTGCGCTCGTCGCCATGCCAGTCCGCGGGTTCGTTCCAGATGCCGATGGTGTCGCGCAGCGCCTGTGCGAAGTCGCTCGCGGGCACCGGGTCGAACAGGGTCTCGGCCACCGGGCCGATCAGCGCGACGCTGTGCTGCCTGGCCTTGGTCAGCAGAATGGCGAGGTCGCGATCGAGCTCGGGCGCGTCGAAGACGCCGGCCTTCAACTGGTCGCGCAACCATTCGCCGAACTGCAGTTCGCGCCGCGCCGGGTAGCGCCAGGGCAGCACCTCGTCGTGCACGACGATCGTCACCTCGAGCGGGCGCAGCGCCGCGTCGGTACCTGGCGGGGCCGACACCGAGAGCAGGTCGGTCATCAGCGCCTGCCGGGTCGCGGCCGTCAGCGGCGTGGTCACGCAGACCAGCAGGTCGATGTCGCTCTCGGGCTGGAGGCCGCCGTCGATGGCCGAGCCGAACAGGTGGAGGGATTCGAGGGTACAGGGCAGGTGGCGTTCGAGCACGACGCGCGAGAGCGAGAGTTGCGGTGCGATGTCGATGGGAAGCAATGCGGTCATCGGGGCAGGGGGCTGGGTGGAGCGGCAAAGCGCCTATTCGAGCGTCCTCCTCCCCTGCGTGCAATCGTGCACCTGCCCGTGCCAGGGGCATTCCTCTGTCCGAAGCCGCGCGGATTCCTAGAGATCGAGCACCAAGGCCGGGCTGCAGGCGCGGGAGCAGCACACCATCATCGTCTTGTGGCTGGCCCGCTCGGCATCGGTCAGGATCTCGTCGCGGTGGTCCGGCACGCCCTCGAGCACGCGGACCTCGCAGGCGCCGCAGATGCCTTGCCGACACGAGTAGTCCACGTCCACGCCGGACTCGAGCAATGCGTCGAGGGTGCTCATGTCCGGTTTCACGAGCACGCGTCGATTGCTCTTCGCGAGCCGGACCTCGAAGCTGCCCGCATCCGCGGGCGGTGCGGCGGCGCCGAAGCGTTCCATATGCACGCGCGCCGGATCGAGATCCCGCGTCGCCTCGGCGAAGGCATCCAGCATGCCCGCGGGACCGCAGCAATAGAAATGCGCTCCGGGCTCCGCCTTCGCCACGAGCGCGGCCAGGTCGAGCCGTCCGGCGGTCTCGCTGTCGTGTAGGCGGACCCGGTCGCCCAGCTGTCGAAGCTCGCGCACGAAGGGGCCGCCGCGGTACCGCGCGCGGCATAGTGCAGGCGCCAGGAGCGGCCCGCACGCTCGAGCGCACGCGCCATCGGAAGCAGCGGCGTGATGCCGATGCCCCCCGCGATCAGCACGGCGGGACCCGTGTCGTCGGCCAGGGCGAAATGATTGCGCGGCGCCGAGACCCGGATCACGTCGCCGACGCGAAGCCGCTCGTGCACATGGGCGGATCCACCCTGGCCGGATGGCTCGCGCTTCACGGCCAGCACGTAGATGCCTTCGTCGCCACGCACGACGGAGTACGGGCGGGTCAATCCATCGCGCAGGCGCACGTCGACGTGGGCGCCCGGTGACGCCGGGGGGAGTTCCAGGCCATCGACGCCGCTCAGCTCCATGCTGAGCACGTCGGGCGATTCCAGGCGCATGGCGCTCACCTGAACCCGCAGGAGCTCGTCGGCCTGCGAGGGGGTGTCGGTGGTCGTTTGCTGCATGTCCATTCGAGGCCGCATCGGATGCGGCCTCGTCATCCTTCCTCGTTACTGCTGCACGGCCAGGCCGGCTGCCTTGATCACCTTGCTGAACTTGGTGACGTCCTTCTCGAGCCACTTGCGCGCCTCGGCCGAGCCCACGAAGGTGGGCTGCACGTCGAGGTCGTTGAGCTTCTTCACGATCTCGGGGTCCTTCATCGTGGTCTGCAGCGCGGACTCGAGCTTGGCGATCACCGGCGCCGGCGTGCCCGCGGGCGCCGACAGGGTCACGAGCTGCTCGTTGTCGTCCATCTCCGCGTAGCCCTGTTCGCCCGTCGTGCCGACCTGGGGCATGGCCTTGAGCCGTTCATGGCGCTGCACGGCGATGTTGTGGATGCCGTTGCCCTCGAAGTTGCGCACGATGGTGCTGTAGGGCAGCGCGCAGGCCTGCACCTCGCCGGCCTTCAGCGCGGTGAGGGCCGGTGCCACGCCGTTGTAGGGCACGTGGATCACGTTGAGCGCGGTCCCGGTCTTCGTCTTGACCAGGCCCTTGAACATCTCGAGCTGGAGGTGGTTCAGTCCGCTCACGCCCGTCGTGCAGAAGCTCAGGCCGCCGGGCCTTTCGTGCGAGAGCTTCACCAGTTCGGGCAGGGTCTTGGCCTGCACCGACGCGTTGGTCGCGAACAGCGAGGTGTAGACGGCCACGCCACCCAACGGGGCATAGTCCTTCAGCTGGTATTCGAAGTTCGGAACGATCAGGTTCAGGAAGCCGAAGGCCGAGCCGGAGGCGATGAACAGCGTGTACCCGTCCGGCTTGGCCTGGGCGACGTAGCGCGCTCCCACGGCGCTGCCGGCGCCGGGGCGGTTCACCACCAGCACCGGCTGGCCGAGCAGGTCGCGCAGCTTCTCGGCGATGACGCGCGCCGTCGCATCGAGGCTGCCGCCGGGCGCGAAGGGCACGATGATGCTCACCGGCTGCCTGGGGTAATCGGTCTCGGCCGCCTGGCTCTGCGCGAGGCCGAGGCTGAAGAGGCCCGCCAGAACAATGGAACGGATCAGCGCTCGCGCGCCGGGTCGGGCATGGGGGGGATTTCATCGTGGGTCTCCTGGTGTTTGGCATGTAGGGCAGGGCAGCGGGGCGTGGTCGCCTCTTGTGCTGCCGTTGTTTGCAACCGGCTCAGGCCGAGGCGGCTGGCAGATCCTTGGGACGCGCGGTGCCCATGAGCTCGTCGGACTCGGTCGGGTCGAGGCTTTCGGGCAGAACCGTCTGGGGTGGCGCGAACGCCGTAGAGGTACGGATGGTCGGGTCCGGCAGGCCGCTGGCCGTCCACGCAGGCGCGCGCTGCCTCCATGAGCGAGCGGCGCATCGCGACCACGGCACGGTCGCTGCTTCCCAGGTGCTCGCGGGTGCGGTCCACGATGGGACCTGCCGACTCCGACACCATCGCGTCCTGCGCGCGGATGCCCGCGATGCCCGTGAAGGAGACGGTCTTCTGCTGCTGCCGATCGATCAGGTAGTCGTTGTCCAGCCGCTCGGTGGGACGCGTGGTGCCGGGAATCACCCGGCGGTGCGCGTAGTCGCCGTTTCGCCAGGCCGTGAGTTCCTTCTCCTCCAGCGGACGGTCCGGCCGGAAGGTGGCGCACAGCACCCAGCAGCGCTCGTCGTTCATCGGCACCCACATGCGCACCAGCCGGGCTTCGGCGGGGTGCGGCGGAATCATCGTGTAGAACGGCAGCAGGAACTGGTTCACGCGCCAGTAGCGCTGGCTCTCGTCGACGCGACGGCCATTGCAGGCCAGGAAGCCGGAAGGCGTCGGCACGATCTTCCACAGCGGCGCCTTGTCGTTCTTGAAGAAGCGCCCCGTCAGCGCGCGGTCGTCGTCGTGGGTCTTGTCGACGAGGCTGTGCAGGAAGCCCACGTGCGCGCTGTCGAGCTCTCCTTCCATGGCCTGCGCATAGTTGCAATCCTGTTCCCAGCGCGAGACGTAGACGTGCGAGGAAGGCAGCCCGAGCCATTCGAAGTCGGGCAGCGGCGGCATCTTGTCGGGATCGCCCATGTAGACCCAGAGCACGCCGCCGGCGATGCGCGCCGGGTAGGCGCGCGCGCGCACCTTGCATCGCATGGGGCTGTCGGATGCCTCGGTCGGCATGTCGAGGCACTCGCCATCGACGCCGAATTTCCAGCCGTGGTAGACGCAGCGAACGCCGCCTTCCTCGTTGCGTCCGAAGAAGAGGCTGGCGCCGCGGTGCGGGCAGTGCTGGTCGAGCACGCCGACCCGGCCTTCGGTGTCGCGGAACACCACGAGTGCTTCGCCGAGCAGTTGCAGGCGCACCGGCGCCTCGTCGGCGGCCGGCACTTCGGCCTCGGTCATGGCCGGTGTCCAGAAGCAGCGCATCAGTCGGCCCATGGGGGTGTCGGGGCCGGTGCGGGTCAGGAGGTCGTTGTTTTCTTTGCTGAGCATGGTTCGCGTGGGGTTGTCTTGGAATGGAGGAAGTCAGTCCGCGGGATCGGCGTCGAGGCTGTCGTCGCCCATGCGCGGCAGGTTCTCGATCAGCTGGTGCAGGTCCGCGCGCAATCGCTTGACCTGCGCCGCGCTCATGCCGTGGGTCAGGCGCGTCTCGCGCTGCAGCGAGGTGCTGTAGAGCTCCTGCGAGAGCGAGCGCCCGGTTTCGGTCAGGCTGATCGTCATCTCCCGCCCATGCCGGGCGAGAACGACCAGGCCCTGCTGGCTCAGGACCTGGAGGCTTCGGCTGGCCGCTGCCTTGTCGACATCGGCAGCGGCGGCCACGAACGCGGCGCTGCATTCGTGCTCGACGCCCAGCGCCAGCAGCAGCCGGTATTCGGTGGTCCCGATGTCCCAGCGCTGCATGTAGTAGCTCGAAGCGCTGCGGCTCAACCGCACGGACAGGCTCGTGACCAGCCAGCCGATGAAGTCGGTGGCGAGCCCGGGCACCGGGCGCCCCACGACGGGGTCATGGCCGTCGTGTCTGCGCTCCTGCGTCCTGGCGGGAGGGCTGGCGCGCTGGGCGCGCCGAGGTGCGGAAGGCGTTTTCTTGGCCGGCATGGTGGGTTCGAAAGCTTGCGAAACGCTAATTGTTGATCTATCAACGTTGATGTGTCAACAATGAATTCGGCAGGCCCCCGATGCACGCGTTGGCGCTGCTCAGTCGGCCGTGGCCCCGGTCGCCTTGATCACGGGCGCCCACTTGAGGATGTCGCTGCGGATCCGCTGGTCGTACTCCTGCGGCGAGGAGCCCACGGGGTCGAGGCCCATCGTCAGCAGGCGGTCGGCGAAGGCCTTTGTCCGCACCGATCGCGCGATGTCGGAACTGATCCTGGCGATGACGGCGGAGGGCGTGCCCGCGGGCGCGACCAGGCCGACGCTGCTGGTCGCCGAGACGTCGGGAACCGTCTCCGCGACCACGGGAATGTCGGGCACGCTGGCTGGCCGCTTCGGGCTGAACAGGGCGATCGGCTTGAGCTTGCCGGCCTTGATGAGCGCCTCGCTGGCGTAGTACGTGTCCATCAGCAGGGGCACCTGGCCGCCCATCACGTCCTGCTGCGCGGGAGCGCCTCCGCGGTAGGGGACATGCACGATGTTCACGCCGGTCCTGGACTTGAGCAGCTCCATGACGAGGTGATGCGCCGTGCCGCTGCCGGGACTGGCATAGCTGAGCTTGCCGGGGTCCTTGCGCGCGAGTTCGAGCACCTCCTGCAGGTTGTTGGCCGGCAGCGATGGATTGGCCACGAGGATGATGTGCTGCACGCCGATCTCCGAGATCGGCAGCAGATCCTTCAGGGTGTCGTAGGGAAGGTTCGGGCGCAGCGTGGGATTGATGGCGTGCGAGGACACCACGATCCCGAGGGTGTAGCCGTCGGGCTGTGCCTTCGCCACCGTGTTGGTTGCCAGCACGGTCCCGGCCCCCGGCCTGTTGTCCGCGATGACCGGCTGTCGCCAGAGTTCGCCGAGGTGCTGGCCGACCAGCCGGCCCTGCGAGTCGGTGGACCCTCCCGGCGGAAAGGGAATGATCAGCCGGACCGGATGGTTGGGCCATGGGTCCTGCGCGCGGGCTGCCCAGGGGCCGAACGCCAGCGGCAGCAGGAAGAGCGCGGAGCGGCTTCTGTATTTCATGGGGGTCTGTCTCCTGTGAATGTTCTGTCTCTTGCTCGGCAAGGCGCCATCCATCCAAGCATCCGGTCCCGGTCCGTCTCGGCCCGAAACCGCGCCTTGATACTTGCATTATGAAAATAAAAAACCGAGCCCGCAATCGGTGTTTGGCATCCCCGGACAGATGGGCGAGGCGGTTCAAGGCCAGCGCGCGCGACCGGGTCGCTGCGCTATCCTCGGAAACCCTTGCTCAAGCAGCTCGCGCTGGCAGTCATGGCCTCAAAGAAGAAGCTTCCCCTGGAGAACTGGATCTCCTACCGTTTCGGCCTGGTGGCCTCTCGCGTCGGCGCGGTGATGGCCGCCAAGTACGTCGAACAGCACCAGCTCACGATGCCGGCCTGGCGCTCGTTGGCCGTGATCGCTCGCTATGGGCCTCTTTCGGCGGGCGAGCTGGGCGCCAAGACCTCCTCGGATCCCTATCGGGTGGTGCGCTCCATCGATCTGCTGGTGAAGCGGGGCCTGATCACGCGCGAAGCGGACCCCGCCGATCGCCGGCGCGCCAGCCTTCAACTGACCCCGCAGGGCCGCTCGACCTACGACGAGATCGAGCAGGGCGCGATGACCAACGAATTCTTCCTGCGCGCGGGGCTGACCAGCCAGGAAGTGCGCAGCCTCGAGAGCATCCTGGAACGGATCGATGCGCAGGTGGGGGGCGCTCGCGCAAGGCGTGCTGGCCACGAGGCAAGGCGAAGACGATTGAAGGGTCCGCGCTCGCGCCATGCGGGCACGGCGCATCGTTTCTCGCGGGCATGAGCCGACTTGCGAGGCGACATAATCATTTGCATAATGCAATTAATTGATCCCGATGACGGGGTCGAGGCAATGTCGCCAGCGTCCACTTCGCAAGCCCTCATCCATGAACGACACCGCGTCTCCTCGTCAGCAACCGATCGTGTTTCTCGGCAAGCGCCAGCAGGGCGGTGGCTATGGCAAGCAGCCCGGGCGTTCCGACGACTTCCTGACCTTGGTGGAGCCGGGAACGCCGTGCGGGGAGCTGATGCGCCGCTACTGGCATCCGGTCGGGATCTCGGCCAAGGTCACGAGCGATCCGGCGAAGGTGCGGATCCTCGGGGAGGACCTGATCCTCTTTTCGCGATGGCAAGGGTCGCGCGGGATTGCTGCACGAGCATTGCGCGCACCGTGGCAGCTCGCTGTACTACGGCAAGGTCGAGGACGAAGGGATCCGCTGCTGCTATCACGGATGGCTGTTCGCCGTGGACGGCGCGTGCGTCGAGCAGCCGTGCGAGCCCGGCGGCGGACAGCATCGCGACAAGTGCCGGCAGCCCTGGTATCCGGTGGAGGAGCGCTACGGCCTGGTGTTCGCCTACATGGGGCCGCTCGATGCGATGCCCCCGCTGCCGCACTATGACGTCCTGGAGGAGCTGGGCCCGGACGAGGAGCTGCAGCAGGAGGACAAGAGCTTCTACATCGGCGGCGGCACGACGGCCGAGAACCCCGTGGCGCCCTACAGCTGGCTGCAGAACTTCGAGAACGTGATGGATCCCTTCCATGTCGTGATCCTGCATTCCCGCTTCAGCGGCGTGCAGTTCAGGCAGCAGATGGCCGTCATGCCGAATGTCGAGTGGGAACTGTGCGACCACGGCGTGATGTACCGATCGGTCCGCAAGACCGAGTCGGGCGTGCTCACGCGCATCACGCAAACCCTTCTGCCGAACGTGCGCATCGTTCCCTCGATCGAGCTCACGCCCGGCAAGGGCCGCGAGGTGGCATGGCTGGTTCCCGTCGACAGCCATCACCACCGCTCGTTCGGCGTGGCCAGGGTGCCGAAGAACGAGGAACCGCTCTATTCACGCCGCTCGCGGATGGCGACGCACGAGGGCAAGACATGGTGGGAGATGAGCGAGCAGGAGCACAAGCAGTTTCCCGACGACTATGAAGCGCAGTCCAGCCAGGGGAGCATCCCCGCCCACAGCGACGAGCACCTCGCGACGAGCGACAAGGGCGTCGTGATGCTGAGGCGGCTCCTGACCCGGCAGATCCGCGCGATCCAGGAAGGCGCCGTTCCCGAGGGCACCGGGCCCGAGTCGCAACGAGTGATCGTGCGGGCGGGCAACTACTTCGAGTGAGGTCGGATGAGACGACGGCATGGCCGCGTCGCCACGGGCCTCGTCCGCCCGCATCAAGGCGCCGCGACTGACACGGGCGCCGTGCCCAGGGGCCGGCCGCCAGGGCCGGCAGCGAAGCTCAGCCAGGGCGTGACCGGCACCTGGCCGACGCCCGGTTTGTCCCAGTCGCACACGCCGTCCGGGAAGACGGCGGCCAGCCGCGCCTTCTGGTCGTCGGTGAACCGCGCGCCGCCATAGGCAGCGTCACCGAGGGCCAAGGGCTTCAACTGGCACTTGTAGACGTTCTCGGCGCGTGGGCCGCCAGCCACCTGGCGCGGCGACGACTGCTGCTTCACGGGGCAGGCCGCGTCTTCGAGGCCGACGGTGGTGGCGAGGTCGGCATCGTTGGCGCCGTTGCTCGCGATGCAGAAGTCCACCGCCGCGGCGGGACGGTTGCTCAGCACCTTGGCCTCGATGGGGTTCGCGCTGGTGTCGGCCTCGATGGCGGCCAGCCAGGCGTCCATCGTGACGAAGGCTTTGCGCGCGAGTGCCGCTCCCGGTGCCGACGAGCCGCTGGACGAATTGAACTTCCAGATCAGCTGGTTGCCGTGGCCTCCCGCGTCACGGTCGAGACGGTCACGCACCGAGTACGCACGCCAGTTCGCATGGATGTCGCCGGTCGCCGCCTGGTTGCCGCGCAGGTCGATGATCGGCACTTTCGCGAGCTGTCGCCCGTCGCTGACGAAGCCTGCCTGGTAGTGGATGCCGATGGACTCGCGTCGCGCGTTCGTGCGCCGCGCCTGCCAGACGAGATCGCCGTCGTAGCCGCCGACGCCTTCGTTGAGCCGCACGAATTCCTCGGCGGAGAGGGCGCCATCGCGCAATGCACCGAGGCCGTACTGCACGCCCTGGTTGTCGATCACGCCGTTGCCGCGCTCGATGCCATCGTCGCCGACGAAGGATCCGAGTTGGCTGATCGCATGCTCCGCGCCGGCACAGCGGAGGCCTTTCGGGTTGGCCGTCCGGTCGTAGACCAAGGGGAAGTTCGCGGGAAAGCCGCAGTTCTGCGCGCGCGAGGGATTGAGGGCCGGAAGAAAGGAGCTGATCCAGGCGGCGCAGAAGCCGGTGCTGGTGTGGCCGTTGATTGCCGCGCGCTGCGCCGCGGTCAGTGCCTGCCCGCTCGAATCGTTGGCGTAGTAGTTGGCCTGCAGTTCGCCGCAGTCGGCGAGTTCGATGATCGGCGTGAATGCATCCGCATAGGTGCATTGCGGCTGGATGCCGTCGAGCAGGCCGGGATAGGCCGACGCGATCGAGGCCTGCTTGATCGAGCCGCCGGAGCAACCATCGCCGATCGTGTAGCGGATTCGTCCGTACCTTTCCGCGATCAGTTCCTTGACCATCATCATGGTCTCCGCGCCGAGCACGTCATTGGCGTTGGTGCCGTGGTCGGTCAAGGACGCGATGGCGACCATGAAGCCACGTTGCAGACCCAGGCCGCCGGAAGCGTCGAACAGGCTGCGTGCCGGGCCGCTCTGGAAGCGGCTGAACCCGGTGCTCGCTCCGAACTGCCAGACGAGTTTGCCGTTCCAGCCCTTCGGCGGTGCCCAGGGCATGTTCGTATCGCGTGGATCGAATGGCGCGGCCAGCGCGTAGATCGTGCGGTTGATCGTCCCGCGCTCGACGCGGATCAGGTCCTTGGCGGTGTCGCCGCGGTCGTTCGTGAAGTCGGCGATCTCGGAATCCGCGGGCATGGAGGCCGGGTCGTACTGCGTGTAGCAGGCATTGCCGCCGGTGATGCCGAAGGTACAGCTCGTCGGCGCGCTCGCCTTGCGGTAGTAGTAGGTGTAGAGCGTGCCGGCGTTGCACTGGTCATCCACCGGATCGCCTTCCAGCCCGCTTGCCTTGGTGGTGGCGGTGGCGCTCGCCGGTGCGCTGCCGGCGTTGCCTTTCACTGTCACCGCCTTCGCGGTCCGTGTCGCGCAGATCCACGGCTGCATCTGCGCGCCGGAGAATACCGGCCCACCGATCGGATGATTGGTGATGGTGATTCGCGCGTTGCCCGAGGGGAGACCTGCGGCGAGGGTGTTGTCGCCGACTTTCAGCCCGGTGACGAGCCCCATGTAGCGGCCGTTGGGCCGCCGGGCGAACGCCTTCGCGATGTCGACGTCGTCGAGAGTGATCTTCGCCGTCGCCGGGTCGACGCCCTCGGGCCACTGGATTTCCACCAGCGCATCGCCGCCGGAGACGAGGTCGGCGCGGTTGGAAATGACCAGTATCCGGGGTGCGGGCGCTGCCCCTGGCCCGTTGCCGCCACCGGGCCCCGGTTCCGGCTGCGAGGCAGCGGGTGGCACGGCCACGAACCGGGGGGCGTCATCGCCGCCCCCACAGCCGGCCACCAGCCACGCGACAGCCAGGGCCATCGTGATACCACCGATCGAAAGTCGTCGATTCATCTTGTCTCCTGCTTCCTGCATTCGTCCGCACACCGGGTTAACCGGAATGCCCGCCTTCGCGTGCAAGGTCCATAGTCATGGCGTCTGCGGCAACCTCGAAAATTCTAGGATTCGCCCCCGCATCCATCGGTATCGCAAGCGAGCCAACACAGTGACTTCGGAAGCCCTCTCGTCTCATCGATCATCACGACGCCGTCCGCGCTGCATATCACCGCACGAAGGGCGAACCAGTTCGGCGGCCTGGCTCCAGGGCGTACTCTCGATGTTCGATGCCGAAGGGCTGAACGTTCCCTCGCTGCTGCGCGACGCCGGCTTCGATCCCGAGTCGCTGCACCGGCAGAACGCGCGCATCCCGGTCGACGAGATCACCATGCTGTGGCAACTGGCGATCGGGCAAGCCCGCCATTCGACGCTGGGACTGCGCCGCGAGCTCGCGGCCACCCACAGCAAGCTTGGCACCGTGGGCCTCGCCATGGCGTCCAGCGTCGACCTCGGCATGGCCTACAGGCTGGCCGCACGCTATATGGCCGTCCTGTCGGACGCCACCGCCTTTTCCGTCGAGCACGAAGCACTCGGTGCCTGGCTCGCCATCGAGCACATCGGCGGCCGGCTGCCGATTCCGCGCCAGCGCGTGGAATACGCGTTTCTCACGACACTGGTGCAGAGCTGCTGGCTCACGCGTCGCGACATCCAGCCGCTGGCGATGGAGTTCGCCTATCCCGCGCCGGCCAACGACCGTCCCTACCGCGAGGCCTTCGCGTGCCCGGTGCGCTTCGATGCGCCGGCGAACCGCATGTTGGTATCGGCCACCGATCTCGCGCTGCCGCTGCCCACGCACCATCCGGTGCTGGCCGAAATTCAGGAGCAGTTGCTCGAGGATCAACTCGTCGAGCTGGGACAGACCACGACCAGCACCCTGGTCTGCGCCGAGATCGCGCGCCGCCTGTCGCACGGCGAGCCGCGCCGCCAGGATGTCGCTTCGGGTCTCGGCCTGGCCGATCGCACCTTGCAGCGTCGGCTGCAGGAAGAGTCGATGTCGTTCCAGATGCTGCTCGACCGCACTCGGCGCGAACTCGCGCAGCAGTACCTGGCGCAGGAACGTCACTCGCTGACCGATGTGGCCGATCTGCTGGGTTTCGTCGACAGAAGCAATTTCTTCCGGGCCTGCAAGCGGTGGTTCGGTCTGCCGCCGGCTCAATACCGCATGCGACTATGGCAAGGGGACTCGGGCGACTCGCTGCTGCGCGCCGCGGCCTAGCTTCTCGGGGGTGGAGCCTTCGTGCCTCGAACTCGCCGGGGCGAATTCAGCGTGCCAGCAGCGTAGCGCTCACGGCCACGAACACGCTGCAGCCGATGCCGACGAAGATTCCGTAGCCCCGGTAGAACTCCCGCTGCTCGGCTTCGGGAACGAGGACGAAGCCGCAGCAACCTCCGGCCACCGTCCATGTGGACGGATCGGTGGCGGAGCTTTGCTCGTGTGCGATGCGCTCGCCGCTTGGCTGGCACTCGGTACGCAGCCGTTGGGAGGTGCGCATCAGCGAGTGAAGAAGATGAATCGGGTTCGATTGCATCGCTCCAGGACATCGAGGGCGCTTGCCGTTTTCCAGATCAGTCGAGCTTGATGTCGTATTTCTTGACGACCGCCGACCACTTGACTCGTTCCTTTGCAGTCAGGGACCAGACCTCTCGAGGCGTGCTGCTCTCGAGTTCCATCGCCAGGTCGCTGAAGCGGGTCTTGAGGGCCGCATCGTCGAGGGCTTTGACAACCTCGCCGTTCAGCCTTTCGACAACCGCCGTCGGCGTCGCCTTAGGAGCGACCAACGCGAACCACACGGTGGCGTCAACGCCGAACAGCCCCTCCTCGCCCAGCGTCGGCACATTGGGCAGCGCGGCAACGCGCCTTGGCCCCACGATGCCGATGGGGTGCAGCTTCCCTGCCTTGATCTGGGGCATCGAGTTGAGGACGATGTCGCAGGTCATCTGGGTGTCTCCGCCCAGCACGCTCGCGAGGGCCGGCGCGGTCCCGTTGTAAGGAACGTGGAGCATCTCGACATTCGCCATCGAGCCGAAGAGTGCGCAAGCCAGGTGGAGCGGATTGCCATTGCCGTTGGAGGCATACGCGAAGCGTCCGTTCTGGCTCCGGATATGGGACACCAGTTCCTTGAGGTTCTTCGCCGGCGTCGCGGTGTTCACCACCATGACCAAGGGGGCCCTGGCCAGCATCGACACCGGTGCGAAGTCGCGTTCGGGGTCGTAGGCGAGGGACTTGTAGACCAGCGGATTGACCGCGAGGCTCGCGGACGAGGCCAGCATCAGCGTGTAGCCGTCGGCGGGTGCGCGCGCCACCGCGGTGGCCGCGACGATCGTGTTGCCACCGGGCTTGTTCTCGACGATGAAGGCCTGGCCGCTCGCCTTGCCCAATCGCTCGGCCAGGTTGCGCGCGAGCTGGTCCACGGGGCCGCCGGGTGCATACGGCACGACGATCTTGACCGCCTTCGCGGGATAGCCGTCGGCCGCGAGCGCAGGCAGCGATGCGAACGCGGAAGCGGCACATGCAGACAGCGCGCACCGGACCATGCACGACACGATCGTGTTCATGGCGTGCAGACCTTGATGAGCAGCGCGTGGAGCCGCTGGTCGAGGATCGCGGCCACGTCGTCGATGCCGGGCTGACGAAACTGGCCGAACTGGGTCGAAGGCCGGTCGTACTCGAACACCGAGCATCCGGACGCATCTTCGTAGAGGATCACGCGAAGCGGTGCGTACAGTCCCGATGCCAGGTCGATGCTCGTCATCTGCACCGCGTAGAGCACGTTTCCGATGAGATAGGAGGTCGCTTTTCTGCGCGCGCCCTGCAGGGCGAGCCAGTCCCCGTGCGGCCCGATGTAGTGTATGGCCAGGCCGTTTTCGCCCGCCGCGGCGGTGAGGGCCTCGCGGACGGCTTCGATCTCGTTCTTTCTCAACAGCTCGCGAATGGCATCGCTGAGCCGGCCCAGCTGGGTCTCCAGCGCCTCCTTCACGAGTTCGTAGGGCCTGGAAGAAACGATCCTGACATGAACGATCGGCAGGTCCGTGGATGTGACGGTGATGGGTGTCGCGGGCGACTCGGAGGGGGTCATGGAGAGGTCTCGTAGTGGTCAGTCGAAGAACTATTGCGCCTGGAGATTCACGGACTTCGCGATGGCGCGGAATTTCTGCATCTCGCCGCGATAGAAGGCCTCGGCCTGTGCGAGCGTCGTGGGGCTGTCGGGGAGGGCCGCGGAATCGGCCAGGAATCGCTTGTAGTCCTCGCTCTTCTTGACCTCCGCCAGGCTTTGGTTGAGTCGGACGGCCAGCGGCTCCGGAACGCTCGCGGGTATGAAAAGGGCTGCCCAGGCGCTGTAGACGAACTGCTTCAGGTGCTTCCCCTCGTTCAGCGTCGGCATGTTCGGCAGATAGGGACTGCGCGCCGAACTCGCGCTGCCGATGGCTTTCAGCTTCCCTTGCCGCACCAGTTCGAGAACGTTGGGCGCGAGCGGCACGAACGCCATGTCGATCTCGTTGCCCAGCAGCGCCTGGATCACTGGTGCGGCCCCCTTGTATGGAACGTCCAGCACACGGATGCCGGCCGAGGCCGCGAAATCGGCGGCCACCAGATAGGGCGCAGAGCCATAGCCCCAACTCCCGAAAGTCATTTCCTTCTGGGGCTTCCTGCGCGCGGACTCGATCAGGTCATCGACGCTCGAGAAGGCGTGCTGGGCATTCGTGACGAGCGTGAAGTCGGTGATCGAGAGCACCCCAGCCAGGCGGTAGTTCTCGGGCTTGTACTTCACCTGCGCCATGGCCAGGGGAGCGAGGATCAGGTCGTTGCCCGTGGTCACCAGCAGCGTGTTCCCGTCGGGTGCGGCGTTCAGGACGTTCGAGGCGGCGATCGAGCCGCTTGCGCCGGGCACGTTCTCGATGATGACGGTCTGCCCCAGCGAGGCCTGGAGCGGAACCTGTGTCTTGCGCGCGGCGACGTCGGCGGGCCCGCCCGCGGGGTATGCGACGCGTATGACCACGGTTTTGGTTGAAGCGGTCTGGGCCGTCGCGGCGGCGGGCGCCAGGAACCCCGCCATCGAACACAAGCTCCCGCAGAGGCCTGCGATGAGCGATGCGCGTCGAGCAATGCTTGTCATGTTGTCTCCTGTATTTCTCGGTCGATCGGAAAAGAAGGCGGTCGCTCAGATGTCGTGCGCAAGCGCAGGCAGGACTTGACCGCGGTTGAGGCCGAAGCCGATGCGCTGGAAGCCATCGCGTTGGCACCAGCCGTGAAAGATCACCGCGTCGCCGTCTTCGAGGAAGCCGCGTTCCTCGCCGTTGTGCAGGCGCACCGGCATGCGCCCCGCGCGACTCAACTCCATCAGCGCGCCCGCTTCCGCCGGGGCCGGACCGGAGATGGTCCCGCTGCCGAGCAGGTCGCCGGACTGCAGGTTGCATCCTCCGGCGGCGTGGTGGGTCACCATCTGTGCGATCGACCAATAGTGATGAGAGAAGCTGGTGCGCGAGATGGCTTGCGGCGCGATCCTTTCGGCCCGCATGCGCTGTGTCTCCAGCCGCACTTCGAGCTGGATGTCGAGCCCACCGCCGCGACGGTGGGCTTCGCCTTCGAGGTAGGGCAGCGGCTGCGGATCGGTCGAGGGGCGGTCCCAGGGCGTGCGGAACGGCGCCAGCGCATCCATCGTCACGATCCAGGGGGACAGGGTGGTCGCGAAATTCTTGGCGTGGAACGGCCCGAGCGGCGCCATCTCCCAGGCTTGAATATCGCGGGCCGACCAGTCGTTGAGCAGGGAGATCCCGAACACATGTTCTTCGGCGTCGGCGAGCGGGATGCGGTGGCCCTGCGCATTGCCCGCGCCGATGTAGATGCCCAGCTCGAGCTCGTAGTCGAGGCGCTGGCAGGCGCCATAGACAGGAACACTCGCGCCCGCTGGAACGAACTGTCCGTTCGGCCGATGAAAACGCTGGCCCGAGACTCCGATCGAGGACACGCGTCCGTGATAGGCGCAGGGGATCCATTGAAAGTTCGGCGAGACCTCCCCCTCGGATCCAGCAGCCGCATGATGTTGCGGGCATGGTGGATCGATGTGTAGAAGTCGGTGTAGTCGCCGATGCGCACCGGCAGCTCGAGCGTGATGTCGGACAAGGGAACGAGGCACTCGCGCGCCGATGCCACCTTCTTCGGCGCCATCGCAGCGGCATCGGCATGCAGGAGATCGAAGAGCGCGTGCCGCAGCGCTCGCCAGGCCTGCGGTCCGAGCGAGAGCAGGGCGTTCAACGATGGACCGGCCGCGGCGCGCGCCGCCTCGAGCGCCAGGCCGTCGAGACATCCGGCTTCGCCCAGTGCCTGCAGGTCCAGCACCTGGTCGCCGATGGCAACGCCGCCACGTGGCGACCCGTTGCCGTCGGTGCGGCGAAAGACGCCGAAGGGCAGGTTCTGCAGCGGGAAGTCGGTGTCCGCATCATTGGCCGATGCGAGCCAGCCGCGGGCGGATGCATCATGCGTGCGGTCGAGCTTGGAGGCAGTCACGGCGGTACCTCAATCGAATGCGCCCACGGCGCTTCTGCGCGAGCGCAGGACCCCTTGTTTGCGCAGGGCCTCGATGCGCTCGCCGTCGACCCCGAGTTCGGCGAGCACCTCGGCGTTGCTCTCGCCTTGAAAGTAAGGCATTCCCGGCGCCGGAAGCCGTGAGCGGCCGAAGCGCCATGGCGGGCCGGGCATGCGCACCGAGCCACCGTCGCGATCGTCGACGTTCACCACGGCGCCCCAGTCCTGCGCCCATTCGGAGTCGGCCAGGTCCTGCGTGCTGCGCACGACGCCGATCGCCAATCCCGCCTCGCTGACCTGCGCCTGCAATTGATCGAGATCGACGAAGGTCAGGATCCAGGATCGCACTTCCTTCATCAAGCCCGCGAGGTTGGCGCGGCGCAGCTTCGCCGTCGCGTAGCGCGGATCCTTCAGCAGATCGGAACGACGCATCATCGAGCAGTAGCGAACGAACATCGGCGAGAACACCGGGCTGGCCGCGATGGTGAGCTTGCGACCATCGGGCAGCTCGAAGATCGGAGACTCGTTGGCGCTGAGCGCGTAGGGCTCGCCCCCGACATCGAGATTGGTGAGCAGCGCACCGGCGCGCTCGTTGACCGACAGCATGGTCGCGGCCATGGAGACATCGACGTACTGGCCTTCGCCGGTCCGGTTCCGATGATTGAGCGCGGCGAGCACGGCGATCACGCCGTGCAGCCCGGTGTAGACGTCCGCATGGCTGCATGCGTCGTTGCGCAACTCGGTGCTCGCGCCTTCGTAGTGGCGCTGCAGGATGTCCGTCAGCCCCGTTTCGGCGTGCACGGTGGGGGCGAAGGCCGGACGATTGCGCCACGGGCCGGTCTGCCCATAGCCGCTGATCGAAACGTAGATGATCTTCGGATTGAACTTCGCCACGTCGTCGTAGGCGAAGCCGAAGCGCGCCAGCGTCCCGGGGCGGAAGTTCTCGACGATCACGTCCGCGTCCTGGCAGAGCGTCTTGACGATGGCTCGCGCCTCGGGCCAGTTGAGGTCCAGGCTGATGTTGCGCTTGCCTGCGTTCTGCTGGGTGTAGTACATGGACATGGCGCCGATGTGCGGCACGCCCGCGCGTCCTACGTCGCCCGCCGGCGGCTCGATCTTGGTGACGATCGCGCCGAGGTCGCGCAATGCCTTGGTGCAGCCGGGTCCCGAGAGCACGCGGGTGAAGTCGACGACCTTGAGATCCTGGAGAGGCGCATTCATGATCAGTTGCCCTCGAAGATGGCCGAACCCGGACCGGTCGCGGCAAAGGCGGCGAGGCCACGCTTCTGGTCGGCGCTGGCCCACATCGCATCGTTCATCGGGACCTGCTGCGCGTCGGCCGCGTCGATGCCGCCGCGGGCCGAGAGGTTGGCGAGCGTCTTGACGCCTCGGAAAGCCACCGTGGCGCCCGATGCCAGTTGCCTGGCCCACGACATCGCCACGTCGAGCAGTTCGCTTTCGGCGGCAACGAGGTTGATGACGCCCCATCGTTCGAGCGCTCGCGGATCGTTGCGTCGCCCGAACATCGCCAGTTCCTTGGCGCGTGCCGGCCCCGCGCGCTGGACGACGCGCTGGACGCCGCCCAGCAGCGGCAGCAGCCCGAGCGAGGCCTCGGCCATGCCGAAGGAGGCCGTGTCGGCCGCGATGATCATGTCGCAGGTCAGCGCCAGCTCGAGCCCACCGCCCAATGCCGCGCCGTGCACCGCTGCCACCGTGGGCACCGGCACGTCCTCGAGCGCCTTCCACAGGCGGGCCAGGGCCTGCGCATCGGGCTGCTCGAGCGACAACAGGTCCAGGTCGGCGCCGGCGCAGAAATGCCGCATGCCGCTGCGAAGAAGGATGGCGCGACAGCCCTCGCGCACCGCGGTCTCGTAGGCGCTCATCAACGCCTCCAGCATCGCGTTGTCGATGAGGTTGTGCGGCGGTTTCGCCATCGTGACGATGCCGACGGCGCCGTCCTTTTCATAGTCGATCGAGCTCAAGACGTTCTCCTTGGTGGGTTGCGACGCCAGATGCGTCCCGGGCACATTGTTATCGGTGTTAACTGCGCGTGTTATCAGTGTTAACCCGAGCCGGATCGGCGCTTAAAATCGGGCCATGCTCCCAATGGCCTTCAGCGATGCCTCATAGATCCGAGTCACCCGGTGCGCGTACTTCCGCGGAATCGAAAAAGCCGTCCAGGGAGGCGCGAGCGGCTCTGCGAGAGCCGGCTTACGAGCGAGGCGACCTGCGCAACGCGCTCGTGCTCGAGGGGCGCAAGATGTTCGAGGAGAGCGGCGCGAGCGAGTTGAGCTTGCGCGCGCTGGCCCGCAGGCTCGGTGTGTCGGAGGCGGCCCCCTCGCGCCACTTTGCCGGCAAGGACGACCTGCTGGCAGCCATCGCGCGAAGCGGATTCGAGGAGCTCGCGGAGCAACGCAAGCAGATCTCGGCACGCGCGCTTCCGGCTTTTCCCAAGGCGCGCGAGATGATGCTGAGCTACGTCCAGTACGCGCTCGATCACGCCGGACTGTTCGATCTCATGACCGGCCCGCGCTTGCTGCTCGCTTTTCGCCGCGGCGACATGGAGAGAAGCAGCGATGTCTCCTACAGCTACTTCGCGAACGCGGTGTTCGACCTGGCGTTGGAGAACGGCTGGCCGCGCGAGCAACTCCATTACCTCTCCCACGCGGCATGGTCGATGGAGCATGGTGTCGCGGCCCTCATCCTTGCCGGGCGTACGCCGCGAACCGACAGCGGCCTGGACATGCAGCGCATGGTCCAGTTTTCCATCGACCTGTTTCTGACCGGCGTCGTCGCGGGACCCCAGGCGTTCAAGTCGCTGCATGGCGAGGGCTAGCCTTCGCCATGCGTGGCATGCGGCGCATCGTCCCTGGCCGTGCCTGCCCTGCGATGGTCGAACGCGACGACGCGCCGGCGGGTTGCCGGGCCGTTGAATCAGCGGGCTGCGTCCTCGATGGCCTTCACGAGGCCCGCGGGATCCGTCAGGAACGGCGTGTGCCCCGTGGCGAGCGTGGTGGCGCTGCGCACCGGCGTGGCCGCCACCGTCCTGGCCTGGAAGGCCGGGCTGATGACTTGATCCTTGCTGGTGTGCACATAGACCTTGTCGACCCCTCCGAAGCGCATCTGGGTAGGCGGCCACGTAGACCAGGGTCTCGACCTTTTCCGGTGTCGTCTCGGCAACCGCCGAGATGGTGATTCCGCCGAAGCTGTGGCCCGCCAGCACGGCCGGGGTGGGTCGTCCCGGCGAGTGCCTTGAGCACCGTGTCGCGATACAGGTCCAGGCTCGCAGCCAGCGGGAATGAGGGTGATGAAAGAATCCGGAGAAAGGTCAGTGCGTCGCGATCAACAGCAAGCCGGCCGCCGACAGCGCCACGGTCCAGCCCAGTCGCAGCGCCCGGCCCTCGAGCAGCCGCGGATGCCGCGCGATGCCGCGGCACACGCCGGTGGCGATCAGCCCGGTGGCCAGCAGCATCGCCGCCGTGTGCACCGCGACCGCGGCGAGCGCCAGCGCCATCGAGCCCGATGCGGTGATGGCCCGCGCGGGATCGCCGCCGAGGCACAGCGGCACGAGCGCGGGCACCAGCATGAGCCCGGTGCCGTGCGCGGTCGCCATCACGAAGGACCAGCCCGCGAGGCCCGCATGGCTCGCTCGCGATCCAATGGTGGATCGGCCGCCGCGCAGCAGCCGGTAGGCCGCCGCGAAGAGGAGCAGCGCACCAGCCAGCACCTGCACCAGCGCACGGTCCAGCCACAGCCCCTGCGCGACGACGAAGGCCACGATCGCGACCGATGCGAAATGCCCGACGGCGATCGGCAGCAGCGCGCGCCGTGCCCTTCCAGCGTCACGCGTCTGCACGCCCCAGGCCGCGGCGAACATCCAGCCATTGGCCGGACTCAGCCCATGGAAGGCGCCGAGTCCCGCGACAGCCAGCCAGGGCCAGAGCGCGGTCATGGAAGGTCTCAGCCGCGCGATCCGCAGCACGCATGCGCCGCGGGCCGCGATTCGTAGCGGTCGTGATGCCGCACCCATGCCATCGTGTGCTCGAGCCCTTCCTCGTCGCGTCCCTTGGGCACGAGGTCGATCAACGGATAGGCGCCCATCATCACCTCCACGCCGCGGCCGTAGCGCGAGTAGGTGTGGAACACCTGGCCCGCCGCGTCCTTGAAGAACACGCTGATGCCCGGCGCCTCGGCCTGCGGAAAGGGCTGCATGCCGAAGTTGTAGTAGACCGAGCCGCTCGCGAATTCCTCGGGCGTGAAGCTGACATGGAAGTCGTGGTTGAAGTCGCTGCGTGCCGACGACACCCACTTGAACTTCCAGCCCATGCGTTCGCGAAAGCGCTCGATCTCGGGCAGCGCATTGCGCGAGACCACGAGCAGCGTGACGTCGCGCGCGGCCAGGTGCGGGGCGGCGCCGTCGTTGTGGTCGGCCATGTACGAACAGCTCGGGCAGCCCTGTTCCCTGCCCGGCGCGAACATGAAGTGCTGCACCAGCAGCTGGCTGCGGCCTTCGAACAGGTCGGCCAGCGCGCGCGGGCCGTCGGGCGTGTCGAAGACGTAGTCCTTCTCGACACGCACCCAGGGCAGGGCGCGGCGTTCGCGCGCGATCTGGTCGCCCAGCCGCGTGAGTTCCTTCTCGCGTTTCAGCAGGGCGCGGCGCGCCTCGGTCCATTGGTCCCTGGAGACGACGGCGTGGTGCGTCGTGCCCGCTTCGGTGGTCGTTGCATTCATCGGATGCTCCTTGCGTGAGGCTCGGTGGATCAGTGCGCGGGCCGGCGCACCGCGCGGACCTTGCCGCTCGGGCCGCCGCCGCAGTAGAAGAGGCCGGCGCCGTCGGACTCGAGCCCGCTGACGCCGGTGCCGCGCGGCATCTCGAGCCGCTCGAGCACTTCGCCGCTGCGCGGGTCGATGCGGCGGATGTCGCTCTCCTCGGCCTCCCAGGTGCCGTGCCACAGCTCGCCGTCGACCCAGGTCACGCCGGTCACGAAGCGGTTGCACTCGATGGTGCGGCGCACGGCGCCGGTCGCGGGATCGATCTCGTGGATCTTGCGGTCGCGGTACTGGCCCACCCACAGGCTGCCCTCGGCCCAGGTGAGGCCCGAGTCGCTGCCCTGGCCGGGCGCGGGAATCGAGGCCAGCACCTGGCCGGTGGTGGGGTCGATCTTGTCGATGCGGGCTTCGGCGATCTGGTAGAGATGCGTGCCGTCGAAGGCCGTGCCGGCGTCGCAGGCGCGGTCCAGCGCCTTGGTGGTCTCGCCGCTGTCGGGGTCGAAGGCCACCAGCTTCTCGCCGGTGGCGGCCCAGACGCGCTGGCCGTCGTGGGTCACGCCGTGCACCTGGGTGGCGCCCGCGAAGGGCCCGTACTCGCGCACGATCTCGGCCGCCCGGGCCCTGGAACTGTCGTGGATGGTCTTGGCTGTCATAGTTGGCTCCTTGGGAGGGCACCGGACATCGGCGCCTTGGAGACAACTCTATGCAATCGCGAGCGTGGAGGGGAGTAACAAGATCGTCGTGAAACCGGCCAGCGGCGGCGCCAGCCAGCGGCGCGCGCGGGTCTGGCCGATGGCGCGCACGCGGCCTTCGGCCTCGAGCTCGGCCAGCGCGCGCTGCACGGTGCGCTGGCTGGCGTCGAGCGCGAGTGCCAGCGCCGAGGTCGACCAGGCGGCGCCGTCGGACAGCAGCGCGAGCAGCGCGGCCTGCTCGCCGGCGATCGGCGGCGCCAGCACCGAGACGGGCCCCTCGTCGTGCGGCCGCAGCACGAAGCCGCGCGCGCTGGCCTCGATGCGCGCCAGCGGCTTGACGAGGGCGCGCAGCCGGCCGATCTCGACGCGCAGGCGCGCGCGGTGGGTCTCGTCGGGGTCGCGCGTGCGGAACACCTGCGCGATCAGCGCCTCGCGTTCCACGTCGCCGGGCCAGGCTTCGGCCAGCGCGAGGGCGAGCGCGAACAGCACCGGGCGGCGCGCCAGCGCGCGCCATGTCGTGCCCGCGCCCACGCCGCGGCGGCAGGCATCGACCACCAGCGTGCCCGAGTCGAGCAGCGCCTCGACCTCGTCGAGCCGCAGCATCCGTTCGCCGCCGGGAAAGCGTTGCCGCGCCGCGGGGCGGTCGAGCGCGGCGCGCGTGTCGACCACCTCGGCCAGCAGCGCCGGCACGCCCGCATGCTCGGCGGCGATGCGCGCACGGGCCAGGGCTTCGCGCGCGGGCGCGGTGTGCAGGGAACGCAGTGCCAGTTCGGCGGTGGCGAGCTCGGCCACCGCCGCGAGCGAGGCCGGCAGGCCCTGGCCGTCGAGATGGGCCAGCGCGTCGCGTGCCTCGTCGAGCCGGCCGAGCAGCAGCGATCGCCGCGCCGCGATCAGCCAGGCCTGCAGCGCGTTGGCGGGATCGGCATGCGCCTCGAGCGTGGCGGCCGCCGCCAGCAGCGCGCGCGGCGAGCCGCCGAGGTCGCGCATCGCCAGCGCCACCTCGGCCTCGGCGACCACGCAGCGCGCGCGTGCCAGCGCCTCGTGCGCGCCGAAGCCGCGCGCGGCGCGTCGCAGCAGTTCGCGGGCGCGCGCATGGTCGCCGAGCTGGGCCATGGCGATGCCGCGCAGCGCCAGCGCTGGCGGATCGTCGCGCAGCGCGACCCGCTTGAGCGCGCCGAGCGCATCGCCCGCGGCCAGCGCGCGTGCGGCGGCGGCGATCAGGGAGTCCATCGACGCGGCGCCGCTATTCGATCCAGGTCCGCGCGCCCACGCCCTGGTACTGGCGCCGGTAGGCCGAGGGCGTGGTGCCCACCACCTGCCGGAACCGGCGCGCGAAATGGGCCGGCTCGGCGAAGCCCGTGCTCTCGCCGATCTCGGCCGCCGAGGCCGAGGTGAAGACCAGCAGCGTCTTGGCGCGGTCGATGCGCCGCTCGGTCACGATCTCGAGGAAGGTCTTGCCGGTCTCGCTCTTGAGCAGATGCGCCAGGTGGGTGGCCGACACGTGGCTGGCCTGCGCCGCGTCGCCCAGGGTCAGTTCCTGCGCCAGGTTCTGCGTGATGTAGCGGATGCAGCGCAGCACGGCCTGCTTGTACGACTGCAGCACCATGCCCTGGGCCTCGCAGTGGCGGAAGTCCTCGCCGTAGCGCCGCCACACCATGCCGATCAGATTCAGCAGGTGGCCGCGGATCAGCAGGTGGCTGGCCGTGTCCTCGCCCGAGGGCCGCTGCGCCTCCTGCGTCATGCGCTCGCACAGCGCCTGCAGCGCTTCGGTCTCGGCCGCGTCGAAGCGGAAGTCCAGGCAGTGCTGGAAGCGGAACGGCGCGAGCTCGGGCGCGCGCGCCAGCGGCACCTCCGAGAGCTCGAACACGTCGAGGTCGAGCGAGGGCAGCAGGTAGTCCTTGCTGATGTTGATGATGTGGAACACGCCGTCGGCCGCGTTCGGGATGTAGTGGACCAGGAAGGGCAGCACGAAGCTCACCGTGCCGGGCCCGATCGGGCGCTGGCCGCCGCCGATGTAGTGCGTGGTCTCGCCGCGCGTGTTGACGTAGATCTGGAAGTACTCGTGCCGGTGCGGCACCGGGTTCGGCAGGATGTTGGTCTGGTCGTGGATGCCGAAATAGGCGCGCTGTGCCCGCGTGGCCATGGTGTAGTTGCCGATGGCGGGGCGTGCGGCACCGGAGCGCGGCAGGGGCGGGTCGATGAGGGAGGGCGCTGGTTGCATGGCGGGCCTGGCACGAGGAATCGCAAGGATTGCATATCTTTGCGCAAGCCTGTGCGTTGAGGCGAGGAGGCCTCGTTCCTAGACTCTAGCCACTCCTTCCACAACCTTCCAGAGAGACAACCGCAATGTCCCCCAGTCCCGCGCCCGGCACCGCCGAGGCCCTCGAGGTCGCCCCCATCTCCATCGACATCGTCGGCAGCGACCGGCAGTTCCCCGTGCGCCGCGTCTACTGCGTGGGCCGCAACTACCTGGCCCACATCCGCGAGATGAAGGAGGGCGACGAGCGCGATCCGCCGTTCTTCTTCCAGAAGCCGGCCGACGCGGTGGTGACCGACGGCCGCGTGCCCTATCCGACGCTGACCGAGGACTTCCAGTTCGAGTTCGAGCTGGTGGTGGCGATCGGCAGCGAGGCCTCGAACGTCTCGCCCGACGCCGCGCTCGACCATGTGTTCGGCTACGCGGCCGGCCTCGACATGACGCGCCGCGACCGCCAGCGCGAGTGCAACAAGCGCGGCCTGCCGTGGGAGCAGGGCAAGTCCTTCGACCATTCGGCGCCCTGCGGGCCGATCCACCCGGTGGCGCGCGTCGGCCACATCCGCTCGGGCGCGCTGAACCTCGCGGTCAACGGCAGCGTGCGGCAGGATTCGGTGCTCGAGAAGATGATCTGGAACGTGCACGAGATCGTCAGCGAGCTGTCGAAGCAGTACCGCCTGCTGCCCGGCGACCTGATCTTCACCGGCACGCCCGAGGGCGTGGGCCCGGTGCAGCGCGGCGACCGGCTCACGGGCCGCATCGAGGGGCTCGCGCCGCTGCAGGTCGAGATCGTCTGAACCGACAAGGCCAAGGAGACACCGCATGAAACCGCTCGAACGCATCGCCTACTCGGCCATCGCCGACCGTCCCGCCCGCCGGCTGCCCGGCGGCAAGCGGCTCGCCGTCTGGGTCATCGTCAACGTCGAGGAGTGGAACATCGACGAGACCATGCCGCGCACCGTGCTCACGCCGCCGGCCGGCGGCTCGCCCATGCCCGACATCCCGAACTGGGCCTGGCACGAGTACGGCAACCGTGTCGGCTTCTGGCGCATGCTCGAGGCGATCGACGCGCTCGGCATTCCCGCCACGCTCGCCATCAACGGCTCGGCCATCGGGGCCTACGAGCCGATCGCCAGGGCGGCGAAGGCGCGCGATTGGGAATTCATCGGCCACGGCTTCGGCCAGCGCAACATGCAGAAGGTGCCCGACGAGGCCGAGGACATCGCCAGGACCACCGAGGCGATCCGCGCCTACACCGGCAAGCGCCCGCGCGGCTGGCTCGGCCCGGGCCTCACCGAGACCTGGCACACGCCCGACATCCTGGCCGAGCAGGGCTACGAGTACGTCTGCGACTGGGTGCTCGACGACCAGCCGGTGGAACTGAAGACGCGCAACGGCGGCCAGATCGTCAACGTGCCCTACACGCAGGAATGCAACGACGTGGCGATGATGCTGATCCAGCACCACAAGGCCAGCGAGTACCGCGACCGCGCCATCGACCAGTTCGAGCAGCTGTACGCCGACGCCAGGGACTCGGCGCGCGTGATGGCGCTGGTGGTGCATCCGTACATCATGGGCGCGCCGCACCGGCTGCGCTATTTCCGCGAGGCGCTGGCGCACATCCGCGAGCGCGAGGACGTCGGCTTCTTCACCGGCGAGCAGATCCTCGACTGGCATCTCGCGACGCGCAACGCCGCTTGATACCCGCCCCGGCGCGCGCCGCCGGGGCTCCCTTTCCCCCAGAACAAGAGTCTCGCCCCGGCGAGAAGGAGACAGATCGTGCATTCCACCACCTCGGCCCTGCCGCTGGCCGGCGACGCGCGCCGCGAGGCGCCCATCAGCGGCCTCGAGATCGCCATGTTCCTGGTGCTGCTCGCGTCCTACGCGCTCAATGCGATGGACCGGCAGATCTTTCCGCTGATCGCGGCCGACGTGCGCCGCGAGTTCGGCTTCGGGCTGGCCGACACCGGCCTCTTGTCGACCATCTTCACGCTCGGCATGGCGGTGGCCGGCGTGCCCACCGGCTACCTGCTGGCGCGGCTGTCGCGCAAGACCGTGCTGCAGATCGGCATCGCGATCTTCTCGCTGGGCACGCTGCTCACGGCCTACTCGCACGGCTTCGCCGACATGATCGCCTACCGCGCCGCCACCGGCATCGGCGAGGCGATGCAGCTCACGGTGGTGATCGCGATCGCGGCCAGCCACTTCGCGCGCTACCGTGCCACGGCCGTGGGCGCGATCAACTTCTCGTTCGGCATCGGGGCGATCGTCGGGCCGCTGCTCGGCGGCCACCTGATCGGCGCCGAGCGCGACTGGCGGCTGCCGCTGGTGGTGTTCGGCGTGGCGGGCTTCGCGGCCATGGCGCTGATCGCGCTCACCGTGGGCCGGCGCATGACCGAGAACGTGGCCGCGGCCGACACGCGCGCCGACCAGCGCGGCGCCGAGCGCATGTGGAACCGCAACACCGTGCTGCTGACCGCGATGAGCGTGATCGGCGGCCTGTGCATCTACGGCTACCTCGGCATGTACCCGACCTTCCTGCGCGAGCACCTGCACTACACGCCGGCCGACACCGGCCGCGTGATGAGCATCTTCGGCTTCGGCGTGTTCGCCTCCATCTTCGGCGGCTGGCTCGGCGACCGCTTCCATCCCAAGCTGGTGCTGTCGCTGAGCTTCGTCGGCACCGGGCTGCTGGGCTTCCTGCTGTTCTCCGGGCCCACCGGCATCTGGGTGCAGTCCGCGCTGTCCTTCGCCTGGGGCCTGGTGGTCAGCGGCGTGCTCTACGTGAACCTGGCCGGCTACCACATCAAGGCGGTGCGCGCCTCGCTCACCAACCGCGCCACGGGCGTGTTCGTCACCACGCTCTACGGCGCGGGCGCCTTCGCGGGCTACATCATCGGCGCCATCGCCGCGCGCCTGGGCTGGGGCTCGGCCGGGTTGCTGCAGATCACGCTGCTGGCGGCCGTGGGGGTGGTGCTGACGGCGCTGCTGCGCACCGACCGCATGTCGCTGCCGGCGCGCAAGCCGTGACCACGGCCTTCGAATGGGCGCTGCTCGGCGGCGCCGCGGCGCTGGCCGGCGCGCTCAACGCGGTGGCGGGCGGCGGCAGCTTCCTCACCTTGCCCGCGCTGGCGCTGGTCGGCGTGCCGCTGGTGTCGGCCAATGCCACCGGCACCGCCGCGCTGCTGCCGGGCTACCTGGCCGGGGCCTGGGCGCTGCGGCGCGAGCTCGCGGGGCCGATGTCGCCCTCGCTGCTTCGGCTGGGCGTGCTCTCGGTGCTCGGTGGCGCGGCCGGTGCGGCGCTGCTGCTGTCGACCTCGAACCAGGCCTTCGGCCGCATCGTGCCCTGGCTGCTGCTGGCCGCGACGCTGCTGTTCGCGATCGGGCCGGCCCTGGTCCGCCGTCGGGCCGAGGCCGCCGCACCGGGGCGCGCCTGGCTCGCCGACCTGGGCATCGTGGCGGTCGCGGTCTACGGCGGCTACTTCAACGGCGGCCTCGGCATCCTGCTGCTCGCGGTGCTCGGCGCGCTCGGGCATGCCGACATGGGCCGCATGAACGGCATCAAGAACTTCGTCTCGGCCATCCTCACGCTGATGGCGGTCGCGATCTACGCGGCCAGCGGCGCGATCGTCTGGACCCATGCGCTGTGGATGGCGCTCGGCGCCACGGCCGGCGGCTATGCGGGCGGCACCGGCCGCGCGGCGGCTGCGGCCGGAGCTGGTGCGTGGGTTCGTGGTGCTGACGGGGCTCGCGATGACGGGGGCTTTCTTTCTCAATGCGCGCTGAGGCACGCAATCTTTTTTTCCACTTCCTCACCGGGACAGCCCATGCAGACCAGCAAGAGAAACTTCATCCGCCTGGCCGGCGCCCTGGCCGTGGCCGCCACCGGCGCGCCAGCGCTCGCCACTTCCGCCCGGGCCAGCCGCGGCAGCTACCTGATCCGCAACGGCGCGGTGATCACGGTCGACCGCACCACCGGAACCCTGCCACGCGCCGACGTGCTGGTGCGCGACGGCACCATCGAGAAGGTGGGCCGCGGCCTGCGCGCGCCGGGCGTCGAGGTGATCGACGCCACCGACCGCATCGTGATGCCGGGCTTCGTCAATTCCCACTACCACCTGTGGAGCGCGATCGGCCGCAGCTTCACGGCGCGCGAGGGCTTCTCCTACTACCCGGCCAAGGGCGCGACCTCGACCCTCTACACGCCCGAGGATTTCTACAACAGCGTGCTGCTGGGCTGCGCCGAGCTGGCCCAGGGCGGCACCACCACCGTGCACAACTGGTCGCACAACACGCGCTCGCCGGCCCATGCCGACGCCGAGCTGCGCGCGCACCGGCAGTCGCTGCTGCGCGCGCGCTATTCCTACGGCCATGTCGACCAGATGCCGGCCGACGAACTCAACCGCTACGAGGACCTGGCGCGCGTGCGGCGCGACTGGTTCGGCGAACGCTCGCCGCTGGCCGGCCTGGTGCACCTGGGGCTGAACCTGCGCGGCCCGCAGCAGAGCACCGAGGCCGTCTTCCACGAGGAGATGAAGTTCGCCAAGGCCAGCGCGCTGCCGGTCGCGATCCATGCGCCGCAGGAGGCGCCCGACAACGTCGACGCGCTCGACTACGAGCGGCGCGGCTACCTCGGGCCCGATTTCATGATCGCCCACTACGTGCCCGCGAGCCCGGCCGACCTCGCGGCGCTCGCGCGCACGAAGACGCCGCTGAGCTTCGCCACCCATTCCGAGCTGCGCCTGAGCGGCACCGGCGACGCGCGCGCCGCGCTGTTCGCGATGCGCGCGGCGGGCCTCGCGGTCTCGCTGTCGAGCGACGCCACCTCGATCGCGCCGCCCGACATGTTCGAGGCGATGCGCTTCACCTGGAACCTCGGCGTGCCCTGGGCCGGCACGCCGAGCGCGGGCGCCAGGCCGGTGGGCGTGCACGAGGTGATCGAGATGGCGACGATCAACGGCGCCATGGCGCTGGGGCTCGGCGAGGTCACGGGCTCGATCGTCGAGGGCAAGCGCGCCGACATCATCCTGGTGCGCACCGATGACCTCAACGTCGGCCCGGTAGGCAACGCCGAGACCGCGATCGTGCAGAGCGGCAGCGCCGCCAACGTCGAGACCGTGATGGTCGACGGCCGCATCCTCAAGCGCGGCGGCCGCCTGGTGGCCTACGACACCCCGGCCATCATGCGGCGCGCCCGCCAGTCGGCCGAGCGGATCCGCGCTGCGGCGGGGGCGGCCCTGCAGTCCTGAATACAGCGCCCGCGTACAAGCGCCGGGCTTCGGCGCTGAGGGTATGGGTCGTTTGCAGCACACTTGTGCTACATTGGCTCGCGGCCGCTGGCCGAGAGAAGGACCTGCATGTCTACCACCACCATCCGAATCGAAGACGCTCTGAAGGCAAGGATTGCAGCGGCCGCGGAGCGTGCAGGGAAGACGTCTCATGGATTCATCCTCGACACGCTCGCGGAGACCGTCGAGCGCAGCGAGATGGATGAGGAACTGCACCGCGTGGCGGAGGAGCGCTGGGCCTTGCTGCTGCAAACCCGGCAGACGGTCTCCTGGACGGATGCCAAGGCGTATCTCGAGGCCCGCGCCAAGGGAGAAAAGCCGCGCCGCCCGCGCGCCCGTGTAGGGGCGCGCTGAACCTGTGGCGCATATCGAGCTCGCCCCAGCCGTCCTCGAGGACATCGATCGTTTCGTGGAGCACATGGCGCGTCACCAGGCGGCGGACATGCCCGAACGGGTCGACGAGATCATCCAGGCGATTCAAGTCCTGGCCCACAGTCCGCTGATCGGAAGGCCGGTGCGGCAAGGCAAACGAGAGCTGGTGATCGGCAAGGGCGTTCGTGGATACGTCGCGCTCTACCGCTACCTGGCCGAGATCGATACCGTCTTCATCCTTGCGCTTCGCGCGCAACGCGAATCAGGGTTCAAACACTAGCGCGGCCCCGCAGCCCTGAATACAGCGCCCGCCTACAAGCGCCGTGCTCCGGCACTGACGGGTGCCCGCCCGCCCGGCCCCCACCATCGGTCCCCATGCGTCGGGCCTGTTGCCCGGCAAGCACCAGGAGCCGCACATGACGAAAAAAATTGGATCGCTGGCAGCCGGTGCTGCCCTGTTGGGTTCGTTCTTCCTCGCAATCCTCGCGCCCATGGCCTGGGCGGTGGAGAAGGACGATGCCGCCACCGCCACGGTCATCCAGACCGCCGCGCCGGCCTGCGAGGCCACGGCCGCGCACGACGGCATCTTCACCAAGACCTGCCTCAAGTAGCCGTCGAGCAGACGTTCAAGCCGCCGTCATTCGGCCTTGATGCCGCGCTCGCGCACCACGCGGCCCCACTTGACGGTCTCCGACTGGATGTACTGGGTGAACTGCTCGGGCGTGCCGCCCACCGGGTCGATGCCCGCCTCGCCGAGCTTGCGCCGGATCTCGGCCGGCGCGATGGCCTTGAGATAGGCCGCCTGCAACGCCTGCACCACGGCATCGGGCGTGCCGGTGCGCACGCTGAAGCCCTGCCAGCCCTCGACTTCGAAACCCTTCACGCCCTGCTCGGCCACGGTCGGCACCTCGGGATAGGCAGCGATGCGCCTGGCGCCGGCCGCGGCGATCGGGCGCAGCCGGCCCGACTCGATGTGCGGCCGCGCGGTGGCGCGGTCTAGGAACATCAGGCCCACCTGGCCGCCCAGCAGGTCCTGTACCGCGGGCCCGCCGCCTTTGTAGGTGATGGCGACCAGCTTCATGCCGGTCTCGCGCGCCAGCAGCTCGGTGGCGAGGTGATGCGTGGTGCCCACGCTCGGCGAGCCGTAGTTCAGGCCCTCGGGCGTGCGCGCGGCCAGCGCGATCAGCTCCTGCAGATTGCGCACCGGCAGGGTGTTCGGATTGACCACCAGCAGGAAGTCGAACTTCGCCGTCATGGTCACGGTGCGCAGGTCCTTGAGCGGGTCGTACGACAGCTTGTCGAACATGGCAGGGTTGACCGCGTAGGTGGTCATGTCGCCGAGCAGGAAGGTGTGGCCGTCGGGCGCGAGCTGCTTGGCCACGGCGGTCGCGCCGATGATGCCCGAGGCACCGGGGCGGTTGTCCACGATCACCGGCTGGCCCAGCACTTCGCCCATGCCGGGCGCGACCAGGCGCGCGAAGAAGTCGGTGCCGCCGCCGGCCGGGTAGGGCACGATCAGGCGGATCGGCTGGTTGGGCCAGTTGCCTTGGGCCGCCGCGCCGAAGGCCGCGGGTGCCAGGGCGCCGGTGGCCAGGAGCGAAAGCAGGGTGCGTCGTTGCATGGTGGCTGTCTCCTCGTTCGTTGGAATGTCAGGCCGCGAGATCGCGCTGCAGGATCTTCGCAAAGGCCGCGGCAAGCTGGCCGCGCGCGCTGTCGCTTCGGCCCATCGCGCGCCAGGCCACGTGCTGGTCGGGCCGCACCAGGATCGCGCCGTCCGACGAGACGCCGCGCAGGCAGCGCCAAGTTCCTTCGATGTCGCGCACCGCGGCCGTGTCGTGGATCTCGACGATGTCCACCGGCAGACCGGCGCCATGCGCCAGCGTCGCCGCGGCATCGGCCCAGGCCGAGCCCTGGCGGCCGGTCAGCAGCGTGAAGCGGCCCGGGCGCACCAGGTCGAGCGTGGAGATCTTCTGGCCGTCGCGCTCGAGCCAGGCGTGCGGCAGCCGGTGGCCGGGCCGGGTGGTGGGCACGTAGGTCTGGCCCAGCGGGTCGCGCTCGGGCGTGGGCGTGCCGTCGGGCATGACGGCGCCGAGCTCGTAGTGGTAGCCCAGTTCGATGTCGTGCGCCTGCCATTCCATGCGCTGCACTTCCATGATCTGCGCCAGCCGCGCGCGCCGCGTGCGGCCCTCGGCGTCGTCGGCGAAGTAGCGGCGGAAGTTCGCCTGGCTCAGCTCGGCATTGCCGCGCACCAGGCCGATGCCGGCATCGGTGAGCTGGTGGTTCTGGAAGGTCATCAGCGCCCACTGGATGTTGAACGCGGCCACCGGGCGGCGCTCGGCCTCGTAGCTGTCGAGCAGGCTGTCGTGCGCCTCGCCCTTGAGCACGGCCGCGAGCTTCCAGGCCAGGTTGTGCGCGTCCTGGATCGCCGAGTTCAGGCCCAGGCCGGTGGTCGGCGGATGGCGGTGCGCGGCATCGCCCGCGAGCAGCGCGCGGCCCCAGCGGTAGCGGTCGACCAGCACGCCCTCGACCGTCCAGTGGCCGATGCCGATGATGTCGGGATGCAGGTCGGGGATCTTGAGCAGTTCGCGCATGCGCGGCAGCAGCGACGCCTCCTCGAAGCGCGAAGGGTCGTCGGGCCGGAAGCTGAAGTGGAACATCCACTCCTCGGAATGCCGGCCGAAGCGCGTGGGCCCGAGCTGGCCCAGCACGCCGCTGGCCCAGGAGCCGCCCTCGGGATTGACGAACCAGGTGGTCATCGAGTGGTCGTCGTCCCAGTACTTCGAGAGATCGGCGCGGAAATAGACCGTGACCATGTGCGCGAGGTCGGTCGCGCCGCTCATCAGCGCGCCCAGCGTCGGGCCCACGGTCTTGCCGCCGTCGGCGCCGATCAGGTACTTCGCGCGCACGCGGTATTCCTCGCCGCTGTCGCGGTCGAGCACGCGCGCGGTCACGCCGTTGTCGTCCTGTTCGAAGGACTGCAGCTGGTGGTGGTAGCGCACCTGCGCGTTCGCCTCGGCCGAGGCCAGCTCGCGCAGCAGCGGCTCCATGCGCACCTGCGGGTAGAGCGTCGACTCGCAGGGGCTGTCCTTCGCATAGTGCTGCGCGAGCGAGCCGCCGCCGAAGGACTCGATGCGGTAGAAGGTGCGGCGGTCGAGCTCGCCGTCGCCGGCCAGCGTGGTGCACCAGCGGATGTGCGAGATGTGGGCCAGCGGCATCGAGCGCTCGTAGACGCGCTCGGCCACCTCGAACTGGCGCAGCAGTTCCATGGTGCGCTGGCTGATGTAGCGCGCCTTGGGCAGCCGGCCCGGCGCCGGATGGCGTTCGATCAGCAGGCTCGCGATGCCCTGGCGCGAGAGGAACAGCGAGGCCGCGAGGCCGCAGCCTCCGCCGCCGACGATGAGAACGGGAACGTCGATGTCTTGCATGGTCATTTCTGGAGCGTGGGGTCGGGGCAGGAGGTGCGGGCGGTGATGCGTGCGAACAGCGCGCGGTGGCCCTGCGTCATCGCGGCATCGGTGTCGCCGCGCTGGCGCGCGAGCGCCTCGGCGAGTTCGCGCCAGTCGGCGGGCGAGAGGTAGTCGGCGGCCACCGGCAGCACGTAGCTTTCCTCGACCTCCATGTGGCCGAGGTAGACGGTCGAGTGCGTGTGCAGCAGCAGCTGGAAGGATTCGCGGTGCACCTCGCCCATCAGCTCCCAGGCGGTCAGCGCATGCTCGAGCTCGCGCACCGAGGATTCGCCGCGCTCGTGCTCGGCCTCGAGCCGGGCCAGCACCGGGCGCAGCGCCGGGCAGCGTTCGCGGATCTTCGGGAACAGCAGCTCGCTCTCGCTCGCGTGGTGCATGCGCGCGGGCATCTCGTCGAGGTAGAACAGCATGGCGCGCAGCTCGTCGAAATCGGGCCGGCGGGCCGAGCGGCGCGCCTGCTCGACGCTGTCGCCCAGCGCCCGCAGCACCGTCGCGAGGGCCTGGTGATCCTCGAGGATCAGCTGGACGGCGGAGGGTTGGAGCAGGGGCGGCATCGGTGCGACTCGGGCATGGCCTCATTGGGGCACAGCCGGGCGCCGGGGTCAGTCCCGCTGCAGGGGACGCTCAATGGGGCTAGTGCAGCGCGCGCGAGGCCATCGTCTGGAAACGCTCCGCGCTCCAGCGGCCCCAGCGCGCGAGATACCAGGTCAGCAGCTCGCGTTCGCTGCCGATCACCAGCCGCTGGTAGGCGCGCTTGCGGTAGGTCTTCACGGTCTCCTCGCTCACGGCGAGGTCGAGCGCGATGCCGACCGACGACAGCCCGTAGAGGATGCGCGCGCAGACCTCGGCCTCGCGGCGCGGCAGCGGGCTGGTCGCCACGATGCAGTTCTCGATCTCGTCGAGCGTGGTCAGCGCCTGCGACACGTCGGGCCGGCTCTGGCAGACGTCGGCGTGCTTCGAGAGCATCGCCAGCAGCAGCTCGGCCGCCTGCGCGAGGCGCTCGATGCCGTCGTGCGCGAAGGGCGTGTGCGGGTCGGCGCGCAGCACGCTGAGGCCGAAGGCGCCGTTGGTGCCACGGCCGCACAGCAGGATGCGGTCGCGCACGTGCGGGTAGACGCGCGGGCGCAGGTCGTCGTATTCGTGATCGCTGAAGTCGACGTGGATGATGGTGGCGGCCGCGCCGTCGACGCGGCGCTGGGCCTCCGTCATGGCCGGGTCGTGCTTCCACAGGCCCTGCTTGACGTAGCTCTCGACGCGGTCGCGCGCGGTCCGCTCGGGCTGCACGCAGCAGGCCGCCACTTCGCGCAGCTCGTCCTGGCCGAGGCGGAAGGCCGCGAAGTGATCGGCGCCGCACAGCGCATGCAGGTAGTTCGCGAGCGCGGGCGCGAAACGCTCGCTGCCCATGCCGTCGACCAGGCGCGCGAGCTGCGCTTCCGAGGAGGAGGCGGCCGCGGGCCGGTCCTGGATCATCACCGTCATCATCGTTGTCTCCTGGGGTACCGCCAGGCGCCTTCGGGGCGCCAACTGCCCGGACTTCTGTGTTCCGGGCAGGTTTCAAATTCCGTAATCAGATTACGCTCATCGAAATCCTGACTGTGTGAGGAGAAACCCTCCGCTGCGCTGCGGCAGGCGGTTTCAGCCCCAGCCCATGCGACGCGAAACGTCCTCGGCGCGCGCCGACAACACCGTCGCCACGTGGCCGTCGAGCCGGGTGTCGATCAGGCCGGCCGAGCCCATCACGGTCATCACGCCGGCCACCGCGCCCGCGTGGTCGAAGATCGGCGCCGACACGCCGTGCAGCCCCGGATTGAGGTCGCCCTGGATGCGCGCGAGCTTGCGCTTGCGCACCGACTCGAACAGCGTCTCGACGTCGGCGCGCGTCATCCTGCCGGCGGCCGGGTTAGGCGTCGCGCCCCGGATGCGGCACGCCCGACAGCTCGCGGTCGATCAGCGGCGCCGTCACCGAGGCCGGCAGGTAGGCGCCGAAGATGCGGCCGGTGGAGGAGGTCAGCATCGGCATCACCGAGCCGGGTCGACCGCTGATGATCAGCGCGTCGTTGGTCTCCTCGAAGCGCACGAAGGTTGGCCCGGCCGCGCCCCAGACCGCGAGGCCGACGGTGAAGCCGAGCTCGTCGCGCAGTTCGCCCAGCGTGGGCGAGGCCACCTGCACCACGTTGAGCCGGCGCAGCGCCGCGAGGCCCAGCCGCACCGCCAGCGGCCCGAGCCGGTAGCCGCCGCTGGCGGCATCGCGCTCGGCCAGCCCGCTGCGGCAGAAGCTCACGAGATAGCGGTGCGCCTTCGGCGGCTGCATCTCGGCGCGCTCGGCCACGGTCTTGAGCATCAGCGGCGCGCCGGTGTCGATCAGCGCGGACAGCACGCGCACCGCGGTGTCGACCGCCTGCACGCCGCCCGCGTCCTCGTCGCCGGCACCGTGGCCCGTGCCGTTCGTCTCGTCGGCGCCATGGCCGGACTTCGCATCTTTCATGGGGGAGGGCGGGACCATCCGCACGAGACTAGCACGGGCATGGTCGCCGCTTGCCTCAGCCGGCGGCCTGTGCGCGGGCCGCCGCCAGCACGCCCGCGAAGCGCGCGAGCCGCTCGCCCTGGAAGCGCGCGGCATCGAGCTTCTCCGCGGGCAGGCCCTGGCCGCGGCCGTCGCTGAAGCTGCTGCCGTAGGGGTTGCCGCCGGCCGCCGAGATCCGCTTGTCGGTGTAGCCCACCGGCACGATGACCGAACCCCAGTGATAGAAGACGTTGTGCAGCGCGAGCAGCGTCGATTCCTGGCCGCCGTGCAGGTTGCCGGCACCCGTGAAGGCGCCCGCCACCTTGTCCTGCAGCCCGCCCGCGGCCCACAGCGGGCCCAGCGTGTCGATGAACTGCTTGAGCTGCGCGGCCGGCAGTCCGAAGCGCGTGGGCGTGCCGAACACGAAGCCGTCGGCCCAGGCGAGGTCGTCGGGCGTGGCCTCGGGCACCTCGCGCGTGGCCTGCAGGTGTTCCTTCCAGGCCGGCTTGGCATCGATGGTCTCGGGGCCCGCGAGTTCGCGCACCTTGCGCAGGCGCGTTTCGGCGCCCATGGCGCGCGCGCCTTCCTCGATGGCCTGGGCGATGCGCCAGGTGTGGCCGGTGCTGCTGTAGTAGACGATGGTGAGCTTGGCCATGGTGCGCGGGTCGGGTTGTCGTAGTCGCGGGCGTGGTGCCCGCCGCCGGCCAGCATAGGCAGCGCCCCGCGCGCGGTATGCCCCCCTGCGGCGGGACAGACAGCCGCCGTGCCATGGCTATGGTGGCGGCCATGATCCACGAACTGCGTCTCTACGCGGTGGCACCGGGCCGCATGGCCGACGTGCACGACCGCTTCAACCACCATTTCCCGGCCCTGTTCGAGAAGCACGGCGTCGACTGCGTCGCGCGCTGGCAGGCCGTGGCCGGCCCCGACGCGCCGCGCTTCGCCTACCTGATGGCCTACCGCGACTACGCGCACCGCGAGGCCGTGTGGGCCAGCTTCTATGCCGATGCCGAGTGGTGGCGCGTGCGCGCCGAGACCAACGCGGGCCACGAGATGGTGGAACGCCACGACCTGTTCTTCCTGAAGCCGAACGCCGCCTGGCCGGCGCTCGCGGCGGCCGACGCGGCCGAGCCGGTGGGCGGCCTGCACGAGCTGGTGCAGCAGCAGATCGCGCCCGGGCAGAACGCCAACGCCAATGCGTTCCTGCACGAGACCTGGCTGCCGCGCGTGCGCGAGGCTGGCGCGCGCGTGCTCGCCGTGTGGGACATGGCGGCCGGCGCGGGCATGCAGAAGATCGTGCTGCTCTACGCCTGGCCCGATGCCGCGGCCTGGCACGCCGGCCGCCAGCGGCTGGACCGCGACGCCGCGCTGCAGGCCGAGTTCGGAGCGCAGCGCGCGCGCCATGGCACCGCGCTGTTCCAGCGCGCCGAGGTCAACCTGCTCGAGCCCGCGCCGGGCGCGACCATTCGCGCCGGGCTGGGCCGCATCGCCTGATGTCGCCGTTGAAGATCGCGCTGGTGGGCGGCACCGGGCGCGTGGGACGCCACGTCGCGCTCGAGGCCGCGCGCCGCGGCCACCTGGTGCGGCCCTTGCCGCGCGCCGAGTTCGACGTGTTCGATGCGGCAGCGCTCGCGCGCGGTTTGCAGGGGCAGGACGTGCTGGTCAGCGCCTATGGCGCGCCGGCCGAGCTGGCGCAGTTGCTGGTGCGCGCCACGACCTCGATGCTGCAGGCGGTGCGCACGGCGGGCGTCGCGCGCATCGTCACCGTCGGCGGTGCAGGCGGCCTCGCGGTGGCGCCGGGCCGGCGGCTGGCCGACACGGCGGACTTTCCGGCGGAACTGCTGCCCAAGGTCAAGGCGCACGAGGAAGCGGTGGCCCTCCTCGCCGCCTCGGGGCTCGACTGGACCTGCCTCGCGCCCGCCGCGCGCATCGCGCCGGGCGAGCGCAGCGGCCGCTACCGTTGCGCGGTCGGCGCGCTGGTCAGCGATGCGCAGGGCCGCAGCGGCATCTCCTATGCGGACTTCGCCTGCGCGCTGGTCGACGAGCTCGAGGGCCGACGGTATCCGCGGCAGCTGGTGGGCATCGGCGACTGAGCTTTCGCCCGCGGCGGGCTATGCCGGGCGCTTCGCCTTCGCCGCCTTCTTCGTCACGTTGAACGCCACCGCTTCCTGGATCAGCGCCTTGAAGGCTTGCGCATCGACCGTCTCGCCTTCGCCGATGTCGATCGCGCGCCGCGCATTGCCCTCGAGGCTCGCGTTGAACAGGCCGGCCGCATCCGCGAGCGCGGCGCCCTTGGCGAAGGTCAGCTTCACCTTCCCCTTGTACGACTCGCCGGTGCAGACGATGCCGTCGTGCGACCAGGTCGGCGTGCCCATCCACTTGAGTTCCTCGACGATCTCCGGATCGGCCTCCTTGATCAGCTGCCGCATGCGGCCCAGCGTCTGGGTGCGCCAGTCGCCGAGCTCGGCGATCTTCTGGTCGATCTGCGCGGAGATCGCGGGGTCGGTGCCCGCCTCGGATTTCTTCATGGGTGCTCCTGGCTTTTTTCCATGAGGCCCGGCGGATCCGGTGCCCCTGCGTGGGAACGCATTCTGCATACGCGCGGCGCATGCCGGAAGAAAAGCGCCGTGGGCGCGCGGCCTCAGCCGATGGTCCGCGGCTGCGCCGCCGCCCGCTGCCGCAGGCTCAGCGCGAAGCCCGCGCCGATCGCCAGCAGCGCCGCCGCGCAGGCCAGGAACACCGGCCGCGTGCCGATCCGGTCCACCGCCGCCGAGGCCACGGCCACGCCGAGCGCGATGCCGAGGAACATGGTGGACGCGAACAGGCTCACCGCGGTGCCGCGCAGCGCGGGCACCATCTGCGTGGCATGGGTCTGCAAGGTGCCGTGCAGCGCGTAGAAGCCCAGGCCCGCCACCAGGCTGGCCGGCAGCGCCAGCGCCCAGTGCCGGCCGAGCGCGAGCACCAGCCAGCCCAGGCCCAGCGCGATGCCGCCGCCCAGCACCAGCCCGCCTTCGCCAAATATCGCCAGCAGCCGGCGCGCCGCGAAGGCATAGAAGAAACCGCCCACGCCATAGAGCGCCACCACGCCCGCCGCGCTCGAGAGCCCGAGGCCGTATTCGCGCACCAGGAAGGCCGGCAGGAAGGCCAGGCCCGAGAAGGCGAAGGCGCCCTCGGCCATCACCACCAGCAGCATCCAGCGCGCCCAGGGTTCGGCCAGCACGCGCAGGATGTCGCGCAGATGCCCATGGCCGTGGCTCGAAGGCGAGCGCACCGGCTCGGCACGCACTTCGCGGTTGAGGCTGATCGCGAGGCCGCCGAGGCAGAACACCACGGCCAGCAGCGCGAACACCGCGCGCCAGCCCAGCCATTCGGTGAGCACGCCCGACACCCACTGCCCGGCGATCATGCCGCCCAGCGACAGCATCAGGAAGCGCGCCAGCACCGGCTGCCGCTCGGCATAGGGCACGGTATCGCCGACCCAGGCCAGCACCAGCGCGATGATGCCGGCCGCCGCGGCGCCGGCGAGAAAGCGCGCCACCACCAGCATCTCGAGGCTCATCGCCGCCAGCGCGAGCAGGTTGCCGGCCACGCAGCCCAGCGCCGCGAAGCCGATGGTGCGGCGCTTGCCGAAGCGGTCGCCGAGCGGGCCGAACAGCAGCTGCAGCAGCCCATAGGCCACCGCGTAGACCGACACCGTGAGCGCCGCACGGCCCGTGGTGACGCCGAAGGTCTGCGCGAGCGCCGGCAGCATCGGGTCGCAGACGCGCATCATCGCGCTGCTGCAGCAATGCACCGTGGCCAACGCCGCCAGGCCACCGGGCCGCACGCGGGTCATCGGGCCTGCGCGTCCTGCTTCTCGAAGCCGGGGCGGGGAATCAGCGACAGCCAGGCGGTGCTGAGGCCGCCGTCGACCAGCAGGTCCTGCCCGTTCACGTAGCCCGAGCGCGGGCTGGCCAGGAAGGCCACCACCTCGGCGATGTCCTTCGGCCCGCTGATGCGCCCGGCCGGCACGATGGCCTCGCGCTTCGCGAGCACCTCGGGCTGGGTGTAGATGCCCTCGGTGAGCGGCGTGCGCACCATCGCCGGGCTCACCACGTTGCTGCGGATGCGGTGCTCGCCGAGCTCCACCGCCAGCAACTGCGACAGCATCTTCACGCCCGCCTTGCTGATGCTGTAGGGGCCGCTGTAGGGCTGCGGCACGCGGCCCGAGATCGAGGCCACGTGCACCATGCTGCCGCCGCCCGCGGCGATCATCTGGCGGCCGAAGGCCTGCGCGCACAGCAGGAAGCCGTCGAGGTTCACCGCCATCAGCCGGTGCCAGCGCTCGATGTCGATGTCCATCAGCGCCGCGGCGTAGATCGTGGCCGCGTTGTTCACCAGCACGTCGCAGCGCCCGAGCTCGCGCTCGACCGCGGCCGCGGCGCGTTCCACGTCGGCCTTGTCGGTGATGTCGCAGCCCAGCGCGATCGCGCGTGCGCCGCTTTCCGCGATGTCGGCCGCGGCGCGGGCCGCGCCCGCCTCGTCGCGGTCGAGCAGCGCCACCTTCGCGCCCACCGACGCGAGCTCGCGCGCGATCTCGATGCCGATGCCGCCGGCCGCGCCGGTGACCACGCAGACCTTGTCTTCCAGTTGCAGCCAGTTCGCGGTCATGGCGTCAGACCTGCGGGTTGGCGATGCGCAGCACCAGGCCGTCGAGCGCCGCGCTCATCACGAGCTGGCACGAGAGCCGGCTCGTGGCCTGCCGCGGCGCGGCCGTGTAGTCGAGCATCTGGTCCTCGGTCGAGGCCATGGCGGGCAGTGCGTCCGCGGGGCCGTCTTCCACGAAGACATGGCAGGTGGCGCAACTGAGCGAGCCGCCGCAGTCGCCGACGATCTCGTCGATGCCGTGGTCGCAGGCGGCGCGCATGAGGTTGGTGCCGACGGGAACGTCGACGTCGCGGCGGGCGCCGTCGGCGCAGATGAAGGTGGCCTTGGTCATGGCGCCACTGTCGGGCGCGCTCGCTCCGGTGTCAGTCCCCTCGGAGGGGACGGGCGCGGCGCGGCACTCCTGCGCACACTCGCGGCATGCAATCCATCGCCATCCATCGCCACGGCGGGCCCGAGGTCCTCGAAGCCCTGAACCTCGAACTGCCGCCGCCCGCGCCGCGCCAGGTGCGCGTGCGCCACACCGCCATCGGCCTCAACTTCTCCGACATCAACGTGCGCAATGGCGGCTTCTACCTCGGCCGCGGCCCGCGCTTCCCCGTCATCCTCGGCAACGAGGCCGCCGGCGTGGTGGAGGCCGTGGGCACCGAGGTCACCGAATGGCGCGCGGGCGATCGCGTGGCCTATGCCGGCACCGGCGGCCTGTTCTTCCAGGACACCGGCGCCTATGCCGAGGCGCGCAACCTGCCGGCCGACTGCCTGGTGCGCCTGCCCGACGACATCGACGACCGCCAGGCCGCCGCCATGCTGCTCAAGGGACTGACCGCCTCTGTGGTCATCCACCGCTGCCACCGGCCGCAGCCCGGCGACACCATCCTCGTGCATGCCGCCGCGAGCGGCGTCGGCAGCCTGCTCGCGCAATGGAGCCATCACCTGGGCGCCACCGTGATCGGCACCGTCGGTTCGCAGGCCAAGGCCGAGTTCGCGCGCGCGCACGGCTGCGACCACACCATCCTCTACCGCCAGGAGGACTTCGTGGCCGCCACGAAGCAGCTCGCGCCGCAGGGCCTGGCGGCCGTCTTCGACGGCGTCGGCAAGGACACCTTCATACCGTCCTTCGACTGCATGCGGCCCTTCGGTGCCGTCGTGAACTACGGCAACGCCTCGGGCCCCGTGCCGCCCTTCGACCTGATGCTGCTGGCGCAGAAGGGCTGCCTCGCGCTGCACCGGCCGGGCTTCGGCTTCCACGCCATCACGCCTGAGACGCGGGCCGAGGCCTGCGGCGAACTGTTCGACCTGGTGCGCAGCGGCGCGCTGAAGGTCGAGGTGAGCCGGACCTATGCGCTGGCCGATGCGGCGCTGGCGCATGCGGATGTGGAGCAGGGGAGGACGGTGGGGTCGGTGTTGTTGATACCGTGAAGGGAGCGGCGCGCGCCCGCCGCTGACGATGTTGCTTTCGCTGGACCGTTCGGGCTGAGCTTGTCGAAGCCTCGCGCCGCGATTCGCTCCATCGACGCGTCGGTATTCTCCTTTCATGAACTACAAGGTTTCGACCGATCGAACGGTGACGTGGCAGGAGTTTGGTGCCCTGATGACGGTCTTGTTCAAGGTGCCGGGTCCATCTCTATGGATCCTGGAGGCCTCGCGTCAAGCATCGCTGGTGAGCCGGTTCGAGTCGGTTCCTGTAGTGAAGCTCGATCGGCTTGCCGCAGTCGACGCACGCGTCTAGCATGCCGTGCGTCCGCAACCACACAGCCCCGGGGAGGCACCATGGAACTTCACACCGCGCGAATCTTCGTCCAGGACCTCGGCGATGCCGCCCGTTTCTACAGGCAGACACTGGGCCTGCCGCTGAAGGCCGACGGGCGCGAACATGGCTACTGCGTGTTCGGCTCGGGGCCGTTGAGCCTGGTGGTCGAACGTGTCGACGAGGACGCCCCGACGGAGGACCAGGTGCTCGTGGGGCGCTTCACGGGGTTGTCCTTCGACGTGAAGGACATCGACGCGAAGTACAAGGAACTCTCGTCGCTCGGCGTCGCGTTCAGCGGGCTTCCCGAGCGGCAGCAGTGGGGCGGGATTCTCGCGACGTTGCGCGACCCGGCCGGCAACGAGATCCAGATCGTGCAGCAGCCCTGACGGCCCCACTCAAGGAAATAAAACGTGCCGAAGAAATTCTTCAACCTGCGCTTCGACAGCGAATCTCCCCAGGACTCCGTCGGCGGCGCCTATCTGGCGCCCGAGGGCCAGGGGCTGCCGTGTTGCACCCAGTGCGATCGGCAGATGATTCCCTTCCTCCAGTTCACGCTGCCTCGCGCGGCCGAGCTGCCGTTTGTCGAGGGAAGCCGGCTGTCGGTGCTGATGTGCCCCGAGCACAACGAGATCCCGAGCTTCGAGTCCTTCGAGGCGTTGCCGCCGGCCTACTGGGACCAGGGCGAAGGCCACTGGTTCGCATCGCTCGAGAAGCCGCGGCCCATGCATCGCGTGCCCAGTCCCCCCGTGCTTCAGACCGCCGAACTCGTGGTGGCCGATGCGCCCGCTGACGAGTACTACCGCATCGCGGTGGGCGGCGAGCCCGAGTGGGTGCAGGACGAAGAACGCTTCACCTGTTCGTGCGGCTCACCGATGGAATTCGTGTGCCAGGTCAGCGACAGCTTCCAGTTTCTCAAGCTCCCCGACGCACCCGAACAACCCGACGGCTCTTCGGCCCGAGGCTATGTGCTCTTTCTGGGCAACGAGGTCTACGTGTTCGCGTGCGCGCGGCAGTGTGATCCGCGGGCCGTGTGGGTCACCGTGCAGAACTGACCACGCCCTCTTTGCGCTTGCGCGCGGCCATGGCCTCTGCCTAGCCTCCCGAGCGCCGTCGTCCTACTCGCTCGCCGCCCCCGTCTTCCTAAAGTGCATCCACTGCAGTCGCACAGGGCGGCTCGGTGACAAAGACACTCAACTCGACAGGGGCCTCTCATGAAAAAACATCTTCTCGTTCTCGCCATCGCATCGTCCTTCTTCGCCATGGGCGCAGCCAACGCGGCCGACGGCATGACCAAGGACCAGTACAAGGTCGCCAAGGAAAAGATCGAGGCCGACTACAAGGTCGCCAAGGCCCAGTGCGACACGATGAAGGACAACGCCAAGGACGTCTGCGAGAAGCAAGCCAAGGGCACGGAGAACGTGGCCAAGGCCGAACTCGAACAGCAATACAAGCCGACCGCCGGCCACGCCAAGAAGGTCGCGGAAGAGAAGGCCACGGCCACGTACGAAGTCGCCAAGGAAAAGTGCGATGACCAGTCGGGCGACGCCAAGAGCGCTTGCGTGAACCAGGCCAAGGCCGATCACGACAAGGCCAAGGCCGACATCAAGGCCATGAAGGGCTGATGAACGCCGCTTGACGCGGGCCAGCGCCCTTGTGTTCTCCCCGCCATCCGTTCGTTCGGATGCGGGCTGACCGAGGCAGTTGGGAATATGCCGGCAACGAGGCGCTCCGTGCAAACGGGGCGCCTTGTTGCTTTTGGGCGCATGAAGTTTCGAGAGGCCGCCTCACCGGCTGTATGGCACGATGCACGCAGGGAAGCATGAACACGAGGAGACCACCCATGCCACTGCTGCAACGCCTGCGCGGAGAGCCCGCATTCACGATGCCGTGCCTCGGCCGAACCTTGACGCTGTATCGGCAAGGCTCACGACTCGGATTGGTCACCGGTCTGGGGGCCATCGCTGTGTTCAACCTGCCCTGGCATCTGGTGCCAGGAGGCGCGGAAGTGGCCCGGCCCTTGGTGGCGGTCGTCGGGGCCTACTTCGCCGCGACGCTCATCGCGTCGCGCGCGCCGGTCGATATGGAAGCATCTGACGCCGCTTCGCGGTGGCTTTGATCGTCGTCGCCGGTCGGAAGCCGGTTTTCGGCCTATGAGCAACTTCGAGATCTACACCCCCACGCCCGAAGAAGTCCACTCGGGCGAGTTGGGTCGCCGCATGCGCCAGTTCAACTACCGCTTTGTCGGTGAGTACGGCCAAGCGCAGCCGGTCTGGGTCAGCGCCAAGGACGACACCGGCGGGCTCGTGGGTGGCCTGCGCGGATTCGTTTTTCTGCAATGGCTGAACGTGGAGCTGCTGTTCGTGGACGACGCGGCTCGGCATCGAGGCCTGGGCGGAAGGTTGCTCGCGACGGCGGAGGAGAAAGCCCGCGAGCTGGGTGCTCGTAATGCGACGTTGAACACCTTCGAATGGCAAGCGCGTGAGTTCTATCTCAAGCAGGGCTATGAAGAGTTCGGGCGGATCGATGACTACATCCAGGGGTTCGTATGTGGCGTATATGAAGAAGGCGCTGTAGCCAGCGTGCTTGCTGAAAACGGCAGGACTTCATTGTGTGAGCGAGCGCGAAGCACGCAGGGCCGGTCGGGTGCGGGTTTCATTTCGTTAACGCGGACTTCAAGCTGTCGGACCCGGCGCCCATCCGGGCTGGGTTCGTGGCCCATGCGGGTGCGGCATTGCGCGGTTTTTGTGCGTTAGCACATTGACTGTGCATGCAAAAAACGCGTTTTTGCATTTCAAGAGCCGGTCGCGCGAACTGTCAGGTCGTGGAATTCTCGGTCCATGTAGAGCAGGCTTCCCTCGTGCGGGGCGCCTGTCGCCATGGCTTTCACCTCGCAGATCAGCACGTCGTGGCTGCCGACCGCGATGCGTTGCGAGATGACGCAGTCGAAGGCGGCGCGGGCCTCCGGCAGCACCGGCGCACCGGTCTCGAGGCGCAGCCAGTCGGACGCTGCCGCGCGGTCGTTCGCAGGCGTTTCCCCCGAAGAGCGTCGCCAGGCGGCGATGGCTCGAACCCAGCACATTCACGCAAAGCACGTTGTTGCGCAGCACCGCTTCATAGGCTGAGGACTTGTGCTGGATGCACACCAGCAGCGTCGGCGGCGTGTCGGTCACGCTGCAGACGGCGGTGGCCGCGAAGCCCGCCCATCCGCCATCGCCATCGCTGGTGACGAGGTTCACTGCGGCGCCAAGGCGCGCCATGGCAGACCGGAAGGTCTGTGCGTCGGTTGTGCAAGAGGTGGTCATTCGGGATCAACGGCGAGGTGAGAAGCCCGTGCTCTTGCAATCTGTGTACCCGTTCGGGCTGGCATGACTCATGCATAGGTGGCTGTGCATGCAAACAAAGATGTTTTGCATGCCAACGAATTGACCCACCCAAGATCCATGACCAAGAAGCACGATCAAGACACGGACGTTTCTGCATCCACCGCCGTGGTGGCCAAGACCCGCGAGAAGGCCGCCACGCTGTCGCAGGAGGTTCAGGAAACCCTCGAGGACCTGATCGTGAGCGGCGCGCTCAAGCCCGGCGAGCGCCTCGACGAGGCCGAGCTGGCGCGCCGGTTCCAGATCTCGCGCACGCCGCTGCGCGAAGCGTTCAAGGCACTGGCCGGCAACGGCCTCGTCGAGATGCGCGGCCAGCGCGGCACCTTCGTGTCGGTGATCTCGATGCCCGTGCTCATCGAGATGTTCCAAGTCATGTCGGTGATGGAGGGCCTGTGTGCCAAGTACGCGGCGCGCCGCGCCAACGTGAAGCAGCGCCAGCAGATGCGAGGCATCCACGAGCGGCTGTCCGAGCTGCTTTCGCACGGCGACCACGAGCGTTTCTACGAGGTCAATCGCGAATTCCACGACGCGCTCTATGCGGCGTCAAACACGAGCTATCTCTCGGATCAGACGCGTGCGCTGCGCCGCCGGGTCACGGTCTATCGCCGGCACGTCACCTTCCAGCCGGGTCGCATGGCCGCCACCATCGGCGAGCACCTCGCGATCATCGACGCCATCGAGCGCAACGACCCCGAGGCGGCTTTCGCCGCCGCCGCCGACCACGTGACGCTGCTGCAGGACGACATGGTCGATCTCATCGCGACGCTCGCCGCATCGACGCCGCCGGACAACGCCTGAGCTTCACCCACCACCCAACCAGATCGCCGCGATGCATGTCGCGGCACGAGGACAGTCACCGTGGCACGTACCTTTGAAAGCGACTCCGTGAGCGCACCCTCCCAGGGGCAACTGGTCGATTTCGGCGAAGCGCCGCTGCTCGCGCTGCGCAACATCCGCAAGACCTTCGGCAGCACGACCGCGCTGGCCGGTCTCGACATCGCCGTGAAGCCGGGCGAGCTCGTCACAGTCGTGGGCCCGAGCGGCTGCGGCAAGAGCACGCTGTTCAACATCGTCGCCGGCCTCGAGGAGCCCGACGCAGGCGGCGTCATCCGCTACCGCGACCGCTCCTGCCATGCCGCCGAACTGCTGGGCCAGGTCTCGTTCATGCCGCAGCGCGACCTGCTGCTTCCGTGGCGCACCGTCGTCGACAACGCCATCCTCGCGATCGAGGTGGAGGGCGTGCCGCGCAAGGAAGCGCGTGCCCGTGCGCTGGCGATGCTGCCCGAGTTCGGCCTGGCCGGCTTCGAGAACCAGTATCCGCAGCAGCTGTCGGGCGGCATGCGCCAGCGCGTGGCACTGATGCGCACCTTCCTGTTCAAGCGCGACCTGATGTTGCTCGACGAGCCCTTCGGTGCGCTCGACGCACTCACGCGCACGATGATGCAACGCTGGCTGCTCGATGTCTGGCACAAGCACCGCCGCACGGTCCTGTTCATCACGCACGACATCGACGAGGCGATCTTCCTGGGCGACCGCGTGGTGGCGATGACCGCGCGCCCGGGCGCAGTGAAGCTCGAGCTCGAGGTGAAGCTGCCGCGTCCACGCCGGGCCGATCTCGTCACCGATCCCGAGTTCATCCGCCTGAAACGCCTGCTGCTCGACGCCATCGAGGAAGAGAGCATCAAGTCCTTCAACCTCTCGCGACCGGCGGGCGCATGACCGCAGAACGCACCACACACGGCGCAGCGCGCCGTGCCATCACCCTGCTGGCGTTGCTCGTGGGCGCCGGCCTCGCGTGGGAGGCGATCGTCGTCGCGCTGTCGATCCAGCCGCACTACCTGCCGCGCCTGAGCAGCGTCCTGCAGGCATTGGCCGCAACGCCGCAGGCGTACGTCGACGGCTTCCTGCGCACGCTCGCCGAATCGCTGCTCGGCTTCGCCTTCGGCGCGATCTTCGGCGTCTTCATCGCGATGGTCTTCTTTCGCAATGTGGTGCTCAAGGACATGGTGTTTCCGGTGTTCATCGTCTCGCAGACGATTCCGGTGATCGCGTTCGGCGCGCTGGTGGTCCTGTGGTTCGGCAACACGCTGCTGGCCAAGGCCGTGATCGCGTTCTACGTGACCTTCTTCCCCGTCACCATCAACACGCTGCTCGGCCTCAAGTCGGTCGACCCGAAGCAGGTGCAGCTGCTGCGCAGTTTCGGCGTCGGGAGGATGCGCCTGCTGTGGACGCTGCAGCTGCCGGCCGCGTTGCCGCAGATCTTCGTCGCGCTGCGCCTCGGTGCTTCGCTCAGCCTGGTCGGCGCCATCGTCGGCGAGTGGTTCGGCGACACCGTCGGCCTCGGCGTGCTGCTGCTGCAGGCCATGTACAACGAGAACGCGGTCGGCCTGTGGGCGGCGCTGCTGAGCTGTGCGCTGCTGGGCACGCTGTTCTACGGCGCGGTCGCGCTGATCGAGAAGCGCGTCGTGTTCTGGGGAGCCGGTCAATGAGCGCTCCGAAACGCCATCGCCTGGGCCTGTCGCCCACGGCCCAGCGCGGCCTGCTCGGTGCAGCGATCCTGCTGCTCGCCTGGGAGGGCGCTGCACGCGGCTTCAATCTGCCGAGCTACACGCTGCCGTCCATCAGCGGCATCCTGCAGCGCGCATGGTCGCAGCGACAGGCACTCGGCGGTGCCGCGCTCGTCACGCTCGCCGAGGCCGTGTCCGGCTACCTGCTGGGTGCGCTCATCGGCATCGTGGGTGCCGTGCTGCTCGCCATCAAGCCGGCGGCGCGCAGCATCGTGATGCCCGCTGCCACGGCCTTCAACTCGGTGCCCGTCATCGCGTGGTCGCCGCTCGTGCTGCTGTGGTTCGGCATGGGCATGAGCTCGAAGGTCGTGATGGTGGCGCTGGCGGTCAGCTTCACGCTCTTTCTCAGCGCGGTCGCCGGCATGGATCGGGTGGACCAACGCAGCGTCGACCTGATGCGCAGCTTCGGCGCCAAGCGGCTGACCGTTTTCTGGCGCCTGAGGCTCCCCGCCGCGCTGCCGCTGATCTTCGCCGGCCTGCGCGTGGCCACCTCGCGCAGCGTGCTCATCGCGGTCGTGACCGAGATGCTCGGCGCCAATGCCGGCCTCGGCCTGCTGATCTACCAGGCGGTCGTGCAGATCGACTTCGTGCAGGTCTGGTCCGCCGTGCTGGTGGCCTCCGCCGCGAGCCTCTTCTTCTTCGGCTTGGTCTCGTACTGCCGAGAGCCGCCTGATTTTCTGGAGCTGAACCATGAATCGACAGATGCACCTCGGGCTCTTCCTGCTCGGCACGGGCAGCCATTCCGCCGGCTGGCGCTATCCGGGTGCCGTGAAGAGCTTCCTCGACCTGCCGGCCATGCAGCGCATCGCGCAGACGGCGGAGCGGGCCTGCTTCGACATGATCTTCCTCGGCGACAACCTCAACGCCGACTTCGCAACACATCCTTCCTACACCTTGCGCCACGAGCCGCTCACGCTGCTGTCGGCGCTGGCCATGGGCACGCGCCACGTCGGCCTGGGCGCGACGATGTCGACCACGTACAGCGACCCCTACACGGTGGCGCGCGTGTTCGCCTCGCTCGATCACCTGAGCGGTGGCCGCGCCGCGTGGAATGCCGTCACCACATCGCATGCCGGTGCCGCCGCCAACTTCGGCACCGTCCATCCCGACCATGCGCGGCGCTATGAGATGGCCGGCGAGTTCGTCGATGTGGTCAAGGGCCTGTGGGACTGCTGGGACGACGACGCCGTCGTGGCGGACGTCGATGGCGGCACCTACATCGACACGAGCAAGGTGCACGCGCTCGACCACGAGGGCGCCTTCTTCAAGGTGAAGGGGCCGCTCAACACCAGCCGCTCGCCGCAGGGGCGCCCGGTCGTGCTGCAGGCCGGCGGTTCGGAGCCCGGCACCGACCTGGCCGCACGCACCGCCGACGTGGTGTTCTCGGTCGCGCAGGACATGGAAGAGGCGCGCAAGGCCTACGCCGCACTGAAGGCCAAGCTGCCGCGCTACGGGCGCCAGGCCAGCGACGTCACCGTGTTGCCCGGCGTGATGCCCGTGGTCGGCCGCACCGACCGTGAAGCGCGCGAGAAGCTCAACCGGCTGCAGGGGTTCATCGGCACCGGCAACGCGCTCGGCGTGCTGTCGGAGCGCTTCGGCGTCGACTTCTCCAGCTACGACCTCGACGCACCGGTGCCGGAGCTGCCGCCGTCGGACGCCTACCAGGCCTTCACGAAAGTGCTGCTGTCGAAGGCGCGCCGCGACGGCATGAGCCTGCGCGACCTCTACAGCCTCACCGCCGCCGCACGCGGCCACTGGGTGCTGTGCGGTTCCGCCGAAAACGTGGCCGACACGCTGCAGCAATGGTTCGAGTCAGGCGCGGCGGACGGCTTCAACGTGATGCCGCCTTACTTCCACGAAGGCTTCGACGACTTCGTCGAGCTCGTGGTGCCGATCCTGCAGCGCCGCGGCCTGTTCCGCAGCAGCTATGCGGGCCCGCTGCTGCGCGACCAGCTCGGCCTTTTGCGACCGGCCGTCGAGCGCGCCCGCTGACCACATTCATCCCTTTTTGTTTTTCAACCTGAACTGGAGTGCACGATGCTTGGAAAGGTAATTCGATACTGCTTGGTGGGTGCTCTCGCACTGGCCGCCCTGGGCGCCAGCGCCGCCGAACCGACCAAGGCCTCGCTGCGGCTGAAGTGGCTGCCGCAGGCCGGCTATGCGGGCTTCTACGTGGCGCAGGCCAAGGGCTATTTCAAGGACGAGGGGATCGACCTCACGATCAACCCCGGCGGCCCCAACCTGCTGACCGAGAACCTCGTCGCTACGGGCGCCGACACTTTCGGCCTGGGCGGCGGCGTGGAGAGCATCCTCGCGGCGCGTGACAAGAACCTGCCGCTCTTGGCCATCGGCATGACGCACCAGGTCACGCCCTTCGTGTTCGTCGCCAAGAAGGACGGCCCGGTCAAGACCATCGAGGACTTCAAGGGCAAGAAGGCCACGGCCTGGTTCACCGGTTCGCAGCTCGTTCTGTACGGCATGCTGGCCAGCAAGGGCATCGCGCCCACCGACCTGAGCATCCAGCCGCAGCAGGTCAGCGTCACGCCGTTCGTGGAAGGCCAGGTCGACATCGCCGCCGCCACCTTCTACAACGAGCTGCTCACCATCCAGGGCCGCGTCGGCGCCGACAACCTGCGCATCTTCGTGCCGGAGGACTATGGCGTCAGTTTTCCGCGCGACGTGCTCCTGGTGTCCGAGAAGACCGCCAAGGAACGCCCGGACATGGTGAAGGGTTTCCTGCGCGCCACCATCAAGGGCTGGCAGGACGTGGTCAAGGACCCCAAGGGAGCGGTCGACACGGTGATGAAGATCGCACCGACGCTCGATCGTGCACATCAGGAGAAGGCACTGACCGAGGCGCTGCGCCTCATGAAGTCGGGCCAGGCCGGCAAGCAGGGCATCTTCTTCATGGACATGGATGTCTACAAGAAGGAGAACGACCTGTTGTTCAAGGCAAAGGTCATCGAGCAGCCCGTCGATCTCACGAAGGCCTTCGACCCCAGCTTCCTCAATTCCATCCCGCTGGCCGCACGCGTGCTGCCCTGACCCCGCGGAGTCGGACGATGCAAAACGTACCCGTGATCGACGTGCGCCCCTTCCTCGAGGGCAGCGCCGCGGACAAGATCCTTGTGGCGACGCAGATCCGCGACGCCTGCGAACAGATCGGCTTCTTCACCATCGTGGGCCACGGCGTGCCGATGGCCTCGTACGAGAACCTGCGGTCGCAGGCCCTGGCCTTCTTCGCCCTGCCCGAGGAGGAGCGCATGCGTACTGCCCAGCCGGCTTCGAAGATCAGCCGTGGCTATTCGGCGCATGCGAGCCGCGCGCTGGCCTACTCGATGGGCGACACGACGCCGCCCGACCTGCAGCAGAGCTTTGCCATGGGCCCGGTGGACGGCGCGCCCGCCGCTGCCAGGGGCACGCCGGCCGAGACGGCGTTCTTCATGCCGAACTACTGGCCCGAGAAGCCCGCCGCGCTGAAGGCGGCCTACGAGGACTACTACCGCCGCTGCAGCGCGCTGGCCACCGAGGTGCTGCGCATGTTCGCCGTGGCGCTCGACCTGGACGAGCACTACTTCGACGGCAAGGTCGACCAGCACACCAGCACCATGCGCACCATCCTCTATCCCGGCCAGGACACGGCGCCGGTGGAAGGTCAGCTGAGGGCGGGCGCGCATACCGACTACGGCACGCTCACCATCGTGCGCGGGGACGACGTGCCCGGTGGCCTGCAGGTGCGCATCCGTAGCGGCGAATGGGTGGACGTGCATCCGGCACCCGACTCGTTCGTGTGCAACGTGGGCGACCTCATGATGCGCTGGACCAACGACCGCTGGCTGTCCAACGTGCACCGCGTGGCCAATCCGCCGCCGGAGTTCGCCTCGGTGCCGCGCTTCTCCGTCGCGTTCTTCCACAACCCGAACTTCGATGCCGAGATCCGCTGCATCGACGCGAACGCACCGTCGAAGTACGAGGCGGTCCAGTTCGGCGCGTACTACATGGGCAAGCACCTCAAGGCCCAGAACATGACGAAGGCCACGGCCTGAGCGGCACCCGACATGAGCAGCATCTCGCACATCAACCTGCTGTGCAGCGACTTCGTCGGCCTCAGCGACTTCTACCGGCAGGTCTTCGGCTTCGCAGAGGTGGAGGCTTATCGCTCGCCCATCTTTCGCCTGCTGAATGCCGGTGGCGTGAACATCGGCTTCAACGCGCCCGATGCGTATGAGCTGCTCGGCATCGAACGGCCCGCCGACCCGGCCGGCGCTCGCTTCATCGTGAACGTGGAAGCCGCGTCCGACGACGAGGTGAGCGAACTCGCGGCCTCGGCCGTGCGATCGGGGGCGTCGCTGGTGAAGGCGCCGTACCTCACCTACTACCAACGCTTCCAGGCCGTGTTGAAGGACCCCGAGGGCAACGTCCTGCGGATCAATTTCAGCCATCCGGTCTGAGGTGGAAACGATGAACCACACCTATCCCCGAACCGAAGCCGAGCTGCGCGTGCAGCTCGCGGCCTGTTACCGGCTGGTCGCGCATTTCGGCATGGACGACCTGATCTACAACCACATCTCCGCACGCGTGCCGGGGCCGGACCATCACTTCCTGATCAACCCGTACGGTTTGATGTTCTCCGAGGTGACCGCGTCGTCGCTGGTGAAGATCGACCTCGACGGCCGCAAGGTCGAGCCCAGCGACTGGGAAGTGAACCAGGCCGGCTTCGTCATCCACAGCGCCATCCACGCGGGGCGGCCCGACGCGCTGTGCGTGCTGCACACGCACTCCGAGGCGGGCACGGCCATCTCGGCCATGCCCGGTGGCCTGAAGCCGGTGAGCCAGTTCGCCATGCGCTACCAGGGCCACACGGGCTTCCACGACTACGAAGGCGTGGCGCTGGAGACCGAGGAACGCGAACGGCTCGTCCGCGACATCGGCACGCACCACACGCTGGTGCTGCGCAACCACGGCATCCTGACCGTCGGGCGGACCATTCCGGAGGCCTTCATCCTCATGTACTACTTCGAGAAGGCCGCCAAGGTGCAGCTGCTGGCACAGGGCGGACTTGCGCCGGGCGAGCAACTGTCGCTGCCCGCGCCCGAAGCCACCGAACTCGCCACGCGGCAATTCACCGAATTCGCCGGCGACATCCTGCCGCCCGGCACGCGCGAATCGGCCGGCCTTCGTGCGCATGCTCGAACGCACGCAGCCCGACTACCGGCTCTGACAAGGCGCACGCCCCGAACCGACCACCCACCCATTTCTCCTCTGAACGAATCCTAGGACCCCTCACGAATCTCCATCTCGAAGGCAAGACTGTTCTCATCACCGGCGCCTCCAAGGGCATCGGTCTGTCGGCCGCGCACGCGTTCGCGGCCGAAGGCTGCCACGTGCACCTGGCCGCGCGCGACGCGGTGGCGCTCGAAGCCGCGCGCACCGACCTGCTCGCCACCTACAAGGTCAAGGTCACGATCCATCCGATGGACCTCGCCGCGACCGACGCGATGCCCAAGTTGGCCGAGGCGGTCGGCGATGTCGACATCCTGGTGAACAACGCCGGCGACATCCCGGCCGGCCCCATCGAGTCGCTCGACTTCGCCGTGGTGCGCCGCGGCTTCCAGCTCAAGGTGCTGGGCTACATGGAACTCACGCAGATCTACTACGCGCGCATGAAGGCGGCGGGCGGCGGCGTCATCGTCAACGACATCGGCAACTCGGGCGAGAACTGGGACGCCAACTACATCGCCGGCTCCACGGGCAACGCGGCCGTCATGGCCTTCACGCGCGCACTCGGCGGCGTGAGCCTGGACGACGGCATCCGCGTGGTGGGCGTGAACCCCGGTCCCGTGGCCACCGACCGCATGGTCAAGCTCATGAAGCGCCGCGCGCTGGACACCCACGGCGACGAAGGCCGCTGGGAGGAGCTGTTCAACAACTACCCCGGCGGCCGCCCGGCCACGCCCGAGGAAGTGGCCGAACTCATGGTGTTCCTGGCCTCGCCGCGTGCGGGCTACATCACCGGCACCGTGGTGACCATCGATGGCGGCATCGCCGCGCGCGGCTCGATCATCAAGACGAGCAAGAAGGCGGTCGCCATCGAACAGGCAAGGCTCGCCGCATGAGCGCCGTTCTCGAACCCCGCGCCGTCGTTGCGGCCACACCCAGCGACGCCGAAGTGCGCAACCAGTACTTCGACAAGCTGTTCACCAACCCAGCGCTGATGTGGCTGGGGCAGAACACCAACCACCATCCGTTGCACCCCGCCGTGAAGAAGGCGCTGCACGACGCGATCGACGACGAGAGCTTCCATGCCTATGCGCCGCCGCTCGGCATGGAGGCGCTGCGCAGCGCCATCGTGGAAGACCTGGGCGTGCCCGGCCAGTCGGCCGTGGTGACCGACGGCGCCGTGGCGGCGCTGGCACTGGCCTGCCGCGCCTTCTGCAAGCCGGGTGGCGGCTTCGTGACGACCGACCCGGGCTGGAAGTGGCCGCTGCAGTTCGCGGCCAAGGCCGGCTCGGTCGTCACGGAAATCCCGATCTACGGACCCGAGTACGGTTTCAAGCTGTCGGCCGAAGCACTGGCGGCATCGACCGACGAGAACACGGCCGTGATCTACCTGGTCGACCCGAACAACCCGCTCGGCACCACCTACACCGAGGACGAGATCCGCGCGTTCGCGAACCGCGCGCGCGAGATCGGCGCCATCCTGATCCACGACTGCACCTACCGCGATTTCGCCGACGAGCACGCGCTGGCGTCGCGCTTCTATCCCGAAGGCACGGTGACCATCGTGAGCTTCTCGAAGTGGCTGGGCCTCGCGGGCCTGCGCCTGGGCGCACTGGTGACCGCGCCGTCGCTGCTCGAGAACATCCTGCCGCACTCGCAGGCGCCGCTCGGCGCGAGCGTGCTCGCCCAGCGTGCCGCGCTGGCGGGCCTGGTCGTGAAGGACGAATGGATGAAGGACATCATCGGCAAGCAGCGCGAGAACCAGCGAATGATCGTGGATGCCTTCGCGAAGCTGCCGGGCTTCGAGGTGCCGGTGCTCCCCTCGCAGGCCAACTTCATCGTGGTGGAGTGCACCGGCGCGGGCATCACGCCGGAGGCGTTGGTGAGCGCGCTCGGCGAGCACGACATCATGGTGCGCCAGGGCACCTATCACACGCCGCGCTTCGGCCACCGCTTCGTGAAGATCTCGACCACGGTGCCGAAGGAATGGGCGCAGGCGCTGTGCGACGTGCTGCCGCAGGCCGTCGAGCGCGCGAAGACCCTGCCGGCCACGGCCGCACTGTTCTGAAGGGGAGGGCACGCATGAGCTACGCAACCACGGCGGACGGCGTCCGCCTCTACTACGAGACCTCGGGCACGGGCCTGCCCATCGTGTTCGTGCACGAATTCGGCGGCGACCACCGCAGCTGGGAGCCGCAGATGCGCTACTTCGCGCGGCGCTACCAGTGCATCACCTTCGGTGCGCGCGGCTATCCGCCGTCGGACGTGCCGACCGACGTCGAGCGCTACGGCCAGGCCATTGCGGCGGACGACATCGCCGCAGTGATGGACGCGCTGAAGCTGGAGCGCGCGCACATCGTGGGCCTGTCGATGGGCGGCTTCGCGACGCTGCACTTCGGTCTGCGCCATGCGAAGCGCGCGCTGTCGCTGACCATCGCGGGCGCGGGCTACGGCGCCGAAAAGGAACACGAAGAGTACTTTCGCGGCGTGTCGCACGAGGTGGCGCGCCAGTTCGAGCTGCAGGGCGCCGAGCTGTTCGCCAAGACCTATTCGCTGGGTGCGAGCCGCGTGCAGTTCCAGAACAAGGACGCGCGCGGCTGGCAGGAATTCGCAACCTGGCTCGGCGAGCACGATGCCGTCGGCTCCGCCAACACCATGCGCGGCGTGCAGGCGCGCCGTCCTTCGATCTACGACCTCGAAGGCGAACTGGGCGCGATGGCCGTGCCCTCGCTCGTGGTCGTCGGCGACGAGGACGATCACTGCCTGCAGCCCGGCATCTTCCTGAAGAAGACCATTCCCGCCTGCGGCCTGAGCGTCATGCCCAAGACCGGCCACACGCTGAACCTCGAAGAGCCCGCCGCGTTCAACGCGCTGCTGGCCGAGTTCTTCGCGCAGGTGGAAGCGGGGCAGTGGAAGCCGCGCGATCCGCGTGCGATTCCGTCGCAGATCATGAAGACCGCGTGATGGCGCAGGACATGCTCGCTCCTGTGGCGCCCGGTTTCCGGCGCATCGATGCCGACCGGCTGTGGGAACGCCTCATGGCGCTCGCGCGCATCGGCGCGACGCCGGGCGGCGGCGTCAACCGGCAGGCATTGAGCAACGAGGAGATCGGCGCCTGGCGGCTGATGATCGGCTGGGCGGAGGCGGCCGGCCTGGAGCCCTCGACCGACGCCGCCGGCAACCTGTTCCTGGCGCTGCCCGGAGTAGACCGGGACGCGCCGCCCATGCTCGCCGGCAGCCATCTCGACAGCCAGCCCGGCGGCGGGCGCTTCGACGGCGTCTATGGCGTGGTCGCGGCCTTCGAGGCACTGGCCACGCTGTCGGAGCGCGGCGTGCGTCCGCCGCAGGACATCGTCTGCGTGGCATGGATGAACGAGGAAGGCTCGCGATTCGCGCCCGGCATGATGGGCTCGGAAGCCTTTGCCGGGGTGCGTGCGCTCGAAGGCATCCGCGCCACGCGCGACGCCGACGGCGTGAGCGTGGCCCAGTCGCTCGATGCGCTGCACGCGGCCTTCCCGGCGCTGCGGCGTCGCCCACTGGGCTTTGTGATCAGGGCGTATGTCGAGGCGCACATCGAGCAAGGCCCGGTGCTCGAAGCCGAAGGCCGCACCATCGGCGTCGTCACCGGCATCCAGGGCAAGAAGACCTTCGACATCGCCATCGCTGGCGCGCGGGGCCATGCCGGCACGCTGGACATGGCCGACCGCCGCGATGCGTTGGCGGCCTTCGCCCGCATCGCCGCCAGGCTGTATGAAGAAATCGGCGGCGAAGATGCGCTCGTCAAGTTCACCATCGGCCGCCTGACGGTCGAGCCCAATGCGCCCTCCGTGGTGCCCGAGCGCGTGACGGTGCGCATCGACCTGCGCCACCCCGACAACGCAGTGCTCGGCCGCCTCGGCGAGCGACTGACCGTGCTGTGCCACACGCATGCCGCGCCCTGCGTAGCGACCGTGATACCGCTCGTCGATGCGCCGTCGAACGGTTTCGACGGCGAACTGCAGGACGCCATCGAACAGGCGGCCAAATCGCTCGGCCATCCGCACATGCGGATTCTTTCCGCAGCCGGGCATGACGCACGGCACATGGCGCCGCTGTGCCCGAGCGCGATGATCTTCATTCCCTGCCGCGATGGCGTGAGCCACGCCGAGCACGAGTGGGCCGAGCCTGCGCACGTGGCTGCGGGCACCGACGTGCTGCTGCGCGTGCTGCTGCCGTATGCGGGCGTGAGTTCGACCTAAGTGAGCCTGCGCGCGGGCAGCGCGTTCAGCCCCGGCTCGGCGCCAGCGCCTGGGCGTCGCGCCGGAGCATCTGCATGCGCAGGGCAATGTGCAGTTCGAGCGCGCGGCCGCCCGTGCGCTAGCCGGGCAGAAGTTCGTCGATGGCGAGCACGTCCTGCAGTCCAGTGCCTGAATCGGCCCGGCGGATCTCGTCGAAAACACCCTCTCCCCGCTCGAAGCGCTTCCGTGGACTTCCCACGGAAGGGACATCGATTGGTGCAGCGGTGACGGGCGTGGAGCGCCTGAGACTGGCGGGTCAGGGCCGGTCTGCGGGCTGCGGTTTCACGGCCCGCTTGGGGGACAGGCCGTTCGTTGAACGTTTCCGGTTGCAGTCAGAGCGCAATGGCCTGAACGATGTGATCCCCCGAACAACCCAGCCGCCCGCGACAGACCCTTCGCCCGATGCAGCCGTATATCCGCCCAGGCAGCCGCGGCATGCCGTCGCGTTCCGACAGCGCCCGCAGCCTCGGCGGGAAAGTGCCCGACTTCACCACCGTCACCGCCAGCCCTTGCGCCGCAATGGACTCCACGGCCGCGAGGCTGTGGCTCACGAAGGCCAGGCGCCATGGCCGCCCCGACGCATCGAGTGCCTGGGTCGCCCATTGGCGGAACAGGCAGCCCTGCGGATAGAGCGCGACCGGCAGCGGATCCTGCGATTCCACCGATTGCGAAACGGCCGTTGCCCAGACCGCCTGTTCGCGCCGCAGCAACTCGCCGCCGCCCTGGCCTTCGGGATGCATCGCGATCACGAGGTCGAAGTCCTCGCCCAGTCGCTCGGGCATGCGCGCGGTCAGGCCGGTCTCCATCTCGATGTGGATGCGCGGGTACGCGGCCACGAAGCTGGCGAGCACCGGCGGCACGACGAAGCTGCCGTAGTCGTCCATGACGCCGAGCCGCACGCGGCCCTCGACCTTGTGCTGCTGCAGATGGCCCACCGCCTCGTCGTTGAGCAGCAGGATGCGGCGCGCATAGCCGAGCAACCCCTCGCCCGCGAGGCTCAGCTCGACGTTGACCTTGGTGCGGTGAAAGAGCTCGGTGCCCAGCCGCTCCTCGAGCCGCTTGATCTGCATGCTCACGGCCGACTGCGTGCGGTTCAGCGCCGTTGCCGCGCGCGTGAACGAACGATGGTCGGCCACGGCCACGAAGGCCTTCAGCAGCTCGGGGTCGAGCGTCGGGATGCTCATTCGATTTGTTGATCAGAGTGACCAAATAAATTCCATTGATTGATGATAGAGGGCTGCCTACGCTGCTGTCACTTCATCGATCAGGGAGCACGGGCGTGGGAGAACTCTTGGGCGTCGCGGCCGCGATGCTGTCCAGTGCGCTGGGCGGCGCGGCGGTGGGTGCAACGCGCTATGTCGCGGGCGTCATCGATCCGGTGGCGCTCGGTGCCTTCCGCTTCGGCATCGGTTTCTGCCTGTTGCTGCCGATGGCGCTGCTGCGTTCCGGCGAGTCGTGGCCCGCGCCGCGCGACTGGCCCGCGGCCGCCGGGCTGGGCTGCTGTTCTTCGGTCTGTTCCCGCTGCTCTTCAATGCCTCGCTGCACCACACGACCGCCGCGCGCGGCGCGCGTGGCGCTGTCGGCGCTGCCGCTGCTCACCATGGCCGTGGCGGGCGTGCTGCGCGTCGAGCCCTTCACGCGTCGCAAGACGGTCGGCGTGCTGGTCGCGATGGCGGGCGTGGGGCTGGCGCTGCTGTCGGGACTGCGCACCGCACCGCCCGATGCCTGGCGCGGCGACCTGCTGATGCTCGCGGCCGCGCTGTGCATGGCGTTCTACAGCGTGGGCTCGCGCCCGCTGATCCGCCGTTCGGGGCCGCTGACCTTCACCGCCATGGCGATGGCGGTCGGCGCGCTGTGCCTCACGGGCATCGCCTGGCAGGGCGGCAGATTCGCGCCCGTGGTGTCCTTCGGCACGGCCCAGTGGCTGGCCATCGCCTACCTCGGCGTGTTCGGTGGCGCGATCGTCTTCTTCCTCTGGGCTTTCGCGCTCGGCCGCACCACGCCAACGCGCGTGGCGATCTCGGTGACGGTCAATCCGGTGGCGGCGGGCCTGGTGGGTGCCTGGCTGCTGGCGGAGCCGCTGCGGTGGAACCTCGTCGTGGGGCTGCTGGCCGTGCTGGCGGGGATCGTGATTGCGGCGACCGGGGCTTCGCACGAGCAGATCGGTAGCTCCGAGCGCGACGGTGCGTGAAGGCCGGGAGGTCTTCTGGACGGTGGTTGATGAACCGCAAGAGTCGAAAGGTTTGGAGCACGCGCGCCGAGGATGTCGTCAATCGCGTTCACATGAAGTACGTTCGAGCTTTCGCTTCACACTGAGAGGACGTTGCCATGGTCGGAAAAGCAGTCGTGCAGAACCGCATCGATGTAGACACCGAGGACCGTGCATTGCCCGCAGAACCCGTCGTCGGCGCCGCTGCGCACCACGCTTGGTTTCGAGCGAAGGTGCAGGAGGCGCTGGACGAATCGCGCCCTGTCGTTGCGCACGATGAGGTAGAGGCATATTTCTCCAAGCGACGTGCAGTCGCGCTTCTCAAGACAGAAAAGGGCGGGAAGTGAGCATCGGGCGATCACCCGGCGATGGGAGGACCGGCCTCTGCTGTACCTCCACCGGGGGACTGCCATCCCCCCCGCCCGGTCCTACATTCCCCTCATGACCGAGTCCTTCACCGTCCAGACCGAGTGGGTGCACCTCCAGTACGACGAGCACGCCGCCTTCACCGAGACCTACGGCTTCTCCGGCAACCAGGGCGCGGTGAACCTCGAGGCGATCCGCTTCCGGCCCGAGGGCCAGGCGTCCGACACGCTGATGGTCTTCATGCATCCCGCGTCGACGCTGCAGCTGCTGCCGGTGCCGCGCGCGATGGCGGCCACCGGCGCGCACGTGCTGTGCGCGGGCAGCCGCTACCAGCGCAACGACACGGCGCTGATCATGGAAAAAGTGTTCCTCGACCTGAGCGCCTACATCCGCCATGCGAAGCAGGTCTGGGGCTACCGCCACGTGGTGCTGGTGGGCTGGTCGGGCGGCGGGGCGCTGGCGGTGAGCTACCAGGCCGAGGCCGAAGACCCGCGCATCACGCACACGCCGGCCGGCGATGCGGTCGATCTCAAGGGCAAGGGACTGATCCCGGCCGACGCGGTGATCTACCAGGCCGCGCACCTCTCGCGCGCGCACCTGCTGGCCGAGACCATCGATCCCTCGGTGAAGGACGAGCTGAACCCCGACGACCGCGACGTCGAACTCGACATCTACGACCCGCGCAACCCGAACCAGCCGCCGTATTCGCCGGCCTACATCCAGCGCTACCGCGTGGCGCAACTCGACCGCATGCGCCGCATCACGGCCTGGGCGCGGGCGAAGCTGGCTGAGCTCAAGGCGCGCAACACCGGCGAGATGGAGCGGCCCTTCCTCGTGCACCGCACGCTGGCCGATCCGCGCTTCCTCGATCCCACGCTCGATCCCAACGATCGCCGGCCGCGCTGGTGCTACATGGGCAATCCCGAAACGGTGAACTCCGGGCCGGTCGGGCTCGCGCGCTTCACCACCTTGCGCAGCTGGCTGTCGCAATGGTCGCTCGACGACTCCTGCGGCAACGGGCTCGAAGGCGCGCGCCGCATCCGCGTGCCGCTGCTGGTGATCGAGAACAGCGCCGACGACGCGGTGCCGACCACGCATCCCAAGATGCTGTTCGAGGCCGCGGCATCGCCCGACAAGCTCTTTCGCGTGGTGAAGGGCGCGACCCACTACTACGCCGGCCAGCCCGAGCTGCTGCAGGAAGCCACGGCGCTGATCCGCGGCTGGCTGCAGGAGCGCGACCTGCTCGAGCGCTGAGTCCGTGAAGACCGGCGCTGTCGCCGCAGTCGCTGCGATGGGGCCGGCGCTGGTCGTCGGCGTGGTCACGCTCTCGACCGCGGTCCAGCCGCTGGGCACCGACCTCTACCTCGCGGCGCTGCCCGCGATCCGCAACGAGTACGCGGCGCGCGTGGGCGTGGTGCAGCTCACGCTCGCGGTGCTGGTGTTCAGTTTCGGATTGAGCCAGCTGCTGTGGGGCCCGGCCTCCGACCGCTTCGGCCGCCGGCCGGTGCTGGTGGCGGGCTTCCTGCTGTACGCGGTGGGCGCCGCGGTGGGCGCGATGGCGCCGAACATCGAAGTGCTGATTGCCGCGCGCGCGGCGCAGGGCCTGGGCATCGCGGCCTGCATGGTTTGCGGGCGCGCGATCGTGCGCGACCTGTTCGAGCAGCAGCACGGCACGCATGTGATGACGGTCGCGATGTCGGTGCTGGCCTGCCTGACGATGCTGATCCCCGTGACGGGCGCGCTGCTGGCCCAGACCCTGGGCTGGCGCGCCACGCTGTGGTCGATGGCGTTGTGTGGCCTGGCCGGCGCGCTGCTGGTGCTCGCGCGCGTACCCGAGACCGCACGCTCGCTCAAGCCCGATGCCTTGCGCCTCGGCCCGCTGCTCGCGGGCTATGCGCGCATCGCGCGCGATCCGGCGTTCCAGTCGTGGACCCTGCTCAACGCCTTCGGCTATGCGGCCAACTTCGGCTTCTTCTCGAGCTCGGCCTACCTCTTCATCGAAACCTTCGGCGTCTCGCGCGTGGGCTTCGGCCTGGTGATCGGCGGTGCCTCGGTCACCTACCTCGCGGGCACCATGCTGTGCCGGCGCTGGATCGCGGCGCACGGCATCGTGACCTCGGTGCGGCGCGCGGGCTTCCTTTCGTTGCTGGCGGCGCTGCTGCTGGTGGTGCCGCAGCTCGCTGGCGCGCACACGGCCGGCACGCTCACGGCGGGCCTGTGGCTGATGCTGCTGGCCTACGGCATCCACCAGCCCTGCGGCCACGTCGGCATGGCCACGCCATTCCCGCTGCAGGCCGGCGCGGCCTCGGCGCTTGGCGGCTTCATCTTCGCGGGCGCGGCCTTCCTCTGCGGCGGCTGGATGGGCCTGATGTACCGCAGCGGCAGCGCCGCCGTGCTGTCGCTCACCACGGGCGTGCTCGCGGCCGCGGCCGGCACGATCGCGCTGACCTTGGTACAACGTCATGGCCGGCCCGTGCCCGCGCGGCCCGCCGTGCCCTGAATCCCCGCTTTCCATTCCTTCCAGGAGACATCATGCGCAACGACAACGCCTACATCGTCGGCTGGGGCCACACGCCCTTCGGCAAGCTCGACAACGCCGAGCTCGAGCAGCTCATCCGCGACGCCGTGCAACCCGCGCTCGACAGCGCGGGCGTGGCGGCCGAGGACATCGACGGCATCTTCGTGGGCCACTTCAACGCCGGCTTCGTCGGCCAGGACTTCACGGCCTCGCTGCCCGCGGTGGCCATGCCCGAGTTCCGCCACACGCCGGCCGTGCGCTGCGAGAACGCCTGCGCCACCGGCTCGGCCGCGATCTGGGCCGCGCTCGACGCCATGGCCGCGGGCCGCATGAAGCGCACGCTGGTGATCGGCATGGAGCGCATGAACGGCCTGCGCACGCCCGAGGTGGCGGCCACGCTGATCAAGTGCTCGTACGTGAAGGAGGAGGGCGCCGACCCGGCCGGCTTCGCGGGCATCTTCGGCGGCATCGCGAGCAACTACTTCGAGCGCTTCGGCGACCAGTCGGACGCGCTCGCGGCCATCGCGGCCAAGAACCACGCCAACGGCATGCACAACCCCTATGCCCACATGCGGCGCGACTTCGGCTTCGACTTCTGCCGCACGCCCTCGGACAAGAACCCCTTCGTGTCCGGGCCGCTCAAGCGTTCCGACTGCTCGCTGGTGTCCGACGGCGCGGCCGCGCTGGTGCTGTCGACCGAGCCGCTCGCGGGCGCCAAGGTGCCCGCGGTGCGCTGGCGCTCGCGCACGCACGTCAACGACTTCCTGCCGATGTCGCGCCGCGACCCGACGAAGTTCGAGGGCGCGGCCATGGCGTGGAACAAGGGCCTGGCCTCGGCCGGCGCCTCGCTCGACGACCTGGGCTTCGTCGAAACGCACGACTGCTTCACCATCGCCGAGCTGCTGGAGTACGAGGCCATGGGGGCTCGCGCCGCACGGCGAGGGTGCGCGCGTGATCCTCGACGGCGTGACGCGCAAGGACGGCCGGCTGCCGGTCAACCCTTCGGGCGGACTCAAGTCCAAGGGCCATCCGATCGGCGCCACCGGCGTGTCGCAGCACGTGATGGCCGCGATGCAGCTCTCGGGCACGGCCGGCGGCATGCAGGTCGAGCGCACGCGCATGGGCGCGGTGTTCAACATGGGCGGCTCGGCGGTGGCCAGCTACCTCAGCATCCTGGAGCCGGCCTCGTGAGTGCGGCGCAGGCGATGAACCTGGGCCGGCTGCTCACGCAGACGGCCGCGCTCTTTGCCGAGCGGCCGGGCCTCATCCAGGAGGGCGGGCGCAGCTGGACCTGGGGCGAGATCGAGGCGCGCGTGGCCGCGATGACCGCGGCGCTGCGCGCGCTGGGCCTGAAGAAGGGCGACCGCATCCTCGTGCAGTCGCGCAACAACCTGCAGATGTTCGAGAGCTGCTGGGTCGCGTTCCGCCTCGGCTGTGTCTGGGTGCCGACCAACTTCCGGCTCACTCCCCCCGAGGTGGCCTACCTCGGCGCATCGAGCGGCGCGGTCGCGATGATCGTGGAGGACATCTTCCCCGGCCACACCGACGCGGTGCGCGCGGCCTCGCCGGCGCTCGCGCACGTGATCGCGATCGGCCGCGCGCGCGAGGGCGAGCATTCGTACGAGGACCTGCTGCGCGCATACGAGGCGCACGATGCGGTGCAGGCCGAGCACGAGACCGTCGACCGCGACGACCCGCTGTGGTTCTTCTACACCTCGGGCACCACCGGCCGGCCCAAGGCAGGTGTGCTCACGCACGGGCAGATGGCCTTCGTGGTCGCCAACCACCTCGCCGACCTGATTCCGGGCACGACCGAGAACGACCGCTCGATCGCGGTCGCGCCGCTGTCGCACGGCGCGGGCATCCATGCGCTGCTCAACGTGGCGCGCGGCGCGGCCACCGTGCTGCCGGCGAGCGAGAAGCTCGACCCCGAGGCCTTCTGGGCCTCGGTGCAGAAGCATCGCGTCAGCAACCTTTTCACCGTGCCGACCATCGTGAAGATGCTGGTCGAGCATCCGGCGGTCGACCGCTACGACCACAGCTCGCTGCGCCACGTGATCTACGCGGGCGCCCCGATGTACCGCGCCGACCAGAAGCTCGCGCTGAAGAAGCTCGGCAAGGTGCTGGTGCAGTACTTCGGCCTTGGCGAGGTCACCGGCAACATCACGGTGCTGCCGGCCTCCATGCACTCGGACGACGACGAGGACCCCGAACGCCAACATCGGCTCGTGCGGCCGCGCGCGCACCGGCATGGAGGTGGCGATCCTCGATGCCGAGTTGCGGCGCCTGCCCACGGGCGAGGTCGGCGAGATCTGCGTGCGCGGCCCCGCCGTGTTCGCGGGCTACCACGGCAACGAGGAGGCCACGCGCAAGGCGCTGCGCGGCGGCTGGTTCCACACCGGCGACCTCGGCCGGCTCGATGCGCGCGGCCTGCTCTACATCACCGGCCGCGAGTCCGACATGTACATCTCGGGCGGCTCCAACGTCTATCCGCGCGAGGTCGAGGAGGGTGCTGCTCACGCATCCCGCGGTGGCCGAGGTGGCGGTGCTCGGCGTACCCGATCCCAAGTGGGGCGAGGTCGGCGTGGCCGTGGTGGTGCGGCGCGAGGGCGCGCAGGTCGATTGCGATGCGCTGATCGCGCACCTCGACGGGCGCTGCGCGCGCTATCGCTGGCCGCACCACGTGTTCTTCTGGGAGGCCTTGCCGAAGTCGGGCTACGGGAAGATCGCGAAGAAGGACATCCGGCAACTGCTGGTCGAGCGCGGCGAGATCGCGGGTTTGTAGCACCGCCCGCGGATTGGCCGGCGCGGTTCAGGTGGCTTGCCGCCGGGCCGAGGCGCGAGACGCCGGCGCCCGCTATATTGAAAGCTTTGGCAACTACAGAGCAATCAACATGGCAAAAGCCTACTGGGTCAGTGCATACCGTGCCGTCAAGGACGCCGACAAACTCGCCGCCTACGCAAAGCTGGCCGGTCCGGCCATCGCCGCGGGCGGCGGGCGTTTCCTGGCACGCGGCCTGCCCGCGAAAACCTACGAATACGGCCTGGCCGAACGCACGGTGCTGATCGAGTTCGACAGCGTGGCGCAGGCCACGGCCACCCACGACAGCCCCGACTACCAGGCCGCGCTGGTCGCGCTGGGCGACGGCGCCGAGCGCGATCTACGCATCATCGAAGGCAGCTGAGCGAAGCGCGGGCGGGCCGGGGCGAGGCCCGCTTCAGTCCAGCGTGATTCCCGTTCGCCTGGACAGCGCCGCGTACTTGTCGATCTGCTGCCGCAGGAAGGCGGCGAAGGCCGCCGGCGGTGCGACCGAGACCTCGACCCCGCCGGCCACCAGCCGGTCGTGCACCTGCGGGGTCTGCAGGGTCCGCGCGAGCGCTCCGCTCAGCGCATCGACCCGCGCTGCCGGCGTATGCGCCGGCGCCACGAATCCATAGAAACCGATCAGCTCGAAGCCGGGCAGCGACTCCGCGATGGCCGGTAGTTGCGGATACGACGCGGCCCGCCGCGCGCTGGTGATGCCCAGCGCGCGCAGGCGTTGCGCCTGCAGGTAGGGCAGCGCGCTCTCCAGGGTGACGAAGGCCAGCGGCAGGTCGCCGTTGAGCAGCGCGCGATAGATCTGAGCGCTGCCGTTGTAGGGCACGTGCTCGAGCCTGACATCGGCTTCGATGGCGAGCAGCTCGCCGGCCAGGTGCGACACCGAGCCGATGCCCAGCGACGCGTACTGCAACGGCGGATCGGCCCGCCGCGCCAGCGCGATCAGCTGGGCCACGTCGCGCGCGGCGAAGCCCGGCTGCGTGACCAGCACCACGATCGAATGGCCGCCGAGGCACAGGGGCTCGAAATCGTCGAGCGCGTCGTAGGGCATCTGCTGGCGCATCGCCTCGTTGGCGGCATGCGGCGAGAACACCATGCCGAAGGTGTTGCCGTCGGGCGCGGCCATGGCCACGGCCTGCGTGCCGACGATCATGCCGCCGCCCGCGCGGTTGTCGACCACCACCGGCCGGTCGAGCACCTGCGCCAGTTCGCGGGCGATCAGGCGCGCCATGAAGTCGGCGGCACCGCCGGGCGCCTGCGGCACGACCATGCGCAAAGGCCGGCCCGTGTCGCTGGCGGCCAGCGCGTTGCGGCCGGACAGGCCAGCGCACGCCATGGCGGCGAGCATCGCGCGCCGCGTCGCGAGCGTGTTGCCGCTCACCGCCGCAGCCTGCGCGAGGCGCGCCGGAACTCGTCGGCCAGCGCCGCGGCCGAAGGCGTCAGCGGCCGCTTCGTCGGCGTCACCAGATGCTGCACGGCCGGCGGCAGATCGAGCTTGATGGGCAGGACCTTGAGCAGTCCGCGTTCGCGCAGCGGTTCCAGCCCGCCCAGGCTGTTGAGCGTGACCAGGTCGCTCTGCAGCAGCATCGACACCAGCGCGCTCGATGAATCGCAATGCGCCACCAGCGTCGGTGCCGGCAGGCCCTGGCTGGTCATCAGCGTGACGATCATCGGCCCGCCCGACTGCTGCACGCTGTAGAGCCAGCCATAGGGCACCAGCGCGGCCAGGTCGCGCGCATCGGCGGCCGGGTGGCCCGCGCGCACGACGATGCCCATGTCGGAACTGCACAGCTGCTCGGTGTGCAGGTCGGACAGGCTCTGGTCGGTGGGCAGCGGGCCGACCGCGAAATCGATCCGGGCTTCGCGCAGCGCCGCGATGGTCGACGACGAGCGGCCGCCGAGCACGCTGATCAATGCATTGGGCGTGTGCTCGCGAAAGCGCGCCACGGCGGTGGGCAGCAGCATGGCCTCGGCCGTGGCCGACAGGCCCACCGTGATCAGCTTGCGGCCCTCGCCGCCGGCGCTCTCGAGTTCCTCCTGCAGATGGCGCAGTTCGGCATCGATCACGCGCGCGCGGCGCAGCACGATGCGGCCGAACTCGGTGGGTTCCACGCCGCGCGCGGAACGCACCAGCAGCGGCACGCCCAGCGATTTCTCGAGCGCGGTGAGGTTCTTGCTGACGGCCGCCTGCGCAAGGCCGAGCTTGCGCGCGGCGGATCGAACGCTGCCGGTCTCGATGACGGCTATCAGATCTCGGAGGTGGGCCTCGCGCACTTTGTCTCGTGTCTCGTTGTCGTTGTGGTCGGCCGGATTATCCGGCAAGCGTTCCCGGGGCGCAGCGCGGCCGCGGGCGTGTGCGGCATGCGCCGCAACGAGGGAAATACCAGCATCCATGCGGGTTTGCGGCGTTCGCGGTGCATCGGGAGCCGATGACATGTGCCCACCTTTGGTGAACGAGTTAACCGCCGATGTCCTTCCGGGGCGCCACGGGCCGCGACTAACCTCTGCCGCTTTCGCGCCGCGGCGCCGGCGAATCCGAACAAGAACAGAGAGACATGCGACTTCCCGCTACAGATCGCGCCAGGCCTTCATGAACAGGTCCCTCCTGTCGCTCGCGCTGGTCGCGGCCTTTCCCTGCGTTGCAACCGATGCCATGGCCCAGGACGCGCCCGAGCGCGCCAAGTCGCTCGGCATCGTCACGGTGACCGGCGCCCGACCGAGTTCGCTGCCCACGCAGATTCCCACCACCATCGAGGGCGTGACGCGTGCCGAGATCGAGACGCGCGTGAACGCCACCGACAGCGAGGACGCGCTCAAGTACCTGCCGAGCCTGCTGGTGCGCAAGCGCTACATCGGCGACTACAACCACGCGATCCTTTCCACGCGCGCCTCGGGCACCGGCAACAGCGCGCGCTCGGCCGTCTATGCCGACGGCATCCTGCTGTCGAACTACCTGGGCAACGGCATCGCCAACGGCACCAACTTCGCGCCGCGCTGGGGCCTGGTCACGGCCGAGGAGATCGAGCGGGTCGACGTGATGTACGGCCCGTTCTCGGCCGCGTACCCGGGCAACTCGGCGGGCGCGGTGGTCGACTACGTGACGCGCATGCCCGACAAGCTCGAGGCCCATGTGAAGGCGGGCTTCTCCTCGCAGCCCAACGAGCTCTACCGCACGAAGAAGAGCTTCAAAGGCTGGCAGACCAGCGCCTCGCTGGGCAGCCGCAGCGGCGACTGGTCCTGGTGGATCGACGTCAACCGCACCGACAGCCAGGGGCAGCCGCTGACCTTCACCACGGCGACGCTGGCGTCCACCGTGGCCGGCGGCGCGGGAACGTCGGTGTTCGGCGCGGTGCCGGGCCTCAACACCACCAACGCTCCGTGGCTGATCCTCGGCGCGGGCACGCAGTACCGCACCGTGCAGGACCACGCCAAGCTCAAGCTGGCCTACGACCTCTCGCCCACGCTGCGCGCGAGCTACACGCTCGGCTGGTGGCAGAACGTCGGCAGCGGGCAGAGCGAGAGCTACCTCGTCGATGCCCGGGGCCAGCCGGTCTACAGCGGGCCGGTCAACATCGGCGGGCGCAGCTTCACGCTCGCGCCCACGGCCTTTCCGTGGACCGAGGACCGCGCCACGCACTTCATGCACGGGCTGTCCGTCAAGAGCAACACCCAGGGCGCTTTCGACTGGGAGGTGGCCGCCAGCCTCTACGACTACGCCAAGGACACGCAGCGTTCGCCCACCGTCGCGCTGCCGCTGGCGGCCCTCGGCGGTGCAGGCACCTTGCAGGACCAGGGCGGCACCGGCTGGAACACGCTCGCGGCCAAGGGCACCTGGCGGCCGCAGGGCGTGGGCGGCGCGCATGTGGTCGACTTCGGTGTCGGCCGCGATGCCTACAACCTGGTCATTGCCAAGACCAACGTGCTCGGCGACTGGCAGGACGGCCCCGCGTTCACGCCCGTGAGCCAGGTCGGCGGGCGTAGCCAGACGCTCAGTGCCTGGGCGCAGGACGCGTGGTCCTTCGCGCCGCAATGGAAGACCGTGCTCGGGCTTCGCTACGAGAAGTGGAAGGCCACGGACGGCTTCACCGCCACGGCCACGAGCGCGCAGCCCTATGCCTCGCGCAGCGAGTCCGACCTCTCGCCCAAGGCCGCGCTGGCCTACCAGCTCGCGCCTTCGACAGTGATCAAGGCCTCGGTGGGCCGCGCGGTGCGCTATCCGACGGTGGGCGAACTCTATGGCGCGACCTCGGGCGGCGCGCTCTCGTTCGTCAACGACCCGAACCTCGAGCCCGAGAAGTCATGGACCGGCGAACTCACGGCCGAGCAGGACCTGGGCAAGGGCCTGCTGCGCGCCACGCTGTTCCACGAGACCACGAAGAACGCGCTCTACAGCCAGCTGATCCCGAACTCGACCGTCTCGCGCGTGCAGAACGTCGACCGGATGCGCACCACCGGCGTGGAGCTCGCCTACACCGGTCAGGACGCCGGCATCGAGGGCCTCGATCTCGGCAGCAGCCTGACCTATGCCGATTCGAAGACGGTGGCCGACGCGGCCTTTCCGGCGGCGGTGGGCAAGTGGCAGCCGCGCGTGCCGCGCTGGCGCGCCACGGCCTACGCCACCTACAAGCCCGATGCGCACTGGGCCTTCACGCTCGCCGCGCGCTACAGCGGCCGGCAGTACTCGAACCTCGACAACAGCGACATCAACGCCTACGCCTACTTCGGGGCAAGCCGCTACTTCACCGTGGACCTGCGCGTCCGCTACCAGATCGACAGGCAGTGGTCGGCCGCCTTCGGCATCGACAACGCGAACAACGACCGCTACTGGAACTTCCATCCGTACCCGCAGCGCACCTACACGGCCGAATTGCGATTCGACCTGTGAGGGGCCGCGCGCCGCTCAGGGCGCGGCGGGGCGTGGTGGTTGCGCCCAGAGCTTGTCGCTCGACCAGTGCAGGTGGACGATACGGAAGCCGTCGCCCGCGCGGCGCACGATCGCGGTCTCCTGCATCACCTGGTCGATGGGCTTGCCGTCGGGCAGTTTGCCGGTCACGTGGTAGGTGCTGAGCACCCAGCGCTCGTTGCCGCCGCCGCCGACGCGGCGCGCCTGCAGGGTCCAGGTGGACACGGCCGCCATGTCGATGTCGCCCGGCAGGTGGCTCAGCGCATAGGCCTCGATCGTCGGGTCGGTGACGCCGAACTCGAACACCACCAGCGAACGGTCGAGGTAGGAGAGCGCACCGCCCGTGTCCTTGCGCTTGAGCGCCGCGTGGAAGCCGTCGACCGCGTCGGCCGGCAGCTTCACGGTCTGTGCTCCCGCCGCGGCGGCCAGGACCAGGCTCGCGGCGGCGAGCAGCAGCCTACGCATGGGGGTCGACCAGCTTGGGGTCGATCAATTCGATGATGACGATGTCGCCGGGGTTCACGCCCTCCATGGAGGGATCGGTGGCGCGCACCGTGAGCTCGTCGGGCGTATTGCTCTTGAGCCACAGGGTGCGGCCGAACATCTTGCCGCGGATGAAGGTCAGTCGCCAGCCGCGCATCTCGTTGCGCTGGGGCGCCACCATGCCCGGGCCGATCGGCTCGAAGCGCAAGGTGGCGATGCGGCCCGCCTTGCCGGCCTGGCCCACGCCGGTCACCTTGGCCGTGAAGCGCCGCACTGCGGGGTCGACCGCGTCGTGGCCGGCCACCGCGTGCTGCGCGAGCAGCAGTGCCGCGGCCATTGCCGAGGCCCGTGCGCCGGCGCGGATCCATGTCGTCAGCAACATCGCTGTCCCTTGCCTCCATTGAAAGAAGCCGGCGATGTTATCGACGCGGTGCGCGCGCGCAAGGGATCGCGATGCAGCGCGATCGACGTGCGCATGCGATGAAAACGCGCGCCTTTCGTGCCGCGACGCCCAGTGTCAGCGAGGGTCTCGGGCAGGGTCGGCGATGCGATTCACCTGCTCACCTGCGACGAACGTTTTAACCGTTGGTCGTCTTCTGACGCAGGGCTTTCACAACTAATCTCTGCGCCCATTCCACAACCACGACGACACCTCATGCCGGCTTCCGTGACGCATCGCATTCGCTGGCCCTGGTGGCTCGCGGCGGTGCTCGTCGTCGCGTTGTCGGCCACATGGTGGTGGCCCTCGTCCGACGTCGCGCCGATGCCATCGGTCGTTGCGGTTCCCGCACCGGTGGTGGCGCCGGCACCGAAGCCCGTGCCGGCGCCCGCGAAGCCGGTCGATGCCGCGCTGTCCGTCTCGGCCTTCAAGCTCGTCGGCACGGTCGTGGCGGCCGATGGCGTGGACAGCTTCGCGCTGATGCGCCGCACGAGCGATTCGCAGCTGTTGCAACTGCGTGTCGGTGGCCACGTCGAGGGCCTGACCGTCAGCGCGATCCAGCCCGACAGCGTGGTGCTGGCCGGCGCGGGGCAGTCGGTCGTGATCGAGGCCGACCGCACCGTCGCGTCGCCGCTGCCTTCCCGCCCGGTCCATCCCCCGCGAGCCGGACGTGGAACCGGCATTCGCGGGCGACCCCGCCCCGTTCGGACATTGACGCGAAGACTTTCCCCTGGCCCCGTGTTTTTTGACAGAGAAAGAAGAACCATGAAGAGAAGACAAGCCCCCAGAGCCAACCTGCTGTTGGTTGGCGCCCTCGCCAGCGCCTTGCTGCTCGCCGCGTGCGGCGGCAGCAACGACAGCGCGCCGCTCATCGTCGGCTCCGCGCCGCCACCCGCGGGGTCCACCGACCAGCCGCCCACCGACACCGGGCCTGTTGCCCAGGACTACGTGACACCGCCGCGGCTGTGCGAGCCCGGTCCCGGGGACCAGGGAGAGCCGGGCGTCAATGGCCACATCCCCAAGTCGGCGATGTACGACGCCACCGCCAATCCCGATGGCTTCCAGGGCTACTGGTGCGGCGCGCGCAAGGTCGCGCAGAACACGCTGTTCGGCCGCGGTGCCTTCGGCGACCTGCAGATCAAGGCCAAGGGATCGACGCGCTGCGCCTATGCCTCCAACCGCGACGGCGCGGCCGGCGGCGATGCCGCGCTGACCACCGGCATCATCGTGTTCGACATGAAGACGCCGACGAAGATGCAGGTCGTGCCCGCGAGCGGCGACACCACGGTCGTCGGCACCGCGCCGTCGGCCAGCGTCAAGGCCACGAGCACCAACAAGTGGGGCGAGGAAACCACCGCCGCCACCCCGGTCAACCCGAACGGCAAGATCCTGCGCACTCCGGCCGCGCTCGAAGCCTATTCGGGCCTCGAGCTCTCGGGCGACCTGCTGGTTGCCGGCTACAAGGACAACAAGATGGTGGACGTCTACGACGTCAGCGACTGCCTGCACCCGGTGCCGCTGAACGCGAGCTACCAGTCCTCGGGCGGCCACCACGACGGTTGGCTCTCGCCCGACGGCAAGACCTGGTACGGCGTGCCCTTCGGCACCACGGCCAAGGACGGCGGCACCACGCTCATCACCGGCGGCACCTCGCCTACGGACGACAACTTCGCCAACTACACCATCGACAACAAGCGCGTCGACCTGCACATCACCAACCTCGACGACCCGAAGAACCCGAAGCTGCTGCTGAGCTGGAACCGCTCGCAGCTGCCCGACGAGGTGAAGAACAACAAGAACTGGCGCATCATGGCCGCGACCAACATCCACGACGTCAGCACCAACCCCGACGGCACGCGGCTCTATCTCGCGGTGTACGGCGGCGGCGGCCAGGTGGCCGGCAACCTGCCCACGCCCACCACCACCTTCTGGCGCGACCAGACCTGCGCCAACGGCCTGCTGATCATGGACTCGAGCGACATCGTCAAGCGCGCGGCCGATCCGAAGCTGAAGTACATCAGCTTCCTCTCGTGGTGCGACCAGCAGCCCAACCCCGAGTTCGAGCAGGGCGGTTATGCGCGCATGACCTCGACCGCCGCGACGCACGCGACCGAATGGGTGCGCCACGTCAACGGCAAGGAGTACATCGTCTCGACCGACGAGTCGTACGCCCTGACGACCAGCGACACCAACGGCCTGCCGAACCAGTGCAAGCAGCAGAGCTTCGGGCGCATGATCGACATCTCGGACGAGAAGCACCCGAAGATCGTCGGCACCTACGAGCAGGATGCCAACAAGGCCAGCGTCTGCCCGACGCTGGTGGCCGAGGGCGGCAACGTCCCGATGGTCCACTACCTGAACTTCGACGACCGCAACCACATGCGCGTGGCCGTCTACGCGGCCGCATCGGGCGGCATCCGCTTCGCCGACTGGACCGATCCCACCAGCCCGAAAGAGATCGGCTATTACGTCGCGCGGCGCAACACGCCGAGCAAGATGGACTTCACGCGTCCCGATCCGCGCTACGACGCCGAGAACTGCCTCTACTACACCGGCTGGAACCAGGGCGGCCTGGTATCGCTCGAGCTGACCAACCCGCAGTACAACCCGTGCATGAGCCGCAGCGCGAACGTCAGCGGCAAGGTGGCGACGGCGCAGGGCGACCTCACGGTGGCGCTGAAGGCCGGCCGCGACAGCAAGGGCGCTAGCGTCAGCCTGAGCATCGAGGGCCTGGGCAACAAGGTGCAGCTGGGCGCGGTGACGCGCCTGGGCTCGGCCATCGACGCGGATGGCGCGCAGGTCACGGCCACCAGCAACTCGGTGCAGATCGACGCCGACGGCAGCTTCGACGGCCAGCCCGCGAAGTTCCGCCTGCAGGTGACCGACAACGGCGGCAACAAGGGCTACTTCTCGCTGAGCTGCACCGAGGGTTGCTCGTTCACGACCAATGGCTACCTGCAGAGCGGCGGGAAGCTGGTGGTGGCGAACCTCAAGAGCTGAAGATGCCAAGGACCGCGCATGCCTGTTGACCTTCGCTCGCGCGGTCGATAGCATCGCGGCACTTTCAAAACGCCCTCCCGGTTCGCCGGGGGGGCGTTTTCTTTTTGTTCCGCAACTTCCATGGAACCCGGAGATGAAAGCACCCCTCGAGATTCGCCCCGCATCGCACGCCGGCCTCGGATACGTCCGGCATGGCCATGGGCCGATCCCCGTGCTGGTCCTGCACGACTGGCTCGGCGACCACGCGAACTACGACGCGCTCCTGCCCTGGCTCGACGGCCAGGCGTTCACCCATGTCTTCGCCGACCTGCGCGGCTATGGGCTGTCGATCGCACTGCCGGGCGAGTTCACGGTGAAGGAGATCGCCGCCGACTGCCTCGCGCTCGCCGGCCGCCTCGGCTGGCGGCGCTTCCACGTCCTCGGTCACTCGATGACCGGGATGGTCACGCAACGCCTCGCGGCGGACGCGCCTTCGCGCATCGCGAGCGCGATCGCCGTGTGCCCGGTTTCAGCCGCCGGCAACAGGCTGGATCCGGAGGCCTTGGCCTTCTTTGCCAGCACGGCCGACGACGATGACGCGCTTCGGCGGCTGTTCAAGTTCGTCGGCGGGGGCTTGCCCGACGAATGGGTCGAGCAGAAGGTGCGGCGCCACCGCGAGGCGGTGGCGCCCGCATGCCGCAGGCGCTACCTCGACATGCTGGTCACGGCCGATTTCGCCGACGAGGTGCGAGGGCTCGACACGCCGTTCCTGGTGGTCGTCGGCGACAGGGATCCGGGGCTCGATGCGGAGGCGATGAAGCACACCTTGCTCGCGTGGCATCCGAACGCGGAGCTGCGGGTGGTGCCCGATTGCGGGCACTATCCGATGCAGCAGCATCCGTCGTACTTCGCGGGCGTGGTCGAGGGGTTTCTGAAGCGCCAAGGCGCGACACCCTGATATCGCTCGGCGTGGATGACAGGAAAGCCACGCAGCTGCGGCGCGGAAGCTGAAGAGCGACCGGATGTCGGCGATGGTGACAGCATTTGAATATAATTGCTGTCATTGACGGCATTCAAGGGGATTTGAATCATGGCAATCCTGACGGTAAGAAATGTGCCCGACGACGTGCACCGCGCCTTGCGCGTGCGGGCTGCCCAGCATGGCCGCAGTACGGAAGCGGAGGTGCGCGAGATTCTGGCGTCCGTGGTCAAGCCGGAGAAGCGCGTGCTCGTGGGAGACGCCTTGGCTGCCATCGGTCGCAAGATCGGCCTGACCAATGAGGATTTCGCGGTCTTCGAGAATGTGCGCGACAAGACGCCGGCCAAACCGCTGAGCTTCGACTGAATGATCGTCCTCGACACCAACGTTGTCTCCGAGGCGATGAAACCGGAGCCGGATGCGGCCGTAAGGGCGTGGTTGAACGACCAGGCGGCAGAGAGTCTTTACCTGTCCAGCGTCACGCTGGCCGAGTTGCTGTTCGGGATCCGGGCGTTGCCCGCGGGCAAGCGCAAGAATCTGCTCGACCGAGCCCTGCGTGAGTTGCTGGAGCTGTTCAAGGATCGTGTTCTTCCGTTCGACACGGATGCAGCGCGCCACTATGCAGACCTGGCCGTAACCGCCAGGAGCGGCGGTCGCGGCTTCCCGACGCCGGATGGCTATATCGCGGCCATTGCGGCATCGCGTGGCTTCATCGTGGCATCGCGCGACACGTCGCCCTATGAAGCGGCGGGCCTGACGGTCATCAACCCCTGGACAGAGGCGTAGGGCCGCAGGCGCCGCTCACCCCACGATCGGCTGCGCCATGATCCAGAGGCTCAGGCTCGTATAGGCCACCATCAGCACGAGCATCGGCAGCTGGCTCAGCATCGCCGCGCGGTGGTTCGCGAAGCGGCGCGTGGCCTCGACATGGGCGACGACGACCGCGAGCACATGGCCGACGACGATCAGCGTCACGGCCGTGTACCAGTAGACGGCCGGGCTCACGATGCCGAGGTCGACCGTGCGGCCGCGAGTGCCGAACAGGTTCCAGCCCCAGCCGAAGGGATCGGAGGCGAGCGGAACGATGAACTGCCCTGTCGTCAGCAGCAGCGAGGCATAGTGCGCGAGGTGGTAGGCCACGGCGATCGGCACCAGGCTCCATACCATCGCGTTCACCGCCGCGCGTTCGGTGCTGCCGGCCAGGCGCAGCATCCACGCGCCCACGCCGCGAAAGATCAGCACGAAGGCCAATGGAAACAGCAGCAGCATGACGCTGTTGAGCCATTGCGTCTCGTCCATGCCGGTCGCGGAGGACAGCGTGAACAGCGTCTCGGCCACCGTGCGCGAGGTCTGGGCGGCGGTGCCGATGCGGTCCATCAGCGGGGTTTCGTGGAAGCCGTCGAAGGTGACGGTCGCGAGCATCAGCAGCACGAAGGCCGCCACCGAATTCGGCACCGGATCGGTCGTCAGCAGGCCGGCGCCGTAGGGCCGCAGCCGCAGGCGCGCGGGCTCGGTCGGCGTCGAGCCGCGCAGCTCGAGTGGCGCGAAGCGGCCCAGCACGCGGAAGGCCATCGCGAAGGCATCGGCCCGGTGGCGCCAGGCCTCCACGCCGAACAGCAGCATGCCGGCCCAGCTCAGCAGCGCATAGCCCAGCAGGGCGCCGGCGAGGGCGGAGGGCAGGTCCTTGTCCTGCCACACCAGCTCGGTCCAGGCGAAGGCGAAGAACAGCGCGACCGCCGGCCAGGCGCCCAGCCATTTCGGCCAGGGCAGGCCCAGCGATTCGCGGCCGCCGCCGACCAGGCGCGCGGCGGCGCGGTACAGCGTGGGCAGCGGGTTGACGATCTCCCACAGGTCGCCGACCAGCGCGCAGAAGAAGGCCATGCCGACCCACCACAGCACCCCAGACCATCGTGACGATCAGGTTCGCATAGGCGTCGGAATTGCCGAGGAAGCCGGTGGCCAGCGTCAGCACGAACAGCGCGCAGCCCAGCGTTCGCAGCACCACCGCGAGCGGATGCGCGATGCGGCGCAGCGGCGCGAAGCGCAGCAGGTCGGTGTCGCGCGGGAAGGAGGAACCGAAGTCGTGGCGCCGCGCGAACAGCGCGAGCGCCGCGAAGGTCAGCACCAGGGTCGCGCCGGCCCCCGTGAGCCACAGCCACAGCGGCAGCGGCAGGTCGAAGCGCTGGCCGAAGCCGTGCGCCTGCGCACCGGCCGAGGCGCATGCGATCGCGAGACCGGTCTCGAAGCGAAGCGTTTTCAGGGCGCGCCTAGGGATGGACTTCGATGAACATCACGGCGCGGTGGTTGCCCGGACCGTGGCGATGCTCGTGCACCGGGAAGCGGCCCGCGAGGCTGGCCTTGAAGCTCAGTAGCGCGGGCGCGGGCGGCGTCACCTGGGTCTCGATGTCGTAGCCGTGCAGGTGCAGCACCAGGGGCTGGTCGCTGAGCACGCTGATCTGCACCTGGTCGCCCTGGCGCACCTTCAGCGTGTCGTCGCCCTTGATGCGGCCGCCCACGAGCTCGACCGAGAACTTCGGCGAGGCGGCCGCGGCGGCGCCCGCGAGCGGCGCCAGCGCCGCGAGGGCGATCAGCCGCAGGCGCAGGCGGTTCGGATTCGTCGTCATGGCGCGGTCCATGCTCAGTCCGCGTACTGGCCGGCCGCCTTGATGACCGCGCCCCACTTCTCGATCTCGGTCTCGACGAACTTCTTGTGCTCCGGACCGTTGACGCGCGCGTCGGTGATGATCACGGCGCCGAGCCCTTCCTGGCTCTTGATGAAGGCCGGGTCCTTGAGCGCCACCTTCAGCGCCGCATTGAGCTTGTCGGTGACCGCCTTGGGCGTGCCCGCGGGCGCGAACAGGCCATGCCAGATGCTGACATTGAAGCCCTTGAGGCCGCTCTCGTCGAGCGTGGGCAGCGCGGCCAGCACCGGCGTCTTCAGGCGCTGCTGCGTGGTCACGGCATAGGCCCTGACCATGTTGCCCTCGATCTGCGCGGTGGTGTTGGTGGTCTGGTCGCACATGATGTCGACCTGGCCGCCGATCAGGTCGGTCATGGCCGGTGCCGTGCCCTTGTAGGGGATGGTCTGCGGCGCGATCTTCAGCGCGCTCTGCAGCATCAGGCCGCACAGGTGCGAGGCCGAGCCGATGCCGGCGTTGGCGAGGTTGGTCTTGCTGCCGTTGGTCTCGAGCCACTTGCGCAGCTCGGTGAAGTTGTTCGCGGGCACCGACTTCGAGCTGATGAGCGTCATCGGCACTTCGTTGATCAGGCCCAGGTATTCGAAGCCCTCGAGCGTCTTGTAGGGCAGCTTGCGGTACAGCGAGGGCGAGGTCGCCATGCTCACGTGGTGCAGCATCAGCGTGTAGCCGTCGTTGGCCGCGCGCGCCGCCTTGGCGGCGCCGAGCGTGCCGCCGGCGCCGCCGGTGTTGTCGATGGTGATCGCCACGTTGCCCAGCGGCTTGCGCAGCGCCTCGGCGAAGTCGCGCGCCACCTTGTCGGTGGGGCCGCCGGCCGCGAAGGGCACCACGATCATGATCGGTTTGTCGGGATACTCGGCGAACGCAGGAAGGGCGGCGAGGGCCGCGATCGCGATCGTGAACAGGCGCTTCATTGATGTCTCGTTATGGGTGAAGCCGAAAATGCTATAGCCCACCCACGCCGCGCAGAAGACGCCCGGTTGTTAAGGCGGTCACCTTAGGTGAACACCGACAGCCTCGGCATCGGCGGCGCCCGATGCCCGGCCGCTCCGCTTCAGAGACTCGCGAGCGGCAGCCGCGACCGATAGCGCGAGCGGCCCTGCGGATAGAGCCCGACCGAGCACTGCACCAGCTTGCCCGCGGCATCGAACCAGTGGCGCGTGACCTGCAGGCAGGGCGAGCCGGGCACCGCATCCAGGCGTTCGGCCAGGCGCGATTCGAGCGGCGCTGCGTCGATCTCCTGTTCCACCACCGCGACGCCCACGCCGTAGAGCCGCTCGATCAGCTTGAAGACCGGGCCGTTCCATCCTTCCAGGCGCTCGGCCACGCCTGCGAACTCGGGCCGCATGTAGAGCCACAGCGCGCCGGTGGGGCGCGCTTCGCCGCGCAGGTAGCGCAGCGTGTCGAGAAAGAGCCACTGGCTGCCCGGCGCGGCCTGGAGCAGGCCGGCCAGTTGTTCGTCGGCGGCGACGAGGCCGGCGCGCTCCAGCTTGAGCTGCGTGGTGCGCGCGGCCTCCATGATGCTTTCGAGCGTCTGCTGCGAATGCACGAAGAAGGGCGTGGGATTGCGCGCCAGCACGTGGGTGCCGATGCCGGCGCGCGAATCGATCACGCCGAGCTTGCGCAGCGCGCTCATGGCCTCGCGCAGGCGGTAGCGCGTGGCACCGAACTGCGCCTGCAACTGGGCTTCGGAAGGCAGCAGGCTGCCGACGGGATAACGGCCTTCGTCGATCTCGCGGACGATGGCGTCGACGATGTCCTGGATGGACAAAGCCGCGCCGGCACTTGTTGGATGCGCCATGAAGAGATAATATTCGAATATTCGACTAATTAGGCGAAACACACGCCACTGGAGACAAACGCATGCATCGTAGAGACTTTATCCGCGCGCTGTCCGCGGGCGCCGCACTGCCGCTGGCCGGCGTGGCGCCGCTGGCGCTGGCCGACACCTATCCGAGCAAGCCGATCCGGCTGGTGGTGACGCAGGGCACGGGCTCGGGCAGCGACGTGATCGGGCGCCTGCTCGCGAGCAAGCTCGGCGAGCGGCTCAAGCAGAGCGTCTACGTCGAGAACAAGGCCGGTGGCGGCGGCATCATCGGCCATCAGTTCGTGCTCGACCAGCCGGCCGATGGTTACACGCTGCTGCTGAGCACCACCGCGCCGCTGGTGGTGGTGCCGGCGATGAACCGCAACGCGAAATTCCACCTGCGCGACTTCACCGCAGTGGCCGCGGCGCTGCGCAGTCCCTACATGGTGCTGGTCGGCACCCAGCCCGACAGCCCGCGCAGCCTGCAGGAACTGACGAAGCGGCTGGCCGCGGCGCCATCGAGCTATTCGTCCTCCGGCACCGGCACGCTCACGCACCTCGCGACCGAGATGTACCTGCAGCAGGTCAATGCCAAGGCCACCCACGTGCCCTACAAGGGCAGCGGCCAGTCGCTGGCCGACCTCGCGGGCGGGCAGGTGCTGTTCTCGACCGACTCGCCGATCGCCGCCGGCGCGCTGATTCGCGGCGGGCGGCTGCGGGCCCTGGCCGTGACCTCGGCGCAGCGCCTGGCCACCTACCCCGAGGTGCCGACGATGGCTGAACTCGGCTATCCCGGCCTCACGCTCAACACCATGGGCGGGCTGTTCGGCCCGTCGAAACTGCCCGCGCCCATCGTCGAACGCATCAGCACTGAGATGGCGGCCGTGATGTCCTCGCCCGAGGTCAAGGCCCAGTTCGCGAGCATGGAGACCGAGCCGCTGGTGATGCCGGTCGAGAGCTTCCGCACCCAGATGCTCAAGGACGCGCCGGTGTGGGAAGGCGTGGTGGCCCGCCTGGGCATCACCGCCGATTGAGGAACGGCCGATGGACGCCCACCGCATTCGCTGCGCGCTGTTCGTGCCGGTGCTCGAGCCGCGCTTCTTCGCGCGCGCGGGCGAGCGCGGCGCGCAGGCGCTGATCCTCGACCTCGAGGACGCGATCGCGCCGCAGCGCAAGGCCGAGGCGCGGCTCGCGCTGGCGCATGCGGCCGCGGCGTTGCGCGGCACCGGCCTGCCGCTGATGGCGCGCGTGAATGCCGAGGCCGAGCTGCTCGATGCCGACCTCGAGGCCTGCGTGGCCGCGGGCGTCGATGCCGTCATGCTGCCCAAGGTCGAATCGCCGAGCGAGGTGCGCGCGGCCTTCGTGCAGCTGGAGCGGCATGCGCGCGAGCGCGGCTCGACGGGTCCGCGATCGTTGGTCGCGCTGATCGAGACACCGCGCGGCGTGCTGCGCGCCGATGCGATCGCGGCCGCCCATCCCGCCCTGCGCGCGCTGGGTTTCGGCGCCGAGGACTACGCGGCCGCGATCGGCCGCCCTCCGCATGCCGACCTGCTGGTGCCCGCCGCGGCGCGCGTCGCGATGTGCGCCGCGGCCGAGGGCCTCGCCTGCTGGGGGCTGGCCGCCTCCATCGCCGAGCTCGACGACATGGACGCGCTCGAAGGCGCGGCGCGCCTGTCGCACCGGCTGGGTTTCAGCGGCACGCCCGCCGTGCACCCGGCGCAAGTGCAGGTCTTCAACCGCGTGTTCGCGCCCACCGAGGCCGAGATCGCGCAGGCCCGCAAGGTGCTCGAGGCGCATGCCCGCGCCGACGCCGAAGGCCTGGGCGCGCTGCGACTGGACGGCCGCATGATCGATCGCCCCATGGTCGATCGCGCGCGGCGCCTGCTCGCCTAGTTCTTCATCACACCCCCACGACCCGAAACGACGACATCGATGGCGCAACAGATACTCGACGGCATCCAGGTGCTGGACTTCACCACCTACATCGCGGGCCCCTACGGGGCGAGCCTGCTGGGCGACCTGGGCGCCGACGTGATCAAGATCGAGGCGCCCGAGGGCGACCCGATGCGTTACTACCCGTCGACCCCTGCCCGGCGAGAGCCGCGCCTTCATCGGCGTGAACCGCAACAAGCGCAGCATCGTGCTCGACCTCAAGCAGCCCGCGGACCGCGAGGCCTGCCACCGGCTCGTGGCCCAGGCCGACGTGGTGCTGCACAACTTCCGCCCCGGCGTGGCCGAGCGGCTGGCGCTGGATTGCGAGACGTTGACCGCGATCCAGCCGCGCCTGATCTATTGCAGCTTCACCGGCTATGGCCCCGACGGCCCGCAGGCGCAGCGCCCCGGCTTCGACCAGGTGCTGCAATGCCGCACCGGCATCGCCAAGGCGCAGGGCTATCCGGGCGACGAGCCGCGCGTGGTGTGGGGTTCGGCCGTCGATTTCTACGGCGCGAGCCTGATCGCCACCGGCATCTGCGCCGCCTTGTTCCAGCGCGAACGTACCGGCCTGCCGCAGCGCGTCGATACGTCGCTGCTGCAGGCCGCACTCGCCATGCAGGCGGGCCGCATGGTGTGGGCCGAAGGCGAAGGCCCCGGCGTCGATCGCGACCTGCGCGGCGGTGCGCTCTCGGGCATCCACCCCACGCGCGAGGGCTACGTCTACCTGCAGGCCCAGACCCAGCCGTTCTGGGAGTCGCTGTGCGAACTCACGGGCCTCGCGCACCTCGCGCGCGATCCACGCTTTGCCGACATGCGCCTGCGCAAGGCCAACGAGGCCGAGCTCGTCCCGCAACTGCGCGCCGCGCTGATGCGACACGACGCCCGCGAATGGGAAGCGATCTTCGGCACGCGCGTGCCATGCACCGTGGTGCGCGGCATCGAGGAGGTGTTCGACGACGAGCAGGTCGAACACCAGGGGCTGCTGGCGACGCATGCGCATCCCACGCTGGGCAGCTACCGCGGGGTGGTGGAGCCGATTCGCTTCAATGGCGAACGTGGGGTGAAGCGGGAGGCGAGGGCGCCGATGCTGGGGGAGCATACGGTGCAGGTCGTGGGGGGCGGAGCGAGCGCACCTGACGCGGGAGCGCTGCGGCAGTTGCTAGACTGAGATCGACGCACCGCCTTTCCCCTGCATCACATGACCGCCGACCCCGACCTCAACGTCGCCGAGATCCCCTACGAATCTGGAACCATCCGATTCCGCTACACGAGGGTGATGTCTCCCGACAGGACGCGATGGATCCGGCATGGCTTGTTCGTGGCCTATCACGAGAACGGCACGGTGGCATCGGAAGGCCACTACGTCGACGGGAAGGAAGACGGGCTCTGGCGCGACTTCCATCCCGATGGCCGGCCGGCCTCCGAGTGGCACTATCGCGATGGGCGCGAAGTCGGCGTGTGGCGCTTCTGGAATGCGGATGGGACCGAAGGGCCGAGCGAGAGCCACGACGGTTGAGGGCAGAGGCCGTGCCGAGGACGTCGATCTCCATCTCCGCGTAGAGACGACGTCGGCGTTCCGCGTCACGGGGTTCCCTGTCCCGATCGACGTTGCCTGCCGCAGCAGGTGATCCCGGCAAAAGCATCCGTCCCATTGGAACCTCTCCCACCCTCCAACCCATTGGAAGATCCTTCCAGCCCCGATCCCCGCCGATCTCGTTGACCCTGCCTGGCGCATCCGTTCGAATGCCTCACGTTTCGAACCCGCACCAACCAGCGCAAGGAGTCACACCAATGCAAACCCAACGCACCCGCATGACGCGGGACAACACCGCCGTTCTGCTCATCGATCACCAGGTCGGCCTGATGACCGGCGTGCGCGACATGACGGTCAGTGACCTCAAGCACAACGTCGTCGGCCTCGCGAAGGCGGCCAAGGTCCTGGGCCTGCCGATCGTCGCGGTGACGACGGCGCGCGACAGCATGTGGGGGGCCGACGGCCTCCGAGCTCAAGGAAGCCTTAAGCGGCGGCGAGATCATGGACCGCTCGACCGTCAACGCCTGGGACTACCCGCCGTTCGTGGAGGCCGTGAAGGCGACGAAGCGCGACCATCTGATCATCGCGGGGCTGTCGTTCGAGGTCTGCGCCTCGCTGCCGGCGATCTCGGCGCGCGAGGAGGGCTACCAGCCGATCGTCGCCATCGACGCCTGCGGCACCTTCTCGGCCGCCAAGCGCGAGGCAGGCATCGCGCGCCTGACGACGCTCGGCATCGAGATCTCCGACTACGCGACCCTGATGGTCGAGATCATGGGCGACAACGCCGATCCGAAGGCGCTCGACGTGTATGCCGCGCTCGACATGCCGTTCGCGGTGCTGATGGGCCAGGTGGCCGGAGCGCTGTCGCGATGAGCGCTGCCTTCGACGTCATCGTCGTCGGCGGCGGCTCGGCGGGTGCGGTGCTCGCGCATCGGCTCAGCGCCGATCCGGCGCGCCAGGTGCTGCTGCTCGAGGCCGGCGAAGCCTACCGGCCGAACGTGTTTCCGCGCGACCTCGCGGATGCCGACACGGCCGGCGGGCCCGATGGCCACGACTGGGGCTACCAGGCCGAGACCGGTCTCGCGGGCCGCAGCATCCACGCGCCGCGCGGCAAGACGCTGGGCGGCAGCTCGGCCGTCAACGCGGCGGTGGCGATGCGCTCGCGGCCCGCGGACTTCGCGAAGTGGCGCGCACTCGGCATCGAGGGCTGGCAATGGCCCGAGCTGCTCGAAGCCTTCAAGGCGATCGAGAACACGCCCGACGGCGATGACGCGTTCCGCGGTCGCGCGGGGCCGCTGCCGATCCGCAACCGGCGGCGCGACGAGCTGACGCCGGCGCTCAATGGCTTCGTCGATGCAACGGCGGCACTCGGCTTCGCGCGCGTGGCGGACTTCAACGGCGAGCAGCAGGCCGGCGTCGCGCCCTATCCGCTCAACGTGATCTCGGGCCGGCGCATCAACACCGGCATCGCCTTCCTCGGCGAGGACGTGCGCGCGCGGCCCAACCTCGCGATCCGCGGTGGCGTGGAGATCGATCGCGTGCTGTTCGAGGACGGCCGCGCCGTGGGCGTGGTCGATGCCGAGGGCCGGAGCCATCGCGCGGGCCAGGTGATCCTCAGCGCGGGCGCCTTCGGCAGTCCGGCGATCCTCATGCGATCGGGCATCGGTCCCGCGCCGCACCTGGCGTCGCTGGGCATACCACTGGTGGCGGACCTGCCGGTGGGGCAGGGCCTGCAGGAGCATCCGTTCTATTACAACGTCTATGCGCTGACGCCCGAGGCCGCCGGCATGCATCCCGCGGCGGGCGCGATCCTCTGGGCCGCGTCCTCGCAGGCCGAGCCCGGCGACCTCGACCTGCACATCTCGGCCACCCACCTGTTCGATCCGGCGCTGAGCCCCACGGGCGGCGCGATCGTGCTGGCGGTGTCGGTGACGCAGCCCGAGGCGACCGGCAGCCTCGAGCTGGCCGACCGCGATCCGCGCAGCGCGCCGCGCATCCGCTACAACCTGCTGGGCACGCCACGCGACATGGCGCGCATGCTCGAGGCCGTGCGGCTGTCGCGCGCGATCGGGCGGCAGTCGCCGTTCGCGCAGATGGTTGCGGCCGAGATGGCGCCGGGGCCTGAGTTCTCGGATGGCGACGACCTGCAGCGCGCGATCGAGCAACAGCTCGACGGCTATGCGCACCCGACCTCGACCTGCCGCATGGGACCGCCCGGCCAGGGCGTGGTCGATGGCGGCGGGCGCGTCCACGGCGTGCCGGGCCTGTTCGTGATCGATGCGTCGATCATGCCCAGGGCACCGAGCGCGCCGCCCAACATCACCACCATGATGATGGCCTGGCATCTCGCGGGCCACGGCTTCGGAGTCCGCTGATGGCCCTCGTTCCCATCGATCCCCAGGACATCGCCGCCGCGCGCGCGCTGCGCCTCGAGTTCGGCCGCTTCTGGTCCACCGCGCCCGGCACGCCGCGCGACATCTACGACCGCTTCATCGCGCAGACGCCCACTGCTACCGAAGTCGCGGCGCGCGAGGCCGTCGACGAAGCCGCTTCCGGCTGGTGGGCGGAGCCCGCGCAGGCCATGCCCGGGCGCACGCTGCTGTTCATCCATGGCGGCGGCTACGGCCTGGGCCATGCGAGCGCCTATGTGGGGCTGGCCAGCCAGCTCGCGGCGCGCACGCGCGTGCCGGTCTTCGTGCTCGAGTACCCGCTGGCGCCCGAGGCCGTGCTCCCTGCCGCACGCGACCTCGCGTTGCGCACGCTCGCGGGGCTGGCAGCGCGCTTCGGCGCGGTGGCGGTGGTGGGCGACTCGGCCGGTGGCGGCCTGTCGCTCGCGACCGTGCTCGAGGCCGCGAGGCAGGGCATCGCCGTGTCTTCGCTGGTCGCGTTCTCGCCCTGGACCGACCTGAGCCTGAGCGGCGCGAGCGCACTGGAACTGGCCGTCGGCGATCCGCTGCTCGATGTCGGCTACCTGCGTGCTTCGGCCGCGGCCTACCTGGGCGGCGCGCCGGCCAGCGATCCGCGCGGCTCGCCGCTGTTCGATGCGGACCTGCGGCGCCTGCCGCCCACGCTGGTCCAGGTCGGCTCGGACGAGGTGCTGCGCGACGATTCGCGCCGTCTCGCGGAGGTGGCCGGCCAGGCGGGCGCACAGGTCGAGCTCGAGGAGTGGCAGGGCATGCACCACGTGTTCCAGCTCAACACCCGCGAGCTGGCCAGCGCGCGCGAGGCGCTCGACCGCGCGGCTGCGTTCGTGTCGCGCCACTGGAACGCCTGACCCTTTGCCCGGGTCCGCGCGTGGCCGGTGCACGCGGAACGTGCTAAGTTGCCGCGGACTCGGAAGAACCCATCGGCGAAAGACACGCGTGCTCGACCTCAACGACTTTCGGTACTTCGTGGAAGTGATCGACCGGGGCAGCCTCTCGGCCGCGGCGCGCGCGCTGCAGCGGCCGGTCTCGACGATCAGCTACCGCATCCAGCAGCTCGAGGCCGAGCTCGGCCTGACGCTGCTGGCGCGCAGTTCGCGGCGCATCACCTTGACCGAATCGGGCGAGGCCTTCTACGGCCACGCGGTCGCCACCATCGCGCGCGCCAACGAGGCCGAGGCCGCGATGCGCAGCCGCAGCACGGAGCCGACCGGCACCGTGCGCTACACGGTGTCGGTCGCGACCTCGCAGTTCGCGATGACCGAGATGGTCGCGAGCTTTCTCGCGAAGTACCCGAAGGTCAACCTGCTGCAGGACGCGAGCGACGCCAACGTCGACATCGTGGCCGACCGCTACGACTTCGCGATCCGCGCCTACTCGGGCGCGCTGCCCGATTCGAACCTGGTGCAGCGCCCGCTGGCGGAAGCGCCCTGGCACCTGTTCGCGGCGCCCGAGTTCCTAAAAGCCGCCGGCGCCATCGAGACGCCCGACGACCTGCGCGGCTGCGCCACCCTGATCATGAAGCGCGGGTCGCTCACGCCCGCGTGGCTGCTCAAGCGCGAGGGCGACCGCGCGCAGACCGCGCAGGTCGCGATCCGTCCGCGCATGGAGGGCACCTGCATGGTGACCCTGAAGCGCGCGGCCGAGGCGCGCATGGGCGTGGTCGCGTTGCCGGCCTACATCTGCCGCGACGAGCTGCGCGCCGGCCGCCTGCGGCGCGTGCTGCCCGACTGGGTGGCGGCCGACTCGACCATCTCGGCCCTGATGCCGAGCCGGCGCGGCATGAGTGCCGCGGCGCGCGCCTTCATCGAGCACCTCGTCGAGGCCTTTCCCGCCGCCGTCCGGCTCGACTGAGCGCAAGCAATCCCCTGTGATCCGAACCGCCGCGCCGATGCGGCGGCTCAGTCGCGCGCGCCATCAGGGTTTACGCAAAGACGTGGACCTGGCATCGATGTCTACAATATGGACATACATCCACAATATGGACAAGCGACATGCCTCTCGATGATTCGGACCCGACCCCGAAGATGCCCTACCAGTACCCGAATCCTCCGGACGCGCTGCCCGAGATCGTGGTGCAGCATGCGATCCCGACCGACGAGCGCCTGTGGGTGCCGCAGGCCGAGAACGTGTGGTTCCGCCCGCTGTGCCTGAACGCGAGCCAGGGCTACTGGATGAACCTGCTGAAGGTGCGCAAGTCGGGCGTGCTGAGCCGCCACCGCCATCCGCAGGCGGTGCACGGCTTCGTGCTCAAGGGGCGCTGGCGTTATCTCGAGCACGACTGGGAAGCCACCGAGGGCAGCTATGTGTTCGAGCCGCCGGGCGAGACGCACACGCTGTACGTGCCCGAGGACGTGGAGGAAATGATCACCTACTTCCAGGTCAACGGTGTCATGTACTACACCGACCCCTGGGGCAAGGGCATGGGCTACGAGGACGTGTTCACCAAGATCGACATGTGCCGCAAGCATTTCGAGAACGTCGGCCTCGGCGCGGACTACGTCAAGCAGTTCATCCGATGAGCACGACGGCCTACGGCCGCGCCGGCTACGACTTCGCGGGCGCGGTGGCGGTGGTCACCGGCGGTGCCAGCGGCATCGGCGCGGAGGTCGCGGCGCAACTGCGGCGTGCCGGTGCGTGCGTGGCCGTGTGGACATGGCCGAAGCCACTGCGAACGACGACGCCTGGCAGGTCGACGTGAGCGATCTCGCCACGGTCGAGCGCGCCGCCGCCGCGGTGGTCGCGCGCTTCGGCCGCATCGACTTCGTGGTCAACAGCGCGGGCTTCGCGGGACCGACGATGCCGCTCGATGCCTACGACCCCGCTACGTGGCGCCGCATCGTCGACGTGAACCTGGTCGGCACCTTCAACGTGTGCCGCGCCGTGGTGCCGCATCTGCGTGCCGCGGGCGCGGGTCGCATCGTCAACATCGCCTCGCTGGCCGGCAAGGAGGGCACGCCCAATGCCTCGGCCTATAGCGCGGCCAAGGCCGGCGTGATCGCGCTGACCAAGTCGCTCGGCAAGGAGCTCGCGACCACCGGCATCCTGGTGAACGCGATCGCGCCGGCCGCGGTGCGCACACCGATCCTCGAGCAGATGTCGGCCGAGCACGTGCAGACCATGATCGGCAAGAGCCCGATGCAGCGCCTGGGCGAGAGCGCCGAGGTGGCCGAGATGGTCGCGTGGCTGTGCTCGGGCTCGTGCAGCTTCAGCACCGGCGCGACCTTCGATCTCTCGGGCGGTCGGGCCACGTACTGAAGCGCCGCCAAGTTTTTTTCGGTCCCATTCATTTTCAAACCACGGAGACACACCCCATGATTCGCTTCGCCTCGAAACTGCAACGCCTCGCGGCGCTGTCGCTGCTGCCGGTGGCGGCGCTGCTGGCCGCCGCGCCCGCCTCGGCGCAATCGCGCGACTATCCCAACAAGCCGGTCGAACTGGTGGTGCCGTTCCAGCCCGGCGGCGGCACCGACGCACTGGCGCGCGCCTTCGCCGATGCCACGCGCAAGCACATGCCGCAGAGCATGATCATCGTCAACAAGCCCGGCGCCAGCGGCGCCATCGGCTGGCAGGACGTGATCAATGCCAAGCCCGACGGCTACCGCCTCGCGGTGGTCACGGTGGAACTGACGACGCTGCCGCACATGGGCCTCGCGAAGTTCACCTATGAAGACCTCGCGCCCATCGCGCGCCTCAACGCCGACCAGGCCGCGATCACCGTGCGCGCCGATGCGCCGTGGAACACCATCGAGGAATTCCTGGCCGCCGCGAAGAAGGACAGCGGCAAGCTCAGCGTGGGCAATGCCGGCAACGGCTCGATCTGGCACCTGGCGGCCGCCGCGCTCGAGGACAAGACCAGCGTGAAGTTCAACCACACGCCGTTCCAGGGCGCCGGCCCCGCGGTGCTCGCGCTGATGGGCGGCCACATCGATGCGGTGGCGGTGAGCCCGGCCGAGGTCACGACCTACGTGCAGGCCGGCAAGCTCAAGACGCTGGCCGTGATGGCCGAGCAGCGCGTGAAGGGCTTCGAGAAGGTGCCCACGCTCAAGGAACGCAACATCGACCTGGTGATCGGCACCTGGCGCGGCATCGCGGCGCCCAAGAACACGCCGCCCGAGGTCATCGCCTACCTGAAGACCGTGAGCCAGCAGGCCGCCAACGAGCCGGCCTTCCGCGAGGTGCTCGACAAGCAGAACCTGGGCTTCGCCTATGCCGACGACGTCGCCTTCAAGGCCACGATGGCCAAGGACAGCGCCTACTTCAAGACGCTGATGGGCAAGCTCGACATCAAGAACTGACGCACGCAAAGGCAACTCCCTTTTCATGACTTACGAGGCAGCACTCTTCAAGGGCAAGCGGGCACTGGTGTCCGGTGCCACCCAGGGCATCGGCGCCGTGATCGCCAACCACCTGGCCGCGCTCGGCGCGCAGGTCACGGCCATCGGCCTGGGCAACGGCGACGGCACGCTCGATGCCGCGGTCGAGGTCCGGGAGGCCGACGTGACCTCGGACGCGAGCCTCGAGGCCGCGATCGGCGGCATCGAGCGCCTGGACATCGTCTTCAACTGCGCCGGCATCATCCAGCGCGGCGCGGAGCACGACCTCGCGGTGTTCGAGAAGGTGCTGGCCGTGAACCTCACCGGCACGATGCGCGTGTGCGGCATGACGCGCGAGCGCCTCAAGGCGAGCGGCGGCTGCATCGTCAACACGGCCTCGATGCTGAGCTTCTTCGGCGGCGGGCTGGTGCCCGGCTATGCCTCGAGCAAGGGCGGCGTGGCCCAGCTCACCAAATCGCTGGCGATCGCCTACGCGGCCGACGGCATCCGCGTGAACGCGATCGCGCCGGGCTGGATCGCGACGCCGCTGACGAAACCGCTGCAGGACGATCCCGCGCGCGCGGGCCCGATCCTCGCGCGCACGCCGCTGGGCCGCTGGGGCACGCCCGACGACGTGGCGCGCGCCGCGATGTTCCTCTGCACGCCGGCCGCGTCGTTCATGACCGGCGTGGTGCTGCCGGTCGACGGCGGCTACATGGTGAGCTGAGGGCGCGCCCGATGCGCGTGGACTGGATGGAGGGTATGGATAATGGCCCGGCCTTCGTTCCCGCCGGTGCCCGCACCGGCCTCGTCCCTTCGTCCATGCCCGCATCCCGGTCTTCCTCCGCCGCTCCCGCCTCTTCGACTTCTTCCGCGAACCAGGTCGCGGGCACCGCGTCGTTCTCCAAGTTCATGCACGTGCTGCAACTGGTGGCCGATGCGCAGGAGCCGGTCAACGTCGCGGCGCTGATGCGCGCGAGCGGCTATCCGCGGCCCACGGTGCATCGCATCGTGGCGGCGCTGATCGCCGAGCGCCTGCTGGTCGAGCACCCCCACAGCGCGACCCTGGGGCTGGGCCCGCGGCTGATCCAGCTCGCGAGCCGCAGCTGGGGCCGTTCGGAACTGCGGCTGGCGGCCGTCGACGAGCTCAAGCGGCTGCGCGACCTCACGGGCGAGACCGTGCACCTGGCCGTGCCCAACGACACGACCATGGTCTACATCGAGAAGCTCGAGAGCCCGAGCGCGGTGCGCATGGCCTCGCGCATCGGCACCAGCGTGTCCCTGCATGCCACCGCCGTCGGCAAGGCCTACATGGCGGCGCTCGACGATGGCGCGCTCAAGACGCTGGTCCAGCGCCTGCCGATGCCGCGCTACACGCCCAACACCACCGTCGATGCCACCGCGCTGCGCGCCGAGGTGAAGAAGACGCGCGAGCGCGGCTGGTCGGTCGACAACGAGGAGAACGAGGCCGGCATCTTCTGCTTCGGCGCGGTGATCCGCGGCGTGGGCGGCGTGCCGGTGGCGGCGATCAGCGTGAGCACGCTGGTGTTCCGCCAGAAGGAGGACCCGGCCCAGGCCTATGTGGCGCCGCTGCTCGAGGCCTGCCGCGTCATCTCCGAGCGCATCGCGCAGACGCCTTCGCTGTCGGGCAGCGACGTGCTCTGACGCACGCTCGGCTCAGGCCAGCGCCTTGAGCTGGAAGCCCGGCGCCCGCGCCTCTTCTTCGCTCAGCGCCACGCCCTTGGCCAGCAGCCGGCGGGCCAGCATGTGATCGCCCGCGCGGTTGAGCGTCTCGACCGCCGCGAGGCGTCCGTCGCGAAGGCACAGCACGGTGGCGGCCGACGAGGCCGCATCGCGCAGCACCACGTGCGCATCGTCGGCCGCGCGCAGCCCGGCGATCTGCAGCTTGAGCTCGCCCTGGTCGCTCCAGAACCACGGCACGGGGCCGTGCGCCACCGTCTTGCCCGCGAGCCGCGCCGCCACGCTGCGCGCCTGGTCGCCGGCGTTTTGCACCGACTCGAGCCGGATGTGGCGCCCGCTGACCGGATCGGGAAAGGCCGCCACGTCGCCGATGGCCGAGATCGCCGGATCGGAGCTCAGCAGCTGCGCATCGACGCGGATGCCGTTGTCGACCGCGAGCCCGGCCTGCGCCGCGAGCTGCGTGCGCGGCTCGGCGCCGATGCCGACCACCACGAGGTCGGCCGGCAGCGTCTCGCCGTCGGTGGTGCGCACTGCCGCGATCCGGCCTTCATGGCCTTCCAGCGCCGTCACGCCGCAGCCGAAGCGCAGCCGCGTGCCGCGGCCCTCGTGCGAGGCCGCCACGGCCTGCGCGCTGTGCGGCGAGGCGGCCCGCGCCAGCGCGCGATCGGCCACGTCGAGCACCGTCACCTCCAGACCGAGGGCACGCGCCACCGAAGCGAACTCGAGCCCGATGAAGCCCGCGCCGATCACCACCGCGCGCCGGCTGTCGGCGAGCCGCTCGCGCAGCCGGTCGGCATCGGCCAGCGTCTGCAGGCTCATCACGCCCTCGAGTTCCGCGCCCTCGACGCGCATGCGGCGCGGGCTCGATCCGGTGGCGATCACGAGATGGTCGTAGGCGATCGCCTGGCCCGACGTCAGCACCACGCGCTGCGCGGCGCGATCGATCAGCTCGACGCGGCCCTGCACGCGCTGCACGCGCTGTTCCTCGAAGAAGCGCTCGGGCCGGAAATGCAGGTCGCTCGCGCTCGCCTTCGCGAGCAGGTAGGCCTTCGACAGCGGCGGCCGCTGGTAGGGCAGGCTGGCCTCGTCGCCGACCAGCACGATGGCGCCCTCGAAACCTTCCTGGCGCAGCGAGGCGCAGCACTGGAAGCCCGCATGGCCCGCACCGACGATCACGACCTGCTGCATGGCGCACGCATCGGGGTGGAGAAGAAGAGGGCGCGCATGCGCGCCCATGCATCGCGGCGTTGCGTGGCGACCGGCTCCGGCGCGCGCGGCGCCTGGAGCGAGGGCCGGCCGCCGTCGGGCGCGTCGGTGTCGAGCTTGTAAGGGATCAGCCATTCCATCTGCGTGTCTCCTGCAGCGCGATGGTCGGGCCGCGGGGGCGGCTTGTCTGTCCCCGCTGTAGGGGACGGGTGCCCATGGTGATGATCTAGTTGATCTGAAGGATGCCAAGGAACCGGTCCCTCTCAATACTCCGCCGCAGAGCACCCGGAGGGGGTGCTTCAACAACGAGGAGCAGAAGATGGCGAATGGATTCCTGGGGACCAAGGTGGCGCTGGCTTGCGCCGTGCTGACGGGCATCGCGGCTTGCGGAGGTGGCGGGGGGTGGAGGAGGCGGAGCGATATTTCCTTTTGCCACGGGCCCGGCCCCGACGGTGCCCGATCCGGCCGGGCCGGGCGCGACCGATCAGGACCTGACGATCAAGGTCATGGAAGGCTCGATCCGCAACGCACAGGTGTTCCTCGACCGCAACAACAACGGCATGCTCGACGGTGGCGAGCCGAGTGGCCGCACCGATGCCTCGGGCAGCGTCACGCTCAAGGTTGCCTCCGATGACCTCGGCTCGGGCCCCGTGGTCGCCCTTGTCGGCATCGATGCCGTCGATACGCTGTTCGGCCCGGTCACCACCGCCTACATCCTGAAGGCTCCCGCCGATCGGCCGCAGCGCATCACCTCCTTCACCACGCTGATCCATCGCATGGTCGAGAACACGGGTGCCAGCTCGGACCAGGCGGAAGCGAATGTGCGTTCGCAGCTGGGCCTGCCCACGAACCTGTTCACGGACTACAGCGCGGACAACACGAGCGTCGCCGCCGCGGCGATGCTGGTGCGCTTTGCCCAACGCATCTCCGATGTCCTGGCGCCGGCCATCGACCAGCCGGCATTGACCGGCACCGCGATCACCGCGACCGATATCGCCAATGAGTCGCAGAACATGCTGCTCGACCGGCTCCTGCCGATCCGATCGAACCTCGACTCACGCTACGGGCGCGAGTCTTGTGCCACGGGAGCGAACTCGGAGCAGTGCAAGGCCAATATCGCGCACCTGGCCGACCTGTACGTGACGGACAGCAACGAGAACCAGCTCAGCGCGCTCAACATCGGCCCGGCCGTGAAGGCGACCAGGGAACTGACCGCCGCACCCAGCACGCTCGTGGAAGCTCCCGGGCCCGCGGGCAACCTGGAGTTTCTGACGTTGACGAACAGCACGAACTGGTCGCGGCGGCTGTTCCTGTCCACGGCGGAGGAGCTCACGCCCATCAATGGCAATGTCAGATTCAGGGAGCTTCGCAACAGCAGTGTCAACGGCACGATCGCGAGCTGGTCGTCCGGCGGTTCACCGGAACGCCAGAATGACCTCCACTGGAGCGGGAGCGCCTGGGTGACCTGCCCGTTCGGTTTCCAGAACACCAACACGGTGCGCGACGCCAGGTCGGTCCACATCGGAAACTACTGCGATGGCCTGAGCCTCAGCGTCAACAGGCGCATGTCGGTCGACATCAGCGGCCAGCCCTTGGCCGCTGTGTTCATGGGCGTGAAGGTCCACCCCTACAGCACGAATGGTCCCTATGGCCAGCGCTACTCGACCTGGGGTCCCAACATGGGCGCGGTGGAGATGCTGACGAGCCTGGCGCCGTACACCTTCCCCGAAGGATCGGTCATGTACTACCAGAACGCGGTGGACCTCGAGACCGCGCCGATCTACACGCCGACCGACGCCAACAAGGCCACCGTCTCCCTGGCCGAGGTCGCGGCGGGCGGCGACTCGAGGGCCAATCCGGCGGTCGCCTGCTCCGTGTCCACCGCGGCCTTCACGCCTGCCACCAGCCTCGAGGAGGTGATCTCGCGCAACCCCGGGAAGCCCTGTATCAACGCACCGGCCAACCTGGCGGGCACCACGTTCTCCAGCGGGCCTCGCAACGACGGATGGCAGGGCACGTCGCTGAGCCTCCTCACGCTGGGCGGTGCGCCCTTGGGTACCGCCGCGACCGCGACCGACTACTACACCACCAACACGCCGATTCGCGTGAGCTTCGCAGGGGGCAGCAGCACCGCCGTGACCTTCTACGAGTGCAAGCAACGTGCGATCAATGGCTCGGCCCGCAACTGCGACGTCGTGGGCGAGGGCAACTACACGATCACGCAACTTGGCGATGCACGCGTGATGCGCTTCAGCCGGGTACCGGGGCTGGCAACCTTCTCGGGATCCGAACGGGTGCTGGTCGAGCGCAGTGGCGCGGTCTACCTGGCGAACCAGTCCAAGCCGATCGCCCGCAAGCAGATCCGCATGAATCTGAAAGCGGCGAATGCGATCTTCAGCGCGTTCACCGATCTCGGATATGTCGGCCTGACGCAGCTCGCGCCTTGAGGCGGATAGGGAGATCGACAGCATGAGAACGTTGCAACACCTGCGTCGCTGGGCATTCGCGACGGCTGCGCTCGGCCTCTCCCTGCCGGCGGCGCTGGCCCAGCCGGCTGCGCCGGAATTTCCGGCGGAGGCCGTGGCACTGACGCCCGAGACGCTCAAGGCTCTCAACGGCAGGAAGTTCGTGGGCACGCGAATGGATGGCACGGGCTGGACGATGGACTTCGGCCCCGACGATTACTTCCGGCTGGCGTACCGGCGCGGCGGCACCGGTGCCGGGCCCGGCGGCGGCATCTTCGACGGCACGGTCCGGCTCGATGGCACGAAGCTCTGCCAGGACATGCGCAAGGCCCTGGAAAGCCGTTGCAACGAGGTGCGGCTGAAAGGCAACGAGCTGTTCTATCAGCGCGGATCCAACGGCGAGATCGTGGTCCTCACTGCACAGTGAGACTTGTCACGCAGGCCGGCGACACCGCGCGCGATCGTGCCGCTACTGCGTCACCAGGCGAATCAGGTCGGCCTGCCGACGCAGCCCGGTCTTGCCGAAGATGTTGCTCAAATGGGTACGAACCGTATGGACCGAGATCGCCTGATGCTCCGCAATGCCGCCGGGTGTCTCGCCGTCGGCCAGGGCATTCAGCAGTCGCGCCTCGGCGGCGGTCAGCTTGAATTGCATCGCGATCTGCGCGATGCGTCGCGACTGGTGGTCGTCGTGGCCCAGGTCGATGGTGAGAAGGGTCGCAGCGCGCGGCCAGGCCCAGCGGGCAGGGTTGTCGATGCCCAGTGGAACGAAGCGGGCCGTCGCGGAGATACGCAGGCTGTCGGTCCGCATCCGGAGCAGCGAATGCGTCTGAATCTGTCCCAACTGCGCGCGCGCCAGGGAGGCCGACACTTCCGCCGCTTCGAGCTGGCCCAGTCGCGCGAGCTTTCCCGACCGCGCATCGATCCATTCCCCTCGAGCCAACAGCGCCTGGCCGGCCGGATTCGCGTACAGGAGTTCGCCCGTCTGCGAGAGAACGAAGAGCGGCTGAGGATTCACGTCGACGAGCGCGGTCGAGATTCGTTCGGTTTCGAGGTTGCGGCGAAGCGACCAATGGGTGTGGAGGGCGAGTTGCAGGGGCGCATGCACCGATTCGAAGACACGCTTGTCCTGGTAGCTGAATTCCTCCAGCCCCGGACGGCGATACAGCCCGATCACCGTCATCGGCGCCACCGAGGGCGCCGATCCGTCATCCACGATCATTCCCAGCAGCCCCTTGACACCGGTGGGTGCGGCGTATTCGTGGAAATAGTCCATCCGTTCCAACTCGTCCCAATCGCACAGCTCCCTGCCGATGCCGCATTCGCCCGTGCGCACGCAGATCTCCCTGGACGCCGCACCGGCCATCCACGGATCGCGTGCCGACCAGTGTTCGATGTAGTCCGGCACGGTATGTCTGGGGAGGCCGACGTCGGAGAACAGCGACCACTTTCCCACGGGATCCCTTGGCGTGTGGATGCAAGCCGCGGTGGCGTCGAAGCGATCGCATAGCGCCGACAGGAAACTGCCCCAGTGCGACGAATCCGATGCCGCGCGCGACGCAGCGACCACTGCCTTCATCAAACCGGAATCCGAGCTACCCATAAACCCTCCGTGCAAATGTTCGACGCTGTCGGATGCGAGGAGGGGCGCGTGACGGTTGCGTCACCATCGAGCACACCGGGCAGCTTGCGCGAACGATAGGTGCCGATGGGGAAAAGAAAATGATGCAAATGCACTATTCACGAGATCTGCGAAGGTGAATCCGTCACTTGCTTGATGTTGGCCAAGAAGCTTCGTCGCCTGGACCACGGAAACATGTGGGGCCGACATCTGCTTGCCAATGGAAGACTCGACCCATGACCGCACTGGCACTGCACGACTTCAGCGATTTCCTGTTGCGGCTCTATCGGCTCGCTCACGAATCGTCGATCGAGACGTTTCAGGACGCAGCGCTCGGACTGGTCAAGTCACTCATAGCTTTCGACGCATCGATGTGGGGAACTGCCACGACCGAGCCCGACGGTATCGACGTCCGTACGCTGCATCTCCACCAGAAGACGCCCGAGATGATGCGGGAGTACGAGGAATTCAAGCATCTCGATTCCGCGGCGGCCAGCCTCTTCGGCAAGGGACAAGGCGCGCGAGGCTTCAATACTGGCAGTTGGTTCAGCGGCGCCAGGAACGCGCCTATTCGGGACTACCTTCAGCGCCACGATCAGAACAACATCTTCATCGCGATGGATAGCGCTCCGCGCTCGGATTTCATGCACTGGTTCTCGCTGTTCCGAGCCGATCAGGATGCGCACTGCCGCCCCGAGGAGGTGGAGTTGTTGGCCAGTCTCTCTCGGCACATGATGCAGGCGCTCGCGCTCAACCGCTTGATGCACCTCGACCGCACCCGTCCCTCATCCTCCAGGGGGTCGGCCATCGCCGACTTGCGAGGCGCGATGTACCACTGCGATGAGAGCTTTGCCGCACTGATGCGCGAGGAGTTCACGGGCTGGCCGCGCCGGGCACTGCCGTCATTCCTCCTCGGGCATTTCATGACGGGGCAGTCCGCGTATCTGGGCCGGCATGCCGTGGTCTCGGCTCGCATCGAGCAACGCCTGCTGTTCCTGAGCGTGCGCAAACGGTGCCGCGCGGACGACCTCACGCCGCGTGAGCGCACCGTCGCGGAGTTGCTGGCCCGCGGCGACAGCTACAAGGACATCGCTTCCTTGCTGGCGCGCTCGCCCGCGACCATTCGCAATCACATCCAGTCGATCTACGACAAGCTGCAGGTCAGCAATGTGGCTGGCCTGATGCAGGAATTGCGGCTCGCCGGCTGACGCGGGCACAGGACGGATTGGTTGGGGTCGCCCTTGCGCGATGGGCGTGGGCTTGCAACGACGGATGGCCGGCGACGGCACTGACTCAGAACTGAGCCGTGGGAGCCGGATGCTTTTTCGATGCGCCCTTGGCGACCGCATCGACATACACATTTCCACCGCTGGAGATGTGCATCGACATGGCGCGGTCGGCGCCGTCTTCGTCCCCATTCAGGATCGCCTGCACGATCGCTCGGTGTTCGACCATCGAGTTGCGCACCCGGTTGGGCCGGTCGAACAGCGAGCGCTGCGGATGCCGCATGCGCAGGCGCATGAGCCGCAACTGGCGCGCGAGCACCTCGTTGAGGCTGCCGTCGTAGACGGTCTCGTGGAACCAACGGTTGGCGCGCTCGTAGGCAACCGGGTCGTCCTGGGCCGCGGCCTCCTCGCAGGCGCGGATCGAGGCCTCGAGGTCCTTGCGCAGCGCCGCGGGCATGCGGCGCGCCGACAGGCGGGCGGCCAGGCCTTCCAGCTCGGTGAGCATCTCGAGCATCGCGACGTACTCCGTGAGCGAGAGCGTCGCGACCACGGCGCCGTGCCGCGGCACGATGTCGACCAGGCCAGCGGTCGCCAGCTGCTGCAGCGCTTCGCGCGCGGGCGTGCGCGAGACGTTGAAGCGCTCCATCAGTTCCTGTTCGTCGAGGCGGCAGCCGGCGTAGAGCTTGCCGGAAACGATCTCGTCCTCGAGGGCTTCGCGAATCTTGTCGCTGAGGTTGACGCGGGAAGTGGTGGCCATGTTGTGTCGCCCGGATGATAGTACGCGGGCCTGGTGCGTCGGTCTCGCTTCAGTGGCCGGCCGCGCTGGCGTGTTCGCGTTGCTGGAGCACCTCGCCGAAGGACTGCAGCCGCGCGGCCGCGAAGGCCGGTCGTTGCCGCACGGCCTCCCACCAGGCATGCACGCGCGGGCTGGCTGACGCATCGAGCGCCTCGGGTGCGATCTCGGCGATGCGGGCGATGAAGGGCACGGCGGCGATGTCGGCCAGTGAGTAGTGCTCGCCGATCAGCCAGGCCGAAGGTGCGAGCGAAGCCGAGCCGGCGAGCATGGCCTCCATCTTGTCGACGAGCAGCAGCAGCTTGCGCCGGGCCTCGGCCTTCTCCTCGTCGGAATAGGGCTGGCGCGCGATCCGGACCCAGGCTTCGCGCCGCTCGGCCGTGGGGATGCGGGCGATCTTCTGCTGCAGTTCCTCGTCGCTCCACTGCCGGGCCATCGGCTGCAGCATCAGGCTCCAGTTGAGGATCAGCAGGTTGGGCAGCGCTTTCTCGTCGGTCCAGCGCACGAAGTTGCGCAACTGGGCGAGCGCGTAGGGGTCGACGGGACGCAGGGGCGGCATGGGCTGGATGTCGTCGAGGAACTCGCAGATGGTCGAGCTCTCGTGAAGAAAGCGACCCGGTGCAATCTCCAGCGCGGGCACCACGCCGTTCGGGTTCATCGCGAGAAATGCGGGCGCGTGCTGCTCCTGCTTGCCGAGATCGACGGCAACGCTTTCATAGTCGATCTGCTTCTCGGCCAGGCACAGGCGCACGCGGCGCGAGGCGCTGGACAGCCAGGCATGAAAAAGTCGCATGGCGGTCGTCCTCTCCTTCAGGGAATGAGCACGGTCGCGCCGGTGGTGGCGCGGCCTTCGAGTTCGCGGTGGGCGCGCCGCACCTCGGCCAGCGCATAGCGGTGACCGACCTCCAGCCGCACCTGCCCCTCGGTCAGGGCGCCGAAAAAGGCCCGCGCCGCATCGCGCAGTTCCTGGGGATCGGCGATGAAGCTGCGCAGGGTCGGACGGCACACGCTCAGCGACTTCGCGTGGAGCAGCTGCAGGTCGAAGGCCTCGACGTCGCCCGAGGCGGTGCCGTAGCTGATCACGATGCCGCGCGGACGCGTGCACTGCAGCGAGGGCAGGAAGACGTCCTTGCCGACCGCGTCGTAGACCACGTCGACGCCCGCGCCACCGGTGAGCGCCAGGGTGCGTGCCGCGAAGTCTTCGCGGCGGTAGTCGATCGCATGGTGGCAGCCGTGCGAAAGCGCGACGCGCGCCTTCTCGGGCGAGCCCACGGTGCCGATCACGGTCGCGCCGAGCGCGCGCGCCCATTGCGACAGGATCACGCCCATGCCGCCGGCGGCCGCATGCACGAGCACGGTCTGGCCGGGTCGCACCACGTGCAGCCGTCGCAGCAGGTACTCGGCGGTGAGACCGCGCAGCAAGGTGGCGCCGGCCAGTTCCTGCGACACGGTGTCTGGCAGCGGCACCACGCGGTGCGCCGGGAGGTTGCGCGTCACCTGGTAGGCGCCGGCATGGACGTACGCCACCGCCTGCCCGCGCGCGAAACCCGTCACGCCCGCGCCGATCGCCTCGACCACGCCCGCGCCCTGAGCGCCCAGCGTGATCGGGAACGGGGTCGCCGCATGCGGGCCGTGCGAGCCGCGGCGTTGGTAGATGTCGGCGAAGTTCAGCCCGATGGCGCTCTGGCGGATCTGCAGCTCGCCCGCGGCGGGCGGGGGCACTTCAACCGTCGTGTCTGACAGGACCTCGGCATCGCCGTGGCGATGGATGTGGATGGCGACGCTTTGTGTCATAGGCCGTGATTAGACGGTCGTGATTGCCATCAATGGATTCATACAAATACCTAGTGTATTCATTGTTTGATGTTGTGCATACTTTGTTGGCCGACGCCGATCGGTCCCGATTCGAGGAGACATCCATGCAGTTGCGCAGACGAGAGTTCGGCCTCCTGGCCGCCGGTGCCCTGGCCGCCCCCTATGTCGTGCGAGCCCAGCCCATCAACCTGGCCGCGCTGCACGAGGCGGCGCGCAAGGAGGGCGAACTCACCTGGTACACGGTGCCGCAGACCTCCGAGGTGGCCGAAAAGATGGGGCGAACCTTCAGCACCCGCTATCCGGGCGTGAAGGTCAATGTCGTGCGTACCACCGCCCAGGTGGCGTTCCAGCGCCTGAACCAGGACTTGAAGGCCGGCACGCCCAACTGCGACGTGTTCACCTCCACCGATCTCGCGCACTACGTCGACCTCAAGGGCCGCAACCTGCTGCTGAAGTACCTGCCGGCTGCGGTCGCGCGGCAGGACAAGCGGGTGCAGAACATGGATCCGGATGCGTACTTCCACGCTTCCAGCTGTTTCATGATGGGACTGATCTACAACACGCAGAAGGTGCAGGCCGCGGCCGCGCCCAAGAGCTGGAACGACCTGCTCGATGCGAAGTGGAGCGGTGCCGCGCTGGTGGCGCACCCGGCCTACAGCGGCGCGGCAGGTGCCTGGTGCATCGAGATGCGCAAACTCTTCGGCGAGGGCTGGTTCGCCAAGCTCGCGGCCGCCAAGGCGCACGTGAGCCGCTCCACCATCGATGCGGTGACCACCGTGATCTCCGGCGAGGCGTCGATCTCGGCCGGCCCGATGAGCTTGGCCGCGCGCTCGGCCTCGCGCGGCAACCCCGTGGCCACGCTGGCGCCGAAAGAGGGCCCGGTGCTGATCCTTTCGCCGTCGGCGATCATGGCCAACACCCGGCGGCCGAACGCCTCGCGGCTGTTCATGGAATGGCTGCTCGGCAGCGAGGACACGGAGCGCATCTCGGTCGAGGAATTCAGCGTGCCGCTGCGCGCCAATGCCAAGCCTGCGCCCGGCGTGCTCGGCCTGAGCGACGCGAGCCCGCTGCTGGCGCCCACGCCGCCGCAGATGGTGGCGCAGATTCCCAAGGTGATCGAGCTCTGGCGGGATGCCTTCGGTGTCTAAGGCCGCCGTTCTCGCGCTGCCGGTGGCGCGCCGCACGCCGCATCGCCTGGGCGACCCGGCGATCTGGTTCTTCGCCGTGCTGATCGCGGTACTGTTGCTGCTGGTGGCCAACCCGATCCTGCGGCTGGTGTGGGACAGCTTCCATACCGCCGAGGGCCAATGGTCGCTGCAGAGCTACGCCCAGGCACTCGGCCGCAGCCGCAACCTGCAGGCGCTGCTCAATTCACTCTATCTCGGCGCGGCGGTCACCGCGCTGGCGTTGCTGCTGGGCGTGCCGCTGGCGCTCGCGGTCTCGCGCACCAACATGCCGGGCCGGGGCTTCACGCACCTGAGCGTGCTCGCGGCCTTCGTGATGCCCAACTTCCTCGGCGCCATCGCCTGGATCCTGCTCGCGGGCCCGAACGCGGGTTGGCTGAACCGACTGGTGGTCGAGCTCCTGGGCACCGCCAAGGGACCGTTCAACATCTTCAGCTTCTGGGGCCTGGCCTTCGTCATCGCGCTGTACACCTACCCGCTGATCTACGTGTTCACGAAGTCGGCGCTCGACCTGGTGTCGACCGAGCTCGAGGATGCGGCATCGATCCATGGCGCCGGCAAGTTCCAGACCATGGCGCGGGTGACGCTGCCGCTGGTGCTGCCCTCGATCGTGGGCGCGGCGATCCTGATCTTCCTCGAGGCGATTGCGCTCTACGGAACGCCGGCGCTGATCGCCATCCCCGCGCGCATCAACCTCGCGACGACGCAGATCGTCTCGTTCTTCCAGTATCCGCTGCAGGTCGAGCGCGCGGCGGCCTTCTCGATGCCGATCCTGCTGTTGACCATCGTGCTGCTGATGCTGCAGCGCAGGCTGCTCGCGCGCCGCGGCTACGTGTCGGTGTCGGGCAAGGGCGGCGAGCGCAGGCCCTTCGACATCGGCTTGTGGAAGTGGCTGCTGCTGGGCTATTCGGTGCTGGTCGCGCTGCTCACGGTGATCCTGCCGCTGGCCATCCTGATCCTGGCGTCGCTGTCCAAGGCCTGGGGCCGCGGGCTGTCGCTGGACAACCTGACGCTGGCGAACTTCCACAGCATCTTCTTCGAGCAGCTGACCGTGCGCGCGGCCATCCTCAACACCGTGCTGTACTCCGGCGCCACCGCGCTGGTGTGCGTGGGCATGGGCATCTGCGTCGCCTACGCCACGCAGCGGCGCATCACGCCTTTTCCCACCTTCGTGCAATTCATGGCGCTGGCACCGGTGGCCGTCCCGGGGTTGATCCTGGCCATCGGTCTCTATGCGGCTTACGCCGGGCCACCGTTCAGCCTCTATGGCATGGGCGTGCTGATCGTGATCGCCTTCACCACGCGCTTCCTGCCGATCTCGGTGGCGGCGAGTTCGGCCGGCGTGCGTGCACTCAATCCGGAGCTCGAGGAGGCGGTGCGCATCCTCGGCGGCGGACGCCTCACGGTGCTCACGCAGGTGGTGGCGCCGCTGCTCAAGAAGACGCTGGTGGGGGGCCTTCATCCTGGTGTTCGTCATCTGCACGAAGGAGCTGTCGACCGCGGTCTTCCTCACCGGTCCCGAATCGCGCGTGGTGTCGGTGCTGACGCTCGACCTCAGCGAACAGGGCAACTACGAGACCCTCGCCGCGATGGGCGTGGTGCTGGTGGTGATCGTGACCATCGTCGTGGGGATCGGCATGAGGCTCGCGGGGCGCGACTTCATGCTGCGCCGCTCCTGAACCCGCACGCACCCAAGAGAGAAGCAACGCATGTCCAAACTCGAACTCAGGAACCTCAGCAAGCGCTACGGCGCGACGCCGGTGGTCGATGCCGTCTCGCTGCAGCTGCAGCGCGGCGAACTGGTCACGCTGCTGGGCCCTTCGGGCTGCGGCAAGACCACCACGCTGCGCATGATCGCGGGCTTCATCGAGCCGTCGGATGGCACGATCGTGGTCGACGGCGCCGAGATCTCGTCGCCCGCGCGCTCGGTGTCGCCCGAGCATCGCGGGCATGTCGATGATCTTCCAGAGCTATGCGATCTGGCCGAACATGACGGTGGCGCAGAACGTGGGCTTCGGCCTGCGGGTGCGCAAGACGGCCGATGCGGAGATCGCGCGGCGCGTGGCGGAGATGCTCGACGTGGTCAAGCTCGGCGCCCTCGCGCAGCGTTATCCGGCCGAGCTCTCGGGTGGACAGCAGCAGCGCGTGGCGCTGGCGCGCGCGATGATCGTGCGGCCCGAAGTGCTGCTGCTCGACGAGCCGCTGTCCAATCTCGACGCCAATCTGCGCGAAGAGATGGCCACGGAGATCCGCCGGCTGCACGACCAGTTCCACTTCACCACCGTGTACGTGACGCACGACCAGGCCGAGGCGATGGCGATCTCCGACCGCATCGCGGTGTTGCACCAGGGCCGGCTCGAGCAGATCGACACCCCGTGGAACCTCTACAACCGCCCGCGAACGCCCTTCGTCGCGGGCTTCATCGGCAAGACCAACCTGGTCGAGGGCGAGCTCGACGGCGACCGCCTGCGGCTCGACGGGCTGGCGGCGGGCTTCGCGCTGCCCGGGGGCGCGGCCGGCGGCGCCCGCCTGCTGGCCTCGATCCGGCCCCAGTCGCTGTACCTCGATGCCGCGCCCGCGGGCGCGGTGGCGCTGGGCGACGTCTCGGTCGTCGGACGCACCTACCTCGGTGAGTACTGGAACTACCTGGTGCGACCCAGCGGAGGCGGGGCGTCGCTCAAGGTGCACGCAGCGCCGTCCACGGTGCTCGAGATCGGCCAGCGCTCGACGATCTATGTCGACCCCGGCGCCGTGGCCGCCATCCAGTGATGCATCCAGCGCACGAGTCCACCATGCCCCATTCCATCGATTCCGACCTGCCGCTCACGGGCTGCCGCGTGCTCGACCTCACCATCGCGCGCGCGGGCCCGGTCGCGGTGCGCCTGCTGGCCGACTGGGGCGCCGACGTGGTGCGCATCGACCCGCCCGATCGCAAGCCCACGCTCGGGCCGCGCCGCGGCTCGGACGAGCAGAACCTGCACCGCAACAAGCGCAGCCTGAGCGTCAACCTCAAGACCCCCGAAGGCATGCGCGTGCTGCGCCAGCTCGTCGAGCGCAGCGACGTCGTGGTCGAGAATTTCCGCGCCTCGGTCAAGGAGCGCCTGGGCCTGAGCTACGAGGCGTTGCGCGCGATCAATCCGCGGATCATCCTGGCCAGCATCTCGGGCTTCGGCCAGACCGGCCCGTACGCGGGACGCCCGGGCCTCGACCAGATCGTGCAGGGCATGAGCGGGCTGAGTTCGGTCACGGGAGAACCCGGGCGCGGTCCCTACCGCACCGGCATCGCGATCTCCGACACCACCTCGGGCATGTTCCTGGGTCAGGGCATCCTGCTGGCCCTGCTGCACCGCCAACGCACAGGCCGCGGCCAGTGGGTCCATACCTCGCTGCTGGAGGCCATGCTCAACAAGCTCGACTTCCAGGGCGCGCGCTACACGATCGAGGGGGAGGTGCCGCGGCAGGAGGGCAATTCGCATCCACGCTGGTGCCGATGGGCACTTTCGATGCCCGCGACGGAAAGGTCAACATCTGCGGGCCTGGCGCCGCGATGTGGGCCCGGCTGTGCGAAGTGCTCGGCGCCCCGCATCTGGCGCAAGACGAGCGCTACAAGGACCAGCCCTCGCGTCTCGCGCACCGGCGCGAGCTCGAGGAGGCCATTAGCGCCATCACGCGCGGCTTCGGCGTGCGCGAACTGGTGGAGCGACTGAACGATGCGGGCGTGCCTTGCGGCCCCGTCTACGACATCGGCCAGGCCTTCGAGGATGCGCAGGCCCGGCACCTGCGCATGACGCGTCCGGCGCCCCATGCGGCGCTGGGTACGCTGGAACTGCTGCGCTCGCCGATCAACCTGTCGGACTGCCCGCACGCCGAGGCCTTCCATCGCGCGGCGCCCGATGCGGGCGAGCACACCGATGAAGTGCTGCGCGAGCTCGGCTACGGCGACGAGTCCGTCGCGTCGCTGCGCAAGGAAGGGGTGGTGGCATGAAGGCGCAGGACCGAGTCCTCCAGTCGCTGGGCACGGGCCGCATCCTTGGCGAAGTGCGCGAGGGCATCGGCTGGATCACTTTCAACCATCCCGAGCGCCGCAACGCGATGTCGCTGGACATGTGGCAGGGACTGGGCGCGGTGGCGGAGGCCTTCGAGCGCGATCCGGGCGTGCGGGTGGTCGTGATGAAGGGAGCGGGCGGCAAGGCCTTCGTCTCGGGCGCCGACATCTCCGAGTTCGAGCAGCACCGCGCCGACGCGGCGCAGAAGAAGAGCTACGACGAGGTCGCCGCTCGCGGCCATGCCGGCCTGGCCGCGTTGAGCAAGCCGCTGGTCGCGATGATCCAGGGCTACTGCGTGGGCGGCGGCCTGGCCATCGCGCTGGCTGCCGACATCCGGATCGCGGCGTCGTCCTCGCGCTTCGCGATTCCGGCCGCCCGGCTCGGCCTGGGCTACGACTACCGTGGCGTGGCCGCACTGGCGCGGCTGGTCGGGCCGTCGGCCGCGAAGGACATCCTCTTCAGCGCACGCTTCCTCGAAGCCCCCGAGGCCTTGCGGCTCGGTCTGGTCAACACGGTGGTCGAGGATGTCGCGCTCGATGAAGCCGTGAGCGCCTATGCGCAGAGGATCGCCGCGAATGCGCCGCTCACGGTGCACGCCGCGAAGAAAGCCATCCTGGCGTTCGAAGGCTATTCGGACAGCGCCGCGGCCGACGAGATCGCGCCGCTCGTGCTGCAATGCTTCGACAGCGAAGACTATCGGGAGGGCCGCCGCGCCTTCCTCGCCAAACGTCCTCCATTTTTCAAGGCCGATGAACGCGATCACCGAACCCACCGATTCCTCCGACCTGCCCGAGCTTCGCATCGAGGGCGCGGTCGCGACCATTCGCCTGCGCCGCCCCGCACAAGCCAACCGCCTGAGTGCCGACGACCTCGAGCGGCTGGCCGCGCTGATCGCCGAGGTCGACGCGCGGCCGGAAGTGCTGGTGCTGCTGTTGCGCGGCAGCGGCAAGTATTTTTGCAGCGGCTACGACATCGGCAGCATCGGCGCAGAGCGCAAGGTCGACTTCGAGGGGGTGGTCGATGCGCTGGAGATGGCGCGTGCAGTCACGGTGGCGGTGCTGCATGGCGGCGTGTATGGCGGCGCGACCGATCTCGCGCTCGCCTGCGATTTCCGTGTCGGGGCCACGGGCATCGACATGTTCATGCCGGCCGCGCGCCTCGGCTTGCACTACTACCGCTCGGGCCTGGAGCGCTACGTGAGCCGCCTCGGCCTGGACAACGCCAAGCTGCTGTTCCTGACGGCGCGCAGGATCGATGCCGTCGAGATGAAGCGTATCGGCTACCTGACGCAGCTCGCGGAACCCGAGCGACTGGAAGAGGAGGTCGGTGCCCTGGTGCGCGACTGCGCATCGATGGCGCCGATCGCGCTGACCGGCATGAAGCATCACCTCAACCGCATCGCGCGCGGCACGCTCGACCCGCAGGCGCTCGACGCGAGCATTCGCAGGGCCTACCTCTCGGAAGATTTGCGCGAGGGGCAATCGGCCTGGGCGCAGAAGCGGGCGGCGAAGTTCCAGGGGAAGTAGGGACGGGTTACCGGTGGGAGCCTGGGCCTGCCGGAACCGGTGGTCCCAGCAGGATGGCCGACCGCAACTGTCGGCGACGTCCCACGGATCGGGCCGCCGGGCGGGGAATACTCCTCGGTCCAGCCGAGGGGGAACCGGCACGAACCCACTGTCCGAGAGAACAAAACACATGCCAGATCCCGCCGCCGAGTGGCTGTCCATCGCCAACCTGTCGGACACCGATCACCGGCAGATGATCGATGCCGTCACCGACTACGCGATCTTCTTCCTCGATCCCGACGGCATGGTGCTGAGCTGGAATGCCGGCGCGCGGCTCGTGTGTGGCTACGAAGACGCCGAGATCCTCGGCCACCATGTGTCGACGCTCTATCCGGCCGAGGCGCAGCAGCGCGACGGCCCGCGCCAGGAGCTCGCGCAGGCGCGCGAAACCGGTCATTTCGAGGACGAGGGCTGGCGCGTGCGCAAGGACGGCAGCCGCTTCTGGGCCAGCGTGGTCATCACGCGGCTCACCGGGCCCGACGGCGGCGTGCGCGGCTTCTCCAAGATCACGCGCGACCTCAGCGAGCGGCGCCAGCAGGACGAGCTGCTGCGCGCGAGCGAGGAGCGCTTCCGGCTGCTGGTCGAGGGCGTGAAGGACTATGCGATCTTCATGCTCGATCCCGCGGGCCATGTGATCAGCTGGAACGCGGGCGCGCAGAAGAACAAGGGCTACGAGGCGGCCGAGATCATCGGCCGGCACTTCTCGACCTTCTATCCGCCCGACGTGGCCGCCAGCGGCTGGCCCGCGCAGGAGCTGCGCAATGCGCTGCGCGATGGCCGCTTCGAGGACGAGGGCTGGCGCGTGCGCAAGGACGGCAGCCGCTTCTGGGCCAGCGTGGTCATCACGGCGCTGTACGACGCGGCGGGCCACCACAAGGGCTTCGCCAAGGTCACGCGCGACCTCAGCGAGCGCCGGCGCATCACCGCGCTGGAGGACGAGGGGCGGCGCATGGCCACCTTCCTCGCGATGCTCGGGCACGAGCTGCGCAATCCGCTCGCACCGATCTCGAATGCGCTCGAGCTGCTCAAGCGCGAGAAGATCGAGTCGCGCATCTTCAACAGCACGCGCGACATCATCGACCGGCAGCTGCGGCAGATGACCCGGCTGATCGACGACCTGCTCGACGTGGGCCGCATCACCAGCGGCAAGATCCACCTCGAGGCCAAGCCCGTGCGGCTGCGCGACGTGATCCACGACGCGGTCGAGACGGTGCGCCCGCTGGTGGCGCTGAAGTCGCAGCAACTCGACCTTCAGGTCGACGGCGCCGACCCCTGGGTCACCGGCGACCGCGCGCGGCTGGTGCAGGTGGTCAGCAACCTCGTGCACAACGCCGCCAAGTTCACCGACAGCGGCGGGCGCATCGAGCTGCGGCTCGGCACCGGCCCCGCCGCGCCCGGCGTCGCGGGCGCCAGCGCGATCGAGGCCGAGATCGCGGTGCGCGACACCGGCCCGGGCATCGCGCCGCAGGACATCCACCGCATCTTCGACCTGTTCGTGCAGGGCGAGCAGGACGCCGCGCGTTCCAAGGGCGGGCTCGGCCTCGGGCTGAGCCTGGTGCAGCAGCTGGTGGCGCTGCATGGCGGCCGGGTCAGCGTGTTCAGCAGCGGGCGCGCGGGCGAGGGCAGCGAATTCATCGTCAACCTCGCGGCCGTGGCCGAGCCGCTCGCGGGCGAGGGCACCTCGGGCCGGGCGCCCGGCGAACGGCTGGTGCTGGTGGTCGACGACAACCAGGATGCCGCCGAGACCATGGCGCTGCTGATGGACGCGCTGGGCTACGCCAGCGCGGTCGTGCACGACGGCTTCGCGGCCATCGAGGCGGTCAAGACCGGCCGGCCCGACGTCGTGCTGCTCGACATCGGCCTGCCCGGCATCGACGGCCACGAGGTCGCGCGCCGGCTGCGCGCCGAGCTGGTCGACCCGCCCGCGCTGATCGCCGTGACCGGCTACGGCCAGCCCAGCGACCGCGACACCAGCTTCGAGACCGGCTTCCTCGGCCACCTGACCAAGCCGGTGGACGTGGACCGGCTGGCGCGGATGCTGGAGCGGCTGTTCCAGGACCAGCAGGCGGGCGCGGCGGCGGGTTGAGAGCGCGGCGGGCCCTGCCCGCACCGAGAATCCGCGCATGGACCTGCTCAAGACCTTCGCCCTCTTCGTCGCCACCGCGCTGGCCGAGATCGTGGGCTGCTTCCTGCCCTACCTCTGGCTGCGCCAGGGACATTCGGCCTGGCTGCTGCTGCCCGCGGCGCTCTCGCTGGCGCTGTTCGCCTGGCTGCTGACCCTGCATCCGACCGCGGCGGGCCGGGTGTACGCGGCCTACGGCGGGGTCTACATCGGCGTGGCGGTGCTGTGGCTCTGGGCGGTCGACAAGGTGCAGCCGAGCGTGACCGACTGGGTCGGCGTGGGGGTCAGCCTGCTCGGCATGTTCATCGTCATGGCCGGGCCGCGGCTGGCGCGCTGAGCGGCGCGAGACGCTCTCTGCGGACCTGTTGCCGGCTGCCGCGACAATAGGCCCCAAGATTCAGGACAGGAGTTCCCCATGAAGAACGTGATCATCCCCCCCGGCATCGGCGTGCGCAACGACGGCCCCTTCGTGCTGTTCGGCGGCGTCAACGTGCTCGAGTCGAAGGACCTGGCACTGCGCAGCGCCGAGGAGTTCGTGCGCGTCACCGGCAAGCTCGGCATTCCCTACGTGTTCAAGGGCAGCTTCGACAAGGCCAACCGCTCGTCGATCCACTCGTACCGCGGCCCCGGCCTCGACGAAGGCCTGCGCATCCTGCAGGAGGTGAAGTCGGCCTTCGGCGTGCCGGTGCTGACCGACGTCCACGAACCGGCCCAGGCCGCGCCGGTGGCCGAGGTGGTCGACGTGCTGCAGCTGCCCGCCTTCCTCGCGCGCCAGACCGACCTGGTGGTGGCGCTCGCCAAGACCGGCCGCGTCATCAACATCAAGAAGCCGCAGTTCCTGAGCCCGAGCCAGATGTTCAACATCGTCGAGAAGTTCAGGGAAGCAGGCAACGACCAGATCATCCTGTGCGACCGCGGCACCTGCTTCGGCTACGACAACCTCGTGGTCGACATGCTGGGCTTCGGCGTGATGAAGAAGACCACGGGCGACCTGCCGGTGATCTTCGACGTGACCCATGCGCTGCAGCAGCGCGAGGCCGGCGCCGCCGCCTCGGGCGGCCGTCGCGAGCAACTGGTGGACCTGGCGCGCGCCGGCATGGCGCTGGGCCTCGCGGGCCTGTTCATCGAGGCCCATCCCGATCCGGCCCAGGCCAAGTGCGACGGGCCGAGCGCGCTGCCGCTGCATCAGCTCGAACCCTTGATGACCCAGCTCAAGGCGCTCGACGACCTGGTGAAGTCGTTCCCCGTCCTGAAGATCTAGCTTTCTTCAGACCGTCATGCGGGGCTGCGAGCATCCCCGCATGTTCGGCCCTCTCATTTCCATCGCGCTGACGGTGGAACAGCACGACACGAGCGAGTACTACTGGGTGCTGCTCGAGTCGTTCGACGGTTCGCCCGAGTACGAGCGCCTGCTCGAAGCCGCGGCGGGATTCTCCACCTACCTCGATGCGCTCCAGGCCGGCTATGCCGTGCTCAAGGGGCTGTCGGAGGATCTCGCGGTCGGTCCGCGCGACGAGAGGCGCTCGCGCTTCCTCTGAGGGCACGCGGGTGCGTTCGGGGACAATCGGCGAGCCTCTCGACATTCCACCCACGACCATGCCCCGCCTCGACGACCCCCTCCACGACGCCGAAATCGGCTCCCGCGACAGCACGCTCGACACCACCCGCATCGACGACGTGCGCATCGGCGCCGTGCGCCCGCTCATGACCCCCGCGCTGCTGCAGGAGCGCGTGCCCGTGCGCGACAACACCCTGGCGCTGGTCGAGGGCGCCCGCGCCGCGATCGCCGACGTGCTGCACGGCCGCGACGACCGGCTGGTGGTGGTGGTCGGCCCGTGCTCGATCCACGACCACGACCAGGCCATCGAGTACGCGCAGCGCCTGAAGAAGGTGGCCGATTCGCTGCAGGACGACCTGCTGATCGTGATGCGCGCCTACTTCGAGAAGCCGCGCACCACGGTGGGCTGGAAGGGCTACATCAACGACCCGCACCTCGATGGCAGCTTCGCCATCAACGAAGGCCTGGAGCGCGCGCGGCGCCTGCTGCTCGAGCTCACCACGCTGGGCCTGCCGACCGGCACCGAGTTCCTCGACCTCCTGAGCCCGCAGTTCATCGCCGACCTGATCGCCTGGGGCGCCATCGGCGCGCGCACCACCGAGAGCCAGAGCCACCGGCAGCTGGCCTCGGGCCTGAGCTGCCCGGTCGGCTTCAAGAACGGCACCGACGGCAGCGTCAAGGTCGCGGCCGACGCCATCCTCGCGGCCCGCGCGCCGCATGCCTTCATGGGCATGACCAAGATGGGCATGGCGGCGATCTTCGAGACCCGCGGCAACGACGACTGCCACGTGATCCTGCGCGGCGGCAAGGCGCCCAACTATTCGGCCGCCGACGTCGAGTCCAGCTGCCAGGCCCTGCTGGCCAACGGCCTGCGGCCGCAGGTCATGATCGACGTCTCGCACGGCAACAGCAGCAAGCAGCACCAGCGGCAGATCGTGGTGGCGGAAGACGTCGCGGCGCAGATCGCGGGTGGCGAGCGGCGCATCACCGGCCTCATGATCGAGAGCCACCTCGAGGAAGGGCGGCAGGACCTCCAGCCCGGCGTGGCGCTCAAGCGCGGCGTGTCGATCACCGATGCCTGCATCGGGTTCGCGCAGACGGTGCCGGTGCTCGAGGGGCTGGCGTCTGCGGTGAAGGCGCGGCGGCGGTTGGCGAAGGGCTGAGGTCGGGGCGTTCAGGAAAGCGGGATCGGGCAGCCGAACGCAGAAGAAATACAAAAGTTGCGCAGAGGTCGCGGAAGGAAGAAGAACAATCGAATTCTCTTCTGCGACTTCTGCGTTCGGCTGCCCGATCCCGCATTCATTCCGCTTTAGCCTGCCAACTCGGTAGCCGCTCGCTGCGGCGCTTCCTTCGCGAACGCGTTGCTACCGAGCCCCCGCGCGGTGACCAAGTGCGCGGCCCCGCCCTGCCCATTCACATCGACCAGGAACTCCGAGGTCCGCACCGGCGCGCCGCAGAAATCGAAGATGCCGTGGTCGATCTGCGTGCGCATCGCCTTGTCGTAGCCGTGCCGCGCATAGGTGCCGCCGTCCGCGCCGCCGATGCCGATCAGGTGGATCGGGAGGTGGCCCAGCCGCTTGCCGAGAGAGCCGTCGGGCCGCTCGTCGTAGGCCCAGCCGTTGGAGAACACGCGGTCGATCCAGCCCTTCGAGCTGCCCCGGGAACGACCACCAGTAGACGGGATAGACGAGCACCAGCGCGTCGGCGCGGTCGATGCGCTGCTGCTCGCGCAGCACGTCGGCCGGCAGCGGCGCCTGCAGCAGATAGGCGGTGGCGTCGGCCTGGTTGAAGGCCGGCTGGAAGCCCTCCGCGGCGAGGTCGGCGATCTCGGTCCTGTGCTCGCCGGAGGCCGCCACGCCCTCGGCATAGGCACGCGCGACGGCATGCGTGAGCGACTGCGGGGAGGGATGGCTGACGACGATGAGGGCATGCATGGGGGTGGTTCCTTTGAGGTTGGGTGTAAACTACTTTTAGTAGTCTACGCTTCGTAAGTTACCTTTGGTAGTTTAAGGATGTCAAGCAACCCGACGAAACCGGCCGTGCCCGCCGCGGCGAAGAAGCGCCTGCCCAAGGAGGAGCGCAACCGCCAGCTCATGGACGTGGCCTGGTCCATCGTGCGCCGCGAAGGCACCGATGCACTCACGCTGGGCTACCTGGCCGAGCGCGCGGGCGTGACCAAGCCCGTGGTCTACGACCACTTCGGCACGCGCACCGGGCTGCTCGGCGTGCTCTACGAGGAGTACGACGGCCGGCAGCACGCGCTGATGGACGCGGCCCTGCAGGCCGCGGGCCGGTCGCTTCCGGCCGTGGCGAAGGTGATCGCCGCCACCTACGTCAACTGCGTGATGGAGATGGGCCGCGAGATGCCGGGCGTGAGCGCCGCGCTGGCCGGCTCGCCCGAGCTCGATGCGCTCAAGAAGGAGCACGAGGCGCTGTTCCTCGCCAAGTGCCGCGATGCGCTGCAGCCCTTCGCCAGGCAGCCGCTCGCGCTGGCGGGCATGCGCGCGATGCTGGGCACGGCCGAGGCCGTGTCGTTCGCGGCGGCCGCGGGCGAGATCGAGCCGGCGGACGCGGAGCACGAGATCTACGACGCCATCCTGCGGATCGCGCGCAGGACCTGAGCCGCCGGCGCCGGCGCTCAGTCTCCTTCGAGCACCGACGAGGACTCGAGCCAGAAGCCCCCGATCATGCCGACCGTGAGCGCCCCGATGGCGCCCCACAGGCTCAGGAAGGTGTGGATGTTGTAGTGCCCGGGACGCTGCGCCAGCGCGGCCGACAGCTCGGGCTCGACGATCCCGCCGAGGCCTCGCGCGGCCGCGAAATCGAAGCCGGCCGCGCCGAGGGAAATGGACCGCCACCAGCAGCGGCAGCATCGTCATGAACGGCAGCCAGGCGCCGCGCACCTTGCGCCAGGCCAGCAGGTAGGCCGCCAGCAGCAGCACGACACCCACCACGATCGTGCCCAGCACCACGGGCCGTCGGGTCAGTGGCAGCAACAGGGGCCAGAGCCATTGCAGCGGATAGAGCGGCCATTCCGCGTTCGGCGCCAGTCCACCCGGCCGCGCGAAGGCCTGCCGAGCCCAGCGCGAGCGTCACGCGTCCCACCAGCGCGGAGGCGCAGGCCACCGCCGCGATGCCCAGGCAGGCGATGCGCAGCGGCGAGCTGCGCGGCTGCGGCCACACATGCGGGGGCAGGGCCGGCATCGGCGGATCGCCCACGCGCCACGTACGCGTCGTGACGATCACGGAAGCACGCGGGGTGGCCAGCTCGCCGCGCACCAGCCAGTCGGTCGCCAGCACCGCGAGCGCGAAGGCCATCGCGGCCGTGAGCCAGGCGCAGGCGCCGGGCATCTCGACGAAGCCGAACGGCGTGAGCATCGGCAGCTCGCCATAGACGAGCCCGGCGCAGCCGTAGGCCAGCATGATCGGAACGCAGAGGATCAGGGCGGCGCGCGTCAGCAGCACGTCGCTGCGGGCCGGCTCGTCGCGCAGTGACTGGAGGCGCGACCATGCGCGGGTCAGACTCGATCGATCCAATCTTCGTGGTGTGGGCAGGGTCTCGAGGGAGGCCCGGAGGGCGCTGACATTAGCACGTCGTTTCGCGGGCGCTGTGGCAGCTGGCGCGCGGTCGATCCACGCCCTCAAGACGGCGCGTCGAACACCGGCGGATCGAAAGCCGTGATCGCCGGCACCTCGCCGCGCCACAACGCCACCTCCACGCGCGCGCTCTGCGCCGCGCACCCTTGCGCCAGCCGCGAGCTGCCGACATCGGGCGTCACCACGTTCGGATTGCCGTGCTTCTCGAGGCTGCCCGGTGCCTGCGCGTCGAGCGGGTCGTACCAGGCACCGGTGGCGATCTGCGCCACGCCGGGCCGCACGTCGTCGGACAGCACGGCGCCCGCGAGGAAGGCGCCGCGTGCATTGAAGACGCGCACCACGTCGCCGGCCGCGATGCCGCGCTCGCGCGCATCCTGTGCATTGAGCGTGATCGGCTCGCGGCCCTCGATCTTCGAGGCACGGCTCAGCGCGCCATGGTCGTACTGGCTGTGCAGGCGCGTCGCGGGCTGGTTCGACAGCAGCTGGATCGGCCCCTCCGGCGCCTCGGGCTCGAACCAGCGGGCATGGCCCGGGCAATCGTCGTAGCCGAAACCCGCGATGCGCTCGGAGTAGAGCTCGATGCGGCCCGAGGGCGTGGGCAGGGCATGCGCGACGGGATCGGCGCGAAAGGGCGCGAGCAGCACCACCGGTTCGTTCGCCACCGCGTTCGTGCCGCCGATGTCGATGCGACCGATTTCCCAGAAGGCATCGAACGAGGGCAGCACCAGGCCGGCGGCCTCGGCACGCGGCCGCGCGACTTCGTACAGATGCCGCAGCCATTCGCTTGCATCGCGGCCCTCGGTGTAGGCCGGCGCGATGTCCAGCCGCTCGGCGAGCTGCGAGAGGATCGTGTAGTCGTCGCGCGCCTCTCCCACGGGCGCGATCGCCGCATGCATCGCCACCATGAAACGCTCGCTGCCCGCGCTGCCGATGTCGTCGCGCTCCAGCGTGGTGGTGGCGGGCAGCACGATGTCGGAATGCCGGGCCTGCGCGGTCCAGTACTGCTCGTGCGTGATCACGGTCTCGGGCCGGCGCCAGGCCTCGAGGGTGCGGTTGAGGTCCTGGTGATGGTGGAACACGTTGCCGCCGGCCCAGTACACGAGGCGGATGTCGGGGTAGTGGTGCCGGCCGCCGTTGTAGTCGAAGGGCGCGCCGGGGTTCAGCAGCATGTCGGCGATGCGCGCGACCGGAATGAAGTCGGCCACCGGGTTCACGCCCTGCGGCAGGCGCGCGCCCGAGAAGCTGCCGTGGCCGCTGCCGATGTAGTTCATGCAGCCATAGCCCAGGCCGAAGCCGCCGCCCGGCAGGCCGATCTGCCCGAGCAGGGTGGCCAGGGTGACGGTCATCCAGAACGGCTGCTCGCCGTGCCGCGCGCGCTGCAGCGAGTAGGTGCAGTTCACCAGCGTGCGGCTGCGGGCCATGCGGCGCGCGAGCGTGGCGATGGCCTCGGCCGCGATGCCGCAGCGCTCGGCGGCCCAGGCCGGTGTCTTGGGCACGCCGTCGGCGCGGCCCAGGATGTAGTCGCGCACCGGGTCGAAGCCGACCGCGTGGCTGCGGCAGAAGGCCTCGTCGTGCAGGCCCTCGTCGATCAGCACGAAGGCCAGGCCCAGCATCAGCGCGGTGTCGGTGCCGGGGCGCAGCGGCAGCCATTCGGCATCGGGCACGGCATCGAGGTCGGCACGCACCGGGCTGACGTTGACGAAGCGCGTGCGGCCCGAGGCCACCATGCGCCGCAGCGCCGGCGCCACGCCATGGTCGCTCGCGCCGCCGGGGCTGACCTGCGTGTTGCGCAGCGGCAGGCCGCCGAAGGCCACGAACAGCTCGCAATGCTGCGCGAGCACGTCCCAGCTCGTGTGGTTCTGCAGCAGCGCGTCCATGCCGTCGACGATGTGCGGCAGCAGCACGCGGCCGGCGCCGAGGCTGTAGCTGTCCTTGCTGTGGACGTAGCCGCCGAAGGCGTTGAGGAAGCGATGCAGCTGGCTCTGCGCATGGTGGAAGCGCCCCGCGCTCGACCAGCCGTAGCTGCCGCCGTAGATCGCCCGGTTGCCATGCGCCTGCTTCACGCGCCGCAGCTCCTGCGCCACGAGGTCGAGCGCCTCGTCCCACGGCAGCTCGACGAAAGCCTCGCGCCCGCGCCGGTCGCCGCTGCGGTGCCGCGTGGCGGCATCGAGAAAACTGCGGCGCACCGCGGGGCGCCGCACGCGCGTGGGCGAATCGACCGCGCCGACCATCGAGGCGCCGATCGGCGAGGGCGCCGCGTCCCATTCGGCGGGCCGCATGGCCACGAGGTGGCCGTTCTCGACCACGGGGCGGTACACGCCCCAGTGGGTGGATGTCAGCGGCATGGGCCTGGACTCCGCGCGTGCCTCACAGACGCGCGAGGTAGTCCGTGACCTTGGCCTTCTGCGGCAGGATCTTGCGCTCCGACAGCCAGTCGGAGGCCTTCTGGAATTCCTGGATGAACTTCGCGTCCTGCACGCCGCGCACGTCCCAGCGGCGCTTGAGCTTGACCAGGGTGTCGCGCACCGCGTCGCTGTAGCCGGCGTCCTGCTGGTTCAGCGTCTCGGCTTCCACCGGATGCTCGCTGATCCACTTCGCCTCGGCCGCATAGGCCGCGTTCACGGCGCGCACGATGGCCACGTTCTCCTCGGCGAACTTGCGGTGCGTGACGTAGGAATTGAAGTCGATCAGGAAGTCGAGGTCGCGGCCCTCGAAGAAGACGTCGTGCGCCTTGTACTCGGTGCGCGCGATGTCCACGCCCGGACTCCACATCGACCAGGCGTCGATCTTGCCCTGCGCGAAGGCCGGGCCGGCGTCGGGCGGATTGAGGTAGACGAACTTGACCTTGCTGCGGTCGATGTTGTGCTTCTCGAGCGCGGCCACGAGCAGGAACTCGCCGAGGCCCGAGCGGTTGACCGCGACCGACTTGCCCACCAGGTCCTGCACCTTGTCGATGCCCGAGCCGTCCTTGGCGATGATCGCGGTGCTGCGCGGCTCGACGATGGCGAACTGCGTGAACACCAGCGGCGAGCCCGCGAGCATGGCGGCCAGCGCGGGCGTGGTGCTGCCGCCGAAGCCGAAGTCGGCGCTGCCGCCGGTCACGGCCTGCAGCGAGGGCGCATGGTTGGGGAAGGGGCCGATCCACTGCACCTTGATGCCGTCCCTGGCGAGCAGCTTCTCGAACTCGCCGCGGTTCTTCGCCAGCGCGGGCAGGCCGCCGCGGCCCCAGGTGAGGCGCACGGTGTCGGTGTTGCGCGTGGCCTTGGCCGGGCCGGTGGCCTGCGCCTGGACCAGGCCCGTGGCCAGGGCGCCGGCGCCGACGACGGCGGTCTGCAGGAAGCTGCGGCGCGAGGCCGGGGAGAACGAGGAGGTCATGGAGAGAGAAGGCCGGTGAAGAAAGGAAAACGAAAAGAGGTTCAGGCGGGCACGCTGTCGGCCGCCACGCCGAGCTCGGCCAGCAACGCCTCGCGCAGCGCCGTCGCATCGGGATGCGTGCGCCTGGCATTGGCCTCGGGCGACACGGCGTATTCGCTCGCGATCGCGCCGTCGCGCATCACGAGCACGCGGTCGGCCAGCGCCACCGCCTCGTCGACGTCGTGCGTGACCAGCAGCACGCCGGGCCGGTGGCGGCGCACGAGTTCCTTCACCAGGCCATGCATGCGGATGCGCGTGAGCGCGTCGAGCGCGGCGAAGGGCTCGTCGAGCAGCAGCAGCCGGGGCTCGCGCACCAGCGCGCGCGCCAGCGCCACGCGCTGCGCCTGGCCGCCCGAGAGGTTGCGCGGCCAGTCGTCGAGCCGGTCGCCGAGGCCCACCTCGGCCAGCGCGGCCTGCGCCAGCGCCTTGCCGGTGGCCTCGTCGAGGCCCAGCGAGACATTGCGCCAGAGAGAATCCCACGGCAGCAGCCGGTGTTCCTGGAACACCACCGCGGGCTGGCGTGGTCCGTCGATGCGCCCGCCGTCGATGGCATCGAGGCCGGCGAGCGCGCGCAGCAGCGTGGTCTTGCCGCAGCCGCTCTCGCCGAGCAGCGCGACGAATTCGCCGCGTGCGATGCGCAGGTCGAGCCCGCCGATCACGGTGCGCTCGCCATAGCGGCGCTGCAGGCCGTGCACGACGACGGCGGGCGCCTCGGGTTGCGATGGCTGCGCGCTCATCGCCGTTCCCCCGCCGCATAGTTGGGATGCCAGGCCAGCAGCCGGCGTTCGAGCAGCCGGGCCACCGCATCCGAGGCCACGCCGATGGTGGCGTAGACCACGATGGTCAGCACGATCACGTCGGTGCGCAGGAACTCGCGCGCATCCATCGCGAGGTAGCCGATGCCCGAGCTGGTGGCGATGGTCTCGGCGATCACCAGCGCGAGCCAGGCCACCGCGAGCGCGTAGCGCACGCCCGCGAGGATCGAGGGCAGCGCGCCCGGCAGCACGATGCGACGGATCAGCGTCGCGTTGCTCAGGCCCGTCACGCGGCCGAGTTCGAGCAGCTTGGGGTCGACCTGCCGGATGCCCAGCACGGTGTTGATGTAGATCGGGAACATCACGCCCAGCGACACCAGGAAGATCTTGCCGCCCTCGTCCACGCCGAACCAGACGATCACCAGCGGCAGCATCGCGAGGAAGGGAATGGCGCGGATCATCTGGATGCTGCGGTCGAACAGCGCCTCGGCCAGCCGCGAGAAGCCCACCACCGTGCCGAGCGCGAAGCCGATCGAGCCGCCGATCACGAAGCCGGTGGCCGCGCGCCAGCAGGCTGGTGCCCATGTCGCTGATCAGCCGCCCTTCCTGGATCAGGCCCCAGGCCGTGGCCGCCACCTTGCTGGGCGCGGGCAGCACGTGGATCGAGAGGTAGCCGGCCCGCGCCGCCAGCTCCCACACCACCAGCACCAGGGCCGGCACCAGCCAGGAGATCAGCAGCAGCTGGTTGCGCGACAGCAGGCGCGGCGCGCGGCGCGGCGGCGATGGCTTGGCGGCCGGCTCGACGGCAGCGGGTGCCGTGGGCAGCGGAAGGTTGTCGAAGACATGAGACATCGAGGCGAGGCTTTCCATGAGGGTCCCCGTGAGTCGGGAGCCGGCGCAGGCTAGCGTGCGCCCACCTGCGGGCCAAAGAACAAAAACGGATCAACGTATGCGGATTCCGTGCTTGCATTGCGCGCCCGAGGGCCAAGACTGGGGGCGCCCGTCCCCGAGGCAGCGTGTCTGCCTGTTGGTAACCCCACGCCGCGAGGCGGTTTATTCTTCGCGCCATGACCCTGCTGCTCGACACCACCTTCCCCCGCACGCTGGTGCAACTGGTCGAACGCTTTGGCGCCCACCCGGTCACGCGCATCGAAGCCTGGCTGTTCGAGGACGCGCCCATGCGCCGGGCCGCCGAGCAGGCGCTCGCCGCGGCGGGCGTGCAGGCGGTGCTGCGCAGCGCCTACAAGCCACTCGTGCATTTCTTTCTCGAGGAGTTCGAGGGCGATGGGGCGACGTCGATCGAGGTCCGCACGCCTGCGGGCCAGGGCCAGCGCTTTCGCCTCGAGGCCTATCCGCTGGCCGGCCTGCTCGGCGAGGGCGTCGCGCTGCGTTTCGCCGAAGGCGAGTTGCCCGGCGAGCACCTCGTGACCGCCGGCGAACGGCAGTGGCGCGTGTTCGCGCCCAACGACGCCACCGCCTCGCCCTGCGGCTGGCTGCGGGTCTGGGACGGCGACGCGCTGGTGCACGACGCCGCGCTGCCCACCGAGTTCGAGGTCGCCTGCGCGGCCGCGCTCGACGCGGTGCGCGGCCATGCCTGGAGCTCCACGCTGCCGCTGTTCGACACGCTCGAGATCGCGATCGCCACCACTGGCATCGAACGCCGGCTGCCTTTCGGCGAGGAGACGATCGACACCTTCGAGGCGCTGCACGAGGACTGCTATTACGGCGCGCTCGAGTTCTTCAAGGCGCGCGCCGGCCTCGACGATGCCGACCGCACGCTGCAGCCCGGCCACATCGTGCCGCTGATCTCGCGCAGCGAGGACGACACGCGGGTCACGGTGCGGCTGGCCGCGCATCGACGTGTCGACCCGCCCGTCGACACCACGCTGGTGCTCGACACCGCCGACCGTTCGCTGGCCCCGGTCGAGGTCGAGGCCGCGATGGAACGCCTGCCCGGCGAGCGCTTCGGCGTGACCTCGTTCCAGGGCCGCCCGGTCGCGGGCCTGCATGTGCGCGGCACGCTGCCGGGCCTGGTGGTCACGGCCGGCCAGCATGCGAACGAGAGCTCGGGCGTGGTCGGTGCCCTGCGCGCGGCACCGCTGCTCAACGCGCTGCCCGGCGCGCACTATGCGCTGGTCGCGCTCGAGAATCCCGACGGCGCGGCGCTGCATCATCGGCTCCAGCAGACCGACCCCACGCACATGGCGCATGCCGCGCGCTACACCGCGCTGGGCGACGACCTCGAGGCGCGCACGAAGCCGCCGTTCGGCGAGAAGGCGCCGCGGCTCGAGGCGATCGCGCGCACCGGCGCGCGCCTGCACCTGAGCCTGCACGGCTATCCGGCGCACGAATGGACGCGCCCGCGCGCCGGCTACGTGCCGCGCGGCAGCGAGCTGTGGACGGTGCCCAAGGGCTTCTTCCTGGTCCTGCGCCAGCACCGCGGCCACGACGGCCTGCGCTTCCTCGATGCGCTCACGAAGGAACTGCTCGCGGGCTCGGCCGAGCTGGCCGCGTTCAATGCGCTCCAGCAGCGCATGTGGCATGCCCACGTCGGCGAGCTGCCGTTCGCGCCCATCAACGGCATCCCCTGCATGGTGATCACCGACGAGCGCTCGACCGTGCCGTTCACGCTGATCAGTGAGTTCCCCGACGAGACCGTGCGCGGCGCGGCCTTCCGGCTCGCGCACACGACGCAGATGCGGACCGTGCTGGCGGCGGCGCGTCTCTACTGGGACGGACTGCTGGATTGAGCGGACGAAGGGAGCAGAGGCGCTCCATGCGCGCTGAGCGAGATAGCTTCTGCGAAAACTTTCGTTAGCCGCGAAGCCCTGAGCTTCGAAGATCGGCGCTGCCCGTGCACGGGCGTTCGCCCGGGCCTGCACGGCCGGCGCCGCGCGCGCCGACTCCTTGTCCTTTCTTCCAGGCGCGGACTCGTCCGCGCGGCTTTCTCACGTTCCTTTCCGTCGTCATGAAGATCTCCCTTGCCCTTGCTTTCTCGCGGCGCGCGCTGCCGCGCATCCTCCAGGCCGGCCTGCTCGCGGCCTGCGGCATGAACCTCGCGCTGGCCGCCGACACGCCGCGCCAGGGCGGCGAGGTGGTCTTCGGCGTCACCACCGATCCGATCTGCTTCAACCCGCACCGCTCGACGCAGCAGAACTCCTACATCCTGATCCGCAACTACATCGACTCGCTGGTCGCCAAGGGCAAGGGCGGCAAGTTCCTGCCCTGGCTGGCGCAGGAGTGGAGCGTCTCGCCCGACGGCAAGACCTATGCCTTCAAACTCAAGCCGGGCCTGCAGTTCCATGACGGCACGCCGCTCGACGCGGCGGCCGTGAAGTTCAACTTCGACTTCGTGCGCGACACCAAGAACACCAACGCCGCCGGCGAACTGCTCAAGGCGGTGGAGCGCGTGCAGGTGGTGTCGGCCAGCGAAGTGCGGCTGCAACTGGCCCGGCCCGACTCGGGCCTGCTCGAATCGATCGCCAGCGTGCGGCTGGGCCTGATCTCGCCGAAGTCGCTGCAGTCGGGCGACGACCTGTGCGGCGGCGGCCCGGCCATCGCGGGCAGCGGCCCGTTCCTGTTCCAGAACTACGTGCGCGGCCAGTCGGCCGGCTTCGCGCGCAACCCGCGCTACCAGTGGGCGCCCGGCTATGCGGCGCACCAGGGACCGGCCTGGCTGGACCGCGTGACGGTGCGCTTCCTGCCCGAGTACGCTGTGCGCGCGGGCGCGCTGAGCTCGGGCCAGGTCGACGTGATCGAGGGCGTGCAGCCCACCGACGTGGGCCTGTTCAAGGACCAGCCGGGCTTCCAGTTCCTGGTCGGCCCGGCGGGCGCGCAGACCTCGTTCACGCTCAACATCAATTACACGATCCCGCCGGCCACCGACGTGCGCGTGCGCCGCGCGCTGCGCGACGGCGCCGACATCGACGCGCTGGTCAAGAGCGTCTATCGCGGCACCTACCGCCGCGCCTGGTCGAACATCGGCCCCGACAGCTTCTTCTACAACAAGGCGCTCGAAGGCAGCTGGGGCAACAACCCGGCCGCGGCCAACAAGCTGCTCGACGAAGCGGGCTGGACCGGCCGCGACGCCGAGGGCTTCCGCACCAAGGACGGCCAGCGCCTGACCATCGAGGTCGGCTATCCGCAGCCCTTCGTGCGCGACAACCGCGACGTGCTGATCCAGGGCCTGCAGGCGCAGCTGCGCAAGAACCTGGGCTTCGACCTGCGGCTGCGCTTCGTCACCGGCGGCGAGTGGGCGCAGCAACTGCAGAAGGGCTCGTGGAGCATCTATCCCAACACCTATCTGCCGGCCGACGCGGCGCAGGAGCTGCAGGGCAACATCGGCGAGAGCGGCTTCATCCGCGCGGTGGCCGACAAGGGCGACAAGACGCTGTTCGGCTACATCAACGACGCGCTGGCCTCGACCAACCTCAACGAGAAGAAGAAGCTGGTCGACGCGGCGCAGCGCCACGCGGTGGACCAGGGCATCATCGTGCCGCTGTTCTCGGCCAACTACCAGCTCGCGGCCAAGAGCCGGGTGCGCGGCCTGTCGTTCGAGACGCAGCTCGACTCGCCGTCGAACTTCCACGACGTGTGGCTGTCGGAGCGCTGAGCCGGTCATGTGGCGACTGGTGATCTCGCGGCTGGGTGCCGGCCTGCTGGTGGCGTGGGGCAGCGCCACCGCGGCCTTCCTGGCCCTGCATGCGCTGCCGGGCCGGGTCGAGGACATCCTGGCCGGCGACCTCGACTACCCGGGCCTGCGCGAGGCCATCGCGGCCGAGTGGGGACTCGACCGCCCGCTGTGGGAGCAGTACCTGGGCTTCCTGGCGCGCATCGCCAGCGGCGACTTCGGCACCTCGTACGAACTGCGCCAGCCGGTGGCGCGCGTGGTGATGGCGCAGCTGTGGCCCACGGTCGAGCTCGCGCTCGCGGCCGGCGTGCTGGCGCTGCTGTTCGCGGTGGTGGTGGCCACGCTGACCTCGGGCCGCGGACGCTTCGCGCGCGCGGCGGCCTCCACGCTGGAGCTGGTGTTCGCCTCCACGCCGGTGTTCTGGCTCGGCATCCTGCTGCTGATGGCTTTCTCGTTCACGCTGCGCTGGTTCCCGGTCTCGGGCGCGGCCGACTGGCGCGCGCTGGTGCTGCCGGCGACCGCGCTGGCGCTGCCGACCGCGGGCCTGCTGGCGCAGGTGCTGCGCGAGGCGATGGAGCGCGCGCTCGAGCAGCCCTTCGTGGTCACGGTGCGCGCGCGCGGCCTGGGCGAGCTGCGGCTGCGCCTGCGGCACGTGCTGCGCCATGCGGCGCTGCCGGTGGTCACGCTCGGCGGCTGGATCATCGGCGGCCTGCTCGGCGGCGCCGTCATCACCGAGAAGGTGTTCGGCCGTCCCGGCCTGGGCACGGTCACGCTCAACGCGGTGCTGAGCCAGGACGCGCCCGTGGTGCTCGCGGTGGTGCTGCTGGCGGCCTTCATCCATGTCGCGGCGTCCACCCTGCTGGACCTGCTCTATGCACTGATCGACCCGAGGCTCAAGGCATCATGACTTCCGCATCCGATACCGTCGCGCTGCCCGCGGGCAGCGCTCCCGCCGTCGAGCGCGCCGCGCCGGCGCCTGCCGCCGCTCGCGGTGCTGCTGTCGGCGCTGTTCGTCGCGCTGCTGGTGATCGCCACCGTCGCGCCGCGCTGGCTGGCACCGCTCGATCCGCTCGAGGGCGACTTCCTTGCGGTGCTGCAGCCGCCGGGCGCCGAGCATCCCTTCGGCACCGACCGGCTCGGCCGCGACGTGCTGTCGCGCACCGTGCATGGCGCGCGCTACTCGCTGTTCATCGGCATCGGCGGCACCGCGATCTCGGTGCTGGCCGGCGTGCTGCTGGGCCTGGTGGCGGGTCAGAAGCAATGGCTGCTCGACGAGGGGCTGTCGCGGCTGTTCGACGTGATCTCGTCCTTTCCGGGCGTGCTGCTGGCGATGCTGGTGGTGGTGTTCCTGGGCCCGGGGCTGGCCAACATCGCGCTCGCGGTCGGCATCGCGGGCATTCCGAAGTTCGCGCGCGTGGTGCGCGCGCAGACGCGCATCGTGCGCCAGGCCGACTACGTGACCCATGCCTACATCTACGGCCGCAGCCGCGCCCAGGTGTTCTTCGGCCACCTGCTGCCCAACGTGCTGGTGGCGGTGCCGGTGACCGCCACCGTCTACGTGGGATCGACCGTGCTCGCGGCCTCGGGCCTGAGCTTCCTGGGCCTCGGCCCGCAGCCGCCCACGCCCGAGTGGGGCGTGATGCTGGCCGAGAGCCGCGACGTGCTGCGCGTGGCCTGGTGGCCCGGCGTGTTCCCGGGCGCGGCCATCACGCTCACGGTGATCTCGTTCACCGTGCTCGGCCACCATCTGCAGCGGCGCTTCGAGGGGAGGCTGGCATGAGCGATGTTCCGCTGGTCGATGTGGAAGGCCTCACGGTCCGCTTCGACACGCCCGCGGGCGAGCGCACCGTGGTCGAGGCGCTCGACCTGCGCATCGCGCGCGGCGAATGCGTGGCGCTGGTCGGCGAGTCGGGCTCGGGCAAGAGCGTGACCGCGCGCAGCCTGCTCGCGCTCGCGGGGCCGGGCGCGCGCGTGAATGCGCGCAAATTCCTGATCGACGGGCGCGACGCGAACCGCTTCGATGCCACCGACTGGCGCCGCCTGCGCGGCACCTTCGCGGGGCTGGTGATGCAGGACGCGCTGGTGTCGCTCGATCCGCTGCGCCCCATCGGCCGCGAGGTCGGCGAGGTGCTCGAGCACCACGGCCTGCTGCGCGGCCGCACCGCGGTGCGCCAGCGCGTGCTGGAAACGCTCGCGCGCGTGGGCATGCCCGATCCCGAACGCCGCATCGGCCAGTACGCGCACCAGCTCTCGGGCGGGTTGCGCCAGCGCGCGCTGATCGCGGCCGCCATCGCGGGCCTGCCGCCGCTGATCGTGGCCGACGAGCCCACCACCGCGCTCGACGCGGCGCTGCAGAAGCAGGTGATCGAGGTGCTGGCGCGGCGCGTGCGCGACGAAGGCTCCGGCCTGCTGCTGATCAGCCACGACCTGTCGGCGGTGGCGGGCATCGCCGACCGCGTGCTCGTGATGCGCCATGGCCGCGTGCTCGAGCAAGGCCCGGTGCGCGACGTGCTGTCGAGCCCGCGCCATGGCTACACCCGGCAGCTGATCGCGGCCGTGCCCTCGACCTCCTCGCGCGGCAGCCGGCTGTCGTCGGCGCGCTTCGAGGCGGCGGGCGCGGGCCCCGAGGCGCGGCTGCGCATCGTGCGCGAGCCGCTGCCGCCGCGCGCACCGGTGCCGGCCGCGCAGGCGCCGGTGCTCGAGGTCCAGGGCATCGGCAAGCGCTTCGCGGCGCGGCGCGGGCTGGGTCCGCGCGAGGACTTCGTGGCGCTCGAGGACCTGTCGTTCTCGATCGCGGCCGGCGAGGTGCTCGGCCTGGTCGGCGAATCGGGCTCGGGCAAGTCCACCTGCGCCAAGATCGTGCTCGGACTGCTCGAGCCCGACGCGGGCACGGTGCGGCTGCTGGGCCAGCCGTGGTCGGGCATCTCCGAGGCCGCGCGCCGACCGCTGCGGCCGCAGCTGCAGTACATCCCGCAGGATCCGCTGAGCAGCTTCGATCCGCGCTACCGCGTGTCGCAGGTGATCGCCGAGAACCTGCAGGGCCTGCCGCGCGCCGAGGTGGGCGCGCGCATCGCGGCGCTGCTGCAGCAGGTGGGCCTGGCGCCCGAGCTGGCCGAGCGCTTTCCGCGTTCGCTCTCGGGCGGCCAGCGCCAGCGCGTGGCGATCGCGCGCGCGCTCGCGGCGCAGCCCGCGCTGATCGTCTGCGACGAACCGGTGTCGGCGCTCGACGTCTCGGTGCAGGCCCAGGTCATCGACCTGATCGCCGAGCTGCAGTCGCGGCTGGGCACGGCGCTGCTGTTCATCTCGCACGACATCAACCTCGTGCGCCACGTGGCCGACCGCGTGCTGGTGCTCAACCGCGGCCGGCTGGTCGAGCAGGGACCGGTGGAGGAGGTGCTGTCGCGGCCCGCGCATGAGTACACGCGTTCGCTGCTGGCCGCGGTGCCCGAGCCGCTGGCCGCCTGACACTGGAGTGCGTCCAACAACCGTTCACGCTGAGCTTGTCGAAGCGCCGCGCAAGGCTTCGATCCTTCGACAAGCTCAGGACAGGCCAGGCTCGGCCCGAACGGTTTGTTTTCAACGGCACTCAGGCCAGCACATCCACCGTCAGGAATTTCGCGAAGCGCGCCGGATCGGTGCTTTTCTTGAGCACCCCCACCTGCTTGAGATCGACCGCATAGCTCTCGATCTCCTTCGCGAGGTCGAAGCGCCTGGCGTGGTGCGTGTAGCCGATGGTCGAGAGGATGCTGCCGAGGTCCTGCTGCGCCACCTTCGGGAACAGCTTGCTCACCGCGCGACCGGCCTCGTTGGGGTTCTCGGCGATGAAGTCCGCGGCCTGGTGCAGTGCGCGCACCACGGCCGCCACCTGCTGCGGATTGCGCTTCACCAGTTCGCCGCGCGCCGCGACGATGCAGCACAGCCGGTCCTTGAAGTCGCCCTTGAGGATGTTGGCGATCTCGAGGTAGGCGCCGGGATTGCGCTTCTCATCAGGTAGAGGTTCGGGTCCGAGTCGGCGATGACGTCGATCTCGCCCTTCTTCTGCGCGATGTCGAGCTGGTCGGCCGGGAACACGCGCCACTGCACGTCCTGGTCGGGGGTTCACGCCGCGCCGCGCCAGCGCGGTCGAGAAGAACTGGCGCCCATAGCCCGCGGGACTCGAGACGCCGATGGTCTTGCCCTTCACGGCCTCGATGCTCGCGATGCCCGAGGTTTTGGGCGCGAGCACGCGGATGCAGCCCGCATGCGCGGTGCCGACCACCTTCACGTCGAAGCCCGCTTCCAGCGGCTTGAGCCAGGCATGGATCAGGCCCAGCGAGATGTCGGCCTTGCCGGTGGCGATCGATTCGAGCACCTGGTCGACCGCGCCCGCGAAATTGATGATCTCCACCTTCACGTTGTTCTTCGTGAAGTAACCGAGCTCGTTGGCGACCACGATCGGGCTCAGGCACAGGCCGGTGCCGGTCCACGACAGCGTGATCGGCTTGTCGTTGTCGGCGCCCCAGGCACGGCGGCCCAGCAGGCCGAGGCCGGCGGCGCCGAGCGCGGCGGCGGCACCGCGCACCAGCGTGCGGCGGCTCGGCGGAAGCGGGAGGGAAGGCAGCGAAGCGGTCATCGAAGGAACTCCAGGCAGGGTGACATGCGAAGCCGTCGACCGTATCGGCGGCCCCGCGCCACGGCAACTTCGGAATGCGCATGTGCAAGCGCGCCGCCAGTGCGCGGCGCGGATCGATCCGCGCCTTCGTCGCGCAGCGAGATTGCTTGTGCGAAAACTTTCCTTTTCCGCCATGGCATGGCCTTCGAAGATCGGCCGCAGCAAAAAACCGGCAACCGAAAAGAGAAAGTCATGCACACACGCAGTGTTCTTCGCGCCCTCGGCGCACTCGTCCTCGCCTCGACCGCGCTCTGGTCTCAGACCGCGGCCCTCGCCCAATCGCCGACCCCTGCGCGTGGGCGTGCGCGGCGGCGTCGACGAGGAGATCTGGGAAGTGGTCACCAAGGTCGCCAGGCGCAACGGCCTCGAGGTCAAGCCGGTGGTCATCACCGGCTCGGCCAGCCCCAACGAGGCGCTCAACAACGGCGACCTCGAGGCCAACTCGTTCCAGCACATTCCCTTCCTCAACGACCAGGTCAAGCAGCGCGGCTACAAGCTGGTCAGCGTGGGCAACACCTACATCTCGCCGATCGCCTTCTATTCGAAGAAGCACAAGGCCTTCAAGGACCTGCCCGACGGCGCCAAGCTTGGCATCCCCGACGACCCGAGCAACCAGACGCGCGCGCTGGTCGTGTTGCGCGACCAGGGTGTGCTCACCCTGCGCGAGGGCTTCGATCCCTTCAAGGGCACCGCCACGCTGGCCGACATCACCGGCTACAGGAAGAAGGTGCAGCTGGTGGAGGCCGCCTCGGTGGTGCTCGCGCGCTCGCTCGAGGACGTGGACGCCTCGGCCATCGTCAACACCTTCGCCTACCAGGCCGGCCTGATCGCCACACGCGACGGCCTCGCGGTCGAGAAGAAGGAGAACAACCCCTACGTCAACATCATCGTGGTGCGCGAGAAGGACAAGAACGCGGCCTGGGTCAAGCCGCTGGTCCAGGCCTACCAATCGGAGGAAGTGCGCCAGTTCATCCAGACGCGGTACCAGGGTTCGGTACTGCCCGTGTTCTGAGCGCCGCGGCAACCCCGGCATCGGCGCCGGCACCGGCGCCGGCCCACATCGTCTTCGAGCAGGTCTCCAAGAGTTACTCGGGCGCGGCCGGCACGGTGGCGGCGCTCGAGGCGGTCTCGTTCGCCGTCGAGCGCGGCGAGGTCTTCGGCATCATCGGACGCAGCGGCGCGGGAAAGTCCACGCTGCTGCGCACCATCAATGCGCTCGAGGCCGCGAGCGGCGGCACGGTGCGTGTCGACGGCGTGGACGTGGGCGGCCTCGACGAGGACGGCCTGGTCGCGCTGCGCCGGCGCATCGGCATGATCTTCCAGCACTTCAACCTGCTGTCGGCCAAGACCGTGCGCGACAACGTCGCGCTGCCGCTCAAGGTGGCGGGCGTGGAACCGCGGCGCATCCGCGAGCGCGTGGACGAGCTGCTCGAGCTCGTGGGCCTGGCCGACAAGGCCGATGCCTGGCCGGCGCAGCTCTCGGGCGGGCAGAAGCAGCGCGTGGGCATCGCGCGCGCGCTGGTGCACCGGCCGCAGATCCTGCTGTGCGACGAGGCGACCTCGGCGCTCGATCCCGAGACCACGCAGTCGATCCTCGCGCTGCTGCGCGACATCAACCGGCGCTTCGGCCTCACGGTGGTGCTGATCACGCACGACATGGCCGTGATCCGCGAGGTCTGCGACCGCGTGCTGGTGCTCGACCGCGGCCGCCTCGTCGAGCTCGGCGAGGTGTGGCGCGTGTTCGGCAAGCCGCAGGCCGAGGCCACGCGCGCGCTGCTGCAGCCGCTGCTGCACGACCTGCCGCCCGACCTGGCGGCGGCGCTGGTGCCGGAGCCCGAAGGCCTCGAAGGCATCCCGGGCCGGCCGGCCCTGCGGGTGCTGAGCCTGGGCTTCGACGGCGCCGCGCGGCCGCGGGGCCTGCCCTTCGAGGCGCTGGCCGCGCTCGGCCCGGGCGCGACCTGGCTGCACGGCGGGCTCGACCGCATCCGCGGCCATGCGCAGGGCCGGCTGCTGGTGGCCGTGCCGGTGGGCGCTGACCCTTCATTCGACATCGAAGCCGCGCGCCTGGCGCTCGCGGCCGACCGCATCGAGGTCCTGGGCTATGTCCACGCCGCAGATTGACAAGTACGTCCAGGCCTTCTTCCAGACGCTGCTGATGGTGGGCGTCTCGGCCTTCATCGCGATCGCGCTGGGGCTGGTGCTCGCGGTGGTGCTCACGGTGACGGCGCCGCGCAACCTCTATCCGCGGCCACGCTTCCACAAGGCGCTGTCGATCGCGGTGAACGTCTGCCGCGCGATCCCTTTCATCATCCTGCTGATCGCGCTGCTGCCGGTCACGCGCTTCGTGGTCGGCACCACGCTCGGCACCTGGGCCGCAGTGGTGCCGCTGGCGGCCAACCTGATCCCGTTCTATGCGCGTATCGCGCAGGTCAGCCTCAATGACGTCGACGCGGGCCTGGTCGAGGCCGCGCGCGCCATGGGCTGCCGGCGCTGGCACATCGTGCGCCACGTGCTGCTGCCCGAGGCGCTGCCCGGGATCATCGGCGGCATGACGGTCAGCGTGATCGCGATGGTCAATGCCTCGGCCATGGCGGGCGCGGTGGGCGCGGGCGGCCTCGGCGACCTGGCGATCCGCTACGGCTACGAGCGCTACGAGACGCGCGTGATGTTCGAGGTGATCGTGATCCTGATCGCGCTGGTGTCGGTGATCCAGTTCGTCGGTGAGTGGCTGGCGCGGCGCGTCGACCACCGGCGCTGAACGCGCGGCGCATATCCATGCTCCGGAATGTTCTAAGCGAACGGGGTCCGGCTCGGCATCATGCGTGCAGCCGCCGCGGCAGGCGTCGCCGTTCTCCGATCCCGCGTTCCGGCCCGCCCCCGCTTTCCGCTTCCTCTTCTCCACCGCAGGCCGCCATCCCGTGTCCTCTTCTTCCCGCTCCCCAGGGCACGCCATCGGCGGCCGATCCCTTCGCCGAGGACTTCGGCGTCTTCACCGAGCAGGTGCTCGCGCTCGCGAACACCCTGGCCGCCAGCGCCGCCGAGCGCGACCGCGCGGGCGGCACGGCGCTGGCCGAACGCGCGCTGCTGCGCCGCAGCGGCCTGCTCGACGCTCGCGATCCCCGCGGCCCATGGCGGCCAGCAGGCGGCCTGGCCGCTGATCTTCCGCATCCTGCGCCGGCTCGCGCAGGCCGACAGCTCGCTCGCGCATCTGTTCGGCTTCCAGCACCTGCAGGTGGCGAGCGTGCTGCTGTTCGGTTCCGAGGCGCAGCAGGCGCGCTTTCTCGGCGAGGCGGTGGAGAAGCGCTGGTTCTGGGGCAATGCCGTGAATGCGCGCGACACCCGGCTGCAGGCGGTGCGCACCGACGACGGCATCGAGATCGACGGCGTGAAGGGCTTCTGCTCGGGCGCCCCGGACTCCGACGTGCTCAACGTCTCGGTGGTGCTCGGCCCCGAGCCCACCGACCGGCTGTTCGCCGTGGTGCCTACCTCGCGCGCGGGCATCACGGTGCTCGGCGACTGGGACAACATGGGCCAGCGCCAGACCGACAGCGGCAACGTCGAGTTCCGGCGCGTGCGCATCGCGCACGACGAGATCCTCGGCCCGCCCGGCGTGGCCTCGAGCCCGCGCGCCACGCTGCGCAACCTGATCGGCCAGATCGTGCTGACCGAGATCTACCTCGGCAATGCCTTCGGCGCGTTGCGCGCGGCCATCGAGCACCTGCGCGCCCACACCCAGCCCTGGCCCATGGCCGGCGTGGAGCGCGCCGAGGACGACCGGCTGCTGCAGCTGCGCGCGGGCGAGATGTGGTCCGCGCTGCAGGCCGCCACCGCGCTGTCGAACCAGGCCAACGAGCGCTTCCAGCAGGCCTGGGAGCAGGGCTTCGCGCTCACGGCCGACAGCCGCGGGGCGCTCGCGATCGACGTGGCCGCGGCGCGCACGCAGGCCGCGCGCACGGCGCTGCACGTCACCTCGCAGATCTTCGAGCTGGTGGGCGCGCGCGGCACCGCCTCGAAGCACAACCTCGACCGCTACTGGCGCAACGTGCGCGTGCACACGCTGCACGACCCGCTCGACTACCGGCACCAGGGCATCGGCGCCTGGCTGCTCGCGGGCGACGTGCCGAATCCCTATGGCTATGGCTGAGCCCTCGCGTTCCGTATTCTTTTTCCTCCCTCCGACCCCATGAGCTCCTCGCATCCCATCGACCGCCGCCGCTTCGGCCTCGGTCTCGCCGCCCTCGCCGGTACCGCCGGTACCGCCGGCCTGTCCCTGCCGCTGCGCGCGCAATCGGTCGAGAAGATCGTGGTCGCCGAGAGCCAGGGCTTCAGCTGGGCCATTCCCTACCTGGTGTCCAGCCGCAACCTCTGGAAGAACCACGGCATCGAGGCCACCACGCTGCAGTTCACCTCGGGCCGGCTGGCCTTCGACGCGGCCGTGGCCGGCAAGGCCCAGTTCGCGACCGCCACCGACAGCGTGATCGGCCTGGCCGGCGCGAACGGCGTGCGCGCGGTGATCGTGGCCGAGTTCAGCCGGCTGTCGAGCGGCATGGTGGTGGCGGCGCGCAGCGACCGCGGCATCGCGAGCGGCGCGCAGCTCAAGGGCAAGCGCGTGGCGACCACGGTCGGCACCAGCGGTCACTACTTCCTGAGCCGCTTCCTCTCGCTGCACGGCCTCGCGCTCAAGGACGTGACGCTGGTCAACCTGCGCGGCCCCGATGCCGTGACCGCCATCGCCAAGGGCGACATCGACGCCTTCGCCTGGGGCTGGGACGCGGGCCAGAAGGCCGTCGCCGACAGCGGCGGCAAGGTCAAGGTGCTCGACGACACGGGGCTGGAGAAGGTGTTCCTGAGCCACTACGTGCTGACCGCGAGCGAATCGCTGGTGCAGTCGCGGCCCAAGCTGGTGGAGGCCGCGGTGCGCAGCCTGCTCGATGCCGAGGCCTTCTACCGTGCCCAGACCGCCGAGGCGATCGCGCTCGTGGCCGAGCGCACCAAGGCCACGGTCGAGACGACGAAGGCCGGGCTCGAGACCGTCTCGGTCGGCGTGCGGCTCGACGAGCGGCTGCTCGACGACCTGGTGCTCAACGCGCAGTGGGCCGTCGAGGCCGGCCTCGCGACGCCGCCGAAGGAGGACCTGCGCGCGCTCTACCGCAAGCTGATCTATGCCGATGCGCTGAAGGCCGCGGCGCCCGACCGCGTGCGCCTGGGCTGAGGCCATGGGCGCGAACGACCCGGCCCCGCGCGCGATCGTCAGCGTGCGCGATGCGTCCAAGCTCTACGCCTCGTCGAACGGCGAGCTGAACTGGGCCATGACCGACGTGAACCTCGACATCGGCGAGGGCGAGTTCGTCTGCGCCATCGGGCCGAGCGGTTGCGGCAAGACCACGCTGCTGAATGCCATCGCGGGTTTCGTCGAGCCCACCACGGGCAGCGTGACGGCGGGCGGCCAGCCCGTGACCGGGCCCGGCGCCGACCGCGGCGTGGTGTTCCAGGAGTACGCGCTGTTCCCCTGGCTCAATGCGCGGCGCAACGTGGAGTTCGGCCTCAAGATGCTGGGCCTGGGTGCCGCCGAGCGCCGCGCGCGCGCCGAGGAGCTGCTCGCGCTCATGGGCCTGTCGCATGCGGCGCGGCGCTATCCCTTCGAGCTCTCGGGCGGCATGCGCCAGCGGGTGGCGGTGGCGCGCGCGCTCGCCACGCGGCCGAAGGTGCTGCTGATGGACGAGCCCTTCGCGGCCATCGACGCGCTCACGCGCGCGAGCCTGCAGCGCGAGCTGCTGCGGCTGTGGCGCGAGCTCGGGCTGTCGGTGTTCTTCATCACCCACAACATCGAGGAGGCGGTGTTCCTCGCGCAGCGCGTGGTGGTGATGAGTCCGCACCCGGGGCGCATCCGCGAGATCGTCGAGGTCGACCTGCCGTATCCGCGCGAGCGCGCCGACCCGGCCTTCGGCGCGGCCTATGCGCGCATCGCGGCGGCCTTCGCGCAGTCGGAAGAGGTGGCCTCGTGAGCGCGGCGCTCGACGACCTGCGCGAGCGCGCCGAGGCGGCGCCGGCCGAGGCATCGCTGTCGCGGCGCGAAGCGCTGGAGCGCGACTTCCGGCGCGACCAGCTCGCGCGGCAGCGGCGCGCGCGCCGGCGCCAGCTGCTGCTGGGCGCGGCGGGCATCGCGGCCTTTCTGCTGGCCTGGGAGATCGCGCCGCGCGTCGTGCCCGGCATCAACACCAAGATGTTCCCGCCGCCCTCGCAGGTGGCCGGCGTGCTGCTCGACATGGCCTGGCGCAAGGGCGACATCTGGCCGCACGTGGGTGCGAGCCTGCTGCGCGCGCTCTGGGGCTTCCTGCTCGGTGCCTCGCTCGGCGTGGTGGCCGGCGTGCTGACCGGGCGCAGCACCACCCTGCGCCAGTTCACCGACCCGGTGCTGCATGGCCTGCGCGCCATCCCGGCGATCGCGATCGTGCCGCTGGCCATCGTCTGGTTCGGGCTCGGCGACCTCTCGAAGGTGATGCTGATCGCCTGGGGCGCCTTCTTCCCGGTCTGGGTCAACACCTTCATCGGCGTGCGCGACATCCCCGTCGTGTACCTGCGCTCGGCCGCCGCGCTCGGCGCCAGCCCCTTCGCGGCCATGACGCAGGTGGCGCTGCCGGCCGCGCTGCCCTTCGTGTTCGCGGGGCTGCGCCAGGCCACGGCCGTGTCCTTCGTGGTGCTGGTGGCGGCCGAGCTGGTCGGGGCCGAGCAGGGCCTGGGCTACCTGATCTCGTTCGCGCACCTGGTGTTCCGCGTCGACATCATGTTCGTGGGCCTGCTGTTCCTCGGCGCCATCGGCTTTTTGGCCGACCAGCTGTTCGCCTGGCTGCTGCATCGCCTGTTCCCCTGGTATGGCGCCGATGGCCGCCGCTGAGCTGATCCTGGCCAATGGCCAGGTGCTGACGATGGAACCCGGCGCGGCGCCCGCGCGGGCGGTGGCGCTGGCCGGCGGGCGCGTGCTCGCGGTCGGCACCGAGGCCGAGGTGGCGCGCACGCGCACGGCCGACACGCGCGTCATCGACCTCGGCGGCCGCACCGTGCTGCCCGGCCTCGTCGACGCCCATGCGCACATGGAGCGCGAAGGCCTGAAGACCTTGCGGCCCAGCCTCGCGCATGCCACCTGCATCGCCGACGTGCTGGCGGTGGTCGCGGCCGAGGCCGCGCGCACGCCGCCGGGCCGCTGGATCGTGACCATGCCCGTGGGCCGGCCGCCGTTCTACTTCGGCGGCCCGTCCAACCTGGCCGAACGGCGCATGCCGAACCGGCACGAGCTCGACGCGGTGGCGCCCGATCATCCGGTCTACATCCCGGGCCTGTTCGGCAACTGGGGCGTGCCGCCGGGCCACAGCGCGCTCAACAGCCGCGCGCTGGCGCTGCACCGCATCGACGAGCACACCTGCCCCGACTGCGGCGGGCTGCAGATCGAACTCGGCGACGACGGCCGGCCCAACGGCGTGATCGTCGAGACCAACAAGCGGCCGCTGGTCGAGTTCTCGGTGCTCACGCAGGTGCCGGCCTTCGGCTTCGACGACCGGCTCGAGGGGCTGCGCCGTTCGCTGCCGCTCTACCACGCCTGCGGCACCACCAGCATCTACGAGGGCCACGGCTCCTCGCCCGAGACCATCGCCGTCTATCGCCGGCTGTGGGAGGAGGGCGGGCTCAGCATGCGCACCCGCCTGTGCGTGAGCCCGACCTGGTCGAACGTGGCAGAGGCGCGGCTCGCGATGCGCGACTGGCTCGCGCATGCGCGCGGGCGCGGCAGCGGCGACCCGATGCTCGCCATCGGCGGCATCTACGTCGGCCTGGGCGGCGACCGCGCCGCGGCCAACGCCGTGCGGCGCGCGCTGCCCAACACCGGCTGGATGGGCTTCGTCGAATGGGCCAACCGCATCGAGGACTTCCGCGACTACGCCTGGCTCGCGGCCGAGCACGACCTGCGCGTGCACAGCGTGGTGGTCGACCGGCTGACCGAGGTGCTCGAAGTCTTCGAAGCCATCGACGCGCGCTTTCCGCTCGCGGGCCGGCGCTGGGTGGTGGAGCACGTGGGCTACGTCACGGCCTCCGACATCGAACGCGTGAAGCGGCTGGGCCTGATGGTCACGAGCATCCCGTTCTACATGCTGTGGAAGAACGGCGCGCCGCGGCTGGCCGACCTCGAGCGGCAGGAGGAATTCCTGCCGCAGCGCGCATTGCTCGATGCCGGACTGCCGCTGGCCGCGGGCAGCGACAACATCCCCGTGAGCCTGTTCACCGCGGTGTGGGCCTCGGTGGCGCGCGAGGAGCGCACCACCGGCCGCGCCATCGGCCCGGGCCAGGCGCTGAGCCGGCTGCAGGCGCTCGAGACCGTGACGCGCAACGGCGCCTTCCTGAGCTTCGAGGAGGACCGCAAGGGCACGCTGGCGCCGGGGCGCTATGCAGACCTCGCGGTGCTCGATGCCGATCCGCTCACGGTGCCGCTGGAGGCGCTGGCGCAGGTGCATGCCGAGCTGACGCTGGTCGGCGGTCGCGCGGTGCACGACAGCGGCGGCTGGCTGGACTGAGTGGACTGAAGGGCCTCAGCCCGGCATCGCCGACTCGTGCCAGTCCCGCAGCAGCGCGCGCCCCACCGCGCTCACGAGCGCGAAGAACAGGAAGCCCAGCAAGGTGGCGGCGATCACCTCGGCGAACAGCAGCGCCGTGTACATGCGGCCCTGCGCGAACACGATCTGCACGCCGAGCCCGCCCTCGGCATTGCCCGAGCCGATGATGAATTCGCCGACGATGGCGCCGATCACCGACAGCCCCGCCGACACGCGCAGGCCCGCGATGATGTGCGGCAGCGCCGCGGGCAGCTGCAGCTTGCGAAAGGCGGTCCAGCGGCTGCGGTTGTGCAGCGCGAACAGCTCGACCAGGTTGCGCGAGGTGGAGCGCAGCCCCAGCAGCGTGTTGTTGACGATCGGGAACAGCGACATGATCAGGCTGATCACGACCACCGAGCCCTCGTTGTAGCCGAACCAGAGCACGATCAGCGGCGCGATCGCGACCACCGGCACGGTCTGCAGCAGCACCACGTAGGGATAGAGGCTGCGCTCGAGCAGCCGCGACTGGCTCAGCAGCGCCGCCAGCGCGATGCCGCCGACGATGGCGATAAGGAAGCCCAGGCTCGCTTCCTTCAGCGTGGTGAAGGCGGCCATCAGCAGCAGGCCGGCGTTCTCGATGGCGGCCGTACCCACCTCGAGCGGCGAGGGCAGCAGGTAGCCCTTGCCGCGGTAGACGGTGGCGGTCAGCGCGAGCCACAGGCCGATGACGAGCACGGCGACCAGCACGACGGGCCAGGCGTCGCGCGTCCAGCGCGCGGCGATCGAAGAGGAGGTTGGGTTCATGACGCTTCCTTCCTCATGCGAATGCCGCGCGCGGCAAGGTCTCGCGCCGCAGCGCGGCCGTCACCTCGCCCGCCAGCCGCGCGAACTCCGCGCTCGCGCGCAATTGCGGCGTGCGCGGAAAGGCGAACGGCACCTCGACGACCTCGACCACGCGGCCCGGCCGCGGCGACATCACGACCACGCGCTTCGAGAGGAACACGGCCTCGTGCACGCTGTGCGTCACCAGCACGCCGGTGAAGCCGGCCTGGCGCCACAGCGCGGACAGCTCCTCCTGCAGCAGCTCGCGCGACAGCTCGTCGACGGCGGCCAGCGGCTCGTCGAGCAGCAGCAGGCCGGGGCGCAGCGCGAGCGCGCGCGCCAGCGACAGCCGCATGCGCATGCCGCCCGAGAGCTGGTGCGGATAGAGCTTCTCCATGCCCGCGAGGCCGACCAGCGCGAGCGCCTCGGCGGCGCGGCGCTGCAGTTCGTCGGGCGCGAGGCCTTCGAGCTCCATGAGCAGTTGCGCATTGCGCTCGGCCGTGCGCCAGGGCAGCAGCGCCGGCTCCTGGAACACGAAGGCCCTGGCCGCCTCGGTGCCCGGTGCCAGGCGGCAGCGCCCGGTGCTGGGAGGCACCAGGCCGGCCAGGATGCGCAGCAGCGTCGACTTGCCGCAGCCCGAGGGGCCGACCAGCGAGACGAACTCGCCGGCGTGCAGTTCGAGGTCGATGGGGTCGAGCGCCTGCAGGCCGCTGTCGAAGCGCTTGGAGACAGCCTCGAGCGCGATCGAAGCGCCGATGCTCATGGCTGGCAGCCGGGCACGAGGCCGCGGTCGTAGGCCTGGCGCTCGTCGAAGCCCGCGGGCAGGAAGGCCACGCTGCGCAACTGGCCGGCCAGCTCCTTCCAGCGCGCATCGTCCATGCAGCCGACGCGGTTGAGGTCGTGCGAGACCAGCGTCTCGATCATCAGCTTGTTGGCGGCGTCGTAGATCTCGGGCGAGATCTGCTTGTTCATGCCGGTCAAGAGCGGCTTGAGGCCCGACGGGTCGCGCACGTAGTTGCGCCAGCCCTGCTGCACCGCGGCGATCGCGGCCTTCACGAGCGCGGGCCTGGTGCGGATCAGCTCGTCGGTGGTGAACAGCACGCTGTAGGGCCGGTAGCCGAGCGAGGCCAGCGTGATCTGCTGCACCGCGAGGCCGCTCGCGGCCATGCGCGCGGGCAGGAACAGCGAGTAGCCCTGCTGCACCATCTTCGGATCGTCGCGGAACAGGCTCAGATCGCCCGAGACCGGGATCTCGCGCGTGTTGGCGAGCTTGTAGCGCTTCTTGGTCCATTCCCAGTAGGCATTGCCGATGTTGACCGCGAAGGTGCGGCCCTGCAGATCGGCGATGCCCTTGACGGCTGGGTCGGCGTGGTAGACCAGCGTGTAGGGCACGTGGTCGAGGTGCGCGAACACGGCGCGCACCGGCGCGCCGCGCAGCCGCGCGAGCAGCACGTCGTCGGCATTGCCGATGCCGAACTCGGCCTGGCCCGAGGCCACCTGCGGCACGGTCTGGATCTTCGGGCCGCCTTGCAGCACGCTGATGCGGATGCCGGCCTCCTTGCCGAGGCCGTGCTGCTGCGCCTGCCAGTAGCCGGCCTGGTCGGGCTGCGCGAACCAGTTGGAGAGGATGCGCACGTTCTGCACTTCGGGTGCAGCGCGGGCCGCGTGGGCGAAGGGGAGCAGCGCGGCGGCGGCGCACAGCGCGCGGGCGATGAGGGTGGAGGCGTTCATGGCGCGACCGGTCTTCAGGCCCGCAGCCACGGCAGTTGCTCGCGCGTGTAGCGGTAGGTCTTGAAGACGCTGTTGAGTCGGCCCGGCCCGGTCTTGCGCGCGGCCTCGTCGGGGTACTCGTCGAACCACGGGATCACGTACTCCCAGACCACCTCGCCTTCGGGCGTGACCTCGAACAGCCGGCCGGTGGCCGACTCGGTGACGTGCGTGTTGCCGTTGGGCAGCCGCTGCGCGTTGCCCATGAAGGCCGTGTAGAAGGCGTTGACCATCTCGTCGGCATAGGACCACGCGACCTCGTGGGTCGCGGGATCGATTTCGAGCACGCGCGAGAAGGCCACGTGCGCGCCATGGCGGAAGTTGCCGTTGTCGAACACCAGGATGCGGCCATTGGGCAGTGCCACCGGCGCATGCTGGTGCGAGACCACGCTCGGCGGAATGTGCAGCCGCACCTGGCCGCTGGCCCTGTCGACGCCGATCACGCCCGAGGTGGTGCGCAGGCTCATGAGCACCAGGCCGTCGGCGTCGACGTCGAGGCCATTGACCAGCGGCCAGTGGTAGCGGCCGAAGCCCGGATGGATCGGGAAGTCCTCGGGCGCGAGGTGCTCCCAGCACTTCCATTCCCAGACGATCTCGCCCGCGCGGTTCACTTCGCGGATCACGTCGCCGTACATGGTGTCGTCCGTGCCGTGCGCGGTGCCGCCGGGCACGCGGCGCGCGAAGTCGGCGGGCACGGGCGCGCAGGCCGCGTAGAGCAGGTTGCCGTTGGGCAGCCACATGGCGTCGTGGTGGTGCGACGGGTCCTCGTAGTGCCAGACCAGCTCGCCCTCGGGCGTGAGCTCGCGGAAGTCGCCGCCGTGCCACATCGACCAGGCGGGGTAGCGGTCGGGCGAGTCGGCGTGGTTGCCGTTGTAGCCGAGGTTGCCGTTGTCGAGGATCACGGCATGCCGGCCCGCGCGCACCGGCAGCTTCCATTGATGGACCACCTCGCCGTCGATGCCGACCAGGTAGACGTGGCCCCGCGCGGTCTGCGGCGCGATCAGCGTGTAACCGCCCGCGCTGAGCACGGGATCGTGGGCGATCAGGCCGACGCCGCGGCGGCGCTGCGTGACCTGGTCGACGGTGGAGGCGGGACGGATGGGAGTGTTCAAGACGGGTTCCTCAGTGCGATGGCGCCGAATCTAGGCTGCTCGAGCCGTCAGGAAAATCTGATTGTTTCGAACGGTGCGTCAGGAAAAAACGTACATTGCCCCGATGCGCGCCATCTCCCAGTCCTTCCGCTGCTTCGACGAGGTCGCCCGCCGCGGCTCGATCCGCAAGGCGGCCGAGTCGCTGCACCTCACGGCCGCGGCCGTGCACCAGCAGATCCTCAACCTCGAGGAGCAGGTCGGCGCGCCGCTGTTCGACCGGCTGCCGCGCGGCATGCAGCTCACGACGGCGGGCGAGATCATGATTGCCGCGGTGCGCCGCGGCCAGCGCGACTTCGACAGCGCGCTGAGCCAGGTCGAGGACCTGCGCTCGCTGCGCCGCGGCCACATCAACCTCGCGGTCTCGCACTCCTCGGCCGAGCAACTGGTGCCCGAGGTGATCGAGGCCGCGATGAAGAGCTACCCCGGCGTGACCTACGGCGTGCGCTCGGGCAGCGGCGAGAACATCCTGCGCTGGGTCGCCACCGGCGAGGCCGACATCGGCTACTGCCTGCGCCGCAAGCCGCCGCCGGGCGTGGAGGAGATCGGCGCCTTCGCGCAGCAGCTCGGGCTGGTCACGCCGCCCGGCCATCCGCTCACCGCGCTGGGCAAGCTGCCGCGGCTGCGCGACTGCCTCGAGCATCCGCTGATCCTGATGACGCCCGATACCGAGCTGCGCGCGATGGTCGACCAGATCGACCTGCGCGCGCACCGCCAGACCCGCCCGCTGGTGGAGACCAGCTCGGTCGCGATGGTGCGGCGCCTGGTGGCCGGCGGCACCGGCATCGGCTTCCTGATCGCCGAGAACGTGGTGGAAGACGTGGCGGCCGGCCGCCTGGTGTGGACCGGCCTGGCCGACGCGGGCGCGCGCTCGTTCAGCTGCCTCTACCAGCGCGCGGGCCAGACCACCGCGGTGGCGATGGGCATGTTCCTGCAGTTCCTCGCGCAGGCGATCCAGAAGATCGAGCAGCGCTTCGACCGGCCGGCCGGCGCGCTGGCGCTCGACGCCTTCGCGCAGTAGACCTCAGCCCTGGGCCGGCTCGCCGAGCACGCCGAGGTAGCTCTTGCCGATCACGTCGTGGCTGGCGATGGCGTTCGGCGGATGGAACGGGCCCGAGCGCACGTCGCGCACCAGGCGCTCGAGCTCGTTGCGCCGCAGCAGCGAGGAGGCGCCGACGACATCGGTCGCGAGGTCGACCACGCGCCGCGCGCCGTCCACCGCATGCTGCTTGGCCGCCAGCAGCTTGGCGGGCCACAGCGGGCCGTGGTCCGCGCCCTCGGCCCAGTCGCGCGCGGTGCGCTCGAGCAGGGCCTCGATGCTGTCGAGCTCGATCGCGGCGCGCGCCACCGCGAACTGCGCGGCCGGATGGTGGGCGTAGCTCTTGCCGCCGAGCGCGGCCGAGTGGCGCTTGCGCGCCGATTCGAGCGCGAGGTCGAAGGCCCGGCGCGCGATGCCGAAGTAGACGGCGGCGATCGGCAGGATCGCGGCGCCGAAGATGCCGTCGACGAAGGGATCGCTGGGGCGGACCGGCCGGCAGCACGCGCGACACGTAGGCCGCCTGCGCCACCGCGCCCTCGAGCACCGTGTCGTCGCTGCGCGTGGCGCGCACGCCGAGCGCGTCCCAGGTCGCCTCGGTGCGGTGGCCCGGATCGGCGCGGCGGATGAAGGCATGCACGATGCGCGGCCGCGCGGGATCGGAGTCGTCGAGGCCGTGCACGCCGAGCCAGTCCCAGACCGGCGCCAGCGAGGTGAACACCTTGCGGCCGTCGAAGCGGTAGTCGCCGCCGGGCAGCGGCTGCGCCTTCACCGTCGAGGCGGCCAGGCCCAGGTCGTTGTTGGGTTCGCCGTGGCCGGCCGCGAAGATCCTGCCGTCGACGATCTCGCGCAGGATCCAGTCGGTGGAATGGTCGCCGCGCGCATGCAGGTAGGCGGCCGTGCCGCTCCAGTACAGGTGCATGTTGATGGCCAGCGCGGTGGCCGGCGCGAAGTAGGCCAGCCGCGACTGCTCGCGCAGCACCGCGGGCAGGTCGAGCCCGAGTCCGCCGAGCGCCTTGGGCACCCAGAGCTTCAGGTAGTTGGCGCGCCGCAGGTCCTCGAGGTCCTCGTCGAAGAAGCGGCCCTCGCGGTCGTAGCCGGCCGCGCGCGCGCCGATGCGTTCGAGAACGGATTCGGCGAGCACGGGCGGCTCGTCGTTGCGGCCGGCACGCGGGGCCGGGTGGGCGGTGGCAAGGCTCATGGCGATCTCCTGGAGGACAACGGCGATGGCCCGAAAGTACCCGCGGGTAGAAAGGGGCGGAAGGAAGCGATTCGTCTATCCATATCCGCCGGCCGCGTTCAGCTCCTGCCGACGCGGTAGAAGGTCGGCGGCGGCGTGCCGTTGACCGCGAAGGCGCCGACCTGGCGCTCGCGGTAGACGCGCGGGTTGTGCGAGGAGATGGTGCGCGCGTTGCGCCAGTAGCGGTCCAGCCCGTGCGTGCGCAGCGTGGCCGAGGCGCCGAGCGCGTCGAACAGCTCGGTGCTCGCGTCGAGCACCAGCCGCGTGACGACCGAGACCGCCTGGTCCACCTCCACGTGCGAGGCGGCCGCGGCGGCGGCGCGCGCCTCGTCGGGCAGCGCGCCGTCGAGGTGCGCATCGTGCGCGCGCTGCAGCGCGCCGGCCGCCTGCAGCACGATCGCGCTCGCGCCATAGGCCGCGCTGCGGCCGCGGCCCACCACCTGCAGGATCTGCGGATCGTCGGACACGCGCGCGGCATTGCCGTGGCTGTAGCTGCGGTCGCGTTCGCGCACGCGCTGCGCGAGGTCGTCGCTCGAGGCGCGCGCGATGCCGGCCAGCGAGGCCAGGTGCACGGTCTGGAAGTAGGGCGAGGCGTACGGAAAGCGCTGCTTGCTCGGATTGACCCACAGCGGATCGATGGCCACGTCCTCGAAGGTGGCGGTGCCGCTCGCGGTGAGGGCTTGGCCAAATCCATCCCAGTCGTCGAGCACCTGCACGCCCGCGGCCTGGCGCGGCACCGAGATCATCGTGGGCTGGCCTTCGTCGTCGTCGGCCACGGCGTTGATCCAGTCGGCGAACAGCGAACCGGTGGTGTAGAACTTGCGCCCGTCGAGCCGCAGCCCGCGCGGCGTGGCGCGCAGCCGGGTCGAGAAGGCGCCGACCTTGGCGTCGCCGGTCTCCGAGAAGCCCGAGCCCACGAGCTCGCCCGCGGCGAGCCGTTCGAGCCAGTGCGTGCGCCACGGCGACTCGGGCGCGAGCAGCACGTCCTCGGTGAAGCCGAAGTGCGCGCGCAGGGCGTTGACCACGTTGGTGTCGGCCGCGCCGAGCTCGGTCAGCAGCGCGAACAGCTCGACCAGGCTGGCGTCGGCGCCACCGCGTTCGACCGGCAGCCGCAGCCGCGCGAAGCCGGCCTCGCGCAGCCAGCCGATCTCCTCGTGCGGCAGCTGGTGCGCGAGGTCGCGCGCCACCGCGCCCTCGCGGATGCGCGCGAACACGGCGCGGAACGGCCGCGCGAGTTCGTCGTAGCGCGCGCTGGGCGGTGCGCCCCAGGGATGGTCGATGGCGGAGGTGGGGAGCGTCATGCGGGGGAAGAGAGAAGAGGGGGAGGGGGGAAGGCCGGCGCGATTCTGGGACGCGCATCGGCCGCGCGGAACGAACAATTGCGCACATCCATATGCGTCCTTTCCCATGGCCGCCGCGCATGCCAGCCATGCATATGGCGCACCCTGGCACCGCATAGACGAAGTTCGCAGAAGCACATGCGAAAGTCGAGGTTCACGCGCCGCGCACGGCGCGCAGAATGGCCGCAGCCCTAGTCTGCACACGCGCAGCCCGCCGGCCGCGCCATCCATCCCATGCCCCAAACCCCCCTCAAGATCGTCGCCCTGTCCGGCGGCCTGCAACGCCCCTCGCGCACCCTGGTGCTGGTCGAGGAGCTGATCGAAGGCATCGCCCAGGCGATCCCGGTCGAGAGCCGCGTGATCGAGATCGGCAACCTGGTGCCGCAGTTCGGCGCGGTGCTCTACCGCCCGCAACTGCCGGCCGCGGTCGAGGAAGCCCTCGTGGCCCTCGAGTCGGCCGACCTGGTGATCGCTGCCAGCCCCGTGTTCCGCGGCGCCTACAGCGGCCTGTTCAAGCACTTCCTCGACTTCGTGCACCACGATGCGCTGATCGACAAGCCGGTGCTGCTGGCCGCGACCGGCGGCAGCGAGCGCCATGCGCTGGTGATCGACCACCAGCTGCGGCCGCTGTTCAGCTTCTTCCAGTCGCACACGCTGCCGATCGGCGTCTACGCCACCGACCGCGATTTCGAGAACTACCAGGTGCGCAGCGAACTGCTGCGCGCGCGCATCGCGCTGGCGGTCTCGCGCGCGTTGCCGGTGCTGCGGCAGCTGCAGCCGCAGGCCGAGCGCGCCGCCGCGCCGCGGCCGCAGCTGCACGCCGTGGCCTGAAGCCGGGCCCCGGCGAGCAACTGCGGCCGCCGGGGGTCAATGCACCTTCGGGAAGCCGTGGCGCTCGGCCAGCAGCGCGAGGATGCGGCGCGTGTCGGTCACGAAGCGCAGGGCGCCGAGCGACTGCGCGTCGGCCGGTGCCGGCGGCTCGTCGCCGAACACCAGCACCGGCAGGCTCTGGTGCGCCTCGTCGAGCACCGCCACCACGGCCGCGCGCGGGCGCGGGAACGGCAGCCGGTGCACCTCGAGGCGCGCGGCCTGTTCGGGCGCCGAGGCCAGCAGCCCCTCGATGGGCAGGCCGTCGGGGCAGACGAAGGCATCGCCCGGGTGCTTGTCGTCGGTGAAGCCTGCCTCGAGCAGGAAGAGTCGGTCGCGGCTCATGCGAGGAATCCTTTGGAAGTCGGTGAAATGAAGAACCCAACGATGGAGCGAAGCCGCTCGCGGGCGAACGAAGAAAAGCACATGTGCATATCCGCATCGCGCGCTTGCGTTCGGGCGCCGGAGGCAGCGCGATGAGCGAGGCGGGCGCGCGCCGCCAGATGCACCTGGGCGCCTTCTTCTTCGGCGTGGGCCATCACCTCGCGGCCTGGCGCCACCCGGACGTGGACCCGGGCGCTGCGAGCCGCATCGAGGCGCTGCGCGAATGGACGCGCATCGCCGAAGCCGCGAAGTTCGACGCCATCTTCTTCGCCGACAACGTCGGCCTGCCCGGGCCGCCCGACGCGGTGGTGGCGAAGAACGCGCTGTGGTATCCGCTCGATCCGCTGGTCACGCTGGCGGCGCTGTCGCAGTCGACCACGCACATCGGGCTGGTGGCGACCGTGTCGGCCACCTACCTGCCGCCCTACCACCTGGCGCGCAAGTACGCCTCGCTCGACCAGGTCAGCGGCGGGCGCAGCGGCTGGAACCTCGTGACCTCGGGCAGCGATTTCGAGGCGCGCAGCTTCGGCCTGCCGCAGCAGTTCGCGCATGCGCACCGCTATGCGCGCGCCCATGAGTACGTGAAGATCGTCAAGGGCCTGTGGGACACCTGGGAGGACGATGCCTTCGTGCACGACAAGGCGGCCAACCGCTTCTTCGATCCCGCGAAGCTGCACCGCGTGGCGCACGAGGGCGAGCACTTCACGCTGCATGGCGGGCTGCAGACGCCGCGCGCGCCGCAGGGCTATCCGGTGCTGGTGCAGGCCGGCTCGTCGGGCGACGGCCAGGACCTGGCGGCGGCCACGGCCGAGGTGGTGTTCACGGCCCAGCAGACGCCCGAGGATGCGCGCGCGTTCTACGCCGGCCTCAAGGCGCGGCTGGCCGCGCACGGACGCGGCCCCGATTCGCTCAAGATCCTGCCGGGCATCTCGCCCTTCGTCGGGCGCAGCCAGCAGGAGGCGCAGGAGAAGTTCGAGCAGCTGCAGGGCCTGATCGACCCGGTGCTCGGCGTCGGGCTGCTGTCGACCTTCCTCGGCAACGTCGACCTCTCGGGCTATGCGGTCGACGATCCGTTTCCGCAGGACCTGCCGGTCACCGAGGGCTGGAAGAGCCGCCAGGCGCTGTTCTCCGAGATGGCGCGCCGCGACGGCCTGTCGATCCGCCAGCTCTACGAGAAGGTGGCGGGCGCGCGCGGCCACTGGACCGTGGTCGGCACGCCCGAGGCTATTGCCGACCAGCTCGAGCACTGGTTCAGCACCGGCGCGGCCGACGGCTTCAACGTGCTCGCGCCGACGCTGCCGCACGGCCTGGGCGACTTCGCGCGGCTCGTGATTCCCGAGCTGCAGCGACGCGGGCTGTTCCGCACCGAATACACCGGCCGCACGCTGCGCGAGCACCTGGGGCTGGCACGGCCCGCGCATCCTGCCGCCGTGGCCGCATCGATTCCTTCCCACCGGCACGCCGAAGCATGAGCGAACCCACCAAATTCCTCTGGTACGTCCCCAACCAGGTCGTGGCCGGCCATCGCGGCGACGCCGCCATCGAAGGCCACAACAGCCTCGATACGCTGACCCGGCATGCCCTGGCGCTCGAGGCACACGGCTGGAAGGGCGCGCTGCTCGGCGCCGGCTGGGGCCGGCCCGACACCTTCACGGTGGCGACCGCGCTCGCGGCGCGCACCACCCGCTTCGAGCCGCTGATCGCGATCCGCCCCGGCTACTGGCGGCCGGCGCAGTTCGCCGCGGCAGCGGCCACGCTCGACCACCTGAGCGGCGGCCGCGTGCGCATCAACATCGTCTCGGGCAAGGACCAGCTCGCCGCCTATGGCGACAGCGAGGGCGACCCCGCGCAGCGCTATGCGCGCACGCGCGAGTTCATCCACCTGGTGCGCCGGCTCTGGACCGAGGAGGGCGTGACGTATCGTGGCGAGCACTTCGGCGTGGAGAACGCCACCGTGCAGCCGCGCATCGAGGTGCGTGGCGCGCGGCGCCATCCGACGATCTATTTCGGCGGCGCCTCCGAGGCGGCCGAGCGGGTGTCGGCGACCGAGGCCGACGTGCAGCTGTTCTGGGGCGAGCCGCGCGACGGCATCCAGGAACGCATCGAGCGGCTGAAGGCGCTGAGCCAGAGCCTCGACCGCGATCTTCCGCCGCTGCGCTTCGGCCTGCGGGTCACGACGCTGGTGCGCGACACCACCGAGCAGGCCTGGGCCGATGCCGAGGCCAGGGTGGCGCAGATGGCGCGCGGCGCGGCACCCGGCGAGCCCGACCGCGCGCAGGCCGTGGGCCAGCGCCGGCTGCTGCAGTTGCACGAGCGCGGCGAGGTGCTCGACGACAACCTCTACACCACGCCCGGCAAGTACGGCGGCGGCGGTGCCGCCACCACCTGGCTCGTGGGCTCGGCGCAGGACGTCGCGCGCTCGCTGCGCAAGTACCAGGCGCTGGGTATCACGCATTTCGTGCTGTCCGATACGCCCTACCTCCACGAGATCCGCCGGCAGGGCGAGCAATTGCTGCCGCTGCTGCGCGATGCCGCCGCATGACCAACCCCTCTTCATCGCCATGACCTCTGCTTCTTCCAATGGGCCCGGCCCGCGCTTCGGCATCTGGGCGCTGGTGCACGGCAGCCGCGCCGCGCTGCAGGACCCCGACGAACCCTACGACGCCTCGTGGCGGCGCAACCGCGCGCTGGTGCTCGAGGCCGAGCGGCTCGGTTTCGACTCGGTGCTGGTGGCGCAGCACACGGTCAATCCGCACGATGGCGAGAGCGCGCAGCTCGAGGCCTGGACGGCGGCCGCGGCGCTGGCCGCGTTGACCTCGCGCATCGAGATCATCGCGGCCATCAAGCCCTACCTCTATCACCCCGCGGTGCTCGCGAAGATGGCGCTGGGCATCGAGGAGATCAGCGGCGGGCGCTTCGCGATCAACCTCGTCAACGCCTGGAACCGGCCCGAGCTCGAGCGCGCCGGCATTCCCTTCGCCGAGCACGACGCGCGCTATGCCTATGGCCGCGAATGGATCGAGGTGGTGGAGTCGCTGCTGCGCGGCGAGCGCACGCGCTTCGCGGGCCAGCACTTCAAGCTCGACGACTACCGGCTGAGCCCGGCGGGCCTGCATCGCGCGCGGCCGCGCATCTACGTGGGCGGCGAGTCGGAGCCGGCGCGCGCGCTGGTGGCCGATCGCGGCGACACCTGGTTCATCAACGGCCAGCCGCTGGCCGACGTGCAGGCGCTGATCGCCGACCTGCGGCGCCGCGAGCGTCCGGCCGGCTGGGCGCCGCTGCAGTTCGGCCTCTCGGCCTTCGTGGTCGCGCGCGAGACCGACGAGGAGGCGCGCGCCGAGCATGCGCGGCTGCTCGCGCTCGCGGCGCTCGACGCCCCGCTGCGCGCGGCCAACAAGCCCAATATCGATCCCAAGGCCGTGATGTTCCAGACCGCGCAGAAGTCGCCGCGCGTGGGGTCGAACGGCGGTACCGCGGCCGAGCTCGTGGGCAGCTACGACAGCGTGGCGCGCCGCATCGAGGCCTTCCACGCGGCCGGCATCGAGCTCTTCATGCTGCAGTTCCAGCCCTTCGAAGCGGAGATGCGCCGCTTCGCCGATCATGTGCTGCCGCGCGTGGCCGGCGCGGCCGCGCGATCGCTCGAAGCACGCGCGGATGCCGCCCTGGCCTGAGAGCGTCCATTTCGAGAAAGAGCAGCGTCCCATGTCCATTGCATCTTCCGCCGTCATGCCCGGCCTTCATTCGGACCGGCGCCGCGCGCTGCTGCTGGGCCTGGCCGCAGCGGCCATCGCGCCCGCTGCCATGGGCGCGACCGATCCCGCGCTCGCCGCGCTGCAGTCGGCGATCGACGGCCCGCAGCGCAGCGCGGCCGACCGCGCGCGCGACGGCGCGCGGCATCCGCTCGAGACGCTGTCCTTCTTCGGCCTGCGGCCCGAATGGTCGGTGGTCGAGATCGCGCCGGGCGGCGGCTGGTACACCGAGATCCTCGCGCCCTTCCTCAAGGCCCGCGGCCGCCTCTACGCGGCCCACGCGCCGGCCGACGGCACGCCCGAGCAGCAGCGTGCCCGCGCGGCCTTCGCGAAGAAGCTCGCGAGCGACCCCGCCGACTACGGCCGCGTGGTGCTCGGCACCCTTCCGACCGACCGCTTCACCGACATCCACCCGCCCGGCGGCGCCGACGCGGTGCTGACCTTCCGCAACATCCACAACTGGATCGCCGACGGCCATTTCGACGAAACCTTGCGCGCTTTCTTCGACGTGCTCAAGCCCGGTGGCGTGCTCGGCGTGGAGGAGCACCGCGCGCCGCCCGGCACCTCGCTCGCACGGACCATCGACAGCGGCTATGTGGCGCAGGACTTCGTGATCGCGCGCGCGCCGCGCGGCCGGCTTCGTGTTCGACGGCGAGAGCGAGATCAACGCCAATCCGCGCGACACGCGCGACCATGCGAACGGCGTCTGGGCGCTGCCGCCGACCCTTCGCGGTGGCGAAGTCGATCGTGCGAAGTACCTTGCCATCGGCGAATCGGACCGCATGACGCTGCGCTTCGTGAAGCCGCGGCGCGGGGTGGCGCGCGCCCAGAAACGAAGCGCGCGAGCCGACGCGTAGCGCATTCGCGGCGTTTTCCGACAGAAGAAACAGCGGCCGGGCTTACGCCGCGACGCGCCGAGCTGCGAGCATGGAGGCGCATTTCTTTGCCCCATGGAGTCTCCCCATGAACCCCACCAGACTTGCCGTCGCAGCGGCCATCGCCGCGCTTTCGATGTCAGCGGCGCTCGCGCAGAATCCCGCGCCTCCGACGCCGGCGCCGGCCGGCGGGGCCGCCGCGACGTCGAATGCGCAGGGCAGATTGACCTCCGATGAATGGATCGCCGCGGGCGCCGGCGTCGCCATGTTTGCCGCGGCCATCAGCGGCAACAACGGCAATTCGGGCGGCGGCTTCGGCCTGATCCCCGGCACCGGGACCACCGGCACGACGGGAACGACCGGGCGCTGAGCGCGAGGCGTTCGCAGCCGCTCAAGATTCGGCCTGTTTGGCCCCCTCGGCGATCTTGTGGGGCAGCCACAGGAACGTCTCCCGATCCTTTGCGCCGAGGCCGGCGCACACCTCGTCGTCGATCGAGCGCAAGACCTCGCGCCCCCGGCGGCGGGCAACTGGCCTTGGCCAAGGCCGGTCTGCTCGAGGATTTCCTCGCGTTGGCGCGCCATGAGGACCAGGGGCAACGCGGGCGCGAACAGCCTGCTGGCGCACATGGACCAAAGGCGCGCGGGGGAGTGAGGGACACCCAGCACGCGAGAGCGCCTCAGCTGCGCAGCGCCGTCACCTCGATCTCGATCTTCATGCGCGGATCGGCCAGCCCCGCCGAGATCATCATCGCCGCGGGCCGCACCTCGCCGAAGTACTTGCGCAGCACCGGCCAGCAGGCCTCGAACTCGGCGCCGTCGGGCAGCACATAGGTCACGCGCACCACGTCGCGCAGGCTGGCGCCGGCCTCCTGAAGCGCCGCCTCGATGTTCTTCAGGCATTGCTCGGCCTGTTCCACCACGTCGTCCGAGATGGTCATGGTGGCGTAGTCGAAGCCCGTTGTGCCCGAGACGAACACCCAGTCGCCCGCGACGACGGCGCGCGAGTAGCCGATCTGCTGTTCGAAGGTGGAGCCGGAGCTGATGAGCTTTCTGGTCATGAGAGTGGTCCTTTGCGAAATGGGGTGGGTGGGGCAGGGAACGGCGGCTCGACTCTACCGGCCGGGGGCCGGGCCCGTTTCCGCCGGGCGCGTCATCCTCTAAAATGAGAACCATTCTTATTAATCCGGTGCCCCGTTCCTTGGAACCACCGGCCAGAGGTCCTCTTGGCGTTCACCGAAGCCGCATCCGCTCAGCCCGTCGAAGTCCTGTACAGCGACCACCATGGTTGGCTGCGCGGCTGGCTGCGCAAGCGCCTGGGCAATGCCTTCGACGCGGCCGACGTCGCGCACGACACCTACCTGCGCATCCTCTCGACCGGCCGCGTGCCGCAGCCCGAGGAGTCGCGCCGCCACCTGACGCAGATCGCCAACGGCCTGGTGATCGACCTGTACCGGCGCCGGCAGATCGAGGCCGCCTACCTCGAGGCCATCGCCTGCATGCCCGCGGCGCTGGCGCCCTCAGAGGAGGAACGCGCGCTCGCGGTCGAGGCGCTGGTCGAGGTCGACACCATCCTGCACGGCCTGCCGGCCAAGGCGCGCACGGCCTTGCTGCTGTGCAGGCTCGAGGGGCTGAGCTACCGCGAGATCGCGCAGCGGCTGAATGTCAGCGTCTCCTCGGTCGAGAAGTACGTCGCGGCCGGCCTGCAGGCCTGCTACCGGGTGATGCATGGCTGACGTGCGCATGAACCCGAGCCCCGCGCTGCCGGGTCCGCTCGATCCCGCGGTGGTGCGGCGCGCGGCCGAATGGATGGCGCGGCTCTGGTCGGGCGAGGCCAGCGACCAGGACCGTGCGGCCTGCGAACGCTGGCGCGCCCAGCATCCGGACCACGAACGCGCCTGGAACCGGCTGCAGTCCTTCGAGGACACGCTCCATGCCCTGCCGCGCGAAGCCGCGCGCCACGCGCTGCGCGAGCCGGTGCGCACGGGCCGGCGCCGCGCGCTGCAATTGCTGGGACTGACGGCCGCCGTCGGCGGCATCGCCGCGGCGCTGCGCGGCAACGAGACCTGGCAGCTCGCCGCGTCCGACCACAGCACGCGCACCGGCGAGATCCGCGAGATCGCGCTGCCCGACGGCACGCGCGTGGTGCTGGGCACGGCCACCGCCATCGACCTGCGCTTCGACGCGCACGAACGCCGACTGGTGCTGCGCGCCGGCGAGATCCTGGTGACCACCGCCCCCCGATCCCGCCGGCGCGCACCGTCCGTTCCGCGTCCACAGCCGGCAGGGCAGCGTGGAGGCGCTGGGCACGCGCTTCATCGTGCGGCAGGAGGCCGAGGCTTCGCGCGTGGCCGTGTTCGAGGGCGCGGTGGCGGTGCGGCCGGCGCGCGCGCCCGAGGCCATGGTGCGCGTGGGCGCGGGGCAGGGCACCGTGTTCTTCGCCGACCGTGCGCAGGCGCCCGATGCCGTGGCCGACAGCACGGCCGCCTGGACCCGCGGCGTGCTGGTGGCCGAGGACATGCGCGTCGCCGATTTCGTCGCCGAACTGGCGCGCTACCGGCCCGGCGTGCTGCGCTGCGATCCCGAGGTGGCCGAGCTGCGCGTGACCGGCGTGTTCTCGCTGCGCGACACCGACCGCGCGCTCGAGAACCTCGCGCTTGCGCTGCCGGTGTCGGCGGCCTACCGCACGCGTTACTGGGTCACGGTGCGGGCCCGGTAGACGGTCGGCGGCCGAAACTTTTTTCGTTTTTTTCGCGTTGCGGCTTGAGGTTCCGCCTTTCTCGTCCGGAAGACATGGGAGCACCAGACATCTTCCGAACTGAAAGGACCCCCGTCATGGCGAAACGCCTCCCGCAGCGCCCCCTCCCTCCACGCAGGCCGAGGCGCGCCGCCCCGATGGCCGCGCCGAGCCGCCTCGCGGCCGCGCTCTGGATGGGGCTCGCGCTCGGCGCGACCACCGTCGGCCTCGCGCAGGCCCAGCCCGCGGGCCAGGCCGCGGCCGATGCCAGGCGCGGCTTCAACATTCCCGCCGGCCCGCTCGATCGCGCGCTCGGCAGTTTCGCGAGCGCTGCGGGCGTCGAGCTGTCGGTCGATGCCAGCCTGCTGCGCGGCCGCAGCAGCACCGGCCTGGCGGGCAACTTCACGGTGCGCGAAGGCTTCGCCGAGCTGCTGCGCGGCCATGGCCTGCAGGCCGTGCGCCAGGCCAACGGCAGCTTCACGCTCGATGTGGCACCCCCGCCGCCAGCGCCGACCGGCGCGGGCGAGGTGCAGGCCGGCCACGGCATGCTGCCCGAGGTGCGCGTGCACGACAGCGCGCCACCCGAGACCGCCACCGGCCCGGTGGTCGGCTATGTCGCGAAGCGCAGCGCCAGCGGCACCAAGACCGATGCCTCGCTGCTGGAGACGCCGCAGCTCGTGAACGTGGTGACGCGCACGCAGATGGACGACCAGGGCGCGCGCACCGTGGCCGAGGCGCTGCGCTACACGGCCGGCGTGCTGGCCGAGCCCAACGGCTTCGACGTGCGCTACGACTGGAACTACATCCGCGGCTTCAACACCTTCGGCACCCAGTGGCTCGACGGCCTGCCGCTGCCCGGCGATCCGGCCAGCTATGCGGTGCCGCGCATTCCGGGCTATGCGCTCGAGCGCGTGGAGGTGGTCAAGGGGCCGGCCTCGGTGCTCTACGGCAAGGCCATACCGGGCGGCCTGGTGAACCAGGTGACGAAGCGGCCGCAGGCGGTCGCGCAGCGCGAGGTGCGGCTGTCGGCCACCCACTTCGGCGGCGCCGAGCTCGCCACCGACCTCACGGGGCCGCTCGACGAGGACGGCAAGTTCCTCTACCGGCTGATCGCGTTGCGGCGCGATGCGCACACGCAGGTCGACCTGGAGCGCGACCGCCAGACCATGATCGCGCCCAGCCTCACCTGGCGGCCGTCGGCCGACACCTCGCTCACCGTGCAGGCCCACTACCAGAAGGACGATCCGCGCATGAGCCCGCGCTTCTACCCGGTGGTCGGCTCGCATGTGCCGAGCCCGGTGTTCGGCTACATCCCGCGCAGCCTGTACCTGGGCGAGCCGTCGACCGACAGCTTCAACCGCAGCTACAAGTCGCTGGGCTACAGCTTCGAACACCGCTTCAACGACACGGTCTCGGTGCGCCAGAACCTGCGCTACGGCCATGCCGAGCAGGACATGTTCCTGGTGCGCGTGCATCCCTTCAATGCCTACCAGCCCGACGGCCACACGCTCAACCGCGTCTCGGCGATCTCGGACGACGACATCCGCTCGCTCTCGGTCGACACCCAGCTCGAGGCGCGCCTGCGCACCGGCCCGCTCGCGCACACGCTGCTCGCCGGCGTCGACCACCTGCGCGGCAAGCTGTCCTTCAACTTCGCCAACAGCGCCATCGGCGTGCCGCCGCTCGACGTGCTGAACCCGGTCTACGGCCTGCCGGTCACTCGGCCGAGCAGCTACACCAACTCGACCTTCCAGGCGGTGCGCCAGACCGGGCTGTACCTGCAGGACCAGATCCGCTGGGGCCGCGCCATCGCCACGCTGGGCCTGCGCCACGACCGCTCGTCCATCGACACCACCAACCGCATGCTGGCCGCGCGGCCGGTGGTGCCGACCGAGGACTCGGCCACCACCGGCCGCGTCGGCCTGGGCTACGTGTTCGACAACGGCGTCGCGCCCTATGCGAGCTATTCCACCTCGTTCCTGCCGGTCACCGGCGTGGACCGCTACAACCAGCCGTTCCGCGCGCAGAAGGGCCGGCAGTTCGAGCTCGGCCTGAAGTACGAGCCGACCGGCGGCTGGGGCTTCATGACCGCGTCGCTCTACCAGAACGACCTCGAGAACAGCCTCACGCCCGACCCCATGGACTCGCAGCGCTCGGTGCAGTCGGGCCGGCAGCGCCTGCGCGGCCTCGAGCTCGAGGCCAAGGCCGAGCTCACGAAGCGGCTCAGCATGATCGCGGCCTACTCGTACACCGACTCCGAAGTGCGCAGCAGCAACGACCGCAACCAGCTCGGCCGCCCCACGCTGCGCACGCCGCGGCACCAGGCCTCGGCCTGGCTCGACTACCGCTTCGAGAGCGTGCCCGGCCTGCAGGCCGGCATCGGCGCGCGCTACATGTCGGCCTACGACACCGCCGGCACCTACGACCCCTACCTGCGCGTGCCCGCGCTGTTCCTGTGGGACCTCGGTGCCTCCTACGACCTCGGCCTGCTCGGCGATGCCTGGAAGGGCGCGCGGCTGCGCCTGACGGTGGCCAACGTGTCGGACCGGCGCTATGTCTCGCACTGCCTGATGCTGGCCGGCTCGCCCTGCAACTACGGCGCGCGCCGCACCGCCACCGCCACGCTCTCGTACGCCTGGTGATGGCGGCGCTCGCAGGTCTTTGCACGCTGCTCGGCGCGCTGTGCGTGTACCGGGCCGCGCCGCATCAGCGGCTCGGCGGTGCGCTGTCGAAGCCGCGCGTGTGGCGAGGCATCGGCGGCGTGCTGGTCGCGCTCGGTGCGGGGTTGTTCTGCCGCGCGCTGCAGCCGGCGGCCGGCCTCTTCAGCGCCCTCACGCTCCTGATGTGCGCGTGGATCGCGCTGCCGTACGCCACCGCGCTGCGGCGCTCGCCGAGCGAGGACCGCCATGGCGCGCGCTGAGGACCGGAGCGGCGCGACCTGGTGCGGGCTTGCGCTCGCGGGCGCGCTGCCCGGCTTCGCGCTCGCGATCGCGCTGTCGGGCCTGTTCGCCTGGCTCGGGCCGGGCGGCATGGCGCCGCTCAACAAGTACCAGTTCAACATGTGGATCGTGCCGCCGCTGTGGCTGGGCATCTGCTCGGCGGTGTTCATGTTCCGCTCGGCCCTGCGTGCCTGGGCCTGGCTGGGTGGCGCCACCGCCGTGGCGGGCGCGGTGCTGTTCGCCGTGCGCCATCTCTCGGGCTGAGCCATGCGCGCCGACACCCTTCGCACCTACAAGACGGTCCACACCTGGACCGGCATCGTCGCGGGCCTCGCGCTGTTCATCGCCTTCTATGCCGGCGCCCTGACCATGTTCAAGGGCCCGCTCGACCGCTGGGCCACGCCGCCCGCCGTGGCGGCGGCGCAGTCGCCGGGCGCCGACGAATTGATCGCGCAGACGCTGGCCGCGCGGCCCGATGCGCGCGCCGATTTCACCCTGCATCGGGCGCGGCACGGCGCGCCCGAGCGCGTGGCGTGGAAGGCGCGCGGCGAGGAGCGCGGCTGGAGCGCCAGCTTCGCGGCCGACGGCACGCTGCGCATCGCACCCGACGCGCCAGCTGGCCTCGGCCAGTTCATCGACGTGGTGCACCGCACCGTCGCGCTGCCGGTCGACCTCGAGACCGGCACGCTGGTCATGGCCGTCGTCAGCGCGCTCTATGCACTGGCGATCGTCTCGGGCGTGGTCGTGCTGTGGCCGACGCTGGTGAAGGACTTCTTCGCCCTGCGCGTCGGGCGCAACCTCAAGCGCATGTGGCTCGACGCGCACAACGTGATCGGCATCGTGAGCCTGCCGTTCCATCTGGTCATGGCGCTGAGCGCGGTGGTGTTCGGCATGCACGACCTGATCTACGACGCGCAGAAGGCCGTGGTCTACGGCGAGCCGCGCTTCGAGCGGATCTGGAAGGCCAGCGGCCCCTTCAGCGCGATCCGCCCCGATCCCGCGCCGGCCGCGCTGCTGCCGCTGCCCGCGCTCGAGGCGCGCGTGCGCGCGCAGGCCGAGGGCTTCGTGCCGCACACGCTGCGCTTTCGCGGGGCCGGCACGGCCGGTGCCGCGGTCTGGATCGCGGGCGACATGGCGTGCTGCATGACGCGCCAGGCGCAGGGATCGTTCGTGCTGGCGAGCGCGGTCGACGGCCGGCTGCTGCACACCGAGTACCTGGCGGGGCAGCAATCGGGCTGGATGGCCTCGGTCTCGGCCTTCTTCGCGCTGCATTTCGGCGCCTATGGCGGCGGCACCGTGCGCTGGGGCTATTTCTTCCTCGGGCTGGCCGGGGCCTTTCTTTTCTATTCGGGCAACCTGCTGTGGGTGGAGTCGCGCCGGCGTGCCGAGCGCGGCGGGGCACGCGTCGAGCAACGCCGCTCGAGCCGGTGGATGGCCGCGGGCACGGTCGGCGTGTCGCTCGGCTGCGTGGCGGCGCTGTCGCTCACGGTGGCGGCCGAGAAGTGGCTGTGGGCCTGGCAGGGTGAGGTGCCGGCGCCATGGCGCGAGCATGTCTATCACGCCGTGTTCCTGGGCAGCGTGGCCTGGGCCTTCCTGCGCGGCGCTTCGCGGGGTTCCGTCGAGCTGCTCTGGCTGGCCGCGGCCGCGGCCCTGGCGGTGCCGCTGACCGGCATCGCCGGGTGGCTGCTGCCGTCCTCGGGGTTGTGGCTGCGCGCCGATGCGCTGGGCGTGGATGCCTTCGCGCTGCTCGGTGCCGCTGCCTTTGCCTGGATGGCGCTGCGCACGGCCCGCCGCGCGCGCGAAGGGCCGGCGGACAGCGTCTGGGCGGCGCGCGCATCTCGGCCGGCAGGCTGAGCCCGTGACGCGCCGGCGCCGGTCGTGGCGACGGGGCACTTTCCTCAGGCCCGCCACGCCGGTGTCCGACAAACCCGGCATGCCCAAAACTGTAAATTCCTGTGTCAGCGAACCGGATTCTTCGGTTATTTTCCCTGCCGACCTGGCGGGGCCCGGTCGCGACAACGAGGAGCAAACGCGTGAGGCATTGGTGGCTGGCGGCGGGTCTTTCAGTGGCGGGCAGTCTGGCGTGGGCGCAGCCCGCGTGGTTCACCGTGGTCGGCGATCCGCTCGACAAGGCGGCCGACACGGTGCAGGTCGACCCCAACCGCATCGCGGCACCGCCGCCCGCGGAAGGCGAGGCGAGGCCCGAAAAGCCGCTGATCGAGATGAACGTGCGCGTGAACCGCTCGGGCCCACGCTTCAACTGGGACCGCGTCCCCTATCGCTCGTACGAATCGCGCGTGGTCTTCGACTGCCAGGCGAAGAGCGCGACCTATGTGCAGGCGCGCTTCTATGCCGAGCCGCTGTGGCGCGGCGAGCCGCACCAGGTCGCCGACTACAGCGCGGCGCCCAAGCCGATGCGTTTTCTCGACATGACGCCGAATCCGACGGCGCGGATCGTGCGGGCGGCTTGCCGGATGCGGGCGAGCTGAGCCAAAGAAAAAGGCGGCCGATGGGCCGCCTGTGCGAGGGTGAGGGGCCCCGGCTTACTTCGCCGTAGGCATCACGAACTCCGCCCCCTTCGGCGTGCTCTCGGGCCAGCGCTGCATGATCGACTTCTGCTTCGTGTAGAAGCGCACGCCTTCCTCGCCATAGGCGTGCATGTCGCCGAACAGCGAGCGCTTCCAGCCGCCGAAGCCGTGCCAGGCCATCGGCACCGGGATCGGCACGTTGATGCCGACCATGCCGACCTGGATGCGGCGGCCGAATTCGCGTGCCACGTTGCCGTCGCGGGTGAAGCAGCTCACGCCGTTGCCGAATTCGTGGGCATTGACGAGGTCGACGGCGTCCTTGAAGTTGGCGACGCGCACGCACGACAGCACCGGGCCGAAGATCTCTTCCTTGTAGATGCGCATCTCGGGCGTGACGTGGTCGAACAGGGTGCCGCCCATCCAGAAGCCGTCGTCGCAGCCCTTGCCGGCCTTGGCGCCGTCGAACTGGCGGCCATCGACCAGCAGCTTCGCGCCTTCCTTCTCGCCCTGGGCGATGTAGCCGGTGATGCGCTCGTGCGCGGCACGCGTGACGATCGGGCCCATCTCGGCCTCGAGGTTCTCGCCGTCGAGCACCTTCAGCGTCTTGGTGCGCTCGATCAGCTTCGGCATGATCTTCTCGGCCGCGTCGCCCACCAGCACCGCCACGCTGATCGCCATGCAGCGTTCGCCGGCCGAGCCGTAGCCCGCGCCGATCAGCGCGTCGACGGCCTGGTCGATGTCGGCGTCGGGCATGACCACCATGTGGTTCTTCGCGCCGCCCAGGGCCTGCACGCGCTTGCCGTGGCGTGCGCCGGTCTCGTAGATGTAGTTGGCGATCGGGGTCGAGCCCACGAAGCTCACGGCCTTGACGTCGGGATGCTCGAGCAGCGCGTCGACCGCGGCCTTGTCGCCCTGCACCACGTTGAACACGCCGTCGGGCAGGCCGGCCTGCTTGAGCAGCTCGGCGATGCGCAGCGAGGGGCTCGGGTCGGTCGGGCTGGGCTTGAGGATGAAGGTGTTGCCCGCGGCGATCGCCACCGGGAACATCCACATCGGCACCATCACCGGGAAGTTGAAGGGCGTGATGCCCGCGACCACGCCCAGCGGCTGGCGCAGGGTCCAGTTGTCGATGCCGGTCGAGACCTGGTCGGTGAAGTCGCCCTTGAGCAGCTGCGGAATGCCGCAGGCGAACTCGACGATGTCGATGCCGCGGCTGACTTCGCCCTGCGCGTCGGTGAACACCTTGCCGTGCTCGGCGGTGATCAGGTGGGCCAGCTCGTCCTTGTGCTGGTTGAGCAGCTCGAGGAACTTGAACATCACGCGGGCGCGGCGCAGCGGCGGCGTGTCGGCCCAGGCCGGGAAGGCGGCCTGCGCGGCGGCCACGGCGGCGGCGACCTGGCTGGCATCGGCCAGGCCGGCGCGGCCGGTGACGGCGCCGGTGGCGGGGTTGGTCACGTCCTGCGTGCGGCCCGAGGTGTTGGCCACGGCCTGGCCGGCGATGTAATGGTCGATGGACTGGATGGGCATGGTGCGTGTCTCTCGTGTGGAAGGAGGCGGGGATGCGAAGGAATGCGGGGGGTCGAGGGCCAGTTTAGGCAGCGCGGTCGCCCTCGCCTAGACGCGAAGCTTGAACTTATTGTTTGCCATAGTGAACAATGGATCCATGAAGACCCAAAATATCGAGTCGCTCTGGACCCACCTGCACTGGCTCACGGTGCTGGCGCAGCAGGGCAGCTTCACGGCGGCGGCGCTGCGGCTCAACGTGAGCAAGGCGGCCATGAGCCAGCGCATCGCCGAGCTCGAGCGCGCGGCCGGCGCCTCGCTGGTGCAACGCACCACGCGCAGCGTGCGGCTCACCGAGGCCGGCCAGCGGCTGGTGGAGGACATGCGCGGGCCCTTCGAGCAGATCGCCCACAGCTTCGAGGGCGTGCGCGATCTGGCCGGCGTGCCGCGCGGGCTGGTGCGCGTCACGGCGCCGGTGGCGCTGGCGCGCCAGCAGCTGGTGCCGCGGCTCGCGGCCTTCCTGCGCGCGCAGCCCGAGGTGCGCATCGAGCTCGACATGTCGGACCGCCTGAGCTCGCTCGCAATGGAGGGCTTCGACCTCGCGATCCGCCACACGGCCGCGCCGCCCGATACCCACGTCGCCTGGACCCTGTGCGACACCCGCTCCGTGCTGGTCGCGAGCCGCGCCTACCTGCGCCGCCGCGGCACGCCGCGCGAACCGCAGGCGCTGGCCGGGCACGACTGCCTGCACTACCCGCGCGCGCAGGAAACGCCGACCTGGCATTTCGAGGCGCGCGCCGCGGCCTCGAAGGCGGCGGTGCAGCGCATCACGGTGCCGGTGTCGGGACCGCTGGTGGCCAACAACAGCGAGGCGCTGCGAGACGCGGCCGTGAGCGGCCTGGGCATCGCGCTGGTGCCCGACTTCAGCGCGCAGTCGGCGCTGCAGTCGGGCAAGCTGCAGGAGGTGCTGCCGCAATGGCGCTCGGTTGGTGCCTTCGGCGAGAAGCTCTATGCGATCCGCCCTTATGCCACCCATGTGCCGCGCGCCGTGGCCGTGTTCGTGGCCTGGCTGCGCGAGACCCTGGCCGAGGGCTTCGACGCGTGATCGAAGCACCGACAATGCAACGCCACGGCGCAGGCGCGCCGCACCTCCCTCTCTTCTCATGACACGTTTTCTCCACACGGCCGACTGGCAGATCGGCCGCCAGTTCGCGAGCTTCGACCCCGAGCACGCGCCGATCCTGGCCGAGGCGCGCATCGCCGTGGTCGAACGCCTCGCCGCGCTCGCGCTCGAGCACCGGGTCGACGCGGTACTGGTCGCGGGCGATGTGTTCGATGCCCAGACCGTGTCCGAGCGCACGTTGCGCCGGCTGTTCAATGCGCTCGCCGCCTATCCGGGCCCGTGGCTGCTGATCCCCGGCAACCACGACGCCGCGCTGGCCGAGAGCGTGTGGACGCGCGCGCAGCGCCTGGGCGCGGTGCCGGCCCACGTGCACCTGCTGCTCGCGCCCGAGCTGCGCCTGTTCGAGGCCCAGGGCTTCGCGGTGCTGCCCGCGCCGCTCGCGCAGCGCCACACCTACAACGACCTCACGGCATGGTTCGACGAGGCCGACACGCCCGCGGGCCTGCTGCGCATCGGCCTCGCGCACGGCAGCGTGCAGGGCCTGCTGTCGGAGGACATCGATTCGGCCAACCCGATCGCGCCTGAGCGCGCGACGAGCGCACGGCTCGACTACCTCGCGCTCGGCGACTGGCACGGCTGCAAGCGCATCGACGCGCGCACCTGGTACGCGGGCACGCCCGAGCCCGACCGCTTCAAGGACAACGGCTCGGGCCAGGCGCTGCTGGTCGAGATCGACGCGCCCGGTGCCGAGCCGCGTGTCACGCAGCTGCAGGTCGGCCGCTTCCGCTGGCAGGCCATCGCCGGCGTGCTGCAGGTCGCGACCGACGCCGATGCGCTCGAAGCGCAGCTCGAGGGGCTCGATGCGAACGACGTGGTCGACCTGCGCGTGCAGGGTCGCATCGACCTCGCGGGGTTGCAGCGGCTGCAGGCCGCGATCGGCCGCGCGGAGGCACGCGCGCGCCACCTGCAGGCCGACCTGTCGGCGCTGCGGCTCGAGCCCACCGACGAGGACATCGCCGGCCTGCGCGCCGACGGCTACCTCGGCGAGGTGATGCAGGAACTGCGCGAGGCCCAGGCCGGCGCGGACCCGGCGCAGGCGCGCATCGCGCAGGACGCGCTGGCGCTGCTCGCGGCCGAACTCGCGCGCGGCGCGGCGGAGGGAGCCCGGCCATGAAGCTGCAGATCACCCGCATGCGCGTCGAGCAGCTGCGGCGCTTTCGCGCGCCGTTCGAACTCGACGGCTTCGAGCCCGGCCTCAACATCGTCGCGGCCGCCAACGAGGCCGGCAAGAGCACGCTGGTGCGCGCCATCCGCGCTGCCTTCTTCGAGCGCCACCGTTCCACCCAGGTCGAGGACCTGCGCCCCTGGGGCGAGGGCACGGGCGCCGCGCCGCAGGTCGAGCTCGACTTCCTGCTCGACGGCCAGCCGCACCGGCTCATGAAGAGCTTCCTCGCGAAGAAGCGCTGCGTGCTCGATGCCGGCGCGCGCAGCCTCGAGGGCACCGAGGCCGAGGACCACCTGGCGCAGCTGTTCGGCTTCTCGTTCGCGGCCAAGGGCGCGAGCCGGCCCGAGAACTGGGGCATTCCGGGGCTGCTGTGGGTGGAGCAGGGACGCGGCCAGGAGCTCGACGTGAGCCATGCGCGCGACCACCTGCACGATGCGCTGCGCGACCCGGCCGGCGATGCCGCGGCACCGCTGGCCGCGAGCGGCGGCGATGCGCTGCTCGACAGCCTGCGCGCGCAGCGCGACGAGCTGCTGACCTCGACCGGCAAGCCGCGCGCCGCCTATGCCGAGGTCATCGAGCAGGCCGCCGCGCTGCAGGCGCAGCGGGCCGCGCTCGATGCGCAGATCACCACCTACCGCGAGCAGGTCGACCAGCTCGCGCTGATGCGCCAGCAGCACCAGGCCGACGAGACGGCCCGGCCCTGGGACGCGCTGCGCGAGGAGCTGCAGGCCGCGCAGACGCGCAACGAGTCACTGCAGGCCGGCCAGGCGCAATTGCTTGGCGACCGCGCACGGTTGCGGCAGCTGCAGGAGACGCGCGACCTGCTCGCCAAGGCGCTCGAGGGCCTGGCGCAACAGCAGGCGACTGCGCAGGCGCGCGAGCGGGCCGCCGAGGAGGCCGAACGCCAACTGCGCGAGAGCGACGAGGCCGTGGCCCAGGCGCGCACGCAGGCCGACGCGGCGCAACGGCGCGTCGATGCCGCGCGCGAGGCCTGGCGCGCGGCGAGCCAGGAAGCGCAGCGGCGCGGCCTGCAGCAGCAACTGCAGCAGGCGCAGGCCGAGGTCGCCCGCCATGCCGAGAACCTCGCGCGCGCCGAGGAGGCGCAGGAGCGGCTCGCGGCCCTGCGTGCCACGGCCGCCTCCACACCGGCGATCCAGCCGGCCGAGCTCGACCGGCTGCTCAAGCTCGAACGCGCCGAGCGCGATGCCGACCTGCGCCGCCAGGCTGTCGCCACGCGATTGCAGTTCGTGCTGCCCGAAGGCCAGGCGCTGCGCCTGCAGGCGCGCGGCGAAAGCCACGAGCTGCGCGCCGAGGGCGAACGGCTCGTCGACGCGCCCGCCACGCTGCACCTGCCCGGCGGCGGGCAACTGATCATCACGCCCGGCGGCAACGACCTCGCGGGCCTGGCGCGCCAGCATGCCGATGCGCGCGAGGCGCTGCAGGCGGCGCTGCGCTCGCTCGGCGTGGACGAGGTCGCGCAGGCCCAGGCGCGGCAGCGCGCCGCGGCCGACCTCGAGGCCCAGACCCGGCTCGCGCAGCAGGCGCTGGCGATCGTCGCGCCGCGCGGCATCGACACGCTGCGCGGCGAGCATGCCCAGGCGCAGGCACGCCATGCGGGCGCGCAGGCCGCGCTCGAACGGCTGCCCGCGCCGCCCGCGGGCGAGCCGCCGTCGATCGAAGAGGCCGAGGCCGCGCAGGAAGCCGCCGTGGCGGCCGAGCAGGCGTTGCGCAAGACCTTGGGCGAGGCGCAGCGCCGCCAGTCGGCCGCGCAGGGCGCGAGCGAGGCGGCGCGGCGCGAACTGGCCGCGGCCCAGGCCACGCTGGCCGACCCGGGCCGCCAGCAGCGCCAGGCGCAGGCCAACCAGCAACTGCTGACCGCCAGCGCCGAGGCCGATGCCCTGGCCGCGCGCATCGAGCTCACCGAGACCGAGTTGCAGGCCGCGCGGCCCGACATCGTGCTGCAGGACATCGAGCGGCTGCGGCGCAGCATCGAGCAACTGATGCGCGGCCACCAGCAGCGGCGCGAACAGCTGCTGGTGCTGGAGAGCGGCCTGCAGCAGGCCGGCGCCCAGGGCCTCGAGGAACAGCGCGAGGCGCTGGCCGGCCAGCTCGCGCAGGCGCAGCGCCGGCAGGCGGACCTGCAGCGCCGTGCCGAGGCGCTGTCGCTGCTGTGCCGCAAGCTCGAACAGAAGCGGCAGGCCACGCTGACCCGACTGCAGGCACCGCTGCAGGCGCGCATGCAGCACTACCTGCCGTTGCTGATGCCCGGCGCCACGGTGGAGATGGATGCGGGGCTCGCGCCCGCCACGCTCACGCGCGCGCGCCTGGGCGGCACGGTGGAGAGCGGGCAGTTGCAGGAACTGAGCTTCGGCGCGCGCGAGCAGCTACGGATCATCAGCCGCTTCGCCTATGCCGACCTGCTGCAGGAGGCGGGCCGTCCGACCCTGCTGATCCTCGACGACGCGCTGGTGCACAGCGATGCGCCGCGCCTGGCGCAGATGAAGCGGGTGCTGTTCGATGCGGCGCAGCGGCACCAGGTGCTGCTGTTCACCTGCCATCCCGAGAACTGGCGCGATATGGGGGTGGCGCTCAGGGCCTTGGCCTGAGCGTTGTTCGTTCGCTGGAAGAGGCGGGTAAAATGGATATCTTCGAGATATCCAAAGGAGTGATGGCATGCCCACCCGTTCCCTCGCCAACCAGATCGCTTTTCGTTACCGCCCGGTCGACAGCGCCACCGGGGTGACGCGCGAAACCGCCAAACGCCTGGCGGAGCACCTGGGCGTGGACGAAACGCAGGCCATTCACCAGGCGTTGCATGAACTGGCCGTGCGCGTGCTGCCGCAATACGAAGCCGACGAGGGCCCGTTGACGGCAGCCCAAGTCCGGCAGATCAGGAAGAAGGTACCGCAGGGTGGCAAGCGCTCGGTGCGCTCGAGCCTGTTCGATACGGAGACCGCATGATTCACCAGTGGTGGGGCGAGCCCACCGCTGGCGAGATCGTCTGGTGCCATTTCCCCGATGACATCCATCCTCGTCCGAAGCCGCGACCCGCTTTGATCCTCACGGTGTTCGACGACGATGCACCCCGCTTCACCGTGCGCGTGGCCTATGGCACCAGCCAGCGCACCACGACATTGCACCGAGGAGAATTTGCCATCCTGCGCGACCGCCACCCGGCCGCCTATGCGGCTGCCGGGCTGAGCTACGACACGAAGTTCGATCTCAAGCAGACGCTCGAGCTGCCCTACAGCACCGAATGGTTTTCGGTGCCGCCTGCGGCACCTCACGGGCAGATGCCCAAGCTGGGGGTGCTGCACCCGTCCATCGTGCGCGCCGTTCAGGCTGCGTTCCGGGCAGCAGCAGAGTGACAAGTGCGAGAGCGCCCCGCCTTACTTCGCCAATCCCACCGGCATGCTCGCCAGCGAAATCTCTTCGGGTTGCGTCTGCACCGACACGGCCGACGCGGGTGCCTGCGCCACGGCCGCCCGCTCGCGCTGCACCGCGAGGTAGAGGCAGGCCATCGTGACGACCACCACCACCAGCGACACGAGCACGGTCCATGTGGCGAGCGAAGCCTCCTTGTGGCCGCCGCCATCCGCGATCCAGTTCTTTTGCGCCACAGCCATTTTGGGAACCTCCAGGAATATGGCCGCAATGATCGCGAGGGGCGTCGGGGACGGCACGTCGGACGGCGCCGATGGCGCATGTAACTGGATGCCTCCTGCGCCTGGCGGCGGCGTGCTCAATCGGTGGCGACCAGCTTGAGCCCGATCACGCCCGCGAGGATCAGGCCGATGCACAGCAGCCGCAGCGGCGCCGCCGAATCGCCGAGCACGAGAACGCCGACGATCGCGGTGCCCGCGGCGCCGATGCCGGTCCAGACCGCGTAGCCCGTGCCCATGGGCAGGGTGCGCATCGAGAACGACAGCAGCACCACGCTCGACAGCCCCGTGGCGACCGTGAACAGGGCCGGCACCAGCCGCGTGAAGCCCTCGGAGGACTTCATCGCGAAGGCAAAGGCGATCTCCAGCAGCCCGGCGATGCCGAGCAGGGTCCAGGCCACGCTCAGGCCTTGGCGGCGGCCACGGCCGCGGCCGGCGTGGCGCGGAAGGTCACGCCGAGGCGGTTGAAGGCATTCATCAGGCCGATGGCATAGGTCAGGTCGACCAGTTCCTTTTCGCTGAATTCGGCGCTGGCGGCCTGGTAGTCGGCATCGGGCACGCCGGTGTCGGCCACGCGGGTCACCGATTCCGACCAGGCCAGCGCGGCGCGTTCGCGCGCGCTGAACACGGCGCCGGCCTCGTGCCACACCGGAACCAGCACCAGCTTGTCGACGGCGAGGCCGCCCTTGAGCAGGTCGCGCGAATGCATGTCGATGCAGTAGGCGCAGCCGTTGATCTGCGAGACGCGCAGGTAGACGAGGTCGACCAGTTCCTTGGGCAGGCCGCTCTTCTGGAGCGCGGCGTACACCCCGCCGAAGGCCTTGTAGCCTTCGGGCGAAACCTTGGCGTAGTCGATGCGATGGGTCATGACGGATCCTCTGGAAGCAATGTGCGTTGAATGAAGAACCGTATGGTGCGCCGGCTTGGTCTACTTCAGAAGAGCCATGATTGGCCTTGCGTTCCAGGCCATGATCCGGCCGCGACGCTTCACATCAACGGCAGGATCCGCCTTGCGAAGCGCTCGGCCGTGGCGGCGGAATCGACGTTCGTGAAGGCCACCATCAGCGCGGGTGCGATGTCCCGGTCGACGGCCCAGTCGCTCAGCGCCTCCGCGAACAGGCCTTCCTCGCGCATGCGCGCGACCAGCCTGCGGTCGGAGCGCCGGCCCTGCAGCCGCAGGATCAGGTGCATGCCGCCGGGCTGCTCGTCGATGCGCACCTTGGCGCCGAGCACGCGCTCGAGGCCGATGCGGGTCGCGTCGCGGCGCTCGGCATAGAGCCTGCGCATGCGCTGGATATGGCGCGCGAAATGCCCTTCGGCGATGAAGTCGGCGACGATGGCCTGCGTGAGCTGCGGGCTGCCGCCCGCGAACATCGCCTGGGTCCGTTCGAAGCGCTCGATCTGCGCCTCGGGCACGACGAGGTAGGCCAGCCGCAGGCTCGGGAACAGCACCTTGCTGAAGGTGCCGGCATAGATCACGCGGCCGTCGCGGTCCAGGCTCTTGAGCGCGGGCAGCGGACGGCTGGCATAGCGGTACTCGCCGTCGTAGTCGTCCTCGACGATCCACGACTGGTTGCGCCGGGCCCAGTCGAGCAGCGCGAGCCGGCGCGGCAGCGACAGCGAGACGCACAGCGGGCTCTGGTGCGCGGGCGTGACCACCGCGGCACGCGCCTTCGGGGCGAGCCGCAGGCCCTCGGCCACCACCAGCCCCTCGGCATCCACCGGCACCGCCACGCCCGCGAGCCGCATCGCGGCCAGCAGCTCGCGCGTGGGCGGATAGCCGGGGTTCTCGAACCACACGCGGTCGGCGGGCTTGAGCAGCGCCTGCGCGACCAGCTCGAGCGTGTGGCGGTAGCCCGAGGTGAGGAAGACCTGCGAGGGCGCGCAGTCGATGCCGCGCGACACATGCAGGTAGGCGGCGATCCCGGCGCGCAGCGCGGGCAGGCCCGGCACGGCCGGATGCGTCATGTCGATCGGCTGCATCGCGCGCGCGGCGCGTGCGCCAAGCCGTGCCCAGATCTTGCGCGGAAAGACGTCGAGCGCGGGCAGGCCCATCTGGAACGGCAGGATCGAATCGGGCCGGAAGCTCGGCGTGTAGGGGGTTGCCGCCACCGGCTGCTCGCGCGCGACCGGCATGCGCGGGCGCAGGCTCGGCGACACCACCGTGCCCGCCTGCCCGCGCGCCTGGATGTAGCCCTCGGCCGCGAGCAGGCCGTAGGCGGCATCGATGGTGCCGCGCGCCAGTCCCAGCTCCTGCGTGAGCGCGCGCGCCGAGGGGATGCGGTCGCCGGGGTTCAGCGTGCCGCTCGCGATCGCGTTGCGAAAGCGCCCGTAGATCTGCCGGTAGTAGGGCTCCGGCGACTTCGGGTCCAGCGGCGAGAGATGGGCGAGGGTCCCTGCGGCCATGGCGTGCATGAGGAGAGAGGATGGTGCGCGGGATCGTAGCACCGGGCCATCGATCATGGCCCATTTGAGAAGTCGATTCATGGCTCTTCATGGCAGGCCATGCGATTTCTAGAATCGCCGCCATCACATCATGGGGAGCGAACGATGAACATCCTGCACCTGGACTGCAGCCCGCGCGGACAAGACTCGGAGAGCCGCCGGCTCTCGCACAAGATCGTCGAGCACCTTCGCAGGCAGGCGCCCGCGGCGCTGCTCGTGCGGCGCGCGATCGGCGACGGCGGCCTCGCGCACATCGACGCCAACTACGCGCTCGGGCAGCACTCGGGCACGGCCGAGGTCGTGCCGCGGGGCGCGGTCGCGACTTCCGATGCCCTGATCGAGGAGCTCGAGAAGGCCGACGTGGTGGTCATCGGCACGCCGATGCACAACCTGAGCCTGCCTTCGGTGCTCAAGGCCTGGATCGACCACGTGGTGCGCGCGCGCCGCACCTTCCGCATGACGCCCGAGGGCAAGGTCGGCATGCTGCGCGACCGGCCCGTGTTCATCGCGATCGCCTCGGGCGGCCGCTTCTCGGGCGAGCGCGCGCGGCAGCCCGATTTCCTCACGCCCTATCTGCGCGCGATCCTCGGCAGCATCGGGCTCACCGAGCTGCACTTCTTCTCGGTGCAGGGCACGGGACTGGGCGAGGCGGCCGTGGCCGAGGCGAGGTCCGCGGCGGACCTCGCGCTCGCGGCGCACTTCGCGAGCTAGTCCGGGCTCAGCCGAACATCGCGCGCGAGATGCCCGCGCGCCGCAGCATGGCTTCGAACACCAGCCGGTTCACCGGGCCGCGTCCCGCGACGCGCGTGGCCGGCACGGTCTCGAGGATCTCGGCGGGAATCGCGCGGTTGGCCCCGCGGCCGGCATCGGACGCGAGCTGGATCTCGCAGGCGCGCTGCAAGGTCCACAGGCGGTTGAAGGCGGTCGGGATGTCGGGCCCCGCGGTCAGCAGCCCGTGGTTGCGCAGGATCAGATGGTTGGCCTGGCCGAGCGAGCGCACCAGCCGCGGCTGCTCGTCGAGGTTCGTGGTCACGCCCTCGTAGTCGTGGTAGGCCACGTCGCCGTACATCATCGCGCTGTAGAAGTTGTCGTGCCGCAGGCCCTCTTCCTTCGAGGCGACGGCGCAGCCCGCGGTGGTGTGCACGTGCATGATGCAGTGCGCGTCGGGCCGCGCGGCATGCACCGCGCTGTGGATCACGAAGCCCGCCTTGTTGACCGTGTAGGCGCTCTCGCTTTGCGAGTTGCCGCCGATGTCGGTGCAGATCAGGTTCAGTGGCGTGACCTCGGCGTAGTGCAGGCCGAAGGGGTTGATCAGGTAGCGCGCTTCCGATCCCTCGCCGGCCTCGTCCACGCGCAGCGTGATGTGGTTGAAGATCAGCTCGGTCCAGCCGAGGTGGTCGAACAGCCGGTAGCAGCAGGCCAGGTCGAGCCGGGCGGTCCATTCGGCGGCCGGCATGCCGGCCGGCGCGGGGGGAGCGGGTGGGGCCGAGGCCGCATCCATCGTCATTCGTGTGTCTCCTGGGTTCTTCGTTCGGATCGTGAGGGGTGTGCCGGTCAGTCGACGGTGGCGCCGGTCGACTTGATGACGCGGCCCCAGCGGTCCGTTTCCTTGTCGATCCAGCGCGAGAAATCCTCGGGCAAGCCGGCCACCACGTCGAATTCCAGCTCCCGGAGTTTCGCGCTGATCTCGGGCGAGCGCACGATCTTCACGATCTCGGCGTTGAGCCGGTCGATCACGGGCCGCGGCGTGCCGCCGGGCGCGAGGAAGCCGACCCACGAGGTGGCGACGAAATCGGGGTAGCCCGACTCGACCATCGTCGGCACCTCGGGCACGTTCGCGAAGCGCTTCTCGCCCGTGGTCGCGATCACGCGCAGCCGGCCGTCCTTGACGAACTGCTGCACGTTGCCCGGCACCAGGAAGGCGCTCTGCACGTTGCCGGCCACCAGGTCGACCAGCGCCGGCCCGGCGCCCTTGTACGGCACGTGCGTGATGTCGACCTGCGCGGCGGACTTCAGCATCTCCATCGTGAGGTGCGAGGCGCTGCCCACCGCCACCGAGGCATACGACAGCCCGCCCTTGCGCGCCTTGGCCAGCGCGACGAACTCGGCCGGCGTCTTCGCGGGCAGGTCGGCATTGACCACAAGGTACTGCGGCGAGGTCACGGCCAGCGTGATCGGCGCGAGGTCCTTGCGCGGATCGAAGGGCATCTTGCGGAACAGCGTGGCGTTGATCGCGATCGGCCCGTTGTAGCCCACCAGCAGCGTGTGACCGTCGGGCGGCGACTTGGCGACGTAGTCGGCGCCGATGTTGCCGCCCGCGCCGGGTCGGTTCTCGACGATCACCGGCTGGCCCAGCGCCTCCTGCAGCTTCGGCCGCACCAGCCGCGCCACCGTGTCGTTGGTGCTGCCGGTGATCGGCACGATGATGCGCACCGGCTTGGTGGGCGCCCAGGGCGCGGCGGTGCTGGCACCGGCCAGCACGGCCAGCACGGCCAGGCCGAGCAGGCTCGCGAGCTTCTTGATGCGGTTCATGGCGTCTCCTTGGCGGGCTACTTCTGCGGCGCGGGAATGGAGGCGATCACGCCCGCCCACTTGTCCGACTCGGCATGGATGAAGCTCTTGAAACCGGCCGGACCGAGGTAGCGCGGTTCGGCCGCGAGGCCGACGATCTGCGACTGCACCTCGGGCTTGGCGACCACGGCCTGGATCGCGCCCGCGAGCTTCTCGATCGCCTCGGGCGGTACCTTGGCGGGCGCGAACAGGCCCATCCACGCGGTGGCCGAGTAGCCGGGCACGCCGCCCTCGGCGATGGTCGGAATCTCGGGCGCCACCGCGCTGCGCGTGGCGCTGGTCACGCCGAGCGCCACCAGCGCGCCGCTCTTGATGTGCGGATAGGCCGAGGTCAGGTCGACCACCGCCACCGGCAGCTGGCCGCCGAGCAGGTCGGTCACCGCGGGGCCGCTGCCGCGGTAGGGCACGGCGACCAGCTTGAGCTTCGCCATGCTGGCCAGCAGTTCGCCCGCGAGGTGTTGCGCGGTGTACTGCCCGGTGGTGCCGTAGCTCGTGCCCTCGGGCGTGGCGCGCGCCTTCTCGATGAAGCCGCGCAGGTCGCGCAGCCCGGTCTTGGCGCCGGCCACCAGCACCAGCGGGATGTCGGCCACCTTCGCGACCGGCGCGAGCTGCTCCTGCGGCTTGAGCGGCGCGGCATCGGGCAGGTTCGGATTGACCACGATCGCGCCGGTGGCGCCCATGCCGATGGTGTAGCCGTCGGGCGCGGACTTCGCCACGCCGATCAGGCCGGTGGCGCCGCCGCCGCCGGGCTTGTTGTCGACCACCACGGGCTGGCCCAGCGAGGTCGAGAGCTCGCGCCCGACGATGCGCGCGATGCCGTCGGCCGAGGCGCCGGGCGCGAAGGGCACGACCAGTGTCACCGGTTTGGAGGGAAAGGGTTGGGCCGTGGCGGCGAAGGCGCAAAGCGCGAGGGCGGCGCTCGCGAGCGCGCGCGCGTTGAAGCGCGTCGAGAGAATCTTCATGGGGCTTGTCTCCGGTGTGTGGGGGCTCGACGGATGGCCGGGCTTCGATGGCCCGGTCCTGCCCGCCGCGTGTCGATGTCAGTCGGGCGCGAGGTCCTTGATGTCCTCGCAATGGATCAGCTCTTCGTCGCCCGCGGCGAAGTCGCCGCGCGGCGCGCTCAGGATGCGCAACTGCACCCAGATGCCGTCGCCCATGTTCTCGACGATCTCGCCGATGGCGCCGCTGCGCAGTTCGAGCCGGCGGCCCGCCTCGAGGTGCATGATGTTCAGCATGGGCGGGCCTCAGAAGAACATGGTGAGGTTCTTGGCCAGCAGCACGTTCTGGCCGAGCCGGATCTCGCGCCGCGCGAGCTGCCACCGGCCGTCCACGCGCCGCAGCACGTCGCTGCGCTTGCCGGCGAAGTAGTACTCCTCGTGCTCGCAGCGGTTCTGGTAGATCAGGAAGCCGCTGAGCACCGACACCTCCTGCTGGCCGGCGGCGTTCTCTTCGATCGCGGTGAGCTGCACGTTGGTGACGAGGCGGCACAGCCGCGACAGCGGCTCCTCGGCCCAGTGCACGCCGGTGAGGATCTGCTCGGCGCGCTTGGTCAGGGTCCACTTGCCCTCGTTGAACCAGCTCATGTCCTTCTCGTAGCGGGTCTTCTCGCGCGTCTCGTGCTGGCCGAACTTGACGTTGAACATCATCGGCATGAAGTACACGAGGTCCTCGGCCAGCGTGTCCAGCCATTCGCGAAAGCGTCGCTGGTCGAGCATCTCGGCCTCGTCGTAGAGGAACTCCTCGATCTCGCGCTTGAGTTCGTAGTAGCGCGCGTCGCGCGGCGGCCTCGGCGGCGGGCTGGCGACGGCGGTCGGTTCGGTGAGGGTCTCGGTCATCGATGCGTCCTTCGTGGGAGATGCGGTCAGGAATTCGGTGCGGGCGGGATCGGTCCGCCCTGGTTCGCGAAGCAGCCGACGTCGACCACCGTGCCCGAGACGGTGGCGGCGTCGTCGGACAGCAGGAAGGCCACGGCGTTGGCCAGGTCGCGCCCGGTGGCCGGGCGGCCCGCCACCGTGCCCGCGACCTTGCGGCCCGCGAACAGCGCGGCGTCGCCGCCCACGCGGCCCACGCTCATGCCCGAGACGATGCCGCCGCCGCCGGGAATCGCGAGGTTCACGCGGATGCGCTGGTGGAAGTGGTCGTAGGCCATCGCGGTGGTGAGCGCGAGCACCGCGCCCTTGCTGGCCGCGTAGGCCGCCATGTCGGGCTTGCCGTGGCCGGCGCCCGAGCCGATGTTGACGATCGAGCCGCCGCCCTGCGCGGCCATCGCCGGGATGACGGCGCGCGAGGCGAGGTACACGCCCTTCACGTTGACGGCCAGGATGCGGTCGAACATCTCTTCGCTGGTGTCGAGCACCGTGCCGAGCGGGCCGATGGCCGCGTTGTTGACCAGGCCGTCGATGCGGCCGAAGCGCGACAGCGCGCGTTCGACCACGCGCTCGACGTCGGCGGCGCTGGAGACGTCGGCCTCGAGCACCTCGATGCGCTCCGCGAGGCCCGCGGCCTCGGCCGCGGCGCGCACGCCCTCGAGGCCCTGCGCGGTGCTCGAGACCTGCGGCTGCGCGAGCCCGAAGGCCAGCACGCGGTGGCCGCGCCGGGCCAGCTCGAGCGCGATGGCTTCGCCGAGGCCGAAGGTGCCGCCGGTGACGAGGGTGACGGGCTGGTGCGCCATGCCTGCCATGCCTGCCCTTTCTGCCATTTCCGCGGCCGTCATCCGGCGAAGCTCGCCGCGCCGGTGTCGTGGCGGCCCAGCAGAGTGTCCCAGTCGGCGCCGTCCATGTAGTCGCGCCAGCGGCGGTAGAACTGGCGCGGGTTCTCCTCGCTGACCTGCAGGCTCACGTTGCCGGGTACCGGGCCCTCGGTGGTGACCTTGCCCATCGACTGCTGGTAGTTGTAGGGATAGCGCTTGGCGATGGTGCCGCGGCTGCCGGCGGTGGCGTAGTTCCAGTTCTCCATGTCGTCCTGCTCGGTCATGCCGGCCGGGCCCGAATAGCGCATGTAGTAGGTGCGCAGGAAGTCCTTCACCTCCTGCGGCGCGTCGGCATCGACCAGGAAGAAGCGCCAGGCCTCGGTCGACTCCGGCCCGTTGGGATGCCACACGCAGAGGTTGCGCGGCTGCTTGCCGTGGAACGAGGTGTTCGGATAGATGGTGCCGACGAAGGGCACCAGCCGGTTCTTCTCGGCGCCGAGCCGGCGCTTGCGCTCCTCGTGGCAATGGCGGAAGTACTCGGCGATCACCGGGTTGTTCTTGTAGGTGTCGACGAAGGGCGTGTCTTCCGGCAGCAGCGCGCTGTGCACGCCGTGGCCGGCGGGGAAGTTCACCCACAGGTGCTGCGCGTACTCGAGCTCGTTGTCGCGCCGGCCCTTCACGCCGACCTCGGCGCTCGGGCCGATGCCGATCAGGTCGACCGAGCGGTGGCTCACGTTGTGATAGGTGTCGCCGAGGAAGTTCTCGGCCGCGAACTTCCAGTTGCAGGGGATCACCCATTTCTGCACGCCCACCAGCACCTCGGAGCCGCCCTCGCGGCCGTCGCGGCAGTCGAGCGCGAGGTCGAGGTGCGCGCGCGCGTCGCCCAGGTAGGTGAGGAAGTCGGGCGCGTCCTTGTCCCAGGTGGCCCACACCGTGCCCTTGTAGATCGCGAGCTGCGCGACCTCGATCAGCGACCAGTTCTCCTTCTCGAGGCAGCCGTCGTAGATGGCCTTGAACTGCGGCACGCCGAACAGCTTGCCCTCGGTGGTGTAGCTCCAGCTGTGATAGGGGCAGGTGAAGAGCTGCGTGTTGCCGTGGTCGTACTGGCACACCTTCATGCCGCGGTGGCGGCAGGAGTTGAGGAACACGTGCACCTTGTTCTTCTTGTCGCGCGTGAGGATCACCGACTCCGCGCCCATGCGCGAGGTGAAGTAGTCGCCGGGCTTGGGGATCTGGCTCTCGTGGCCCACGAAGAGCCAGGCGCGCGCGAACACCTTCTCGAGCTCTTCCTCGTAGACGTCCTTGCTCGAGAAGATCTCGCGGCTGATCGTGCCCTGCTTGAGGTCGACCATCCGGTGATAGACCATCGGTGTCGTCGTCGTCATTCGTTGCGTCCTTGTCGTCGTGTGCGTCGGGTGGGGAATCGGAAAGCGGCGCTTCAGTTGAAGCGTTCGCAGAGCATGTCGGCGCGGGCCAGGCCGGCCGAGGCCGCCGCGCTGCGGCCGGCCTCGACCATCGGCGGCGGGCCGCACAGGTAGATGCGCGTGGCGGGATCGAGCGCGAGCGTGCCGATCAGGTCGGTGGCATAGCCGCCGTGGCAAGCGTCGCCGGGCTCGGCCTCGGCGGCCAGGCGCACGTCGAGCGCCGGCAGCCGTTGCTTGAGCTGCTCGATCCGCTCGAGCGCGAACAGGTGGGCGCCGGTGCGCACGCCGAGCAGCAGCGTGGTCGGCTGCATCGCCGCGCCTTCGCGCGAAGCGATCGCCTCGAGCATCGAGAGGAAGGGCGCGAGCCCGGTGCCGCCGGCCACGAACAGGCGCGGGCGCGGTTCGTGGCGCAGGAAGAAACTGCCGCGCGGCTCGCTGAGTTCGAGCGTGGCGCCGACCGCGGCCGACTGCGTGAGCCAGCTCGAGAAGGCGCCGCCATCGACCAGCCGCACGTAGAACACCAGCGTGCTGTCGCCCGAGGCATTGGCCATCGAATAGGAGCGCCAGGCCTCGCTGCCCGCGGCGCGCAGGCGCACGTACTGGCCCGGCTGGAAAGTCACGGGCGCATCGACGCGGACCTCGAGCCGCATCGTCTCCAGCGCCACGCGCTCGAGCGCGCTCACCGTGCCTTCGATCGGCGGCGGCTCCTCGGCCGTGGCCTCGGAAAGGTCGTAGGGCAGCTCGATCACGCAGTCTTGCGCCGTGACGCGCGAGACGCAGCACAAGGTGGCGCCGTCCGCGCGGTCGGCATCGGGCAGCACCGCGCGGTCGTAGTCGCCGAGTTCGACGCTGCCGCAGACCAGCTGCGCGGTGCAGGTGCCGCACTGGCCGTTGCTGCAGTCGGTGAGCAGGTTCAGCCCGGCCTCGGCGGCCGCGGCCACGACGGTGTCGCCGGGATTCGCGTCGACGCGGCGCGTGCCGCCATCGGCGAAGAGCAGGGTGATCGCGACGCTGGCGCTCATCGGTGGCTCCTTGGGTGCGCCGGTCAGTCGACCTTGAGGTTGGCGTTCTTCGCGAGCGCGGTCCAGCGCGCGATGTCGGCGGCGATCTGCCTGCCGAAGGCCGCGCTGTCGACATGGCCCGGCTCCATGCCGAGGGCCTGCAGCTTCTTCACGGTGTCGGGCTCGGCCAGCACCTCCTTGAGCGCGGCGCGGATGCGGTCCGCCACCTCGGTGGGCGTGCCCGCGGGCGCCACAAGGCCGGTCCAGATCGGCACGTCGTAGCCGGGCGTGCCCGACTCGGCGATGGTCGGCACCTGCGGCAGCACGCTCGAGCGCTTGGCCGTCGTCACGGCCACCGCCTTGAGCCGGCCGGCCTGGATCTGCGGCAGCACCGCCGCGATGTCGAGGAAGCCGAGGTCGACCTCGTTGCCCAGCAGCGCGGTGATGACCGGACCGGTGCCCTTGTAGTTGACGTGCGTGAACTTCGCGCCGCCCTCGCTCGTGTAGAGCTCGGCCGCGAGCTGGAACGAGGACGAGGCCACGCCGTGGTTGAGGCCGCCGGCCGGCGCCTTGGCCGCGAGCGCCTTCAGCTCGGCCATGGTCTTCGCGCTCGACGCGGCGTTGGTCGTCACCACCAGCGGGAACGAGCCCAGCAGCGCCACCGGCTGGAAGTCCTTGACCGGGTCGTAGGGCAGCTTGCCGTAGACCGCCGGGTTCACCGTCATCGCGCCCGACGAGGCCACGAACAGCGTGTAGCCGTCGGCCGGCGCCTTGGCCACCAGCTCGGCCGCAATGATCGAGTTGGCGCCCGCGCGGTTGTCGACCACGAAGGACTGCTTGAGCCGCTCCGAGAGCTTGACCGAGATCAGCCGGGCCAGGATGTCGTTGGTGCCGCCGGGTGCGAAGCCGACCACCACGCGCACCGGCTTGTCGGGATAGGCGGCCTGCGCGGGCGCGGCCAGGGCTGCGAGAAAGAGGGCGGCGGCCGCCAGCAGAGAGCGGCCGCGGAGGCGGAAGGGGTGGCGGGGTTCATCGTGTCTCCAATCGCTTGTCGGTGCGGATTGTCCGTTGTGTGGACTCTGCGCTCATTATACGGACAAGATTCGATCGCGCAATCGGGTCGCGCCGGCGCGGCCGCACGGAGCGGGGGAGGGGATCGGGCGGGAAGCGAAAATGCCGCGATGCAAAGCGACAACACAGGAGGGGCCATGGAGCCGAAGGAGAAGAACTCGGAGAACGTGCGCGCGGTCAACCGCGCCCTCGACATCCTTCTGGCGTTCACCAAGGACGACGCCGAGCTCACCGCCGGCGAGCTGCTGCAGCGCGTGGACCTGAGCCGGCCCACGCTCTACCGCATCCTCTACACGCTCGAGACCAAGGGCTTCATCGTCTCGGTCGGCGACCCGCAGCGCTTCCGCCTCGGGCCCTCGGTGGCGCGGCTGTCGCATGTGTGGACCGAGACGCTGGACCTGTCGGCGCTGGCCGAATCGATCATGCGCGGGCTGTGGAGCGAGACCCGCGAGACCGTCGCGATGTTCGTGGCGCAGGGCGAGATGCGCCTGTGCCTGGCCGAGATGCCGAGCCCGCAGCCGCTGAACTTCAAGCGCGGCGTCGGCTACACCGAGCGCATCGCCCGCGGCGCCAGCGGCCGCGCGATCCTGGCCTTCATGCCCGGGGCCGACGAACGGCTCGAGCAATACACCAAAGACCTGAAGATCGACCTCAAGAAGCTGCGCGCCGAACTCGATCGCACGCGCGAGCGCGGCTATGCCGTCAGCCGCGACGAGCTGATCGAAGGCGCCGTGGCCGTGGCCGCGCCGTTCTACAACGGCCGCGGCGTCGCGGGATCGATCGGCATCTTCGGCCCGGCCGCGCGCATCGGCGAGGGGCATGTGGACGCGCTGGGGCGGCAGGTGGTCGCGGCTTGCGCGCGGCTGTCGCAGGCGTTGGGGGTGAAGGGGGCGGGGGAAGCTCCGTAGTCGCGGTTATTCCCGCATCCCGTACGCAGGGCTTCAGCTACGCCTGCGTGATCCGTTCGAGCGCATCGCGTGGGGTGGCGATGGGAACGCCCTCGCACTGCCCGAGCACCAACAGGTCCTGGTCGCCTGAGACGATGAGGTCGGCCTGGGCTGCCCGTGCCAGGGCGAGCACCGCAGCGTCGTCCGGATCGCGGCACACGGGCTCGGCCAGTGGCTCGACCTCGATCAATTGCACGACCGCCGCGTAGTCCCGCAGCACCTCGAGGGCTTGTTTGCCGATCACGCCCAGTTGCTTGCGCAGCGATGCGCGCGTGAGCACGTCGGCCAGTTCCTCGAACAGGTCGGGGCTGCTGTAGAGCTGCAGGTTCGCGCGTGCGCGGATGGCGTGCAGCAGGTGGTGGGGCGTGCCGCGCCACAGCGCGCGGAGATCAGGGTATTGGTATCAAGGACGAGGCGCATCCGAACCCCGGTCGGCATCGTCTTGCCCGTCGTTTTCGGCCCGGCGTGCGCGGCGCTCGGCGCGCGCGGCGTCGATCTCGGCCTGGAGTTCATCCTCGCTCATGGGCGTCACGCCTGCGGCCTCCAGCGCGGGTGCGATGGCCAGCAGCCGGTCCAGCGCGACATGGCGCCTGGCGCTGGCCGAGAGGGATTCCACAAAGCCGTCCACCTGAGCCACTTGCTCGGGCGACAGAGCCTTGATCTTGGCGAACAGGGACTGCTGGGTGATGGCGGTCATGGCGTGATAGCGGGGTGAAGCCGACGATGGTGCGTTTAACAGGCGAGATGGCGGCGGTTGGGTGGGCAGATGACCCAAGTATGCGCGTGTTCAGTCAAACAGTGCCTCGTGCTCCGGGAGGGCGCCAGGGTGAGCGGGTTATCCCCTGCACGATCTGGAAGCGGGTAAATGATCGCTAGCGCGCGCCATGCCCATCGCCGGCCCGTGTCTCTGCCATCGACCATTTCGTATGGATGTGTCCTTCTTGATGGACATTTTCTAATTTTTTTGCAAAAATGTGGCGTATGCAGGACAAAATCCGGCTTCCCATCGAGCTTGGCCAGGCGATCCAACGCGCGCGCAAGGAAGGCCGCCTGAAGGCGACCGACATCGCCGCACGCTCCGGCCGTGCACGCAACGTGCTCTACCGGCTGGAGCGCGGGGACGACATCACCGTCGCGTCGCTGCTCGACATCCTGCGCGCCATGGATCTCACGATTCGCCTCGAACGCCTGGGCATGCCCACGCTGGAGGAAGTCGCGCAGCGCTTCGGACAGGACGAGGACGACGATGCTTCCTGAAAAGATCAGGCAGCTCGAGGTCGAGATCGCCGGCGCGCCGGCCGGCCAACTGCTCAAGCATTCGATCTACGAGTTCCGGTACCTGGACAGCCGCGCTGAGCAGCCCTCGGTCGCATTGCTCATGCCGCCGACCCGGCCGACCTACCAGGACGGCAACCTCTTCGCGGTGATGGATCAGAACCTGCCCGAGGGTGACCTGTACCTGCGGCTGCGCGCGATGTTTCCGAAGCAGGAGCTGACCCCGATGCATCTGCTCGCGGTGGTGGGGTCGAACGGCATCGGCCGCCTGGGCTTCCGACTGCCCGGGGCGCCGGCGCTCGCCGCGCCCCGGCTCATCGACCGCAAGACCCTGCTCGCCACCCGCTACACGCCCGAGGTGTTCGACGAACTGGTGCGGGCCTACCTGAGCACCGGTGCCGGCATCGGCGGCATGCAGCCGAAGATCATGGTGCCGGACCGGGTCAGCGTTCCGGTGCCCACCATCATCGTGAAGGCGGCCGCGCCGTCCTACCCCGGCCTGTCGGCCAACGAATTCCTGTGCCTGACGGCGGCCGGCCACGCGGGCATCGAGACACCCACCTTCGACCTCTCGGACGACGGACAGCTGCTGCTGGTCGACCGCTTCGACATCGCGACCGATGGCTCCCGCATCGCCTTCGAGGACATCGCGGCGCTGATGGGTCTTCGCGTGCGCGACATCCAGTCCGATCGGAAGTACCACGGCAGCTACCAGCGCATCGCCGAGCTGATGCGGTACCTCCAGTTGCCGATCGAGAACCTCGAGCGCTTCTTCGCGCAGGTTGCTTTCAGCGTCATGGTGCGCAACGGCGACGGCCACCTCAAGAACTACGGCCTGCTCTATACCTCCGCGGCCGACTGCCGCCTCGCGCCGATGTTCGACGTGGTGACGACCGCGCTCTACCGCTACACGCGCTACGAAGGCGGCTCCGAGCTCGAGGACCGCACGCTGGCGCTCAAGCTCTTCGCCGGCAAGGGCCACACCAAGGCCTATCCGACGACCGAGGAACTGCTGCAGTTCGGCAGCAAGGTCTGCGCGGTCGCGAAGCCGGAAAGGGTGCTCGCGCGAATCGCCGAGGGGATGGCCAAGACACTGGAAATCGCGGCCCGCGACCCGCGGATTCCGAAGGACCTGCTGGCGCAGATGCGAAACATCTGGAGCGATGGCATGGCCCACGCGAAGGGTCGGTAGGCCACTGGAACACCTGTCCTAAAGCGTCTCCCCCGGATCGAAATCCAGCTCCACCTTCGCCCCGTTCGGATCGTGGCAGAACAGCTGCCAGGTCCCCGCGCCCGCCTGCTGCCGCAGTTCGTACTTCACGCCCGCGGCGTCGAAGCGCGCTTTCACCGTGCGCAGGTCCTGCGCGGTGAAGGCCATGTGGTCGATCACGCCGGTGCGCTGCGCGGGCACGGGGCGGCCGAAGTACAGGTGCAGCACGGCCTGTGGCCCGCTGCCGTAGAGCCAGGCGCCCGGAAAGCCGAGGTCGGGCCGGTGGCCCACGCGCAGGCCGAGCAGGCCGGTGTAGAAGTCCAGCGTCTGGCGCTCGTCTTCCGCGGTGACGGTGAAGTGGTTCATGCCGACGATCACGGGCGTTCTCCTTGCATCGTGTTGACAGGCCCTAGGCCAGCAGAACCAAGGCGCCGATGCTGGCGCGCGATTCGAGGCGTTCATGGGCGCGCGCCGCGGCATCGAGCGCGAAGCGTTCGATCGGCGGCTTGCGGATGGCGCCGCTGGCGAGCGCATCCCACAGACGCTGCGCGCGCTCGGCCAGTTGCGCGGGCGTGGCGACATAGTCGAACACCACGGGCCGCGAGAAGCTCAGCGACTTGGCGATCAGCAGGTCGGGCGGCAGCGCGGCCAGCGCGCCGCTGGCCTGGCCGAGGCTGATCCAGTGGCCGCGGCGCGCGAGCGCCGCATGGTTCTCGGCGCGCGCGGCCTCGCCGAGGCCGTCGACCAGCACGTCGACGCCGCCGCAGGCGCGCTGCACCGCATCGGCGAAGCGGTAGTCGCGCGTGACGATCACGTGCTCGCAGCCATGGTCGCGCGCGACGCGGGCCTTCTCCTCGCTCGAGACGGTGCCCACCACGACCGCGCCGAGGCTGCGCGCCCAGGAACACAGCAGCAGGCCGACACCACCGGCCGCGGCATGCACGAGGATGCGCGTGCCGCGCTGCACGCGGCCGAGGTCGCGCAGCAGGTAGTCGGCCGTGAAGCCCTTGAGCAGCAGCGCCGCGGCCTCGTCGTCCTCAACCGCCGCGGGCAGCCGCACCACCCAGTCGGCGGGCACCGATCGCACGCTGCGGTAGGCGCCGGGCACGGGCCCGAGGTAGGCCACGCGGTCGCCGGGAAAGAGGCCGCTGACGCCGGGGCCGACATCGATCACGCTGCCGGCCGCCTCCATGCCGGGCACGCCCGGCGCGCCCTCCGACACCGGCAGCATCGCCGGCATCCAGCCGCGGCGCAGGTAGACGTCGAGGAAGTTCACGCCGATCGCGCGCTGGCGGATGCGCACCTCGCCCTCGGCGGGCGCCGCCGCCTCGTCGTCGCGCGGGCGCAGGACCTCGGCGCCGCCGTAGGCTTCGAGGCCCACGCTGCGCCGCGGCAGCGCGAGCGCGGCCGAAGCGGCGATGCCGGCGGATGACGTGGGCGCCCCGCGCTCCAGGTAGCGCCGCAGGTTCTCGAACCCCGCCTCGTAGACGCCGCGCGCCACCGTGTCGCGCAGTTCGCGCTCGCGGCCCGGCGGCGTGGCGAAGGTCGATTCCCAATGCCAGAAGGTGCGGTCGCCGTCGGTCACGGGCTTCAGGGTGACGGTGGCCACGTAGCGCTGCAGCGGCAGGGTGGCCTCGACGATGCAGTAGGTGCTTCTGTGTTCGCTGTCCGACAGGCTCAGCAGCTGCTCGCGGATGCGGTTGCCGTCGCGCAGCGTGAAGCTGCGCACGCAGCCCACCTGGTCGCCGCGTTCGTCGCCCTCGATGCGGCTGGCCTCCACCACCTCGTGCCAGTCGGCATGGCTGTTGAAGTCGCGCAGCACCGCCCACACGCGCTCGATCGGCGCGTCGATGACGGTGGAGCGCACGACCCGCTGTAGCATCAGCGGCCTCCGAAGTGCCGCTTCAGCGCATCGAAGCCGCCCTGGAACACACCCTCGCCGATCGAGTCGGCCAGCTCGCGCTCGCGATGCGCCTCGCAGTCGAACTCCGCGCTCCATTCGGCGAAGCAGCGCCCGCCGTCGGTCACCGGCGTGAGCTTGAGCGTCGCCGTGTAGTGGCTCACGCCCATCGGGCTCTCGAGGATCTCGTAGCTGCAGCTGTAGTCGTAGTCCGAGAGCGCGAGCAGCCGTTCGCGGATCATGCCGCCGTCGCGCAGGTGGAAATGGCGGATGCAGCCCACGCGGTCGGCCGGCTGGTTGTTCTCGATCCGGCTGTCGGCGATCAGCGGATGCCATTGCGGCAGGCCGTTGAAGTCGCGCACGCGCGCCCACACGTTGTCGGCGCTCGCGTCGATCACGCTCGAGACGTAGACGTTCACCATGCCTTATTCCTTGGGCGTGCCGGCGCCCAGCGCGGCACGCGCGCCGCTGCTCTCGTTGACCAGCTTCTGGATGTCGCCGCCCTCGATGCCGATCTCGCGCAGCAGCTGGTCGACCAGCGGCGCCTGGGCCCGAAAGCGCAGCGCCGAATTGACCAGCCCGTCGGCGAAGTTGCCGCCGCCCTCGGCATTGCGCGCGCCGCCCGACGAACCGCCGAAGCCGTCGACCTGCAGGATCTTGATGCCCTCGATGCGCTCCATCGGCCGCACCGACTCGCGGATGATGCCCTCGGCCTTCTCCACCAGCCGCATGCGCAGGGCGGACATGCGCGCCTCGGGCGTGAGCATGTTGTGCGCCTCGTTCATCCAGCGCGCGGCCTCGGCCTCGATCTCGGCGCGCACGCGCGTGGCATCGGCACGGATCTTCTCGGCGTCGGCATCGGCCTCGGCCTGGGCGCGCAGCGCGGCGCCGCGGTGCGCGCTCGCGTCGTGCTCGGCCTGGGCCGCGGAGGTCAGCCGCAGCGCCTCGCGCTCGGCGATCAGCGTGGCCGCGATCAGCTCGATGGTCTTCTTGCGCTCGGCGCTCTCGACCTCGCGTGCCGTGAACACCTTCTCCTCGGCCGTCACGGCCTGGGCGCGCGCGGCCTCGGCTTCGGCCTGGGCCTCGCTCTGCGCCTTGCTCTCGCGCGCCACGGCGATCGAGCGCTGCTGCTCGGCCAGCTCGAGCGAGGTGCGGCGCTCGAGCTCGGCGCTCTGGATTGCGCGCTCCTTGCCGATGCGCTCCTCCTCGATGGTCTGCTCCGAGCGGATGCGCGCGGCATCGATGCTCTGGCGCGCCGCGATCTGCGCGCTCTCGGCATGCTGCTCGCGCTGCGCGCGCTCGATCGCCACCTCGGCGCGCTGGCGCGAGCGCGCCATCTCGACCTCGCGCTGCTGCGTCAGCCGCGCATGCTCGCTCTCGCGGTCGATCTCCAGCGACAGCTTCTCGGCCTCGAGGTTCTTGTTGCGGATCGCGATCAGCGTGTCCTGCTCGACGTCGTTGCGCTGCTTCTTGCGGCGCTCGATCTGTTCGGTCAGCCGCGTCAGGCCCTCGGCGTCGAAGGCATTGCTCGGGTTGAAGAACTCCATGCCGGTCTGGTCGAGCTGCGTGAGCGAGGCGGCCTCGAGCTCCAGGCCGTTGTTGGTCAGGTCCTCGGCCACCGCCTCGCGCACCCGCTTGACGTAGGCGCCGCGCTTCTCGTGCAGCTCCTCCATCGTCATCTCGGCCGCGGCGGTGCGCAGCGCGTCGACGAACTTGCCTTCGACCAGTTCCTTGAGCTGCTCGGGCTCCGTGGTGCGCAGGCCCAGCGTCTGCGCGGCCACCGCCACCGACTCGGCCTTGGCGGCCACGCGCACGTAGAACTCGGCGATCACGTCCACGCGCATGCGGTCCTTGGTGATCAGCGCCTTGTCGCGCCCGCGGCTGACCTCCAGCCGCAGCGTGTTCATGTTGACCGGGATCACGTCGTGCACGATCGGCAGCACGAAGGCGCCGCCGTCGAGCACCACCTTCTGCCCGCCCAGGCCTGTGCGCACGAAGGCGCGTTCCTTGGAGCTGCGCAGGTAGAGCCAGTGCAGCAGCCAGACGACGATCGCGACCGCGATCGCCACCACCAGCAGCCCGAGGATGAAACTTCCGAATTGAGAACCTGACATGGATGTCGTCTCCTGGTTTATCGCGTGATCTGAACGAAGCGGCGCGTGGTCTCGGTCAGCGCCACCTCCGCGGGCAGGCGCTCCATCGAGCTGGCGCCATAGAAACCGTCGCAGGCGGGGCAGCGCGCGAGCACGTACTGCGCATCCTCCGGCGTGGCGATGGGGCCGCCGTGAAAGAGCACGATCACCCCGGGGTTCACTTCCTGCGCGGCCGCGGCCCAGCGGTTGATCAGCGGCACGCAGTCGTCGAGCTTCAGTGCCGTCTCGGCGCCGATCGCGCCGCCCGTGGTCAGGCCCAGGTGGCAGACCACGATGTCGGCGCCCGCGCCGGCCATGGCGCGCGCATCGGCCTCGCTGAAGACATAGGGCGTGGTCAGCAGGTCGAGGGCGCGCGCGCGGGCCACGAGCTCGACCTCGAGGCCGTAGCCCATGCCGGTCTCCTCGAGGTTGGCGCGGAAGGTGCCGTCGATCAGGCCCACGGTCGGAAAGTTCTGGATGCCCGAGAAGCCCAGCGCGATCAGCCGGTGCAGGAACTCGTCGGGGATCATGAACGGGTCGGTGCCGTTCACGCCCGCGAGCACCGGCGTGTGCTTGACCACCGGCAGCACCTCGCGCGCCATTTCGCAGACGATCTCGTTGGCATTGCCGTAGGCCATCAGCCCCGCGAGCGAGCCGCGCCCGGCCATGCGGTAGCGGCCCGAGTTGTAGATCACGATCAGGTCGATGCCGCCGGCTTCCTCGCACTTGGCCGACAGGCCGGTGCCGGCGCCGCCGCCGATCAGCGGCCGGCCCGAGGCGATCTTGGCGCGGAAGCGCTCCAGCAGCGCGGTGCGTGAGATGCGGGTCATGGTGGTGGGCTCCTCCTTGGTTGTTCCTGGCTCATGCGCGGCGCGCGCCGGGCGCGGCCCGCGAGACCTCGCGCCAGGCCTCGACCAGCGAATCGGCGAAGGCTTCGTCGTTGATGTGCAGCGGCAGCCGCTTGAGCTGGCGGTTCGGCCCGGGCCGGAAGCCGGCCTCGAGCGCCGCGAACAGCGCGCGGTCGGCCTCGGGGTCGTGGAAGGGCTGGCCCGGCCGGTCGATGGCCGAGACGCCGCCTTCGGGGATGAGAAAGCGCACCGGTCCGCGCATCGCGTTGAGCTTGGCGGCGATGAACTCGCCGATGGCGCGGCACTCGTCGGCCGTGGTGCGCATCAAGGTCACCGTCGTGTTGTGGCGATAGAGATTGCGCGCGCGGAAGCGCTCGGGCACGGTCTCCCAAGCGCCGAAGTTCACCATGTCGAGCGCGCCGCACGAACCCACGTAGGGCAGGGCGTGGCGCGCGAACACGTCGAGCCGGTCGGGCCCGGCCGACAGCACGCCGCCCGCGATCTCGTCGGCCACCTCGGTGGTCGACACGTCGATCGCGCCCGCGAGCAGGCCCGAGTCCGCGAGCTTCTCCATCGACTGGCCGCCCACGCCGGTGGCATGGAACACCAGGCAGTCCCAGTCGTCCTCGAGCCGCCGCGTCACGGCCTGCACGCAGGGCGTGGTCACGCCGAACATCGTGAGGCCGATGGCGGGCCGGGTCACGGCCGACACCGAAGCCGGATGCGCCACCATGCCGGCCAGCGCATTGGCCGCGTTCGACAGCACGCTCTCGCTGATGCGGTTGATGCCCTGCACGTCGGTGACCGAATACATCATGCAGATGTCGCTCGGGCCCACGTAGGGCCGCGTGTCGCCGCTGGCCATGGTCGAGACCATGAGCTTGGGCACGCCGATCGGCAGCGCGCGCATGCCCTGCGTGGCCATCGAGGTGCCGCCCGAGCCGCCGGCCGAGATCAGGCCGCCGAGGTCGCGCCGCGTGCGCAGGAAGGCCTCGAAGGCCAGGCCCATGGCGGCGGTGGCGCTGCCGCGGTCGCCGCTGAACACCGCCGACTCGCCCTTCGGATGGTGGCGCGCCACCTCGCGCGGATGCACGCTCGCGGTCGAGGGCTTGCCCGAGGTCGAGAGGTCGACCGTGACCACGCGCAGGCCCAGCCGCTCGATGCACTGGCGCAGGAAGAACAGCTCGCGGCTCTTGGTGTCGAAGGTGCCGGCCACGTAGGCCGCGCGCACGCTGCTCGCGGCCACCGGGAAGTCGAACACCTGGCCCGAGGCCGCCGCGGGCTGTGCCGGTTCGGGTGCGGGCTCGGGCGGTGCGATCAGGCGCGGGATGTCGGCCGCGGGCGCGGCCGTGCCGCCGGCGTTCCAGCGCGTGAAGCCGCGCACGCTGGCCGGCGCGAGGTCGTCGAGCGAGGGCGCGCCGTCGCCATGGGCGCGGCGCACGGTGTAGACGCGCGGCGCGTTGTCGCGGCCCTCGTGCTCGCCCATGCGCGGCGCGGGCTGCTCCGCCTCGGCCTCGTCGCCATGGCCGCCCGAGCGCACGCCCAAAAGCTTCTCCTGCAGCTCGCGGTCGGCCGCGAGTTCGGCCGCCGGCATCTCGCGCGCGATGCGGCCGTTGACCATCAGCCCGATGCGGTCGGCCACCGAGATCGCCACACCGAGGTTCTGCTCGATCAGCAGCACCGCGATGCGGCCCTCGGCCGCGAGGTCGCGCAGCGCCTGCGCCACCTGGTCGACGATGACCGGTGCCAGGCCCTCGGTCGGCTCGTCCATCACCAGCAGCTTGGGGTTCAGCAGCAGCGCGCGGCCGATCGCGAGCATCTGCTGCTCGCCGCCCGAGAGCTGGGCACCGCCATTGCCGCGCCGCTCGGCCAGCCGCGGGAACATCGCATAGACGCGGTCGACCTCGCGCCGGCGGCTGGCCACCAGGCGCAGCGTCTCGTCGACCGAGAGCGAGGGCCACACGCGCCGGCCCTGCGGCACGTAGGCGATGCCGCGGCGCGTGATCTCGTTGGGCGCCAGGCCCAGGATCTCCTCGCCGCCGAAGCGCACGCTGCCGCGCGCCGGCACCAGGCCGGTGAGCGCGTTGCACAGCGTGGTCTTGCCCATGCCGTTGCGCCCGACGATGCCGAGCACGCCGCGCTCCAGCGACAGGCTCACGCCCTGCAGCGCATGGGCGCGGCCGTAATAGACGTCGAGGCCCTCGACCACCAGCGCGGTGGATCGGCCAGCCGCCGTGTCGCGATCGCCGCCGCCGAACCAGGCCATCAGTGCTTGCTCCCCATGTAGATCGCCTGCACCTGCGCATCGCCCTCGATCTCGGCCGGGCTGCCGGTGCGCAGCACGCGGCCGTTGTGCATCACGGTCACGCGGTCGACCACGCGCAGCGCGATGTCCAGATCGTGCTCGATCAGCACGAAGCTCATGTGCGCGGGCAGCGAGGTCAGCAGCGCCACCAGCTCGCGCCGCTCGGCCGGCGAGAGGCCGGCCGCGGGCTCGTCGAACAGGATCAGCCGCGGCGCGCCTGCCAGCGCCATGCCGATCTCGAGCTGGCGCTGCTGGCCGTGCGCGAGGTTGGCGACCTTCTCGTCGGCGATGTGCGACAGGCGCGCGCGCTCGAGCAGGTCCTCGGTCGCGCGGGTGCTCGGATGGCCGGCACCGGGCCGGCGAAAGCTGAAGCGGCCGCTGGCAACGCCGCGCACCGCGAGGAACAGGTTGTCGCGCACCGAGAGGTCGCGAAACAGCAGCGAGGACTGGTAGGTGCGCCGCAGGCCCTTGCGGATGCGGTCCTGCGGCGGCAGATCGGTGATGTCCTCGCCGAAGAAATGGATGCGTCCCGCGGTCGGCGGGAAGTCGCCCGTGATGGCGTTGAACAGCGTGGTCTTGCCGGCGCCGTTCGATCCGAGGATGGCGTACTTCTGCCCCGCCGTGACCGCGAGCGAGACGCCGTCGACCGCGCGCAGCGCACCGAAGGCGCGCGTCACGCCGTCCAGGCGCAGCGCGTCGCCCGACAGGAGCTGGGTGCTGCCGCCGCGCGCGGGTTGGGGTGCGCGCGAAGCGGGCGGTCGCAGCGTGGTGATGGTGGCCATCTCAGTTCCGTGTGGGGCGATGTCTTGCGCCTTCCCCGTCCGGGGGAAGGCCGGGATGGGGGCGGTGCCCGACGAACGCCGCGCGATCGCGCGGGCCGTCGTGCCCCCACCCCGACCCTCCCCCAGCGGGGGAGGGAGAAAGACCACCGGTGTGGATCACGTGCGGCAGTCCGGCACGTCGCGCGTGCCCATCCCCATCTTCTTGAACTCGGCCTCCGACAGCCCCAGCGTCTGCGAGATGTTCGGCACCGACTTCACGACCTTGTTGTAGAACGAACCGTCGGGCGCCTTGCTCACCTCGGTGATGTAGGTCGTGCCCACGCCGTTGCGGTTGGCATCGATCTTCACGTCGCCGGCCGGGCCCTTGAAGTTGGTCTTCTGCAGCGCCTCGCGGTAGGCCTTCTGGTTGTTCGACAGGTCGCCCTTGACCGCGTCGAGCGCATCGAGCGTGGCCTTGGTGTTGATGTAGTAGAGGTAGGCGAACAGCGACGGGCTCGGGAAGCCGTCCTTGAAGCTGGCCTTGTAGTCGGCCACGAACTTCTTCCACTCGGGCGTGTCGATCGAGTCGGCCATCGGGCCGGCCGAGGCCGTGCCCAGCAGCGATTCGCGGCGCTTGCCCTTGAAGTTCAGCACCGTCTGGTCGACCGTGATCGAGCCGCCGATCATCGGCTTGTCGCCACCGGCCTGCTCGTACTGGGTCAGGAAGTTCACCGCGTCGGAGCCGCCGAGCACCACCACCAGCGCATCGACGTTCTTCGGGATCTTCGCGATCACCGAGGCGTAGTCCTTGGTGCCCAGCGGCACCCAGGCCTTGTCGACCACCTTGCCGCCCTTGGCGCAGTAGCTGGCCATGAAGCCCTGCACCTGCGAGTAGGGGAAGCCGTAGTCCTCGGCGATCAGGAAGGTGCGCTTGTAGCCCTTGGACAGCGCATGCTCGCCCAGGCCCACCATCCATTGCGCACCCTCGGTGTTGAAGCGGTAGAAGTTGGGCGCCGGGTCCTGCAGCGTCGCGGCCTGCGCGCCGGCCGAGCCGTTGATGAAGGTGACGTTGGGCTGCGTCTTCGCGTAGTTCTTGACCGCGATGCCCTCGTCGCCCGACAGCGGGCCGATCATGATCTGCACCTTGTCCTGCTCGACCGCCTTGCGCGTCGAGTTCACGGCCTTGTCGGGCGTGGCGTCCGACGAGACCTTCACGAACTCGATCTTCTTGCCGCCGGCCATGCCCTTCTTCTCCTTCAGCGCGAGGTCGGCGCCGCGCATGCCGTCCTGGCCCGGCGCCGCGAACGGTCCCTCGAGCGAGGCCAGCAGGCCGATCTTGAGGGTTTCCTGCGCCTGCGCGAGGCCCGCGGCCCCGGCCATAGCAAACAATGCCGCGGCGGCGACGATGCTGCGTCCGAACACGTTCTCGACTCTCTTCATGTCTCGCTCCTTCTTATCGCTGGTGAATGCGGCCTGAGCCACGGGTGGGGAAAGGTGCGCCCAGGCGCGTGCGCAAGCGATGCCACAGGCCCAGCAGTCCGTCGGGGGAAAAGAGGACGATCGCGAGGAAGACCCCGCCGATCACGAGATTGAAGCGTTCGCGGTCGACCAGGTCGATGGCGAAGTTCTGCAGCAGCACGAAGACGATCGCGCCGATGAAGGCACCGATGGGGTGCTTCATGCCGCCGAGCACGGCGATGATGAGGATGTTGATCATCGCGCCGATGCCGAGCGTGCCGGGCGAGATGCGGCCGTTGTACCAGACCAGCAGCACGCCGCCGACCGCGGCCAGGAAGCCCGAGACCGCATAGGCCGCGACCCGGTGCGCCGTGACGTCGAAGCCCAGCGCCTGCATGCGGCGCGGGTTGTCGCGGATGCCCTGCAGCGCCACGCCGAAGGGCGCGCGGATCAGGTGCTTGATGAAGAAATAGCCCGCCACCGAGCAGCCCAGCGTGAGCAGGTAGAAGGGCACGGGCTCGCGCAGGTCGAGCCCGAACACGGTGGGCGCTGCCAGCTTGCTGAAGCCCTGGAAGCCGTTGAACAGCGTGTAGTTCTGCTGCGCGAGGTAGAAGAAGGCCACGCCCACGGCCAGCGTGATCATGATGGTGTAGATGCCCTCGGTGCGCACCGAGAGCCAGCCCACCGCGGCCGAGAACAGCGTGGCCAGCGCCAGCGCCGCCAGCACCGCGAGCCACCAGGGCCAGCCCAGGCTGATCGCCGTATTGCTGCTGCTGCCGACGATCGCGACCACGTAGGCCGCGAAGCCCGCCACTGTCATCTGCGCGAGCGAGACCATGCCGCCATAGCCGCCGAGGAAGGTCAGCGACAGCGCGATCAGGCCGAGTGCGAGCGACTGGGCGCCGATCTGGAAGGTGAAGAAGGGCGAGGCGACGAAGGGATAGACCAGCACCAGCAGCGCGACCAGCACATGGCGCCAGCGCACCGGGCGCAGCAGCCTGCCCAGCCAGCGCGGCAGCTCGCCGTGGGCCGCCGGCGGTTCGGCGGGTTGCGATGGCGATGCGACCGCGCGCGGCAACGCGGTGACGCGCGCCTCCTGCGCGGGCATCGCCCCGCCCGACTTCATGGCACGGCGCCACTGCGCGGCGCTCACAGGAGCACCTCCGTGCCTCGCACTGCGGTGCGAGCTTGCTTGGGGCGGCCCGGCGCGGCGCTCATGCGGCTTTCCCCATCAGCCCGCGCGGCTTGAACGCCAGCGTGACCACCATGATCACGAAGGTGAAGACCACGCTGTAGGTCGGCGCATAGGCCAGCCCGAACTGCTCGGCCAGCCCGATCAGCAGCGCGCCGATGGCGGCGCCGACCACGCTGCCCATGCCGCCGACGATCACCACCACCAGCGAGGCCAGCAGGTAGCGCGTGTCCTCGCCCGGCGAGATCGACAGGGCGGTGCCGCCGACCACGCCGGCCAGGCCCGCGAGGCCGGCGCCGATGGCGAAGGTCAGCGCGAACACCAGCTGCACGTTGACGCCCGAGGCGGCCAGCATGCCGCGGTCGTCGACGCCGGCGCGGATCATCATGCCGATGCGCGTGCGCGCCAGCAGCAGCCACAGGCCCACGCCGATCAGCACCGAGGCCAGCAGCACCACCAGCCGGTAGGTCGGGAACTTCTCGACCAGCGGCAGCGTGGTCGAGCCGTAGATCCACGAGGGCGGATCGAAGGTGTAGATCTCGGCGCCCCAGATCCACAGCATCAGGTCGGCGAACACGATCGACAGGCCGATGGTCACCAGCGTCTGGCGCAGGTCCTGGCCCTGCATGTGGCGAAACACCAGGAACTGCATCAAGAGGCCCAGCACCGCGGCCGCGAGGAAGCCGGCCATCACCGCGAGCACCCAGGAGCCGGTGTGCTCGCCGACGAACCAGCCCACGTAGGCGCCGAACAGGTAGAGCGAGCCGTGCGCGAGGTTCACGTTGCGCATCAGCCCGAACACCAGCGTGAAGCCGCTGGCCACGAGGAAGTAGAGCGAGGCCAGCGTGAGGCCGTTGAGCAGGGTCTTGAAGAACAGCGAGGCGTTGTCGGCCACGGCCCAGACCGCGAACACCGCGATCGGCACGCCGAGCACCAGCCACAGGGCCCAGCGCGTGAGGGCGGCGCGCGTCATGCGGCGCGCTCCCAGCCCCGGTCCCAGCCGCGCTCGGAGGCGATCGCCGGTGCCTTGGCGAACTCGCCGTCCTTCATCACGGCCAGGACGCGCTTCGCATCGCGCAGGATCGAGAGGTTGGCCAGCGGATCGCCGTCGACCAGCATCAGGTCGGCGAGGTAGCCTTCCTTGACGAGGCCGAGCTCGTCGGGCCGCATCATGATCTGGCCGCCATAGAGCGTGGTCGAGCGGATCGCCTCCATCGGCGTGAAGCCCAGGTACTTGACGAAGAACTCGAGGTCGCGCGCGTTCTGCGTGTGCGGCGTGAAGGCGAAGCCGTAGTCGCCGCCGGGCAGCACGCGGATGCCGCGCTTGTGCATCTTCGCGAGCGAGACGCAGGCCGCGTCCCATTCGATCTGGTAGCCCATGTCGGCCGCCATCTGGTAGGTGACGCCGTAGGGCTCGGCCTCGTGCAGCATGGCGTAGAGGATGGCGATGCCGGGCGCGACGAAGACGCGGTCCTTGGCGGCCTCGAGCATGTCGAGCGCCTCCTCGTCGACGAAGCTCGCGTGGTAGATCAGGTCGATGCCGTGGCGCAGCGCCTGCTTCACGCTCTCCGACGAGCGCGCATGCGCCACGCCGCGCTTGCCGCGGATCTTGACCTCGCGCATCGCCGCGGCCACTTCCTCGTCGAGCATCCAGGTGGTTTCGGAGGGCGACTGCGGCGTGAAGTTGTCGCCCGAGAGGTTGAGCTTGATCGAGTCGACGCCGTACTTGAGGAACAGGCGCACCGCCTTGCGCATCTCGTCGGCGCCCGAGATGTTCACGCCGAAGCTGAACTCGGGAAAGGGCAGGTGCGGCAGCGTCTCGTCGCCCAGGCCGCCGAGCACCGTGATCTCCTGGCTCGCCGCGAGGTAGCGCGGCCCGGGGATCTGGCCCGCGTTGATCGCGTTGCGGATCACGACGTCGAGCCGCGGCTTGGCGCAGGCCGCGCCCACGCAGGAGGTGAAGCCGGCCTCGAGGTAGCGCTTCGCGACCTTGGCGCACCACAGCACGTGTTCCTCGAGCGGCATGGTCTGGATCGCCGCGAGCGTGGCGGCGTCGTTCCACGAGAAGTGCGTGTGGGCCTCGCACATGCCGGGCATCAGGGTGGCGCCCGCGCCGTCGATCACGGTGGCGCCGCCGGGCGCGATCGGCGCGGTGCTGCGGCCGACCTGGCGGATGCGGTTGCCGCGCACCAGCACGCTGCCGCTGTAGGGGTTCTGCCCCGTGCCGTCGAGGATGCGCACGTTGGTGAAGACGACGTCGGCCATGCGGTGCTCCGGTCGGGGTTCGGAAGGCCTAGGCGGCCCAGCGGGTGGGAGAGGCGACGCGCAGGCCCTGCGCCTGGCGCAGCGGCGGGGCGCGGTGGAACTCGCCGTCCTTCATGACGGCCAGGATGCGCGACTTGTCCTGCAGCACCGTGATGTCGGCCAGCGGATCGCCGTCGACGAGCAGGATGTCGGCCAGGTAGCCCTCGCGGATGTAGCCCAGCACCTTGCCCATGCGCATCATCGGACCGCCCCAGGCGGTGGCCGACAGCAGCGCCTCCATGGGGCTCATGCCCACGTACTTCACGAAGTACTCGAGGTCCTTGGCATTGGTGCCGTGCGGCGTCCATGCAAAGCCGTAGTCGCCGCCCGGCAGGATGCGGATGCCGCGCTTGCGCATCGCGCGCATGCTCTCCACCGCGGCATCGAGCTCGCGGTGGTAGCCCATCTTCGTGGTGACTTCCTTCGTCAGGCCCCACTGGCTCGCGTGGTGGCAGGTGTTGATCAGCCACGCGAGCCCGGGCGCGATGAAGTGCTCCATCTTGTGCGCCTCGAGCAGGTCGAGCGCCTCGCTGTCGGTGAAGCTCGCGTGGTAGATCACCTCGATGCCGTGCTTCACGCACTGCTTGATCGACCAGGTCGAGCGCGCATGCGCGGCCACGCGCTTGCCCCAGGCCTTGGCCTCCTCCACGCAGACGCGGATCTCCTCCTCGGTGAACTGGCTCATCTCGCTGGGCATGCCGGTGATCGACTCGCCCGAGAGATTGATCTTGAGCGAGTCGACGCCGTACTTGGCGAACATGCGCACGCAGCGGCGCATCTCCTCGGCGCCGCTGACCACCGCGCCGAAGGCGAACTCGGGCTGCGGCAGGTGCGGCTGCGTGGTGTCGCCGAGCCCGCCGGGCACCGTGATCTCCTGGCTCGCGGCCAGGTAGCGCGGGCCGACGATGGTGCCGTCGTTGATGGCGTTGCGGATCACCACGTCGAGCCGCGGCTTGGCGGTGGCGGCACCCACGCAGCTGGTCCAGCCCATGTCGAGGTAGCGCTTCGCGACCTCGGCGCACCAAAGGATGTGCTCCTCGGGCGGCATGCGCTGGATCGCGTCGAGGCTGGGCTGGTCGTTCCACGAGAAATGCGTGTGGGCCTCGACCATGCCGGGCATCAGGAAGGCGCCCGCGCCGTCGATGACCTGGGCGCCATGCACGGGCGCGGAGCGCGCGCCGTGCGAGGTCTTCAGGACGCGCGCGATGCGGTTGCCTTGCACCAGCACGTCGCCGGTGAAGGGCGCCTCGCCGCCGCCGTCGAAGATGCGGACGTTGGTGAACAGCACGTCGGCCACGGTCAGCTCCTCGCCTGCGCCGCCAGGAATTCGCGCAACTCGCGCTGGCACTCGTCGGGGCGCTCGACGGGTGTCCAATGGCCGCACTTCGGCAGCACCACCACGCGCTTGCTGGCGGCGCGGTGCAGCCGGTCGGCCATGGCGCGCACGGCCTGCGGCGGCGCCACGCCGTCCTCGTCGCCGGTCACCAGCAGCACCGCGGCCTCGATGTTCTCCACCGCCGCGGGCTGCGCGCCGGCCAGGGCCTCGCAGCTGCGCGCATAGGCTTCGCCTTCTTGCCGCATCAGGCTCTCGCGCACGAAGGCCACCGCCACCGGCAGCCGCTGGCGCGTGTCGGCCGAGATCGCGCCCTGCAGCAGCGCCTGCGTGATCTCGTGCATGCCCACCGCGCCGCCGCGCGCCTTGTCGGCGCGGGCCTTCATCGCGGTGCGTGCCGCGTCGGGCGGCGCGATCAGCGGGCCGAACAGCGCGAGGCTCGCCACGCACTTGGGATGCGCCGCGGCGATGTGCTGGCAGACGATGGTGCCCATCGAATGGCCGACCCAGTGCGCGCGCGCGATGCCCAGGCGTTCGCAGACCGAGAGCACGGTCTGGACATAGCGTTCGATCGAGAGCGGCCCTTCGGCGCGCTGCGAGCGGCCGCTGCCGGGCAGGTCGATGCGCACCACGCGATGGCGCGCCAGCGCGGGCATCAGCGGCGTGTAGGTGTTCGAGCTGCCGCCCAGGCCATGCACGCAGACGACCACCGGGCCTTCGCCCTCGTCCTCCACCGCGATGCGGTCGATGAGCTGGAAGCTCATGCCAGCGCCTCGAAGCGGTTCTCGATGGCGCCGATGCCGTCGATCTCGATGCGCACCGTGTCGCCCGGCCCAGCCATTGCGGCGGGTCCAGGCCCATGCCCACGCCCGAGGGCGTGCCGGTGGCGATCACGTCGCCCGGATGCAGCGTGATGCCGCGCGAGCAGGTCTCGATCAGCGTCGGGATGTCGAAGATCATGTCGCGCGTCAGGCCGTCCTGGCGCAGCGCGCCGTTGACCCAGCCGCGCACGCGCGTGGCGCGGCCGTCCATCTCGTCGGCGGTCACGATCCACGGGCCCATCGGGCAGAAGGTGTCGAAGCTCTTGCCGAGGTCCCACTGCTGGTGGCGCATCTGCACGTCGCGCGCCGTGACGTCGTTGACGATGGTGTAGCCGAACACGTGCTCCATCGCCTGCGAGCGCGGGATGTCGCGCCCGCCGCGGCCGATGATCACCGCGAGTTCGGATTCGTAGTCGATCTGCACCGACACCGAGGAGCGCGGCAGCCGCACCGGATCGTGCGGCCCGATCACGCATTCGCCGAGCTTGCCGAACACGATCGGCCACGGATCGCTCTCGGGCATGCTGCTGCGGAACACCGAGCCCGCGAGTTCGGCCGCATGCGCGCGGTAGTTGCGCCCCACGCAGAACAGGCCGCGCAGCGGGCGCGGCAGCGGGGCGCGCAGGGTGATCACCTCGACCGGCAGCCGCGTGCCCGAGGGCTGCGGCAGCGGCTCGTTGCGTGCCAGCGCCTCGATCAGCGGCAGCACGCCGCGCGAGGCGTCGCCCACCGCCAATGGCGTGGCTTCCCGGCCGTCGGCCGAGATCGTGCCCGCATGGTTGCGGCCACCCCAACTCCAGCTTGCGAAGCGCATCGACTTTGTCTCCATATGGCCCCGAGGTCGTCGCGCTGTGCGCCGATCGCCTCGGTGGCTCCGGAAGTCATCTAGGGATTTTTGAGACTTGCGTCTCAAATCTGGGTGCGCGGATCATACGAGCCGTGTCACCATCTCCACAAGACGACTTCCGCATTTCCGAACCCCGTACAAACCCGATGGCAAGACTCAAGCACACACCGAGCGAGGCGCCGCGCGCGCCGGAACGCGGCGTTCGCGCCGCCACCTTCCGCCAGCTGCTGCAGGCCGCGATGGACATCATTCGATTGAAGGGCCACATCCCCTCGGTGGCCGAAGCGGCGGCGCGATCGAATGTGTCGCGCGCTACCGCCTACCGCTACTTTCCGAGCCGCAGCGCGCTGGTCACCGCGGTGGTCGACAGCTCGCTGGGCCCGGTGCGCCAGATGGCCTCGGACAACCCGAACGGCCGCGAGCGGCTGCACGAGCTGTTCTGCCAGACCTTCCCGCGCTTCAAGGAATTCGAGGCGCCGATGCGCGCCGCGGCGCAGCTCTCGCTCGAGCAGTGGGGCCTCGAGCGCGCGGGCCTGCTGGCCGAGGAACCGTACCGGCGCGGCCATCGCGTGCGCATCCTCGAGCATGCGCTCGAGCCGATGTCGCCGCTCTTGAGCCCGCGCATGCGCGACCGGCTGCACCATGCCCTCTCGATCGTCTACGGCATCGAGCCCTACGTGGTGCTCAAGGACATCTGGGGCCTCGAGGACCGCGAGGTCGAACGCACCGCGCTGTGGATGGCCGACGCGCTGGTCGATGCCGCGCTGCGCGACTCGGCGGCGAAGCGCGCGGCGGCCGAAGCCGCGGCGGCGTCGACACCGCCGCCGGCGCCCGAATGGTTCGATGCGCAGTACAACAACCGCGCGCGCATTCCCGAGCATCCGTCGATCCTGAAGTACTGGGCCGATGCATCGGCGCAGGCGCTGCAGCGGCCCGAGTGGATTCGCGACCTGGCCTACGGCGACGACGAGAGCGAGCGGCTCGACATCCTGCCGGCCGCATCGGGTGCCGGGAAGGCGCCGGTCTTCGCCTACATCCACGGCGGCTACTGGCGCGCGCTCGACAAGCGCGACCATGCCTTCCTCGCGCCGCCGCTGGCCGATGCCGGCGCCACCTTCGTGCAGCTCAACTACGCGCTGTGCCCGGCGGTCGACATCGAGCACATCGCGCGGCAGATGGCGCAGGCACTGGCCTGGGTGCATCGCAACATCGCGGCGCATGGCGGCGATCCGGAGCGCATCGTCGTCGCGGGTCATTCGGCCGGCGGCCACCTCGCCACCATGCTGCTGGCCTGCGACTGGCAGCGCGTTGCGCCGACCTGCCGCGCGATCTCGTCAAGTCGGCGCTGCCGATCTCGGGCGTCTACGAACTCGAGCCCCTGCGGCACGCGCCCTTCCTCGCGGCCGACATCGGTCTGACCGAGGCCTCGGCGTTGCGGTTGAGCCCGGCCGCGATGCCCGCGCCGAAGCAGGGCACCCTGGTGACCGTGGTCGGTGGCGACGAGAGCGAGGAGTTCCACCGTCAGGCCGAGCTGATCGCCAGCGCCTGGGGCCGCCGCGTGGTGGTGGGTGCCGAGCGGCCCGCGAACCGCAACCACATGAGCGTGCTGGCCGATCTCGCGGACCCGGCATCGGGCACGCACCGGCGCGCGCTGGGCCTGCTCGGGCTCGCCGGCTCGCCACGCTGATTCCGGCCCGGTGCGCGGACCGCGCGCCCAGTGGGGTCTGGAAGCCCCACGACGTGGCGCGCCCACGTCCGACAAGCCCCCGGGGGGCCCCGCGTCGTACAAGTTGCTCAACCTGCTTCAACTTCAATCCCAGGAGAGCTGACCGATGAGCGACAAGAAGCCCAACCCCGTGATCAATGCGGTGTCCAATGTCGTGGCGGCCCTGCGCGCCGACGACGACCAGATCGCGGTGGCGAAGGCCCACGAATCCCTCGAACCCCAGGCGATCGAGAAACTCACGCCCGAGGAGGCGCGCCGGCAACCGACCGCGGCCGATGCCGTGAACAAGGTGCTCGAGCGGCAGAACCGCTCGGCCGCGCCCGAGACGCTGGTGCCCGGCGTGACCACGCGCGAGCTGTCGGTGGACGGCGCCACCGGCCCGCTGGCCGCCACGCTTTACACGCCCGCGGGCCAGGGGCCCTTTCCCGTCGTCCTGTATTTCCATGGCGGCGGCTGGGTGATCGCCAACCGGCAGGTGTACGACGGCGGCGCGCGCGGGCTTGCCGCGGCCGCGCAGGCCATGGTGCTGTCGGTCGACTACCGGCTCGCGCCCGAGCACAAGTTCCCGGCCGCATGGGACGACGCGCTGGCCGCCTACCGCTGGCTCGCGGCGAACGCGGCTTCGTTCGGCGGCGATGCCTCGCGCCTCGCGCTCGCGGGCGAGTCGGCCGGCGGCAACCTGGCGGTGGCAACGGCCATCGCCGCGCGCGATGCCGGCCTGAGCGCCCCGCGCCATGTGCTGTCGGTCTACCCGGTCGCGCAGACCAGCCGCAACACCGAGTCCTACCTCGAGAACGCGATCGCCAAGCCGCTCAACCGCGCGATGATGGACTGGTTCTTCACCCATGTGACGCGCAGCGAGCAGGACCTCGACGACCCGCGGCTGTCGCTGGTCGATGCGCCGCTCGCGGGCCTGGCGCCCGTCACCATCGTCAATGCCAGGCTCGATCCGCTGCGCAGCGACGGCGCGAAGCTCGAGAGTGCCCTGCTCGAGGCCGGCGTGGAGGTCGCGCGCAAGGAGTACGAGGGCGTGGCACACGAGTTCTTCGGCGCCGCGGCGGTGCTCGAGAAGGCCAGGGACGCGCAGGCCTTCGCGGGCGAGCGGCTGCGGCGATCGTTCGCGCGCTGAGCACCCGGAACCCACATGACTGCGAGCACACCATGAGCTTGACCGGCTACCTCGTCGAGGACAACCCCCTGATTCGCGACAGCCTGATCGCGACGCTGGAAGAGCTCGCGCCCGTGCACATGGTCGGCACCGCCGAGACCCAGGCCGAGGCCGTGGCCTGGCTGCACGACGCCGACGGTCAATGGGACGTGGCCGTGGTCGATCTCTTCCTGCGCCACGGCACCGGTTTCGGCGTGCTCATGGGCTGCAGGGACCGCCTGCCGCGCCAGCGCATGGTGATCTTCTCGAACTTCGCGACCCAGGACATGCGCGAGCGCGCGCTGCTGCTGGGTGCCGATGCGGTGTTCGACAAGTCGACGGAGATCGAGGGCCTGCTGCGCTTTCTCGAGGAGACGGAGCGCGCGGTCGACCGGTCCTGAAGGCGAGCGCGTCGTTCAGTCGGGAAAGCGCAGCACGGCCTTGATGGTCCGGCCCTGCTCGCCGTCTTCCACCGCCTCGTTGATCCGGTCGAAGGCATAGAACCGGATCAGCTTGTCGAAGGGGAAGCGCCCCTGCCGATACAACTCGACCAGCTTCGGGATGAACAGGTCCGGCACCGAATCGCCCTCGCAGATGCCGCGGATCTTGCGGCCCAGCAGCAGGCCCCAGGTGTCGAGCCCGATCTCGCTGCCGAATGCGGGCGCGCCGATCATGCCGCACTCGCCCATGATCTGGATCGAGTCGACGGCCTGGCGCAGGGCCGTGAGATTGCCCGAGGTCTCGAGCGAGAACTGGGTTCCGCCGCCACCGGTGATCTCCTGGATGCGCCGCACCGGGGTCGGTGGTCCGCGGGTTGACCACATGGGTGGCGCCGAGCTCGAGCGCGAACTGCAGGCGCGCCTCGTTCGGGTCGACGCAGATGCGGATCGCGCACCCGGTCACGTTGGCCGCGAGCAGCGCCGAGAGGCCGACCGAGCCCGCGCCGTAGATGGCGATCGAATCGCCGGCCTGCGGGCGCAGCGAGTTGATGACCGCGCCCGCGCCGGTCTGCACGCCGCAGCCCAGCGGGCCCATGATCTCGAGCGGCACGTCCGACGGGATCTTCACCACGCTGCGTTCGGTGCCCAGGGCGTAGGTCGCGAACGAGGACTGGTTGAAGAAGGCACCGTGCACGACGTCGCCGCCCTTGTGCATGGTGGGCGTTCCGTCCATGCGCGCGAAGCCGAAGTTGGCCTTGAAGAAGTGCCTGCAGTACATGGGCTTGCCGGTCTGGCAGGTGTCGCAGTGGCCGCAGGAGTTGCAGCTCATCACGACGTGGTCGCCGGGCTGGAGCTTGCTCACGCGGCTGCCGACCTGCTCGACGATGCCCGCGCCCTCGTGGCCGTACACCGCGGGGAAGGGCGCGGGCACCACCTGGTCGCGCGGCAGGGTGTCGGTGTGGCACACGCCGCAGCTCTTCATGCGGATGAGCACCTCGTCGTCGCGCGGCGGCTCCAGTTCGATGTCCTCGAGGGTGAAGCTGCCACCCTTCTCGCGCATGACGGCGGCTGTGATCTGCATGGGATGACCTCTTTGGGTGACGGGGGATGGGGGAGGGCGAAGGGTTGCGTGTCGCGGGCTCAGGCCTTGGGCGCGAACCAGGGCGCGGCCACCCGCGTCTGGATCGTCACGGCCTTGAGGTGGGTGTACATGTTGAGCGTCTCGTGGCAGTACTCGCTGCCGATCCCGCTCTCCTTGAAGCCGCCGAAGGGCGAGCCGCTCGCGAGGTTGAAGTAGTGGTTGATCCACACCGAGCCGGCCTGCAGCCGTTCGGCCGTGTCCCAGGCGTTGCGCAGGTTGCTGGTGTAGAGGCCGGCGGCCAGGCCGTAGCGCACGCCGTTGGCCTCCTCGATCATCCGGTCGTGGTCCTTCCAGCGGATCACGCTGAGCACCGGGCCGAAGATCTCCTCTTGCGCGATACGCATGCGGTTGTCGGCCTCGAACACCGTCGGCGCGATGAAGTGGCCGTGGGCCTGCCCCTCGACGGCGATGCGCTGGCCGCCGGTCATCAGCCGCGCGCCTTCGGCCTTGCCGATGCCGATGTAGTTCATCACGCGCTCGCCCTGCTCGGGCGAGACGAGGTTCGAGAGCACGGTGTCGGGCGCGAGCGCCGCGCCGACCTTCACTCGCTCCATGCCGGCGACGAGGCGGTCCATCACGGCGTCGTAGACCGCGTCGTGCACGAACAGCCGGGTGCCGGCGAGGCAGGACTGGCCGTTGCAGTACAGGGTCGCGAACATCGCGTTGTCGACCACCGCGTCGAGGTCCTCGATGTCGGGAAAGATGATGTTCGGGCTCTTGCCGCCCAGTTCCAGCGACACGGGCACCAGCCGCTCGGCACCCGCGCGCGAGATGATCCGGCCGACCTCGCTGCTGCCCGTGAAGGCCAGCTTCGCCACGCCGGGGTGCGCGGTCAAGGCGGCGCCGGCTTCCTCGCCGAAGCCGGGCACGATGTTGATGACGCCGGGCGGAAAGATCTTCGCGATGTGCCTGCACAGCTCCAGCGTGCTGAGCGAAGCGTTCTCGTCGGGCTTCAGCACCACCGTGTTGCCGGCCGCGATCGCGGGCGCGATCTTGAAGGCCGCCATGATCGCGGGCACGTTCCACGGAATGATCTGGCCGCACACGCCGTAGGGCTCGCGGCGGGCGACCATGTAGCCGCCGGGAATCGGGCGGCCGAATCCCTCGTGCGTGATGGCCGCGGCCGCGAAGTAGCGGTACTGCGAGATCGCGAACTGGTGATCGAGGCCGGTCTCGAAGAGGCGCCGCCCGATGTCGACCGAATCGATGCTTGCGAGGCGTCGCTGGTCGGCCTCCACGGCCGCCGCCAGTTTCAGCAGCAGGGCCGAGCGTTCCTCGGGCGCGGTGGCGCGCCAGGCCGGGAAGGCCCTGGCGGCGGCCCGCACGGCCGCGTCGACCTCGGCGGCGCCGCAGCGGGCAATGCGCGCGATCTGCTCGCCCGTGCCCGAATGCAGGGCCGCGAAGGTCGGGCCGTCGACCGGCTGGAATGCGTTGTCGATGAAGGCACCGTAGGTTTCGGAAAGACCGAGGTCGTGGATCGAGCTCATCAAGGGATTCCTCTGCATGGATGGATGGGGCGCGAGACCGGCCTGGTTGGCTCGGTCGGCTCGGCTGGCGCCAGTCTCGAGGAAGATGCGGCGCGCCGCGATCCGGAATGCGAAGCGCTATCCGCGATGCGCAGGACGAGGCCTCCGGGCGTTCCCGTATCGCGTTTCCATGCGGGGAACGCACCCCTAGAATGCTCGCGCGGCTGCCGTGCGCACGAGCCGCCACGCAGTCCGTGGAAGGGGCGACCATGCACTATCGAACCCATGATCTCGACGAAGCGATCCACGCCGTGGGCGCCGTGTACTGCCCGCACGAACTCCACCTGGATCGTCGGGCCAGGGCCCTGGACACACAATTGAGCGCGACCGAGGCCCGGCCGCTGGCGCTGGTCCAGCTGGCCTACGGCGCGCGCGTGGAAGTCGACGCGGGCGAGTTCCCCGGCCTGTTCCTGTTCATGCGCTGCACGGCCGGCGAAGGCACCGTCTCCCAGGGCAACCGCAGCGCCACCTGGCGGGCCGGCACGACGATCCCCGTGTCGGCCGGCCGGCCCACCCGTTTCGATTTCGGCGCCAGCTTCGAGCAGATCACCTTCCGGCCCGATACGGCCGCCTTGGAGGCTTGCTGCGCCAGCCTCGTCGGCCGTCCGCTCGACGATGGACTGAAGTTCGATCCCGTGCCGTTCACGCCGGCGCTCGAGCGTTCATGGTCCGGCGTGTGGGACCTGGTCGATACCCTGCCCGCGGCGCTGCCGGCGCCGGCTTATCGGTCGCTCGAGCAGTTCGTTCTCATGTCGCTGCTCCACGGGCACCCGCACAACTACACGGGCTGGATGCGCGGAGAGCAGCCCGCATCGCGGCCCGCGCGCCTCGCGACCCTGGCCGAGTCGTTCATTCACGACCGCATCGCGGACCTGTCGCTGACGGTGTCCGACATCGCCTCTTCGCTGGGCGTCGGCGTGCGTGCCTTGCAGCTGGCGTTCCAGGCGCACCGCGGCATCACGCCGACGGCCTATTTGCGGCGCATCCGTCTGGCGCAGGTGCGCGAGCGCCTGCTGGACGCGGATGACGACGACACCGTGACCGACATCGCGTTCGCCCATGGCTTCTTCCACCTGAGCCGTCTCGCGCAGCAGTACAAGGCGCAGTTCGGCGAGTCGCCTTCCGACACCTTGCGCGCACGCCATCGCCGCTCGGCGCGCTGAGCCGCGGCGCGAGTCCGTACCATGGCGGGTTCGCCATCCGCCTCGACCCGCTCTCCATGTCAGACCCCGTTTTCCGCCAAGCCCTTCCTTCCGATGCCGAACGCTGCTACGCGATCGAGATCGGTGCCTACGAAGGCGACGAGGCCGCCACGCTGGCCAAGATCCGCACCCGCATCGCGCAGTACCCGCAGGGCTTCCTCGTCATGGAGCTCGAGGGGCAGCTCATCGGCTTCATCAACAGCGGATGCGCGCACGACGTCGTGATGTCGGACGAGGCCTTCAAGGAACTGGTCGGCCACGACGCCGAGGCACCCAACGTCGTGATCATGTCGGTGGTCATCGATCCGCCGTTCCAGGGGCGGGGATACGCCACCGTGATGATGAAGACCTTCGTCGAGCGGATGCGGCGGGCCGGCAAGCGGACGATCCACCTGATGTGCAAGGAGCGGCATGTGGCGCTCTATGAACGCCAGGGTTATGGGTATGTGCGGCCTTCGCCGTCGGACCACGGGGGAATGTCCTGGCACGAGATGGTGATGACGCTGTAGCCGCAGCGCCGCCGCCTGGGCAGTCGCAAGTCCTTCAATCGATGAAGGACGCCAGCTCTTCGGGTGACCCGGTGGGGAATGCCTCCTTGAGGAAGTCCAGGAACGCCGACACGCGCGCGCTCAGGAGCCGACGCGACGGATACAGCGCCCACAGCGCGATCTCGGGTCCCTCGACATCGCCCCACAGCGTGAGCTTTCCCGCGCGCAGGTCATGCGTCACCAGCGACAGCGGCAGCCGCGCGGCGCCCACGCCCGCCCTGGCCGCGTCGCGGACCATGAACAACGAGGACAGGCGCAGCACGGGTTTCGCGGCGATGCGCTTCGTGCCCGAACGACTGCGCATCTCCCAGGTCACGGTCTGGTCTCCCGTGCCGCCTTCGCGCAGCACGGCCGGCACCGGCGCCTTGCCCGCCGGCCGCGCAAGCGTCGGACTCGCGACCACCACGAGCCGGTCCCTGAGAAAGATCCGGCCCACCAGTTGCGCGTCGGGGTCCGGATTCACCCGGATCACCACGTCATAGCCCTCCTCGACCATGTCGACGGCCCGGTCCTCGGTCGTCACCTCCAGCTGAACCTCGCCGTGCTTCAGCGCGAATCGCGCGGCGAGCTTGCCCATCGCGGCCTGCGAGAACAGCAGCGGCGCGCTCACCCTCAATCGGCCGCGCGGTGCCTGGCCGCCCGACGCGATCTCCGCGGCGGTTTCGTCGATCTCGGTGAGCAGCACGCTGGTTCGCTCGTAGAGGGCACGGCCTTCCTCGGTGAGCTTGAGGGTGCGCGCGCCGCGCTCCAGCAGGCGCAAGCCGAGCTCGCTTTCGAGGTCGGCGACCCGGCGCGACAGCGTCGCCTTGGGCCGACCGGATTCGCGGGCCGCGCGCCCGAAGCCCCCGTGGCGCGCCACGAGGTTGAAGTCGGCGAGGGCAAGAAAGTCCATGGTCCTGGATGTTCCATTGATGAGACGAGGTGTCCAAATATACGGGCTATCGGATCATCCATGGAACTCGGAAGATCAAGGCTCCTTCAACGAACCGGAGCCATTCCATGACCATCCTCATCACCGGCGCGAGCGGCAACATCGGCCGCCAAGTCGTCCAGCAACTCGCGGATCGCGGTGCCGCGGTGCGCGCACTCGTGCGCGATCCATCGAAAGTCGCCTTCCCCACGGGCGTGGAGATCGCGCAGGGCGACCTGCTCGACGTGGACGCGATGCGCCGCGCCCTGGCGGGCGTCTCCACCCTGTTCCTGCTCAACGGCGTCGTGCCCGACGAGTTCACGCAGGCCCTGGTCGCGCTCAACCTGGCGCGCGAGGCGGGGATCGAGCGCGTCGTCTACCTGTCCGTGATCCACAGCGACATCTACGTGAACGTCCCGCATTTCGCGGGCAAGTTCGCGGTGGAACGGATGCTCGAGCAGACGGGCTTCGGCGCCACCATCCTGCGGCCGGCCTATTTCATGCAGAACGACCTGACGATCAAGGACGTGGTGCTCGGGCACGGCGTCTACCCGATGCCGATCGGCGGCAAGGGGCTGGCGATGATCGACACGCGCGATATCGCGGAGATCGCCGCCATCGAACTGATGCGGCACGAGGCGTCCGCGCCGCTCGCGCTCGAGCGCATCAACCTCGTCGGGCCCGATATCTTGGCCGGCCACGACATCGCCGGCATCTGGTCGGACGTGCTGGGTCGTCCGGTCGCCTACGGCGGCGACGACACCGCCGGCTTCGAGAAGAACCTGCAGAACTTCATGCCGGGCTGGATGGCCTACGACATGCGTCTCATGAGCGAACGCTTCCTGTCGGACGGAATGATCCCGCAGGCCGACGACGTGCAAAGGCTCGTGGCGCTGCTGGGACGGCCGCTGCGCTCGTACCGCGATTTCGCATCCGGCCTCGCCGCCGCGGCCTGAACACCCGATCCACCAACGAACACCAAGGACGCACCGTCATGATCTACTCATCCGCCACGGTCGCCGTGAACCCGCACGGCGAAACCCCACTCACGCGCGAGCAAGCGTGGAAAGGCCTCGAACTGAAGGCGCGCGACGCACGCCTGTTCCTCCCACCCGGCCTGTGCACGCGTTGCGATGTCGTCGAGCAGGGCGCGACCCACTTCGTGCGCGAGGCCACGATCGCCGGCGCCGACCTGCGCGAGATCATCGCCCTGGAGCCGCAGCGCAAGGTCACCTTCTTCCAGGCGAGCGGTCCGCGCGAAGGCGCGATCGTCAACGAGCTGTTCGAGGACGAGGCTGGCGCGTTGCAGCTGCGCTTCTATTGCTACATCGGACTGCGCGGCAAGACGCCGAACGGCCCCGAGGAGCAGGCCGAGCAGGCGATGTTCGACAGCGAGCAGGGCTACCGCAGCGCGCTGTTGTCGACCCTGAAGCGCACGCGCGAACTGCTCGTCCAGGGCCGACTGTGAGGACACGCCGTGGACACGCACCCCGTCATGCGACGGGGTCGAGTTCGCGGATGGTGCGCTGCCATCCCCTTGCGTCCTCAGCCCGCGCTGGCGGGCACCGGCGTGTTGAGCAGCTGCTGCTCCCACAGGTAGGCGATGCCGCTGCCTCCCGCGTGCTGCGTGATCACCTGGGTCAAGGCGGCGGCGCTGTCCGTGCGTGCCCAGTCGCGCTGCCATTCCGAGGCGACCGCGAGCCAAGTGAGCATGTTCGCGCCGGCCGCGATCATGCGCTGGATCGCGACCTGGTGCGCCTCGACCGAGACGCCGCCCGACGCATCGGTGACCACGGTGACGTCCCAGCCTTCGCCGAGCGCCTGGATCGTTGGCATCGCGACGCAGACCTCGGTCCACAGGCCCGCGATGATCAGTTGCTTGCGGCCCGTGGCCTTGACCGCGTCGACCACGGTCTTGTCCTGCCAGGTGTTGATGAAGGTGCGGTCGATGACCTCCTGCCCGGGAAACACATCGGTGAGCTGCGGAAAGAGCAGGCCGCCGCGCTCGGCGATCACGCTCGTCAGGATGGTGGGAACGCCGAAGGCCTTGGCGGCCTTCGCGAGGCCGACGGTGTTGTTGACGACCATCTGCGGTTCGTGACTGTTCAGGTTCGCGAGCTGGTAGGGCTGGTGGTCGATCAGGACGAGGACCGAGTCTTCGGGACGAAGAAGCGAAGAAAGACCGTTGCGAGAAGTCATTGCTGGTTCCTGTGTTGCCGCTGTTGCGGGATGGGTTCGAGACGACGAGTTCGCTCGTGGCGACGCCGTCCGCAGGGAGTATTGCGATCCAGCGCTTCGCCCGGTAGTACCATCTTTCGGCGAACTGTGTCGCGATTGGAGGAACGCCAGCTTGGACATCGAGGACCTGCGTACATTCGTCGAAGTGGCCAGTGCCGGAGGTGTCTCGCCGGCCGCGGTGCGCCTGGGTATCTCCAAGTCGATGGTGAGTCGGCGGCTGCTTCGGCTCGAAGCCGAACTGGGTGTTCAACTGCTCGCACGATCCACGCGCGGCGCCGCGCTCACGGAAGCGGGCAGCACCTTCCGCGACTACGCGGCCAAGGTCTGCATCGACATCGACACGGCCATGGAGACGATCCTGCCCGCGGGCGAGCTTCGCGGCCGCCTGAGGATCGCCGTGCCATTGAGCTTCGGCCCGACCCACTTCGCGCCCATGCTCGCCGAGATGGCGAAGCGCCATCCCCAGCTCCACATCCAGACCTGCTACAGCGACCGGTTCGTCGACCTCATCGCCGAAGGCTTCGACTGCGCGATCCGCGTCGGCTATCTCGAAGACTCCAACCTCATCGCGAGAAGCGTCGGCCCCATCCACGGCAAGCTCGTGGCGAGCCCGGACTACATCAGCGAGCACGGGTCGCCCGAGGCGCCGGACGAACTCGTTGCCCATGAGGCGCTGATGCAGGGCACCGAGGCCTGGCAACTGATGGATGGCGACCGGATCATCACGGTGCGGCCGCAGGGGCGATTCAAGGCCGACAACGGCACGGCACTGGTCGCAGCCGCGGTGGCGGGCCTCGGCATCGCCTATGTGCCGGACTGGCTCACGCACGAATACATCGCCGCCGGTGCGCTGGTGCCGGTCATGACGCGCTATCCGCCGCCGCCCGCGGGGGCCTACGTCATCCGGCCGCCGGGCCAGCATCCGGCGAGGAAGATACGCGTGCTGACCGAACTGCTGATCGAGCACTGCGAGCGCTTGTCGCACCCCGGCTGAGCGGGTGCCTCGTCGGCCTCGGGTGCGTCAGACCCGGAACCAGATCTTGAACGTCACGTACAGCGCATACCCCAGCGCCAGCACCAGCCACACCATGTAGAAGACGTTCGACCAGTACTCGCCCGCATGCATCGCGAGCGTGTACACCTGCCCGCGCAGCCCTTGCCGATGCACGGCACCTCGCCGCGGACCAGCGCGCGCAAGGTGGCGACCAACAGGTAGCACGCGATGCCACCCGCCACGAGGAAGCCGACCGGCCCGACGAAGCCCTTGGTGAGTTCGTCGTTCTCGTCGCGGTTGCCTTTCGCGAGCAGCTTCTGCCCGAAGCGGTACCAGGCGAAGCCCAGCAGGAGCATCAGCGAGTAGTAGAGGAAGTCGCGCATGGAACGGCAGCAGAGTGAGGCAGACGGCGCCGATCCTAAAGGTGTCCGTTTCGCGTCCAGCGCTCCACCGCAGCCACCGCCCGCTGGCCCGCATTCGCCGCCTGCGGGTGCGCATGCGCCGCGCACATCGATGCGATCTCGCGCAGCGCCGCGGCCGGGCGCTTCGCGATCTCCACCGCGAGCGCTTCCGCCACGAAGAAGTTCTCGTGCGATGCGAGTTCGCGCAGCAGCTCTGGATCGCGCAGATCGAGCGATGGAATGAAGGCGACGGCCGCATCCTCGTCGTCCGTGGAAGCGAGCAGCGAGCGGATCAGCACGCCCACGCCCGCCTGGTCGTCGGCGGACGGCGATGTCGAGGGATGGAAGTCCTCGATCTCCCGATCGTCGTCAGCGGCGCGCCGGGCCGCCTCGACAAAGCCCTCGACATCGGCGAACACCACGCGCGAGTCGCCGTCATGGCTCAGGTACAGGACCGCGCCGGCCAGCGGCGGCGCGGTCAACAGCAGGTGGTGGTTGCTCGTCCGTGGATCGTCGAGCACCAGGCCGTCGAGTTGCCGCGGTATCGGGAGCGATCGCAGGTCCAGGCTCCAGCTGACGATCTCGTCACCGGAAAGCAGCGACGCGCCGGAGAAGTCCTGCCCCTGGAGCCGCGCGAGATACGCATCGAGTCTCTGTCGCGCAGTCGCCGAGAGGGCCTCAGGCGATTCCGCGTGGGGGAAAGTGGAGTAGGTCGGCTCGTTCGGCATGCTGGGAGGCACTGGCGTGTGTCGGGTGAATTTGAAAGGTCAGCGCGTGGTTCGCGCTTCAGTCCAGCCGCAGCTCGGGCGGCGGCACCGCCGAGGCCGCGGGCAGCTCCGCGCGCAGGAAGTCGATCAGCGCGCGCAGCTTCGCGGGCACGCGGCGCCGGTCGGGGTAGTAGAGCGTGAGGCCCGGCAGCACCGGGCTCCAGTCGGCCAGCAGCCGCACCAGCAGGCCCTGCTCGATCAGCGGCTCGATGTAGCCGTTGATCATGTAGGCGACACCGATGCCGTCGAGCGCGGCGCGCACCAGCGCGGCCGAGTCGTTGAGCACGAGCCGGCCGTCGATCGCGAGCTGCAGCGTCTCGTCGCCGCGCGCGGAATTGCCAGCGCTCGACCTGGCCGGTGCTGACGTGGCGAAAGCCGATGCAGTCGTGCGCCAGCAGCTCGGTGGGATGCACGGGCGTGCCGTGGCGCGCGAGGTAGTCGGGCGAGGCGATCACGTGCGCCTCGATGCGCGGTCCGATCCTGACGGCGATCATGTCCTTCTCGACCAGGTCGCCGAAGCGGATGCCGGCATCGAAGCCCTGGGCCACGATGTCCACCAGCTGGTTCTCGATCCGCAGCTCGAGCTTGACGTCGGGAAAGCGATCGAGAAAGCGCCGCAGCACCGGCTGCAGGCCGATGGTGTAGCCCGCGCGCGGCACGTTGAGCCGCAGCAGGCCGCTCGGGTGGTCGGCCTCGCGGCCCAGCTCTTCGGAGACCGCGGCGAGCTCCGACACCACCGGCCGCACCTTCTCGAGATAGCGCTCGCCGACCTCGGTGAGGCTCACGCTGCGCGTGGTGCGGTTGAACAGCGCGATGCCGAGGCGCCGCTCGAGGCTGCGGATCGACTGGCTCACGGCCGAGGGCGTGACGCCCAGGCGCACCGCGGCGGCCGAGAAGCCGCGTTCCTCCGCCGCCACGATGAAGGCGACGAGTCCATCCAGCAGGTCCTGGCGCATGCGGCGCTCTCCATTGCGAAATCGAAGCGCCGAGTCTAGTGGCGGCTTTGCCATCTGTTAGCCGGGCTTGCAAGCCCATGCAGCGCTGGCGGCTTGCGGGTGCACGCCCTGCTGCGTAGCCTGCGCCTGTGCTTTCGCACCATTCCACTGCTTGGAATCGAACGGTGTCGCGAGCCGCGCGCCCTTCCTACCATGCATCCATTCTTCCTATCCACCGAGACAGCGGCCAGCACGGCCCCAAGGAGACTTCCATGAGCGCGAGCACGCAAGGCGCGGGCGTCAGGCCCTTCCTGATCGGCGCCACCTGGACAACAGGCCAGGGTACGCCCTTCGAATCGATCGATCCCGCCACCGGCGCGCTCAACGGCCTGATCGGCAGCGCGAGCCGCGAGGACGTGGACCTCGCTGTGCGCACCGCCAAGGCCGCGCAGGCCCGGCCCGAGTGGCGCGCCATGCTGCCGCACCGGCGCGCGGCGATCCTGCATCGCATCGCCGACCTGATCGAGGCCAATGCCGAGGAGCTGGCCGAGCGCCAGATGCGCGAGAACGGCAAGCTGCGCGCCGAATGCGTGGCGCAGGCGGCCGGCGGCGCGGCGGCCTACCGCTACTTCGCATCGATCTGCGAGACCATGCCGGCCGAAGTGGCGCCCTCACGCGGCGACCACCTGTCGATGGTGCTCTACGAGCCCTTCGGCGTGGTGGCCGCGATCACGCCCTGGAATTCGCCGCTCACGCTCGAGTCGCAGAAGGTGGCGGCGGCGCTCGCGGCCGGCAACGCGGTGGTGCTCAAGCCCTCGGAGTTCACGCCGACCATCGCGCTGCGCGTGGCCGAGCTCGCGCTCGAGGCCGGCCTGCCGCCGGGCATCCTCAACGTCGTGACCGGCCTCGGCGCCGAGACCGGCTCGGCGCTGGTCGCGCATCCCGAGGTGCGGCTGATCTCGTTCACCGGCGGCACCGCCACCGGCAAGGCGATCGCGCGCGAGGCCGCGGGCCGCATGGCCGCGGTGGCGCTCGAACTCGGCGGCAAGTCGCCGCACATCGTGTTCGCCGATGCCGACCTCGACAAGGCGCTGCAGGGCGTGCTGCATGGCGTGTTCTCGTCCAGCGGCCAGTCGTGCATCGCGGGCACGCGGCTGTTCGTCGAGCGCGGCATCCACGACGCCTTCGTCGCGCGGCTGGTGCAGGCCGCCAAGGCGCTGCGCGTGGGGCCGCCCGACGATGCGCGCTCGCAGGTGGCGCCGCTGTCGTCCTTCGTGCACCGCGACAAGGTCGAGGCCATGGTGAACATGGCGCGCGAGGATGGCGCCGAGGTGCTGGCCGGCGGCAGCCGTCCGGCCGATCCGGCGCTGGCCGACGGCGCCTATTACCTGCCGACCCTCATCGGCGGCGTGACGAACGACGCGCGCATCTGCCAGCAGGAGGTGTTCGGCCCGGTGCTGTGCGTGATGCCCTTCGACAACGAGGAGGACCTCGTCGCGCAGGCCAACGACACTTTCTTCGGCCTGGCCGCGGGCGTGTGGACGCGCGACTTTCCGAAGGCCTGGCGCGTGGCGCGCGCGGTCGAGGCCGGCACGGTCTGGATCAACACCTACAAGACGCTCAGCGTGTCGGTGCCCTTCGGCGGCTTCAAGGAAAGCGGCTCGGGACGCGAGAAGGGCTTCTTCGGCATCCGCACCTATCAAGAGGCCAAGACCGTGATGGTGGGGCTCTGAGATGACGCTGCAGACCCTGGGTTTCATCGGCCTCGGCGTGATGGGCGAGCCCATGTGCGCCAACCTCGCGGCGAAGAGCGGCGCGCGCGGTGCTGTGCCATGACCTCGATGCCGCGCCGATGCGCCGGCTGGCCGAGCGCGGCGCCGTGCCGGCGGACTCGCTGCACGCCTTGGCGCACGAGGCCTCGGTGGTGTTCCTCTGCCTCGCGAGCGCGCAGGCGGCGGAGTCGGTGGTCGAGGCGCTCGCCGAGGCCTGGCAGGGCGGGGAGGGCGGCCGCACCGTGGTCGACATGGGCACCACCTCCGTGCTGGCCACGCGCCGCATGGCCGGGCGGCTCGCGCAGGCCGGCCATCGCTTCGTCGACGCACCGGTGGCGCGCATGCCCGCGGCCGCCATCGCGGGCACGCTGAGCATCATGGCCGGCGGCACGGCCGAGGACGTGAGCGCGCTGATGCCCCACTTCCGCTGCATGGGCAGCGACATCACGCACTGCGGCGGCACCGGCGCGGGCCAGGTGGTGAAGATCCTGCACAACACCGTGCTGTTCGAGGCCGTGCAGGCCCTGGCCGAGGCGATGGCCGTGGCGCGTGCGCATGGCGTGGACGGCGCGGTGCTGCTCGATGCCATCGAACTGGGCTCGGCCGACAGCCGCGCCGCGCGCGTGCAGGGCCGCGAGGCGCTGCTGCCGCGCCACTATCCCGAGGGCCGCTTCGCGACGCGCTATGCGCTCAAGGACGTGAGCCTCGCGCTCGAACTCGCGCAGGCCGTGGGGCTCGAGGCCGCGATGGCGCGCGAGACCGCCTCGACGCTGCGGCGCACGATCGACGCGGGCTGGGGCGACCGCTACTACCCGGCGCTCTACGAGCTCGTGTCGGCCGCGCCGCCGCGCGACCCCGCGAACGACTGAAGTCTTTCTCTTCTTCTCCCGATTCATCACAACGCATGCCGCACCAGCGGCAGGAGACAGCCATGACCGCTTCCTTCCTCTTTCTTCTCTCGCGGCGCGCCGCCCTCGGCGGCCTGCTTGCGCTGGGCCTCGCCGCCTCCGCGGCCGCCGCCTTCCCCGAGAAGCCCATCACGCTCGTCGTGCCCTTCCCCGCGGGCGGCGCCACCGACGCGATGGCGCGCTTCACCGCGACCCGGCTCTCGAAGGAGCTGGGCCAGCCCGTGGTGGTCGACAACCGCGGCGGCGCCGGCGGCGCGATCGCGGCCGAGGTGGCGCTGGCCGCGCCGAAGGACGGCTACACGCTGTTCTTCACCACCACCGGCACGATGGCGATCAACCCCTTCATCTACCGCAAGCTCAAGTACAACCCGCTGACCGATTTCGAGCCCATCGGCAACGTGGCCTCGGCCTCGAACGTGCTGGTGGTGCATCCCTCGGTGAAGGCGAACACGGTGGCCGAACTGATCGCGCTGGCCAAGGCCAACCCCGGCAAGCTGACCTATGCCTCGGCCGGCATCGGCGCCTCGAGCCACCTGTCGGGCGCGCTGTTCGAGAGCATGACCGGCACGCAGATGCTGCACGTGCCCTACAAGGGCTCCGCGCCCGCGCTGTCGGATTTCCTCGCGGGCCGCGTCGACATGATGTTCGACACCGCCTCGACCCATGCGCCCTATGTCAAGGCCGGCAAGATCCGCGCGCTGGCCGTGACCAGCCCGCGCAAGTCGCCCGCCTTCCCCGGCGTGCCCTCGATCGCCGAGGCCGGCGTGCCGGGCTACGACGTCTCGATCTGGTTCGGCGTGGCCGCGCCCGCGGGCGTGCCCAGGCCCGCGATCGACCGCCTCTCGGCCGCACTCGAGAAGGCCTGGCAGGCCCCCGACATCAAGGCCGCGCTGGCCGAGGTGGGGGCCGATCCGCAGTACCTGGGGCCGGCGGAATACAAGCGATTCATCGCGGCGGAGCATCAGAAGTGGGGGCGGATCGTGAAGGCGGCGGGGGCCGAAGGCCAGGACTGACCGGACTCAGCGCCCGGCAAACCCATCCGTCGCCCGCAGCAAGCGATCGAGGATCCCGGGCTCCGAATACGCATGACCGGCCCCCTCGATCAGGTGGAACTCCGCCTCGGGCCAGGCCTTGTGCAGGGCCCAGGCGTAGCGCGCGGGGCAGGGCATGTCGTAGCGGCCGTGCACGATCACGCCCGGGATGCCGTGCAGCCGGTGCGCGTCGCGCAGCAGCTGGCCGTCCTCGAGCCAGGCGTCGTGCACGAAGTAGTGGTTCTCCAGCCGCGCGAAGGCCAGCGCGAAATGGTCGTCGGCATGCGAGGCCGCGAGCGCGGGGCTCGGCAGCAGCGTGATGGTCTGGCCTTCCCAGACGCTCCAGGCGCGCGCGGCCTCGATCTGGGCCACTGGGTCGTCGCCGGTCAGGCGCTGGCGGTAGGCCGCGATCATGTCGTCGCGCTCGGCCTCGGGGATCGGGGCCTGGAACTGCTCCCATCGGTCGGGGAACATCTCCGACACGCCGAACTGGTAGTACCAGTCGAGCTCGGCGCGCGTGACGGTGTAGATGCCGCGCAGCACCAGTTCACTCACGCGCTCGGGGTGCTTCTGCGCATAGGCTAGCGCCAGCGTCGAACCCCAGGAGCCGCCGAACACCAGCCAGCGCTCGGCGCCCACCAGCGCGCGCAGGCGCTCGATGTCGGCCACCAGGTGCCAGGTGGTGTTGGCCTCGAGGCCCGCATGCGGCTGCGACAGGCCGCAGCCGCGCTGGTCGAACAGCAGCAGGTCGTAGCGCGCGGGATCGAACAGCCGCCGGTGCTCGGGCGAGATGCCGCCGCCGGGGCCGCCGTGCAGGAACACCGCGGGCTTGGCGCCGGGCGTGCCCACGCGCTCGTAGCGGATGCGGTGGCCGTCGCCCACGTCGAGCATGCCGCTCTCGTAGGGTTCGATCGGAGGATAGAGCTGGCGCAGGGTATCGGTCATTCGATGCTTCCTTCGGGGTTCATGCAAAGCCGCGCGCGAGCGCGCGTTCCACGTCGGCCACCAGCGCGAGCAGCGCCGGCGAGAGTTCGCGCACCACGCTCGCGAGCGATTCGCTGCTGGAGACGCTGAGGTTGAGCACGTAGCCCGAGGCGCCCGGCGCTTCGTCGGGCTGCGCGGCGGGCAGGCGGATCGGCGCGGCGAGCGCCACCACCTCGGGTTGCCAGGCGGCGGCGCAGAAGCCGCGCGCGTTCACGCTGGCGATGGCGGCCTCGATCTCCTCGCGCAGGGCCGGCCACTGCTCGCGCCGGCGCTGCTTGAACAGCGCATAGAGCGCCTTGCGCCGCGCCTCGCCGGCCGTGGCCAGCCAGGCGCGCCCGAGCGAGGTGAGTTCCATCGGCACGCGCTGGCCCGAGACCACGTTGCGCAGCGACACGCGGCGGTTGTAGCGGATCGACTCGAGGTAGACCATCTCGTCGCGGTCGGGCGCGGCCAGGCCGACGTTGATGCGGCGCGACTCGGCCAGCGCTCGCATCTTCGGCGCGGCCAGCGACAGCACGCTCGAGCCCGAGCGCATCGCATGCGCGAGGCTCAGCACCGCGGGCGCGAGCCGGTAGGCGCGCTGGCCCGCGTCGACCTGCAGCATGCCCGCGCCCACCAGCGTCTGCGTGAGGCGGCTTACGGTGGAACGCGACAGGCCGGTGCGGTCGGCGAGCTCGGCATTGCCCAGCAGCTCGGAGCCCGGGCGGAAGGCACGCAGGATTTCCACGCCGCGTTCCAGCGAACGGTTGGCCGGCGAGATGCCGGGCTTCTGCTCGAGCGAGGGGGTCATGCGGCTCATGCGGACTCCATGCTGGCCTGGATTTCGATTCCATTGCTTGGAATTGGGGGAGTGTATGCGCAGGCCCTCGTGCCTATGCTTTTCCCCATGGCGCGGCGAGCTTTTTCCGTTCGCGCCGAGAAGGAGACAGCATGCAATTTCGAATCGACGGGCGCGCGCGGCGCGTGCTCATGAGCCTGGCCGCCGGCCTGGCCCTCGCCCTGACCATGGGCAACGCGGCCGCGCAGGCCTTCCCCACGAAACAACCGATCCGCCTCGTCGTGCCGTTCGCGGCCGGCGGCGGCACCGACGTGATCGCGCGTGCTCGGCGCGGGCATCGGCGCCGAACTGAAGCAGTCGGTGATCGTCGAGAACAAGCCCGGCGCCGGCACCATCATCGGCAGCGACTACGTCGCCAAGAGCGCGCCCGACGGCTACACGCTGCTGATGGCGACCTTCGCGCACGCGGTCAACCCCAGCCTGCAGCCCAAATTGCCCTACGACCAGGCCAAGGCCTTCGCACCATTGAGCCTGGTCGGCCGTTCGCCCAACGTGCTGGTGGTGCGCAGCGACCGCGACTTCCGCACGGTGGCCGACCTGCTCGCGTTCGCGAAGGCGCATCCCGGCAAGCTCAGCTACGGCTCGTTCGGCAACGGCACCTCGGCGCACCTCGCGGGCGAGCTCTTCAAGCGGCTCGCGCAGGTCGACCTCACGCACGTGCCGTACCGCGGCTCGGCGCCGGCGCTGACCGACCTGCTCGGCGGCCAGATCGACCTGATGTTCACCACCGCCGCGAGCGTGGCGCCCTACATCGCGAGCGGCAAGCTGCGCGCGCTGGCCGTGACCTCGCCGCAGCGCTCGCCGGCCATGCCCTCCGTGCCCACGGTGGCCGAGAGCGGCGTGCCCGGTTACGTGGCCGAGAGCTGGTACGGGCTCTATGCGCCGGCCGGCACGCCCACCGAGGTGGTGGCGCGGCTCCATGCCGCGATCCGCAAGGCGGCCCACAGCGAGACCTTCAGCAAGCGCATCGCCGACGAGGGCATCGTGGTGATCGCCTCGCCGCCCGAGGAACTGACGCGCTATGTCGCCGCCGAGCAGGCCCGCTGGGGCCAACTGGTGCGCGAGGCGCACATCCAGCTCGACTGAGCGAGCCCTCATCGTTTTTTCATCACCTTGCCGACATGACCACTCCCACCTCTTCCATCCAGCTTCGCACCGAGGACGGCGTCGCCATCCTCACGCTCGACCGCCCCGAGGTGCGCAACGCCGTCGACGACGCCATGCGCGGCGAACTCATGGCCGCGCTCGAGCGCGTGAACCGCGACGACAGCGTGCGCGCGATGGTGCTCACCGGCGCGGGCAAGGCCTTCTGCGCGGGCGGCGACATCCGCGCGATGCAGCAGCGCATGCAGGCACCGGCCGGCGAGATCGCCTACAACGGCTGGGCGCGGCAGCAGCGCACCCACCATGCGCTGAGCGCGCTGCACGACCTGCCCAAGCCCACCATCGCCGCGGTGAACGGCGCCTCGACCGGCCTGGGCACCGACCTCGCGATGGCCTGCGACTTCGTGATCGCCTCCGAGCCGCATGCCAGCTTCGCCTGGAACTACGTGCTGCGCGGACTGATTCCCGATGGCGGCGGCATGTACTTCCTGCCGCGCCGCGTGGGCCTGGCGCGCGCCAAGGCGCTGATCTTCACGGGCCGCACCGTGCGCGCCAACGAGGCGATCGAGCTCGGCATCGCCGACCGGCTGAGCACGCCCGAAGCGCTGTTGACCGAAGCGACGGGCTGGGCGCGCGAACTCGGCGCGGGCTCGCGCACCGCGGTCGCCCTGGCCAAGGGCATCCTGAACCAGAGCTTCGAGCTGCAGGCCGAACAGGTCTTCGGCCTCGGCAGCCAGGCGCAGGCGATCTGCTACACCTCGAACGAACACCGCGCCTCGGTCGAGGCCTTCCTCGCGAAGTCGGCGGCCAAGGAGGGGGCGCGATGAGCGATGGCATCTCTCCGATCTCCCGCCTGATCCGCCCGCGCAGCGTGGCGGTGATCGGCGCCTCGGCCGATCTCGCGAAGACCTCGGGCCGACCCGTCGCCTATCTGCAGAAGCATGGCTTCGCGGGCGCGATCTATCCGGTGAACCCGAAGGCCGAGACGATCGCGGGCCTGCGCTGCTATCCCGACATCGGCGCGCTGCCCGAGGCGCCCGACGTCGCGATCGTGCTGCTGGGCGCCGAGCGTGCGCAGGCCGCGGTGCGCGAACTCGCGGCGCGCGGCTGCGCCGCGGCGATCGTGCTCGCGAGCGGCTATGCCGAGACCGGCGCGCAGGGGCAGCAGCGCCAGCGCGAGCTGCTCGAGGCGGCCGGCGGCATGCGCCTGCTCGGGCCCAACACCATCGGGCTGGTGAACCTCACGGACGGCATCACGCTGTCGGCCAGCGGCGCGCTCGAGGCCGACGACCTCGTGGCCGGCGGCATCGCCGTCGTGTCGCAGAGCGGCGGCATCCTGGGCTCGCTGCTCTCGCGCGGCGCGGCGCGCGGCATCGGCTTCTCGAAGCTGGTCTCGACCAGCAACGAGGCCGACCTCGATCTCGCCGACTTCGTCGATTACCTGGCCGACGATGAAGCCACGCGCGTGATCGCGCTCTACATGGAGGGCGTGCGCGACGTCGCGAAGTTCCGTGCCGCCGCCGCCAAGGCGCGGCGCGCGGGCAAGCCGCTGGTGGTGTTCAAGATCGGCCGTTCCGAATCGGGCGCGCAGGCCGCGGCCTCGCACACCGGCGCACTGGCCGGCGCCGACCGCATGTACGACGCGTTGTTCCGCGAAGTGGGCGCGATCCGCGCGCGCGACTTCTCCGACCTGCTCGACCTGCCGGCCGCGCTGGCCACGGGCCGCCGCCTCGGCGGGCGCCGCGTGGCCATCCTCACCTCGACCGGCGGCGCCGGCACCTTGGTGGCCGACAGCCTCGGCGTCGCCGGCTTCGAGGCGCCGCCGCCCGACGCGGCCACCGCCGAGCTGCTGCGCACGCTGCAGGCCGACGGGCCCTCGGTGCTCGACCGCAATCCCATCGACGTGACCCTGGCCGGCCTGCAGCCGCAACTGCTGCGCCGCGCGCTCGGCGCGCTGCTCGACAGCCCGGGCTACGACGCGGTGGTGGTCATCGTCGGTTCGTCGGCGCTGGCCATGCCGGACCTCGTCGCCGATGCGATCCGCGACTGCCTGCCGGGCACGAGCAAGCCGGTGCTGGCCTATGTGAGCCCGCATGCGCCGGCCGTGGCCGCGCTGCTTAACGGACGCGGCGTGCCGGCCTTCAGCGCGCCCGAGAGCTGCACCGTGGCGCTGCAGGGCATGCTGATGCAAGGCGGTGCGACGCCGGTGAACACCGTGTCGACCGGCGCCATCGTCGACCTCGCGGGCCTGCCCGCGCAGGGTTCGTTCGACGAGGTCGAGGCCAAGTCGCTGTTCGCGCGCTTCGGCGTGCCGGGCGTGCGCGAGGTGGCGGTGCGCGATGCGCGGCAGGCGGCCGAGGCCGCGCCCGCCCTGGGCGAGAAGGTGGTGCTCAAAATCCTCTCGCGCCGCATCACCCACAAGACCGAGGTCGGCGGCGTGGCCGTGGCCGTGCCCGCATCGCAGGTGGCCGCGCGCGTGGCGCGCATGCACGACGACGTGGCGACCGCCACCGGCCAGGCGCCCGAGGGCTACCTGGTGCAGGAGATGGTCACGGGCGGCACCGAGATGATCCTCGGCCTGCACCGCGATGCGCTCGGCACCGCGCTGCTGATCGGCATGGGCGGCGTGACCGCCGAGCTCGTCGGCGACACCGTGCTGCGCATGGTGCCGCCGGGCGACGCGCTGGCGCGCGAGGAGGCCGCCGCGATGCTGCGCGAGCTGAAGACCTGGCCGCTGCTCGACGGCTACCGCGGCCGGGCGCCGGCCGATGTCGACGCACTGGTCGACGCGATCGTCGCGTTCTCGCGCATGGCGGGGCAACTGGGCGCGCGGCTCGAGACGGCCGAGATCAATCCGCTGTTCGTGCTGGCGAAGGGGCAGGGGGTGAAGGCGGCCGACGGGGTGGTGGTGCTGGCGGGGGGCTGACGAGAGCGTCGGCGCGCCTTCTTTCTCGACGGCTACACTCCGCCTCCGCGGAGGGAGACCGTCGATGAGAGCAGGAAGCGAGCGTGGAGGATGGCGGCCGCTGGGCATGGGCCTGGCCTTGCTGTTGCTGGGCCTGCTTGCGAGTTTTCTGTACGCACGGATGGCGCGGCAAGAGGCGTCCGCACCCATCCCTCCCATGGCCGTCTCGCAATCCCTGGCGCAGGGCGTGGCGTGGATCTGGCCCGACAGCAACGGCCCGTCCCCGGCATCCGGCGAGGCGGCTTCCTATAGCCAGGCGGCGGTCCTGGTGGAGTCCCTGGTGTTTCGTGGCTCCGGCGTCGAACGCGGCGGACGCCGCCAACCCCTGGCGCTTCCCGCGGGCGCTCGCTTCATTCCCGTCATCCATGTGGAAGCGGGCGCCTCCGCGCCCGACGAATTCACGCCCGTCCAGCAGCAGGCGGTGCTTGCGGCCGTGCGTCGCCAGGCCCATGCCGCCGAGGCCGGTGGCGGCCTGCTGCAACTCGACTTCGAGGCACCGGCACGCCAGCGCGATGCTTACCGCGCGCTCGTCGCCGCGGTGCGCGAGGCGCTGCCTTCAGGCACGCGGCTGAGCATCACCGCGCTCGCGCACTGGTGCGCGCAGGGCGACTGGCTCGATCGGCTGCCGGTCGACGAAGTGGTGCCCATGCTCTATCGCCTGGGACCGCAGGCCGCGGATTGGCGCCGGCGCTTTGCGCAGGGCGACCCGGGACTGGCGCGCCGCTGCCGCGGCGATGCACTGGGATTCGCCACCAACGATCCGCCATCGGCGGCCCTTCTCGATCGCGCCACGCGAGCCTACTGGTTCGACGAGGCCGCATGGTCCAACCCCTCCCGTCCTCCGCGTCATCCTCTTTCATGAACATGCCCCGCACACCCTTGCGCCGTCTCTGCATCGCACTTGCCACGCTCGGTGGCCTCCTGCTCGCCGCGCCGGGCCATGCCGCCCCCCCAGCCGCCGACGACGAAAGCAGACTGCCCGACAGCCTGCGCAGCGACTACGTCGAGCCCATCAACGGCCCCGCCGACAACCGGGCCTATGCGCACGGCACGCTGGGCCTGATCCAGTCGAGCTATGGCCGCGCATCCCTGTTCGTGGCCTGGCGCGTGATGCACCTGCCCGTGGGGGCCGTGGCGCGCGAGAGCCATCGCCGCCAGTCGGACTGGGTCCGCGGCGTGCCCACGCCGCCTCCGGCCGAGGACGAGATCGCCAGCTGGTCGAAGGCGCGTGCCGCGTGGGTGCCGCAGGCGCCCAGCGTGCCGCCGAGCTACTTCCGTCCCGCGAAGCTGAAGGTGTCGGGGTTCGGCGTGATGGACATCGAGGTCGGCCAGTGCGGCCCCGACGCCTATGCCTTCGCCGCGCGCACGCTGGGCGAGCTCGTCGCCGATGCATCGCTGAAGGATGCGGATCGCCGGACATGGGTCGCCGGCCAGGATGCGGTGTTTGCGCGCTGTTCGGCCACGGTGCAAAAGATGCCGGCCCTGCCCGCACTGCTGCCTGCCCGCGCACCGGCGAAGCTGAAGGCATTGAACGCCTACCAGCGTGCCGCCGCCCAGTTCTACGGCGACGAGTTCGTCGCCGCGCGCGAGGCCTTCGATGCCATCGCCGCCGTGCCCGATCATCCGATGCGGCCCTGGGCCACGCTCGGTGCGTTGCGCTCGCTGCTGCGCGACGGCGTGCGCGACACCGAATGGGAGGCGGTCTTCGAGGACGCCTGGACGCGGCGCCAGCTGCGCGGTGCCGAGTTCAAGGCCGCCGTGGCGGAACCGGCGGCGCGCCATGGCGCGCGTGTCGAAGCAGCGTTCAAGGCCATCGACGCCCGCGCGAAGGCGGCACTCGCCGATGCCACGCTGGCTCCCGTGCACGAGGCCATCCGCTACACCGCGCGCCGGGCATTCGTGCAGCTCATGCCGGGCATCCCGCTGCGCATGACGATGACGGCAATGGAACGCCCGGAGTTCAACCCCTACGAATCGAGCGCGCTGGATTTCTTCCAGGAGCTCTATCCGATGGTGGCCCCCGACCGGCCGACGGGCGTGCTCGGGGAGGCGTTGCGGCGGCATGCGTGGTTCGACTTCGTCGTGACCGTGCAAGGCTGCTCCGACGCACAGAAGGCGCAGGACGTCAGCGTGTGCGATGCCGAGCATGCCCATGCGCTGGCCCGGTGGCAGGAAACGAAGGACAGCGCCTGGTTGCTGGCGGCCCTGATGACGGCGCGCCAGCCCTCCGCGGCCGATCTGCCCGCCGCCGATGCGGCGCGTGCCGTGGCGGTCGACCGTCCGGAATGGGCGAGCCTGCAGTTCCATGCGGCGCGCGTGCTGCGCACGCAGGGGCGTGGCGCGCAGGCCCGCGCGGCGCTCGATGCCCTGGCGGCATCGCCGGTCGTGCACAAGCGCGACCGGCCGCTGCTGGAGGCCGAACGCAGAGGGCTCTGAGGCGCGCGGGCGCGGGGCCTCAGCGGCGCGTCTTCCTGTCCCGCAGCAGCTTCTCCAGACTGGGCCTCGACTGCTCGAAGCTCGGCAGCATGGCGGTGCGCCTTTGCGTCACCTCGATGACGTGCCAGCCGAACGGCGTCTGCACCGGCGGATCGGTCATTCCCGCCGGCCCCAGCGCCTCCATGGCCGCGGCGAACTCCGGCACGAAGTAGACGCCGAAGTTCCAGCCGAGCTCGCCGCCCTTTCGATTGGAGCCCTCGTCCAGGGAGACCGCGTTGGCCACCGCGCCGAACGATTCCCCGGCGCGCACGCGGGCGAGGGCTGCCTCCGCCTGCGCCTGGGTGCGGACCATGATGTGTCGCACGTTGTATTCGTACTGGCCCTGGAACCTGGCGGTCCACTCCGCGCTGGCGCGGGCGTATTCGGCACGCAGCTCTGCTTCGGTGGCCTGGGGGCTCGTGCTCTGGCACGCAGCCAGGCTCAGCGCGAGAAGTGCGAGAAGTGCGATCGCGATGCGCGGGGACCGTGTCTTGGCGTGGTTCATGCGGGATGGCCGAGAGGCCGTGGATGCGGGATGAAATCGGACTGCATTCTGCAACGGCCCCGCATCAGGCCAGGCTCTGGTCCTCGGCATCGAACTCGACGCCGGTCGTCAGCCGCACGCCGCGCGTCATCGGCACCCGCAGGAACCCGCTCTCGGTGTCCATCAGGGGCCGGGTCGAGGTCGCGCCGTTGCGCAAGGTGCGATGCACATGTCCTTTTGCGCAGGCCGCGCGCAACCCCGATCAACAGGCCTGCGCTATCCTCGAACGACCATGACCGAACTGCGCATCACCACCGACAAAGCGGCGATCGACATCGCCCTGGTTCATCGCTTCCTCAGCGAAAGCTCGACCTGGGGCCGAGGCATTCCGCTGGCCATCGTGCAGCGCTCGATCGAGCACTCGCTGTGCTTCAGCGGCTTCATCGGTGCCGACCAGGTGGCCTTCGCCCGCGTGATCTCCGACCACGCGACCTTCGCGAACCTGGTCGACGTGTTCGTGCTGCCCGAGCATCGAGGCAAGGGCTACAGCAAGGCGCTCGTGCAGGCGGTGATGGACTTCCCAGCGCTGCAGGGGCTGCGTCGCTTCACGCTGGCGACGAGCGATGCGCACGGGCTGTACGAACGGTTCGGGTTCACGGCACCGCTCCGGCCGCAGTCGTTGATGGAGCGGTATTTCCCGAATCTCTACACCTCACGGGATTGAGGCGGACGGCTGCTCGGCGCAGCCGATTTCGAAATTCTCAACACGGTTGAGAGAGATTTGCTGGCGTTCGTGCCTTCGTGCCCGCAGCCTCCACCGGATCCAGGGCGGCGCGAGGTACCCGGGGCACGCGGGAAGAACAAGGAGGAGCGTGATCGGAAGACCGACCCCACTCCTTCCGGCCCGGCAACGCTCAAGCTGCCTTCAAGGCTTCCTGCCCATACGTCCCCGCCGCCCTCACATCCGCCGGATCGAAGCTCGCCCCCGCCCCCTGCTGCTCGCGCTGCGCCGCGAGCCGTGCGCCTTCCTGCGCGGCCATGTCGAACAGGCGGTTGGGGTCGTGGCGACGCAGTTGCAGCGCGGCTGCTTCGAGCCCCGCCGCGATCTCGATCTCGCGCTGGCCCGAAGCCATGCCGTCGAGCAGCAGGCCGGCCGCGACGGCGGGCTCCATGCCCTGGTCGATGTTCGCGTCGGAACGGCCGCGCGCGCTGCCGTCGGGGCCGAGCGCGTTGATCGACACCGCGGTGCGCACCGAGCCCGGCAGCGCGACGCTGACGCGGATGCCGTAGGCCTGCTCGACCTCGGCGCGCAGGGCATCGAAGTAGCCCTGCACCGCATGCTTGGCGCCGCTGTAGCCGGTGCGCAGCGGCGCGCCGACCTTGCCGGCCACCGAGCCGATCACGGCGATGTGGCCGCTGCGGCGCTCGGCCATGCGCGGCAGCACGAGCTGGGTGAGGGCGACGGGTGCGAGGTAGTCGACCTCGATCAGGCGGCGATAGACGGCGAGGTCGGTGTCGATGGCGAGGCTGCGCTGGGCGATGCCGGCGTTGTTGATCAGCACGTCGATCCGGCCCTGCCAGCCGGCGGCGCGCTCGACGATGGCCGGCAGGGCGTCGTAGTCTGTGGCCTCGAAGGGCAGTACCAGCACGCGTTCGGGCGCGCGCGCCGCGAGGGCGGCCAGCGGCTCGGGGCGGCGGCCGGAGGCGATCACGCGCGCGCCGCGCTCGAGCAGCGCGAGCGCGAGCGCCTCGCCGATGCCGGAGGAAGCGCCGGTCACCCATGCGGTCTTGTTCTCGAAGTACATCTGAAAGCTTTCCTTGACGTGGAGCGGTGTGGGATCCCGCGGCGCGTGTCGGTGTGTTGGATTCGGATGTTCTGCTCCGACGAGGCCGCGGGCGTGGCGTGCGCCTCGGTCATTGTGGCGGCGCGGCTCGGGCCTGACCATCGGCCAATAGGGGTAATGCAAGAGTGTGCGTGGCCATCGTGGATGGCGGTCGCGCACGGCCCGCTACTTGCCCTTGGCCGGCGCGGTGGCGGCGGGCGCGCCCTGCGTCGCGGGCGCGGGCTTGTCGCGTTCGCTGCTCACCCACGTCAGCGCGTAGATGACCAGCACCACGGCGACCACGGCGATGGCGCTCCACATCACGATGCCGGGCTTCTGGTGGTTCTGCCCCTGCGGGGGTTGGTTCGGCATGGTGTCCCTCTCTGTCTGTATGTAGTACCGCGTTGCGGGGACCCCCAAGCTAACAGGCGGCGCGCGCGCGGCTGTCGGACGCACGCCAGCGCGCGACGTCAGCCAACCGGACAGCCTGCGTCGCCGCAGCCTTCGTTCGCGTGAGCTCCTTCGTCGCGCACCGCGTCCGCGATCAACGGCGCGGCCACGTCCTCGGCCGCGAGCTGCCCGATGGCCGCGCCGAGCGCCATGTCGTCGAGCAGGCCGAAGTGGCTCAGCCGCAGCCGCCCCTGCCGGTCGATCAGCACCACGCTCGGCGTGCCCTGGAACTGGTAGGCGCGCATGGTCTGCGGAATGCTGCTGCCGGGCGAGGGCCGGTCGATGCCGATCGGGAACACGTAGCGGTACTCGCGCACGAAGGCCTCGAGCGCCGCGGGCGTCATGACCTCGTGGTGCTCGAACACCGAGTGCAGTCCGATCACCGCGACGTCCTTCGCGGCGAACAGCTGCCGCGTCTTCTTGGCCTGCGGCAGGCCGTGCGTGGCGCAGGCCGGGCACAGCATCTGGAAGGCATGCAGCACCACGACCTTGCCGCGCAGCGATTCGAGCGTGACGGGGGCCTCGGTATTGAGCCAGCGCTCGACCTGCAGCTCGGGCGCCGGGGGATGGATTCTCGACATGGTTGATGGCTCCAGTGCAATGGCAAGGCCCCGGCGCCGCCGCTCAGGCGGCCGCGCGCAGCTTCACGCCCGGGAAATCGACGGGCACGTCGAAGGCGACATTCACATAGTTCGTGAACAGGTTCAAGGCCACGTGCGCCAGCAGCTCGACGATCTGGCGGTCGTCGAAGCCCGCGTCGCGCAGCGCCTGCACCTCGGCGGCGTCGATCTGGCCGCGCTGCTCGACCACCGCGAGCGCGAAGCGCAGCGCGGCGGCGGTCTGCGGGTCGGCGGACTCGCCGTGCTGCGCGGCGGTCATCTCGGCCGACGAGGCACCGGCCTTGCGGCCCAGCGCCGTGTGCGCGGCCAGGCAGTAGTGGCAGGCATTGCGGTCGGCGATCGCCACCGCGATCTTCTCGCCGAGCTGCGCGGGAATCACGCCACCGCCGAGCGCGCCGAACGATCCCCACAGGCTCTGGAGCGCGGCCGGCGAGTTGGCGACGGCGCGGAACATGTTGGGCGTGGCACCGAAGGCGCCATGGATCTGCGAAAGCAGCGCCTGGGTGTCGCCGGTGGCTTCGGCGGGGGAGACGAGGGGGATGCGGGACATGGTGATTTCCTTCGGGGTTGTGAGTCGGTGAAGGAAGTGTGCGCGCGATGGTCGTATGATTCGGCTCGTTTTGTACATGGAACATACCTTTTCGTCCAGATGACCGCGCCACCTCCGATCGACAGGCTGTCCGCGCTGCTCGAGCGCTTCCGCGTGCGCGCGCACCTGTTCCACAACGGCCCGCTGTGCGGCACCACCACCTTCGCGGCCGAGCCGGGGCGCGGCTTCCTGCATGTGCTGCGTCGCGGCGAGATGGTGGTCACGCATGCCTCGCGCAGCGGCGTGCGGCGCAAGCTGGTCGTGAAGGAACCGAGCCTGCTGTTCTATCCGCGCCCGCTGACGCACCACTTCCACAACGCGCCCGTCGAAGGCTCGGACTTCGTCTGCGCGACGCTGGACTTCGATGGCGGCGAGACCCATCCGCTGGCGCGCGCGCTGCCGCCGCTGATCCTCCTGCCGCTGCGCGAGGTCGAGGGGCTCGAGCAGTCGCTCGCGCTGCTGTTCGCCGAGACCGCGCGCGTGCAGTGCGGCCACCGGCTGCTGGCCGACCGCCTGTTCGAGGTGGTGCTGATCCAGTTGCTGCGCTGGCTGCTCGATCATCCGGAGCACAGCGAACTGCCGCCGGGCCTGCTGACGGGGCTCGGCGATCCGCGGCTCGCGCGCGTGCTGGTCGGGCTGCACGAGCGGCCCGGCGAGCCCTGGCCGCTCGAGCAGATGGCGCGCGAGGCGGGCCTGTCGCGCAGCGCCTTTGCGCAGCGCTTCCGCGAGGTGGTGGGCACCACGCCCGCCGACTACCTCGCGCTCTGGCGGCTCAGCATCGCGCAGGCGCAACTGCGTGGCGGTGCCTCGGTGAAGACCATCGCCGACGAACTCGGCTATGCCAATGCCTCGGCGCTGTCGCGGGTGTTCGCGCAGAAGCTGGGCGTGTCGCCGCGCGAGTGGCTGGCCACGGTGCGCGGCTGAGGCCGGCGCGTCACTCGCGCGCGGTGGCCAGCGTGGGCAGCGCGAACAGCACCGCCAGTGCGCACAGCAGCGCAGCGAGCACCGCGAACGGCAGCATGCGGTCGAGCGCGTAGAGCGCGGTGCTGGCGGCCGGTGCCGCGATCAGCGCCAGGCCCTGGGTCGCGGCGATCAGTCCGGCGACCGCGCCCTGCCGGTCGGTGGGCACCGCGAGCGAGGCGCCGGCCATCGAGCCGGCCATCATGAAACCGGCGCCGGCCCCGAGCACCGCGAAGGCCGCCACGTAAGCCGCGAGCGAGACGGTGCCGAGCAACACCAGCAGTCCCGCGATCCAGGCCGCGCTGCCCGCGATCACCATGCGCTGCGCCGGCCAGCGCAGCACGCGGGCCTGCAGCAGCTGGCTCGCGATCAGCGCCACGCCTGTCACCGTCAAAGCCGCGGCCAGCCGCGGACCGACCTGCGCGGTCTCGAGGCCGAGCCGGTCCTGGAAGTAGAAGCCCGCGATGATCTGGATCGTGACGATCGCGGTCCACGACATCAGGCTCGCCGCCAGCCAGCGCCGCATCTCGGGCCCCCAGCGCGAAACCGGCGGCGACGCGACCGCCGCGCGCTTGCGCGTGCCGCGCGGCACCGTGGCCCACACCACGAAGAAGGCCAGCAGGCACAGCGCGCCCGACAGCACCAGCGGCCAGAGGATGCCGCGCAGCGCGAGCAGTCCGCCGAGCGCCGGGCCGACCACGAGGCCGACGCCGTTGGCCGCGCCGATCAATGCCATGCCCGCGGCGCGCTCTCCCGCCTCGGTGTGATCGGCCATCAGCGCCTGCGCCGCGGACGGCACGGCGGGCAGGAAGGCGACCAGCACGGCGCGTGCGCCGGTGACCAGGGCGAACAACCCGGTGCCGGCGAACAGGCCCGACAGGCCCTGCCGCACCACCGCCGCGAACAGCGCATAGGCCAGGAACATGCCCGCGAAGCCGATCAGCAGCACGCGGCGGCGTCCCCAGCGGTCGCTGGCCAGGCCCCAGGGCGCCGCCATCGCGGCCATGGCGAGCGAGCTGATCGACAGCATCCACCCGCCCTGCTGCACCGTCAGGTGCAGCGAGCGCACCAGCGGCGCGAGGATCGGCAGGATCACCGCGCTGGTCAGCGTGGCCAGCGCCACGCTCGCGAACACCACGGGCTTGATGGGGGTCGTCATGCCCGGTCCTTCGGCGCGCGGGCACGCACGCCGCGGTAGAGCGAGATCGACCCCGTCGGCGTCGGGATCACCGCGGTCTCCTCGACCTCGGCGAAGCCCGCTTCCCGCATCAGCCGCGGCACGATGCCGTCGGCATTCGGGCTGGGTGTCGGCGAACCCGTCGACGCACTGCACCAGCCTGAACAGCGTTCGCATGGCCCGGGTGCGCTGCAGGCCGTAGTCGGCGATGTGCAACTCGCCGCCCGGCACCAGCGCCGCGTGGATGGCCGCGAGGCCCGCGTGCTTTTCGGCCAGCGGCACCTGGTGCAGCACCAGGCTGCTCACGATCTTGGTCGGCTGCAGCGGCCACAGCAGCGCGGCCGCGTCGCGCAGGTAGCCGTGGTGCAGTTCGCAGCGCACGCCTGTGGCCGCGAGCTTGGCGCGGGCGCGCTCGAGGATGCGCTCGTCGGGGTCGATGCCGATCAGCCGAGGCAGCGACCCCGAACGGCCGAGCAGCGCCAGGAAGGAGCCGGTGCCGCAGCCCACGTCGGCGATCACGTCCGAAGGCCGCGGCGCGAGTTGTGCCAGCAGGGCCGAACGCCACTGCCGCTCGCGCGTGAACAGCGACACGATGGGGTCGTAGGCGCCGAGCACCGGCACCGCGGGGGTGAAGTCGCGCGCCGGGCGCAGGGTCTTGGTCATGGCATCTCCAGGGGTGTTCCGCTTCGCTGCGTTGCGATCGATAATCCGAGCAATTGCTCACAATGTCTACTCGCATTCGAGGAACGCCATGGCCCGTGCACCCGTCGTCCACCCGAGAAAGAAGGCCTCGCAGGAGCGTTCGCGCGCGACCGTCGACGCGCTGATCGAGGCCACTGCTCGCGTTCTGGTGCGCGAGGGCTTCGAGCGCGCGAGCACCAACCGCATCGCGGCCGAGGCCGGCGCCAGCATCGGCTCGCTCTACCAGTACTTCCCGACCAAGGAGGCGCTGGTGGCCGCGGTCATCGAGCGGCACAAGAACGACATGATGGAAGTGCTGCGCCGCGCGCTGGTGCGGGTCGCGGGCATGCCGCTCGAGCAGGGCGTGCGCGAACTGGTCGCGCTGATGATCGACGCGCACCGCGTCGATCCCGAGCTGCACCGCGTCCTGGTCGAGCAGATTCCGCGCATCGGCCGGCTGGCGGAGGTGGAGGGCTTCGACCGCGAGGTGCGCGAACTGGTGCGGGCCTACCTCGAGGCCCACCGCGGCGAGCTGCGCGAGCTCGACCTCGATCTCGCGGCCTTCGTCTGCGTCGCGTCGGTCGAGACGCTCGCGCACGAGGCCGTGCTGCACAACCCCGCGCTGCTCGCGAACCGCAAGGTGAAGGCCTTCACCGACGAGGTGACGCGGCTGGTGATCCGGTATTTGACATAGCTGCGAGGCGCTTCGCGGCGGCGCGCAGCAGCACGCGGGAATAGAGCTTGTGGAAGCCCGTCAGCGCATCGACCGTCCATCCGAGCCCGCCCCGCGCGCGCGGCAGAACGGCCGAACCGAAGAACAGCGTGGTCTGCGGCGCCGCACCGTCCGCGCGCGGCGCCACCATGAGCCAGCTGCGCGTGCGTCCTGTCGCCAGCACGATCTGGTCGTCCGCGCGCGCCTCGACGCGCCAGGCCGAGAAGGTCTCGACATGGCCCGCGGCCAGCGCGGCCGCATCGGCGTCGTTCGCACGCCGCCCGAGCACGACGCCGAGCAGCCAGCGCTCGGGCTTGAACACGGGCGAGGTGTAGAAGGCCTCGATGTAGCTGGCCAGCGGCACGCGGCCGTCGACGGCGAGCGTGTGGCAGTCGGTGTAGGCGCCCGTGCCCTCGTAGCGGGCGAGCAGGGCATGCGCGGGCAGGGCGCGGATCTCGATCGGGTTCATGGGGCGGCGGCGGTCGCACGAGGATGCGTGCCCGCGCATTGTGCGGTGGCGCGCCCCATGCCCGGTTTCAGTCGACCCGGATCTTGGCCGCCTTCACGATCTGGTCGTACTTGGCGAGGTCGGCGCGGATCTGCTGGCCGAACTCCGCGGGCGTGTTGCCCAGCGCCGAGATGCCGAGCGATGCGAGCCGCTCGCGCACCTCGGGCGACTGCACCACCGCATGCAGCTCGCGCTGCAGCCGCTCGACGATGGGCTGCGGCGTCTTCGCGGGCGCGAGGATGCCGATCCACGAGCTCGACTCGAAGCCCGGCACGCCCGATTCGGCGACCGTGGGCACTTCGGGCAGCGAGGCCAGCCTCTGCGCGCTCGACACGGCGATCGGCCGGATCTGGCCCTTCTGCACAAAGGGATAGGCACCGGCCACCGCGGTGTAGAGCATCGGCAGCGAGCCGCCCACCACGTCGGTCATCGACTGGCCGCCGCCCTTGTAGGGCACGTGCACGAAGTTCGCGCCGGTGCGGGCCTTGAGCAGTTCGCCGGCCAGGTGCGGCGTGCTGCCGGTGCCCGCGCTGCCGTAGGACACGCCGCCCGGGTTGGTCTTCGAATAGGCCACCAGCTCGGACAGCGTCTTCGCGGGCACCGAAGGATGCACGACGATGATCAGCACCGCGTCGCCGATCTTGCTGACCGGCACGAAGTCCTTGAGCGTGTCGAACGGCACCTTGGCATAGACGTGCGGGTTGATGACCAGCGTGCCGTCGAAGCCCAGCAGCAGCGTGTAGCCGTCGGGCGCCGCGGTGGCCACCATCTGCGTGCCGATGTTGCCCGAGGCGCCGGGCCGGTTGTCGACCACCACGGTCTGGCCCAGGCGCGCGCCGAGCTTGTCGGCCACCACGCGCGCGCCAGTGTCGGTCACGCCGCCGGGCGTGAAGGGCACGATCAGGCGGATCGGCTTGTTGGGGTAGTCCTGCTGCGCGGCCGCGGGGCCCATGGCCAGCGCGAGCGGCAGCGCGGCCGCGAGCAGGCGCGCCAGCGTGTTCTTCCATGCATTCATCGCTTGTCTCCTTCGTTCGTTCTTGGTTTCGTTCTCGTGTCGCTCAGCGCTTCAGGCCCTGCTTCGCGAGCCACTGGTCGACGCGCTCGGCAATCGCATCGGAGTTGCGGTCCATCATGAGCATGTGCGAATTGCCGCGCCAGCCGAGCTCGGGCAGCAGCAGGCGGTCACCGGTGCCGCCGGCCGCGATCAGCCGCTGGCGGAAGTTCTCCTGCTGCGCCGTGATGCGCGTCCAGAACGGATAGCGCTCGAGGTTGTCGCCCCACACCCACAGCATGGGCACGCCCTTGAGGCGCGCGAAGTCGGTGGTCTCGGGGTTCGGCGAGCCCGAGGTCTCGACGGCGACGATGGCCTTGACCTTGTCGGGGTACCTGAGCGCCGAATTGAAGGCGAAGTTGCCGCCCTGGCTGTGGACCACGATGACGCAGGGGCAGGCCTTCTGCACATAGGCGTCGTAGGCCGCCTGCGTGGCCGCGTCGTTGGTGCTCCAGCGCGGGATCGCCTGCTTCGCGAACTGGTCGAAGCTGGCCACCGGGAACTGCGTGCCCGGCAGCGCGCGGCGCTTCGCGGGATCGGTGTCGTACGAGCCGGTCTCGCCGATGCGGAACAGCTCCCAGCCTTCCTTCTTCGGCCGGAAGAAGGGCTCGCTCTTGAAGATCTCGGGATAGCGCGCCCACGAGGCGCGGCCGCGCTCGACCGCGTCGCTCACGTACACGTCCCAGCCCGCGCGCAGGAAGTGGTTCTCCCAGCCCGGCTGGCCGTCGGGCTTGGTCTCCCAGGTCACGCCCGAGAGGCCGCCGCCATGCCACAGCAGCAGCGGATAGCGGCCCTTCGGGTTCGCCAGGCGCGTGTAGCGCGCATAGAGCCCCTCGACCTCGAAGTCGCCGTTGGGGTCGAACTTCAGCGGCGGCGCGCCGGGCGTGAACACCAGTTCCTTCTCGGGCAGGCCCGTGAGCGTGACGGCGCGTCCGCCCACGTGATAGCTGCCGACGTCGGCCACCTGCAGCGCGCCCGTCGAGCAGCCGGCCAGGGCCGCGGCCGCGATGCCGAGCAGCGCGAGCTTCCATGCATTTCTCATCTCTTGTCTCCGTTGTTGTTGGTGTGAAGGAGCTGGCTATCGCGCCCAGCGTTTCTCGAAGTCCCAGACCTCCTCGAAGCCGATGCGCCGGCAGAACTCGTTGAAGTCGAACAGATCGTCGCCCGGTGCCACGCTGGCGCCGCTCGCCTTCAGGTGGCGCAGTGCGCGCTCCATCGCGGCTGCCGCCACGAGGCTGGTCATCGACGGATAGATGGCGAGCGAGAAGCCGATCTGCTGCAGCGTCTGCGCGCTCAGCATCGGCGTCTTCCCGCCATCGGACATGTTGGCCATCATCGGCAGTTCGAAGGCCTCGCAGGCGCGGCGCATCTCGGCCTCGGACTGCGGCGCCTCGAAGAACAGGATGTCGGCGCCCGCGTGCGCATAGGCCTCGAGCCGGCGCAGCGCCTCGTCGACGCCGAGCTCGGCGCGCGCATCGGTGCGCGCGATGATCAGGAAGTTCTTCTTGTCCTCGCGCGCCTCGGCGGCCACGCGGATCTTGTCGACCATGTCCTGCACCGGCACGCAGCGCTTGAACGGCGTGTGGCCGCACTTCTTCGGAAACTCCTGGTCCTCGAGCTGGATGGCCGTGACGCCGGCCGCCTCGTAGCCGCGCACCGTGTGGTGCACGTTGAGCAGGCCGCCGTAGCCGGTGTCGGCATCGGCGATCACGGCCGCGCCGCCGCTGCTGCGCACCAGCGTCGCCATGCGGTCGAGCATCTGGGTGTAGGTGGCGATGCCCGCGTCGGGCAGGCCCAGGCTCGAGGCCGTGAGCCAGAAGCCCGAGCCGTAGACGATGTCGAAGCCGACCTTGGCCGCCATGGTGGCGGCGATCATGTCCTGCAGGCCGGGGATGACGATGAACTCGCGGCGCTCGAGCTTCTCGCGAAGGAGGGGGCTGGCCATCGTCACTCGGCCCGGATGCCGCCGCGTTGCGCGACCAGCGTCCACTTCTTCGTCTCGGCCGCGAGGAAGCTGCGGAACTCGGCCGGCGGCGTGAGCGTGATGTGCGCGCCCTGGTCCTCCATCTGCTTGAGCACGGCCGGGTCGGCCGCCACCTTCTTCAGGTCCTGGTTGATCTGCGCGACGATCGGCGCGGGCAGGCCGGCCGGGCCGAACAGGCCGTACCAGCTCAGCGACTCCACGCTGTCGAGGCCAGCCTCCTTGAAGGTCATCGCATCGGGAAACAGCGCCATGCGCTGCGTGTCGGCCACGCCGACCACGCGCAGCGCGCCCGAGCGCACATGGGGCAAGGCGGTCAGCACGCTGGTCACGCCCATCGGCAGGTGGCCGCCGATGATGTCGACCATGATCGGCGCGCCGCCCTTGTAGGGCACGCCGGTCGATTGCAGCTTGCCGGCCTGGCGGATCATCTCGCCGGTCAGCCGGGTCTGGCCCTCGGAGTAGCCCACGCCCAGCGGCTCCTTGCGCGCGGCCTCGATCACGTCGCGCAGCGTCTTGTAGGGGCCGTTGGCCTGCACCACCAGCACCGAGGGCGAGTTCGCGATGTTGGTGATCGGCGTGAAGGCCTTGTCGGTGTCGTAGGGCAGGCTCTTCATCAGCACCGGGTTGACCGCGTGCGAACCCACCACCAGCAGCAGCGTGTGGCCGTCGGCCGGCGCGCGCGCGACGAAGTTCGAGCCGATCACGCCGTTGGCGCCGGTGCGGTTGTCCACCACCACCGACTGGCCCCACAGCTCCGACAGGCGCTGCGCCATCAGCCGGCCCACGATGTCGGTGCCGCCGCCCGCCGAGTAGGGCACGACCAGGGTGACGGGCTTGGTCGGGAACTTGGCGGCCGGTGCCTGCGCCCAGGCACCGGTCGAGGCCAGGGCCGCCAGCGCGGCGAGCGCCGTGCGGCGGGTGGGATGCGCGGTGAAGGGGGTCGATGGGTTCGTCATGTCTTGGCTGTCTCCGGGGATGTGTTGTTGGATGAATTCTTCTTCTCGCGCTGGCGCCGCAGCCAGGCGATCGCGCGGCCGCCGAGCGGGCGCTGCAACCGCTCCTGCGCGAAGTCGATCGCCTCGAGCAGGCCGTCGAGCGCGATGCCGGTGGCAAAACCGCTGCGCTCGGCCATCAGCACCAGGTCTTCGGTGGCGAGGTTGCCGGCGGCACCGGGCGCGAACGGGCAGCCGCCGATGCCGCCCACGCTGGCGTCGAAGCGCCGGATGCCGGCCTCGAGCGCGGCCCAGGCATTGGCGACCGCCATGCCGCGCGTGTCGTGCAGGTGGATCGCGAGCCGTTCGGGCGCGATGGCTTCGGCGAGCACGCGCATGCGTTGCTTCACCATGCCCGGCGAGGCCGAGCCGATGGTGTCGGCGATCACGATCTCGCCGGCGCCCGCGGCCTGCATGCGCTGCGCGAGGCGCAGCACCTCGGCCAGCGGCGTCTCGCCCTCGAACGGGCAGTCGAAGGCCACGGCCACGTAGGCGCGCGTGCGCAGGCCCAGCGCTTGCGCCGCGGCCAGCGTGCGTTCGCTGACCTCGGTCGCCTGCTCCAGGCCCATGTTGATGTTGCGCTGGTTCATGGTCTCGGTGGCCGAGAGCACGACCGCGATCTCGGCCGCGCCGGCCGCATGCGCGCGCTCCAGCCCCTTGAGGTTGGGCACCAGCACCGAGCAGCGCAGCTCGGGCAGCGCCGCGTGCACCACCGGCAGCAGCTCGGCCGCGTCGGCCATCTGCGGCACGGCCTTGGGCGACACGAAGCTGGTGGCCTCGATGCTGCACACGCCGGCGGCCGCGAGCAGTTGCACCAGGCGCAGCTTGTCGTTGGCGCCCAGGTGCACCGGCTGGTTCTGCAGGCCGTCGCGCGGCGCGACGTCGGTGATGTGGATGGCTTCCATCGGCATCTTCAGGCGATGGTGCCGGCCTGGCGCAGCGCGTCCAGCTTCGCGTCGGAATAGCCGACCCAGTCGCCGAGCACGCGGCGCGTGTGCTCGCCGAGCGCGGGCGGGCTGCCGTAGGCCTTCGGCGCGGCGGCCGAGAGCTTGATCGGGTTGCCCGGCATGCGCACGGTCTCGCCGGTGTGCAGCGGCACCTCGACCACCATGTCGCGCGCGAGAACCTGCGTGTCGCTCAGCGCCTGCGCGAAGTCGTTGACCGGCCCGCACGGAATGCGCGCCTGGCGCAGCCGCTCGAGCCAGTGCGCGGTCGGCTGCTTGCGCAGTTCGCCGGCGATCAGCGCGTCGATCTCGGCCTTGGCCGCGAAGCGCACCGGCTGCTGCCGGTAGGCCGGGTCGCGCAGCTCCGGCAGGTCGATGAACTCGACGAAGCGCTCGAAGAAGGGGTCTCCGATGCAGGCGATGATGATGTGGCCGTCGGCCGTGGGGTAGCTGTTGTAGGGCACGTGCACGAAGTGGCCGTTGCCGATGCCCGCGGGCACGTGGCCCGACATCAGGTGCATGGTCGCCATGTAGTTGAGCAGCGAGATCTGCGCGTCGAGCATCGAGATGTCGACGTGCTGGCCGCGCCCGGTGCGCTCGCGCTCGGCCAGCGCCGCCAGCACGCCCATCGCGCCGAACATGCCGCCGCCGAGGTCGCCGATCGGGATGCCGCTGCGCGTGGGGCCGCTCTCGGGCGTGCCGGTGATCGACATGCCGCCGCCCATCGCCTGCACCACCTGGTCGAAGGCCGGGCGCTGCGTCTCGGGGCCGGTCTGGCCGAAGCCCGTGACCGAGCAGGTCACGATGCGCGGGTTGACCTGCGACAGCGATTCGAAGTCGATGCCCAGGCGCTGCGTGACGCCGACGCTGAAGTTGTCGAACACCACGTCGGCCCGGCGCACCAGGTCGAGGAACACGGCCTTGCCCTCGGGGCTCTTGAGGTCCACGCAGACGCTCTCCTTGTTGCGGTTCAGCGTGAGGTAGTAGGCGCCCATGCCGCCGCGCGCGTAGTCGGGATCGTTCTCCAGCAGGCGTCGGGTCCCTTCGCCGCTGCCGGGCGGCTCGACCTTGATGGTGCGCGCGCCGAGGTCGGCCAGCAGCATGGTGCCGTAGGGGCCCGACAGCATGTGCGTCAGGTCGAGCACCGTGATGTGTTCGAGTGCCAAGTCGTGTGTCTCCTGAAAGACCTTCGTGTTGCACGGCATGTGCCAGTGCGCGGGCCTGGAGGCAAGTCGTTGATGTGAAAGGATATTTTTCAGGAGACTCGGGTTTTTACTGTGTCTTGTGCGACATGGATGAAACGCTTGGCATGTTTCAATGCAACGCATGATGGAACGCCCACTCCCCGCCGACCCGGCCTCGCCCGCGCGCCGCGGCCTGCCGCGCCTGTGCTTCCTGAGCTACCGCCAGATCCGCGAATTCGCGCTGCCCGTGGTGGCCGAGTACGTCGGCCGCGCCGAGATCGAGGTGGTCGACGGCACCTTCGGCGACGCGCTCGCGATCGCGCGCGACCGCCTCGAGCGTGGCCTGGTCGATGCCTTCGTGAGCGCGGGCTCGAACGCGAGCATCCTGCGCGCCGGTCTCGAGGCGCCGGTGGCCACCATCCAGCTCGGCGGCTTCGACCTGATGCAGGCGCTGATCAAGGCGCGGCGCATCGCCAAGCGCGTGGGCGTGGTGATGTACGGCCAGACCATTCCCGAGCTCGACGAGGTCAAGGACCTGCTCAACATCGAGGTCAGCCAGTACGCCTACCGCACGCCCGACGACGCGCGTCAGCGCTTCGAGTCACTGCGCCGCGAGGGCTTCGACGTGATCGTGGGCTCGAGCCTGGTGGTCGAGCTGGCGCAGCAGGCGGGGCTGCACGGCCTGCTGGCCTATTCGCTCGCGAGCATCCGCAAGGGCTTCGAGGATGCGATGGAGCTCGCGCGCGTGGCGCGGCTCGAGGCCGGGCGCTACGAGCAGCTCAATGGCGTGCTGCACAACCTGCAGGAGGCGGTGCTCGCGGTCGACCGCGACAACCGCATCATCGCGGTCAATCCGCCGATGCAGCTGCTGCTGGGCCATGCGCCCGCGCGCCTGCTCGGTCGCTCGCTCGAGGTGATGCAGCCCGAGCTGTCGCTGCGGGCCACGCTCGACCAGGGCCTGGAGGAGCGTGCCCTCGTGCAGCGCTTCGCGCAGCGCGACTGGGTGGTCAACCGCACGCCGATCCGCGAGCACGGCGAGATCGTCGGCGCCGCGCTCACGCTCTACGACGCGCGCGCGATCCAGGAAGCCGACACCAGCCTGCGCATGCAGCACGGCCGCCGCCAGAGCGCGGCGCGGCACCGCTTCGCGAGCCTGGTGGGCCACAGCCCGGCGTTCGCGCGCGCCGTGCAGACCGCGCAGCGCTTCGCGCGCAACGATCTCACGGTGCTGATCGCCGGCGAGAGCGGCGTGGGCAAGGAGCTGTTCGCGCAGTCGATCCACAACGAGAGCACGCGCGCGGGCCGCCCCTTCGTGGCGGTGAACTGCGCGGCCTTTCCCGAGGCGCTGCTCGAGAGCGAGCTGTTCGGCTACGAGGAGGGCGCCTTCACCGGTTCGCGCCGCGGCGGCAAGCGCGGCCTGTTCGAGACCGCGCACACCGGCACCCTGTTCCTCGACGAGATCGGCGACATGCCGCTGCACCTGCAGACGCGCCTCTTGCGCGTGCTGCAGGAGCGCGAGATCACGCGGCTGGGCGCGACCGCGCCGATCCCCGTCGACGTGCGCGTGATCGCCGCCACGCATCAGCCGCTGCAGCAGATGATCGCCGAGCGGCGTTTTCGCCAGGACCTCTACTACCGCATCAACACGCTGCGCCTGGTGCTGCCGTCGCTGCGAGAACGTCGCGAGGACGTCGCGCTGCTGGCGCAGGTGCTGGTGGAGCGCTGCCTGCAGCGGCAGGGCCATGGCGTGCTCGATGCGCGGCGTGCGCTGGCGCCGCTGATGCCGCGCCTGCTGGCCTACGGCTGGCCCGGCAACGTGCGCGAACTCGAGAACGTGGGCGAGCGCATCGCCGTGTTCCTCATGCAGTTCGAGCGCATCGAGGAGATTCGCTGGGAGGAGTTGCGGCACGAATGCCCGGAGCTGTTCGCGGACGAGAGCGCCGCGCCGGTCGAGCTGAGCGGCGTGCCCGCGAAGTCGCAGTGGCGCGAACTGCTGGCCGCGAACGGCGGCAACCGGCAGCAGACCGCGCGGCAGCTGGGCGTGAGCCGGTCGACGTTGTGGCGGTGGGTGCGGGAGATGGAGGGCGCGACCGACGATCCGCCCGCGTAGAACGCGGGCGGCGATCGATCACTTGTTCGGCGCCGCCGCAGGCCCCGCCGGCAGCGCCGCGATGCCGTCCGCCTTCACGTACGTCAGCGTCGTCACATAGCTCACGCTGTCGAACTTCTCGGGGGCCCCGTTGGCACCGGGCCGCTCGCCGGCCACGGCGTCGCTGACGCTGACCTCGGCCACGTAGGTGCCCTGCCACGGCAGGTCGAACTTCACCAGGCCCTGTTCGTCGGTGTGGCCTTCCTTGGTCCAGCCCGATTGCGTGACCAGCGCGACCTTGGTCTTGGCCTTGGGCTGGCCCTTGAAGAACAGCTTGAACTCGCCGGCATTGCCCTCGGGCACGAGGTCGAGCACCAGCTTCGGCTGCAGCGGCGCGAAGCCGGTGACCAGGCGCGCGGCCGGGTGGTAGCGGCCGACGGTCTGCTTGTCGCCCTGCTTGCGGTTGAACAGCGGATAGCCCGCGTCCTCGGCCACGATGCTCTCGCCGGCCGCGGCGCCGAAGGGCAGCGCGAAGCCGCTGGCGGTCTTCTGCGCGTCGACGCTCTGCTCGCCCTTGGCCGACACCAGGGTGGCGGTGGGCTTGCCGAACTTGTCGAGCAGGCCCGGCGAGACCTCGCGCAGGTTCTCGCCGAATTCGCCGAAGCGCACGACGGCGGTCTTCTCGCCGGCCGGCTGCTCGATCCAGATCTGGTGCGCCTGCGCGGCACCGGCGAAGCCCAGCAGGGCGAAGGCGGCGGTGGCGATGGCGTTGATGCGGTTCATGCGTAGAGCTCCTTGGTTCAGGTTCAGAAATCGACGGTGGCCGACAGCATCAGCGTGCGCGGCGCGCCCACGGTGACGTAGGTGCTGGTCACCCAGTAGTTCTTGTCGAACACGTTCTCGAGGTTGGCGCGGAAGGTCACGGGCTTGCCGCCCATCTTCGTGGCGTAGCGCGCGCCGATGTCGAGTCGCGTCCAGCCCGGCACGCGCAGGATGTTGGCGGCGTCGGCATACACGGAAGACGTGTGGATCACGCGGCCGTTCAGGCTCAGGCCCGCCACCCACGGCGTGTCCCAGTCCAGGCCCAGGTTGAAGGTGCGGTCGGGCACGCCGGGCGGCGTCCTTGCCCTGGTTGGTGCCGCCCGCGGTGCGCGTGAGCTTGGCGTCGTTGAAGGCCGCGCTGGCCATCACGCGCAGGCCCTGCTGGAGCTCGCCGTAGGCCGTAAGCTCGAGGCCGCGGTTGCGCTGCTCGCCGCCGAAGCTGTAGACCAGCGTGGCCGGGTCGGTGAGGGCATTGGGCCGCGTGATCTGGTAGACGGCGGCCTGCGTCGTGAGGCGGCCCCAGTCGACCTTCACGCCGGCTTCGTACTGCTTCGACTTCTGCGGCGCGAAGGTCTCGCCGACGTTGGCCGTGCCCGGGCCCGCCGTGCCGCCGCGCGTGAGGCCGGCCGTGTAGTTGGCATACACCGAGACGTTCTGCACCGGCTTGAACACCAGGCCCACCAGCGGCGAGGTCGCGCTGGCCTTGTAGCGGCTGGTCGACGCGCCCGAGGTCTGCGAGAAGTTCTCTTGCTCGATGGTCTGGTCGCGCAGGCCCAGCGTCGCGAGGAAGCGGCCGTCGGCGAAGGACATCGTGTCGGCCAGCACCACGCTCGACTGCTTGAGATCGGCCGACTTCACCGCCGGCGTGCGCGGCGTGGTCACCGGCGGCAGCGCAGACGGAAAGTAAAGGCTCGACGGATTCGTGGTGCGCGAGGTCGCATAGAAGAAGCCCGACTCCTGGTCGAGCAGGTTCACGCCGAGCGCCACCGTGTGGCCCACGCTGCCGGTCTTGAACTTCGTGCGCACGCCGGCGTCGGCCGCGGTGGTCTTGCTGTAGAAGTCGTAGTAGGCGTTCGAGACGTTGAAGTTGCCCAGCGAATTGGGCCGGCCGCTCGGGAACACCTGCCGGTAGTCGAGGTCGGTGTAGCCCACGCTGCCGTAGACCATCGTGCTGTCGCTGATGTCGTACTCGACGCGCGAGATGGCGGTCTTGACGTTGTCGTTGAGCTCGGTGCCCGGGTAGAAGTTCAGGCGCGCCGACGGCGGTTCGGGGATGCGCGTGATGCCGGCCGCGAAGCTGGTCTGCGGGCGGAACTCGCGCGTCTCGCCCTTGCTCGCGAAGGCGTCGAGCGACCAGCGCAGGCGCGTGCCGAGGTAGTCGAGGCCCAGCGAGCCGAGGCCGAGCTTCTGCTTGCCGTTGTCGATGTTGCCTTCGCCGTTGCGGAACACGCCGTTGACGCGCACGCCCCACTGGTTCTCGTCGCCGAAGCGGCGGCCCACGTCGAGGTGCGTGCCGAGCTGGCCCTTGCTCATGTAGGTGGTGGTCAGGCGCGTGAGCGGCGCGTCGGCCGCGCGCTTGGTCACCACGTTGATGCTGCCGCCCACGCTGCCGCTGGGGCCGACGCCGTTGGCCAGCGCGCCCGGGCCCTTGAGCACCTCGACGCGCTCGATCATCTCGAGCGGCACGCGCGTGGTGGGCGTGAGGCCGAACAGGCCGTTGAGGCCGATGTCGGCGTTGGGCACGGTGAAGCCGCGGATCTGGAAGTCGTCGCCGAAGCCGCCGCGCGAGGTCAGCGGGCGCACCGAGGCGTCGTTCATCACCACGTCGGCCACGCTCAGCGCCTGCTGGTTCTGGATCAGCTCGGCCGTGTAGTTGGTGGTGCTGAAGGGCACGTTCATCAGGTCGGTGATGCCCAGGATGCCGAGGCTGCCACCGCGCGCGAACTGGCCGCCGGCATAGGTCTTCTGCAGGCCGCCGATGGCTTCGGCTTCACCGGAGACGACGACTTCGCCGAGCTGGCCCGTCGCGGGCGCGGTCGGGGCCTGGGCCGCGGCGCTCGCGGCGGCGAAAGCGAGGCAGGCGACCAGGCAATGGCGCGCCAGGGGACGGAGGGAAGAGGGAGGAAGAGAGGAAGCGGTGCGGGGACGGGGAAGCGGCGGACGAGGGCATCGGTCAGGAATCGGCGAGAAAAGGCAGGCACCGGCGAGCCGGTGCGGGGGCGGGGCGAGGTCGGAAACGGGACGGCACGACGCGGGTGGGCCAGCGTGGCCGGGCTCTGGCGAGCTTGTTATGAATGAAAACGATTCTCATCATAGATTGGGGTCGCTGCAAACCTTCCTATGCCTTTTGACCTTTGTGGACAAATGTGTCCTGAAGACCACAGCCGCCCGCGGCCCGCCGCCGCGGCGCGAAGCCTCGCGCGGCGACGCGCCGATACTGTGGGCCGATGCCTCCCATCCCCGCGCCCCCGCCGCTCCCGCTGCTTCGTCGACGCAGCTGTCTGATGCTGGCCGCGGCCGCCCTGATGAGCGCCTGCACCGCGCCGCCGCCGAGGTTCCAGGGCAGCTTCCTGCAGCCCTGGAAAAGCCACGAATCGCTCTCCCTCGACGAATGGCGGCGCCGGCTGCGCATCACGCGCGCACTCGGCTGCGACGAGATCGTGTTGCAGTGGAGCGCCCTGTACGGCGGCGCGTTCGACTGGGCGCCGCCCGACGGCCTGCTCGCCATGCTGTTCGAGGAGGCCGCGCGCGAAGGCATGGGCATCCGCATGGGCCTGCCCTACGACGAAGGCTGGTGGAAGGCCATGGGCTCGAAGGACCCGGCGGTGCTGCAGTCGCTGCTGGCCACCGCGCGGGATCGCTGCCTGCGGTTCATGGAGTCGTCCCTGTGGCCCAAGCGGCAGGGCTTTCGTGGCTGGTACCTGCCTTACGAGATCGACCAGTACAACTGGGCAACGGGCGAGCGGCGGCAGCAACTGGTGGACTGGCTCGACGGCATCGCAACCGTCGCTCGCCGCACCGGCGGCCAGCCGCTCGCGGTGTCGACCTTCTTCAGCCGGCTGCCGACCGAGGGCTCGCTCGCGGAACTCTGGTCGCAGATCCTCGACCGCGTGCCGCTGCGGCCCATGTTGCAGGACGGCGTGGGCGTGGCCGGCATGGACAACCTCGCGGGGCTCGAGCCGCTGCGCGCGATGTTGCGGCGGCGTGGCGTGGCCTTCGATCTGGTGGTCGAACTGTTCGAGCAGTTGCCTGCGGCGCCGGGGGGCGAGGAGGGTTTCAAGGCGCGTGCCGCGACGCCCGAGCGCGTGCGACGGCAAATGGAGATCGCGCGCGGCTATGGCGCTGAGCGCGTGATTGCGTTCGCGATCGATCCGTGGGTGCTCGATGACGCGCCCGAGGCGAAGCGGCTGCGCGAGGATTGGGGCGTTGCGCCCTGACCCCGGTGCCTAGTACGACAACGTCAGATTCAAGAACACCCCCTTCGCCCGCCCCGCCACCCCTCCCAGCGTGGTCCGGTACCTGCAAGCTCGCATCCACATGCGAGCGCTGCGCGTTGTAGCGGTCCTCGTTGAACCAGTAGCGCAGGTTGATGCCCACGCCCGCGCCGGCCGACCAGCTCGATCCGCGGTCGGCCAGGGCCACGCTGTCGAAGCCCGCGATCGGCACGCCGCTGGCGCGGTTGCGGTTGGAGAACCAGTCCGCGGCGAGCGTGACGTGGGGGAAGAACACGAGGCGGTCGTTGTAGTCGGTGACGAAGCTGCGCCCGATGCGCACCTCGCCGGCGGCGAAACCCTGGCCGCGCTTGAGGCGGCCGCTGCCGTCGGCGAGCACGTTGCCGGCGGTGTCGCGCACGGTGTAGGCGGCCGGCATGTCGAGCAGGGTGTAGCCGGCCTGCAGGTAGCCTTCCATGGTGAACCAGCTGCGCGTGTCCACCCGCAGGCCGGTGCCTTCGTAGAAGCCGTAGAGCAGGTAGGCCTGCCAGCCGCCCGAGCCGGTATCGGCGCGGTAGTCGAGGGCCGCGGAGCGGTTGTTGAGCTGGCAGCGCAGGCTCGCGGGCGCGGGATCGATGGCGCCGGAACGCGTGGCGCTGCCCAGCATGAACTGCCGCTCGAGGCCGAAGGTGAGGCCGGTCGCGGTGTCGGGCGTGTAGCGCACGCCGAGGGCGGCGCTGGTCGACGGCAGGCCGGCGATGCCGCGGGTGCGCTGCTCGGGCGTGACGCCGACGCCGCCGCAGGGGTTCGGCATGAGCTGCGCGGCGGTCACGTCGGTGCCGGCGTGCAGCGTGGTCGAGAAGCGGCCGTAGACGTCGAAGATGCTGCGGTTGGTGTTGAGGATGCCGCCCGGGCGCCAGAACACCTCGGTGGTGTTGAAGCTCGCGTTGCCGGGCACGGCCACCGGCTGGCCGGGCAGTCCGAAGGAGGCGGCATGCGCGCCGCGGTAGCCGACGGTGCTGTTCACGCCCCATTCGCGCGAATAGCTGGCGATGGTGCCGCGCAGGTCGTGGAGCTGCTGGCGGTCGAGCGAGAGCCAGCCCACGTCCTCGTCGTCGACGGCCTGGCGCAGCGTGGCGGCCGCGCCGGCGCGGTCGCCGGTGCCGGCGGCCGCCTGCGCCTCGTCGAGCAGGTTGCTGCGCGGGGCCTGGCCGGTGTGGCGGGCCGCGACGAAATCCTGCAGCGCGAGCGCCGGGTCCTTGTTCGCGATGTGCAGGTAGCCGCGCTGGCGCAACAGGGTGGCGTCGGCGGGTTGCGCGGCGATCGCGGTGTCGAGCCGCTGCAGCGCCTGCTGGCGCTCCGCGGTCGTGCCAGCGGCGAGCGTGGTGGTCAGCAGCTTCTGGCGCGATGCGTCGTCGGGCCGTTCGGCCGCGGCCTGCTTCGCCAGCGCGATGGCCTCGGGATAGCGCTTCTGCGCATAGGCCGCGTAGGCGCGCGTGGCGGCATCGCCGGCCTTCGGCGTGTCCCAGGGCGCGAGCGCGCAGGCCGGGCCCTCGGGCGTGTCGTCGCAGAGTTTCACGGGCGCGTAGGCGGTGACCGGCGGCGTGGCGGGCGAGCCCCAACCGCTCGAGGCGTCCTCGGCCCGCTGGCGGCGCGAGCGCACCTGCGCGTCGTCGGGCGGCAGCGGCGCGAGCAGCGTGCGCGCGCGTTCGCCGTCGCGCGCGGCCAGCGCGAGGTCGGCGCCGATCAGGCGCGCGTCGCGGCGCTGTGCCTCGTCGACCTGCGCATCGGCGACCACGGCATCGACATCCTGTTGCGCTTCGCCGCCGCGCGACAGCTGCTGGCGCAGGTAGGCGCGCTGCAGCCGCAATGCCGCGCCGTCGTCCTGCGCTGCCATGGCCTCGGTGGTTGCCTGTTCGGCGCCTTCGATGTCGGGCACGGCCTGCAGCGCATCGATCAGCAACTGGCGGTGGCTCGCGACATCGGGCGCGATGCGCACCGCCTCGCGGGCCTCGTCGACGGCCGCGCGCGGCTGCTGGCGCGACAGGGCGTCGTAGGCCTTCTGCGCATGCTGCAGCGCGATCGAGCGACTGGCCTGCCGCACGCGCGCCGCGATCTCGGCGGCATTCGGCGCGCCCAGTTCCAGCGCGGTGGCTGCCGCCTGCGCGAGTTCGTCGGAGCGCTGCTGCCGCGCGAGCGCGTCGAGCCACAGCAGCACCCAGGGGCCCTGGCTCGGATCGGCGCGCACCGCTTGTTCGGCCGACTTCGCCGCCTCGGCATCGCGGCCCTCGGCGTAGTCGCGGTAGGCCTGCGCCGCGAGCGGGAAGCCCGCGCGGTAGGCGTCGGTGCCGGGCGTGCCGTCGGCGGGCGTCGCGCGCAGGTTCGCCAGTGCCGTGCGCAGCGCCGCATTGCCATGGCCCTGGTCGATGGCGCGCTCGGCCGCGCGCGCGGCCTCGTCGTTGCGCCCCAGCTTCTGCAGCGCATACACGCGCAGCAGGTGCACGCGTTGTGCCGCGGGTTGCAGGCGCAAGGCGGCATCGGCGCGCGCGAGCGCGGTCTCGAAGTCGCCGCGGCCATAGGCCTTGAAGGCCTGGTCGGCCAGTTGCCAGGCGCGACCGTGCGACGAGCGCTTGCGCGGCGCGGCGCGTGTCGGCACCGGCGTGGCGCGGGGCGTGGAGGCGGTCGATGTCGAAGTCGATGGCGAAGGCGCGGCCGGCAGCGAATGCACGGCGGCGAACGCGGGCACCGCGGGCCAGGCCGCGGCCAGCGCGACCGCCAGCAGCGTGCGGTTGTCGAGCCCCTTCATGCCGGCACTCCCTGCGGCGCGAGCGGCGCCAGCACCGAATCGCCGCGCTGGAACGAGATCGCCTCCTCGAGCGTGCCCGCGTCGAGCCAGCCCTGCTCGAGCAGGATGCTGCCGAGCTTGCGGCCCGTGCCGCGCTGGAGCGTGAGCGCGTCGTCGAGCTGCGCCTCGTCGATCGCGCGCCACGACAGCAGCACCTCGCCCAGCCGCTGGCGCTGCTGCACCAGCTGGTCGGCCGAGGGGAAGTCGTGCATGGTCTTGTCCCACACCAGCCGCTTGCCGAACAGCTTGTGCGAGAGGAACAGCTTCCATGCGCGCGCCGCGGCCATGGCGTTGATGAAGTTGCCGATCACCATGCGCGGTATCGACAGCAGCCCGTGCTCCCAGCCATAGAGCGCCGACACGAAATGGAAGCGCTGAGCGAAGCGCAGCAGCAGCGCCACGGCATTGAGCTCCATCACCGTCATCAGCCAGCCGCCCGACTGGAAGATCGACGGGTAGTAGACGGTCCACCAGCCCATGGCGTCGGCGAAGAAGAAGACCAGGAAATTGAGCATCAGCAGGTAGCCGAGGATGGCCACGAAGGCGGTGAACAGGCCCTTGCGGTCGCGGAACAGCAGGTACTTGGTGGCGAGCGAGCCGGCCCAGCCCATCTGTTCCCAGCCCTGCAGGCCGATGCCCAGGGTCCAGCGCGCCTTCTGGCGGTAGGCGGTGCGGAAGGTGTCGGGGAAGTACTCGCGCACGCCCAGCGGCATGCGCAGCGAGCCGACCTTCTCGCTGCCCGCGCCGAACCAGGAGGTGCGCCGCGTCACGTATTCGACGTCGAACTTGCCGAAGATCTGCTTCATGCCGAGCCGGCCCAGCCGCGCGCCGATGTCGTAGTCCTCGGTCAGGCTGGCGGTGTTGAAGGGCTGGTTGTCGAGTTCCGCGGCCAGCGTCTGCAGCGCGCGGTGCGAGAAGCAGGTGCCGACGCCGGCCGAGGGCACCATGCGCGACAGGCTCTCGCGCACCACGAGGTCCTTGCTGTGCCACTCGGCGAACTCGTCCATGTAGGTGCCGGCCACCAGCTCGAACCAGTGGCGCTCGAGCGAGGTCACGGGCAGCTGGATGAAATCCATCCGCGGCAGCAGGTAGTTGAAGTACTTGAGTTCGAGCGGATGCAGCACGTCCTCGCTGTCGTGCAGCACGACGCCCGCGAAGGGCTCGCCCATGGTGCGCTCGTGCTGGAACAGCGCCTGCACCACCCAGTTGAGGCAGTCGGCCTTGCAGGTCGGGCCGTCGTGCGGCACCTCCACGCGCACCAGTTGGCGGTAGCGCCGGCGCATGCGTTCCACCTCGGCGATGGTGCGCGCGTCGTTGCGGTAGGTGCCGACGAAGATGGCGTAGTTCTTGTACTCGAGCGTCGACACCATGTTGGCGAGCATCGGCGCGATCACGTCGTACTCGAGCCAGGCCGGCACCATGATGGCCATCGGCTGTTCGCGCGCCGCGCGCAGCTGCACGGCGGTCAGGCGCCGGTAGCGGCGGCGCACGGTCAGCGAGCGGTAGATCTCGCGCACCCAGTACCAGGCATCGACGAACAGGTCGTCGATGCTCGACAGCAGGATCACCACGCCGACGAACGCGGTCACGATCTCCAGACCGCGGTAGTAGTCGGCCAGCAGGAAGGGTCCGTAGAGCTCGAACATGCGGCTTCGGTCGGGTCCTTACTGCTGCGACTTGCGCGCGTGGCGGCGCCGTGCGCGCCAGGCCAGCAGGATCAGCAGCAGCAGCGCGAACACGGCCACGCCGATCACCGGCATGCCCCAGGCGGCGTACGAGCGCCATTCGAAGAACGCGCCTTCGCCGCCGCGCCGCGCGCTCTCGTCCGCGGGGTTGCCGCTGTCGAGCCAGCTCACCGGGCCTTCGGCGCCGAGCATCGCGATGTCGCCGCGGTTCAGCACGAAGGGCTTGGCCGGCACCACGGGGCGCGCGCCGATCGGCTGCCACTGCATGCCGTCCTGGCCGTGCGCGCGGCTGACCTCGATGGCGCTGAGCTGCGAGAGGTCGTCGAGCGCGAGCCACGGCGCCTTGCGGCCGTGGATGCGCAGGCTGGCGTCCTTGACCTCGACTTTCGAGGCGGCGCCGTCGACCGCCACCTGCAGCGCGAGGAAGGGCTTGCTCGGCGAGAAGGCGCCGGACTGGGTCACCACCAGCTCGGAGCGCACCGGCGTCACGCCGGCGGCCACGGCCATGCGCACCAGGCGCGCGAGGCTCGCGGGCGCGTCGGCCAGCCAGGCCTGCGGCACGGCGACCTGCGGGTTGCCCGACATCAGCGGCAGCAGGCCGACGAAGCTGCCGTCGGGCCGCGCGTCGCCCGCGCGCACGAAGCTGGTGGGCAGCACGTTGACCGGGAAGCCCTGCGGCATCTCCTGGCAGTCGTTCGAATAGGGCTGGCGCTGGAAGGACACGCGCACCACGTTGCTCAGGCCGAGCGCATAGCCGGGAATGCGCGCATCGAGGCGCTCGGGGCGGCCGTCGGCCTCCAGGCGCTTGGCCGCGAGCAGCACGTCGTTCCAGAATACCGAGGCCACGGGACGCGTCGACGAGGCGCCGGGCGCGGCCGCCACGTCGATCACCAGCTCGGAAGGCATGCGGCCATTGGCCGCGACCACGCCCAGCGGCAGGGTGGCGGTCCACTCGCCGCGCGACACCACGTCGAAGCCGGCTTCGCTGCCGCCGAGGCTGTTGAGGCGGATCGCCGAGCGTTCGCTCGCATCGGGCGCGTCGGCCGTGCGCACGCCGGCCTGACGCGACACCAGCAGGTTGCGCCAGGTCTCGGCGAAGACGCCGGCCGCCTGCGCGCCCGCGTTCTCGGGCACCACGATCACCGGATGCGCGCCGAGCGTGGCGAGGCGCACCTGGCCGGCGCTGGCGGCATCCGCGGCGAGCGCGGTCTGCTGCTCGCGCCACAGCGCGAAGGCGCGCAGCGCGTCGGCGTCGCCCGCGAACTGCACGGCCAGCGCCTCGAGCGCCTTGGCGATCTGCTGGCGCAGCGCCGTGTCGGCCACCAGCAGGTCGCCGCTGGCCGCGGTGGCGCCGAGCACCAGCAGCGCACCGACCTCGGCCTCGTTCTTGAGTTCGTAGCGTGCATTGCCGCCGGCGAGACCGGCGAAGGCCGGCAGCGCGGCCAGCCCCGCGGGCACCTGCCAGCCCGAGGTGTCGACGACGTCGCCGGCCACCGGGAAGGCCTGGATCTGCACGCGGCGGTTGGCCTGCTCGAGCGCGACGCCGAGGCGCCAGGCGCTGTCGTAGCTGGTCTTCGAGAGATTGCGCGAAGCCACCAGCAGCACCGGGCGCGCGGGCAGCGTGGCCCAGGCGTCGGCGAGGCTGGTCAGCGCGCCGCTGTTGAAGCGGTAGTTGAAGCGCGTCTCGGGCGAGATCGCGAGCACGTTGCCGGTCGAGCGCTCGAGTTCGCAGACGCGGCGCGCCACGTTGTTCGACCACTGCACGCCGAGGCGCACGAAGTTCGCGCTGCGCGCGACGCCGGTGTCGACCTTGAGGCTCTGGCTCGCGTCGCCCTCGGTCGCGTCGATGCGGCGCGCCTGCACCGGCCGGCCATTGACCGTCAGCAGCATCGAGGTGCTGCCGCCCTCGGCCTTGTGATAGCGGCCGCTGAAATCGATGCTGGCCTCGGCCAGCGCGAGGCCGCGCGGCACCGGCAGGTAGAACTCCTGGCGGCTGTCGAAGCCGTTGAGCAGCACGGTGTCGCCGATGCCCAGGTCCGACAGCGCGAAGCTGCGGTTGACCCAGGTCTCGCCCTGCAGGCGCTGCAGCGCGTCGCTCGCGGGGCTGGCGTGCGCGAGGAAGGAGGCGCCCAGGGCGCTCAGGGCGAGCACGGCCGTGGGAACGATGGGGGCGATCCGTCGTGAGAACAGAGAAGGCATGGAGAGACTCGGCAGGAAGACTTCGAAAACTTGAAAAACGAGGGGCGGCGGTCCGTGCTCAGGGCACGAACTCGGCGGTGTGCCGTTCGCACAGCACGTCCACGATGCGCTGGCTCGCGCGTGCGTCGCCGTAGGGATTGCCGCGGCGGCAGAACTCGGCGTGCACCGCGGGGTCGTCGAGCAGGCGGCGCGCCTCGCCGACGATGCGTTCGCTCGAGGTGCCCACCAACCGCACGGTGCCGGCGGCCACCGCCTCGGGGCGCTCGGTCACGTCGCGCATCACCAGCACCGGCTTGCCCAGCGAGGGCGCCTCTTCCTGCACCCCGCCCGAGTCGGTCAGGATCAGGTAGGCGCGCTGCATGAACCAGACGAAGTCGAGGTAGGCCAGCGGCGCGATCAGGTGCACGTTGGGCAGGCCCGACAGCTGGGCCTTCACCACGTCGTGCACGTTGGGGTTCAGGTGCACCGGGTAGACGATCTGCACGTCGTCGCGCTGTGCCAGTTCGCGCAGCGCGGCGCAGATGTTGCGAAAGCCCTCGCCGAAGTTTTCGCGGCGGTGGCCGGTGACCAGCACCAGCCGGCGCCTGGCATCGACCCAGCCGTGGCGCTTCGCGAGCGTGGCGGCCAGCGGGCGGTCGGACTCGAGCCGCTCGACCGTGGCCGCGAGCGCGTCGATCACCGTGTTGCCCGTGACCCAGATGCGCCCCGGCGGCTTCTCGGCGAGCAGCGCGTCGCGCGAGGAGGGCGTGGGCGCGAACATCCAGCTGCTGACCGAATCGACGAAGCGGCGGTTGAGTTCCTCGGGAAAGGGCGAGCGGATGTCGCCGCTGCGCAGGCCGGCTTCGACGTGGCCGACCGGAATGCGGCGATGGAAGGCGGCCATGGCGCAGGCCGCGGCGGTGGTGGTGTCGCCGTGAACCAGCACGCAGTCGGGCTGCTCGGCCTCGAGCACCGCGTCGGCGCCCGCGATCAGGCGGCCGTAGAGCCCGTTGAGCGACTGGTTGGGCCGCATCACGTCGAGGTCGTGGTCGGCCTCGAGGTCGAACAGGGACATCACCTGGGTCAGCATCTCGCGGTGCTGGCCGGTCACGCACACGGTGCTGCGCACGCGGGGCTCGCGGCGCAGGGCGGTGACGAGGGGGGGCCATCTTGATGGCCTCGGGACGGGTCCCGAAGATCGACAGTACGTGCATTTCGAGGAATCAGTGGCTGGCGCCGACGCACAGCCTCCCCGCGTGTGGACGCAAGGCGGCGGCAAGCCGGACACGAACAAATGAATAAAGGGGTACTCGCGTACCCCCTCAGGGCGGGACCGGTCTGCGCCGTCTGACCCTCGAAGCCGACAGTGTAACTAAAGATTTAACAAATCATCAACAACTGAAAACGGAAGTGTCTACTTTTTGGCACTTCGGGCCGCCGCGTCGGCGGCCCGCCCGCTCAGCCCGCGCGCCGCGCCACGTCCACCACCGCGGCCGCGAAGGCCTGCGGCGCTTCCTGCGGCAGGTTGTGGCCGATGCCGCCGTCGACCTGCCGGTGCTCGTAGAAGCCCGAGAACTTCTTCGCGTAGCTGGCGGGCTCGGGGTGCGGCGCGCCGTTGGCATCGCCTTCGAGCGTGATGGTCGGCACGCTGATCACGGGCGCCTTGGCGAGCCGGTCCTCGAGCGGCTGGTACCTGGCCTCGCCCTCGGCCAGGCCGAGGCGCCAGCGGTAGTTGTGGACCACGATCGCGACATGGTCGGGGTTGTCGAAGGCGCGCGCGCTGCGTTCGAAGGTCGCGGCATCGAAGTTCCACTTGGGCGAGGCCAGCTGCCAGATCAGCTTCGAGAACGCGTTGCGGTTCTTGTCGTAGCCCAGGCGGCCACGCTCGGTCGCGAAGTAGTACTGGTACCACCACTGGAACTCGGCCTCGGGCGGCAGCGGATTCTTGCCGGCCTCCTGGCTGCCGATCAGGTAGCCGCTGACCGACACCAGCGCCTTCACGCGCTCGGGCTGCAGCGCCGCCATGATGCAGGCCGTGCGCGCGCCCCAGTCGCAGCCCGCGACCGTGGCGCTGCGGATCTGCAGCGCATCCATCAGCGCGAAGATGTCGGCCGCCACCACCGACTGCTGGCCGTTGCGCGGCGTGTCGGCCGAGAGGAAGCGCGTGGCGCCGTAGCCGCGCAGGTAGGGCACGATCACGCGGAAGCCCGCGGCCGCGAGCAGCGGCGCGACGTCGACGAACATGTGGATGTCGTAGGGCCAGCCATGCAGCAGGAGCACCGGCGCGCCGTTGGCCGGGCCGGCCTCGAAGTAGGCGACGTTGAGCACGCCCGCATCGATGTGCTTGAGCGGCTCGAGGCGCCGCGGCGTGCCGCCGGCGGACGGCGCGTTCGACTGCGCGAACGCGGGAACGACTGCCGCGAACTGGGTCGCGGCGAGGCCGATGGCGGCCTTGGCGAGGAACGAGCGGCGCTCGAGCGGGGAGGAAAGCGTCATGGGAACTCCTTGCGAATGGTGGTGGATGGCATCGGGCCGGTGTCGTTCGCGCTGCCTGGCGATCGATGGCGCGGATGTTCATTCGCGGGAGTGGCCGGGGGCCGGGGCTGCGTATCGCTGTGTATCCGGGGTGGGTTCGCAGACAGTAGATTTCGTTTTTCGCGAGGGATGTGCCGAGCGGATGTGCCTCACGCGTCCCGCCTGCCGACCCACCCACCCACGCGGGCGGCTCCTACGCGACGCGGCCGCGCCGTCCATAGACTCCTTTCCAGTCATTGAAAACCTGGACAACGAGAGGACCATCCGAATGAGCTTCGAGGAAAGAATCGACCTGTGGGAACACGCTTTCATCTGCCGTGCGGAACCCGACGGCAGCGGCCGCTACCTGGCGCGGCTCGACTACTGCGGGCGGCCCCGCCTTCATCGCCGATGAACTGCCCGCGGACGACCTCGGGCATGGCAGCGCCGAGGAGGCGCTGCGGCAGGCCCAGCTGCAGGCCATGCGATGGGTGCACGACCGCACGGGCGACGCGCAAGGCCATTCTGACATTGCCGAGCCTCACGCGCTGAGCGCCGAGCCTCGGCAGGCTCAGGCGGCCCGCGACTGCAGCGCGGCCGCGAGGAAATCCACCAGCGCCGCCACGCGCCGGCTCGGCGCACCGCCGGGGAAGACCGCGAACAGGTCGATCGGCCCGGCCGCGTAGTCGCCGAGCACCACCTCGAGCGCACCGGCCGCCAGCTCGTGCCGGATGTCCTGCCGATTCTTGAAGATCACGCCCGTGCCGTTCACGGCCCATTCGCGCAGCACCGAGCCGTCGCTGGCCTCGCGGTCGCCCGACACCTTCACGTTGAAGGACCGGCCGCCCTCGCGAAAGGTCCAGGCCGCGAGCGGCGCGCCGGGCCGCGCGAGCACCAGGCAGTTGTGCCGCGCCAGTTCGCCCGGATGCGCCGGCCGCCCGCGCGCGTTCCAGTAGGCCGGCGCGGCGCAGACCAGGCGCTCGCCGGGCACCAGCAGGCGGGCCTGCAGGTTCGAGTCGGGCAGCGGGCCGAAGCGGATCGCGAGGTCCATGTGGGTCTCGATCAGGTCGATGGTGCTGTCGCTGAGATGCAGCCCGATGCGCACCCGCGGATGGCGCTGCTGGAAGGCGTCGAGCAGCGGCCGCAGCTGCGAGCGGCCGAAGTCGTTGGTGGCGGTGACGCGCACCGGGCCCGACAGTTCGCCCTGCTGGCGCAGGCCGCCCAGGGCTGCATCCCATTCCGAGACGATGCGGCGCGCATCCGCCACGAGCGACTCGCCCTCGTGCGTGAAGGCCAGCCGCCGCGTCGAGCGCTGCATGAGCCGCGCGCCCACCTCCTGCTCGAGCTGGTTGATGGCCAGGGTCACGGTCGAGGTGGCGACGGCGCGCTGGCGCGCGACCCCCGAGAAGCTGCCCGATTCGGCGACGTCGATCAGCAGGCGCAGGGCGTCGATGCGGTCCATTGTTCGAGGATGTCGAAAGGTGATTTGGAGATGCGCTGAATTATCAATGGTTCGACGCAGAAATACGATCGCACCCATCGACCAAGGACTCCCATGAACATCCACTTCAACCACCGCCGCGTGCTGGTCACCGGCTCCACCCACGGCATCGGCTTCGCCACCGCCCAGGGCTTCCTGGCGGCGGGCGCCGAAGTCGTGATCAATGGCCGCGGCGAGGCCGGCGTGGCGGCCGCGCTGGCGCGGCTGGGCGACGCCGCCTCGCGCGCCCACGGCTTCGCGGGCGATCTGTCGACGCCCGAGGCCTGCGCTGCGCTGCAGGCGCGCCATCCCGAGTTCGACATCGTGGTCAACAACCTCGGCGTGTTCGCACCGCAGGACTTCTTCGACACGCCCGACGCGGAATGGGAGCGTTTCTTCCAGACCAACGTGATGTCGGGCGTGCGCTGCGCGCGCGCCTATGCGCCGGGCATGGTGGCGCGCGGCTGGGGCCGCATCGTGTTCGTGTCGTCGGAGTCGGCGCTCAACATCCCGGCCGACATGATCCATTACGGCTTCTCGAAGACGGCGCAGCTGGCCGTCTCGCGCGGCCTCGCGAAGCGGCTGGCCGGCACCGGCGTGACGGTCAATGCGGTGCTGCCCGGACCCACGCTGTCCGAAGGCGTGGCCGACATGCTGCAGGCCGGGGTGGAGGCCTCGGGCCGCAACCTGGAGGCGGTTGCGGCGGACTTCGTCACGACGCACCGGGGCTCGTCGATCCTCCGCCGCGCCGCGCGCGTGGAAGAGGTCGCGAACATGATCCTCTACGCGAGTTCCGAGCAGGCCTCGGCCACCACCGGCGCGGCGCTGCGCGTCGACGGCGGCGTGGTCGACAGCATCGTCTAGCGCCGCCTCCTTCCCCGGTTCCCTTCGTTCCGTTCCAGCCGCCCGCGCCGCCGCGCGCGCGGGCGGAGGACGGGGCTCGTCCGCAAGCTTCCTCCAAGGAGATTCCCATGTCCCATCCGTACCCGATCCTCCAGGCCATCGAAGAGCGCCGCACCACCAACCTGTTCGATCCCGCGCGCGGCATCGACGACGAGCGCATCGAGGAACTGGTGCGCCTGGCCACGACCGCGCCGACCTCGTTCAACCTGCAGAACTGGCGCTTCATTGCCGTGCGCACGCCCGCACAGAAGGCGCGGCTGCGCGCGCTGGCCTGGGACCAGGCCAAGGTCAGCGAAGCCGCCGTGACCTTCATCGTCTGCGGCCAGCTCGCCGACCACCGCACGCTGCCCGATCGCCTCGCGGGCGCCGTCGCGGCCGGCTTCATGCCGGCGGAGATGGTCCCGGGGTGGGAGGGCGCGGCCAGGAGCCTCTACTTCGAGCAGCCGCAGCGCCAGCGCGACGAGGCAGTGCGCAGCGCGACCTTCGGCGCCGGCACGCTGATCCATGCGGCGCAGGCGATGGGGCTCGGTTCCGCGCCGATGATCGGCTTCGACGCGCCCGCGGTCGCCGAGGCCTTCGCGCTGGCGGCCGACGAGATCCCGGTGCTGCTGCTGGCCGTCGGCTATGCGACGCCCGAGAACTGGCCGCGCAAGCCGCGCCGGCCGTTGGCGCAGGTGCTGCAGCTGGTCTGAGCGACGCCGTCAGCGCAGCAGCGCCAACGCCAGGCACGGCATCGCGAGCGATGCGGCGGCCACGCCGATGGCCGCCGCGCGCTTCGCGGCGTAGCCCGCCACCAGCACCGTGCACAGCGCCGCGGCCGTGAGCGCGCCGAACCACAGCACCCAACCGATGACCGCGCCCTGCGCCGCGAGGCAGGCCGCCAGCGAGAGCAGCAGCAGCGCGCTGCCGGCGCCCTGCAGCGGACGCCGCCATCGGCCCGGGCCGCGGCCGCGGCCGAAGGCGTCTTCATGGTGGCGGTCCATCGCGAGGCTCAGCGCGATGAAGCCGCCGAGCGCGGCGGCGAAGGCCGCGAGGATCGACGAGGCCTGCGTCATGCGCGCAGTCCCGCGGGCGCGTTGGCGGCGGACGGCGCCGGCTTCTTCACCGCCTTGCGCCGGCCCAGGTGCCAGGCCGCCGCGCCCAATCCGACACCGAGCGCGAGCGACACGAGGTCGAAGCCCGCCACGGCCCACAGTCCCGCGCGCAGCGAATGGCCGAGGTGGGTGGCGGTCGTGAAGGCATTGAGCAGCGGGATCGCGGCGAACAGCAGCGCGCCGATCGCGAGCTGCACCCGCCACATGCGCCGCGCCGGCCAGGCCAGGCCCGCGACGGTCGCCGCGCCCCAGGCGACGAAGAAGCAGAGGATCTCGTTCGCGCCGCGATCCTCCATGCCCACCGGCAGCAGCCGGTTGGCCCAGAAGTAGCTCGCGAAGGCGATCGGCAGCCCGGCGATCGCACCCACGTTGAGGCCGTCGACCAGCCGCAGTCCGAAGCCGATGCGGCCGCCCTGCCTGAGCGTCTTCGCGTATTTCTGGCGTTCCTTCACGGCCCACAGCAGCAGGCCGGTCGCCACCATCAGACAGCCCGCGAGCCCCGAGACGAAGAACAGCGCGCGCAACAGCGGGTTCGCGAAGCGCCCGATGTGCAGGCCGTAGAGCACGCCGCGCGTCCGCGCGGCCGCCTTCGGCACATCGCCCGTGGTCGAGATCAGCGCGCCGGTCACGCCATCGAACAGCATCGAGGGCTGGTCGCTCGAGAGGCCGCGGCCTTCCTGGCGCGCGATGCTGACGGTGGCGTTGGCGTCGTTGGGATGGCCGATGGCGATGCGCCCGACGGGCGCGCCGTCCCAGTGCGCACTGGCCTGCGCCAGCAGCGGCGCGATCGGCACCAGCGGCGCGTGCTGCCCCGCGGCCTTGGCATCGCGCGGGCCGCCCGCGGGGAACACCTCGGAGAAGAAGGCCTCGGTGCCGCCCTTGTCCTGGTAGGCGAGCTGCGGGCCCCACGGCATGTAGAGGAACATCAGCGTGACCAGGCCCGTGTACGTGATCATCGCGTGGTAGGGCAGCGCCAGCACCGCGGTGGCGTTGTGCGCGTCGAGCCAGGAGCGCTGGCCCTTCTTCGGCCGGAAGGTGAAGAAGTCGGCAAAGATGCGCTTGTGCGTGATCACGCCGCTCACGATCGCCACCAGCATGAACATCGCGCAGAAGCCGACGATCCAGCGCGCCCAGAGCGCGGGCATGTAGTGCAGGTCGAAATGCAGGCGGTAGAAGAATTCGCCGCCGCGCGTGGCGCGCGCGGCGGTGATGGCCTCGCCGGTGGCCGGATCGAGGGTCGCGTTCTCGAAGCGCGCGCGGCGCGGCCGCTCGCCCGCGGGCGGCGGCGGCGCGGGCGGGCCGCGCCAGAACACGCGCACCGCGGGCTCGCGCACGGTGGGCAGGGTGATGGTCCAGCTCGGGCTGTTCGGGCCGCGCTGCTGCAAGAGCGCGATGGCGCGCTCCGCGGCCTGCGCCTGCGGCACCGGCTGGCGCGCGGCCTGGTGCAGCTCGGGCTTCATCCACAGCGTGATCTCGTCGCGGAAGTAGGCGGCCGTGCCGGCGGCGAACACCAGCAGCAGCACCCAGCCCACCAGCAGGCCCGACCAGGTGTGCAGCCAGGCCATCGATTGGCGGAAGCCTTCCTTCACGACGGGCTCCCCGGGTAGCGCAGCCATACCAGCGCGCCGAGCAGCAGCGCGGGCGCGGCCAGCCCCAGCCAGGCGCGCGCGGCGCTGCGGGCGGCGAACACCCACACCACCGCGCCCGCGAACACGAGGAAGGAAGCGAGCGTGCCGCCGAGCGCGGCCTCGGCGCGGCTCGCGGGCCACCACAGCGCGATGGCGGCGGCCGACAGCGCGGCCACGGCATAGCCGCCGCCGATGGCGGCGACGGCACGCGAGGCGACGGCCAGGCGATGGCGGATCGGGGTGTTCATCGGCCGCCCCTCAGAACTTCGCGCGCAGCGAGACCGTCACGTTGCGCGGCTCGCCCCAGTACACGCCGTCGTAGAAGCCGATGTTGCGGTAGTACTTCTTGTCGAAGAGGTTGTTGACGTTGAGCGCCACCGTGAGGTTGCGGTTGAGCTCGTACGAGGCCATCACGTTGAACAGCGTGTAGCCGGGCTGCCGCATCTCGGCCTTGGAGGTGGTGCCGGGCCGGTTGTACCAGGACAGGTTGGTGGTCGCGCTCTGCACGCTCACGCTGCCGCCGAGCGTCAGCCCCTGCAGCGCGCCGCCCAGCCGGTAGGCGGTCGACAGCCGCAGCAGGTGGCGCGGCGGGATCGGCACCGAACAGCTGCAGGCCGGCCGGTCCACGCTCATGTAGGTGTAGCCGGCCGTGAGGTTCCAGGCCGGCGTGAGCTGGCCCGAGACCTCGGCCTCGACGCCGCGCGCGATGGTGCCGGTGCCGTCGGTGACATAGGCCGAGCTGCCGTCGGCCAGCGTGAAGCCCGCGGGCACCGAGGTGTCGAGCGTGGCGACGTTCTCCTTCTTGGTGCGGAAGACCGCGCCCGAAACGTTGAGCCGGCCCTCCATCAGCGCGCCCTTGATGCCGGCCTCGATGTTGGTGCCGGTGGCCGGGTCGACGAAGTTGTTGTTCCTGTCCTTGTACGACTGCGGTGCGAACACGTCGGTGTAGCTCGCGTAGGCCGACCAGCGGTCGTCGATGTCGTAGACGATGCCCGCGTACGGCGTGACCTCGTTCTTGTGGCGCGAGATGCCGCTGAAGCCGTTGTAGACGCCGGCCGTGCTGTAGCTGTTGGTGCGCGTGGTGTAGTTGCTCACGCGCGCCCCGACGATCACCGTCAGCGGATCGGCCAGGCTGAAGCGGCCCGCGACATAGCCGCCGCCCAGGCGCGTGTGGCCCAGCGTGTAGGCGCCGGTGCGCACCGCGACCGGCTGCGGCAGGTCGCCGTTCCAGGTGTGGTAGTTGGGCACCGTGGCCGAGTAGGGATAGGTCACGCGCGCGGCCGGCGTGTCGCTCTCGCGCCAGTCGCCGTTCCAGCCCGCGATCAGCTCGTGCTTGCGGCCGAGGAAGCTGACCGGGCCCGAGACGTGGAGATCGAGGTTGTCGCGCGTCTCCTTGGCCCAGCCCACGCCCGACCACAGCGACAGCCCGCCGCCGGTGGCGGGATCGGGATAGCCGCTGCCCGCGTAGACCACGCTGCGGTCGACCTCGCTCTCGGTGCGCGCCAGGCCCAGCCTGGCGCGCCAGCCATTGTCGAAGCGGTGCTCGAGCGAGGCGAAGGCGGTGCTCTGCTTCTTGTCCCAGCCGCTCCACGGCGTGGTGATGCTGAAGTTGCGCGGCAGGTTGGCCAGCGTGCCGTTGGAGTTCCAGTAGGGCACCGCGCCCCAGGTCGCGCCGCGCGGCTTGTTGTCCTGCAGGTCGAAGCCGGCCGTGAGCAGCGTCGAGGACGTGAGGTCGGCCTCGATCGAGACCATGCCGAGCTTCTTCTTCTCGCGGTAGTAGTCCATGAAGGACTTGCGGTCGGAGTCGGCGAACACGAAGCGGCCGCGCACGCTGCCGCTCGCGTTCAGCGGGCCCGCGATGTCGACATCGGCGCGGCGCAAGTCCCAGCGGCCCAGCGTGAGGCCGGCGCTGGCCTGGAACTCGCGCGTCGGGCGCTTGCGGATGAAGTTGATGGTGGCGGAAGGGTCGCCGGTGCCGCCCATCAGGCCGTTGGCGCCGCGCACGATCTCGATGCGGTCGTACAGCGCGGTGTCGGTCAGCGGGCTGTTGCTGCCGCGGGACATGCCGTCGATCTGGAAGTTGTCGATCGAGAAGCCGCGCGCGTAGAAGCCGGTGCGCTCGCTGTCGAGTTCGTTGACCGTGATGCCGGTCGACTGCGCGAGCACGTCGGCCACGGTGCGCAGGCCCTGGTCGTCCATCTGCTGGCGCGTGACCACGCTGACCGACTGCGGCGTCTCGCGCGGGCTCATGTCGAGCCGGGTCGCGGTGCCGGCCGAGCGTGCGGTGTAGGAGCCGCTGCCCTCGGTGCGGTTGTCGCGGTCGGCGGTCACGGTGATGGCGCCGAGTGCGCGGGTTTCGGCGGCCTTGGCGGGCGCGGCAGTTTCGGGCGCGGCCTGCTGCGCGGCGGCGGACAGGCTGCAGAGCAGGGCCGCGAGGGCCAGGGGCGAGGGACGGAAGCGGGGAGCGTGATGTGGCATGGGAATCCGGAAAGGGCGTCGCGCGACGCCGGTTGCCGTGGAAGGGAATGGCTGGCGCCGCCCTCCGGCGCCGGGGCCGGGGGGCGATCTGGCTCGAGGGATCAGTAGGTGCCGCGCAGCGTGACCGTGAGGTTGCGCGGTGCGCCGTAGAAGCTGGTGGTGGTGCTCGTGTGGTAGCGCTTGTCGAACACGTTGTTGAGCGCCACCGCCAGGCTGAGCTGGCGCGAGATCTGGTAGCGCGCCATCAGGTCGAGCGTGGCGTAGCTGCCCTGCGTGAAGGTGGCCGAGCCGCTCGGGCCCAGGTTCCGGCTGTAGCTCGCGCTCTGCCAGTTGACGCCGCCGCCCACGGTGAGGCCGTTGCCGATGCCCGCGATGCGGTAGCTGGTGAACAGCTTGAGCAGGTTCTTCGGCACCTGCGTGTTCAGGCGCGCGCCGGCCGCGTCGCGCGACACGCTGTGCGAATAGCCGGCGCCGATCTGCCAGTCGGGCGCGAGCTCGCCCGCGGCCTCGAGTTCGTAGCCGCGCGTGGTCGTGCCCTGCGCCGCGCGGTAGGCGGCCGAGCCGTCGGGCGCGAACTGGTTGTCCAGCCGCACCGCGAGGTTGTCCTGCCTGACCTCGAACGCGGCCGCGCCGAGGTTCAGGCGCTCGTCGAGCAGCGCGCCCTTGATGCCGATCTCGTAGGCCTTGCCCTCGAGCGGATCGAGGTAGTCGCCGTCGAGCGCCTTGTTGGTCTGCGGCTTGAAGATGTCGGTGTAGCTCGCATAGGCCGACCACTGCCTGCTGAAGTCCCACACCACGCCGGCATAGGGCGTGACCACGTCCTTCTCGCTGCGCTCGCCGAAGGTGGCGCTGCCCTGGAACGGCACGCGGCGCGTGCGCTCGGTCCAGCGGCTCACGCGCGTGCCGAGGATCACCGACAGCGTGTCGGTCGGGCGCAGGCGCGCGGTGGCATAGGCGCCGGTCTGGTTGGTCGCGGTCTGCGAGCTGCCGGTGCGCGGATTGAAGGGCTCCGCCGGCCAGTCGCCGTTCCAGAGGTAGAAGTTCGGGATCGAAGCGTCGTAGCCCGGGATGGTCCAGTTGGCGTAGGTGGGTGGGCTGTCCTTGGTGCGCGAGATGTTGTAGCCCACCACCAGCTCGTGCTTGCGCCCGAACAGCTCGAAGGGCCCGCTGGCGTAGATGTCGGCCGCGTTCTGCAGCGGTTGCGAATTCCAGCGCGTGGCCCACAGGCCCAGGCCGGCGCCGCTCGGCGCGGTTGACGTAGCCGCGCAGCGCATAGCCGATCACGTCGTCGTAGCCGCGGCGCGACTGGTTGAAGCTCGCATGCAGGGCCCAGCCGTTGTCGAAGCGGTGGTCGAGCGCGGCGAAGAACTGGCGCTGGTCCTGGTACGAACGCGCCCAGCTCGCGGCCGCGCTCTGCGAGCGCGCGAAGTTGGCGAGCGAGCCATCGCTGAAGTACAGCGGCAGGCCGCTGCGCGCGGTGCCGTCGTTGTGGTGCTGCTGCAGCTCGACGCCGGCGGTCAGTCGCGTGGCCCGCGTGAGGTCGGCCTCGACGATGCCGTAGAAGAGCTTCTTGCGCTCCGAATAGCGGTCGATCCACGAGTCGCCGTCCTGCGCGGCGGCCACGATGCGCGCGCGCGCAGCGTGTTGGCCTCGTTGAGCGGGCCGCCGATGTCGACCTCGCCGCGGAAGGTGTTCCACGAGCCGGCGCTCAGCGCGGCGCTGGCGCGGAAGTCCTGCGTCGGCCGCTTGCGCACCAGGTTGATGGTGGCCGCCGGCGTACCGACGCCGTTGAGCAGGCCGGTCGCGCCGCGGATCACCTCGACCCGGTCGTAGAAGGCGAGGTCGCCGGTCTGCGTGAGCCAGCTGCCGGTCTGCGGGATGCCGTCGACCTGGTAGTTCTCGACCACGAAGCCGCGCGCGTAGACGCTGTTGGCATCGGTGCCCGCGTTGCCGCTCTGGATGAAGCTCAGGCCGGGCGTCTGGCGCAGCACGTCGGCGACCTGCGTGATGCCCTGGTCCTGCATGCGCTCGCGCGTGATCACGGTGACCGACTGCGGCGTCTCGCGCAGCGTCATCGGCAGCCGCGTCGCGCTGGTGAGCGGGGCATCGGTGGTGTAGGAGCCGCTGCCCTCGGTCACGGTGTCGCGCGAGGCGTTGACCTGGATCGCGCCCAAGGTCGCGCCCGCGGGCACGGCCGCCTCGGGCGGTGCCGATGAAGGTGCCGCGGCGCGCAGCGCATAGCTGCCGTTCGGGTCGCGCACCGCCTGCAGCCCGCTGCCCGCGAGCAGCCGCTGCAGCGCCTCGTGGGGCGTGTAGCGGCCCTGCAGCGCGGGCGCCTGCTTGCCGCGCACGGCCGCGGCGTCGACGCCGACGATCAGCCCCGTGCGTACCGCGAGGGCCGTGAGCGCGCCGCCCAGCGGCTGCGCCGGCTGCTGCCAGTCGATGGGGGCGTCGACGGCCTGGGCATGGATCGGGGCCGTGGCGGCGCAGAACAGCAGCGCCACGGCGGTCAGCCGCGGCGCGTTCCAGCGGTGGTTCATGTCAACCTCTTGTCATTGGTGTGTGGCTCTTTCCACCTATGACAAGCGAGCGCCGGAATCGGGTAGGGGCGGCGCGTTTTTTTTGGGGCGATCCCTCACCGCGCGGGGCCGGCCGCGCTCACGCGCACCAGCCAGGGCGACACGCGCAGCACCCGCAGCGGCAGGCTGGCGCCGAGCAGCTCGAGCGCCGCGTCGCTCTGCGCGGTCGGCAGCACGCCGGTGAAGCGCAGGTCCTGCAGGGCGGGGTCGTCGGCGAGCAGCAGGCCGGGGCGGTAGCGCGCGAGCTCGCGCAGCACCTCGGGCAGCGGTGCATCGTCGAACACCAGCCGGCCCTGTTGCCAGGCCAGCGCATTGGCCGTGGCCGTGGCGGGTGGGCGCGTGATGCCCTGGCCGTCGAAGCGCAGCTGCTCGCCGGCGCCGAGCTCGACGGCCTCGCCGTCGGCGGCCCGCGGGCTGATGCGCACGCGCGATTCGGTGACGGTGACCAGCGTGTCCTCGTCGTCGCGCCGCACGGCATAGCGCGTGCCCAAGGCGCGCACGCTGCCGTCGCGGTCGAGCACCTCGAACGGGGCGGCGGCCTTCGCCACCTCGACGTAGACCTCGCCGCGCAGCAGGCGCAACTGGCGCACCTCGCCCGAGAGATCGATGTCGACGGCGCTGTCGCCGTTCATGACCAGCCGGCTGCCGTCGGCGAGCGTGAGCCGGCGCAGTTCGCCGACGCCCGTGCGCTGGTCGGCCGCCCATTCGTGCCAGGGCAGCGCCCAGGCGCCGAGCAGCAGCACCGGCACCAGCGCCAGCAGGCCGAGCGCGCGGCGCGCATGCGGCGCGCGCCGCCGCGTCGTCGGCACCGCGCCGGCGACCGGCGTCTGCGGCGTGACCGCGCCCCACAGCTCGCGCATCTCGGCGAGCAGTCGGGCGTGGCTCGGATGTTCGGCGCACCAGGCCTCGCAGGCGGCGCGCGTGGCGTCGTCGACCTCCTCGTCGGACAGCCGGACGACCCAGTCGGCGGCCTGCGCGCGGCTGCGTTGCTCCGCCGCGTTCATGCCGCGACGGCGGCGGCCATGCGGCTGTGGCAGTGCAGCAGCACCTTCGCGAGGTACTGCTTCACGCGGGTTTCCGACACGCCGAGCTGGGTCGCGATCTCGCGATAGGACTGGCCGTCGACGCGCGCCAGGATGAAGGCGGTGCGGCTCTTCTCGTCGAGCTCGTCGGCCAGCAGCGCGAGCACCTGGCCCAGCAGCTCGCGGCGCGAGGCCGCGTCCTCGGCGCTCGGCGCGAGATCGTCCTCGGCCAGCAGCGCCACGGTGCGCAGCACCTCGTTCTCGACCGTCAGGCGCCGGAAGCGGTTGATCATCAGCCGGCTCGCGACCACCTGCAGATAGGCGCGCGGCTGGCGCAGCACCGGCGCGGCCGGCTGCTCGAGGATGTTCACGAAGGTGTCGTGGCTCAGGTCCGCGGCGGTGAAGCCGCAGCGCAGGCGGCCGAGCAGCCAGCCGCGCAGCCAGCCATGGTGCGCTGCGTAGAGCTCGCGGATTTCAGGGTGAGAGGAAGACACGGCGCGCGATCCCGGACAGCTGCTGGTGCGATTGGATAGTGAGAACGATTCTCATTGTAGTGCCAACTTTTTAACTATCCGCCTTCGGCCCGTGCTGCCGGACTACCCGTTTCCGCACTTCGCGCGTCATGCCGGTATGAGAGCAATTTCGCAACCGGGGCGCTGACCGCGATGGCGCACGAAGAAGACATCCCGAAGCCGCGCCGCCTGCGCTGGCTGCTGGCCGGCGCGGCCGTCGCGCTGCTGGCCGGCCTCGCGCTGGCCTGGCAGGGCCGCGAGACCGGCGGCTACGAAACCGCCGTCATCGCGCGCGGCGACATCGAGGCCAGCGTGAGCGCGATCGGCACCCTGCAGCCGCGCAGCTACGTCGACGTGGGCGCGCAGGTGTCGGGCCAGATCCGGCGCCTGCACGTGCGGCCCGGCGACGATGTGAAGCAGGGCCAGCCGTTGGTGGAGATCGATCCCACCGTGCAGCAGGCCACCGTGGACGCCAACCGCGCCGAGCTGGCCGGGCTCGAGGCGCAGCTCGCCGAGCAGCAGGCGCTGCACCGGCAGGCGCTGCGCCAGCATGCGCGCCAGCAGCAGATGGCGCGCGCCAGCGCGACGCGCGAGGAGGACGTGGAGGCGGCCGAGACCGCGCTGGCCACCGCCGCGGCGCGCATCGCGCGCCTGAAGGCGCAGATCGAGCAGGCGCGCTCCACCCTCAAGGGCAACCAGGCCCAGCTCGGCTACACCCGCATCGACGCGCCGATGACCGGCACCGTGGTGTCGGTCGAGGCGCGCGTGGGCCAGACCCTCAACGCCACCTACCAGACGCCCAACGTGCTGCGCGTGGCCGACCTGTCGGCCATGACGGTGTGGACCGAGGTCTCCGAGGCCGACGTGCGGCGCGTGAAGACCGGCATGCCGGTGCACTTCACCACGCTGGGCGGGCAGGGCGGGGCCGAGGGCCGCCGCCGCTGGAGCGGCAGCGTGCGCCAGGTGCTGCCCGCACCGCCGGTGCCAGAGGGCAAGAGCGCCGGCACCGCGCTCGCGCCGTCGACCAGCAAGGTGATCCTCTACACCGTGCTGTTCGACGTCGACAACGCCGACGGCGAACTGATGCCGCAGATGACGGCGCAGGTCACTTTCGTCACGGCCGCGGCCAGGAACGTGCTGACCGCGCCGCTGCCGGCGCTGCGCCCGGTGGCCGGCAAGCCCGGCCGCTACACCGCGCGCGTGCTCGCGGCCGACGGCCGGCCGCAGGAGCGCCAGGTGCGCATCGGCGTGCGCGACCGCCTGCGCGCCGAGGTGCTCGAGGGCCTGGCCGAGGGCGACCGGCTGATCACCGCCGACCCCGCGCCCGCCTCGGGCCCGCGGCGCTTCCAGCTGTGAGCGAGGCGCCGCCCCTGATCGAGCTGCGCGGCCTGCGCAAGCGCTACGGCGGCCGCGGCGGCGCGCCCGCGGTGGAGGTGCTGCGCGGCGTGTCGCTGCGCATCGAGGCCGGCGAGTTCGTCGCCATCGTCGGCGCCTCGGGCTCGGGCAAGTCGACGCTGATGCACCTGCTCGGCTGCCTCGACCGCCCGAGCGGCGGCAGCTACCGCTTCGCCGGGCGCGACGTCACGCATTTCGATGCCGACGCGCTGGCCTGGCTGCGGCGCGAGGCCTTCGGCTTCGTGTTCCAGAGCTACCACCTGATCGGCACCGAGTCGGCGCGCGAGAACGTCGAGGTGCCGGCCCTCTATGCCGGCATGCCCGAGGCCGAGCGCCGCGCGCGCGCCGCTGCGCTGCTGGCGCGCCTGGGCCTCGAGGACCGGCTCGGACACCGGCCGCATGAACTCTCGGGCGGCCAGCAGCAGCGCGTGTCGATCGCGCGTGCGCTCATGAACGGCGGGCGCATCATCCTGGCCGACGAGCCCACGGGCGCCCTCGATTCGCGCAGCGGTGCCGAGGTGATGGCGCTGCTCGACGAACTCGCGCGCGCCGGCCACACCGTGATCGTCATCACGCACGACCACGAGGTGGCGGCCGCCGCGCGGCGCACGATCGAGATCAGGGACGGCCTGATCGTCGACGACTCCGGGCCGGCCGCGCCGCCTTCCGGCGCGGCGGTGCTGCCCGAGCTGCGGCCGCAGGCCAGGGGGGCGCGCGCGCCGTTCGTGGCCGAGCTGCGCGATGCCTGCCGCGCCGCCTGGCGCGTGATGTGGATCCATCGCTTCCGCACCAGCCTCACCCTGCTGGGCATCGTGATCGGCGTGGCCTCGGTGATCGTGATGCTCGCGGTGGGGCTCGGCGCGCGGCAGCAGGTGGTGGCGCAGGCCAGTGCCTTCGGCGCCAATCTGCTCTACATGAGTTCGGTGGGCGCCAGCTCGCGCATCCCGGGGCGCAGCGTCACGCTGGCCGACCTGGCGGCGGTGGCCGAGCTGCCGCAGATCGAGGTGGTGCTGCCCAACGTCACCGGCAACAAGGTGGTGCGCTTCGGCGAGAAGGACCTGCAGACCTATGTGCGCGGCACCGGTGCCGCGATGCCCGCGGTGCAGACCTGGCCGGTGCGCAGCGGCGGCTTCTTCAGCGCCGAGGACGAGGACGACATGGCCGCCGTCGCGGTGCTGGGCCGCAAGCTCGCGCGCGACCTGATGCCCGAGATCGCCGATCCCGTGGGGCAGCACATCCTGATCGAGAACATGCCGTTCCAGGTCATCGGCGTGATGGCCGAGAAGGGCGCGCTGGCCGGCGACCAGAGCTACGACGACCTGCTGCTGATGCCGTTCTCCACCGCGAGCGTGAAGGTGTTCGGCCAGCGCGAGCCCACCTACACGGCGATGACGGTGCGCGAGGGCGCCGGCGTCGAGGCCGCCGAGCGCGCGGTCGACGCGGTCATGTTCGAGCGCCACGGCATCCGCGACTACCGCATCGGCAACGCGGCCGCCGCCATCGCCGCCAAGGCCCGCACCGAGGACACGATGACCCTGCTGCTGGGCCTGATCGCCGCGGTGTCGCTGCTGGTCGGCGGCATCGGCGTGATGAACGTGATGCTGATGACCGTGCGCGAGCGCACGCGCGAGATCGGCATCCGCATGGCGACCGGCGCGCGGCAGCGCGACATCCTGCGCCAGTTCCTGACCGAGGCCGTGCTGGTGTCGGTGGTGGGCGGCTGCGCCGGCGTCGCGATCGGCCTGGCCCTGGGCGGCGCGCTGATCTGGTGGAACGTGCCCGTGATCTTCTCGCTGCGCGCGATCGTCGGTGCCTTCGCCTGCGCCACCGCCACCGGCCTGGTGTTCGGCTTCATGCCGGCGCGCCAGGCCGCGCGGCTCGATCCCGTCGCGGCCCTTTCGAGCGAATGAACAGGCACACGATGACGATGAGATTTCTGCTCTGGCTGGCGCTCGCGGCGCTGTCTGTGGGCTGTGCCCATGCGCCGCCGCCGGTCGTGCCCGAGGCTGCGCCGCAGTCCGCGGATGCGGCACAGGCCGACTGGTGGGCCGGCTTCGGCGATGCCGGCCTGCAGGCCGCGGTCGCGGCCGTGCAGGCGCGCAACCTCGACCTGGCGGCCGCCTCGGCGCGTGCGCGCCAGGCCGAGGCCCAGGCCCGCATCGACGGTGCACTGCTGTGGCCCGCGGTCACGGCCTCGCTGGGCGCGCGCCGCGACGACCGGCTCGGTGGCAACGCCATGGTGGCGGGCGCCAGTCACGCGAATCGGCCTCGCGGCCAGCTACGAGGTCGACCTCTGGGGCCGGCAGCGCGCGACGCAGCGCGGCGCGCTCGAGGACCTGCGCGCCAGCCGCTTCGACCTCGCCGCGCTGCGCATCGGTGCCAGCGCCGGCGTCGCCTCGGCCTGGCTGCGGGCCGCGGGGCTGCAGGAACGCGTGGCGATCGCGGGGCTCAACCAGCGCGATGCCGAACGGCTGCTCGCGCTGATCGAGGCGCGCCACCTCGCCGGCGCGGCCACGCCGCTCGAGCTCGAGCAGCAGCGCGGCATCGTCGCGGCGCAGCGGCGCACCGCCGATGCCCTGCGCCAGGCCGAGGCCGACAGCCGGGTCGAACTCGCGGCCTGGCTCGGCGAGCGCGAACCGGCCGCGCCGCTCGCGCCCGGCAGCCTCGAGCGCCTGCGGCCGCCGCGCGTCGACGCGGGCCTGCGCAGCGAGCTGCTGCTGCGTCGCCCCGACATCGCGCGCGCCGAGGCCCGGCTGGCCGCGGCCGATGCGCGCGTGGAGGCGGCGCGCGCGGCGATGTTTCCGAGCCTCGTGCTGACGGCCGCGCTCGGCAGCGCCGACGGCCGCCTGCGCGGCCTCTTCGACAACCCGGTCTACGGCATCGGTGCCGCGCTGGCCGCGCCGATCTTCGACGCGGGCCGGCTCGCGGCCGGGCGCGATCTCGCCCGGGCGCGCCGCGAGGAGCTGCTCGCGAACTACCGCGCCGCCATCGTCAACGCCTTCGCCGACACGCAGACCGCGCTGCACGCGGTCGAGGGCCTCGAGGCGCAGATCGCCTCGCAGGCCGGCGAACTCGCCGCGGCCGTGCGCTCGCGCGTGCTCGCCGAGACGCGCTACCGCGCCGGGGCCGAGAGCCTGATCACCCTGCTCGATGCGCAGCGCACGCTCCATGCGGCGCAGGACCACGCGGCGCAGCTGCGCATGGCGCGGCTGCAGGCGAGCGTGGGGCTGTACCGGGCCCTGGGCGGCGGCTGGCGCGCGGGGGACTGAGAGAATGCGGCCAAGCCTCCACCCACCCGCTCCATGGCACGCCGCATCGATCCCTACAGCATCCGCCTCTTCGTCGCGGCCGCGCAGGCGGGCTCGATCGCGCGCGCGGCCGAGCGCGAACACATCGCGGCCTCCGCGCTGGGCCGGCGCATCACCGACCTCGAGCACGCCTTCGGCACCGCGCTGCTGGTGCGCTCGCCGCGCGGCATCGCGCTCACCGACGCCGGCCGGCTGGTGCTCACGCGCGGCATCAAGATCGACGAGGACCTCGAGGCGCTGGCGCGCGAGGTCCAGAGCGAGGGCGGCGAGCTGCGCGGCACGGTGCGGCTGTACGCCAACATGTCGGCCGTGGTCGGCTTCCTGCCCGAGCGGCTGCGGCGCTTCATGCAGGCGCATCCGCAGGCGCGCGTGGCGCTGCACGAGCAGGACACGCGCGACGTGCTGCGCGCCTGCCTCGACGATCTCGCCGACGTCGGCGTCGGCGTGGAGCAGGCGGTGCCGGCCGGGCTCGAGGCCTGGCATTTCGCGCACGATCCGCTGCAGGTGGTGGTGCCCGCGGGGCATGCGCTCGCCGCGCTCGACAGCGTCTCCTTCGCCGCCGTGCTGCGCGAGCCGCTGATCGGCGTGCATCAGGGCGGCGCGCTCGACCGCTCGCTGCACGAGCGCGCCGAGGCCGGCGGCGGCCGCTTCTCGCCCACGATGTCGGTCAGCAGCTTCGACGCCGTGTGCCGCATGGTCGAGGCCGGGCTCGGCATCGCGATCATCCCGCGCAGCGCGGCCTCGGCCTTCGCGGGCACCGCGCGCTTCGAGCGCCGCCCGCTCGACGAGCGCTGGGCCGACCGCAAGCTGCAGCTCTACAGCCTGCGCCGCTCGCCGCAGCCGCGCCTGGTGCTCGCGCTGATCGACAGCCTGCGCGGCTGAGCCGGCTGCGGGTTTCACCCGATCACGCGTTTCGCGTGACCCCCTCTGCCGCCTTGGCGCTTCCCGCGCGCAGGCGGCGGCCGCAGCATGCGGCATGCTCCACGACAGACGAGAAGACCCGCCCGGCGACGCGGCGCTGCGCTTCGATCCCCGCATCCTCTTCCTCGGCACCGCGCCCGGCGCCATCGAGGCCGTGCTGCGCGGCGAACGCGGCAGCCTGGCCGCGGCCGGCGCGCTGCGCGACGACGTCTCGACCGACGAGATCACGCCGATCGCGATCCTCACGCACTACGACGAGCAGCTCGGCCGCTTTCCCTACACCGGCCTCGAGGTCGACGGCCGCAGGCCGATCGCGCCCGGCGCCCTCGCCGCTTCGGGCATCGAGGTCGTGGTGGCGGGCGGGCGCTACGGCAAGGGCTCGTCGCGCGAGCACAGCCCCGCGGCCGAGAAGCTGGCCGGCGTGCGGCTGGTGATCGCGCGCAGCTTCGAACGCATCTATCGCCAGAACGCCGACAACATCGGCCTGTTCACCTCCACCGATTTCGGCCTGGTCGAGCGCATCGAGGCCGGCGAAGCGATCGCCCTCGACGAGCTGCTCGCGGGCCGCGACGCGCTGGCCTGCGCCATCCTGCGCAGCGGCGGGCTGCTGCGCTTCGGCGCCTCGCATCTGCGGCAGCCCGAGGCCGCGGCGGCATCGGACACGGAACGCCCGCGCACGCTGTTCGAGAAGATCGTCGAGCGGCATGCGCTCTCGACGCCCGTCACCGGCGGCCGGCCCGCGCCGGGCGACGGCGCCTTCGTGCGCGCCGACCTGCGCTTCATCCACGAGTACTACACCGGCATGGCCGCGCACATGCTGCATGCCGCCTTCGGCCCGCGCCTGGACCTGCACCGGCCCGACAGCATCGTCGTGTTCGAGGACCACACCTCCTACGTGGAGGAAAGCCCGACCCATGTGCGCGGCGGCCTGGTGCCCAACGTGCATCGCATGGTGGAGGCGCAGCGCCGCTTCGCCGCGCAATACGCGCTGCGCAGCCATCGCACGCTGACCGAGCACGAGGCCGCGCGCGACGACGGCTCGAACGTGGCCGGCATCTCGCATGCGATGGTGGCCGAGCGCCATGCGCTGCCGGGCCAGCTGATCGTCGGTACCGATTCGCACACGCCGCACAGCGGCGCGCTCGGCTGCGTGGCCTTCGGCGTCGGCACCACCGACATGGCCAATGCCTTCGTCACCGGCGCCGTGCGGCTCACGATGCCGCGCTCGCTGCGCGTGGAGCTCGCCGGCCGGCTCGCCGAGGGCGTGACGGCCAAGGACCTGGTGCTGCACCTGCTGGCACTGCCCTTCATCCGCGCGGGCGGCGGCGTGGGCATGGTGTTCGAGTTCACCGGCGCCGCGGTGCGGGCTCTGTCGATCGACGAGCGCGCGACGCTCACCAACATGACGGCCGAGCTCGGCGGCTTCACCGGCATCGTCGCGCCCGACGAGGAGACGCTGCGCTTCCTGCGCGAGCGGCGCGGCGTCGCGTTCGAACTCGAGCCCTGGATGCGCAGCGACGAGGGCGCGGTGTACGACCGGACCCTGCATGTCGACTGCGCGGCGGTCGTCGCCATGCTCGCCGCGCCAGGCGATCCCGGCAACGGCTTGCCGCTCGCGGCGCTGGCGGCGCCGATGCGCGTGGACATCGCCTACGGTGGCTCGTGCACCGCCGGCAAGCGCGAGGACTTCGCGCACTACCACGCGGTGCTGCACTGGGCCGCGTCGCGCGGGCTGCGTGTCGCGCCCGGCGTCGAGCTGTTCCTGCAGTTCGGCACCACCGCCGTGCGCGACCACTGCATCGCCGCCGGCTACCTCGAGGCCTTCGAGCGCGTCGGCGCGCGCATCCTGCAGCCCTCGTGTGGCGCCTGCGGCAACTGCGGCCCCGGCGGATCGACGCATGCCGCGCAGGTGACGGTCAGCGCCATCAACCGCAACTTTCCGGGCCGTGGCGGTCCCGGCAGCGTCTGGCTCGCGAGCCCGCCCACGGTGGCCGCGAGCGCGATCGCTGGCGAACTGCTGTCCTTCGCGCAACTGCGCGCGCGGCATGGCGAGGCCTGAGCGCGCCCCCGAAGAATCAAACCCACGGAGACGACCCCCATGACGAGCATCTCGATGAAACGCCGCGCGCTGGCCGCGATGGCGACCGCGTTCACCCTCGCGCCGATCGGCGCCTGGGCCCAGGCCCTGGGCGGCGACAAGCCGCTGCGCATGATCGTGCCGCTCGCCGCGGGCTCGACGGTCGACGCGGTCGCGCGCGCCGTCGCACCCGCGCTGGGCCGCGGCACCGGCCACCCGGTGGTGGTCGAGAACGTCGCCGGCGCGGGCGGCATCCCGGGCACGCAGCAGATCGTGCGCGCGCCCAAGGACGGGCTGACGCTCGGCATGATCTCGTCCAACCACGTCATCAATCCCGGCATCTACAAGTCCATCCCCTTCGACAGCCTGAAGGACATCACGCCGATCGCCGTGCTCGCCACCGTGCCGCTGGTGCTCGTGGTCAACCCGGGCCTGCCGGTGAAGTCGACGAAGGAGCTCCTGGCCCACGCCAAGGCGAAGCCCGGCACCCTGAACTACGGCTCGGCCGGCAACGGCAGCACCTTGCACCTCGCGGCCGAGCTGCTCGTGAGCGAGACCGGCATCGACATGAAGCACGTGCCCTACCGCGGCACCGGCCCGCTGATCACCGACCTGATCGGCGGCCAGGTGAACCTGGCCTTCGTGTCCGTCTCGCAGGTCGCGCCGCAGGTCAAGGCCGGCACGCTGCGCGCAATCGCGGTCAGCACCCGCCAGCGCTCGGCCGCGCTGCCCGAGGTGCCCACGCTCGCCGAGGCCGGCGTGCCCGGCTACGAATTCGATGCCTGGATCGCGCTGGTCGGTCCCGCGGGCCTGCCCAGGCCGGCCGTGGACGCGGCCGCCACTGCCATCCGCGCGGCCATGAAGTCGCCCGAGGCGCAGACCGCCGTCACGGGGCAGGGGCTGGCGCTGCTCGACATCGGGCCCGACGCCGCGCCGGCCTTCTTCCAGTCGGAACTGGCGAAGCACCAGAAGCTCGTCAAGCAGTCGGGCGCGACGCTGGATTGAGGCATGCACGGCAACGACACACATGAGGCCTCCGCGGATGTCGCCGACCGGCTCGGTTCCGATGCCAGGGTCTGCGACCTCGACTTGCGCTCCTTCGGATCGAAGCGCCGTGCCTCGGGCCTCATCGCCTGCCTGCGCGTCCACGAGGACGCCGGGCTGGTCCGGGACCTGCTCGCGACCGCGGGTGAGGGCCGCATCCTGGTCGTCGATGGCGGCGGCACCTGCCGCATGGCGCTGCTCGGCGAACGGCTCGCGCGCATCGGCCTCGCCAACGGCTGGGCCGGTGTCGTGATCCATGGTGCCGTGCGCGATGCCGAAGAGCTGGTTGCGCTGCCGCTGGCCGTGCTCGCGATCGGCACCACGCCGCGGCGCGCGCAAGCCTGGTCGGCGCGGGCGAGCGCGACGTGGTGCTGACCTTCGGCGGTATCGATTTCCGGCCCGGCGATCGGCTGTGGCTCGATGCGGACGGGGTGGTCGTGTCCGCGGCCTGAGGCCTTCTGTCGGCGCAGGCCGACGCCCCGAAGGGCAAATGGACGAATCGTGCCACCGCGCATTGGGTGCGCAATGGCTTGAGGGGGTGAGAACTCCCGCCACCCGTTGCCCACCATGGTCGATCTTCCATCAGGTCAGGACCACTCGAGCGGCCCGTCGCCCGACGAACTCTCGAGACGGGTGAGGGGCGACCAGCTCCTGTCGGTGCAGCGCAGCGTGCGCGCCGTCGTGCCTTCGGGTATGGCCGTGGGCTGCGTGACCGCCGGCGTCGCGCTCTACGCCTCGGTGCACTGGGTCGGGCCGGCTGCCTGGCTGATGTTGGTCGTGCTGTCGAACGCCTACCGCGCCTATGTCTGCCGCTCGCTGCGCGCGGTCGAACGGGCCGTGGCCGGCATGGACGAGCGCGAACTCGCCCGGCGCTTTCGCAAGATCACCGTGTCGTCCTTCCTCTCGGGCTGCGTATGGGCGCTGCTGCCCTTGTTCTGCGACAGCGAGAACCCGTCGGAGACGCTGTTCTTCATGACCATCGTCTGCGGCGTCTGCGCCGGCTCCGTGATCTTCAGCGCGGCCTATGCGCCGGTGCCGATCTTCTTCGTGACGCCCGCGCTGGCCGCGGTCACCGCCTGGCTGCTCCATGCCGGCGGCTTCCATCACGACGCGCTCGCGGCGATGGTTTTCGTCTACCTGTGCACGCTGGTCTATGCCTCGCGGCGCGGCGAGCGCGCGTTCCGCGCCAGCAGCCGGCTCAAGAACGAGGCGCTGTTCATGGCGGCCGAGCTGCAGCGCACCCATGCCGAGTCCACGCGCGCGACGCGCGAGCTGGACTTCCGCGCCGACCACGATTCGCTGACCGGCCTGCTCAACCGCGAGGGCTTCGCGAAGGCCGCCTCGCGCTTCGAGGCGGCGCAGGCCGATGCGACGCCGCATGCCGCGCTGATGCTGGACCTCGACGGCTTCAAGGCCATCAACGATGCCTTCGGCCACAAGACCGGCGACCGCGTGCTCAAGGACGTCGGCCAGTGGTTGCAGCAGCGGCTCGCGCGCCATGACGCCGTGGTCGGCCGCTGGGGCGGCGACGAGTTCGCGGTCTTCTATCGCCCGCGCGGCGCGGCCGACGCGCCCGAGCACGTCGCGCAGGGACTCATCGACTCGATCGCCCATGCCACCTCGCACTACGGCGGCCAGCTCGGCGTGAGCGTCGGCATCTGCACCAGCCTCGACCGTTCGGCCGAGGAGATGCTGGCCTTCTCCGACGAGGCGCTCTACGAGGCCAAGCGGCGCGGGCGCAACCGCTGCCACCGCTTCGACGAGGTGCTGCACGACCGCCTGCTGCGCCGGCGCGACATCGAGCGCGACATGGTCGAGGCCATGGCCACGCGCGCCATCTGCGCCTGGTACCAGCCCATCCTCGCCGACCGCGGGCGGCGCCTGCACAGCCTCGAGGCCGTGCTGCGCTGGCGGCATCCGAAGCACGGCTGGGTCGCGCCCGGCGAGGTCATCTTCGCGGCCGCGAGCACCGGGCTCGCCGAGCGCCTGCTGCGCCATATCCTCGAGGAGGTCTGCCATGGCCTGGTGCAACTCAGTGGCATCGGCGGCGCATTCGCCGAGCTGCCGGTGGCCATGAACGTGTCGCCGCGCGAGATGTCGCAGCTGCCGGTCGATGTCATCACCGCCGAGGTGCTCGCCGCGCACGGTCTGCCGCCGCAGCGCCTGCAGATCGAGATCACCGAGGAGGTCGCGCTCGACACCTCCACCGCGCGCGCCCGGCTGCGCGCGCTGGCCGAGTCCGGCGTCGCGGTGTCGATCGACGATTTCGGCGTCGGCTATTCCTCGCTGGCCTCGCTGCGCGGCGAGCACGTGCGCCAGGTGAAGATCGATCGCAGCTTCGTGTTCGGCCTCGATTCCTCGCCCGCCAGCTGCCTGATGGTGGAGGCGGTGGTGCGGCTGGGACGCTCGATGGACATCGAGGTGGTGGCCGAGGGCGTCGAGAGCCAGGAGGAGTTCGAGACGCTCGCGCGGCTGGGGTGCCCGCTGCTGCAGGGCTTCTATTTCATGCGGCCGGCGCCGTTGGGGCAGGTGGTGGCGTGGGCGGAGCGGCGAAACGCGGTCGTGGCGCAGCCCTGAAGGACGATTGCGGTCCCCGACGCCGTCAGCGCCACCGATTCGGCGGCCGCGGCAAACCCAGGTGCTCGCGCAGGGTGCTCCCGTCGTAGGCGCTGCGGAACAGCCCGCGCCGCTGCAGCTCGGGCACCACGTGGCCGGCGAACTCCGCATAGCCTTGCGCGAGGAACGGCGCCATCAGCGTGATGCCGTCGCAGGCTTCGGTGCGCAACCAGTGTTCGAGGTCGTCGGCGATCGTCTGCGTGCTGCCCACCAGCACGCGGTGCTTGTTGCCGACGGCCAGGCGCTGCGCGGTCTGCCGCAGCGTCAGGCCGTTGGCGACCGCGAACTGCGTGATCTCCTTCTGGTGCCCGACCGAGAACCTCGCGGGCGCCACGTCGGTGGGGAACGGGCTGTCCAGCGGATGGCCATGCAGATCCAGCATCAAGTTCTCGACGGCCACGGCGATGGGAAACAGCGACGCGATCTGCTCGAACTTCTCGGTCGCCAGGGCATCGGTCTCGCCCCGAGACGATGCTGCAGCCCGGCATGATTTTCAGGCTGTGGGGATTGCGGCCAGCCGCTGCCACGCGTTCCTTGAGGTCGGCGTAGAACGCGCGGCCCGATTCGATCGACAGGCAATTGCAGAAGACGAGGTCCGCGGTCTGCGCCGCGAAGTCGCGGCCAGCCTGCGATGCGCCGGCCTGCGCGATGACCGGGTGGCCCTGCACGGGACGCGCGATGCGCAGCGGTCCGCGCACGCCGGGGTAGTAGCGGCCGTCGTGCTCGAGCCGATGGATGCGCGCGAGGTCGGCATACAGGCCGCTCGCCTTGTCGCCGAGGATGGCGTCGTCCTCGAAGCCGTCCCACAGGCCCCTGACGACCTCGACGAACTCCGCCGCGCGCGCATAGCTGTCGTCCTCGGACTTGTCGGCCGGCAGTCCCAGCTGTCGCGAGGACGGGCCATAGGTGGTCACCAGGTTCCATCCGGCGCGCCCGCCGCTCAGGTGGTCGAGCGAGGCGACCTGGCGGGCGAGCAGGGCGGGCGGGTAGTCGCTCACGCTTGCGGTATAGATCAGGCCCACGCGCTGCGTGCGCGCGGCAATGGCGGTCAACAGCGTCAATGGCTCGAACAGGCTCACCGACGCCATGCGCTCGACCACTGCGTCGGGCGCTTCGGGAAAGGTCGCGCTGTCGGCGACGAACACGGTGTCGAACAGCGCCCGCTCGGCGATCTGCGCGCATTCCACGTACTGCGCCAGATTGAAGGCGAAATCCGAAGGCAGCGCGGGATGGCGCCAGGATTGCGAGGTGAATCCCGGCATGATGAAAGCCGCGATCCGAAGCTGCCGGCTGGGCGCGTTCATCGTTTCACTTGCCGAGCCAGACGTTCTTCAGCGCCGCCTGCGATGCATCGGCATCGTCCGAGAGACCGCGCACTCGCTGGTTGCGCACGGTGAAGTGCTTCTCCTCGTACAGGGCCATGGCCGGAAGGTCGCGTTGCGCGATGCGCTGGAAATCCTTGAAGGCAGCTTGGCGCTGCGCCTGCGCCGGGGCATAGCGGATCTTCTCGATCACCGCGTCGATCTCGGGATTCGCATAGCCCGAGGCGTTCTGCCACGGCGTGCCCTTGCTGATGGCCTGGGACCAGAACTGGCGCAGGCCGCCGAGCTGCGGATCGATGTACGGCGCCCAGCGCGTCGTGTGGATGTCGAAGTCGTAGTCGGTATAGACGCGCTTCAGGTAGCTCGCGAGGTCCTGGTTGCGCACTTCGACCTGGATGCCGACACGCTTGAGGTTCTGCTTGATGTACTCGGCGTGCCGACCGAAGTTCTGGTTGAACGGCGCGTAGTCGATGTGGATCGCGAAACGCACGCCGTCGGCCTTGCGCGGGTAGCCGGCCTGGTCGAGCAGCTGGTTGGCCAGGGCCGGGTCGAACGGATACTGCGGCACGTCCTGCGTCGTGTAGAAGGGCTTGAGCGTCGAGGGGATCGCGCTGGTGGATGGCGTGCCGAGGCCGTACCAGACGGTTTTCGTCAGCCCCGGCCGATCGATCGCATGGGCGATGGCATGGCGGACCTCGGGCTTGGACAGCGCCTCGTGGCGAAGGTTGAATTCCAGTACCAGGTAGTTCGATTGCCAGGTGTAGCCCTGGTACTCCACGCGTAGAGCAGGCGATGCGCGCAGCCGGTCGAGGTCGGCCAGCGGCACGCTGTCCCAGGGCACATAGTCGACCTCCCCGGCCTCCAGCGCGGCCACGCGCGCGGCCGCATCGGGAATGATGCGGAACACGATGCCGTCGAGATAGGGCTTGCCGGCGTCCCAGTAGCTGTCGTTGCGCACCAGCTCGATGGATCGGCCCGGTCGCCATTCCTTGAACCGGAACGGGCCGGTGCCCACGGGCTTGAGGTTGAGCGGGTTGTTCAGGACATCGGTGCCTTCGTACAGGTGGCGCGGCAGCACGGGGGAGCCCTGCGCATTGAGGAAGTTGAGCACCACCAGCGACGGCCGCTTGAAGCGGAAGACGGCGGTATGGTCGTCGGGCGTCTGCACGTCCTCGAGGTCGGCGAAGATGTTGCGGCCGATCGGATGGACCTTCTTCCAGACCTCGAGGGCCGAGTAGCGGACATCGGCCGAGGTGAAGGGTTTGCCGTCGTGCCAGGTCACGCCCTGGCGCAGATCGAAGCGCAGCGTGAGCGCATCGGGCGAAACCTGCCAGCGCGTAGCCAGGCCGGGCTTGGCCTGGTGGTTCCTGTCGTAGCTCAGCAGCCCTTCCAGCACGTTGGTGGCGACGACGCCATTGACGTAGGAGTTGTTGTAGCCGGGGTTCAAGGTCACGGGCTCGGGCTGGACCACCGCGCGCAGTACGCCGCCGCGCAGCGGGGACGACGCGCCGTCCGCCAGCGCGTGACTGCTCGCGGTCTGCGCGAAGGAGGCCAGGGACACAGGAAGCAGCGACCCGAGGGCAAGAAGGGTCGCGGCGCGACGGCGCGAGGGCAGGAATCGGTTCATGACGGCAGGAGAGGGCGGTCGCAAACTTTAGTGGCACCCCCGCCGGTGCATAGCGCGTTATGCGCAGATGGATATGCGCTGCGCTGCTGAGTGAATCTTCCTGCCGCTCAACCCGCCACCGTCATCAGCGCCACGAGCTCGCGCACATCCTCCAGTTCGTCGAGTCGGCGCAGCGCCACGGCCAGCGCTTCGGCGCGCGACGGCGGCATCGGCGGCACGGCCGAGGCGCAGCAGGCCATGAACTTGGCGTGCTGGTCCGCGGCCGGCAGCGGTCGGCCGGGGCTGCCGAGAAAGTGCGGCACTTCGAGGCGCAGCATGCGGCCATCCTTGAGCACCACCTCGACCGCCTGCGGCCCCAGGGCATTCGGGTTCGGATTGCCGTCGTCCACCACCTCGATCCGGCGCGCCAGTTCGAAGGTGGCTGCGTCGTCCAGCGCGGCCGGGTCGAAGTCCTCGATGCCGACGCGGCCCTTGCGCAGGGCCGTCGCGACCACGTAGCCCATGCTGAGCTTGGCGCTGGCCGAGTCCATGCCGCGACGGGCCGGCCGGCCCACGAGGCGCGCGATCAGCGCCGAGGCATGCACGCGCACGGCCTCCACGTCGCCCGCCGCGAAGCCGTGCGCGGCCATGAGGTCGACGACCGCATCGACGCCGGCATGGGTGGCGCGGCCGGTGGGATAGGGCTTGTGGCTCATGCGCTCGATCTGGAACACCTGGCCGACGTCGGCCGCTACCTCGCTCCAGCGAGCCTGGCCGAAGTCGTAGAGCGCGAAGTAGCCGAACGGCCCCTCGAGGATGTCGCGCGGACCCGGGAAGCCCGCGCGTGCGAGTTCGAAGGCGGTGACGGCCGCGCGGGCATTGAGGCCGACCTGCAGGCCGACGGCCGGCGAGCCCTCGCTGTGCGCCTGCATGGTGCCCGACAGGTGGCTGTAGGCGAGGCCGAGCGCGTCGTGCAGGGTCTCTGCGTCCATGCCGGCCAGCTTGCACAGGGTGGCCGTGGCGCCGAGGCCGCCGCACATGGCGGGGCGGAAGAAACGCATCGGCGCGCGCTGGGCCAGGGCGATGTAGATCGCCACGTCGAGCCCCAGCGCCACGGCCGCGATCAGGGCCTTGCCCGAAACGCCGCCCTCGCGCTGCGCGAAGCCGAGCGCGGCCGGCACGATGCAGGCGAAGGCATGGACCACGGCGATGTCGTGCACCGCGTCGAACTCCTGATTGAACACCTGGTAGGCGTTGAGCATCGCGGCCGACGGAAAAGGCAGCTTCTCGCCGCTGCCCCAGACCGTGACCGCGTCGGCGTCGCCCAGCGCGCGCGCCGCCTGCCGCAGCGCCGGCATGCGTGGATGCCGGGAGCCCGAGATGCCGACGCCGACGGTGTCGAGAATGAACATCCGCGCGGCGGCCACCGCCGCGGGCGGCAGGGTGTCGAAGTCGTGCGCGCGCACGTGGGTGATGAGGGTGTCGATGGCGTTCATTGGGGCATCGGGAAGAAGGGGGCGTCGCCGGGCCGGGCGACGAGCGCGGCCGGCGCGGGAACCTGCGCGGCGTACCAGTCGTGGATGGCGCTGCCGGTCACCACCCGCACCATCGGGTGCGCGAGCAACAGGTCGAGCATGGCCTCGAAGTCGCCGAAGCGATGGGGAACGCCCATCAGGTGCGGGTGCAGGCCGATCGCCAGCACCCGGGGCTGGCCGTGGCGGGCCGCCTCGCGCGCGAACACGTCCAGCGTGCGCTCGAGCCGCAGCTTCATCTCTGGCGACGAATGCTTCTCGACCGCGTAGATCACCGAGTCGTTGACTTCCAGCATGTAGGGCTGGGCCATGAGCGGCCGGTGCGCGGTGCGCATCCAGCAGGGCAGGTCGTCCAGGCACCAGTCGAGCACGTGGTCGACGCCGGCGGCGGCGAGGATGTCGGGCGTGTCGGCTGCCTCGCGCAGGCCCGGCGAGAGCCAGCCGCGCGGCCGGGTGCCGGTGAAGGCGGCGATGCGCTCGAGCGACCGGCGCACCGCTTCCGCCTGCGCGTGGGCGTCGAGTTGCGCGAGCGACTGCTGCTGCACCCCATGGCCGATGAATTCCCAGCCGGCCTCCAGCATGGCCAGCGCGGCACCCGGGTGCGAATCGATCACCGAGGCGTTGAGGCTCGCCGAGGCCCGCAGCCCGCGGTCGCGCAGGGCCTCGATCATGCGCGGCAGGCCGCAGCGCAGCCCGTACTCGGCCCAGGCGAAGTTCGGCACGTCGGGCACGGTCTCCTTGCCGTGCGGCGGCGTCAGCAGCGTGCGCGGCATCGGGCGGTCGAAGGGCCAGTGCTCCACGTTCACGACGATGTGAACGAGGATGTGGCCGCCGTCGAGCGGCTGCAGCGGCGTGCGTTCGGAGGACAGCTGGAAGGGAATGCGTGGATTGCTCATGGCTGGGGCCTTTCCATGGTGGCGGTCATCGGTTCACCGCCCTTCGAAACGGGGCGCGCGCCGCTCGGCGAAGGCCGCCTGGCCCTCGGCATAGTCGCGGCTCTCGAAGCACTGCCGCACGAGCGCATCGATCGCTTCGCGTGCCGGCCCGGCGGACGCGTCCAGCGCGGCGAGGATCGCGGCCTTCGCGGCACGCAGGGACAGCGGCGCATTCTGCGCGATCAGTGCCACGCGCGAAGCCACCTCGGCATCGAACGCGTCGGCCGCGATGCTGTCGTTGACCAGGCCGAGGCGCATCGCCTCGGGGGCCTCGATGCTGCGCGCGGTGTAGAACAGGTCGAAGGTGGTGGGCGCGCCCAGCAGCGTCACCAGCCGCTGCATGCCTTCGTAGGCATAGCCCAGGCCGATGCGCGCGGCCGGCATCCGGAAGCGCGCCCGTGCCGAGGCGAAGCGCAGGTCGCAGGCGGCGGCGATGCCGATGCCGCCGCCCATGCAGATGCCCTGGATGCGGGCCACCGTCGGCTTGGGGCATCGGGCGAGTGCCCGTTGCGCCGTGGTCACGGCCTGGTCGTAGGCCGCGACGGCGTCGGCGCCGCTGCGCTGCTGGGCGAATTCGCCGATGTCGGCACCCGAGACGAAAGCGGCATCGCCTTCGCCGGTGACCACGAGCACGCGCACGCGGTCGTCCTGCGCCAGCGATGTCACCGCGTCGCCCAGCTGCCGCCACATGGCCAGCGTCATCGCGTTGTGCTTGCTCGCGTGGCTGATCACGAGCGTGCCGATGCCCGCGGCGGTCTCGGTCCGGATGTGTCCGCTGCTCATACGGCCGCCTTCGCCTGCAGGCGCTCGATGTCCGAGGCCGTGTAGCCGATCTCGGCCAGCATCTCGGTCGTGTGCTCGCCCCAGGCCGGCGCCGCATGCGCGATGCGCGCCGGCGTGCGCGCCAGCGTGATGGGCTGCGACACCAGCCGGTAGCGCCGGCCGTTGCCGGCCTGCACCTCCTGCGCGATGCCGAGGTGATGCACCTGGGCATCCTCGAAGACTTGCGGGATCGAGTAGACCGGGCCCGCGGGCACGCCGGCCTGGTTCAGCAGCTCGACCCATTGCTGGACCGTGCGCTCCCTGAACAGCGCGGCCAGGGCGTCGTTGAGCGCGCCGCGGTGTTCGACGCGCAGCTTCTCGGTGGCGTACTCGGGTGCGTCCTTCAGGTGCGGGACCTGCAGGCATTCGCACAGCCGCAGCCAGTTGCCTTCGCCCGAGGCGCCGAGGTTGAACACGCCGTCGCGCGCCTGGAACAGGCCCATCGGGCTGCTCGTCGGATGGTCGTTGCCGGCCTGGGCCGGTACGTCGCCGTCGTTCAGGTAGCGCGCGGCCTGGAAGTCCATCAGCGCGACCTGCGTGTGCAGCAGCGAGCCGTGCACCCACTGGCCCTGGCCCGAACGCTCGCGCTCGAGCAGCGCGATCAGGATGCCGGTGGCCGCGTAGATGCCGGTGCCCGAGTCGGCCACCGCGAGGCCGGCGCGAACGGGACCCTGGGCCGGGAAGCCCGTGACCGACATCAGTCCGCCCATGCCCTGGATGATCTGGTCGAAGCCCGGTCGCCAGGCATAGGGTCCGTCCTGGCCGAAGCCCGAGATGCTCGCGAGGATGATGCGCGGATTGACCGCGCGCAGCGCCTCGTAGTCGACACCCAGCCGCGCCTTGACGTCGGGGCGCCAGTTCTCCACCACCACGTCGGCCGTTTCCACCAGCCGCATGAAGGCCTCGAGGCCCTCGGGCTTCTTGAGGTTCAGCGTCATCGATCGCTTGTTGCGGTTGAGGTTCTGAAAGTCGCCGCCCCAGCGGTCGGCCGCGAACATCGCCTCGTTCGGATCGACGCCCGCGGGTGGCTCGATGCGGATCACGTCGGCACCGAAGTCCGCGAGGATGCGCACGCAGGTGGGGCCCGCGCGCACGCGGGACAGGTCGAGCACCCTGAAGCGCGCGAGGGCAGGAGAGGCGTTGATCTTGGGCATGGTTCTTTCCGTGGAAGTCAATGAAGAAGGGGGCTCGCGGTGGCGGCGAACTGGTGGCCGAAGGCCAGCAGCCCGGCCTCGTTGCCGGGCGCGGCGAGGGCCTGGATGCAGACCGGCCGGCCGCGCGCGTCGGTGCCGACCGGGAACGACAGCGCGGGCAGCCCGAGGTAGTTCGCGAAGGCGTGGTAGCGGTGCAGCGCCACCAGTTCGCGCGGGTCGAAGCCGTCGGCGGTGGTGGTCACGGCCCGCGCATCGGGCACGCCGCGCGGCAGCGAGGGCAGCAGCAGCACGTCGGCCTGCGCCAGGTGCGCGGCGACGAAGGCATCGCGCCAGGCCGCGCGTGCCTCGCGGGCGTGCCGGTACCAGGCGGCCGGCACGGCCCAGCCCGGCAGCACGATGGCCTGCGTGATCGGGGCCAGGGAGTCGAGCGCGTGCCGCGCGCTGTGCGCATGCGTGAGCGCGGCCTCCACGTGCAGCACGACCTGGGCGAGGCACGAGAGCGGCTCGAGCCCCCGCAGCGCGATGCGGCGCCACGCCACGGCGCGCGAGGTGGCGCGCGACTCGAACCGGCCCAACCGGTGCGCGACGTCGTCCCGCAGATCGGGCTGGTCCAGCGCGGAGGCGACGCGCCACGGCCGGTGGCGCGACAGTGCCTGCTCGATGCCTTCCGGGCTGGCGAGGCATTGCGCGAGCGGGGCCTCGTCGGGCTGCAGTGCAGCGAACACGTGCGCGGCGTCCGAGACCGAACGCGCGATCACCCCGACGGTGTCGAGCGAGGGCGCCAGCGGCGACACGCCGCGCGCATCGATCGCGCCGGGGCCGGGCTTGAACCCGACCACGCCGCAGGTCGAGGCGGGAATGCGCACCGACCCCGCGGTGTCCGTGCCCAGCGAGGCGCGGCACAGGCCGGCCGCCACCGCAACGGCCGAGCCGCTCGACGAGCCGCCGACGGCCGCGGCCGGGTCGAGCGGGTTCAGCGGCGCGACGAAGTGCGGGTTCTCCGCGGTGGCACCGCAGGCGAACTCGGCCATGGCCAGCGCGCCGAGGTAGCTCGCGCCCTGCGCGGCCAGGCGCTGCAACGCGGCCGAGGCGGCGGCAGTTGTCGCGCCGGCCTGGCTGCCCGAGGGCCGGCCCTGTCCCGCGGCGCGCAGGCCGGTGTGGAACACGTCCTTGTGCGCCATCGCAATGCCGGACAGCGGCGCTCGTGCGACCGGCTGGCTGGCGTGCGCATGCTCGACCACGCAGCGGTGCAGGGCCGCACCGCGACCGAAGGCCTCGCGCTGCAGGTCCAGCGCCTCGTCGACGGTGCGGCGGCCCGTGGCGATCGCGCGGCGCAGTTCGGCGATGGAGGGGATCGCGGCCTCACTCATGCACGGGCTCCGCGCGAAGCTCGTCGAGCGACGCCGCCATGCCACCCGCGGCGAGTCCGCCCGCCATCGGCGCGAGTCGCGACAGCGTGCGCGCCGCGCGCAGCGCGAGTCCGGGGTCGACATGGATGCCGTGCAATTGCAGGCTCAGTGCGACCCATGCGGTCCATGGCTCGAGGGCGGGGTCGGTCAAGGCGGTCTCCTGGCAGGTGGCCCATGCTCGGGGCGGGTAAACTGGAAAGATGGATACGGTCTATAAATATATTTATAGCTCACAAATGTGTTTTGTTCAATCGTTGTTTCCAACGTCGTTGGAAGGGAGCCCGTCTCATGAAGACTGCTGAACGCATACGGCTCGCGGTGGAGGAGTCCATCCGCGACGGCACGCTGCTGCCCGGCGATGCGGTGGACGAGCAGGAACTGATGAAGGCCTACGAGGTCTCGCGCACGCCGGTGCGCGAGGCACTGCTGCAGCTGCAGGCCCAGGGCCTGGTGGAAAGCCTGCCGCGCGGCGGCATGGTGGTCGCGAAGATGGACATGACCCAGCTGCTGGCGATGTGGGAACTGCTGGCCGAGCTCGAGGGCCTGTGCGTGCGACTGGCCTGCGAGCGCATGACGGCGGAGGAACGCCTCGAGCTCGCGCGCTCGCACGAACGCGCGGCCGCCACCGTGAAGAAGGAGGACGTGAAGGCCTGGCAGGAGCACAACCGGCGCTTCCACGAGGCGCTCTACCAGGGTGCGCGCAATCCCTATCTGCGCCAGGAGATCCTGCGCATGCGCTCGCAGACCGGTGCCTATCGGCGCCACGCCTTCGCCGCGTTCGGCCGGCTCAGGTCCTCATGGGAGCAGCACGCGAAGCTGCTCGAGGCGATTCAGCAGCGCGATGCCAGGGCGGCCGCCGAGTTGATGGTCGCGCACATGAGCCCGGGCCAGGGATCGACCAACTTCGCGTCGTTCATGGCGGCGCTGCCGAAGGAGCTGCTGAATTGAGCGGCGGCAGCCGCTGCTTGAGGAAGGCGACGAACGCGTGCACCTTGCGCATCAGGTGCTCGCGCGTCGGATAGACCGCGAACAGGCGGCGCGGCGGCGCAACCCAGTCCTCGAGCGCGGCCTGCAGGCGGCCATCGGCGAGTGCCTCCTGCACCATCACGGTAGGCACCAGGCCCAGGCCGACCCCGCGCTGCATCGCATCGATCAGCAGCAGGCTGTTGTCGGCGCGAAAGCTGCCCTTCACGCGCACGCGCATGGGGCCGCCGGGCCCGTCGAATGCCCATTCGCCGACGTCGTCGCCCAGCAGGTACTGCAGGCAGTCGTGCGTCGACAGCTCGGCGGGCGTCGCGGGCCGGCCATGGCGTTCCCAGTAGGCCGGTGCCGCGCACACGACGCGCGACAGGTCCATCAGCGGCACCGCGACCAGGCTCGAGTCCTCGAGGCGCGCCTGGCCGCGCAGCGCCACGTCGACGCCCTCGCGCACCAGATCGACCGGCCGGTCGTTCAGTCGCATCTCGAGCTCGATGCCCGGGTGCTGCGCCTGGAACGCGTGCAGATGCACATGCAGGTGCGAGAGCGTGAGCGAGACCGGCGCCGCCACGACCAGCCGGCCCGTCAGCCCGCGGCTCGCCGAGCGCACGTCGCTCAGCGTGCGCTCGGTGTCCTCGAGCATGCGCTGGCAGAAGCCATAGAAGCGCTCGCCCGCTTCCGTGAGCTGCATGCTGCGCGTGGTGCGCGCGAGCAGGCGGCAGTCGGTCCAGGTCTCCAGCGACTGGATGGCCTTGGTCACGACCGAGTTCGAGAGGTTGAGCGAGCGTGCGCCGGCGGCGAGGCTGCCCTGCTCGACGACCCGGCAAAAGTACTGCATGGCGGCATAGCGGTCCATGGCGCCGAGCGTAGCAGCCGCCGGGCGCGGCGCGCGATCCGTGCCGGCCTCAGCGCCGCAGCGGCATGGCGATCGGGCGGATCGGCGCGGCGTCGCCCCCGCGCAGCTTGAGCGAGGCACCGATGAACGCGAACTCGTAGACGCGGTCCCTGGCGAGTGCCTCCAGGTTGACCAGCTCGATGATCGGCGTGCCCTGCTGCGCGAGCAGGTAGGTGTGGACCGGCACGTAGTTGTCGTCGGCGTCGGGCGGGAAGGTCTCGAAGCTCAGGTTGTCGGCGCCCACGACCATGGCGCCGCCCGATTCCACGAGGAAGCGCGCGGCATCCACGCTCATGCCCGGCGGCGAATCCATGTAGGCGTCGGCCTTCTCGTAGAGCTTCATGCGGCCGGTGCGGATCAGCACCACGTCGCCGGTCTCCAGCTTCACGCGCTGCCGCTCGAGCGCCTGCTGCAGGTCGGCCCGCGTGACGCGATAGCCCGGCGCGAGCATCTCCACGCCCTTGGCGGTGGCCACGTCGATCAGCACGCCGCGCGCGACGATCGGCGGGATGGTCTCCGCGCCGGTCTTCTTCCAGCCGCGGTCGCCGAGGTGCTCGCGTGCGTCGAAGCCGTTCCAGATCTTGCCGTCGAGGCCGAAGTGGTTGAGCGCATCGATGTGCGTGCCCATGTGGGTGTACATGGAGATCGCGGCGCCGGTGTAGCTCACGTGCTTGTTCTGCGTGTGGCCGACCCCCATCGGATCGTCGACCACGGTGCCGTGCGGCGTGTGCGTCATCCAGATCTGGTAGCGCGGATCGCCCAGGCCGTGCCAGCTCGGCATGCCGACGAAGTACTCCACCGACAGGTCGTACACGCGCGAGCCCTCCGCGCGCGACAGGATGCCGGCCTGCGTCGCCGCGGTCATGAGGTTCAGCCGGCCGCGCTCGTCGTTCGGTCCCCAGGGGCTCTTGCCCACCACGGGCCCCGCCAGGGCGAGGGTCGCGCCCAGCGCGCCCCACAGTGACGCCGCGGCGCCGATCTTGCGTATCCATCGAGACATTGAAAGTCGCTCCATTTCGTTCGGTTCGGTGTGCCGGTACGCATCTCTCGCGTGGCCGGAACCGGACCTTAGGGGCAAGCGCACGGCGCGGAAACCGCCTGTGCGGCAATGGTCCTTTCTCGATTCGAGAACGATGAAAGCGGTGAAATGAGAGGTGGGGATGGGTGGGGAGGGGTAACTACCAGTGCACGATTGGATGTCTATAAATATATTTATAAACATCGTGCGTACAAAATGGCGCACGCCCGATTTCTGTCATTGAAGGAAAAGGAAACTGTCGTGGACGCTACCTCTGTCTCATCCCTCGCGCGGCCGCCGGCCGGCGACCAAGCCCTCTCGGGCCATGACCGCATGCACCGCAAGATCGCGTGGCGGCTGGTGCCTTTCCTGGTCTTCCTGTTCCTGCTGGCGTGGATCGATCGCGTCAACGTGGGCTTCGCGAAACTCCAGATGCTGCAGGACCTGCAGTTCAGCGAAGCGGTCTACGGACTGGGCGCGGGCATCTTCTTCATCGGCTACTTCCTGTTCGAGGTGCCGAGCAACCTGCTGCTGCAGAGGATCGGCGCGCGCAAGACGCTCGCGCGCATCACGATCCTCTGGGGCCTGACCTCGATGGCGATGATCTACGTGGAGACGCCGACCTCCTTCTACGTGCTGCGCTTCCTGCTCGGCGCCTTCGAGGCCGGCTTCTTCCCGGGCGTGATGCTCTACCTCACGTACTGGGTGCCGGCGCATCGCCGCGGCAAGATCAACGGCTTCTTCATGACCTCGTTCGCCATCGCGGGCGTGATCGGCGGCCCGCTCGCGGGCTGGATCATGAGCGGCATGGACGGGGTCGCGCCGCTGCGCAGCTGGCAGTGGCTCTTCCTGCTCGAGGGCATTCCCTCGGTGCTCGCGGGCTTCGCGGTGCTCGCCTGGCTGCCCGATCGGCCGCAGTCGGCACGCTGGCTGACCGAGGCCGAGAAGGCCGCGCTCGCTGCCGAGCTGCAGAAGGAGAACGTCGATGCCGCCAAGCAGTCGAGCTTCGCGCTGGCGCTGCGCAACCCGGCGCTGTGGCTGTGCACCGCGGCCTATTTCTGCATCGTGAGCGGCAACGCCACCATCGCGTTCTGGACGCCCTCGATCGTCAAGGAGCTCGGCGTGAAGGGCACCTTGAACATCGGCCTGCTGTCGGCGGTTCCGTTCATCCTCGGCACGGTCGCGATGGTGCTCAACGGCATGCACTCGGACGCCTCGGGCGAGCGCCGGCGGCACTGCGCCTTCGCGACGCTGGTCGCGGGCATCGGCCTCGTGGCGACCGGCCTGCTCATCGATCGCCCGGTGCTCGCCATGGCCGCGCTGAGCTTCGCGACCATCGGCATCCTGGCGGCCTTTCCCGTCTTCTGGTCGATCCCGGCCTCCTTCCTGACGGGCACCGCCGCGGCGGGCGGCATTGCCTTCATCAACTCGGTCGGCAATCTGGCGGGTTTCGCGGCGCCCTTCACGATGGGCTGGTTCAAGACCTCCACGGGCAGCGTGGCCACCGGTCTCTACGCTGTCGCGGGACTCGAGATCGTCGCGACGCTGGTGCTGCTCTACGCGATGCGCAACCGGGCGCGCTAGGACCGCGGCACTCCGGAAACGGTGGCACCGCCCGGCCACCGGGTGCGCGCGCGCGAAAACGGCCTGCCCGCCGACGCGGCAAGGGCCGCGGCGCCCCTACGATACCGGCCTGGAAGGCGGATCGAGGGATACGCCCAGCACGCGGACGCACTCATGAAGAACGGCGAGACATACGGCGGACCTGGCACCGCACTGCAGCACGGAGGACATTTCCACCCGGACGGCACGTTCGCCGCCGGGCTCCTGCGCGACCACGACTGGACGCGCTCGACGCTCGGCCCGCCGCAGGGCTGGAGCGGCCCGCTGCGCCAGGCGGTGTCGCTGATGCTCGATTCCGCCCTGCCGATGTGGCTGGCCTGGGGCGAGGAGCTGGGCATGGTCTACAACGAGCTGTACGCCCGGGTGCTCGGCGGCAAACACCCGGCAGCCCTGGGCGCGCCGCTGGCCGAGGTCTGGTCCGAGATCTGGCCCGATGTGGGACCGCTGATCGACACGGCACTGGCGGGCAGCCCGGTCCGTCGCGAGGACCTGCCGCTGGTCGTGAACCGCGACGGGCACGACGAACAGACCTGGTTCACCTTCTCCTATGCGCCGCTGCGCGACGAGCAGGGCGCCGTGCGCGGCCTGCTGTGCACCGTCTGGGAGACCACCGCCCAGGTGCTGGCCCGGCGCCGGCTCGCCGACAAGGAGGACGAGGCCACGCGGCGCCAGGCGCAGCGCAGGGAGACCGAGGAGCGCTACCGGCTCGCGGTGCTGGCCACCAACGACGCGGTCTGGGACTGGCGCCTGTCCGACGGCCACGTGGTCTGGAACCAGGCGCTGACCACGCTGTTCGGCCACACGGAAGAAGAGACCAGTGCCGACTGGTGGCTCGGCCACATCCATCCCGAGGACCGCGAGCGCGTCGAGACCGGCATCCATGCGGTGATCGACGGTGGCGGGACGGCCTGGACGCAGGAGTACCGCTTCCTGCGCAAGGACGGCAGCTATGCCGCGGTGTTCGACCGCGGCACGGTGCTGCGCGACGCGCAGGGCCAACCGTTGCGCATGATCGGCGCCATGCTCGACCTGACCGAGCGCAAGGCGGCCGAACTCGCGCTGCGCGAGAGCCACCGGCAGTTCCGCACCCTGTTCGAGACCATCGACGAGGGCTTCTGCGTCATCGAATTCCTCGACGGGCCGCACGGCCCGATGAGCGACTACATCCACGTCACGGCCAACCCGGCCTACCTGGCCAATGCGGGCATCGCCGACGTGGTGGGCCAGCGGGTGCGCGAGATGGTGCCCGACGAGGCCGACGGCTGGGTCGAGATCTACCGCCGCGTGCTGCTCACGGGCGAGCCGGTGCGCTTCGAGCGCGAGCTGGTGCGCACCGGCCGGTTCCTGGAGCTCGCGGCCTTCCGCGTCGAGCCGCCCGAACGCCGCCAGGTCGCGGTGCTGTTCCAGGACGTGACCCAGCGCCACCGCGCCGAGCGCGCGCTGCTCGAGCTCAACGACTCGCTCGAGCACCGCGTGGCCGAGGAGGTCGCGCAGCGGCTCAAGACCGAGGAGGCGCTGCGCCAGGCGCAGAAGATGGAGGCGGTGGGCCAGCTCACCGGCGGCATCGCGCACGACTTCAACAACATGCTCGCGGTGGTGATCGGCTCGCTCGACCTGCTGGGCCGCCAGCTCGCGGCCGACGACACGCGCGCCCGGCGCTATGTCGAGGCCGCGCGCGACGGCGCGAAGCGCGCCGCGCTGCTGACGCAACGGCTGCTCGCCTTCTCGCGCCAGCAGCCGCTGCGCCCCGAATCCCTGGACGCCAACCGGCTGGTGGCGGGCATGTCGGACCTGCTGCGCCGCTCGCTCAGCGGCGCGATCCAGCTCGAGACCGTGCTGGCCGGCGGCCTGTGGCGCACGCACGCCGACCCCAACCAGCTCGAGAACGTGATCCTCAACCTCGCGGTCAACGGGCGCGACGCCATGCCCGATGGCGGGCGGCTCACCATCGAGACCGCCAACACCCACCTCGACGAGCGCTATGCCGTCGAGCACCTCGGTCTCTCGGCCGGGCAGTACGTGATGATCGCCGTCAGCGACACCGGCGCGGGCATGGCCGCCGAAGTGGTCGCCAAGGCCTTCGATCCCTTCTTCACCACCAAGGAGGTGGGCCGCGGCACGGGGCTGGGCCTGAGCCAGGTCTACGGCTTCGTCAAGCAGTCGGGCGGCCACGTGAAGATCTATTCGGAGGTCGGCGAGGGCACGGCCGTGAAGGTCTACCTGCCGCGCCTGCTCGGTGCGCCCGCCGAGGACGAGAAGGCCGAGGCCGCCCCCGACACGCCGCTGGGCGGCACCGAGGAGCTGATCCTCGTGGTGGAGGACGAGCCCGCGGTGCGGCAGCTGACGGTCGCGGCGCTCACCGAGCTCGGCTACCGCGTGCTGCAGGCCGATGGCGCCGTGGCGGCGCTGAAGCTCATCGATGCCCATCCCGAGATCCAGCTGCTGTTCACCGACGTGGTGATGCCCGAGACCAACGGCCGCAAGCTGGCCGACGAGGCGCTGCGGCGGCGGCCCGAACTCAAGGTGCTGTTCACCACCGGCTACACGCGCAACGCGGTGGTCCACAACGGCGTGCTCGACGCGGGCGTGCACCTGATCGGCAAGCCCTTCACGATCGAGGAACTGGCGGTGCGGGTGCGCGAGGTGCTCGACGCGTCCTAGGACGCGGCGATCAGGGCAGCCGCAGCGCCTCGCTGTCGGCGAAGGCCCGGGCGAGATAGTCCATCACCGCGCGCACCGTGGCCGAGCGCTTGAGCTCGCGGTGCGTGACCAGCCAGATCGCATGCTCGAAGGGCTCGCCGCCGGGCTCGAGCTTCACCAGTGCGGGCTCCGCGTCGCCGAGGAAGCAGGGCAGGCCCGCGACGCCGGCGCCGGCACGCGCGGCAACGAGCTGGCTGCTGATGTCGCCGAGTTCGCAGCTCACCGGGCGCTCGCCCGCGTTGCCGAGCAGCCAGCGCTGCTGGGGCATGTCGGCGAAGCGGTCGTCGTAGGCGATGAAGGTCCAGCGCGCGGGCTCCGCGAGGGCGGGGTAGTCGCGGCCCGCATAGAGCGCGAAGGGAATGCGGCCGACGCGGCGCGCGATGTTGTTCGGTTCGCTGGGCCGCACGTGGCGCAGCGCGAGGTCCGCCTCGCCGCGGCTCAGCGAGACCTGCTGGGCCTCGGAGCGCACCGACAGCTGGATGTCCGGGTAGACCGCATGGAAGTCCGCCATGCGCGCGGCGAGGAAGTGCGTGGCCAGCACCGGCGAGGCGCTCAACGTCACCTTGCCGCGCAGCGACACCTGCCGCGCCTGGCTGCGCCGCGCGATGGCGAAGGAGGCGCTCTCCATCGCCTTGGCCTGCTCGAAGACCTCGAGGCCCGCGGCCGTCAGCCGACAGGCGCGCGGCAGCCGCTCCACCAGCGGCAATCCCAGCTCGGCCTCGAGCGCCGCCAGCCGGCGGCTCACCGTCGCATGGTCGACACCCAGCGAACGCGCGGCGCCCGACAGCGTGCCGGCGCGGCCGACGGCCAGGAAATGGCGCAGGTTCTCCCAGTCGAACATGGTGTTCTCTATCTGTGCGTTTTCTCGCAGTGAGTCCGCGATTTTAGGGAGTTCACGCACAGAGCGCCGCGGCGCACCATCGCCTCCTCTTCACGGATGCAAAGGGTGGAACATGCGAACCGGATCGTCGTCGCGCCGGGGCACGCTGGTGGCCGCGTCGCTGGGCTTCGTCGTGGTGCTGCTCGACGTGAGCGTGGTCAATGTCGCGCTCGACGCGCTGCTGCGCGAGTTCCGCACCGACGTGGCCGGGCTGCAATGGGTGGTCAATGCCTACACGCTGGTGTTCGCGGCCCTGCTGCTGAGCAGCGGCGCGCTCGGCGACCGCTTCGGGCCGCGCCGCATCTACCTCGGCGGCCTCGCGCTGTTCACCGTGGCCTCGGTCGCCTGCGGCGCGGCGCCCGGGCTCGGCACGCTGGTGGCGGCGCGCCTGCTGCAGGGCGTCGGCGCGGCGCTGCTGGTGCCCAACTCGCTGCTGATGCTGCAGCGGGCCTTCGCGGACCCGGCCGAGCGCAGCCGCGCGATCGGCTGGTGGGGCGCGATCGGCGGCATCGCGATGGCGGCCGGGCCGGTGCTCGGCGGCGTGCTGGTCGCGCACGGGGGCTGGCGCAGCATCTTCCTGATCAACCTGCCGATCGGCCTGCTGGCCGGGGCCCTGACCATGCGCCACGTGCCCGCCGACGGGCCGGGCCATGCGCGGCGCCTCGACGGGCCCGGGCAACTGGCGGCCGTGCTCGCGCTCGCCGCGCTGACGGCGACGCTGGTCGAGGCCGGGCGGCTGGGCTGGACCAGCGCCTGGGTCGCGGGCGGGCTGCTGCTGGCGCTCGCGGCGGGCGGGGCCTTCGTCTGGATCGAGGCACGCAGCGCCGCGCCGATGCTGCCGCTGGGCCTGCTGCGCATCCGCGCCTTCGCGATCGCCTCCCTGTGCGGCGTGGTCGTCAACTTCGGCTACTACGGGCTGGTCTTCGTCTTCAGCCTGTTCTTCCAGGTCCAGCAGCACCTGTCGCCGCAGCGGACCGGCCTGGCCTTCCTGCCGATGACGCTGGTGCTGATGGGCGCCAGCGTGCTCGCGGGCCGGCTCGTCACGCGCATCGGCGCGCGGCGGCTGATGGCGATGGGGCTGGGCCTGGCGGCTTGCGGCTATGCGCTGCTGCTGCCGGTGCGCATCGAGGGCGCCTATGCCTGGCTGGTCTTGCCGATGCTGCTGGCCGCGAGCGGCACGGCGCTGTGCGTGCCGACGATGACCAACCTCGCGCTGTCTTCGGTCGAGGCCTCGCGCGCGGGCATCGCCTCGGGCGTGCTGAACGCCGCGCGCCAGGTCGGCGGGCTGCTCGGGGTCGCGGTGTTCGGCCACCTGGTGCGCCACACCGCGCCGCAGGCTTTCCTGCGCGGCATGCAGCTGTCGGCGGGCATCGCCGCCGTTTTGCTGCTGCTGGGCTGCGCGCTGTGCTGGTGGCGGCTCGCGCCGTTGCCGCGCGGCCGATGAAGGCGGCGGCGGGCCGCGCTCAGGCCGCGGCGCGCACCGCGAGCCAGTCGAACAGCTGCGGGGCCGGCAGCGCGCGCGAGTACAGGAAGCCCTGCAGCTCGTCGCAGCCCATCGTCAGCAGGATGTCGCGCTGGGCCTCGTTCTCGACGCCCTCGGCCACCACGCTCAGGCCCAGCGCGTGCGCGAGCCGGATCACGGCGTCGACCACGGCGCGCGAATCCTCCTTGGATTCAAGGTCCTGCACGAAGCTGCGGTCGATCTTGACCTGGCGCGCGGGCAGCCGGCGCAGCTGGCTCAGGCTCGAGTAGCCGGTGCCGAAATCGTCGATCGACAGGAACACGCCCACGGCCGCCAGGCCCTCGAAGGTGCGTTGCGTGGCGCGGATGTCCTCCATCGCCACCGACTCGGTGATCTCGCACAGCAGCAGCGAGGCCGGCACCGCATGCCGAGTCAGCGCGCGCTCGACGCGCTCGACGAAATCGACCTCGCGCAGCTGCATCACAGACAGGTTCACCGCCACCGGCATCGACAGGCCCTGCGTGCGCCACTGCGCGATCTGCCGGCAGGCCTCGTCGAGGATCCAGTCGCCCAGGCGCACGATCATGCCGAAGCGCTCGGCCAGCCCGATGAACTGCATCGGCCCGATCAGGCCGAGCTCGGGGTGGTTCCAGCGCACCAGCGCTTCCACGCCGCTGAGCGAACCGTCGCGCCCGTCCATCTTCGGCTGGTAGTGCAGCTCGAACTGGTTCAGGTCGACGGCCCGGCGCAGGTCGCTCTGCAGCCGCAGCTGCGCCGCCACGTCGGAGCCCATGTGCGATTCGAACATCACGTAGTTCGCGCCGCCGGCGCGCTTGGCGATGTACATCGCGGCGTCGGCATTGGCCACGAGCTTGTCGGGCTCGCCCTGGCCGGGATAGACCACGATGCCGATCGAGCAGGCGATCTGCAGCGGCTTGTCCTGCAGCGAGAAGGGCTCGGCCAGCTTGCGCAGCGCGCGGTTGGCGACCTGGGCAGCCTCGGCCGCATCGCTCACGCCCTCGAGCAGTAGCAGGAACTCGTCGCCGCCGATGCGCGCCACCGTGTCGCCGTCGCCCGCGACCTCCGTCAGCCGCCTGGCCGCGGCACGCAGGATCTCGTCGCCGGCCGCGTGGCCGAAGGAATCGTTGATCGGCTTGAAGCCGTCGAGGTCGACGAACAGGATCGCCACGCGTTCCTTCACCAGCGGCTGGTTGACGCGCGCCATGCGCGCGAGCGCGTGCTCGAGCCGGTCCTCGAACAGCACGCGGTTGGGCAGGCCGGTCAGCGCGTCGGTGAAGGCATGGCGCTGCAGCTCGCGGTTGGCATGGGTGAGCTCGGCATTGGCGTCCTCGAGCGACAGCGCCAGGCGCTGCGTGACCATCTGCATGCGCGCCTCGAGGATCGAGCCGAGCAGCGTGCCCAGCAGCAGCACGCACGACGCCAGCACCACGATCACCGTGAGCCCGGCGCCATGCAGCTCGCCCGCGCTCAGGCAGACCGAATCGGGCGCGAAATTCGCTGCCGCCATGCCCGTGTAGTGCATGCCGCAGATCGCCACGCCCATCACCAGCGCGGCCAGCAGCTGCACGGCCGGGCGCCGGGCGGCGCTCACGCGGCCCAGGTTGCGCATGATCAGCAGCGCCACCGCCGAGGCGCCGATGCCGATCAGCGCGGACAGCGCCACGATCACCGGCTGCCACAGGATGCCGGGTGCCATCTGCAGCGCCGCCATGCCGATGTAGTGCATGGCGCAGATGCCGCCGCCCATGACCAGCGAGGCCAGGCCCAGCCGCCCGAGGCTGTAGTTGGGCCGGCTCGCGACCCACAGCGCCACGCCCGAGGCCGCGACCGCCGCGACCCACGACAGGAAGGTGTACCAGCCCGAGAAGCCGAGTTCGATCGGCAGCGTGAAGCCCAGCATGCCCACGAAGTGCATCGACCAGATCCCCGTGCCCAGCACCACCGAGCCGACGCTCCACCACAGCGGCTGGAAATCCCCGCGCGGCCCGCGCATGCGCCGCGACAAATCGAGCGCGACGAAGGAAGCCAGGGTGGCGATCAGCAGGGAGGCCGCGACGATCAGCGGGTCGTGGTGGGACGGGAGAAAAAGAGACGGGGCGTTCACCTCCCGAGTATCTCGCGAGCTTGTAACAAGGGGTTGACGCGGGGGCGAGTGGCCGTGCCGTGGAACCGGGCACTCCCGGCTAGTCGCGCGCGGGGACGGAAGGCCGGGTCCAGGGTGTCGCCTGGGAGACGGCCTGCCTCGCCATCGCCTCGATCACCGCCAGCTTCGGCACCAGCGGCGCCGGCGAAGCCGTGCGGCTGTGCGACAGCGACACGGCGACCAGCGCCTGCGCGAGGCGCACGGTCACCTCGACGGGATCGAGCAGGGCCAGCGGGAAGTCGGGCGCGATCTTGCGCGCCGCGGTGCTCAGCGCGCCGCTGTCGAAGCACAGCACCTCGGCGCCCTGATCGAGGCATTCCCACAGCGTGGCGCGCAGCGCATGCGGCGCATCCGGCTCGGCCGTGCGCAGCGCCGCGCAGTGGCGCTCGATGCCCCACTGGCGCTGCGCGGCGGCGGCGCGCACGGCGCGTTCGCGCGTGCCGGCGATCAGCGCGAAGCGGCCGCCGAGCGTGAGCGCATGCAGCGCCACGGTCTTGCCGGTGGCGAGCACGGGCAGCGCGAGCATCGAGCGCAGCGCGTTCGCGCCGCCGTCGTCGAGGGCATCGACGCACACGGCATCGAAGCCTTCCTCGGCGGCATGGCGGCCGGCCTCGAACACGGCGAGGTCCTCGAGCGCGGCGTCGACGAAGCCGCCGGCGGCACTCCAGGCGCCGCCGACGGCGCGGTACGTTGCGTCGATGTCGGATTCGAAGGCCGGTCGCGGCGCGGCGATCGCGGGCTCGGAGAACGCGTGCGGTTGCAGGACGAGGATGCGGGTCATGGCGGGTTCGTCGAAGGAGGAGGGGGTGTCAGGCCTCGGCGCGCGCGCCGGCCGCGAGCACCGCGGCGAGCCATTCGGGCCGCGGCGCGGCCTGCGGCGGATAGGCGCGCGGGCTGTGGGGCGCGCGCAGCCGCACCGCGGCCTCGGCCAGTGCGTAGCTCAGCGGGCCGGGATTGACCACCGGCACCGGCAGCCGCTGCGCCAGGTGCGGATGCGCCTGGTGCATGGTCGTCGAGCCGAGGATGATCACGTCGGCCCCGTCCTCGCGCACGCATTGCAGCGCCACCTCCTCGAGCCGCGGGAACACTTCCTCCTCCTTGCCGGCCAGCAGGTTGCGGTTGTCGGGCCGCAGGTTGGCGGCGCGCACCGAGGCGCAATGCGCCTGCAGCCCCAGCTCGGCGATGGTCTTGCGGTACAGCGGCTGCCAGGCGTCCCACATGGTGAGGATCGAGAAGCGGCGCCCGAGCATCATCGCCGTGAGCATCGCGTGGCGGCCGGGGCCGATCACGGGAATGGCGAGCGCGGCGCGCAGCGCGGTCATGCCGGTGTCGCTCATGGTGTCGATGCACACGGCATCGAAGCCATCGCGCTCGGCGCCGAGGCCCACCTCGAGGATCGACAGCTCGGCGATCACGGAGTCGTGCCCGCTCACGTAGTTGGAGGGCGCGACCTTGGTCGTGCGGTACTCGAGCGTGGTGCCGCCTTGCAGCTGCACGGCGCGCGACTGCTCGCGGCGCTGCGCGAGGTTGTGGGCGTCGAGCGGGAAGGGGACGATGACCAGGATGCGTGTCACTTGGAGACCTCGGTGTCGCGGGAGATGGCGTTCGTCGCTCAGTGCGCGGACCGGTGCTCGAGCCGGCTCAGCATCCGCACCGCGGGCCAGAGGATGGCCAGGTAGATCAGCGCGGCCAGCAACATCGGCGTGGCGTTGTAGGTGGCTGCGCGCGCCATGTCGGCGTTGTAGAGCAGCTCGGGCATGGCCACCACGCTCGCGAGCGAGGTGAGCTTGACGACCTCGACGATGTTGGAGACCAGGTCGGGCAGCACGTTGCGCACGGCCTGCGGCACGACGATGTAGGCCAGGGTGGTGAAGCGGCCGAGGCCGGTGGAGGCGGCGGCCTCGCGCTGGCCCGGGCCCACGGACTCGAGGCCGGCGCGGAACACCTCGCAGAAGTAGCTGGTCATGCTCAGCACGAGCGCCACGCACACCGCCGCGAACGGCGAGAGCCGCACGCCGAAGAAGGGCAGGCCCGAGTAGGTGAAGATCAGGATCACCAGCGGCGGCAGCGAGCGGAACAGGTCGACGAAGACCACCACCAGCCAGCGCAGCCAGCGCTGCCGCGCGCCGCCGGCGATGGCCGCGAGCAGGCCCGAGGCGAGGCCCACGGGAATGGTGCACAGGCAGATCAGCAACGTGACCCACAGCCCCTGCATCAGCAGCGGAAAGACCTCCGCCATGATCGAGAGGTCGAAGAACTGTTCGAGAAGCTGGTTCATGGCGGTCCTGGCGGCACGGTGGCGCGGGTGGTCAGCGGCGCTTCCAGCGGAAGCGGCGTTCGATCGCGCGGCCCAGCGCGACGAAGGGCACGAAGATCGCGAGGTAGGCGATGGCCGCCATGAACAGCGGCGTGCCGCTGCCGCTGAAGGACTGGGCGGTCGAGGCCTGGTTGAGGATCTCGGGCACGCCGATGACCGTGCCCAGCGCCGAGTTCTTGGTGATGGCGATGGTGCGGTTGGTCAGCGGCGGCACCGTGATGCGCAGGGCCTGCGGCAGCACCACGTAGACATAGGCCTGCGTGAAGCCCAGGCCGGTGGAACGCGCGGCCTCCCACTGGCCCTTGGGCACCGACAGCAGCCCGGCCCAGAAGATCTCCTCGGCGAAGGCTGCGAGCACCAGGCTCAGCACCAGCCACAGCACGACGAAGGCCGACAGGCTCAGGCCCGCGTTCGGCAGGCCGAAGAAGGCCAGCAGGATCACGACCAGCGGCGGCAGCGCGCGGAAGATGTCGACGAAGCCGACGATCAGCAGGTTCAGCGCACGGATGCGGTAGACGCGCACCGATGCGAGCGCCAGGCCCAGCGCGATGCCGGTCACGATGACCGCCGCGGCCACCTGCAGCGTGACCACGGCGCCGGCCGCGATGTTCGGGCCATAGGTGCGGAAGATCGCGGGGTTCGCGAAGACCTCGAGGAAGCGTTGCCATTCCATGGTGCCGGGTTCTCTCTTGTCGTTCTTCTCAATGCAGCGCGTCGGTCATGAAGTCGCGCGCGCGGCTGCCCGGCGGCGCCGCGAGGATCTGCGCGGGCGAGCCCTGCTCGACGACCACGCCGTGCTCCATGAAGACGATGCGGTCGGCGGCGTCGCGCGCGAAGCGCATCTCGTGGCTGACCACGACCATGGTGACGCCGGTCTTCTTGAGCTCCTGCATCACCTGCAGCACCTCGGACACGAGCTCGGGATCGAGCGCCGAGGTGGGCTCGTCGAACAGCATGATCTTCGGCTCGAGCGCCAGCGCGCGCGCGATCGCCGCGCGCTGCTGCTGCCCGCCCGAGAGCTCGCCCGGATAGGCCCTGGCCTTGTGCGCCAGGCCCACGCGCTCCAGCGCGGCCAGGCCCGCGCGGTCGGCCTCGGCGGCGGACAGGCCGCGCACCTTGCGCAGCGCGAGCGTCACGTTGGAGAGCACGCGAAGGTGCGGATAGAGGTTGAACTGCTGGAACACCATGCCCACGCGCTGGCGCAGCAGGTTCAGGTTCGTGCGCGGCGAGAGCAGGTCCTCGCCGTCGACGGTGATCGAGCCGCCATCGGGTTCCTCGAGCCGGTTGCAGCAGCGCAGCAGGGTCGACTTGCCCGAGCCCGAGGGGCCGATGATGAAGACCAGCTCGCCCGGGGCGATCGACAGGTCGATGGACTTGAGCACTTCGTTGCCGCCGAAATGCTTGCGCAGTCCGTGGATCTGCAGGATGGGCGCGTTCATGCGGGGCACTTCCGTCGGGTCATGGCCGCGGCCTTCATTTCTTGCAGTTCGCCGGATGCGGCGCGGCGTCGTGGCCGGGCAGGCCGGCCACGCCGTAGCCGGGTTCGACCGTGGTGGCGACCGAGCCGGCCGCGGGCGCGACGCCGAACCACTTCTCGTAGAGCCTGGCGACCTCGCCGCGCGCCTTGAGGCATTCGAGCGCGCCCTCGACCTCGTTGCGCAGCGCGACCGAGTCCTTGCGGAAGGCCATCGAGAACACCTCGCCGGTCGCATGGCGGTAGCCGGGCCGCAGCCGCGGGTTCTTCTTGACCGCCCAGGCGACCTCGGTGGTGTTGGTGAGCGCGGCCGCGCTGCGTCCCGAGATCACGGCCGCGATGGCGTCGTTGGTGGTGCCGTAGGACTCGACGATCCAGCCCGTGGTGGGCGCCTGCGCGCGCGCCCAGGCGTCGTAGGCCGCGCCCTTGTTGACCGAGATGGTCTTGCCGCGGTAGGACTCGAGCGTTTCGAGCGGCGCCGAGGCGGCCGTCACGAACTGGTAGTCGGTGTTGAGGAAGCCCTCGGTGAAGATCATGCTCTCGGCGCGCAGCGGCGTGGCCGTGACGGGCGCGCCGACGAAGTCGATGTTGCCGGCCTGCATCGCGGGGAACACGCCCGAGTACTGCATCGCCGCGACGTCGATCCTGCGTCCCAGCTGCGTGCCGATGGCCGCGAGCAGGTCGATGCTGAAGCCCTCGAGGCCGCCGCTGAGCCTGGTCATCGCGAAGGGCGCGGCCACGGGGTCGACCGCGGTGCGAAGCGGCGCCGGCTGCGCGAGCGCGGTGGAGGCGGTGAAGGCCACGAGGCCGAGCGCGAGCAGTGCCGCCTTGAGTGAGCTATGCAACATGCGGTCTTTCCTTGGAGCAGTGGATGAATCGGTCGGCGATGTCGCCCGCGGTGGTGACGAGCAGGTCGCTGCGTTCGCGCAGCAGCTCGAGGGCCTGGCGCAGGTAGCGGATGCGGTGCGGCGCACCGAACAGCCAGGGATGGATGCCGATCGAGAACACGCGGCCCTCGGGCAGGGCCGCGGCGCCGTCGAGCATGTCGCGCACCAGGCCGGGAAAGCGCTCGGGCGCGATGCGCCGCAGGGCGATGGTCTGCACGTCGTCGAGCTCGGTGGGCGCGGGCAGCGCGACCAGCCCGCGCGGCAGCTCGCCGGTCGCCTGCCAGTAGGGCTGGTCGTCGTTCGGCCAGTCGAGCGTGTAGGCGAAGCCCGCTTCGCGCAGCAGCGCGCCGGTGCGCGGCGTCAAGCCGTGGTCCTGGCCGAGCCAGCCGCGCAGCGGCGTGGGGCAGGCCGAGGCGACGATGTCGCGGCAGGCGACGATGAACGCGCGCTCCTCGGCCTCGTCCATGCGCGCGCTGATCATGCGGTTGGCCGAGAAGCCGTGCACCGCCACCTCCCAGCCGCGCCGCACGATCTCGGCCACCAGCTCGGGATGGGTCTGGACCACGGCCGCGCCGAGCGCGACCGTGGGCGCGACGCCGAATTCGTCGAGCAGCGAGAGGATGCGCCAGACGCCGACGCGGTTGCCATAGGCGCGCGCGCTCCAGGTGCGGAACTCGGGCGCGAAGGTGCCGAACTCGCCCTTGAAGCGCGGGTCGCGCAGGCTGCCCTCGGGTGGCGCGAGCTCCCAGTGCTCGAGCTGCAGCACCAGGCAGGCCGCGAGCCGGCGCGTGCCGAACGAGAGCGCGGGGCGCGCGGGCAGCGGCTCGAAGTCGTAGAGCGCGTGGTCCATGCCGCGCGGCGCCGGCTGCGCGCAGGGCAGGGGCGAGCCGCTCATGGCGCGGCTCCCGTTTGCGTACGGAGGGCATCGCGAGTTGCATCGCGTGCCGCATCGGCCGCCAGCGTGGCCTCGTAGCCGTTGGCGTAGTACCAGTCGGCGATCTCCTCGCCGGTGGCGAACCACACCTTGTCGTGCGAGGCGATGTGGCGCAGCGCCGCCTCGAGGTAGCGCAGGCGGTGCGGCCGGCCCATGATGTACGGGTGGAACGCGATGTTCATGACGCGCGGCTGCACCTCGCCCTCGGCATACAGCGTGTCGAACATGTCCTGCGCGATGCGCAGGAACTCGGGGCCCTCGGCGGCGCCGGCATGCAGCACCGCGTCGTTGAGCTCGGTCTGGTAGGGCAGGCTGATGAGCCTGCCGCTGCGCACCGCGATCGGTGTCGGCTGGTCGTCGTGGTAGAGGTCGCAGTAGTACTTGAAGCCGGCCTCGGCCACGAGGTCGGGCGTGCGCAGCGTGTGCGAGATGGCCGGCGAGAACCAGCCCGCCATGCGCCGGTCCGTGAGGCGGCGGAAGCGCTCGACGCAGTTCGCGATCAGCGCGCGCTCGGCGTCCTCGTCGAGGTCCCACAGGTACTGGGTGTTGTAGATGCCGTGGCACATCGTGTCCCAGCCGCGTGCCTCGCAGGCTTCCATGATCTGCGGATAGCGCTCGAAGTTGGCGACGCTCAGCGACACCGTCGCGCGGATGCCGAGGCGATCGAACAGCTCGAAGATCGGCCAGACGCCGACGCGGTTGCCGTAGTCCTTGGCGCCGTAGCCGAGCACGTCGGGATGCGGCATGCGCGGCCAGGGGTCGCGCACGCGCACCGGGTCGGGCAGCCATTCGTAGTGCTCGAGGTTGGGACAGACCCAGACCGCGATGCGCGCGCCGCCGGGCAGCGTGAGCCGGGGCCGCTGGAAGATGGAGCCGCCGCGCAGGCGGTCGGGGTCGCGCACCTGCATGGCGTCAGCGCGTCGCGGGGGCGTCGGGCCAGGTCGCCAGCACTTCGGCGGCGGTGGCATGCGGATAGCGGGCGCGCATGAACTGCAGCGAGCCCTCGTGCAGCGCGGCGCTGGTGCTGCTCAGCAGCTCGGGCACCGTCACCATGTAGTAGTCGTGGTAGGAGCCGCCGCGCAGCGTGGACTCCACGCAGCCCTCGGTCGAGTTGCCGACCAGCACCAGGGTCTGGATGCCGCGGGCGCGCAGCAGGCCGTCGAGCGGCGTGCGCACGAAGGCGTCGGGGCGGAACTTCTCCACCACCACGTCGCGCGGGCCGGGCACCAGCCCGTCGACCAGCTCGGCGCCCCAGCTGCCCTTGAGCGTGTACTCGGGCGTCTTGCCGTCGCGGCACTTGAAGCGCAGCCAGGCCGGCGAATCGCTCAGGCCGTGCGGCAGCGTGAGCTGGCGGATGAAGGCCACCATCACCTGCCGCGCCTGCACCTCGCGCACGAAGGCCGAGAGCGCGGGCACCGAGGCGGCGATGGCGCCGATGTCCTTGCCGTTGCGCGCGAAGTGGCCGTCGGGGTGGCAGAAGTCGTTCTGCATGTCGATCACCACGACGGCGGTGTGCCGCGGGTCGACCAGTTCGGCCAGCGTGTCGAGGACGGGAACGCCTTGGATGGTGCGCATGCTGTGGATCGCTTTCGGTTCTGAATTTCTATCTGGTAGAATTTATTTCTCTCTGATAGAAAATCATAGGCGAGCTCTTTCCACAAAGTCAAACTGGGGCAGACCCCGAGGAGCATGGACATGACGCCCAAGGGCAAGACAACGGCCGCGCGCAAGACCGCGGCCGCGGCCGATACACAGGCCGATTCGCAGGCCGAGGCCGAGACCAGGGACAAGCCGCGCGTCGAGGCCGTCGAGCGCGCGCTGTCGGTGCTGGAGGCCTTCGCCGACGGCACGCCGCGCATGCCGCTGAGCGAGATATCGGCGCGCACCGGCTTCTATCCGAGCACCGTGCTGCGGCTCTTCCATTCGCTCGAGCACTTCGGCTACCTGCACCGCGACGACGACGGCTTCTTCCGCCTCGGGCCTTCGCTGTGGCGGCTCGGCGTGCTCTACCAGAACACCTTCGACCTCGAGCGCCATGTGCGTCCCGTGCTCGACCGCCTCGTCGAGCGCCTGGGCGAGACCGCGGCCTTCTACATCCGCGAGGGCGACCGGCGCATCTGCCTGTACCGCCGCTTCGCCGCGAGTTCGATCGGCCATCACGTGGAGGAGGGCGCCGAGCTGCCGATGGACCGCGGCGCGAGCGCGCACGTGCTGATGGCCTTCACCGGCGCCAAGGGCGCGAAGTACGACGCGGTGCGGCGCGACGGGCTCTACGTGTCCTATGGCGAGCGCAATCCCGATGCGAACGCGATCGCGGTGCCGGTCCACGGACAGGGCGATGCCTTCGTCGGCGCGCTGAGCATCATCGGCCCGGTCAACCGGCTCGTGGGGGCCACCATCGACAAGAGCATTCCGGTGCTGCAGGAGGCCGCGCAGGCACTGGCGCGCAGCTTGCGCGGACGCTAGGAGCCTGCGCCGCTCAGCGGCTCAGCCGCTCGACCATGAAGTCGACGAACACGCGCATCTTCGGCGGCAGGTGCCGGTCGGGCAGCCACACCGCCGAGATCGTGGGGCCGAAGGGCGGGCGCACGGTCCAGTCCGGCAGCAGCCGCACGATGCTGCCCTGGCGAAGGTCCTCGTCGACCACGAAATCGGGCAGCAGCGCCACGCCAAGCCCCTGGCGCACCGCGTCGCGCAGCGACTCGCTGCTGTTGACGAGCAGATTGCCGCTCACGCGTACGGCGCGCACGTCGCGCGGGCCATCGGCGCCGTCGAAGCGCCAGAGCTGGTGGGTTTCGCCCTCGCCGTAGCGCAGACAGTTGAGGGCGGCCAGGTCCTCGGGGCTGGCGGGCGCGGCCACGCGCGCGAGATAGCCGGGCGCCGCGCACAGCAGGTACGCGGTGCTGCCCAGCGGCCGCGCGACCGCGCCCGCGGGCAGCTCGCGCGTGGTGCGGATCGCGATGTCGAAGCCTTCTTCCGCCAGGTCCACCGCCCGGTCGAGCAGCACCAGCTGCACCCGCATCTCGGGATAGGCCTCGAGGAAGGCCGGCAGCGCGGGCGCGACCACCAGCCGCCCGAGCGTCATCGGCGCCGTGACGCGCAACAGGCCCATCGGCCGCTGCAGCAGCGAGGCGACCTCGCCGCCCGCGCTGCGGCACAGCGCGATCGCCTCGGCGGTGCGGTCGTACAGCGTCTGGCCGGCGGCGGTGGGGCTCAGGCTGCGCGTGGTGCGGCGCAGCAGCTGCACGTCGAGCAGCGTTTCCAGCCTTGCGATCTGCTTGCTCACGGCCGACTTGCTGGTGCCGAGCATGCGCGCGGCGCCGGTGAAGCTGCGGGCCTCGACGACGCAGGCGAACACGGCGATGCCGGCCATCTGTTCGGGAAGGTGGTCGCTCATGGCGGGAAACCTCGAAAGTAGCGAGAAGTCGGATTGTTTCCGAATGGAAACGGCAGGACTGAAATTCCCGCGATTGTCTCCAATTCGGCGCTGCCGAATACTGCGGCTCCCCCGACGACGCTTTCTTCTTCCGCCATGACGACCATCGCTTTCTTCCGTATCGCCGCCGTGCTGGCTCTCGGCGCGCTGTGCCTGCAGGCCGGCGCCGCCACCGTGCTGCCCCTGAAGCTCGAGGCACGCGACCCCGCCGTCGCCGAGCTGCTCGCGGCCGACGCGCCGCTGGAGCGCCTGGCGACCGGCTTCGGCTTTGCCGAGGGGCCGCTGTGGATCGGCGACGCGAAGGGCGGCCATCTGCTCGTGAGCGACATTCCCGCGAACGTGGTCTACAAGCTGGACCGCGACGGCAAGGCCAGCGTGTTCCTCGAGCGCAGCGGCTACCGCGGCGTGGACCTCTGGCGCGTCGGCATGCCGTTCAACAACCTGCGCGATGCCGGGGACGCGGGCTTCGAGCAGTTCAACCTCAGCGGCTCGAACGGTCTGGCGCGCGACCGGCAGGGCCGGCTGCTGATCGCGACCTGGGCCGGACGCTCCATCGACCGCATCGAGCGCGACGGCGGCCGCACGGTGCTGGCCGACCGCTTCGAGGGCCGGCGCTTCAGCGGCACCAACGACCTGGTGGTGCGCAAGGACGGCTCGATCTACTTCACCGACATGTTCGGCGGCCTGCTGAAGCTCGACAAGGATCCGACGCGCGAGCTCGAGCGCGCGGGCGTGTTCATGCTGCGCGAGGGCAAGGTCACGCGGCTGGTCGACGACATCGCCGCGCCCAACGGCCTGGCCTTCTCGCCCGACCACCGGCTGCTGTATGTCGACGGCAGCGACGACCGCAAGGTGCGCCGCTACGAGGTGCGCGCCGACGGCACGCTAGGCGACGCACGCGTGCTGATCGACCTGAGCGCCGAGCCGGCGCCGGGCATCACCGACGGCATGAAGGTCGACACGCGCGGCAACCTGTGGCTCACGGGCCCGGGCGGCGTGTGGATCGTCGCGCCCGACGGCAGGCCGCTCGGCGTCATCGCGCTGCCCGAGGCCGCCACCAACCTCGCCTTCGGCGATGCCGACCGCCGCACGCTGTTCATCACCTCGCCGACCAGCGTCTACAGGCTGCGCACGCGCGTCGCGGGGCTGCCCTGACCCATTCATTCATCAACGCAACAGGAGTGCATCGAACATGGATCTCAAACTCTCCGGCAAGGTCGCGATCGTGACCGGCGCGAGCATCGGCGTGGGCCGCGCGATCGCGCGCTCGCTGGCCCAGGAGGGCGCCCGGCTGGCCATCGTCGCGCGCGGCAGGGAGCGGCTCGAGGCGGTCGCCGACGCGCTCGCGGCCGAGGGCTTCGAACGGCCGCTGGTGCTGGCTTGCGACATCACGCAGCCCGACACGCCGTCCGTGGTGCGCGCCGCGGTGCTGGAAGCCTTCGGCAGCGCCGACATCCTCGTGAACAACGCGGGAGGCTCGCGGCCCTTCGAAGGACTCGGCACGGCGCGCCAATGGGAGGACGCGATGGCGCTGAACTTCCATGCGGCGCGCGAGCTGACCCATGCGCTGATCGACGACATGCGCGCGCGCGGCTTCGGCCGCATCGTGAACATCACGGGCGGGGACGAGCCGGTGGCGATCAACGGCGCGGTGCCGCCCAATGGCGCGACGCACATCTGGGCCAAGGCGCTGTCGCGCCACGTCGCGAAGGACGGCATCACGATCAATTCGATTCCGCCGGGACGCATCCACTCCGAGCAGGTCGACCACAAGCTGCTGCCGACCGAGGAAGCGCAGCGGCGCTGGGTGGAGGAGAACTGTCCCGCGGGCTACATCGGCGAGCCCGAGGACCTGTCGGTGCTGGTGGCGTTCCTGTGTTCGCCGCTGGCGCGCTACATCACGGGCCAGGTGATCCACGTCGATGGCGGGGCGCGGCGCTTCTCGCACTGAGGCGCGCGCGGGACACGGTCGAACCGGCTAACGCCGCGCGCCGAAGGCCGTGACCACGTAGTCGGAGAGCTCGAAACCCAGTTCCGACGCGATGACCTTGAGGCGGTTCTCGATCTCGGGGTCGAAGAACTCGAGCACGTCGCCGGTCTTGGTGCACACCAGGTGGCCGTGGTGGCGTTCGCGGTCGTTGAGTTCGTAGACGGCCTTGTTGTTGCCGAGCTGGCTCTTCTTGAGCAGGCCCGTCTGCTCGAACTGGGCCAGCACACGGTAGACGGTGGCCAGGCCGAGGTCGGTCTGCTCGGCCAGCAGCTGGCGGTAGACGTCTTCCGCCGCCATGTGCCGCTGCTTGCTGGTGCGGAACAGGTCCAGCACCTTCAGGCGCGGCAGGGTGGCCTTGAGCCCGGTCTGCTTCAGGTCGGGAGCGGCGGCGTGCTCGTCCATGCGCGTGCGTCCGGTCGATGTTCGTCGGCGTGGGAAAAAAATGCATGGCTGGCCGGTGAACCGATGGCTAGCAAAAAACGACCCTTGGAGACCGTTGAGTCTCGGAGTCGCCCCACGATGAAACTGAAACTACTTGGTCAGGATGAGCTTGCCCAGCTTGGTGGCCTGCAGCCTGTACACGAATCCGTTGTGCGAGATCTCGACCACCTTCTGGCCGCGCAGCAGCGCCGCGCTGTCGAGGCTGGCCGTCGAGAGCGCCGCGGCTTCGCGGGCGACTTCGTCGGCGAGCACCGGCGCGTGCACGAAGGCCTCGGCCGCCAGGGCGACGGGCTGCGGCGTCGCGGCGCGGCGTACGCGCAGGGTCGGACGGTGGCTCGTCAGTCCCGACGGGGACGGTTGGCTTCCTTGAGAGAGGAGAGCTTGCATGGTGGCGGTGGTTGCTTCGCAATGAAGCTGGTTGGTGACTTGGCTCGACTATAGCACTGAATGAGAGTGATTCGCATTAATGGAAGATGAATTTTCAGTCGATGGATGAAAAGAGCCCATTGAGCTCGCCGACCGACAGCATGCGTTCGTCCATCGCATCGAAGCGACCCTGCGCGAAGGCCTCGCTCGCGAGCTGGCCCACCAGGCCCAGCGCCGCCTGCAGCGGACCGCAGCCGAGGCTGATGCGGCGCGCGCCGGCCCGGGCGAGGGTCTCGGCCGTGGGCGCGCCCGCATAGCCCGCGTACACGTTCACCGGCAGGGCGACCGCGCGCGACAGGCGCGCGATCTCCTCGGGGCTCGACAGGCCGGGCACGAAGATGCCGTCCGCGCCCGCCGCCGCGCAGAGCGTGGCGCGGCGCAGCGTTTCCTCGAAGCGCGCCGCCGGGTCGTCCCAGGGGACGATGTGGGTGTCGGTGCGCGCATTGATGAAGAAGTGCCCATCGAGCGCGCGGATCGCCGCGATGCGCTCGCACAGCACCTCGGGCGGCGCCAGCTCGCGCGTGCCGGGCCGCGTTCCGTCCTCGATGTTGATGCCGGCCACGCCCAGGTCGATGAGCGCCGCCGCCACGTCGCGTACCGCCTGCGTGCTGTCGCCATAGCCGCGTTCGAGGTCCACGCTCACCGGCACGCGCGACACGCGGCGGATGCGCGCGCAGGCCGCGACCAGTTCATCGGCGGGCATTCGTTCGCCGTCCGCATAGCCGAGCGACCACGCGATGCCCGCGCTGGTGGTGGCGATGGCGCTCGCGCCGGCGCGTTCGATGACGCGGGCGCTGGCGGCGTCCCAGGCGTTGACGAGGATCAGGGGCGCGGGGGCCGTGTGCAGGCGATGAAAGAGGTCGGTCTGTGATGGCATCGGCTCGGGCGGTTAGGTGAAGGTGGCCAGAGCTTAGGAAAGGCGCGACGCGGCGGCTTGGAAAAAACTGCGGTCGCGACCCTTGAAAGTGCTGCCTGCAAGAGCGTGTCGCGCCCGAAGAAAGCCGTCATTTGTCGGGTCAATAACAACAGATGCTGCCCGAAGCTTCCCGATTTCCTCTTTATTCAGATTTCAGGAACCAAGACCTCCAGCGTGGCTGTTCTGACCAGGGAAGGCTGCACTGTTTTCTCTTTGCAACGGCCCGCGCTCAAGACTGACGAAAAGCTGAACCAACAGTTATGAACCATTGCGGTGCAATTCATAATTGTGTCAAAACGTTCTAACCGTCAACAAGGCATCGAGACATCCCCATGAACATCGCCTTCAGAAGCCTCTGGAATGCAGCCACTGGTAGCTGGGTCGCCGTACCGGAAACGACCCGTTCCTGCGGCAAGCGCAGCGTATCGACCACCGTTGCAGGCGCGGCGCTTGCCCTGTTCGCGACGAGCTTCTTCCCCGCCCAGGCGGCATGCACGACCGCTGGCAGCAACGTGACCTGCAGCGGGGCGGCCAACCCGCTCGCGCCGAGCTTCGCCAATGGCTCCAATAACCTGAACGTCACGGTGAACCCGAGCGGCAGCGTGGGCGTGCTCCTGGGCGTGGGCGGCAATGCGATGACGCTCACGGGCTCCAACGACACGCTGACCAACAACGGCCGGATCGATCCGACCCTCCTGGGCACGGGCCTGGGCGTGTTGTCGTCGGGCGTGGTCATGGGCAACGCGGCGGCAAGCACGCAGACCGTGACCAACAACGGCATCCTCGGCGGGACCCGGGGGCTGTCGTTGGGGCTGACCGGGATGGCGCTGGCGATTCAGAACGGGGCTGGAGGCACATCGAACATCACCAACACGGGCACCTTGTCCACGTCCCCCATCATCGGGGCAACCTTGAGCGCTCCCGACGCAGGCGTGATGGTGGGCTACGGCGGTGGACAGGTGAACGTGGACAATTCCGGCACCATCACCGGGCGCGTCGGATCGGGCTCCTCGGCCGGGGGCAATACCTTCACCAATTCGGGCGTCGTGAATGGCAGCGTCTCTCTCGGCGCCAACAGCACCAACCTGTTCGTGGCGACGACCGACTCGTCGGTCAACGCGGCGGGGGGCGTGGCTCCGGCGGTCAATCTCGGCATCGGCGCCGTCACGGTCAATTTCGCCGCCGCGGGCATGGTCGACGGCGGCTCGGGCGGCAACAACACGCTGCGCCTGCGGCAGGGCACGTCGCTCACGGGCACCATCGCCAACGGCAGCTTTCTCAATTTCAACAAGCTCGATGTCGAAAGCGGCACCTGGACGTTGAACGGCGCCTCGGCCGTGAGCCAGGCAACGCTGGGCTCGGGGGCGACCGCCGTGGTCGACAACGCGCTGTCGCTGGGCAAGGGCACGGTCACTTCGAACGGCGGGGCGCTGGAAACCGCGGTACCCGGTCTCTCGCTCGCCAACGACGTCGTTCTGGGCACCGGCGGGCTGACCTTCACGGGCGCGAACGGCGTGCAACTCTCGGGCGCGATCTCGGGTGGCGGGGACCTCACGCAAGCCAGCGGCGCCACGCTGGTGCTCAGCGGCAACAACGTCTACACGGGCGACTCGGTCGTTCTCAATGGCGTGCTGCAGGTCGCCAGCGACGCCAATCTCGGCTTGGGCAGGCTCGTGCTCGATGGCGGTACGCTCGCATCGACCGGCGATCTGACGAGCGCGCGCAGCGTGGTGGTCAGGGCCAACACGGGGAGCATCACGAGCACGGGCTCCGCCATCGCTCTGACCGGCGCCATCGACGGTGGCGGAGCGCTGAGCATTCAGGCGAACGGTGGCGCGGTCTCGCTCACGAACAACGCCAACGACTTCCGCGGCTTCGTCAACCTCGCGGGTGGCGCCACGCAGATCAATGCCGCCAATTCCCTGACGCTGGGCAACATCGCGACCGGTGCGCTGACGGCCGTGAGCGGCGGCACGCTGTCGCTCGGGCAAGGCAGTGCCGCATCGATCGATGCCACCAGCACAGGAGGTGCCGTCGTCCAGGGCGGGGCGATCAGCGTCGTCGGCGCGACCACCGTCTCCGCTTCGGGGGGCGCCGGCGCCATCACGCTCAACAACGCGGGCAACGACTTCGGCGGCGTGGTGAATCTGACCGGGGGGCCGACGGAGATTGCCGACGCGAACGCATTGACGCTGGGCAACCTCGCAACGGGCGACCTCACCGCAACCAGCAACGGGGCGCTCTCGCTCGGCCAGGGAAGCGCAGCCTCGATCAATGCCACGAGCAACAACGGCGCCATCGTTCAGTCCGGCCCGCTGGCGGTCGCCGGCACCACCACGCTGAATGCAGGCACGGGCACCATCACGCTGACGCAAGGCGGCAACAGCTTCGGCGGCGCATTGGGCATCGCCGGCGGCAACACCGCGATCGCCGCGGCCTCCGACCTGACGCTGGGCGACGGCTCGGTCGGCGGCACGCTGGCTCTCACGAGCGGCGGCGCGATCACCCAGACCGGTTCGCTGTCGGTCGTCGGCACCAGCAGCTTCGGCGCCACGGGCGCCATCGCGCTGACCGATGCGAACAACGATTTCGGCGCCGCGGTCAGCCTCCAGGGCAGCAGCATCGCCATCCGCGACCGCAACGACCTCACCGTGTCTTCGCTGACCAACGGCACCAATGGCAGCGTCTCGGTGATCGCCGGCGGCCAGCTCGTGCTGCCGAGCCAGGCCATCGATGCCGGCACCGGCAACGTGGTCCTCGCCGCGGAAGGCGGGCAGCTGGGCATCAGCAACGCCGTGCGCGGCGCCAACGTCACGCTGGGCGGTCGCGACGGCATTGCATTGGCCGCCGATGTCGAGACGGCCGGCACCCTGAGCCTGAGCAGCAGCCAGGGCATCGCGCAATCCAGCGGCACGATCACCGCGGGCACGCTGACCGGCAGTGCCGCGGGCGCGGTCACGCTCTCCAACGAGGCCAACCAGATCGGCACCCTCGGCGACTTCAGCGCGCAGGGCCTGACCGTGAAAAGCGGTCTCCAGCTGAACGTCACCGGCAAGGTGGACGGCGGTGCCAGCACCTACCTGATGGGAAGCAACCTGTCGATCTCCGGCACGGTGAGCGCGACCGACACGGTGTTGTTCTCGACCGGCGCGATCGGGCAGACGAGTTCTGGCGCGATCGTCGCCGACACCCTGAGCGGCACCGCCGTGGGCGTCGTCAACCTGACCGGCGCCAACATGGTCGCGACCCTCGGCGATTTCGACGCCGGCAGCGTTCCCGGTACCGGCGATTTCAGCTTCGCCAATGGACGGGCACTGAGCATCACCGGCAAGGTCGCCGCCGACAATCTCTCGTTCGACGTGAGCAACGGCGCGGTGGTGACGGGCTCGCTGACGACGAGGGTCCCGGGCGGCACGACCACGATTGCCTCGGGCACCCGGCTGCAGATCGGCGCCGGCGGCACGGCGGGCAGCATCTCGGGCGACGTGGTTGCCAACGGCGAGCTGGCCTTCGATCGTTCCGACACCGTGAGCTTCGGCGGCAGCATCGGCGGGTCCGGCAGCCTGACGCAGGCGGGCAGCGGCAGCCTCGATCTCACCGGTGCCAGCACCTATGCGAGCGGCACGACGGTGGCCGTGGGCACGTTGAGCGTGAACAACAAGAGCGGCAGCGCGACCGGCACGGGTGACGTGCAGGTGCAGGCCGGTGCGACGCTCGCGGGCACCGGCAGCGTCGCGGGCGCCGTCACGGTCGACAAGGGCGGCGTGCTGTCGGCGGGCAACGGCGGCGCCGGCACGCTCACCCTGGGCAGCCTCAGCCTGAATGCGGGCTCGGTGCTGAACTACGAGCTCGGCCAGGCCGGCGTGGCCGGTGGCTCGCTCAACGACCTGATCGACGTCAACGGCAACCTGCAGCTCGACGGCACGCTCAACGTGAGCGAGACCGCCGGCGGCAAGTTCGGCGCGGGCCTGTACCGGCTGATCAACTACACCGGCACGCTGACCGACAACGGACTGGACATCGGCACCGCGCCGACGGACGCGAAGAACCTCCAGGTACAGACCGCGGTGGCGAACCAGGTCAACCTGGTCAACAGCGAAGGCGTGACGCTCACCTTGTGGGACGGCAGCGATCCCGCGAACTTCAACGACGGCAAGGTCGCGGGCGGCAGCGGCAGCTGGCGCGCGGGCGGCTCGACCGCGAGCTGGACCGGCATCGACGGCACGCTCAACGGCGGCTGGCAGCAGGATGGCGTCGCCATCTTCAGCGGCCAGGCCGGCACCGTCACGGTGGACAACAACGGCGCGGGCGGGCCGGTGCGCCTGGGCGGCGCGCAGTTCGCGGTCGACGGCTACACGATCAACGGCGACCCGCTCACCATCAGTGCCCCCCAGACGGTGGTGCGCGTGGGCGACGGCACGGCCGCCAGCGCTGGCATGACCGCGACCATCACGGCCGCCATCGGCGGCACGGGCGGGCTGGTCAAGGACGACGGCGGCACGCTGGTACTGGGCGGCAACAACAGCTACGCGGGCGGCACCACGGTCAAGGGCGGCATCCTGCAGATCTCGGCCGACAACAACCTCGGCGCGGCGGGCACGGGCCTCTCGCTCGATGGCGGCACGCTGCGCATCGCCACGGGTTCCGGGTCGCTCTTCGTTCCGCGGACGGTGGCGTTGGGCACGGGCGGCGGCACCCTCGATGTCGGCAACAGCAACTTCGCGGTGGGCGGTCCCATCAGCGGCAAGGGGCAACTCACCGTCACGGGCAAGGGCGGCGGCTTCAGCCTGGTGGCGGCCAACAGCTACAGCGGCGGCACGGTGCTGCAGGACGCCGTGACCGTCTCCACGGTTGCCAGCGGCGTGTTCGGCAGCGGCGCCGTGCAGCAACAGGGCAACGGTTCCTTCGTGTTCCTGCTGGGCTCGGCCAGCGCCGGCAACAACAGCTACAGCGTCGGGCGCGCGGCCACGGGCGACATCAACAACCGGCTCGCGTTCGGGCAGACCGCGACGGGCGGCAGCGCGAACATCACGGTCAACGGTTCGGGCTGGCAGTCGCCGGCCGGCAATGCACTGCAGTTCGGCGACAACGCGACCGCCGGCTCGGCCACGATCAACAACCTGGGAGGCTCGGTCTACTTCCTGCAAAGCGGCAGTGCCGGTGGCGCGACGATCGCCAATGGCAACAACAGCCTCTTGAGCTTCATTGGCTCGGCCACGGCCGCCAACGCGAAGATCAGCAACGCGAAGGGCAGCCTGGTCTACTTCGCCGACAGCAGTTCGGGCGCGGGTGCCACGATCGGCAACGCCGCGGGCGGCGTGGTCGACGTGTCGGGCTCGACGGCCAAGACCGGTGTCGAACTCGGTTCGCTCTCGGGCGCGGGCGGTGTCGTTCTCGGCGCCACGCGGCTCACCGTGGGCGGGCTGAACACCAGCGATGCCATCTCGGGCGCCATCAGCGACAAGGGCAGCGTCTTCGTGCAACCGGGCTCGGGCACGGGCGGCTCGATCGTCAAGGTCGGCAGCGGCACGCTCACGCTGAGCGGCGCCAACAGCTACACCGGCGGTACCACGGTGGCGGCCGGCACGCTCAGCGTGAACAACGCGATAGGCAGCGCGACCGGCACGGGCGCGGTGCAGGTGCAGTCGGGCGCGACGCTCGCGGGCAGCGGCAGCATCGCGGGCGCGGTCACGGTGGCCAATGGCGGCGCACTGTCGGCAGGCAACGCGGGCGTGGCCGGAGGTGCAGGCACGCTGACCGTGGGCAGTCTCGACCTGAGCGCGGGCTCGGTGCTGAACTACCAACTCGGCCAGGCCGGCGTGGCCGGCGGCTCGCTCAACGACCTCATCAACGTCAACGGCAACCTGCGACTGGACGGCACGCTCAACGTGAGCGAGACCGCCGGCGGCAAGTTCGGCGCGGGCCTGTACCGCCTCATCAACTACACCGGTGCGTTGACCGACAACGGCCTGGTGATCGGCAGCGCTCCGACCAGCAAGCTCTCGGTGCAGACCTCGGTCGCGAACCAGGTCAACCTTCTCAACAGCGATGGCCTCGTGCTCAACCTCTGGGACGGCGGTAACAGCGCGAACTTCAACGACGGCAAGATCGCCGGCGGCTCGGGCACCTGGCGCGCGGGCGTGCCGGGCGACAACTGGACCGACGCCAACGGCCTGGCCAACGGCACCTGGGGTGCAGGACGGCTTCGCGATCTTCAGCGGCCAGGCCGGCACCGTCACGGTGGACAACAAGGGCGGGTTCGGGCCGGTTCGCCTGGGCGGCGCGCAGTTCGCGGTCGACGGCTACACCATCAACGGCGACCCGCTCACGATCAGCGCACCCCAGACGGTGGTGCGCGTGGGTGACGGCACCGGCGCCAGCGCGGGCATGACCGCGACCATCGCCGCTTCGATCGGCGGCGCGGGCGGGCTGGTCAAGGACGATGGCGGCACGCTGGTGCTCACCGGCAGCAACAGCTACACGGGCGGCACCACCATCAAGGGCGGCATCCTGCAGATCTCGGCCGACAACAACCTCGGTGCCTTCGGCACGGGGCTCGCCATCGACGGCGGCACCTTGCGCATCGCGGCCGGCTCCGCGCCGTCTTTCGCTTCGCGCGCGCTCGTGCTGGGCGCGGGCGGCGGCACCATCGACCTGGGCAACAGCCTCTTCGGCCTCGGCGGTCCGATCAGCGGCAACGGCCTGCTGACCGTCACGGGCAAGGGCGGCAACCTCGGCCTGGTGGCGGCCAACAGCTACAGCGGGGGCACCGTGGTGCAGGGTGGCGCGAGCATCGGCGTCGGCGCGAGCGGGGCCTTCGGCAGCGGCGCGGTGCAGCAGCAGGGCAGCGACACGTGGGTGTACTTCTACAACTCAGCCAGCGCCAGCGCCGCCGGCAACAGCTACACCATCGCGCGCGCCGGCACGGCCGACAGCAACAACCGCCTGAGCTTCAGCGCGAACTCGACCGCTGGCAACGCGACCATCACGGTCAATGGCACGGACTGGAAATCGCCAGTGGCGAACTACCTGCTGTTCGGCGAGAACACGAGCGCCGGCACGGCCACCATCTTCAACCAGGGCGGCTCGGTCTACTTCCAGCAGGCCTCGACCGCGGCCAGCGCAACCATCGCCAATGGCGCCAACAGCGCCCTGAGCTTCCTGGGCACGTCCAGCGTCGGCAGCGCGAAGATCAGCAACGCGAAGGGCGGTCTCGTCTACTTCGCTGAAAGTGCCTCGGGCGCGGGTGGGTCGATCTCCAACGCCGCGGGCGGCGTGGTCGACGTGTCGGGCTCGATCGCCAAGACCGGTGTCGAACTGGGCTCGCTCTCGGGCGCTGGTGGCGTGGTGCTCGGCGCCACGCGGCTCACGCTCGGCGGCCTCGGCACCAGCGATGCCATCTCCGGCACGGTCAGCGACAAGGGTGGTGCCTTCGGGGTACCCGGCCCGGGCGTAGGCGGCTCCATCGTCAAGGTGGGCGCGGGCACGCTCACGCTGAGCGGCGCGAACACCTATACCGGCGGTACCACTGTCGCGGCGGGCACGCTCGCCGTGAACAACGCCAGCGGCAGCGCGACCGGCACGGGCGCGGTACAAATCCAGGGCGGCGCGACGCTCGCGGGCAGCGGCAGCATCGCGGGCGCGGTGAGCATCGCCAAGGGCGGCGTGCTGTCGGCCGGCAACGGTGGACCCGGCACGCTGACGGTGGGCGGCCTGAACCTCGCCGATGGCGCGGTGCTCAACTACCAGCTCGGCCAGGCCAACACCGTGGGCGGTCCGCTCAATGACCTCGTCAACGTCAACGGCGACCTGCGCCTGGACGGCACGCTCAACGTGGCGCAGTCCACGGGCGGCAGCTTCGGCGCGGGCCTGTACCGGCTCATCAGCTACACCGGCGGGCTGATCGACGCCGGCCTGGACATCGGCACCGCGCCGGGCGCCAAGACCGACTTGCAGGTGCAGACCTCGGTGGCCAAGCAGGTGAACCTGGTCAACCGCGCGGGCCTGTCGCTGAACTTCTGGGATGGCGGCGACCCGAGCAAATACAACGACGGCCAGATCGCCGGCGGCAGCGGCACCTGGCGCGTGGGCGTGCCGGGCGACGGCTGGACCGGCGCCGACGGCAAGATCAACGCCGCCTGGGTGCAGGACCAGTTCGCCGTCTTCAGCGGCAACGCCAGCATCGTCAGCGTGGACGGCGGCAACGGCACCGTGCGCATCGCCGGCGCGCAGTTCGCCACCGACGGCTACCGCGTGCAGGGCGACGCGCTCCAACTCGGCAACGCGGCCACCACCGTGCGCGTGGGCGACGGCACCGTGGCCAGCGCGGGCATGACGGCGACCATCGCGTCGGCGCTCACCGGCACCGGCGGCCTGGTCAAGGAAGACCTGGGCACCCTGGTGCTCGAGGGCAGCAACAGCTACAGCGGCGGCACCACCGTCAAGGGCGGCATCCTGCAGATCGCGTCGGACGCCAACCTCGGCGCGGCCAGCGGTGGCCTCGCGCTCGAAGGCACCACGCTGCACGTGACCGGCGATACCGCGAGCACGCGCGCCGTGAGCCTGGGCGCGGGCAGCAACACCTTCGATATCGACCTGAGCCGCACACTGGCGCTCAACGGCGCCGTGAGCGGCGCGGGCGGCCTGCGCAAGACCGGCGCGGGCACCCTGCAACTCGGCGCGGCCAACGGCTACGCGGGCGGCACCGAAGTCGCGGCGGGTTCGCTGCAGGCGCTGGTCACGGGCGCGCTGGGCACGGGGCCGGTGTCGGTCGCGGGCAATGCCTCGCTGGCCTTCACCAACAAGGCCGACGCGGGCAAGCTCGCGATCACCTTGGCACAGCGCGGCAGTGCGCCGACCGACAACGGCGGCTTCCTGGCCTTCAGCGACAGCAGCTCGGCCGGCAGCGCGACCATCACGGCGAACAAGGACGCCACGGTCGAGTTCCGCGACAGCTCGAGCGCGGGCAATGCCGTGATCGAGAACCGCGGCGGCATCACCACCCTGTGGTTCAACGCGAACGCAGGCAAGGCGCAGATCACCAACTTCGATGGCGGACAGATCAACCTGCTCGACGATGCGAGCGCCGGACAGGCGCGCTTCGTCAACGAGAGCGGCGGCCTGATCGACATGTACGACCGCGTGAGCGCGGACCAGGCGACGGTGGTGAACAACGCGGGTGCGCTGCTGCGTATCAGCAAGCTCGCCACGGCGGGCGTGGGCATCGGCTCGCTCGAAGGCGCGGGCAACGTGCAGCTGGGGGGCGAAGGCGCTGACCACGGGTGGGCTGAACACCAGCACGACAGTGTCGGGCACGATCAGTGGCGCGGGCGGTTCGCTCGTCAAGGTGGGCAGTGGAACGCTCGAATTGAGCGGGGCGAACACCTATACCGGCGGCACCACCATCGCCGCGGGCACGCTCGCCGTGAACAACGCGAGCGGTAGCGCAACAGGAACTGGCGGCGTGCAAGTTCAGTCCGGCGCAACGCTCGCAGGCAATGGCAGCGTCGCAGGCGCGGTCAGCATCGCCAAGGGCGGCATCCTGTCGGCGGGCAACGGCGGCGTCGGCACGCTGACGCTCGGCGGCCTGAACCTCGCCGAAGGCGCGGTCCTCAACTACGACCTGGGCCAGGCCAACACCGTCGGTGGCGCGCTCAACGACCGCGTGCAGGTCAACGGCAACCTGCAGCTCGACGGCACGCTCAACGTGGCGCAATCGAAGGGCGGCGTGTTCGGCGCGGGCATCTATCGCCTGATCGACTACACCGGCAGCCTGACCGACAACGGCCTGGACATCGGCAGCGCGCCGATCGCGGCCAAGGACCTGCAGGTGCAGACCTCGGTGGCCAAGCAGGTCAATCTGGTGAACCGCACGGGCCTGTCGCTGAACTTCTGGGATGGTGGCGACAACACCAAGTACAACGACGGCAAGATCGCGGGCGGCACTGGCACGTGGCGCGTGGGCGTCCCCGGAGATGGTTGGACCGGTGCGGACGGCAAGATCAACGCGGCCTGGGCACAGGACCAGTTCGCGGTGTTCAGCGGCACGGGTGGCACGGTCACGGTCAGCAACGCGGGCGGTACGGTGCGCATCAACGGCGCGCAGTTCGCGGCCGATGGCTATGTGCTGCAGGGCGATGCAATCGAGCTCGGCGCTTCGGGCACGGTGGTGCGTGTGGGCGATGGATCGGGTACCGATACCACGCGCAGCGCAAGCGTGAATGTGGCGTTGACCGGCGCGGGCGGCTTGGTAAAGGACGACGTGGGCCGCCTGATCCTCGGCGGCACCAACACCTACACCGGCGGCACGACCGTGAAGGCCGGCGTTCTGCAAGGCAACACGGCGAGCCTGCAAGGCGGCATCGTCAACGACGCCGAAGTCGTGTTCGATCAAGCCAAGACCGGCAGCTACGCGGGCACGATGAGCGGCAGCGGCAAGCTGCGCAAGATCGGTGCGGGCACGTTGACCCTGACCAGCGTGAACAGCTACGCGGGCGGTACCTTCGTCGACGCCGGCACGCTGGCCACCGACGTGACCGGAGCCCTCGGCAGCGGCGCGGCGAGCGTCGCGTCGGGCGGCACGCTGCAACTGGGTGGCGGCTTCGATGCCGGCACCATGGCCATCGGCAACCAGGGCACGGTGCGCTTCCAGGACAAGGCGAGCGCGGGCACGTCGACGATCACCAACGTCGCGGGCGGCGTGCTGGCCTTCGCGGACGACGCGACGGCCGACAAGGCCACGGTGCTCAACCAGGCCGGCGCGCAGGTGCGCATCGACCAGTCGACCACGGGCGTGAGCTTCGGCTCGCTGAGCGGCGCGGGCGAGTTCGTGCTCGGCGCCAAGGCGCTCACGCTGGGCGCGAGCGGCGACAGCACCACGCTGTCGGGCACGATCAGCGGCAATGGCGGATCGGTCGTCAAGGTGGGCGCTGGCACGCTGACGCTCACGGGCGCCAACACCTACACCGGCGGCACTACCGTCGGCGCGGGCACGCTGAGCGTGAACAACAAGAGCGGCAGTGCGACGGGTACGGGCGCCGTGCAGGTCCAGAGCGGCGCGACGCTTGCTGGCAGCGGCAGCATTGCGGGCGCGGTGACCATCGACAAGGGCGGCATCCTCGCTGCGGGCAACAGCCCGGGCACGCTGACCTTGGGCGCACTGACTCTGGCCGGCGGCTCCACGCTGAACTACGAACTCGGTCAAGCCGGCGTTCCTGGCGGCGCGCTCAACGACCTGATCAACGTGACGGGCAACCTGAACCTAGACGGCACGCTGAACATCGCGCAATCCGCTGGCGGCAGCTTCGGCCCTGGCTTGTATCGCTTGATGAGCTACGGCGGCAGCTTCACCGACAACGGCCTGGACATCGGTACGGTGCCTGGCTCGGCCAAGGCGGCCGACCTGCAGGTTCAGACCTCGGTGGCGAACCAGGTCAACCTGGTGAACCGCGCGGGCCTGTCGCTGAACTTCTGGGACGGTGGTGACAGCACCAAGTACAACGACGGCCAGATCGCCGGCGGTTCGGGCACCTGGCGCGTGGGCAATCCGCAGCCCTCGATGGACGCCTGGGCCGACATGGACGGCAAGCTCAACGGCAACTGGGCGCAGAACCAGTTCGCGGTGTTCGGCGGCAAGGCTGGCACCGTGACGGTCGATGCGGCCGGCGGCGCGGTGCGCATCGCCGGTGCGCAGTTCGCCACCGATGGCTATGTGGTGCAGGGTGACGGCATCGTGGTGGACAACGCCAACTCGGTGATCCGCGTGGGCGACGGCACGGCCGCGGGTGCGACCATGACGGCCACGCTCAATGTCGCGCTCAGCGGCGCGGGTGGTATCTCGAAGGAGGATGCCGGCCGGTTGATCCTCGGTGGCACGAACACCTACACGGGCGGCACGACGGTGAAGGGCGGCGTGCTGCAGGGCAGTGCGACGAGCCTGCAGGGCAATATCGTCAACAACGCCGAAGTCGCGTTCGACCAGGGCAAGACGGCTGGTATCTATGCGGGCACGATGAGCGGCACGGGCAAGCTGCGCAAGATCGGCACCGGGACGCTGACGCTGACCAGTGCCAACAGCTACAGCGGCGGCACGCTGGTGGATGCGGGTACGCTCGCCACCGAAGTGACAGGCGCACTCGGCAGCGGCGCGGCAAGCGTTGCATCGGGCGCCACGCTGCAGTTCGGTGGCAAGGCGGATGCGGGCAAGCTATCCATCGCCAACGCGGGCACGCTGCGACTGCAAGACACCGCGAGCGCGGCAGGCGCCACGGTGACCAATGCAGCGGGTGGCCAGGTGCGCATCGATTTGACGACAACGGGCACGAGCATTGGCTCGCTTGGCGGCGCAGGAGATGTGGTGCTCGGTACCAAGACGTTGACCACCGGCGCCATTGGTGGCGACAACACGATCTCGGGCGCCATCACCGGCACTACGGGCTCGCTCGTCAAGGTCGGCGCAGGCACGCTCACGCTGTCGGGCACCGTGACCTACAGCGGCGAGACCCGCGTGACCGCAGGCACCTTGAAGGCCGGCGCCACCAACGCCTTCAGCGCCGCATCGAGCGCTGTGGTCGCCAGCGGCGCCACGCTCGACCTCGGCGGCTTCAGCCAGAAGATGGCTGGCCTCACCAACGCCGGCACGGTCTCCCTGCTCGGCACGGTCCCGGGCACCACGCTCACCTTGACTGGTCCCTACGTCGGCAACAACGGCGTGCTGCGCCTCGGCGCGAAGCTCGACAACCCGGGCATCGCAGACCGCCTGGTACTCGACGGCGCATCCGCCAGTGCGAGTGGCAAGACCACCGTGCAGGTCACCAACCTCGGCGGCCTGGGCGCCCGCACCAGCGGCGCGGGCATCGAGCTGATCAGCGCGAAGAACGGCGCCACCACCACCGCGCAAACCAGCAAGGACGCCTTCGTGCTCTCGGGCGGTCGCGTTGACGCCGGTGCCTACGAGTACCGCCTCTATGCAGGCGACGCAGGCGGCGAGGGCGAGAACTGGTACCTGCGCACCGAAGCGGAACCCGGTGCCTCGCTGCCGACCTACCGCGCCGAAACTTCGTTGTTCGCGGCTCTGCCCAACCAACTGCGCCAAAGCAACCTCGGCATGCTCGCCAGCCTGAGCCAGCGCATCGGCGACGACGACGTACGCGGCAGCGGCGGTACGAGCTCGAGCATCGACGGCGGCAACCGCCGAGCCTGGGGCCGTCTGATCTCCACCGACATGGACATCCGCCAGGGCGGCACCGTCTCGCCGCATGCCGAGGGCCGCGTGAGCGGGCTGCAGGCCGGCACCGACCTGTGGGCCAATGCGAACTGGCGCGCGGGCATCTATGTCGGCCAGCTCGAAGGCGATACGCGTGTCAGCGGCTTCAGCAGCGGTCTCCTGAACGGCGCCGCGGGCCGCAACGACCTGCGCAGCCAGTACCTGGGCCTCTACGGCACGTTCACCAGCGACGACGGCTTCTATGCCGACACGGTGCTGCAGGCCGGCCGCCATCGCTACACGGTGCAGCCGCAACTGAGCGCCGGTGTCACGGGCAAGGGCAACAGCTTCCTGGCCTCGATCGAGGTGGGCAAGGCCTTCGCGCTGGGCACGGGCGGCTGGTCGGTGGAGCCGCAACTGCAGCTGATCCACCAGCGCCTGCGCCTGGACGACGTGGCGATCCCCGGTGCGCTGGTGCAGCAGGACGCCGACAGCAGCTGGACCGCACGCGCGGGTGTGCGTATCAAGGGCAGCTTCGCGACGGGCGCGGGCACGCTGCAGCCGTATGCGCGCCTCAACGTCTACCGCAGCTCGAAGGGCAACGACATCGCGCGCTTCGTGAACCCGGCGGCGATCACGCCGGTGGGTGCGCCGATCGGCGGCACGAGCACCGAGCTGGCAGCAGGCTTCACGCTGGCACTGAGCCAGCGCACGAGCCTGTATGGCGAACTCGGCAAGCAGTGGGCTTCGGGTGGCGTCGCTCGCGTGGGCAGCTCGGTCAATGCGGGACTCGGCGTTCGCGTGAAGTGGTGAGGCTGAGGGCCGGGCAGGCGGCAGGCGCGGCAACCGCGACTACGCCCGCCCGTTCTCGCCCGAGGCCCGGATCCATTTCGCCCCGGTCCATTCGCCGCTGTCGACCGCGGCCTCCATGCATCGCTTGAGTTCGCCCACCACGCATTGCACGGCGGTGGAGCTGCGCCGCGTCGTCGGCAGCGCCAGGTAGATGCTGCGCGCGAACTCGGGCGCCGCGATCGGGGCGGCCGACAGCAGGCCGCGCTCGAGCTCGCCGCGGATCGCGACCGCCGGCAGCACCGAGAAGCCCACGCCCTGAACGACGAGGTCGCGCTGGACCGACAGCGCATTCGTCTCGGCCGCGATCCTGAACGGCACGTCGGCGACCGCGCACGCATGCTCCACGAGCCCGCGCAGGTTGTGCGGCCGGCTCGGCAGCACCAGCGGTGCCTGGCCCAGCGCGCGGACCTTCACGGGTTTCTTCAGCGAGAGGCCGTGCGCCGCCGGCGCGGTGAGGCACAGCACTTCCTTCAGCAAGGGCTCGAGGCTGACGCTCGGCCGTTGCGGGGCGTCGTACAGCAACGCCATGTCGAGCTCGCCCGTCTCGAGCCAGCGCGCGAGATGGTCCGTGTAGCCCACCGACAGCGACACCTGCACGCCGGGATAGCGCTCCTTGAGCGCCAGCACCAGCGGCGCGGCCAGCAGCTCGCAGCTGCTCGGCAGCAATCCCACGTTGACGATGCCCGCGATCGACGGGCCCGAGGGCTGGATCTCCGACCTCGCGTTGTCGAGCTCGCGCAGCGCGCGCCGCGAGTACTCCACGAGCGTGCGGCCCGCATCCGTCAGCACCATGCCGCCGCGGCTGCGCTCGAACAGCAGTGCGCCGAGGTCGTCCTCCAGCAGCTTGAGCTGCCGCGAGATCGCGGGCTGCACCACATGAAGAAGCTCGGCGGCGCGCGTCACGCTGCCGGTGTCCGCAATCGCCAGAAAGGCCCGAATCTGCCGCGTGTCCATCGCGTTTCCTGCCAGCAAAAAAAGTGATTTATCGATCAGAAATGGTAATTCGACAGCATGTGAAATGCAAATTTATGATCCGCCCACTTCACACCGACACCCGCATCCGCGAGTGACCCGGCAGACCAGGAGACAGGACCATGGACATTCAGAAGAACCTCATCGGCGGCGAATGGATCGCCGGCCAGGAATCGATCGCCAGCATCAATCCGTCGGACACGAACGACGTGGTGGGCCGGTTCGCGCTCGCCGACGCGGCCCAGGTCCGCCAGGCCGTGGCGGCCGCGCGCGCCGCCCAGCCGGCCTGGGCGGCAACCACCACGCAGGTCCGCAGCGACCTGCTGCAACGCACGGCGCACGAACTCTTCGCGCGCCGCGAGGAAATCGGCGAACTGGTGTCGCGGGAAGCCGGCAAGACGCGCACCGAAGGCATCGGCGAAGTCACGCGCGCCAGCCAGATCTTCGGCTTCTTCGCCGGCGAGGCCGTGCGCTACGGCGGCGAGAACCTCCCGTCGGTGCGGCCGAACATCGGCGTGCAGACCAGCCGCGAGCCGATCGGCGTGGTGGGCCTGATCACGCCGTGGAACTTCCCCATTGCCATCGCCGCCTGGAAGATCGCGCCCGCGCTCGCCTTCGGCAACACGCTGCTGCTCAAGCCTTCCGAAGAGACGCCCGCGGTGGCGAGCGAACTCTTCCGCGTGCTCGAGCGCAACGGCCTGCCCGCGGGCGTCGCCAACCTGGTGAACGGCCATGGCGCGGTCGCGGGCGCGGCCATCGTCGACGGCGTCGATGCGCTGAGCTTCACGGGCAGCGTCGCCACCGGCCGCAAGCTGGCGCAGTCCGCGGTCGCGAAGATGGTGCGCGTGCAGCTCGAGATGGGCGGGAAGAACCCGCTCGTCGTGCTCGACGACGCCGACCTGCCGCAGGCGGTCGAGTGCGCGCTGAACGGCGCCTTCTTCTCGGCCGGACAGCGCTGCACCGCATCCAGCCGGCTGATCGTCACCGACGGCATCCACGACCGCTTCGTCGAGGCCCTGCGCGCACGCATGCGCGAGGTGCAGGTGGGCCACGCCCTGGCGGCGGGCACCGACATCGGCCCGGTGATCAACCAGCGCCAGCTCGAGATGATCCAGCGCTACATCGCGGTCGGCAAGGACGAGGGTGCCCGGCTCATCGAAGGCGGCAACGTGCTCGAGCGTTCGACGCCCGGGTTCTTCATGGCGCCCACGCTGTTCGTCGACACCCGCAACGACATGCGCATCAACCGCGAGGAGGTGTTCGGCCCGTTCGCCACGGTGATCCGCGCCCGCGACTACGAGGAAGCGCTGGCGCTGGCCAACGACACCGAATACGGCCTCTCGGCCGGGATCTGCACCCAGTCCCACAAGCACGCGACCCACTTCCGCCTGAACGTGAAGAGCGGATTGGCCATGGTCAACCTGCCGACCGCGGGCCTCGACTACCACGTGCCCTTCGGCGGCACCAAGGGCTCGAGCTTCGGCCCGCGCGAGCAGGGGAGCTACGCCGCCGATTTCTACACGCTGACCAAGACCGCCTACATCGGGCATTGATACCAGGAACCACCGGAGACATCGAATGGAAAAAATCGGCTTCATCGGGCTCGGGCGCATGGGCAAGTCCATGGCCCTCAATCTTCGAAAACAGGGCTACCCGCTGGTGGTCCACGACCTGAACGCCACGGCGGTCAACGAGCTGGTCGATGCCGGCGCGGCGAGCGCGCAGAGCATCGCGCAGATCGCGCGCGAGTGCTCGATCGTCGCGACGATGCTGCCCAGCTCGACCGAGGTGGAGCAGGTGGCCCTGGGCGCGGAAGGCATCTTCGCCAATGCGCGCAAGGGCAACATCCTGCTCGACATGAGCACCATCGATCCGCTGGCCACCGACCGGCTGGCCGTGGCGGCGCGCGCGGCCGGGCAGTCCGTGGTCGACGCGCCCGTGGGCCGCCTGGCCGAACACGCGGACCGCGGCGAATCGCTGTTCATGGTCGGCGCCACCGACGAGGACTTCGCCCGCGTGCGGCCGCTGCTCGATGTCATGGGTTCCACCGTCTACCACTGCGGCGACGTCGGCACGGGTGGCCGGACCAAGCTGGTCAACAACTACGTCGCGGTCACGCTGTGCCAGGTCAACGCCGAGGCGCTCGCGCTGTCGCAGCGTTTCGGGCTCGACATCACCCGCACCCTGCAGGTGCTCTACGGCACCTCGGCGACCAACGGGCAGTTGCGCCTGAACTTCCCGAACAAGGTGCTCGTGGGCGACACCACGCCGGGCTTCACGATCGACCTCGCGCACAAGGACATGGCGCTGGTGATGGGCGCGGCCCACGCGGCGCGGGTGCCGATGCCGGTGGCCGCCGCGGTCTTTGAGTCCTTCAGCCTGGCGCGCGCGAGCGAGTACGGAAAGATCGATTTCTCGGGCATTGCCGATGCGGTCTGCGACCTCGCGCGGATCGAGCGCGCACGGGTGCCCGCGGGCTGGAAGGCCGCCTGACGACGGCCAGCGCTTTCGAACGAAACGAGTCCGAAAAGAGGCTCGACCTCTAGCTTCCCGATCAACAAGAAACGCAGCCGAAGCATCGGCTGCCTAGGAGACAAACAATGAGAATGCATGCCATCGCCCTGGCCGTCCTCGCGGGACTGCCCTGGATCCAGAACGCCAGCGCGCAAGCCGCGCCCGACCGCTTCAAGATCGGCTTCGTCACCGACATGTCGGGGCCGTACTCCGACTTCGACGGCGCCGGCGGCCTCGACGCGGTCCGCATGGCCGTCGCGGATTTCGGCGGCAAGGTGCTGGGCCGGCCGATCGAGGTGCTGTCCGCCGATCACCAGAACAAGGCCGACATCGCGGCCAACAAGGCGCGCCAGTGGTGGGACCAGGACAAGGTCGAGCTGGTCATCGCGGGGTCCAACTCCTCGGCGTCGCTGGCGATCAGCAACATCTCGAAGGAAAAGAAGAAGGTCTTCATCTCCGCCGGCGCGGGCGCCGACAGCCTGACGGAAGAAGCCTGCCAGCCCTACCTCGTGCGCTACACCTACAGCACCTCGGCCCAGGCGCGCGGCACGGCGACGGCCATGGTGGAGCAGGGCGGCAAGAGCTGGTACTTCGTGACCGCGGACTATGCCTTCGGCTACTCGCTCGAGAAGGCCAGCATCGACGTGGTCCAGGCCAGCGGCGGCAACGTCAAGGGCAGCGTGCGCCATCCGCTGAACGCGAGCGACTTCTCGTCCTACCTGACGCAGGCGCAGGCATCGGGCGCGCAGGTGGTCGGCCTCGCCAACGGCGGCAGCGACCTCATCACCTCGATCAAGACGGCCAAGGAGTTCGGCATCAGCAGCAAGATGCGCCTCGCCGGCCTCATGGTGTTCATCACCGACGTGCACAGCCTGGGCCTCGACACCACCAGCGGCATGTACCTGACCGATGGCTGGTACTGGGACCTCAACGACAAGTCGCGCGCCTTCGCGACCCGCTTCTACGAGAAGCACAAGAAGATGCCCACCACCTTCCAGGCCGGCGACTACTCGGCCACGCTGAGCTACCTGAAGGCGGTGGAAGCGGCGCAGAGCACCGACGCCGACAAGGTGATGGCCGCGCTCAAGTCGCTCAAGATCGACGACATGTTCGCGCAGGGCTACATCCGCGCGGATGGCGCGATGGTGCATGACATGTACCTGATGCAGGTCAAGAAGCGCAGCGAATCGAAGCAGCCGTGGGACTACTACAAGGTGGTCTCGAAGATCCCGGGCGAGCAGGCCTATGCGCCGACGAAGCCTGGCGCCTGCCACCTGATGCCCAAGAGCTGATCCGCGCCGAAGCCGTGCCGCCGCCGCGTTTCGCGCGGCGCGCGGCCGCATGGCTTTTTCCTTTGCTCCCACTCTCCTCTCCATGTCGTATCGCACGGACATCATTCTCGAAACACGCCAGCTCACCAAGGAGTTCAAGGGCTTCACTGCTGTCAGCAAGGTCGACCTCTCGGTCGTGCGCGGTTCGATCCACGCGCTCATCGGACCCAACGGCGCGGGCAAGACGACCTGCTTCAACCTGCTCACGAAGTTCCTCGAACCCACCAGCGGCACGATCCTCTTCAACGGCCAGGACATCACCGGCGAGCGCCCCGCGCAGATCGCGCGGCGCGGCATCATCCGCTCGTTCCAGATCTCGGCCGTGTTCCCGCACCTCACGCTGCTGGAGAACGTGCGCCTGGGGCTGCAGCGCCGGCTCGGCACCTCGTACCACTTCTGGAAGAGCGAGAAGTCGCTCGAGCCGCTCAACGCCCGGGCGCGCGAGCTGCTCGCCGAAGTCGGCCTCGAGGATCTCGCCGAAGAGCAGACCGTGAACCTTCCCTATGGCCGCAAGCGCGCGCTGGAGATCGCGACCACGCTCGCGATGGAGCCCGAGCTGATGCTGCTGGACGAGCCCACGCAGGGCATGGGCCATGAGGACGTGCACCGCGTGGCCGAGCTGATCAAGCGCGTGTCGGCGGGCCGCACCATCCTGATGGTCGAACACAACATGAGCGTGGTCTCGACCATCGCCGACACCATCACCGTGCTGCAGCGTGGCGCCGTGCTGGCGGAAGGCCCCTACGCGGAGGTCTCGAAGAACCCGCAGGTCATGGAGGCCTACATGGGCACCACGGACGGCCAACTGCAGGGAGCCCACTGATGACCGCCGCACTCGAGATCAAGGGCCTGCAGGCCTGGTACGGCGAATCGCATGTGCTGCACGGCGTCGACATGGTCGTGCAGCCGGGCGAGGTGGTCACGCTGCTGGGCCGCAACGGCGCGGGCCGCACCACCACGCTGCGCGCGATCATGGGCCTGACGGGCGCCCGCAAGGGCAGCATCGAGGTCAACGGCAAGGAAACGATCGCGATGCCCACGCACCGCATCGCGCACCTGGGCATCGGCTATTGCCCCGAGGAACGCGGCATCTTCGCGAGCCTGTCGTGCGAGGAGAACCTGATGCTGCCGCCGGAGCTGAAAGGCGCGGGGCAGGGCATGTCGGTCGACGAGATCTACGCGATGTTCCCCGAACCTCGCGGAGCGTCGCCACAGCCAGGGCACGCGGCTGTCGGGCGGCGAGCAGCAGATGCTGGCGGTGGCGCGCATCCTGCGCACGGGCGCCAAGCTGCTCTTGCTCGACGAGATCTCCGAAGGCCTGGCGCCGGTGATCGTGCAGGCGCTCGCGCGAATGATCACGACCTTGCGTTCCAAGGGCTACACCATCGTGATGGTGGAGCAGAACTTCCGCTTCGCGGCGCCGCTGGCCGATCGCTTCTACGTGATGGAGCACGGCCGCATCGTCGAGAAATTCGGCGCCGCCGAACTCGAAGCCAGGATGCCTGTGCTCAACGAATTGCTGGGAGTCTGAGGCGATGACGACTGTCTTTGGTTTTCCCGTGCAGGCCCTGCTGAGCCAACTGCTGCTGGGCCTGGTCAACGGGTCGTTCTATGCGATCCTGAGCCTCGGGCTCGCCGTGATCTTCGGGCTGCTCAACGTCATCAACTTCGCGCATGGCGCGCTGTTCATGGTGGGCGCGGTGTTCAGCTGGATGGCGATGAGCTATCTCGGCATCGGCTACTGGGCGATGCTCGCCCTGGCGCCGCTGGTCGTCGGCCTGCTCGGCGTGCTGATCGAGCGGCTGTTCCTGCGCTGGATCTACAAGCTCGACCACCTCTACGGCCTGTTGCTCACGCTGGGCCTCACGCTGCTGATCGAAGGCGCGTTCCGCTCGGTCTACGGCGTCTCGGGCCTGAGCTACGACACGCCCGCGGCACTGGCCAGCGCCAGCGACCTGGGCTTCATGGTGCTGCCCAACTACCGCGCCTGGGTCGTCGTGGCCTCGCTCGCCGTGTGCTTCGCCACCTGGTATGCGATCGAGAAGACGCGCCTGGGCGCCTACCTGCGAGCGGGCACCGAGAACCCGCGGCTGGTGGAGGCCTTCGGCGTCAACGTGCCGCTGATGATCACGCTGACCTATGCCTTCGGCTGCGGCCTCGCCGCCTTCGCCGGCGTGCTGGCCGCGCCGGTGATGCAGGTCTCGCCGCTGATGGGACAGAACCTCATCATCGTGGTGTTCGCCGTCGTCGTGATCGGCGGCATGGGCTCGATCATGGGCGCCATCCTCACCGGCCTGGGCCTGGGCGTGATCGAAGGCCTCACCAAGGTGTTCTATCCGGAGGCCTCGTCCTCGGTCGTGTTCGTGATCATGGTCATCGTGCTGCTGGTGCGACCGGCCGGCCTGTTCGGCAAAGAAAAGTGAGTCCGCGGTCATGAAGAAACTCTCCCTCGTCCTCTATCCGCTGCTGCTCGCCGGGCTGCTGCTCGCGCCCTTCCTCGGCGCCTATCCGGTGTTCGTGATGAAGCTGCTGTGCTTCGCGCTGTTCGCGGCCGCCTTCAACCTGCTGCTGGGTTTCGCCGGCCTGCTGTCCTTCGGGCACGCGGCGTTCCTCGGCTGCTCGGCCTATGTCGCGGGCCAGGCCATGAAGGCCTGGGGCCTGACGCCCGAGCTCGGCCTGGTCGCGGGCACGCTCACCGGTGCCTTGCTAGGCTGGGTCTTCGGTTCGCTGGCGATCCGCCGCCAGGGCATCTACTTCGCGATGATCACCTTGGCGCTCGCGCAGATGATGTTCTTCGTCGCGCTGCAGGCGAGGTTCACCGGCGGCGAGGACGGCCTGCAGGGCGTGCCGCGCGGCAAGCTGTTCGGGCTCGTCGACCTCAGCGACGACCTCACGATGTACTACGTCGCGCTCGCCGTGTGCGTGCTGGCCTTCCTGCTGATCGTGCGCACCGTGCATTCGCCGTTCGGGCAGGTGCTCAAGGGCATCAAGGAGAACGAGCCGCGCGCGCTCTCGCTGGGCTACGACGTCAGCCGCTTCAAGCTGCTGGCCTTCGTGATCTCGGCGGCGCTGTCGGGCCTCGCGGGTTCGCTCAAGACCTTGGTGCTGGGCTTCGCCACCTTGTCCGACGTGCACTGGACCGCGTCGGGCCAGGTCGTGCTGATGACGCTGGTTGGCGGGCTGGGCACCCTGTCGGGCCCGCTGGTGGGATCGGCCGTGGTCGTGCTGCTGGAGAACAAGCTCGGCGAGTTCGGCAACCTGCTCGCGCGCATCACGAGCATCGAGTGGTTCAACACGCTGGGCGAGTCGGTGACCATGGTCACGGGCCTGATCTTCGTGGTGTGCGTGCTGGCCTTCCGCAAGGGGATCATGGGCGAGGTGGTGGCGTTCATGGCGCGGCGCCGGCTGTAGCGCGCCCGGTTTCGGGCCGGTGGCGCGGGGCCCTGGGTCCAGCACGATGCGTGACCTGGCCGCTCCGTACCCCGGTGCGCGAAGGAATTTGTAAACCTTCTTGCTAAGAACCTGAAGGCTTTGAGATACTGTTTATCCATACAGTATCAGGAGCCACGATGGCCATCTCCCTGTCATGGGCGGGTGGTGTCCACACGCCCCTGGCCTCTCAACCAGGCGCTTCACGAGTCGGTGCGCATCGACGGCCGATGGTCCTTCCACCAGACGTGGAATCCGCGGTCTGGCGTGGTGATTCGCTGGGCACGCCCGTGACTTCGACGGTCAGCAGCGGCTTCCTGGTCCTGGACGCCGAGCTTCCGGGTGGCGGCTGGCCCTGCGGATCTCTGACCGAAGTCCTGCAAGTGCAATCCACGGTCCTGGAGTGGCGTCTCCTGGCGCCGGCCATGCGCGCGTTGGTCGAGCAGGACAGGCAGATCGTCGTCGTCGGGCCGCCGAAGGCGCCCCATCTGCCCGGCCTTCGTCAACTGGGACTCGACGAGCGCCGGCTGGTCTGGGTCGACGTGCAGAAGCCGGTCGAACGCCTGTGGGCGACCGAGCAGCTGATCAAGTCCAATGCCGCGGGCATGCTCGTGAGCTGGCTGCCGCAGGCGCGCCAGGAGCAAATTCGGCGGCTCCAGGTGTGTGCCCAGGGTTGCGACGGCCCTGTCATCCTCTGGCGTCCTGCCGCGGCGGCCGACGAAGCCTCGGCCGCGCCTTTGCGGCTGCGGGCGCGCTTCGGCCTCGATTGGGAACTGCGCATCCATCTGCTCAAGCGAAAGGGGCCGCCTCACGAGGGCGAACTCGCACTGCCGTCGGTTCCAGGCGGCCTGCAGGACATCCTCACGCCGCGCCTGAGTCACCCGAGCCGCCTGATCGCGGCCCGTCATTCCCGAGACCTTCCCCATGCTGTGGGCAGCCCTTCTTCCCGACAGCCTGCCGGACGCGCCCCAGCCTCGCACTGAGATGCTCGCGGGTCTGGCGACGTGGTGCCTGCAATTCACGCCACGCGTTGCCGTCCTCGAGGCGCTTCTGGAATGCCCGGCGGTGGTCATGGAGCTCGAACAGAGCCTGCGTCTGTTCGGTGGCAAGCGCCGGCTGGTCGAGCGGGTGCGAGAGGAGTGCATCGACCTGGGCGTGCGACAGCTGGCGTGGGCCCCCACGAGCCTGGCCGCACTCGCCGTGGCCAGGGCAGGCCTGTCCAACGGATTTGCCAGGCCGCTCGCGCAACTCCTCGATGCGTTGCCACTCGAGAACTTGACGCAGGTCGCGGCCCATGGGCCAACGCTGGCGCGGCTGGGATGCCGGACCCTGGGGCAGGTGCGTGCGCTGCCGCGCGGCGGGCTGAGCCGGCGTTTCGATGCACAGCTGTTGTCGGCGCTCGACCAGGCCTATGGCTTGCGGCCCGAAACCCATGCATGGGCGCAGCTGCCCGAAAGCTTCCTGGCGAAGCTCGAGCTGATGGCACGCGTCGAGCATGCGCCGGCACTTCTCTTCGGTGCGCGTCGCCTCATGCTGCAGATGGCTGGCTGGCTCATGGCGCGCCGATCGGGCGTGACCGCCTTCACCCTGCGCTGGTGCCACGACGCGATGCGCGCCAGGAGCGCGGGCGATGGCGGCGAGCTCACGGTGCGCACGGCACAGGCCACGCGCGACACCGAGCACCTGATGCGCTTGCTGGCCGAGCATCTGGCGAAGGTGGAACTGCTGGCGCCCGTGGGCGACCTCGCGTTGGCCGCCACGGAGGTCCAGCCGCTGGAGGAAAGAAGCTTGTCGATGCTGCCCGAGGCAAGGCAATCGGGAGAGAGCCTGGCACTGGTGCTCGAGCGCATCGCGGCGCGGCTGGGGCCGGACCACGTGTTGCGTCCGGTCCTCCTCGAAGACCATCGCATGGAATGGATGTGCCGCTGGCGCCCGGCGCCCGAGCCGGCACCACGCGCCAGATGCCGGCCCCTCGAGGTGCCTCAGCCGACTTTCATCCTGCCGAAGCCGCTGCGCCTGGCCACCGAGAACAACCGGCCGATCTACCAGGGCGTGCTCCAGCTGCTTGCCGGCCCGCATCGCGTCGAGGAGGATGGTGGGATCGGACTTCGACCGGGGCGCACGCCGATGAGGACGAGAAAGGCGATCGAAGGCCGCCGCACGAAGCGAAGGCTCCGCAGGAGAGCACGCGTCATGTCGCCCGTGACTACTGGGTGGCCGTGAGCGAGCACGCCGGTGTGCTGTGGATCTTCCAGATGCGCCTGGCCGGGGAAGAGACCGGCTGGTTCCTGCACGGCACGTTTGCGTGAGGACGCGCCATGCAGCTGCCCGAATACGCCGAGCTCAAATGCGTGAGCAACTTCAGCTTTCTGCGCGGCGCCAGCCAGCCCGAAGAACTCGTCGAGCGCGCGAAGCAACTGGGCTACGCGGCGCTGGCCATCACCGACGAGTGCAGCCTGGCCGGCGTGGTGCGTGCGCACGTGGCGGCCAGGGAGCATGGGCTGCGGTTGCTGATCGGCAGCCAGTTCCTGGTGGAGCCGGAGCCGGTCGATCCGAATGCCATCCCCTTCACGCTGACCGTGCTGGCCTGCCACCTGGAGGGCTACGGCAATCTCTCCCAATTCATCACCAAGCTGCGCCGCGCGTCCGAAAAAGGCGCCTATCGGCTGCCCATCGCCGAGATCCAGGGCTCGGAACTCGAAGACTGCGTGGTGCTGGCTTCGCCCCGGCGCATGGCAACGCCGGCGCAGCTGCAGTGGCTCGGAGGCTGGCTGCTGCGCCAGTTCCTGGGGCGCTGCTGGCTGGCGGTGGAAAAGCTGCGGCTGCTCGACGACGAGATGTGGCTGTACCGGCTGAGCCAGGTGGGCAAGGACATGGAGATTCCTCTCGTCGCGGCGGGCGATGTCCACTTCCATGTGCGATCGCGCAAGCCCTTGCAGGACGTGATGACGGCCACACGCTTGCGCAAGCCGCTGACGGAATGCGGACTCGATCTGCAGCCCAATGCGGAGCGACATCTGCGCACCCGGCTGCGGCTTGCGCAAACCTACGGCGCCGAGCTGCTCGCGCAGACGCTCGAGGTGGTCGAACGCTGCAGTTTCAGCCTTGACGAGTTGCGCTATCAGTATCCCGACGAGGTTGTGCCCGAAGGCGCAACGCCGGCAAGCCATCTGCGCCGGATCACCTACGAAGGAGCGGGGCGCCGCTGGCCCGACGGCATTCCAGCCAGGATCCAGACGCAGATCGAGCACGAGCTCGCGCTGATCGCCGACCTGCGCTACGAACACTACTTCCTCACGGTGGCCGACATCGTGGCCTTCGCGCGCTCCCGACACATCCTCTGCCAAGGGCGCGGCAGTGCCGCCAACAGCGTGGTCTGCTACTGCACGGGTGTCACGGAGGTCGACCCTGGTCGCATGAGCGTTCTCTTCGAGCGCTTCATCTCCAGGCAGCGCAACGAGCCACCGGACATCGATGTCGACTTCGAGCACGAGCGGCGAGAAGAGGTCTTGCAGTATCTGTACGCCAAGTACGGACGCGAGCGCGCCGCCATCACGGGCGTGGTGATCAGCTACAGGCCGAAGAGCGCGATCCGCGATGTGGGCAAGGCCCTGGGCATGTCGCTCGAGATCGTCGACGCGCTCGCCAAGGGACACCAGTGGTGGGATGGCGGCGAGGTTCGCCCGGAGCGTTTGCAGGAGATCGGCCTGTCGATGGAGTCATTGCAGGTTCGACAGCTGATGCACCTGACCGCGCAGCTGATCGGATTCCCTCGGCACCTGAGCCAGCACACCGGTGGTTTCGTGCTCACCAAAGGACTGTTGTGTCGCATGGTGCCCATCGAGAACGCATCGATGCCCCATCGCACCGTGATCGAGTGGGACAAGGACGACCTCGACGCGCTCGGCCTGCTGAAGGTGGATTGCCTGGCCCTGGGCATGTTGACGGCGATCCGCAAGGCGCTCGACTTCATCGGCCAGCGCAAGGGGTGCGTGTTCGGCATGCAGGACATTCCCGCGGAGGACAGTGCCACCTACGACATGATCTGCAAGGCCGACACCGTCGGCGTCTTCCAGATCGAGAGCCGCGCGCAGATGAGCATGCTGCCGCGACTGAAGCCGCGTTGCTTCTACGACCTGGTCATCGAGGTCGCCATCGTGCGCCCGGGCCCCATCCAGGGCGGCATGGTGCATCCGTACCTCGATCGTCGCCAGGGCAGGGAACCCGTGGTCTACCCGAGCGAGGCACTGAAGGAAGCGTTGGGCCGCACCCTCGGCGTGCCGGTGTTCCAGGAGCAGGTGATGCAGATCTCGATCCTGGCGGCCGGCTTCACACCCGGAGAGGCCGATGGCCTGCGCCGTTCCATGGCCGCCTGGCGGCGCAAGGGAGGGCTCGAGCACTATCACGCCAAGATCGTCAACGGCATGACGGCGCGCGGTTATGAAGAGAGCTTCGCCAAGGCCATCTTCGAGCAGATCAAGGGCTTCAGCGAATACGGCTTTCCGGAGAGCCATGCGGCGTCTTTCGCGCTCCTGGTCTATGCGAGCTGCTGGATCAAGTGCCATCACCCGGCCGAGTTCCTCGCCGCCATGCTCAACTCGCAACCGCTGGGCTTCTATTCGCCGTCGCAACTCGTGCAGGATGCGAGGCGCCACCACGTCGAGGTGCGACCCGTCGACGTGATGTACAGCGACATCGACTGCACGCTGGAGGACCTGGCGCACCAACCCGCGGTGCGCCTCGGCTTGCGGATGATCGGCGGCTTGGCTGCCGCTTCGGCGCAGCGCATCGTTCGGGCCCGCGAACTGCAGGTCTTCGACAGTGCGCAAGACCTTGCCCTTCGTGCTGAGCTGCAGGTGCACGAGATGAAGCTGCTGGCCGCCGCGGATGCATTGCTGAGCCTCTCGGGCCATCGACGCCAGCAAGTCTGGGAGGCGGCGGGGCTGCGAGCCGCGCCCGAGTTGCTGCGCAATGCCCCGGTCGATGAGGAGTTTCTCGAGCTCGAGCCGGCACCGGAAGGCGAGGAGATCGTGTTCGACCATGCGTCCACCGGCCTGAGCCTGCGCAGGCATCCGCTGGCCCTCCTGCGCGAGCGCCTGGCGCGTCGAGGGCTGGCCACGTCGCAGGACCTGGAAGCCGTGGAAAACGGCGAGCAAGTGAGCTACTGCGGGATCGTGACCTTGCGCCAGCAGCCGGAGACCGCGAAAGGGACGATCTTCGTGTCGCTCGAGGACGAGACCGGCGTGGTGCAGGTGATCGTCTGGAAAGGGCTGCGCGAACTGCAACGCCGGGAACTGCTCGGTGCGCGCCTCATGGCCGTGCACGGGACCTGGCAGCGCGAAGGAGCGGTCAAGAATCTCATCGCGGGCCGGATCGAGGATCTCACGCCGTTGCTGGGCAGGCTCGCTGCGTCGGCGACGAGTCGGGATTTTCGCTGAACAGGATCGGACGGCATGTCGTTGCAGGCGTCGTCATTCCACCGCCGCCTCGTCCGGCAAGCTCCCCTTCGATTTCACGAACGCCTGCATGTGCTTCAGGAAGGCGTTCGCCGCCGGCGTCAGCTCCGCGTCGCTGCGCGAATAGACGCCCATGTTCCGCTTGACCGTCGGCCGCACCAGCATCCGCGTCTGCACGCCGGTGCGGCGCGAGAGCTGGCGCACGTTGACCGGCAGCGCGGCCACGCCCATGCCCGCGGCCACCATGCTGATCAGCGTGGAGGAGAAGGTCGCGACATGCGCGGGCACCGGCCGCAGGCCGACGGAATCGAAGGCCGCGTCGGCCAGCGCGCGCGACGGGCTCTGGTCGGACAGGCTGATCAGCGGATGCTTGGCCAGCTCGCGCCAGGTGACGGCGCCGCGCTCCGCGAGCGGATGGCCATCGGGCACCAGCGCCACCAGATGGTCCTGGTAGAGCGTGACCTCCGTCAGCCCCGGCTCGCCTTCGACCAGCGTGCCGACGCCGAGGTCGACCTCGCCGCGGCGCACCTGGTCGCGGATGGTCTCCTCGAAGCCGTCCTTGAGGATGCACTGGATGCCCGGATGGCGCTGTTGGAACGACTGGATCACCCAGGGCAGCAGCGTGGCCGCGATCACGATGGAGGCGGCCACCGTGACCCGGCCGCGCTTGACCTCGGCCAGCGCGCGCGATCCGGCGACCGCGGCCTCGAGGTCCTCGAGCGCCTTGCGCGCCAGCGGCAGGAACTCGGCGCCCGCCTCGGTCAGCTGGACCACGCGCGTGCTGCGGTAGAACAGCCGCAGGCCGATCTGCTCCTCGAGTTCCTTGACCAGCGTGGACAACGCGGAGGGCGAGAGGTGCATGCGCTCGGCCGCGCGCGCGAAGGCGCCGACCTCGGCCACTGCGAGGAAGGCCCGGATCTGGCGCAGCGTAATGTTCATCTTTGGCGAATAATCGTTCGGATCATTCTGATTGTCCAAGCATTGAGCCGGTGCTGCAATGGCGCCGTCCATCGATCAGGAGCATCCCCATGACGACATCCGCCACGGCGAACACCGCCCCGCGCGCCGAAGACCGGCCCGCATCCTCGACCAGTCCGCGGCGCGTCGCCGCCGCGAGCCTGGTCGGCACCACGCTGGAGTTCTACGACCACTTCGTCTTCGGCACGGCGGCGGCGCTGGTGTTTCCGAAGCTGTTCTTCCCGCAGACCGACCCCTTCGTCGCGACCATCCTGTCGCTGCTGTCGTACGGCATCGCCTTCGTCGCGCGGCCGGTGGGGGCCGCGATCTTCGGCTCGCTGGGCGACAAGCTCGGCCGGCGCTTCGTGCTGGTCTCGACCCTGCTGGTCATGGGCCTGTCGACCTTCCTGATCGGGCTGCTGCCGACCTACGAGCATGTCGGGCTGCTCGCGCCGCTGCTGCTGGCGGTGCTGCGCTTCGCCCAAGGGCTCGCGCTGGGCGGCGAATGGGGCGGGGCGGCGCTGATGGTCAACGAGTTCGATGCCAGCGGCCGCCGCCGCGGCTTCTACGGCAGCCTGGTGCAGGTCGCGAGCCCGATCGGCGTGCTGATCGCCAATGCGATGTTCGGCTTCATGAACACGGTCACCACCGATGCGCAGTTCATGGACTGGGGCTGGCGCGTGCCCTTCCTCGCGAGCATCCTGCTCGTGGGCATCGGCTACTTCATCCGCCGCACGATCGAGGAATCCCCGGTCTTCAAGAGCCTCGAGAAGAGCGACCACAAGGCCGAGGCGCCGCTGGCCGAGACACTGCGCAAGCACTGGCGCCAGGTGCTGCTGGCGATCGGGGTGCGCGCCGGCGAGGGCGTCATCTGGTATGTGTTCTCGCTGCTGCTGCTGATCTACGTGCCGAACCGGCTCGGCCTGCCGCGGCAGGTGGCCTTGAATGCCGTGCTGTGGGGCGCGGCGGTCGGCGTGGTCGCGATTCCGCTGTTTGGTGCGCTGTCCGACCGCTTCGGCCGCAAGCCGATGCTGCTGCTGGGCGTGGCCGCCTCGATCGTCTGGTCGTTCGCGTACTTTCCGCTGCTGGAGACGCGCAATCCCTCGCTGGTGGTGCTCGCCGCGGTGATCGGCATGGTCTGCCAGGCCTCGCTGTGGGCGCCGCTCGCGGCCTTCATCCCCGACATGTTCGAGTCCAGGGTGCGGTGCACGGGTGCATCGTTGGGTTTCCAGCTCGCGGGCGTCTTCGGCGGCGCGCTCGCGCCCAGCATCTGCGTCTGGCTGCTCGACCGCTTCGACAGTCCGCTGTCGATCTCAATCTACTGCACCCTCGGCCTGCTGCTGATCGGCGTCTGCGTGGCGAAGGCGAAGGTGCAGCGATGAGCGAGGCGGTGCGCGACTTCATCGGCTACGGGCGCGCGCGTCCCGACTTCGAATGGCCGGGCGGCCGACGCGTCGCGCTCAGCGTGGTCGTCAACTACGAGGAGGGCGCGGAGAACTGCGTGCTCGAGGGCGATACCTTTTCGGAGGTGCTCAACAGCGACGTGTCGGGCGCGACGGCGCGCGCCGGGCGCCGCAACCTGGTGGTGGAGTCGCACTACGAATACGGCAGCCGGGCCGGCCATTGGCGCATCCTCGACCTGCTCGCCGAATGCCGGGTGCCGGCCACCTACTTCGCGGTGTCGGGCGCGCTCGAGAAGCATCCCGAGGCCGCGCGATCGATCGTCGAGGCCGGGCACGAGGTGGTCTCGCACGGCGCGCGCTGGATCGACTACGACGAGGTGCCCGAGGCGACCGAGCGCGAACACATGGTGCGTTCGCTCGACGTGCTCGAGCGCCTGTGCGGCGAACGCCCGGTCGGTTGGTACACCGGCCGCGTCAGCCCGCGCACGCGCATGCTCGCCGTCGAGCAGGGACTGCAGTACGACTCGGACGCCTACAACGACGACCTGCCGTACTGGACGCGGGTCGGCGACAAGCCGCATCTGGTGCTGCCCTACAGCTTCGACTGCAACGACATGCGCTTCGCCTCGGCACCGGGCTTCGACACGCCCGACGACTTCACCGACCACCTGCGGCGCACGCTCGCCTGCCTGCGGCGCGAAGGCCGCCGGCAGGCGTCGATGATGTCGATCGGCCTGCACCTGCGCCTGGCGGGGCGGCCCGGGCGCGCGGAGGCGCTGCGCGAGTTCCTGCTCGCGGCTTCCGAATTTCCCGATGTCTGGTTCTGCCGGCGGCGCGACATCGCGCAGTTCTGGCGCCACCGCTTTCCGGCCACGCCATGACCGCGAAGACGCTGTTCCTCAATCCGAACGCGAGCCGCGAGATCACGGCCACGCTGCGGCGCCACATCGCGCGTGGCGGCTGGCCGTCCGGATGCTGGGCCGCCGCCGAGGTCGAGGCGGCGCCACGGATCATCGGCTCCGCCGCCGACAACGCGCGGGCCGAGGCGGCGCTGGCGCGCGCGCTGCCGGCCTGAGCGAGGGCTTCGACCGGGTGGTGGCGATGTCGTCGGTCGACACGGGTTACGAGATCGTGCGCGAGCGCTTCGGCGACGCGGCCCATGGTTTCACGCGCAGCGTGCTGGCGCTGCACCGGAAGCGCGGGCATCGGCTCGACATCGTGACCTTCGACCGCGGCATGACGGCGCTCTACGAGGCTGCCTTCGAGGCGACCGGCCATGCGTGCACGATCGACGGCTGGCAGGTGATCGATCTCGCGCCGGCCGTCATCGCCGCGCAGCCGGAGATCGCGCTGGATGCGCTGCGCGAACGCTGCGAGAGCTTCGGCGGGCGGCAGCCGGTTTTCGTGGTCGGCGTGGTCGGCCTCGACCTTGCCGCCGGTCTGCGCGATGCCGGCATGCGGCAGGTGATCGATCCGGTGGCGGACCTGCTCGACTGGCTCGGCGAGGGCTGATGTGCCGACGGCCGTTCAGCCCCAGCGCGCCAGAACCCGCGCAGCCGGCGTCGCCTCGCGCGCCGCCGGCCCCTGCACCCGCGACGGCGTGCGCGAGAAACGCGGCGCCGGTGCCGGTTGCCGCACGCCTTCGACATCGACGAAGGCCTCGCGCGCGCCGTGGTGCGGATGGGCGGGTGCCTCGCTCAGCGCGAGCACGGGCGCGACGCAGGCATCGCTGCCGTCGAACAGCGCGGTCCACTCGTCGCGGCCGCGGGTGCGGAACAAGCGCTCGAACTCGGCGCGCAGCGCGGGCCAGCGCGCGCGGTCGTGCTGCGCATCGCGCAGCGCGGGGTCGACGCCCAGGCGCTCGCACAGCTCGGCGAAGAACTGCGGCTCGATCGGCCCGATGCAGACATGGCGGCCGTCGGCGGTGGCGTAGCTGCCGTAGTAGGGCGCGCCGCCGTCGAGCGCATTGGTGCCGCGTTCCTCGCGGAAGGTGCCACGCATCGCGCTGGTGGCGAACAGGCTCATCAGCGAGTTCACGCCGTCGACGATGGCCGCGTCGACCACCTGGCCCTGCCCTGAGCGCCGGCTCTCGAGCAGCGCGGCCAGGATGCCGACGACGAGGTAGAGGCTGCCGCCGCCGTAGTCGCCCACCAGGTTCAGCGGCGGCACCGGCGCGCCACCGGCCGGGCCGATGGCATGCAGCGCGCCGGTCAGCGCGATGTAGTTGATGTCGTGGCCCGCGGCCTGCGCGGAGCGGGCCGTGCTGGCCCCAGCCCGTCATGCGGCCGTAGACCAGCCGCGGATTGCGCCGCAGCGCCTCGTCGGGGCCCAGGCCCAGGCGCTCCATCACGCCGGGCCGGAAGCCCTCGACCAGCACGTCGGCGCGCGCGAGCAGGCCCAGCACCTCCTCGCACGAGCCGGGGTCCTTGAGGTCGGCCAGCACCACGGTGCGGCCACGGCCCGTGATGTCGCTGCGGTCGCCGAGTCGGCGCGCGGGGCGGTCGATGGTGATCACGTCGGCGCCCATGTCCGACAGCAGCATGCAGGCGAAGGGCGCGGGCCCGAGGCCGGCGAACTCGAGGACGCGCAGGCCGGCGAGCGGGCCGCTGGCCTCGCGGGGAGTGGAGGTGGGATTCATCGTTGGGAGGAAGGTGTGTGGGGGTTGCGTCGTGCCACATGCCGCGCGATGCGCCAGCCGAACACGATCGCGGGCCCGAGCGTGATGCCCGGCCCCGGATAGGCGCCGCGCATGATCGAGGCCATGTCGTTGCCGCAGGCATAGAGGCCCGCGATGGGTTGTCCGTCCGTGTCGAGCACGGCGCCGTCGGCATCGGTGGCCAGGCCCGCGCTCGACGCGGCTTCGCCGGGCCAGACCGCCAGCGCGCAGAACGGCGGCTGCGCGATCGGGCCGAGGCAGGGGTTGGGCGCATGTGCCGCATCGCCGTTGAAGCGGCCGAGCTCGGTGCTGCCCTTGCCGAAGTCCGGGTCCTCGCCGGCTTCGGCATGGCGGTTGTGGCGCGCGACGGTGGCTGCCAGCGTGCGCGCATCGATGCCCAGCCGCGCGGCCAGTGCGTCGATGTCGTGCGCGAGCACGGATAGCCCGATGCCTCGTGCCGCCGCAGCGCGCTCGCGCGCGTGCCGGGCGGGATCGGTGCCGAGGCCGTAGGCGCGCACGAAGGCCGCATCGCAGACCAGCCAGGCCGGCGGCGTCGATGCACCGGGGCGCATCCGCGCGAGCAGGGCCTCGACGAAGTGGTGGTACGAAGCGCTTTCGTCGACGAAGCGGCGCCCGTCGGCATCGACCGCGATCAGCCCGGGCTTGGCGCGGTCGAGGTACAGGTGCGGGAAGAGCCCGGGTTCGCCACCGGCGCGCGGTGCCAGCGAAACGGGCTGCCAGAAGAAGTCGCCCGGATGGCGTTCGAGCCGCGCGCCGGCGCGCGGCGCGGCATCGAGGCCCTCGCCGCGGTTGCCCTCGAAGGACTGCGGCCGCAGCGTGCGCGGCGACACGCCGGCCGGCGCGAGCTGGGCGCGCAACGCCGCATGATGGCCGACACCGCCGGTGGCGAGCACCACGCCGAGGCGGCTCGCGACGCGCCGCGTCGATCCCTCGTGGTCGAACACGCCACCCGTGACGCGACCCGCCGAGATCTCGAGTTGCCGCAGCCGCATGCCGAAGCGCACCGGCACGCCGGCCTGGCGCAGGCTGAAGTACAGCCGCGCGACGAGCGCATTGCCCCAGCACCAGGCGCGTGCCGCGCGCGTGCATCAGCCGGTCGCGCGCATGGCGCAGCACCAGCCGCGCGGGCATGGCGGAAGTTCGCGATGCTGCCCCAGCGGTAGGCCAGGGCCTGCACGTCGGCCTTGTTGGCCATCATGCCGCCGAGCACCATGAACTCGGGCATCGGCGCGCGGATGCGTTCGAAGTCGCGGCCCAGCCGCCGGCCGTCGAAGGGCAGCGGCGAGAGCGCGCGGCCCGCCACGGCAGCGCCGGGCAGCGCGAGGTAGTCGGGATGGCGGCCGGCCGAGGCGAAGCGCAGTTCCGAACGGGCCTCGAGGAAGGCGATCGCCTCAGGGGCGCTCGCGAGATAGGCTGCGCGCAGTCCGCGCGGGATCGTGCTCGCCGAGGATCGCGTCGAGATAACGCGCGGCCTCGGCGGCGGAGTCGGCGAAGCCCGCCGCTGCGCCTTGCGCATTGCCCGGCACCCACAGCGTGCCGGCCGAGGTGGCGGTGGTGCCGCCGACCTGCTCGCCGGCCTCGCACAGCACCACGTCGAGGCCCATGAGCGCGCCCCGAGAGCGCGACGCTCATGCCGCCCGCGCCGGCGCCGATCACGAGCAGGTCGCAGATGTCGGCCTCCTGATCGCCGGTGCGCGCGGACTCAGGCACGTCGCCACTGCAGCAGCGCGTACGGCGGCTGCGCATCCGGATGGTGTTCGAACACGCCCTCGACCTCGGCGCCGATCTCCACCGCCTGCATCGGATCGCCGAGCAGGTTGCCGACCATGCGCACGTTGCCGGCCCCGGGCAGCTCGACCAGCACCACGAGGTAGGCGCCATGGTCCTTGAGCGCCGCATGCGCCGGATGCCACACGCGCTCCCAGCTGTAGATGCGGCCGCGCGGCGCGACTTCGACCCAGGCGGGATCGAAGGCATGGCAGCGGTGGCAGATCCACTCGGGGCCGAACTGCCAGGTGCCGCAGTGCGTGCAGCGCTGCACGCGCAAGACGCCCTCGCGCAGGCCTTGCCAGTAGGGTTCCGACAATCCATCGGGCTCCGACACGGGGATCGGCAGGCCCGCGGGCAGGTAGCGCTTCTCGTCGTTCGCGTCGTTCACAGCACGTTCTCCGATCCCAGCAGCAGATCGCTCGCGGGCGTGACCATGGGGCCGCCGATCACCAGCGCCACGTCGCTGCGCGCCGCCTGGCTGGTCGAGCTGCCGCGCACCTGGCGCACCGCCTCGAGCACCAGCTCGAAGCCATGCATGTAGCACTCGGCGAGATTGCCGCCGCTGGTGTTGAGCGGCAGCCGGCCCGTGGGGGCCGTGAGGTTCTCGAGCGTGAGGAAGTCGTTGGCCTCGCCGGGTTCGAAGAAGCCGTGCTCGGCCAGCGCCATCGCCACGCCGCCGGTGAAGTTCTCGTAGCTCTGCACCACGCCCACGTCGGACGGCGCGATGCCGGCCATCGCGTAGAGGTCGGGCGCCACGGGTGTCGAAGCCCGCGCTCGCATAGCGCGGCGCATTGTGCGGATGCGCGCCGGCGCGAAAGCCCGAGCCCGAGGCCGCGCCGAGCAGGTAGGCGGGCTTGTGCGCGAAGTCCTTCGCGCGCTCGGACGCCACCAGCACGATCGCGGCGGCGCCGTCGTTCTCCATGCAGCAGTCGTACAGATGAAAAGGTTCGGCGATCCAGCGCGAGGCGTCGTACTTCGCGGCATCGAGCGGCTTGCCGTGCATCACGGCGCGCGGATTGGCCTGCGCATGGTGGTAGGAGGCAAGGGCGATGGCGCGCAGCGCCTCCTGCCGCACGCCGTGCTCGTGCATGAAGCGCCGCACGCGCATCGCGAAGCGCTGCGGTGGCGAGAGCACGCCGTGGGGCATGAGGTAGGCCTTCTCGCCGGAAATGGTGTCGATGCCGCCGACCTGGCCGAAGCGCCCGTGCTGGCCCTGCGCGAGCGCGCGGAACACGACCACGCAGTCGGCCAGGCCGGCCGCGATGGCGGCCGCGCCATTGGCCACCGCCGCCGCGCAGCCGCCACCGCCGCCGCCCCACTGCATGGTGGCCGAGCGCAGGCGATGGATGCCCAGCGCGGCCGCCAGCCGCGAGGCTTCGCTGCGATCGTCGCTGTACGAGGCGAAGCCGTCGATCTCGCGCGGATCGAGGCCCGCGTCGGCGCAGGCGGCGAGGATGGCCTTGAGCGCGAGCTTGAACTCCGCGTCGGGCGACTGGCCGTGGCGGTAGTAGGCGGTCTCGCCGATGCCGACCACGGCGACCCGGCCGCGCAGCGTGCGGGTGGTCATGCCGGCGTGCCGGCGGGTTCGTGCCGTTCGGCGGGCGGACCGAAGGCGCCGGCGCGCGCGAGCGCCGCGAAGCGATCTTCGTCGTAGCCCAGCGCCTCGCGCAGCACCTCCTGCGTGTGCTGCCCGACCGTGGGCGCGGCCACCGGGTCGGCGATCGGCGTGCGCGAATAGCGGATCGGCAGCGCCATGTTCGGCACCCAGCCCACCTGCGGATGCGGGATGCGCGTCACCAGCCGGCGCTCGCGCGCCTCGGGCGAGCGGATGGCCTCGCCGACGGAGCGCACCTGGCCGCAGGGCACGCCGGCCGCGCGCGATGCGCGACTGCCAGTGCGACCAGGGCTGCTTCGCGAACGCCTCGCCGAGCAGCGCGAACAGCACCTCGCGCCGCTGCGAGCGCTCGCGGCCGCTGGCATAGGCCGGGTCCGCGGCCACGTCGGGGCGCTCGAGCACCTGCGTCATCAGGCGCTGGAAGATCTTGTTGTTGCCGCAGTTGATGTAGAACGAGCCGTCCTGGGCCTCGAACACGCCCGAGGGGCAGGTGTCGGGGCTGGTGTTGCCGTGGCGCTGCGGCTCGGCGCCGCTGAACACGTGCTGCAGCGTCGCATAGCCGGTCATCAGCACCGCGTTGTCGAACAGCGCCACTTCCACCGCCTGCCCGCGGCCGGTGCGCTCGCGCGCCACCAGCGCGCCGAGGATCGCGTTGGCCGCCATCATCGCGGTGCTGATGTCCATCACCGGCGACAGTGCGCGTACACCCTGGCGGTCGGCATAGCCGTTCATCGAGACGAAGCCGCTCTCGGCCTGCGCGATCGGGTCGAAGCCCAGGCGGTCGGCGAAGGCGCCCTCGCGGCCGTAGGCCGACACCGAGCAGTAGACGAGTTCGGGATTGGCCTTGCGGCAGCTCTCGTAGTCCAGTCCGAAGCGCTCCATCACGCCGGTGGAGAAGTTCTCGACCACGACGTCGGCACTCGCGATCAGCGCGCGCGCCACCTCCAGGCCCTCGGGCGTCTTCAGGTCCAGCGCCACGCTGCGCTTGTTGCGGTTCGACCAGAGGAAGGGCGCGCCCTGCGCGAGTTCGGGATGCACCGGCGGGTACTGGCGGAAAGTCGTCGCCGCGCCCGGGCGCCTCGATCTTGATCACGTCGGCGCCCATGTCGGCCAGGATCATGGTGGCGAAGGGGCCGGCGATGAAGTGGGTGAAGTCCACCACCTTGATGCCGGCCAGCGCCTGCGGCGCGCCCGCGGGGCGCGGCTGGTGCTCGGGGAAATCGGATTCCAGGTTTTCAAGCATGGAGGCGGTTCTCACATCTGGATGTTGGCCTTGCGCACGACCGGGCCCCACTGGCCCATCTCGTCGCGGATGAGCTTCTCGAGCTCCTGCGGCGTGCTGCTGCGCGCCTCGACGTTGCGCACCGAGAACATCTTGCGCACCTCGGGCCGCGCGACCGCGGTCACGATCGCGTCGTGCAGCTTCGTGACGATCTCGTCGGGCGTGTCCTTCGGTGCGAGCACGCCGAACCAGGCCGAGCTGCGGAAGCCCGGCACCTCGTCGGCGATGGCCTGCAGGCCGGGCACGGTCTCGGTGGCCTTGGGCGTGCCCACGGCCAGGTAGCGCACCCGGCCCGAGCTCACCAGCGTGGCGCCGTCCAGGCCCGTCACGAAGGCGGCCTGCAACTGGCCGCCGGCGAATGCGGTCATCATCGGCGCGCCGCCGTTGTAGGGGATATGCTGCATGCGCAGGCCCGCGGCCTCGTTGAAGTACTCGGCCGTCAGGTGCGACAGCGAGCCGTTGCCGACCGAGCCGACGTTGAGCGCGTTGCCGTTCTTCTTCGCGTAGGCGAGGAAGTCCTTCAGCGTCTTCGCCGGGCTGTCGGCGGGCACGGCCAGGATCATCGGCGTGATCGCCACGGTGGAGATCGGGCGCAGGTCCTTGAGCTCGTCGTAGGGCACCTTGCGCATCAGCGAGACCACCGCATTCGGGCCGGTGTTGCCGAACACCAGCGTGTAGCCGTCGGGCGCGGCCTTGGCCACGTAGTCGGTGCCGATGGTGCCGCCCGCGCCCGGCTTGTTCTCGACGATCACGGTCTGGCCCAGCGTCTCGCTCATCGACTGGTGGATGGCGCGCGCGAGCTGGTCGGTGCTGCCGCCGGCCGCATAGGGCACGATCATGCGGATCGGCTTGTTCGGATAGCCGCCCTGCGCATGGGCGGGCAGGGCGCCGAGCGCGAGCGCGGCGCAGGCGGCGCCCAGCAGCGCGCGGCGGTGGAGGGAAGTGGTCGTCATCGGGGGTCTCCTTGGGTTCGTGGGTGTCGTGTCAATCCGTGGCGCCGAGCACGCTCGACCAGTAGCTGCGCGCGCGGTCCATGTGGCGCAGGATCAGCAGCTGCGCCTTGGCCGCGTCGCGTGCGCGGATGTGGCCGAGCAGGCGCCGGTGGTCGAGCAGCGAGGCGCGGCCCTGCACCGTGTCGGCGAACATCGCCTCGCGGCGCCGGCCGGTGAAGCGGTAGAAGGCATGCAGCACGCGCACCAGCACCGAGTTGTGGGTGGCATCGACCAGCGCGACGTGGAACTCGGTGTCGGCCGCGGCGATGTTGCCGCCCTCGGCCAGCACCTGCTCGGTACGCTGCAGCACGGCTTCCATGCGCGCCAGGTCGGCCTCGGTGCGGCGCTGGCAGGCCAGGCCCGCGGCCAGCACCTCGAGATGGCCGCGCACCTCCATCGTCTCTGCCACTTCCACCGGCGTGGGCACGGCGCCCATGTCGGTGAGCATCACCAGTGCCTCGAAGCTGCCTTCGCGCTCGACGTGCCGCAGGTAGATGCCCGAGTTGGGCCGCGATTCGACGATGCGCAGCGTGACCAGCGTGGCCAGCGCCTCGCGCACCGCGTTGCGGCCGACGCCGAGGCGCTCGGCAAGGTCGCGCTCCGAGGGCAGCCGGTCGCCCGGTTGCAGGCGCCGGTCGCGCAGGTAGGCGAGGATGCCGGCGATGGCGCCGTTGCCCGCGCCCGCCGCGTTGGAGGCACTGGCCTCCTGCGGGTCCGCCGTGGTGTCGAGCCGGGTCGTCATGGACTGCTCCCTTGACTCAGAGGTCCAGGACCAGCGTCTTCGAGCGCGAGCCCGAGCAGCAGATCATGATCGCCTCGTTCGACTGCTTCTCCTGCGCGTCCAGGTAGTCGTCGCGATGGTCGGGCTCGCCCGCGATCACGCGCGCGTGCGACAGGTGCCGCACACGCCCGCGCTGCAGGCATAGGGCACGTCGACGGCGTTGTCGAGCAGCGTGTCGAGGATGGTCTTGCCCGGCGCCACCGCGAGGCGCTGGCCGCTGCGCTCGAGCACCACCTCGTAGCCGCCCTCGGTGGCGGCCGCGCTGCCGGCGGCGAAGCGCTCGAAGTGCACCGTGTGCGCGGGACGGCCGGCGCAGGCCTCGACGAAGGCATCGATCATGCGCGACGGGCCGCAGCAGTACAGATGCGCGGCGGCCGGCGCGTTGCGCACGAGGGCCGCGATGTCCAGCCGCTCGGCGCGCGAGGAGCCGAAGCAGAACTCGACCTCGCCGCGGCCGCGGCCGCCCTGCATGGCGCGCAGCGTGTCGGCGAAGGCGGTCTCCTCGGGCGAGCGGCCCGCGTAGTGCAGCTGCCAGCGCCGGCCCAGTTCCTCGAGCCGGTGCAGCATCGACAGGATCGGCGTGATGCCGATGCCGCCGGCGATGAAGACCGAGTGCGCGGCCTCCTCGTCCAGCGCGAAGTCGTTGCCGGGCAGGCTGGCGCGCAAGCGGTCGCCCACGCGCCGGCTGCGCATGCATCCAGGCCGAGCCGCCGCGGCCCTGCGCGTCGCGCTGCACCGCCACCACGTAGCGCGCGGCGTCCGAGGGCGCGTTGAGCAGCGAATAGCTGCGGATCATCTCGCGCGGCAGGTGCAGGTCGATGTGCGCGCCGGCCGTGAACGGCGGCAGCGGCCGGCCGTCGGCCGACACGCAACTCGTACGACGCGATGCCGCGTGCCTCGAGCCGGATCTGGCGCAGGCACAGGTCCAGCGGCGCGGGGTTGCCCAGGCTCATGGCGTGTAGCCGAAGTCGGTGCCCAGGCGCGCGGTCATCAGCTCGCGGCCCGATTCGCTCCAGGCCTCGCCGGCCGGCAGCGTGAGCGACACCGCGCGCACCATCGGCAGGTCGGGGTCCTCGATGCGCGGCGGGCGCTGCTGGCGCACCGACAGGTTGCGCACCGTCTCGAGCAGCAGGCGCCGCGTCATCGCGATGCCGGTGTCGCTCATGCCCAGGTGCTCCTTCGAGCGGTCGTAGATCGGCGCCACGCCGACTGGCAGGCCGCGTCCTGCACCCACAGGCCGGGCAGGCCCGAGAACCAGGTCTTGGTCTGCGCGTCGTAGTTGAAGAGGAAGGCGCTCTGCAGGTTGAACTTCGTCCAGTACTTCGCGAAGGGCTCGGTGGCGGGCCGCGGCGCATAGGCGTTGATGCTCGGGTGGCCGGTCTCGCGGCCGCCGTGGCCGTTGTCGAACAGCTTGCGCGTCTTCTCGTAGAACTTCTGCGCCGGCGTGTACGAGAACATGATGCACAGCGTGTGGTGGTCGTCCAGCGGCACCCAGGCGTGGCCGCTGAGCTCGGGGTAGTTCGACTGCGGCGGCACCAGCGTGTAGAAGGGCAGCAGGAACTGGTTCACGCGCCAGTAGTGGGTGTTCTCGTCGAGCACGCGCTTGGAAGCCACGCTCATGCCGAAGTCCTGGCGCTTGCATTCGAAGGTGGGACGCAGGTCTTTCTTCGCGGTCCAGTCGCTGATCGCGCCCTGCTGGTCGATGCGCCCGTGCAGGATCGGCGCATGGGCCGAGTCGATCTCGCCTTCCACGGCCTGCAGCCAGTTGCATTCCTGCACGCGGAAGCTCACGTACACGTTCTCCTCGGGCACCAGGTTCCACTCGAGGTTCGGCAGCGGCGGCGGGTTCTCGCGGTCGGGCCCCATGTAGGTCCAGACGATGCCGTTGCGCTCGCGGCAGGGGTAGTTCTTGATCGTGACCGTGTCCTTGAGCCGGCTCTGCGCGGGCTCGGCCGGCGTGTCCTGCACGCGGCCGTCGACGCCGAACTTCCAGCCGTGATAGATGCAGCGCACGCCGCAGTCCTCGTTGCGGCCGAACACCAGCGGGGCGCCGCGGTGCGGGCAGGCATGGTCGATCAGGCCGACGCGGCCCTCGCTGTCGCGGAACGCGATCAGTTCCTCGCCGAGCAGGCGCACGCGCTGCGGCTGGCCGTCGGTCTCGAGGTCGCGGCTGGGCAGGAAGGGGATCCAGTAGAGGCGCATCAGCTCGCCCATGGGCGAGCCGGCGCCGACGCGCACGAGGGTTTCGTTGTCTTCTTGCGAGAGCATGGCTGCGGTTTTCCTTGTGGGCAGGGCCATCCGGCGTGGTGGACCACCTTGGATGACCAGATTGGTAGGACCAATGCTAAATTCGAGCCCGCGCGATGCAAAGCCTTTGTCTCAATAACCTTGTGAATGGATCAACCATAGATGGTTGAAATGAGCGAGGTGGCCGCCGTCGCGCATGTCTTTCGCCGCGTCGCCAGCGCGAGCGCGCCGGCACGGTTAGGCTCCCTCGTCTTCATCCCGTTGCCCGAGCCATGACCACTTCCCACCCGTTCCCGCGCCGGATCTCGCCGCGGCCCTCGACACCGTGCTCGACGCGCGCTACAGCTGCCGCGGCTACCTCGCCGACCCGGTGCCGCGCGACGTCATCGACGCGATCCTGCGCGCCGCCCAGCGCACGGCCTCGTGGTGCAACTCGCAGCCCTGGCAGGTGGTCGTGACCGGCGCGGCCGCCACCGAGCGCCTGCGCGCGGCGATGGCCACGCCCGAGGCGCTGGTCGACCAGGGTTTCGAGATCGCGCCGCCCGCCGAGTACCGAGGCGTCTACCGCGAGCGCCGCCGCGAATGCGGCTTCCAGCTCTACGACAGCGTGGGCATCGCCCATGGCGACCGCGAGGCCTCGGCGCGCCAGGGGCTGTTGAACTTCTCGTTCTTCGGCGCGCCGCACGTGGCGCTGATCCACACCGATGCCGCGCTCGGCGCCTATGGCGCGCTGGACTGCGGGGCCTACGTGTCGAACTTCATGCTGGCCGCGCGCAGCCGCGGCGTGGCGAGCATCGCGCAGGCCGCGCTGGCCTCGCGCGCGAAGTTCCTGCACCGCTGGTTCGACATCCCGGACGACCGCCAGGTGGTCTGCGGGATCTCCTTCGGCTATGAGGACCCGGCGCACCCGGCCAACGGTTTCCGCACCTCGCGCGCGGCCGTCCGCGATGCTGCCCGCTGGGTGGAGGACTGATCCGGCGGCCCTTGCTCAGGGGCTGCGTTCGGCCAGGTAGTGGCGCGTGAGCACCGGCTCGTGCGGCACCTGGAAGCTGCGCGCGAGCGCCTCCAGCTCGTGGCGCGCGACGGTGGCCCGCGCGCGCTGGCGCAGGTAGTCGGCCCACGAGGTGACGATGAAGCGCTCGACGTAGCGGCTCGGGTCGTCGAGGTCGCGGTAGACGCGCCAGAAGGTGGCGCCGTCGCGCTTGCGCGGCACCGCCAGCTGCTGCACCGCATCGAGGAAGCGCCGCGCATCGGCATCGCGGATGCGGTAGACCACCTCGACGGCGACCGGCCCGGCCTCGAATTCGGGCTCGTGCTGCACCGAGAACTCCTCGTGCAGCGGCGCCAGCGTGACCTCGTCGTCCGCGCCCATGCGCAGCGGATACGGCCGCGCCAGCGCGATGCTCGCGAGCATGCCCCGCGGCCGACAGGCACAGCGCCGCGCTCAGCCCGATCAGCGAGGACATCGCGCCCCAGAGCGCGGAGCCGAGCGCGAAGGCGCCGAGCGAGCACAGGGTGTGCATCGACGCGGCGCGCGCGCGCACCCAGGCCGGCGCGCTGGTCTGGGTCGCGGCGTTGAAGGTCGACATCATCGTCATCCAGGGCAGCGCCGCCAAGCACGAAGCTGGCGCACACGAGCGGCCGCCAGGTCGAGAGCGCGCCCACCAGCATCGCGCCCGAGAACACGAGGCAGCAGCCGGCGGCCAGCGCATCGAGCGAGAAGCGCGAGCGCATGCGCCCGACGAAGAAGCCGGCGGCGACGGCGCCCGTGCCCAGGCAGGCCATCAGCAGGCCGTAGCCCGCCGCGCCCAGCCCGAGTCGCTGCTGCGCGATCACCGGCAGCAGGGCCCACAGGGCCGAGCCGAGCCCGCTGAAGCCGGCCGTGCGCACCAGCTGCGCGAAGATCGCGGGCGAATGGCGCGCATAGCGCAGCGCGCTGAGCATGCCGCCCCACAGCCGCTCGGCCGGCAGGCGCCCGGGCGAGGGCGGCCGTGGCGGCCAGCGCCGCGTGGCCCAGCTCATGCCGAAGGCAGTCAGCACCGCGACCGCGAACACGGCGGCGCCGCCGGTCAGCGCGAACAGCACGCCCGCGAGCCCGGGGCCGACGGCGCGCGCGCCGTTGAAGGTCATCGACACCAGCGTGATGGCCAGCGGCAGTTCGGTGCGCGCCACCGTGTCGCTGACGGCGGAGTTCCACGAGGGCGACTGCAGCGCCGTGCAAATGCCCAGCAGGAAGGTGAAGAACAGCAGCCCGCCCGGGCCGATCCAGCCGGCCAGCGCGAGCAGCGTGAGCGTCAGCGCGGCGAGCCCGTAGACACCCTGGATACGCAGCATCAGCCGCCGGCGGTCGATGGTGTCGGCCAGCACCCCGGCGGGCAGCGACAGCAGGAACATCGGCAGGAAGGAGGCGGTCTGGACCAGCGCCGAGAGGAAGGACGAGGCCGTGAGCTCGATCATCAGCCACGAGGCCGCCATGTTCTGCATCGCATTGCCGACGAAGAACAGGCTGCCGGCACCCCACAGTCCGCGGAAGGCGGGCTGGGCGAGCGGACTCCAGAGCGAGGCTGCGTTCGGGGCGGTGGGATTGCTGGGATTCAAGCGCGGGGCGATCGGCGGCGGGCGAGGCAAATCATATAGATGCGTGCGCCGGCCCGCTCGCGGCGCGCCCGGCCAACGGTTTCCGCACCTCGCGCGCTGCCGTCGGCGACGCCGCGCGCTGGGTCGAGGAGTGACCTCGTAGCGAACTGGCGGGGGCGCTCAGTCCTTGCCGCGCCGCTTCTGTGTCGCGACCGGAGGCGGCAGCGCACCGCGCACCACCTGCTGGAGCTGGCGCACCGAAGGAAGCTTGCCGCGCAATTCCGCCGGCAGGGCGGCCTGCAACTGGTACTCCGCCACGCCGATCGGGTTGGTCTTGCTGCGCAAGGCGAACAGAGAGTCGTTGCCGCCGAACTGCACGGTTTCCCGTGCGGCGCCGCGTCGGTGGCTCTTGCGCCCGCAGCCCTTGCGCCTGGAACTTTCTGCGACAAGCTGTCGCAGAAATCCGGGCTCGCTGTAGGCCTCGACCATGCGCCGCATGTCCCAGACATTGCGCGCCGAGAAGCCTTGGGTGCCGGGGAAGGCCGCGCGCAAGTCCCGGGCGATGCGTTCCACCACGGCCTCGCCCCAGGCCTGCGCCTGCTGCTTGTGGAGGATGGCTTCGCCGATGTCCCAGTACAAGGCGATCAGGCCGTGATTGACCGCGCGGGCCGCGGACTGGCGGGCCGCCGCGACACGCTCCTTGAGCGCCTCGATGAAGGATGCGTAGTCGGCAGCTTCGCCGCTGGGCAAGGTCATGCGTGCACTATGGGCCAGGCCCGCTGCGCCGCATGCGGCGCCCGCTCAGACCTTGATGCGCCCGGTCGCGACCAGCTTCTGCGTCAGCGCCAGCTGCTCGGCCAGGAAGCTCGACAGCTTCTGCGGGCCCCAGCCGGCGGGCTCGAAGCCCAGCTCGAGCAGCTTGGGTGCGACGTCGGGCAGCTTCACGATGCGCGCCATCTCGGCATCGAGCTTGTCGATGATCGCCTTGGGCGTGGAGGCCGGCGCGAACAGCGCGCCGAAGCCCGGCATGTTCACTTCGGGGAAGCCGGCCTCGGCGAAGGTGGGCACGTCGGGATAGAGCGGAAAGCGCGTCGGGCTCGCGACCGCCAGCGCGCGGATCTTGCCGGGGTAGCGCGACACGCCGCCCAGCGACACCACGGCGGTGTCGATCTGGCCGCCGATCAGGTCCTGCAGCGCCGGCGCCTCGCCCTTGTAGGGCACGTGCACGGTGTCGATGCCCGCGGCCATGTTCAGCAGCTCGCCCACGAAGTTGCCGCCCGAGCCGGGGCCGTAGGAGCCGTACGAGATCTTGCCGGGCTTCGACTTCGCCAGCGCCACCAGCTGGTCGAGCGTCCTGACGTTGAGCGACTCGCGCACGCCGATGGCGATGGGCGTGAGCGCGAGCATGCCGATGGGCGCGAGGTCGGCGAGCTTGTAGGGCTGCTGCGCGGGCTGCAGCACGAGGTTGCTGATCAGCGCGCTGTAGCCGACGCCGAGCGTGTAGCCGTCGGGCGCGGCGCGCGCCACCGCGGCGGCCGCGATCGCGCCGCTCGCGCCGGCCCTCGACTCCACGATGCAGGGCTGGCCCCAGGCCTCGGTCAGCTTCTGGCCGACGACCCGCATCATCGTGTCGTGCCCGCCGCCGGCCGGCGTGGGAATGATGAACTTGATGACGTTGTCGGGATAGCCCGGCGCGGCGCGCGCGGCCAGGGGAAAGGCGGGCAGCGCCGAGGCGCCCAGCAGGCCGAGGCCGGTGGCCAGCGCGTGGCGGCGGGAGTGGGTCATGAGGCTTGTCTCCTGGTCGGATGGTTTGTGATGTAATTGGTTGAACCATAGCGAAACCAGGGATGATGGTCAATTAGAGCCAGTGCCAGGGCAGGCACAGGCACACTATCGGGCTCGGCATCCAGCCATCGACGTTCGTGATCCAGAGGAGGAAAGGAGCCATGTCGGAATCCGCACCAGTCTTCGCGCCCGTGCGCATGCGCCGCGCCTTCGAGGCGATTTGCGACCAGATCCGCCAGCAGGTGGTGGAGGGCGCGCTGAGCGCCGGCGACCGCCTGCCCAGCGAGCGCGAGCTGTCCGAGCAGTTCGGCGTGAGCCGCAGCGGCGTGCGCGAGGCGCTGCGCAGCCTCGAGATGGCCGGCATGGTCGAGGCCGTGACCGGCATCAACGGCGGCTTCTACATCAAGCAGTCGCATCCCGAGGGCATCACGCAGGCGGTGCGCGACATGGTGGCGCTCAAGCAGGTGCCGGTGTCGGACCTGACCGAGGCCCGCATCCTGCTGTGCGGGCTGGCGATCCGGCTGGCCTGCGAACGCGCGACCGAAGAGGACTTCGCCGCCATCGAGGCCGACATCGAGCGCTTCGCCGAGCTGGTGAAGCAGGGCCGGCCGGTGCGCGACAGCGGCCAGATCACGGAGTTCTATCGCCTGATCGGCCGCGCCACCCACAACGAGGTGATCGTGATGCTGATCGACGCCCTGTCGGAAATCCTGCGCGGCCTCATCGCGCAGCTGCAGACGCCGCACAGCAACGTGGTGCAGGTGCGCCGCAAGGTGCTGCGCCTGATGCGCGATCGCGATGCGGACAAGGCCGGCGCCGCGCTGGCCAAGCACCTCAACGCGCTGAACGTGCTGCTGCTCGAGATGGAGCGCAAGAAGCCGGCGCGCTGAGCCGCGCCGGCCCGGGGCGCGTTCAGCGCGGCAGGCCGAGCCCGCGCTGCGCGATCAGGCTGCGCTGGATCTCGTTGGTGCCGATGCTGATCACCCACATCAGCGCATGGCGCAGGTTCTGCTCGATGCGCCCGCGCAGCACCGCGCCGGGACTGCCCTCGCCGAGCGTGCCTTCCATGCCGAGCAGGTCGAGCGCCACCTCGCCGAAGCGCTCCATCAGCTCGCCCGAATAGACCTTGCTCGCGGCCGCGTCGTGCAGCGGCGTCTCGCCCGCGTCGACGCGCTCCGCGCAGTGCATCATCATGCGGCGCCCCGCCTCGATCTGCCCCGCGAGATCTGCGATGCGCTCGCGCACCAGCGGATCGAGGCGCATCGGCCGGCCGTCGGCACCCGTCGCGCCGCGCAGGTGCTCGCACAGCTGCTCGAAGGCATGCGCCACCTTCATCACGATGCCGCCGCCGATGAAGCCGCGTTCGGTGGCCAGCGCCCCGACCAGCACCTTCCAGCCGCCGTGGAGCTCGCCCACCATTGCCTCGGCCGGCACGCGCACGCCGTCGTAGAAGACATTGGCGAAGCTGCCGCCGTACATCGTGGTCGAGGTGCGGATGGTGATGCCGGGCGTGTCCATCGGCACGATGAACAGGCTCAGGCCGGCATGCGGCGGGCTCGCCTCGGGGTCGGTGCGCGTGGCCAGCAGCATGTAGTCGCCCCAGTAGGTGGTGGTCCAGATCTTCTGGCCGTCGATCACGTAGTGGTCGCCGTCGCGTACCGCGCGGGTGCGCATCGACGCGAGGTCGGAGCCCGCGTCGGGCTCGCTGTAGCCCATGCCGTAGATCGCCTCGCCGCGCAGGATCTCGGGCAGGTAGCGCGCCTGCTGCGCCGCGCTGCCGTGCACCTGCAGCATCGCGGCCTGCACCGGCGCCCCCACGCGCGGCGCCTCGGCGCGCTCCATCTCCTCGACGAAGGCCAGTTGCTCGAAGGCGCCGCGCGCCTGGCCGCCGAAGCGCTGCGGCCACGAGAGGCCGATCCAGCCGGTGCGGCCGAGCGCGCGCGCGAACTCGCGGTCGTACTCGCGTGCCTTGAAGTCCAGCGCCTCGTGCGCGGCCTTGCGCTCGCCCGACCAGTGCGTTTGGAGCCAGGCGCGCACCTCTTCGCGAAAGGCGTTGCCGGCCGGGCCCAGGTCGTATTCGGGCAGCGTGCGCGGCGTCTCGCCGAGGAAATGATCGGCCAGCGCCTCGCGCGCGCGGCGCCCGCCGCCGTGGCGCAGCACGTCGAGATGCACCTGCTTGAAATGGCGCGGTGCCTCGTGCTCCTCGCTGTAGCCGATGGCGCCGAAGGTGTGCTGCGTTTCCAGCGACACCCGGCGCAGCCTCGTCGCGGCCAGTGCGCAGGCCGCTTCGGCGAACACGCGCCAGTTGTCGGCGCCGAGGTCGTGCTGGCGCGCGGCGCCGGCCTGCGTGAGCCGTGCGCCCAGCAGCGCGATGTGGCCGTCGGCGAGCTTGTGCTGGATCGCCTGGAAGCTGCCGATCGGGCGACCGAACTGCCGGCGCTCGCCCGCGTAGGCCACGGCGAGCTCGAAGGCGCGTTCGGCTGCGCCGGTGGCGCGCACGCACAGCGCGAGGCGGGTCATCGCGTGCAGCGCGCCGAGCTGCTCCTGGGAAAAGGGCAGGACAGTGGCCGCGATCCCGTCCAGCGCGACGCGGAACAGCCCCTGCGTTCCCATCGCTGGCGTGGCCTCGATGCGCACGCCGGGCGCGCGCAGGTCGACCAGCGCGAGCGCGGGGCCGTCCACCACCACCGCGAGGTGGGTGGCGCTGTCGGCATGCTCGACGAAGGCGAGTTCGCCGTGGAGCCTCCCGTCGTCGTCGATGCGTGCCTGGCCCGCGCCGCGGTCGCCGTCGAAGGCCCCGAAACACAGCACCACGCGCGCCTCGCCGGCGCGCTGCAGCGCGAGCAGGGTGGGCTCCTCGCCCCGTGGCGTGCGCGGAGCCGCGAGGTTCAGCAGCGTGCCGTGATGCAGCGGCAGCGTGCAGCCCGCGCGGCCCAGTTCCTCCATGACCAGCGCGATCTCGCGCAGGCCGCCCTCCGAGGGATCCGATCCCAATGCGGCAAGGCCCTGGGCCGCGAGCTGCTGCCACAGCGCCTGCACGCGCGCGGGTTCGCGGGACCATTGCACTGCGGTGGCGGGCGGCCAGTGGCGCTCGAGGAAGCCGCGCACCGAGTCGCGCAGCAGGGCGCGCTCTTCGTCGCCGGGAAGGGTGGTCGGGGGCATGGGCGTGTCTCTCCTGAGTCTCGGAAAAAATGAATGGTAGAACCATTAATGAGATCCGGCAACAGGCACCACCGCGAGGGCTTGGCTTGCGGCGGCCCACGCCACGTCGCCCCTTATCATTTGGCTCAAAGGTCCAACTTTTAGTTTTTCCAACGGAGGATTCCCCATGGACGCCAAAGAACCGTCGCCGCCCGCGGCCGACGCACGGAGCGCCAAGTTCCAGCCCATCCGTTCCGCGCGTGCCTTCGAGGAGATCGCCCAGCAGATCCGCGGCGAGCTGTCGCAGGGCCGGCTCAAGGTCGGCACGCGGCTGCCGTCGGAGCGCGCGCTGTCCGAGCAGTTCGGCGTGTCGCGCAACACGCTGCGCGAGGCGCTGCGCTCGCTCGAGCATGCGGGCCTGATCCGGCTGCAGAAGGGCGCCAGCGGCGGCGCCTTCATCAGCGGGCGCAGCGGCGACGCCATCGCCACCGGCCTGATGGACATGTACCACATGGGCGCGATCCAGCCGGCGCAGCTCACCGAGGCGCGCATCTGGCTCGAGTCGATCCTGGTGCGCGAGGCCTGCGCGCGCGCCACGCCCGCCGATCTCGAGGCGCTGGCGGCCAACATCGACGCGGCCGAGGAAGCGCTGCGGCGCGACGACTTCCCGGCGCGCGCGGCGACCAACCTCGAGTTCCACCGCATCCTCGCGCGCATGACCGGCAATCCGATCATGGTGATCGTGATGAACGGCGTGCTCAACGTGCTGGCCGAGTTCATCGGCCAGATCGGCCACGAGGAGAACGCCTACGTGCTGCCCTCGCGCCGCCGCTTCCTCAAGCACCTGGCGGCCAAGGACGCCGACGCGGCCGCCGCGGAGATGGAGTCCAGCCTCAAGCGGCTGCAGCGCAGCTACCTGTCGAAGGTGGGCGAGGACGCCGCGCAGGAAGCTCCGGCCGCCGCGCCGGCGCCACGCAAGGCGGCGGCCAAGGCCCCGGCCGAGAAACCGGCCGCGAAGGCCGCGGCCAAGTCCGCCACCCGCGCCGCGAAGACCACGCGCTGAACCCGTGCGGCGCGCGCCGCCGCCCTTCACCCGATCCGACAAGGACCGCCCGCCGCAAGGCGCGCGGTCCTTTCTTCTTGCGCGCCCGGCAGGTGAAATCCGCTTGACAGTGCCATGGTTGATTCCTAGGATCAATGAATGGTTGAACCAAATATCAAGCAAACGATGCTGGGCGGCGACAAGCCGTCGACCGGCGAACTGCTCGCCGTGCTGCTGGCACGCGACTTCGCGGATGGCGAGAAGGTCATCATCGGCACCAACTCCGACATCCAGTTGGCCGCCTGCAACCTCGCGCGCGAGATGCAGGCGCCGCGGCTGTGGTGGATCTCGGGGCCCGGCGGCATGGTGAACCCGGTGCGCGACCACCTGCTGTCCACGGCCGACTCGGAGAACATCGAGTCCTCCGAGGCCTGGATGGACCTGCCGAACATGATCGATTTCATCGACTGGAAGATCCACTTCTTCGATTTCGCGATCCTCTCGGCGCTGCAGGTCGACCGCTTCGGCAACATCAACACGGTGGTGGTCGGCGACCAGGCCCGGCCCAAGGTGCGCGGCCCCGGCACGGTGGGCATCAGCGCGCTGTGCGGTCTGGCCAAGCGCTTCTACGTCGCGCTCACGCGCCACGATCCCGGCGCCTTCGTGCCGCGCGTCGACTTTCTCTGCGGACCGGGCCACATGGAAGGCGGCAATTCGCGCGAGGAGGCCGGTCTGCCGCCGGGCGGGCCGCGCCTGGTGGTGTCGCCGCTGGGCGTGTTCGACTTCGAGCCCGTGAGCAAGGCCATGCGCGTGCGCTCTATCCATCCGGGCGTGACGCTCGAGCAGATCCGCAAGGCCACCGGCTTCGAGCTGGTGGTCGAGGGCACGCCGCCCGTCACGCGCATGCCAGAGCCCGAAGAGCTGCGCCTGCTGCGCACCCGCGTCGACACGCGCGGCACCCTGCGCCGCAAGTTCCCCTGAAGAGACGAGCCATGAGTTCCAACAAAAGCAAGCTGACCACCCTCGACGAGGCCGTGTCGGTCATCCAGGACGGCCACCGCGTCGGCCTGGGCGGCTGGATCTTCAATGCCCAGCCGATGGCGCTGGTGCGCGCGCTGATCCGCAAGGGCGCGCGCGACCTCGACCTGGTGCCAGCACCCGGCTCGATCGCGCCCGACATGCTGATTGGCGCCGGCTGCGCGCGCAGCACCGCCTGCGTGTTCATCAGCTTCGAGCAGTTCGGCCTCGCGCCGCACTTCCGCCGCCGCGCCGAGGCCGGCACGCTGAAGGTCTACGAGCTCGACGGGCCCGGCATCGCCGGAGGCTTGCGCGCGGGCATCTGCGACATGCCCTGGACCGCGATCCCCGACCTGGGCACCGACCTGCCGCGCCACACGCCCGAGCACTACTGGCCGCTGCCCTCGAAGCCCGGCGAGCGCAAGATGCTCGCCGCCGCCGCGATCAAGCCCGACGTGTGCCTGCTCCATGCGCAGCAGGCCGACGAGCACGGCAACGTGCAGTACCTCGCCACGCCGTTCTTCGACGCGATGCTCGCGCAGGCCTCGCGCCATGTGATCGTCTCGGTGGACCGCATCGTGTCGTCCGACACCATCCGCCGCTCGAACCACCTGACCAAGCTGCCGAGCGTGATGGTCGACGCGGTGGTGGAGGCGCCCTATGGCGCCCATCCGAGCGCCTCGCCCACGCTGTACCGCGCCGACGAGCGCCACCTGCGCGAGTACGTGAAGGCGAGCGCCGACGACGCGGCCTTCGATGCCTACCTCGCGCGCTATGCGCGCGGCACCGCGGCGCATGCCGATTACCTCGACGCACTCGGCGGCTCGCGCCTTGCCGGCCTGGCCGTGACGGAGAGCAATCTTGGCTGAGTCGACCACCACCCCTGCCGCCGCGAAGCCCGGCGTGCTCGACGGCGTGCGCGTGCTCGACTTCACCGCGATGATGTCGGGTCCCTACTGCACGCGGCTGATGGCCGACCTCGGCGCCGAGGTCATCAAGGTGGAGCCGCCCGAGGGCGACCACATCCGGCTGCGGCCGCCGCGGCGCCAGGGCCGCAGCACCTACTTCGCGCAGCTCAACGCCGGCAAGAAGAGCCTCGCGCTCGACCTCAAGAAGCCCGAGGCGGTCGCTTTGGTGCGCGAGCTCGTCGGCCAGTGCGACGTGCTGGTGGAGAACTACCGCCCCGGCGTGATGCAGCGCCTGGGTCTCGACTACGCGACGCTCTCGGCGCTGAACCCGCGCCTGGTGTACTGCTCGATCTCGGGCTTCGGCCAGGAGGGTTCCTGGTCGGGCCGCAGTGCCTACGCGCCGGTGCTGCACGCGGCCAGCGGCTACGACATGGCCAACCTCGACTATCAGGAGGGCGATGTCGAGCGGCCGCTGAAGAACGGCATCTTCGTGGCCGACGTGCTCGGCGGCTCGCTGGCCTTCGGCGCGATCCAGAGCGCGCTGTTCCGCGCCGCGCGCACCGGCGAGGGCGACCACATCGACCTCGCGCTGATGGACGCGATGCTGGGCCTGCTCGTCTACGAGTGCCAGGAGGCGCAGTTCCCGGCCGAGCGGCGGCGCCCGCTCTATCGCCCCACCAAGGCGAAGGACGGCTTCCTGCTGATCGCGCCCGTGAGCCAGAACAACTTCGAGGCGCTGGCGCGCGGCACCGGCCATGCCGAATGGATCACCGACGCGCGCTTCGCGACCAGCCAGGAGCGCGAGCACCACTGGGGCGCGCTGATGCAACTGCTCGACGACTGGGCCGCCGATCGCAGCGCCGCGCAATGCGAGGCCGAGATGAATGCCGCGGGCGTGCCGTGCTCGCGCTACTTCACCGTGCGCGAGGCGATGAAGCTGCCGCCGCTGGTGGAGCGCCAGGCCTTCCAGACCATCGACGACGGCGCCGGCGCGTTCCAGGTGCCCAACCCCGCCTTCCGCTTCGCCCGCACCGCGGCGCATGCGCGCGGCAGCGTGTCCGAGCTCGGTGCCGACGGCCCCGCGCTGCTGGGCAGCCTGCTCGGGCTGGGCGAGGAGCGGATCGCGGCGCTGCGCGAGAGCCGCGCGCTGCACGTGCGCGGCTGAGACACACAACGAAGGAGACAGACATGATGAACAGCTGGATGCGTCTGCCGGGAGTCGCCGGCAAGGCGAAGGGCCCGGTGCGCGCCGCGGCCCGGGGCTTCTGGGCGGCGTTGCTCGCGGCCGGCGCGCTCGCGCTGCCGCAGGCCGGCATCGCGCAGTCCGCGGCGTCGGACTTCCCGAACCGACCGATCACCATCGTCGTGCCCTATCCGCCGGGCGGCACCACCGACGTGCTCGCGCGCGTGCTGCAGGAGCCGATGCAGCGCTTCCTCAAGCAGCCCGTGATCATCGAGAACAAGGCCGGCGCCTCGGCCGTGCTGGGCACCAAGTTCGTCGCCAAGGCGCCGGCCAACGGCTACACCCTGCTGTTCCCCAACAACGGCCTGGTGATCTCGCCGCAGGTCTCGAAGGAGGCCGACTACGCGCCGCTGAAGGACTTCGCGCCCGTGTCGCTGGTCTCGCTGCAGCCGATGATCCTCGCGATCAATCCCTCGGTGCCCGCGAAGTCGGTGCAGGAGCTGATCGACTATGCGAAGGCCAATCCGCGCAAGCTCGATTTCGCGACCGCCGGGCCGGCCTCCTTCGGCCACCTCGCCACCGAGCTCTTCAGCCGGCGCGCCGGCGTCGAGATGACCCACATCCCCTACAAGGGCCAGGCCCCGACCACCCAGGCCATCCTGACCGGCGAGTCGAAGGTGCTGCTGAGCACGAGCTCGTCGCAGATGAATGCCTTCATCAAGGAGGGCAGGGTGCGGCTGCTCGGCGTGTCGTCGCTGCAGCCCTCGCCGCTCGCGCCCGGCGCGCCGCCGATTGCCAACACCTTGCCGGGCTTCAACCCCGAGGTCTGGTTCGGCCTGTTCGCCCCGGCGGGCACGCCGCGCGAGGTGGTGGCCCGGCTCAACGACGCGATCGTGAAGTCGCTGGCGCTGCCCGAGGTGAAGGAGAAGTTCGAGACCGCCGGTGCGGCGGCCACTGGCAGCACGCCCGAGCAACTGGGGGCGCGGATCGCGGAGGAGTATGCGACGTGGACTTCGGTGATTCGTGAGGCCAACATCAGGACGGATTAGTTGGACAAGCCCGCGTCACTGGGCATCGAGGGCAGGGCATTGTCTTGACGTGTACGGACAAACGGCGTACATTTAGCGATGATGATCATCCCGATCTCACTCCGATCCCCAGCGAGGTCATCCATGCTGAATACGCCCGAAACCCAAGAAAAGCCGCGCAACGCGCGGCTGGAAGCACGCGTGTCCAGTGACCAGAAGGACTTCTTCCAGCGCGCGGCAACCCTGACGGGGCGCACCCTGAGCGAACTCGTCATCGACAGTACGCAGGAGGCGGCAACGAAGATCGTGCAGGAGCACGAAGTCATTCGCCTGAGCCGGGAGGAGCAGATCGCCTTCGTTACCGCTTTGCTGGCACCCCCCGAGCCGGGGCCACGCCTGAAGAAGGCCATCCAAGGCTATCGTCGGAAGGCGGGGTTGTGATTGGCGCTCCTCCTCGCACCGGAGCACATCGGCCCGCTCGAGAAGGCGCATGACCGCAAGTCGTTCGATTGCGGCAACGAAGACCTGAATCGCTACTTGCGCGAACAGGCGCGGCAGGACGCTGAGAAGCGGGTGGCCGCGCCTTTCGTGCTCACGCAACCGGGCGCTCCGAAGGTGCTCGGCTTCTACACCCTTTCGTCCTCGATCATTCCTGCCGGCGAGCTACCGGCGGATCTGATGAAGCGGCTGCCGCGCTATGGACAGTTGCCCGTCACGCTGCTTGGGCGCCTGGCCGTGGATCGCTTGGCCCGAGGGCAGGGCGTGGGAGAGTTTCTTCTGGTGGATGCCATGCGTCGCAGCCTGGAGGCCGCGCAGCAGATCGCAGCCATGGCGGTGGTCGTGGATGCGAAGGACGCGCAGGCCGAAAGCTTCTACCGGCATTTCGATTTCCAGCCGTTCCAGCAAACGCCGTTGCGGCTGTTCTTGCCCATGTCGCAAATCGCCGGGCTGTTTGCTTAGGTCATCCGGCCCCACGGGGGTCATCTTGCGGAAGCTCGCAATCTTGAGGTCGTCTCGTCGTGCTCAAGCCGGCGCAAACATCGGCACTGCGAACCCGCCTTCCGCCGGCTTGAAACACACCTTCACCCGATCGCCGATGCGCAGCGCATCGAGATCGGCACCGACGATGTTGGTGAGCATGGTCACTCCCTCGTCGAGCGTGACGTAGGCGATCGCATAGGGGATCGGGCCGGCGCGGCGCGTCACGCTGACGCTGTAGACCGTGCCGAGGCCGCTGGCGTCTTCCCATGCGGTGTCGCCCAGGCAGTAGGGGCACAGCGCGCGCGGATACCAGTGGGCCTTGGCGCAGGCGGTGCAGCGCTTGATGCGCAGCACGCCTTCGCGCGCGGCGTTCCAGTAGGGCTCGGTGGCGGCGTCGACGATCGGCGCGCCGAGCGCGCGGTCCTGGTAGGGGGTGCTCATCTTCAGTTCCTTTCGAGGATCAGGGTGGCGCTGCCGTGGCGCGAGCCGAGCAGGCCGCCCGTGCCCTGCGCGAGCGCGAGGCCGCAACCGGGGACCTGTACCTTCGGATGCGCCTCGCCGCGCAGTTGGCGCACGGCCTCGATCACCTTGGTGATGCCGCCGCGGTTGGCGGGATGGTTGTTGCACAGGCCGCCGCCGTCGGTGTTGAACGGCAGCTTGCCGACGCCCGAGATCAGGTTGCCGTCGGCCACGAAGCGGCCGCCCTCGCCCTTGCGGCAGAAGCCCAGGTCCTCGAGCTGCATCAGCACGGTGATGGTGAAGCTGTCGTAGATCGACGCGTACTGGATGTCGGCCGGCGTCACGCCCGCTTCGGCGAACGCGATCGGGCCCGAGACGGCGGCGCCCGACCAGGTGAGGTCGAGCTGGCCATTGGCCTGGCCCTTCACGGTCTCGCCGGCGCCGAGCACGCTGACCACGGGCCGCGCGAGCGAGCGTGCGATCTCGGGGCGCACCACCAAGAGCGCGCCGCCGCCGTCGCTCACGACGCAGCAGTCGAGCTTGTGCAGCGGGTCGGAGATCATCGGCGAGGCCAGCACTTCCTCCACGGTGACGGGATCGCGCAGCATCGCGTTCGGGTTGTGCTGCGCATGCGCGGCGGCGGCGACCTTGATCCAGGCGAGCTGCTCGCTGGTGGTGCCGAACTCGTGCATGTGGCGCGCCGCGGCCAGCGCATACATGTTGACCGTGACCGGTGCATAGGGCATTTCCCAGGCCACGTCCGGCGTGGCCGCGGTCACGTTGCGCGGGCCGGTGCCCACGCCGCTGGCCTCGGTGCGCGGGCGTCCCGCGAGCGTGATCAGCGCCACGTTGCACTTGCCCGCGGCGATGGCCTGCGCGGCATGCGAGACCTGCACCAGGTAGGCGGAGCCGCCGGTGTCGGTGCTGTCGACATGGCGCACCTTGAGGCCGAGGTAGTCGACCATGCTCAGCGGGCCGAGGCCCGGCGCGTCGCCCGCGCAGAAATAGCCGTCGACGTCCTGCAGCGACAGGCCGGCGTCGGCCAGCGCGCCGCGTGCGCATTCCGCATGCAGCTGCGGCACCGTCTTGTCGGGCGCCTTGCGCGTGGGGTGTTCGAAAGCGCCCGCGATGCAGGCCTGTCGCTTGATGCTCATTCCAATGGCTCCGTGTGATCGCCCGGTGCGGGCTCGGGGTGCGTCGCGCCGGCCGGATCGTTGCCGCTCTGCCTTGACGCTGCGTCGTCGGCCTGATTATCATTGGTTCAACCAAAATAAATCAACAGGCAAATCGGCGGCGCTGTCTCGCGCGATGCCGCGGCCCGGCGAAGACCAAGGACGACAGCCATGACCCCGCACGATTCGAAGCACTGGCCGCGCACCCTGCCGCGCGACATCGACGTTCCGCCCACGAACCTGTGCGCGAACCTGCTGGTGTCGGCCGTGCGTTCTCCGCAGCGCGCGGTGGTGGTCGACGATTTCGGCAGCCTGTCGTACGCGGCGCTGGTCGAGCAGGTGGAGCGCATCGCCGCCTTCCTGCAGCACGAACTGGCGGTGCGCCTGGGCGACCGCGTGCTGCTGTACCTGCCCAACGGCCGCGGCTGGATCGCGGCCTACTTCGCGATCCTGCGCGTCAACGCGGTCGTGGTGCCCGTCAACCCGATGAACAAGCGCGACGAGCTGCCGCACTACCTCGAGGACAGCGAGGCGGTGGTGGCCTTCTGCGGGGCCGACAACGTGGCCCAACTGCTGGCGGTGCCGGGCGCGCACCGGCTGCGCCGCGTGGTGATCGTCGGCAGCCCGGGGCCGGTGGACGACCTGGTGGAAGCCGCAGAGCCTTCGGATGCGGCATCCGGCGCGTCGCGCACCATCGGCCTGCGCCGGGTGCTGGCGGCCGCCGGCGCGCCCGCAGCCCCGCTCGAACACCTGCCCGATGCGCTCGCGCTGATCCTCTACAGCTCGGGCTCCACCGGCGTGCCCAAGGGCTGCATGCACACGCACCGCACGCTCAACGCCAGCACGGTCGCGGTCGCGCACTGGATGGGCATGGTCCCGCATTCGGTGCAGCTGGTGGCGCTGCCGTACTTCCACATCACCGGCATGCAGAACCTGCTGAACGCGCCGATCTACGGCGGCGGCACGCTGGTGCTGATGAAGCGCTGGGACCGCGACCAGGCCGCGGCGCTGATCGCGCGGCACCGGGTCAGCCACTGGACGGCGATGCCGACCATGGTGATCGACTTCCTCGCGAGTCCGCGGCTGGCCGAGTACGACCTGAGCTCTGTGCGCCGCATCGGCGGCGGCGGCGCGGGCATGCCCGAGGCCGTGTGCGAGCGCCTGAAGCAGTTGACCGGGCTCGACTTCCTCGAGGGCTATGGGCTGTCGGAAACGGCGCATGTCTCGGGCAACCCCGCGCATGCCTTCAAGCGCCAGTGCCTGGGCATGCCGCTGTTCGGCACCGACCTGCGCATCGTCGACCCCGAAACTCTGCGCGAGCTGCCGCCCGGCGAGGTGGGCGAGATCGTGATGTCGGGGCCGCAGGTGTTCGCGGGTTACTGGCGCAACGAGCAGGCCACGCGCGCGGCGCTGCTGGAGATCGACGGGCGGCGCTTCGTGCGCAGCGGCGATCTCGGGCGGCGCGACGAGGACGGCTACTTCTTCATCGTCGACCGGCTCAAGCGCATGGTCAATGCCTCGGGCTACAAGGTCTGGCCGGCCGAGGTCGAGGCGATGCTGCACGAGCATCCGGCGATTGCCGAGGCCTGCGTGATCGCCGCGCACGATCCCTATCGCGGCGAGACCGTGAAGGCGGTGGTGGTGCTGCGCGAGGCGCATGCGGGCCACGTGCGTGAGGCCGACGTCATCGAATGGGCGAAGCAGAAGATGGCCGCCTACAAGTACCCGCGGCTGGTCGAGTTCGTGCGCGAGCTGCCCAAGTCGCCGACCGGAAAGATCGCCTGGCGCCAGCTGCAGGACGCCGAGCGCGCGAAGGCCGCGATGGCGTCCGCCTGAGCGAAGCGCATCGCCTCGTACCCCCAGTTCAACCCCCATCCATCATCCAACGGAGACCTATGCAGAACCTCGTCAATCTCGAAGGCCGCACCATCGTCGTGACCGGCGCCGGGCAGGGCATCGGCAAGGCGATCGCGACGCTCGCCGTGCAGCTCGGCGGCAACGTCGTCGCGCTCGACCTCAACCCCGACACGCTGGGCACGGCGATGTCCGCGCTGCCCGCCAATCGCGTGCAGCAGGTGGTCGGCAGCGTGACCGACGCGGACCTCGCCGCGCGCGCCGTCGCCGAGGCCGTGGAGCGCTTCGGCGGCGTGCACGGCCTGGTGAACAACGCCGGCATAACCCGCCCGGCCATGATCGAGAAGATGACGCCGCAGCAATGGCAGGAGGTGATCGACGTGCACCTCACCGGCACCTTCTACTGGTTGCAGGCCGTGGGCCGCCACATGGTGGCGCGCGCGAAGGCGGGCGACACCAGCGGCGGCGCCATCGTCAACATCTCCTCCGACGCCGGCCGCAAGGGCTCGATCGGCCAGGTCAACTACGCGGCCGCCAAGGCCGGCATGCTGGGCGTCACGATGACGGCGGCGCGCGAATGGGGCCGCTACAACATCCGCACCAACTCGATCTGCTTCGGCGTGGTCGAAACCCCGATGACCGAGGTGGTGCGCGGCGAGAAATTCCGCGATGGCATGCTCGCGCAGATTCCGCTGGGCCGCTGGTCCACGCCCGAGGAGGTGGTGAAGACGGTGTGCTTCCTGATGTCGGACGCGGCCTCCTACATCACCGGTCAGCACCTGGGGGTCAACGGCGGCTTCCACATCAGCCTGTAGCTACGGGGCGAACCATGTACATGCCGCCCCACAGCAAGCTGCGGCTCGATCCGCGGGACGAATACAACCACGTGCCCGAGGCCGTGTCCAACTACAACGAGAGCGCCTACTTCAACGCCTTCGACAGCGCGCGCGGCATCGGTGCCTGGATGCGCCTGGGCAACCGGCCGCACGAGGGGCATGCCGAGCTCAGCTGCTGCGTCTACCTGCCCGACGGCCGCGTGGGCTTCATGCACCAGCGGCCGAAGATCGAGCACAACGAGGCGCTGGACGCGGGCGGCATGCGCTTCGAGGTGATCGAACCCTTCAGGCACCTGCGCGTGCGCTACGAGGGCGAGCTGCTGCTGATGGACGACCCGCATGCCATGGCCGACCCGAGCAGCGCCTTCAAGCGCTATCCGAAGCGGCCCGCCTCGATCGCGCTCGACTTCCGCGGCGTCTCGCCGATGCACGGCGGCGAGATCGTCGCGCTCGACGGCAGCCCGATCGTGCTGGACCCCGAGCATGCGGTGTACCGCGGCCACATCGAGCAGAACATGGCGGTGGCCGGCCACATCGCGGTGGACGGCCTGCGCTTCGAGATCACCGGGCACGGCTACCGCGACAAGTCCTGGGGCCCGCGCCACTGGCACAGCTTCTACTGGTACAAGTGGCTGCCCGTGACCTTCGGCGATGACTTCGGCGTGCTGCTGTCGATCAAGGGCCGCAAGGGACAGCCGAACCACGTGAGCGGCAACGTGCTGCGCGACGGCCGCTACGAGCCGGTGGTCGACGGGCGCATCGAGACCGACTACGACGCGCAGCACTATCCGCGCGCCTTCACCGCGCAGGTTCGCACGGCCGAGCGCAGCTACACGCTGACCGGCAAGGTCGGCGCGCTGGTGCCGCTGCGGCATCGCCGCGTGGCGGGTGGTGCCGGTGACTACACGCGCATCACCGAGGGCATCACCGAGTACCGCTGCGAAGGGCGTAGCGCGCTGGGCATGTCGGAGTACTGCGACCTGATGGTGGACGGCGTGCCGATCTCGGTGCGCGAGACGGAGGCGCGATGAAGACCCTCGACTACCGGCTCGACGATGGCGTGGCGACGCTCACGCTCCATCGTCCCGAGGCGAAGAACGCACTCGATCCGACGATGGCCGACGAACTCGGCGAATGCCTCGCCGCGATCCGCGCCGACGAATCGGTGCGGGTGCTGGTGCTCGCCGGCGCCGGCGGCGCGTTCTGCGCGGGTGGCGACGTCAAGGCCATGGGGCAGGGCGGGCCGCGCACGCCCGAGCAGCGGCGCGCCGGCATGGCGCGCTACACGCGCATCTGCACCGAACTGATGGCGCTCGACCGCCCGGTGATCGCCGCCGTCGACGGCGTGGCCTACGGCGCGGGTTTCAGCCTGGCGCTGATGTGCGACATCGTGCTGCTCTCGGAACGCGCGCGCCTGTGCATGGTGTTCCAGCGCATCGGCCTCGTGCCCGACATGGGCGCCTTCTACACGCTGCCGCGCGTGGTGGGGCTGCAGCGCGCGAAGGAGCTGATCTTCTCGGCGCGCGAGATCGATGCCGCCGAGGCGCTGCGCCTGGGCCTGGCGATGGAGGTCGTGCCCGCCGAGGCGCTGGCGGCGCGCGCGCAGGCGATCGCGCGCAGCTTTGCGGGCGCTTCGCCGGTGGCGATGAGCATCGCCAAGCGCGCCCTGCAGGCTTCGCTCGGCAGCGATCTCCAGACGCTGCTCGAGATCGAGTCGTCCGGCCAGGCACTGGCCTCGAACAGCGACTACGCGAAGGAAGCGGTGCGGCGCTTCGCGGCGCGCGAGCCCGCGCAGTTCCGCTGGCCGCCTGCTGCGTGAAGCGCGGCGACCTCGACAGATCACGACACGACAAGGCAAGCGACGATGCTCGACTATCAGAAGGCCCGCGACTGGCAATCCGGCGAGCTGCGCCACGACTACGCACCGCGGGACACCATGCTCTATGCGCTCGGCCTCGGCCTGGGCGCCGACCCGCTCGACGAGCGGCAACTGCGCTTCGTCTACGAGAAGGAGCTCGCGGCGCTGCCGACCATGGCGGCGGTGCTGGCCTCGCCGGGCTTCTGGATGCGCGAGCGGCGCGAGATCGGCATCGACTTCATGAAGCTGGTGCACGGCGAACAGGCGCTGCGCCTGCATGCGCCGCTGCCGCCATCGGGCACGGTGCTCGGGCACACGCGCGTGACGCGCGTGGTCGACAAGGGCGAAGGCAAGGGCGCGGTGCTGCATGTGGAGAAGGAACTGGCGGATGCCGAGGGCCGGGCGCTCGCCACCGTCGAGAGCGTGTACTTCCTGCGCGGCGACGGCGGCTTCTCCCGGACGGACGGGCGCAGCGACGAAGCCGCCGCGCCGGCGCCGGCCACGCCCCAGGGTGCTCCCGAGCATGTGCTGGACCTGCCCACGCGGCCCGACCAGGCGCTGCTCTACCGGCTCTCGGGCGACCTCAACCCCTTGCATGCAGAGCCGGCCTTCGCGGCCAGGGTGGGCTTCGCGAAACCGATCCTGCATGGCCTCGCGACCTGGGGCATCGCGGGCCGGGGCCTGCTCGAGGCGCATGCAGGCCTCGATCCGGCGCGGCTGGTGGCGATGCGCGCGCGCCTGTCGGCGCCGGTTTATCCGGGCGAGACGATCCGCCTCGAGAGCTGGCGCAACGGCAACGAGGTGGCGTTTCGCGCGCGCGCGCTCGAGCGCGACCTGCTGGTGCTGACGCACGGCCACGCCGAGCTGCGATGAAGGCCTGGCGCGTCGAGGCGATCGGCGATCCGGCCGGCCTGCGCCTCGCCGACGTGCCCGCGCCGACACCGGCCGCCGACGAGTACCTCGTGAAGGTCGAGGTGGCGGACCTCGATTTCCTCGACACCCTGCTGGTCGAGGGCCGCTACCAGGTGCGACCCGCGCTGCCTTTCACGCCAGGCATGGAGGGGTGGGCACCGTGGTCGGTGGGCCCGAGGCGGGGTTGCGCGTGGCGGCCGCGACGCCATCGGGGCGCCTCGGCCATCGGCGTGCTGTGGGGCGAGGTGCGCAAGCGCGAGCCGGCCCTGGCGAGCCGGCTGGCGCAGGAGATCCGCGACTGGTGGCGCGAAGGGCGGCTGCGCCCGCTCGAGGCCACGGCCTTCGACTTCGCGCGGCTGCCCGAGGCGCTGGCCGCCCTGGCGCAGCGGCGCACCCGCGGCAAGGCGATCCTCACGATGTCCGCGATGTCGCCAATGGAACGTGCAGGATCGAATTCGCTTGCGTAGAATCAATGGTTCTACCAAAGGAGACATGATGGACTTCAACCTGCCCGCCGACGCCGAGGAGATGCGCGTCGCCACGCGAGACGCCGTCGACGCCCTGCTCAAGCTCGAACCGCGCTACCACGAGACCGGGGAGGTGCCCGAGCAGGTCGAGAGCACCCTGCGCGAGATGGGCTTCTACGGCATGGCGATCCCCGAGGCCTACGGTGGGATGCCGGTGGACCACCTCACGAGCGTGGCGGTGCAGCTCGAGCTCGCGCGGCTGCCGCCGCAGTTCTGGCCCTTCGTGCGCTCGGCCATCGGGCCCGGCGTGCACATCATCGTGGACCACGGCAACGAGGCCCTCAAGAAGAAGTGGCTGCCCGAGATCGCCTCGGGCCGCTCGCGCAACTGCATCGCGATCACCGAGCCGCACGCGGGCTCCGACGCGGCGCGGATGCTGACCTCCGCCAGGCGCGAGGGCGACCACTACGTGCTCAACGGCACGAAGACTTTCATCTCGAACGCCAACCACGCGCACTCGATCACCGTGCTGGCCTCGACCGACCGCGCGGCCGGCAAGCACGGCATCTCGGCCTTCCTGCTCGACACCATCACGCCGGGCTTCGAGGTGGCGCGCATCATGCCGACCATGGGCTGGATGGACGACAGCCTCTGCGAGATCACCTTCACCGACTGCCGCATCCCGGTGGAGAACCTGCTGGGCGAGGAGGGCCGCGGCCTCTCGTACGCGATGTCGGGGCTCAACGAGGGCCGCCTCAACGTGGGCTGCCAGGCACTGGGCCCGGCGCAGATCGCGCTCGACGAAACCATCGAGCATGCCCGCACGCGGGTCACCTTCGGGCAGGCGCTGGCCGAGCACCAGGCGATCCAGCACATGATCGCCGACATGGCGATGGACCTGCATGCCGCGCGCATGGTGCTGTTCGAAGCCGTGTGGCGCGCCACACGTGGCGAGGATGCGCGCATGAAGGCCTCGATGGTGAAGGTGATCTGCACCGAGGCGGCCTGCCGCATCGCCGACAAGGCGCTGCAGATCTTCGGCGGCTCGGGCTACTGCCGCGGCACCATCGTCGAGCGCGTGTACCGCGACCTGCGCGTGCTGCGCATCTACGAGGGCGCCTCGGAGATCCACCGCAACATGATCGCGCGGCAGTTGCTGGCCTGAGGCGAGGCCGGCGCGGGCGCGACGCCCGCGCCCGGCTTCACCGCATGAGTTCGCGCGCGATCACCACGCGCTGGATCTGGTTGGTGCCTTCGAAGATCTGGTTGAGCTTGGCGTCGCGCATCATCTTCTCGACCGGATAGTCCCTCACGTAGCCGTAGCCGCCGAAGACCTGCACCGCGTCGGTCGTGACCTTCATCGCGACGTCGCTCGCGAAGCACTTGGCCATGCTCGCGAACTTGGGCAGCGCGGCCCAGTCGCCGGTGTCGGCCAGGCGCGCGGTCTCGTAGACCAGGCAGCGCGCGGCCTCGATCTGTATCGCCATGTCGGCCAGCATGAACTGGATGCCCTGGAACTCGATGATGGCGCGCTTGAACTGGCGCCGCTGCTTGGCGTAGGCCAGCGCCGCGTCGAGCGCGCCCTGCGCCAGCCCGACCGAGGCCGCGGCGATGGCGGGGCGGTTGAGATCGAGCGCGCGCATCGCCGAGCGGAAGCCCCTGCCTTCCTCGCCGAGGCGGTTCTCGGCCGGCACGCGCACGTTGTCGAGGTAGATCGGCACGTTGATCGTGCCCTTCATGCCCATCTTGCGCTCGTTGCGCCCGAAGCTCAGGCCCTGGCTGTTCCTCACGTCGACGATGAAGGGGCTGATGTCGTCGGCGCCGCCGCCTTCGCCGGTCTTGGCGAAGACCAGGATGTAGTCGGCGCGGCTGCCGAAGGTGCACCACTGCTTCTGGCCGTTGAGCACGTAGCTGTCGCCGTCGGCCACCGCGCGCGTGCGCATGCCGCCCACGTCGCTGCCGCAGTCGGGTTCCGACAGCGCGATCGCCGTCACCGTGCGGCCCTCGGCCAGCAGCGGCAGGAAGCGCTGCTTCTGTTCCTCGGTGCCGAAGTGCATCAGCGGCAGCGCGAACATGTTGTTCATGCCGGCCATCAGCGCGCACGATTCCGACACGCGCGAGATCTCCTCGCGCGCGATGCACACCATCGTGAGGTTGGCGCCGGGGCCGCCATAGGCCTCGGGCACCCACAGCTGCAGCAGCCCCATGTCGCCGTAGATCGGGATCAGTTCCTCGGGAAAGCGGTCGTTCTCGTCGATCTCGGCGGCGATGGGCGCGACATGGCGCTCGACCATGCGGCGCACGCCGTCGCGAAAGGCGATCTGTTCTTCGGTGAAGTTCATGGGGGGAGGTCCTTGGTGATCCAGCGGGGGTTGTTGATGGCCAGCGCCTCGGCCAGCGCGGCGCGCAGGTGGGCCGCGACGCCGGGCGCGTCGGGGTCGAGCCGGCCGTCGCGCAGCGCATCGGCCAGCGCGAGGGACGGGGAGGTGGGAGTGGGCGCGTCCTGCAGCAGCGCGAGCAGGCGCTCGCGCGCCGCGGCATCGTGCGCGGCGCCGAGCCGCAGCTCGCGCTCGACGATGCGCAGCACGTTGATCGCGATGCGGGTCTGGAAGCGGTGATAGCCTTCGAGCGAGGGCATCAGCTCCTCCTCGAGATAGCGCGCGGTCGCCGCGAGCAGGGTGGGGGCGGGCGGTACGCTGTCGGACATGGCCGCGGCTCCTTTCTTCAACGATCGACGAGCTGGAAGAAGTCCCACAGCGGCTCTTCCATGCGCCGGCCCACGGCGCACAGCTCCAGGCTCGCGGGCGTGCCGTCGTCGCGGGTGGCGAGGCCGCGGCGCACGCAGCCGATGGCCCACTTGAGGTTGGAGAAGGCTTCCCAGAAGCGCACGCGCGCGGGATCGACCGGCGCGCCGCCGGCGCGCTCGTAGGCCGCGTAGAGGTCCTCGCGCGCACCGAAGCCGCCGACCTCGGGCGTGGCGCCGAAGCGCCATGTCCGCATGCACAGCACGCCGAGGTCCTGCATCGGATCGCCGCGGCGCGCGATCTCCCAGTCGAGCACGCAGCGGATGCCTTCGGGACCGACGATCAGGTTGCCGGTGCGGAAGTCCGCATGCACCAGCGCGTCGGCATCGTCCGCGGGCAGGTGCCGGCGCACCCATTGCAGCGCGAATTCGAGCGCGGGATGACGAAAGCCCGTGGCGTCGAGCAGGCCCGCGTACACCGCGAGTTCCTGCGCAGGTGATAGCCGCTGCAGGAAATCCAGCCCCGTGGTGGGCATGCGATGGATCGTCGCGAGAATCCGCCCGGCCTGCTCCGCCATCGCGGCGCGTGCGCCGGCATGCGCGGGGTCGGAGACCAGCTTGCGTCCCAGCGTCTCGCCTGCCACATGCTCGGTGATATAGCCGCGGCCGAGGCCGTCGTGCAGGTCGAGGATGGCGCGCACCCTGGGCGCCGGCACGCCGTGGCTGCGCGCGGCGATCATCAGCCGCGCATCGTCGGCGGCATCGAGCTTGGGTGCCGACGATTCCTTTCTTTCGGGTGTGGCCGCGGGTGCCTGCTGCAGGATCAGCGCGACAGAGCCGTCGGCGGTCGCGAGCTCGAAGGACCAGGTGGTCTTGGTCGCGCCGCCCGTGAGGCGGCGCAGCGCCTCGACGCGGCCGTGCAGTCCCGCATGACGGCCCAGCGCGGCGGCGAGCCGTTGCGCCATCGCTTGCGTGGCGGGCGCCATCTCAGATCCTGCGGCCCGCGCCTTGCCAGAACGGATCGCGCAGGCGTCGCTTGAAGATCTTGCCGCTGTCCTCGCGCGGCAGCGCCGCATGGAAGTCGATGCGGCGCGGGACCTTGTACCGGGCCAGCCGCTCGGCGAGGAAGGCGCGGATCGCTTCCGCGTCGGGCGCGGCGCCGGGCATGCATTCGATGGCCGCGGCCAGCGATTCGCCCATCTCGTCGTCGGGGATGCCGAACACCGCGCAGTCGCGCACCGCGGGGCATTGCAGCAGCACGGCTTCGATCTCGGCCGGATAGATGTTCACGCCGGCCGAGATCACCATGTCGGCGCGGCGGTCGCACAGGTACAGGTGGTCGTCCTTGACGTAGCCCACGTCGCCGCAGCTGATCAGCCCGTCGCGCTCGACCTCGCGGCGCTTGTCGGGATGGTTGTGGTAGGTGAAGTCGGCATAGGCCGGCACGCGCACGAAGATCTCGCCGATCGCTCCCGGTGCGACCGGGCGGCCGTCCTCGCCGTAGAGCGCCATGCGCGCGCCGGGCGTCAGCCGGCCCACGCTGCCCGGAAACTCCAGCCAGTCCTGCGGCGTGCTCAGCGTGGCGGTGCCGACCTCGGTGCCGCCATAGGTCTCGTACACCACCGGGCCCCACCAGTCCATGAGCGCGCGCTTGGTATCGGGCGCGCAGGGCGCGCCGGTATGGGTGACCCAGCGCAGCGAGCCCAGGTCGTAGCGGCGGCGCACCGCCTCGGGCAGCTTGAGCATGCGCACGAACATCGTGGGCACCGCCACCATGTGGCTGATGCGGTGGCGCTCGATCGCGGCGAGCACGGCCTCGGGATCGAACTTCGTCTGCATCGCCAGCAGCTCGCAGGCGGGCAGCGCCTGGCGTGCGTAGGCATTGGGCGAGGAGTGGTACAGAGGCCCCGCGATCAGCGCGCGCACGCCGGGCTGCAGGCCGTACACGCTGCGCAGCAGCTCGACATAGGCGCGCGCCTGCTCGGGCGTGGCGGCCTCGCGCCGCACGCCCTTGGCGCGGCCGGTGGTGCCCGAGGTGTAGATCATGGTGGCGCGGCTGCGCATAGGCGGGCCGTCCCAGGGCGCGAAGCCCGCGAGCCAGGCGTTCCATTCGAGCGCATCGGCCGGCACCGAGGTGGCTTCGTCGGTCAGCGAGAAAGCGCGCACTGCCTCGGGCGGCGTCGGCACGGTCACGATGAGGGTGTCCGCGGGAATGCGCTCGCGCACCGGCGCGAGCAGGTCGGCATGGCCCACGAGCACGCGCGGGCGCACGTCGTCGACGATGTAGAGCACCTCCTCGGGCTTGCCGTGCCAGTTGATCGGCACGGCGTAGGCGCCGAGCGCGGCCGCGGCCTGCTGCGCCTCGAGGAAGGCGAAGTCGTTGCGCAGCAGCAGCGCCACCGCGTCGCCCTCGCGCACGCCGAGCGCATCGAGGCCGCGCGCGGCCTGCAGCGCGCGGCGGGTCAGCAGGTCGCGCTCCATGGCGCGCCCGTCGAGGATCACCTGGCTCATTTCGTCGTGGCTCCGGTGGGGGCGAACGGCGGCTCCGTCCACCAGGGGTAGGGCGCGGGCATGCCGGTGCTGACGGCATCGGGAAAGCGCGCGGGCCGCTTCTCGCGGAACGAGGCCACGCCCTCGGCCGCGTCGGCCGAAGCGCCGCGTGAGCGCAGCGCGGCGCTTTCGAGGCGATGGGCCTCCATCGGATGCGCCGCACCGAGCATGCGCCACATCAGTTGCCGCGTCAGCGCCACCGACACCGGCGCCGCATGCGCCGCGATCTCGGCGGCCAGCGATTGCGCGCGCGCCAGCAGCTCGCCGGGCTCGCACAGCTCGCTCACGAGCCCGCCCGCGCGGGCTTCCTCGGCATCGAAGACATGGCCGCCCATGCTCCATTCCAATGCTTTCGAGATGCCCACCACGCGCGGCAGGAACCAGCTCGCGCAGGCATCGGGCACGATGCCGCGGCGGGCGAAGACGAAGCCGAAGCGCGCGTCGCGCGAGGCGATGCGGATATCCATCGGCAGCAGCATCGACGCACCGATGCCGACGGCCGCGCCGTTGACGGCGGCGATCAGCGGCTTGGTGCTCGCGAACAGGCGCAGCGCGAGCACGCCGCCGCCATCGCGGCCCGGTTCCTCGCCGGATTCGGCGTCGCGCGCGGCCGCGGCCGGATCGAAGGCCTGCGCGCCTTCCGACAGGTCGAAGCCGGCGCAGAAGGCACGGCCCGCGCCGGTGATCACGATGGCGCGCACCGCGTCCCGCGCATCCGCGAGGTCGAGCGCCCGGCACAGCTCGCGGCGCATCGCGCGCGTCATCGCGTTCATGCGCTCGGGGCGGTGCAGCGTCAGCGTGAGCACCGGGCCCGACAGGTCCCAGCGCAGGGTCTCGAAGGCGGGTTCGCTCATGCCATCGCCGCCAGCCGCGCCGACTGCGCATCGACGTCGCCGAAGAGCTGGTCGAGCAGCGCGAGGCGGCGCAGGCAATGGCCCACCATGTATTCCTCGGTCATGCCGATGCCGCCATGCAGCTGGATCGCCGCGTGGCACAGGCCGCGGCCGTGGCGGCCAATGATGAGCTTGGCGCGCGCGAGGTCGGCGCGCGCGCCGGGTGCGTCGATGTCGTCGGCGGCGACCGCCGCCACCAGCGCCATGCTGCGGCACATTTCGAGGCTCACGAGCATTTCCGCGGCGCGGTGGCGCAAGGCCTGGTTCTCGCCGATCAGGCGGCCGAACTGGCGGCGCGTCTTCAGGTAGTCGATGGCCAGGCGGTAGGCCGACTCCATGAGGCCGACGGCGTCGGCGCAGACCGCGGCGGTGCCGGCGGCCAGGGTTCCCTCGAGCACGCGCAGCGCGCTGGCGGCATCGCGCGGATCGTGCAGCGGCAGGGCGGCGGCGGATTCGAAGCGCAGTTCGCCGGCCGGCGTGTCGTCGACCAGGCGATGGGCGCGGCACTGCACGCCCGGGTCCTCAGCATCGACCAGGAACAGGGCGAGGCCCTGCGCATCGTCGGGCGCGCCCGCCACGCGCGCGCTCACCACGACATGGTGCGCGGCCGTGGCATGCAGCACGTTGCATTTCGCGCCATCGAGCCGCCAGCGTTCGCCATCGTGGCGCGCGACGGTCTCGATCCACAGCGGGGCCTGGTGCCCGGCCGCTTCGTCGTGGGCCCAGGCGAGGCGGATTTCGCCGCTGGCCACGCCGGGCAGCAGCCGCGCCTGCAGGGCGTCGTCGCCCGCGAGCCGCAGCGCGGTGGCGCCGAGCACGACCGAGGCGAGAAAGGGCTCGAGCGACAGCGCACGGCCGAGTTCCTGCATCACCGGCAGCAGGTCGACGGCGCCGCCGCCGAAGCCGCCGTGGGCCAGCGGCAGGGGCAGGGCGGTCAATCCCAGCTCGGCCAGCTGTCGCCACACCGCTTCGCTCCAGCCCGCGGGCGTGGCAGCGATCGCGCGGCGCTGCTCGAAGCCGTAGACATCGCCGAGCAGGCGCGAGAGGCTGGCCTGCAGCGCCTGCTGCTCTTCATTCAGTTCGAAGTTCATGTGGGCCTATCCCAGGATCGTCTTGGAAAGAATGTCCTTCTGGACCTCGCTCGTGCCGCCGTAGATGCTGGCGGCGCGGCTGTAGAAGTAGCGCATCGCCAGCGGTCCGGCCCAGTGCTCGGCGCCGGGCCCGTCGTGCGCGCGGCGCTCCACCGCCGCGGGACCGGCGATGCGCTGCAGCAGCTGCGCGATCTCCTGCTGCAGCTCGGTGCCCTTGAGCTTGAGCACGGAGGCGAAGCCCGGGTTCTTCTGTGCCGTGTCGTTCGACAGCAGGAAGCGCCAGTTCGTGACCTCGAGCGCGCGGATCTCGGCGTCGAGCACGGCCATCTCGGCACGCAGCCGCGGGCTGTCGAGCAGCGGCCGGCCAGCCTGCGTGAGGCGGCCGGCCAGTTCGCGCGCATAGTCCAGCCGTTCGCGGCACAGGCCCACGTTGGCGATGCCGGTGCGCTCGTTCATCAGCAGGTACTTGGCGCAGTCCCAGCCGCGGCCTTCCTCGCCGACGAGGTTGTCGACCGGCACGCGCACCGCGTCGAAGAAGACCTCGTTGAGATGGTGCTGGCCGTCGATCGAGGTGATCGGGCGGATCGTGATGCCGGGGCTGCGCAGGTCGATCAGCAGGAAGGAGATGCCGTGCTGCTTGCTGCCCGTGCCGTCGGTGCGCACCAGCGCGAACACCCAGTCGGCCAGGTGCGCGGTGGTGGTCCAGATCTTCTGGCCGTCGACGACGTAGTGTTCGCCTTCGCGCCTGGCCGAGGTGCGCAGCGAGGCCAGGTCGGAGCCCGAGCCCCGGCTCGGAGAAGCCCTGGCAGAACCAGAGGTCGAGGTTCGCGAGCCGGGGCATGAAGAAGCGCTTCTGCGCCTCGGTGCCGAACTTCAGCAGCACCGGCCCGAGCATGCCCACGTTGAACACCTGCGGCAGCGGCGCAGGCGCGCGAAACAGCTCGTCGAGCAGGATCAGCCGCTCGGCCTGGCCGAGCTCGGCGCCGCCGTACTCACGCGGCCAGTGCGGTGCCGCCCAGCCTTTCTCGTTGAGGATGCGCTGCCACGTGACGGTGTCCTGCTTGCGCGGCGGATGGCCCAGGCGCAGGCGTTCGCGGATCTCGGCGGGCAGCCGGTCCTGGATGAACTGGCGGACCTCGCGGCGGAAGGCGGCTTGATCGGGGGGCGTGGCTAGATCCATCGGGCAAAGCAGCGGTGGCTGAGAGTGGGCTCGGGCCATCATATGCCGGACTTCTTATTGGATCAACCATTGCTTGCCTGAAGCCGAAGCCGGGCTTTGCCGGAACCTGGATGTCTCGGCGGCCCGGGCCGGATCAGCGCTGCCGGGCGGGCGCGCAGGACCGGCCGAGGACCAGGTCCCAGTCGACCATCAGCTTGCGCGGATGGGCCGGCGCCTCGTCGGCGACGCGGTCCATCATGAGCTTCACCGCCAGCTGGGCGCTGCGCTCGAAGTTGTAGCGCAGCATCGTCAGCGGCGGGTACATGAGCTCGAGGGTCGAGGCCTCGCCGATGCCGATGACCGACAGGTCGCGCGGTATCTCGAGCCCGGCCTCGTGCGCCACATGGACCGCGCCCGACAGCATGCGGGTGCCCAGCGCGATGATCGCCGTGGGCGGCGCGTCCAGCGCCAGCATCTCGGACATGCGCGTGCTCGACGACTCGATCCAGGAGTTGGGCATGAACACCAGCCGCTCGTCGAACGCGATGCCGGCGGCGGCCAGCGAGGCCTTGTAGCCCGCCAGCTTCTCCCGCCCGGGGCGCAGGCTCGCGCTCGACACGAACAGGGCGATGCGCCGGTGTCCCAGCGACAGCAGGTAGTCGACCGCGCGGCGCATGCCGCGCAGGTGGTCGATGAGCACGCTGTCGAAGGCCGCGCCCATGTCGCGGTCGCAGATGACGACGGGCAGCTTGGACTGCGCGAAAGGGCAGTCCTCGGGGTCGGGGTACTCGAAGGTCGGCGACGCGATGATCCCCTCGAGCCGGCGGTTCTCGAAGAAGGCGACGAGTTCGCGGTCGCGCGTCTGGCGCTCGGAACTACCGACCAAGAGCGAATAGCCCGCGGCCTGCGTCAGCCGCTCGACCTCGCTCAGGTGCGCGGCCAGCGAGGGGTTCGCGATGTTGGGCAGCAGGTAGCCGATGGTCTTGCTGCGTCCGGTGCGCAGATGGCGCGCCGTGAAGTCCGGCTCGTAGCCCAGCTTCGCGACCGCTTCCAGCACGCGCCGCCGCAACTCGGGACTGGCGTAACCGCTGTCGTTGAGCACGCGCGACACGCTGCCGATCGCCACGCCGGCCGCATGGGCCACATCTCGCACCGAGATCCGTTGTCTCATCGTTTACCAGTATAGAAACGTTCCACACCATTTGCGGAATCGGGTGCCTATCGTAGAGTGAAACGCATATGAAATCGTTTCTAGAAAACCCCCAATGCAGCTGATCGACTCCTTCGACCGGGGCCTGAGCCTCGGCCCCGACGCGCCCTGCCTCGTCGAGCCCGGCGGACGCACCCTGAGCTATGGCGAGGTCGATGCGCTGACGCACCGCATCGCCAACGGCCTGCAGGCCGCGGGCATGGATGCGCAATCGCAGGTCGGCCTGCTGACCCAGAACCACCTGCTGACCATGGTCGCCGTGCTCGGCACGGTGCGCTCCAGCGCCGTGTGGCTGCCGGTCAACGCGCGCAACTCGGCCGAGGAGAACGTCAACATCCTCGCGCGCGGCGGCTGCCGCTTCCTGTTCATCCACAGCAGCTTCGAGGCGCAGCTGCCGATGCTGCGCGAGGCGATCCCGGAACTGCGCGGCGTGGTCTGCATCGACCGCGAACTCGATGGCGTGCCCAGCCTGGAAAACTGGGCGGCGCGCCAGTCCGATGCGCGCCACCGCAGCCCCGCACGGTCCGACGACGTGGTCGCCATCCGCGGGACCGGCGGCACCACGGGACTGCCCAAGGGCGTGCTGGTCACGCACCGCGTCTACGGCGCCATGATGGCCAACTGGTTCGCGGCCATGCCGGTGGTGGGGCGGCCGGTGCACCTGGCCGTGGCCCCGATGACGCATGCAGCCGGTGCCGTCTGCTTCATGACCATGGCCTACGGCGGCTCGACCGTCGTGCTGGCATCGGCCGAGGCCGGCGCCATCCTCGAGGCCCTCTCTACGTACCGGGTCACGCAGCTCTTCCTGCCGCCGACGGTGATCTACAAGCTGCTCGCGCACCCGGACCTGCGCCGGCACGACTACAGCGCGCTGCGCTACTTCGTCTACTCGGCGGCCCCGATGTCGGTCGACAAGCTGCGCCAGGCGCTCGAGGTGTTCGGTCCGGTCATGGTGCAGTGCTACGGGCAGGCCGAGGCCCCGTTCATCTGCACCTGCCTCACGCCGCAGGACCACGCCGACATCCTGGCCGACCCCGCGCTGCATCGACGGCTGGCGAGCTGCGGCCGCGCGTCGCCGTTCGTGCGCGTGGCGGTCATGGATCCGCAGGGCGGGCTGCTGCCGGCCGGCGAGCGCGGCGAACTGGTGGTGCAGGGCGACATCGTGATGAAGGGCTACTACAACGACGCCGAGAAGACGGCCGAGACGTTCAAGCATGGCTGGCTGCATACCGGCGACGTCGGCTACATGGACGAGGCGGGCTACTTCTACATCGTCGACCGCCTCAAGGACCTGATCGTTTCCGGCGGCTTCAACATCTCGCCCGGCGAGATCGAGCAGGTGCTGTGGACCCTGCCCGCGGTGAGCGACTGCGCGGTCATCGGCGTGCCCGACGCGGTCTGGGGCGAGGCCATCAAGGCCGTGGTCGAACTCAAGCCCGGGCAGAGCCTGGACTGCGACGCGGCGCTCGCGTTGTGCCGCGAGCGGCTGGGCGGCATGAAGACACCGAAGACCATCGAGGTCTGGGAGCAGTTGCCGCGCAGCGCCGTCGGAAAGGTGCTCAAGCGCGAGATTCGCGAACGTTTCTGGCAGGGGAGTGCGCGCCGTGTCTGAGCTTTCACACCAATGTACGGACAGCGGGATCAGCCGCCGCTCGTGGATCGTCGAAGGACTGTGCGCTTTGGCTGCCGTGGCATCGGCCGGCCTGCCGCTGGCGGCCCGCGCCCAGGCGACCGCATGGCCCGAGCGCGCGATCACGCTCATCCAGCCCTATGCGCCAGGCACGGCGACGGATGCCTCCTCGCGCTTCATCGCGCAGAAGATCGGCGAGCGCTGGAAGGTGCCGCTCGTCATGGACCGACCGGTCCGGGGCCAACGGGCTGATCGGCACCGAGCTGGCCGCGCGCTCGGCGCCCGACGGCTACACGCTGATGATCACCTCGACGGGCTACTTCACCAACGAGGCGCTGATGCAGCGCATCAGCTACGACCCTCTGAAGTCCTTCGTGCCGATCGCCAAGGTCGGCGCGGTGCAGCTGCTGCTGGTGGTGCCGGCCGAGTCGCGCTTCCGGAGCGTGCAGGACCTCGTCGCCCATGCCCGGGCGCATCCCGGCAAGCTCAGCTACGCATCCGGCGGCAATGGGAGTTCGCAGCACCTGTCGGCCGCGCTGCTCGCCACGCTCGCCGGCATCCAGCTGCTGCACGTGCCGTACAAGGGCCAGGTGCCCGCGGCCGTGGGCACTTCCACCGGCGAGGTCGATTTCTCCTTCGCCGCGATCACGACGGCCCGTCCGCTGATCGCGGCCGGCAAGCTGCGCATCCTCGCGGCCAGCGGTGCGAGCCGCTCGGCCTCCTACCCCGACCTGCCGACGATGGCGGAAGCCGGCGTCCCGGGCTACGCCTACGTCGCCAACACCTTCTTCTTCGCGCCGGCGGGCACGCCCGAGGCCATCGTGCGCAAGATGTCCGACGCGATCGGCGAGGTGGCCCGCGAGCCCGCGTTCAGGGAATATGCCAAGTCGATCGGGATGGAGCCCGACTTCGTCGGCCATGAGGATTGGCGCAAGACCATCGCGTCGGAGCGCGAGCAATGGCTCAAGCTCGTGCGCGACAGCGGCGCGAAGGCGGAGTAGCGATGCCGGTGCAACGACCCTATCCGGCCTGCATCGTCGGCGCCTACGAACATCCCACGCGCCACGCGCCCGACAAGTCGGTGGCGCAGCTGCATGCCGAGTGCGCGCGCGGTGCGCTCGACGACGCCGGCCTGGGCTTCGCCGATGTCGACGGCTACTTCTGCGCCGCCGACGCACCCGGCGGCGTTCCCGCGCTGATGGCCGACTACATGAACCTCAAGGTGCGGCACGTCGACGGCACCGAATCGGGGGGCTGCTCGTACATCAGCCACGTGGGCCGTGCCGCGCAGGCGATCGCCCAGGGGCGCTGCTCGGTCGCGCTCGTCACGCTGGCCGGCAAGCCGCGCAGCGGTGGCCAGGCGACGGGCACCGAGTTGCGCGTGCTGCCCGCGGACCGGCCCTGGTCGGCCTGGGAGAGCCCTACGGCTGGACCGTGAGCGGCATCTACGCCAACTTCGCCTGCCGCCACATGCACGAGCACGGCACCACCAGCGAGCAGCTGGCCTGGGTCAAGGTGGCGGCGTCGATGCATGCGCAGCACAACCCGCATGCGCTGCTGCGCAAGGTCTTCACGGTCGAGGACGTGCTGAACTCGCCGATGGTGGCCGATCCCCTGCATCGGCTCGACTGCTGCGTGATCACCGACGGCGGCGGCGCGCTGGTGGTGACGCGTCCCGAGATCGCGCGAAGCCTGCGGCGCCCGATGGTGGCGGTGCGCGGCTTCGGCGAGACGGTGCGCACCGGCGAAGCGGGCGACTTCGACATGCTGCGCACCGGCGCTGCGATCTCCGGGCGCGATGCCTTCGAGTCGGCGGGCCTCACGCCGCGCGACGTGAAATACGCGTCCATCTACGACAACTTCACCATCATGGTGATCCTGCAGCTGGAAGACCTGGGCTTCTGCGCCCGCGGCGAGGGCGGCCGCTTCGTCGCGGATGGCGGCCTGGTCTCGGGCGTCGGGCGCCTGCCATGGAACACCGATGGCGGTGGCCTGTGCAACAACCACCCGCAGAACCGGGGCGGCATGACCAAGGTGATCGAGGCTATGCGGCAGTTGCGCGGCGAGGCGCATGCGGCCGTGCAGGTGCCGAACTGCGACATCGCGATGGCCACCGGTCCCGGCATGGTGTTCGGCATCGGCCATTCGCACGCCACGCTGTTGATGGAGCGCACCTCATGACGAAGCCCGACGTCGAGCAGGCGGCGGCCGGTGCGCTCGAGCGCACGCTGCAGGACCCCTATGTCCAGGCCTTTCCCGAGACCCAGGCCTTCTGGCGTGCCAGCGCCGCGGGGCAGCTGCTGCTTCCGCGCTGCCGCGCGTGCTCGCGATGGCACTGGCATCCGCGCGCGTTCTGCCCGTTCTGCCATGCCGATGCGCTCGACTGGATCGAGGCATCGGGCCTGGGCGAGGTCTACAGCTTCTCGATCGTCAGGCGTACCGGCGCGCCCTATGTGCTGGCCTACGTGCGCCTCGAGGAAGGCCCGATCCTGATGACCAACATCGTCGACACCGACCTCGGCGACGTGCGTGTCGGCATGCCCGTCGCGGTGCGTTTTCGCGCGACCGAGCAAGGCCGCATGGCACCGGTGTTCAGCGCCCGGCCCTGAGCCGCTAGTGGTTTTCCCACATAGAAACGTTCCACGGGATTGCAGCGATGTTCTCGCTGCTTCCCAATAGAACGGCAGAGAAAAACGTTTTCAGATTCACCATGCCCAACACCCCCAACGACCCATCGCGTCCCGCCATCCTGTCGCGCGACACGCGCCTGCTGATCGGCGGCGAATGGACCCCCGCGCGTTCCGGCCAGACCTTCGAGTCGATCGATCCTTCGACCGGCCAGGTCATCGCGCGGCTGGCACGAGGCGGCGAAGCCGACATCGACGATGCCGTGGCGGCGGCGCGCCGGGCCTTCGAAGGCCCGTGGCGCGGCACCAAGCCGGTGGAGCGCCAGCGCCTGCTGCTGGCCATCGCCGACCTCATCGACCGGCACAGGGAAGAGCTGGCCTATCTGCAGTCGCTGGAATTCGGCGGCCCGATCAGCGTGGTGCGCGCGGGCATGGGCCGCCCCACCGGCCTGCTGCGCTTCTATGCGGGCCTGGCGACGGCGATCCATGGCGAGACCATCGAGAACTCGCTGCCCGGCCACTTCCTGAGCTATGCGCTGAAGGAGCCGATCGGCGTGGTGGGTGCCATCACGCCGTGGAACGGCCCGCTGAGCGTGTGCATCACGAAGATCGCGCCGGCCATCGCGGCGGGTTGCACGGTGGTGCTCAAGCCGTCGGAAGAGGCCTCGCTCGCCGCCGTGAGGCTGGGGGAACTCGCGGTGGAGGCCGGGTGCCGCCCGGCGTGCTCAACATCGTCACCGGCGCGGGCGATGCCGGCGCGGCGCTCGCGGCGCATCCCGGCGTCGACAAGCTCGGCTTCACCGGCTCCACCGTCACGGGGCAGGCCATCATCCGCGCCTCGGCGGGCAACGTGAAGCGGCTCTCGCTCGAGCTCGGCGGCAAGTCGCCCGACATCGTCTTCGCCGATGCCGACCTCGACGCCGCGGCGCGCGGCGCCGCGATGGCGGTGTTCGCGAACTCGGGCCAGATCTGCTGCGCGGGGTCGCGCCTGCTGGTCGAGCGTTCGATCCACGACGAATTCGTCGAACGCGTGGCCGCGGTCGGCCGCTCGCTCAAGATCGGCCACAGCCTGGATCCGGCCACCCAGATCGGCCCGCTGGTCTCGCGCAAGCAGCTCGATCGCGTCTGCGGCTACCTCGACGCCGGCCCGCGCGAGGGCGCGCAGCTCGTCTCGGGCGGCAACCGGTGCGACGACGATGCATTGCGCGACGGCTTCTTCGTGCCGCCGACGGTGTTCGCTGGCGTGCGCAACGACATGCGCATCGCACGCGAGGAAATCTTCGGCCCCGTGATCTCCGCCATCCCCTTCGACGATGCCGACCAGGCCCTGGCGATCGCCAACGACACGCCCTTCGGCCTCGGCGCGGGCGTGTGGACGCGCGACGTGAAGAAGGCGCATCGCGTCAGCGGCGCGCTGCGTTCGGGCACCGTCTGGATCAACTGCTACCTGCAGATGGACCCGTCGATCCCCTTCGGCGGCTACCGCATGAGCGGCTATGGGCGCGAGTTCGGCACGCGCCACATCGACGAGTTCATGCAGCTCAAGTCGGTGGTGCTCGACATGGGCTGAGCGCTTCGCCCCATCCGCATCCTCGAAAGAAACCTCAACGGAGACAACACCATGAAGATCGCCACCCCCCTCGCCGGGCGCACGAAGCGCCGCAGCCTGCTCGCCGCCACGGCGCTGATGCTGGTGTCGAGCGCGCTGCCCGCGCTCGCGGACACCTATCCCTCCAAGCCGATCCGCATGATCGTGCCCTACCTGGCCGGCGGCGTCACCGACGTGATGGCGCGCCAGTTCGCCACCGTCATGAGCGACAAGCTGGGCCAGCAGATCGTGGTCGACAACAAGCCCGGCGCGAACACGCTCATCGCGACGCAGGCCGCGGCCACCGCGCCGCCCGATGGCTACACCATCTTCTTCATGGACCTGTCGCTGCTCTCGTACAACGCCTACCTCTACAAGCAGCAGCCCTACGAACTCACGCGCGACTTCGTGCCGGTGACCTCGGTCGCGGAGATTCCGCTGGGCCTGGCCGTCAACAACTTCGTGCCCGCCAACAACGTCAAGGAATTCATCGCCTACGCCAAGGCCAACCCGGGCAAGATGAACTACTCCAGCACCGCGTCGGGCGGCCTGCCGCACCTTGCCATGGAGAACCTGAAGTCGGTGGCCGGCATCGAGATGACGCACGTGCCGTACAAGGGGGCCGCGGCGGCCATCACCGACATGATCGGCGGGCAGGTGCAGGCCATGTTCAACGACGTGTCGACCTCGGTGCAGTACGTGAACGCGGGCCGCATGAAGGTGCTGGCCATCTCGGGCGACAAGCGCATGCCCCGGATGCCCGACGTGCCGACCTTCGCCGAACTCGGCATGCCCAAGCTCAGCACGGCCGCGTTCATGGGCATCGTGGCACCGGCCAGGACGCCGCCGGCGGCCATCGCCAGGCTCGACGCCGCGATCCGCGAGGCCTCGAAGAGCCCGGCCGTGGTGGAGTACCTGCAGACCAACAACCTGGTGCCGCGCGTCACTTCGGGCGCGGAGCTCGGCGGCATCATGGCCACCGAGCAGAAGAAGTGGCGCGAGCTCGTGACCAGGCTCGACCTGAAGGTCGACTGATCCCATGGACAGTTTCGACTACGTCATCGTCGGTGGCGGCACGGCGGCCGGCGTGCTGGCCTGGCGGCTCGGCGAGGCCGGCCACAGCGTCTGCGTGCTCGAGGCCGGGCCGTCCGACGACAGCGCCTGGACGCGCATCCCCGCCGGCTTCACGCGCCTGCTGCGCGACCCGCGCTACAGCTGGCAGCTCGAATGCGAGCCCTCGGCGGGCACGGCGGGGCGCCGCACCGCCCTGGTCCAGGGCCGCACCCTCGGCGGCTCGAGCGCGGTCAACGGCGCGGTGTACAGCCGTGGCCAGGCGCAGGACTTCGACGGCTGGGAGCAGCTGGGCAACGCCGGCTGGGGCTACCGCGACGTGCTGCCGTACTTCCGGCGCAGCGAAGGCTTCGTCGGGCCGGCCAGCGACGAATACCACGGGCGCGACGGTCCCATGCGCGTGCAGGAAACTCCCTGGCGCGACGCGCTGTGCGAGACCTTCCTGCAGGCGGCGCAGCGGGCCGGCATTCCGCGCACCGCCGACTACAACGGCGCCTCGCAGGCCGGCATCGGCTACACGCAGAGCGTGATCCACGAGGGCCGGCGCTGGAGCACGGCCCATGCCTTCCTGCATCCGGCCCAACGCCGCTTCGGCACGCGGGTCGTCACCGGTGCGCGCGTGAGCCGCATCCTGACCGAGCAGCGCCGCGCGACCGGCGTGGAGTTCCATCGCGACGGCGCGATGCAGCCCGAACGCATCGCCGCGCGGCGCGAGGTGATCGTGAGCGCCGGTGCCATCCACAGCCCGCAGCTGCTGCAGCTGTCCGGCATCGGGCCGGCGGGCCTGCTGCAGGCGCACGGCATCGAGGTCGTGCAGGCGCTGGCAGGGGTCGGCGAGAACCTGCGCGATCACTACTGCCCGCGCTTCGTCGCCCGCACGAGCCCGGACGCCGACAGCATCAACCGGCGCGTTCGCGGCCTGCGGCTCGCGCGCGAGGTCGCGGCCTGGGCCGTGCGGCGGCCCAGCATCCTCTCGATCAGCCCGATCCTGATCTACGGTTTCTGGAAAACGCGCGCGGAGCTGCCTTCGCCCGACTTCGCGCTGTCCTTCATCTCGGCCAGCTATTCGCTCGGCCGGCTCGGCGAGGTGGACGACGAGCCCGGCCTCACCTGCGGCGCGTGGCAGCTGCGCCCGCAGAGCCAGGGCCATGTGCGCATCCGTTCTGCCGACGGCCGCGACGCGCCGCTGATCCAGCCCAACTACCTGTCGCATGCCACCGACCAGCGCGTGGTGGTGGATGCGCTGCGCTGGGTGCGCCGCATCTTCGAGACCGAACCCATGCGCGGCACGGTGCGCGCCGAACTGCTGCCCGGCCCGTCCGTGCAGACCGACGACGAGTTCCTGGACTTCGTGCGCCGGTATGCCGTCACCGGCTACCACGTGATCGGCACCTGCAAGATGGGTCCCGCATCGGACGCGCTGGCCGTGGTCGATCCGCAGTTGCGGGTGCACGGCATGCAGGGGCTGCGCGTTATCGACGCGTCCGTCATGCCGACCATCACGTCCTCGAACACCTGCGCCGCGACCGTGATGCTGGCGGAGAAAGCCGCCGACATGGTGCTTGGCAAGAACGTCGAGGCGCGGCGGGAGGAGACGGTGCAGCGTTCCGCCGCCGTGCCGAAGGACCATGAGGAGCCGCTCCATGCGTAGCCGCCACGTCTTCGGCCACCTGCGCGGCATCTCGGCCCTGCTGCTGGCAGCCATCGCCGCCGGGCCGGCCGCGGCGCAGAACTGGCCCGACCATCCGATCCGGCTGATCATTCCGCTCGCGGCCGGCGGCGCCACCGACAAGGCGGCGCGTCTGCTCGCCCAGCGGCTGGGCACGGCGCTCGGGCAGCAGGTCGTCGCGGAGAACCTCACCGGCGCCTCGGGCGAGATCGCGTTGAAGCGCGTCGCCACCGCGCCCGCGGACGGCTACACCCTCGGCGCGACGGCCAACAGCCTGCACACCGTGGCGCCGCACATGTCCAGGCTTCCCTACGATGCCGTCGACGACTTCACCTGGCTAGGGACCTATGCGTCCTTCGAGTACGTGCTGGTCACCCGCGCCGATGCGCCCGACAAGGACCTGGGTGCGCTGCTCGCGCGGGCCCGCAAGGCGCCCGATGCCGTCTCGTACGGCTCGTCGGGCGTCGGCACCGGCAACCACCTGGCGGGCGCGCTGCTCGGCGATCTCGCGAAGGTGCGGTTCAACGGCATCCCCTACCGCGGCGGCAGCCCGGCAATGATCGACGTGATCGCCGGGCGCACCGACTTCATGTTCGACGTCGTCGGCGGTGCCAAGGCGCTGATCGACGGCGCCAAGGTCAAGGCGCTGGCGACCAGCGGCAAGGCGCGCTCGTCGCTGCTCCCCGACGTGCCCACCGTCGCCGAGACGGTGCCCGGCTACGAGGCGACGGGCTGGTTCGGCCTGGTGGCGCCCGCGGGGCTGCCGGCCGACATCGCGAAGCGGCTCGAGACCGAGGTCGCGCGCATCGCGCAGGACCCCGACTACCGGCGCCAGCTCGAAACCCTGGGCTATCACGCCCAGACCATCCCGCCCGCCGCGCTCAGGCGCGCGGTCGCGACCGAATCCGAAAAATGGCGCGCCGTCGTGCAGCAGCTGCCCTGCAGCAGCCGCGGTGCGTCCTGCGAAGGCACGAAGCCATGACAAGAAGACTCGAAGGCAAAGTGGCGCTGGTGCTCGGCGCCGGCTGCGTGGTCGACGACTGGGGCAACGGCAATGCCGCGGCCGTGGCGTTCGCGCGCGAGGGGGCGCGCGTCGTCTGCGTCGACATGAACGAGGCGGCGGCCGCGCGCACCGCCGGCCTGATCCACGCGGAGGGCGGCGAGGCGATCCATGCCGCGGCGGACGTCGCCGATGCGGCGCAGGTCAATGCCGTGGTCGACGAGGCCATGCGGCGCTACGGCCGCATCGACGTGCTGCACAACAACGCGGGCATCAACACCCGCGGCGGCGTGGTCGAGACGGCGGAGGAGGACTTCGATCGCGTGTTCGATGTCAACGTCAAGGGCGCCTACCTGAGCTGCAAGGCCGTCATCCCGATCATGAAGGCCCAGGGCGGCGGCTCGATCATCCATGTGTCGTCGATCGCGAGCATCACCTGGACCGGCCATCCCATCGTGTCCTACCAGGCCTCGAAGGCGGCCCTCAACCACCTGACGCGGATGATCGCCGTCCAGCACGGCCCCGACAACATCCGCTGCAACAGCATCCTGCCCGGGCTCATCGACTCGCCGCGCGTCCACGTGACGATGCTGTCCTTCTACGACGGCGACGTCGAGCGCATGCGCGAGGCCCGCTCGCGTTGCGTGCCGATGAAGCGCATGGGCGATGTCTGGGACGTGGCCAACGCCGCGGTCTTCCTGGCCTGCGACGAATCGAAGTACATCACGGGCGCGGCGTTGCCGATCGACGGTGGGGTGACCTGCACGATGGCGCACTGACGCGCGGCAGTCTCTCTCAGCGCACCGGATCGAGATAGCTCTGATAGACGTCGACCACCACCGAGGCGCCGGGCTCCGCATCGCCCCACAGGTCGGTGGCCTCGAAGCGCACGTGGTACGTGGGCTCGTGAAAGGCCTCCTGCCTGTGCCCGACCTCGCCGGGGAAACGCGCCTTGGGCGCCACGCGCAGCACCGTGCCCTCGCGGCCATGGATGTAGCGCGGCGCGCGCGTGTGGCCCGACGTGTGGTGGTCGCGCACCCGAACGCGCGCACCGATCTCGAAGCCGGGGTGGTCGCGCCGCGCCGCTTCGCCGGCGCCCATCGGCGCGGCCACGGGTACCGCGCCGCCCGCGCGCGCCTCGAGGTCCTCGCGCGTCACCGCGCCCGATTCGATCGCCAGCGTCGTCATACCGGCGAGCACGCGCTCGAAGTAGCTCATGCCGAGGTACTGGCGGGCCGGCATGCGCTCGATCGCGTGGCGGCCGGCGTCGAAGGTCCACAGGCCCTTCTCGGCGGCCAGTAGCGCCACGGCATAGCTCACCGGTTCCCAGCTGGCGTGGAAAGGGCGCTCGTCCTCGTGCGCGGGCATCGGGCCGAAGCCCTGCATTCCGCCCAGATCCTGTAGTCCGTCCATGGTCCATGTTTCCTTGTCGGTGCTTCGTTTCAGGCGCGCGCGGAAGCGAGGTCGGGCAGGGCCACGCCGATCAGGCAGTCCTTGGTGACGATCGAGGCGAGCTTCTCCTCGCTCCAGCCCTCGGTGCCCGCCGGTCGCATCGGCAGCACCATGTAGCGCGTCTCGGCCGTGGTGTCCCAGACCTGGATCTTCACGCTGTCGGGCAGCGCGAGGCCGAGTTCGCGCAGCACCTGGCGCGCCTCGCGCACCACCCGCGAGCGGTACTCGAAACTCTTGTACCAGTCCGGCGGCAGCCCCAGCACCGGCCATGCGGTGCACGAGCACAGGGTGCAGACGATGACGTTCTGCAGCACCGGCGTGTTCTCCAGCGCGACGATGAAACCGCCCTCCGGGCCGCCATAGCCCAGTTCGCGGCAGGCCTCGGTGCCGTCGCGCAGCAGCAGGGCGCGATAGGCCGGATCGTTCCATGCGCGCGCGACGATGCGCGCTCCGTTCTCCGGGACCCAGTGGTCGAAGGTGTCTTCCCACTGCTCGACATAGCCTTCGGGCATGACGCCGTTGGCCTGCAGCGCTTCTTTCAGGGCGCGCGCCTGGTCTGCCGCGGGGGCGAAACGCGTGGGGGGATGGGGGTGGAGCATGGGGAGGGCCTTCCGGGGCGAGAGTCGTGACGTCCGCCAATATGCACCGGCCGCCGACGCTGCGCTTGCCTGTGCCATGCAATCGTTCTTGCCCACGGCACCCAATGGCGGCCTGCCTTTGGCGGGCAATTGCAAATGGCGCTCCCGGACAAGCGCCGGGGGCCCCTCGGCGCTAACTTCCAGCTTCGGTGCCGCGCCGCGCCTGTCTGGCGCCGGCGGCTTTCATTCACCATCGCAGAGAGTTTCCATGACGATCGAGAGAAGAGCGTTCCTCAAGACCGCTGCCGCCCTGTCGGCGGCCGGTTCGCTGAGCAGCCTGCCGTTCGCGGCCGCGCGTGCGCAGGTCCCCGATGTAGCGCGCATCCTCGCGGGCTTCGCGCCCGGCGGAACCAACGATGTGCTCAGCCGCCACATCGCGCAGCAGATCCAGGGCGGCTACGCACCGTCGGTGGTGGTCGAGAACCGCACCGGCGCGGCCGGGCAGCTGGCGATCTCGGCCACCAAGCAGGCCGCGCCCGACGGTCGCACCATGCTGGTGGTGCCGATGGCGGGGCTGGCCATCTACCCCTTCATCTACGGCTCGCTGCCTTACGACCCGTTCAAGGACCTGACGCCCGTGTCGCTGGCCGGCGTGTTCGATACCGGCCTGGCGGTGGGCCCCATGGTGCCGCGCGAGGTGAAGAACGTGCCCGACTTCCTGGCCTGGGCCAAGGCCAACCCCGCGCGTGCAAGCTGCGGTTCGCCGGCGGCCGGGACGCCGCAGCACTTCATGATCGAGTTGCTCTCGCGCGCCGGCGGGGTCCCGCTGGTCCATGTTCCCTACCGCGGCTCGCAGCCGGCGGTGATGGACACGGTGGGCGCGCAGGTGGCGGCGGTGGCGGCTCCGGTGGGAGAGTTCCGGCAGCAGGCCGAACTCGGCAAGCTGCGCGTGCTCGCCACCGCGACGACGCGCCGCGGCAAGTTCACGCCCGACGTGCCGACCTTCGCGGAACAAGGGTTCAAGGGCTTGGAGTTCGCGGAATGGTTCGCGGTGTTCCTCCCTCCCAAGGCTTCGCCCGAGCTGGTGGGCAGGCTCAATGCCGAGTTGCGCAAGGCCCTGGCCGTGCCCTCGTTGATCGAGGGGGTGGCCAATGTCGGCATCGAAGCCCGCTGGTCCAGCGCCGAGGACCTGGCGGCACGCCTGCGCGGCGATACCGCCCAATGGGGCCCCGTGGTCAAATCCATCGGTTTCAAGGTGGACTCCTGACATGGACGACGCAACGACCGACACCGCGGTCGACCCGTTCTCGGCGGCGCACTGCACCTCGGTGGCAGAGGTGCCCGGCCTCTGGGTGCGGCGGGTCGCGCTGGCGGCAAACCAGCCGGTGGCCTGGTTCCGCAGCCTGCGCGCGACCGCGCTGTTCTTCGCGCACCGGTCGGGGCTGGCGGTGCAGATCCAGCGCCCGCCGTTTCGCTGCATGCTGGAGGCGGGCGAGTTCTATTCGGTACCGCCCGGCGTGGACCTGTCGGTGTATGCCGTCGACGGCGCGCCGATCGAGTTCACCGTGTTCGAGCACGGAGAGGGGCTGGAGCGCCGTGCCAGCGCCGCGCCCACGCTGGCGCATGTGGGCGAACCCACGCGCCGGGCGCGCGTGGAGCCCGCGGCCGCGGTCCACACCCATGCCGACACGGCGCGCCTGGTGCCCGGCCTGGCGCGCATGGACGTGATCGCCTCGCCGCCCGAGTTGCGTTTGATCGTGCAGGGCCACGGCGTCGACGAATGCGTGCCCTGGCACTCGCACGACCGGATCGCCGATACCTTCTACTGCGTGAGCGGCGTTGCGCGGGTGGCGGTGCGCGACCCCGAAGAGGGCGCGCGCGTGATGGCGCCCGGCGAGGTCTACACCGTGCCCGCGGGCGTGCCGCACATGGTCTCGGGCAACGCCGGCCAGCCCTGCGAACTGCTCATCCTGCAGGGCGTGGGCGTCTACAACTACGTGCCGCGATAGCGAGCGGCCGGGCTGCCCGGCCGCGGGCCGTCAATCCGCCGCGAAGCGCACCGCGCAGCCCGCCGGTACCTCGCTGGCCTCGAAGTAGGGCAACAGCCCCGTGTGCGGATGGCAGTTGATGTACTGGGCATCGAGCTCGTCGCGCTTGAGGATCTGCGCCTCGACCCAGATGTGCATCTGCGGCGCGAACTTCGGCTCGGTGTACATGTCGATGAAGCTGCTGCGCACGCACAGGTGGGTGGCGTGGGTGCGCGCCGCCTTTTCGATATGGCCCAGCGACAGCAGGAAGCCGAACTGCGACTGCTTCTCGCGCTCGGCGCCGCTGGCGACGTCCTGCTCGCGGCAGAACCGGATGCTCAGGCCGCCCGTGACCTTCGGATCCTGCTGCAGTGCCGCGACCCATTGCGCGACCACCTGCTCCATCTTGTCGGTCCAGATCGCGCGCTCGGCCTCGAGCGCACGCTCCCAGCCCTGGCCCTCGCGGATGAAGCAGATGTTGTCGGGCGTGGTGATGCGGATCCGGCGGCCGAGCGTGTCGCGCGCCACCGCGTCCGGCATCTCCTTGTGGGGGCTGGCGAAGTTGTCGCCACGGGAGGCGGCGAAGCGATCGCGGTAGCTGCCCCAGTAGCCGAACTTCTTCGAGCCCACCATGGGCAGCAGCGCCGCGGCGCTGGCGGGTTCGTCCGTGCCGGCGGCGTACTGGAAACGGTCCTTGTGGGCGCTCATCACCTCGCGCCAGAAGCCGCTGCCGCCGGCTGGATCGGCCGGCAACTCGCGCCACCAGCGCGCGGGTGCCTCGCTCGCGCTCCAGCGCAGATAGGCGTCGCGCCCGACCCAGTAGGCCAGCAGGATGTCGCAGGCATGGCCCTGGGGATCGACATAGTGCGCGCGCTCCACCCAGCCGGGGCCGTCGGGAAGTGCGAACAACGCTTGCAGTGCCTGGCGCTGTGCATCGGCCGCACCCGGCGTTCTCGACTGGAAGCCGTACATCGCGCTGACCATGTGGGTCACGTCCTCGGGAAAGGCGACGATGCGTCCCGGATAGTCCTCGGGCAGCGCCTCCCTGGCGCTGGCCTGGCGTGCGTCGGGAACGCGCTCGGCGGCCGCAGCAGCGGCAGCGGTGGCGTGGGGGCAGGAGGGTTCGGTCATGGGCTTTCCTTGTACGTCTCGTTGTCGTCGATGGCGATGGTGATGGGGACGGCGGTCTCAGTCCATGGGCCGCGCCTGGTGCCAGCCGGTCACGCGCTGGAATGCGTGGGCGGCGGCGAACAGCTGGTCTTCCGCGAAGCGCCGGCCCACGAGCTGGAACACGATCGGCGCGCGCGCCGGTCCGCTGCCGCAGGGCAGGACGATGCCGGGATGGCCCGACATGTTGAAGGCGCAGGTGAAGCGGTGCAGGCCGGCGATCAGGTCGTCGTCCACCCGGGCCATGCGTTCCAGCGTCGGAACCTGGAACGAGAGCACCGGCAGCGCGATCACGTCGACCCGCTCGAACACCGCGTCGAGCGCGCGCGCGAACGCCTCGCGCCGGCGCAGCAGCCGTTGGTGCTCCATGCCGGTCATCGCATGGCCGGTCTTCAGCAGGCTGTCGAGGGCGGGCCCGTACTCTGCCGCGCGCGCGGGGTAGGTGGCTTCGTGCGCCAGCGCGGTCTCGACCGCGCAAACGCCGAACCAGTCCCAGATCATGTCGCTGCCATCGGGCAGCCGCACCGATTGCGCCAGCGCGCCTTCGCCGACCAGCACCTCGACCGCGGCCTCCAGCGCGAGCGCGGTGGCGGGATCCACCTCATGCCGTGTCCAGGCCGGGTCGATGCCGATGCGCAAGCCACGAACACCACGCTCGAGCGCGGCGCGGTAGTCGGGGGCCGGCCCGGGCGCGCTGGTGGGGTCGCACGGGTCGGCGCCGGCGATGGCGCCAAGGATCAGCGCCGCGTCGGCCGCGCTGCGCGCCATCGCGCCGACATGGTCCAGGCTCGCCGCGAGCTCGAACACGCCGTGCCGGCTGACCCGGCCCCAGCTCGGCTTGATGCCGGTGACGCCATTGGCCGCGCACGGCAGCTTGATCGAACCGCCGGTCTCGGAGGCCAGCGCGCCGAAGCACAGGCCCGCGGCCACCGCCACCGCGCTGCCGCTGGAGGACGCGCCCGACCACAGCGAGGCCTGCCACGGATTCGTCGGCTGCGCATAGGGCGGACGGTGTTCGGCGTAGACGCCCTCGGTTAAGGTGAGCTTGCCGAGGATGACCGCGCCGGCCTCCTTGAGCCGGCGCACCGCCGTGGCGTCCTCGTGCGCGACGAAATCGCGGTGGATCGCCATGCCCGCGGCGGTGGGTGCGCCCGCGGTCCAGAAGATGTCCTTGATCGCCAGCGGCACGCCGTGGAGCGGACCGCGATGGTGCCCGGCCGCGATCTCGGCATCCGCCCGGCGCGCGTCCTGCAGCGCCGATTCGGCCATCGGCAGTGCGAAGGCATGCAGGCGCGGATCGAGCGAGTCCATGCGCGCGAGCATGGCGCGGGTGAGATCGACCGGCGACAGCGCGCCCCGCTGGATCAGGCCCGAGACTTCCGTCAGCGACTGGAAGTGCAGCGCGGCGCCGCGGGCAGGCCCGGTCGAGGCCAGGGGTTCGGTGGAGGTATCGAATGGGCTCATGGTGAGGAACGGGAAAGGAGTCGGGGCAGCAAGCGGATCGAGGTCGCGGCCAGGATCGCCAGCGCCTGCACCAGCAGCTGCACGGCCGCGCCGGCGCCCAGCGCAAGCACCAGCTGGCCGAGCTGGGCCATGAACAGCGCGGCCACGCCGCTGGCGATCACGCTGCCGCGACCGCCGGAGAACGGCGTGCCGCCGACCACCACCGCCGCGATGGCCGGCATCAGGTAGTCGTTGCCCGCGGTATGCGAGGCGTTGCCGATGTAGCCCGCCAGCAGCAGGCCCGCCACCGAGAAACACACGGCCGACACCACGTACGCGCCGACCTGGTAGCGCATCGGCGCGATGCCGGCGGCCGCCGCCGCGCGCGGATTCACGCCGACCGCCACGAAGCGCCGGCCCAGCAGCGTGCGTCGCGTGATCAGCGCCACCGCCGCCACGAACAGGATGGCCAGCCACAGGCTGTTGGGCAGCCCCATCAGGCTGGCGTGCGAGAAGGCCTGCATGCTGTGCGGCGCCGAGATCGGCGCGTTGCCGCTGAGGCTGCGCACCGCGCCCAGCAGCAGCGCGTTGACCGCCAGGGTGGCGATCAGCGGAGAGATCGCGAGCCGCGCCGACAGGAAGCCGTTGAGCAGCCCGACCAGCACGCCGCAGCCCAGCGCGCCGGCGATCGACAGCGCCATGGACTGCGTGGCGTAGCCCAGCACCGCGGCCAGCACGCCGGCCAGCGACACCATGCCCGCGGCCGACATGTCGAGGCCGCGCTGCTGGATCACCACCGTCTGGCCGGTGGCCACCAGCGCCAGGATGCTGGCGAAGGGCAGCATCGCCAGCAGCGAGCCGGCCCCGACGGTGCCGGGCGCGACGAGCGCGCTGAGGACGAACAGCAGTGCGGTGCCGATCCAGATCCAGCCGAATTCGCCGACGCGCGGGCCGCGCGCGACCGCGGGTCCGGCCGGGGCGTCGCCTGGCCGCGCGGCGCCGAGGACTTGCGGGCTCATCGCGCCACCGCCATGTCGCGGCTCTTGGAGTACAGCGCGACCGATGCCACGATCATGGCGCCCAGCAGGTAGGACTGCCAGGCATCGCTCAGGCCGAGGAAAGCGGTCACGACGTTGACCTGCGTGATCAGCAGCGCACCGAGCAGCGCGCCGACGAAGGAGCCGCGCCCGCCGAACAGGCTCGCGCCCCCGATGACCACCGCCGCGATGCTCGCGAGCGTGTAGTTCAGGCCGGCGCTGGCATCGCCCGAGCCGGTCTGCGCCATCATCAGGATGGCGGCCAGGCCGGCGAAGAACGAGCAGGCCATGTAGGCCGCCATGCGCGTGCGGCGCGGATGCACGCCGGCCACGCGCGCAGCCTCGGGCCGCGAGCCGAAGCCGCGCAGCGCGAGGCCCAGACGGGTGCGGAACAGTCCGAACTCCAGCGCCAGTGCGAGCGCCGCCACAGCCAGGATGGCCAGCGGCACGAAGCCGATGCCCGCGCCGATGCCCTCCATGATCTCGTCGGCGATCAGCCCGCCGGGCACGGGCCGCAGCAGCAGCGACACGGCCTGCACCACCATGTAGGTCGCCAGCGTGGCGACCATCGGATGCAGGCCCGCCGGGTCCACGAGCAGCCAGTTCAGGAAGCCGATCGCCAACGAGATGACCAGCACCAGCGCCCAGCCGAGCGCCTGCTGTCCCGCGCTGGCGTCGGCCACCAGGAAGAAGGACTGGACGACGACGATCAACCCCATCAGCGGCCCGACCGAGAGATCGATGCCGCCCACGAGCATCAGCACCTGCTGCCCGAAGGCCACCAGCGCCAGCGTGGCGATCAGCGGCAGGACCCCGCCCCAGTTGCGCCCCGTCAGGTAGAACTCGTTGACCGAGGCGGCATAGGCGCCGAGCAGCAGCACCGCCAGCAGGAGCATGGCAATGGGTGCGACGTCGCCCGCGGCCCATTTCCAGAACCCGGAAACGCCGCCGTGCGCCCGCTCGCGTACCGTGGTGGCGGTCAGGACCGCCGCGGTGATGCCGTGCTCGGTGACCGCGTCGCCAGCGAGTTCGGCGGCAACCTGTCCGCGCGAGAAGATCAGCACCCGGTCGCACAGGCCCGCGACCTCGTGCGCGTCGGAGGACACCACCAGCAGGCCCACGCCCGAGGCGGCGGTGGCGCGCAGGCTGCGGTAGATCTCCATGCGTGCCCCGATGTCCACGCCCTGGGTGGGCTCGTCCACCAGCAGCACGGCGGGCCTGCTCGCGAGCACGCTGGCGAGCACCAGTTTCTGCTGGTTGCCGCCGGAGAGGGACGCGATCGGCGTCTCGGTGTCCGGTGTCTTGGCCGCGAACTGGCGGACCGCTTCCTCGGTGCGCCGCAGCTCGCTGCCGCGCGCGAGCAGGCCCGCGCGCAGGTCGCGCGACAGGCTGCGCAGCGAGAAGTTCTCGCGCACGCTGAGTTCGCCGAAGATGCCTTCGCGGTGGCGGTCGCCGGGCAACAGCCGGATGCCGGCATCCGCCGCCCGGCCGGGGTTGCGCAGCGCCACTTCCTTCGCACCGACGCACACGCGTCCGCGCGAGGGCGCCATGCCGGCCAGTGCGCGCAGCAGCTCTCGCTGGCCGTTCCCGTCGATGCCGGCGAGGCCGACGATCTCGCCGGAGGCCACGCGCAGGTCGACGCCCGAGAAGCCCGGCCCGGCGAGGCCTTCGAGGCGCAGCGCGTCGACGCCGGGTGCTCGTGCCTCGCGCTTCGCCGGAAACTCGCGATCGAGCTGGCCGCCGACGATCAGCTCCACGATCTGCTGTTCGCTCAGGCTGCGCGCCGCGTAGCTTCCCTGGCCCTGTCCCGTTCGCAACACCGTCAGCTGGTCGGCGATCTGCTGCACCTCGCGAATCCGGTGCGAGATGTAGACCACCGCGGCGCCGCGTGCCGTGACTTCGCGGATGCGCGCGAACAGCCGCGCGACGTCGTCGCCCAGCAGGTGTTCGGTGGGCTCGTCGAGCACCAGCAGGCGCGGCTCGGCGGCCAGTGCCTTGACGATCTCGACGATGAAGCGCTGCTCGGGGCCGAGGGTGGCGACGCGCTCGCGCGGATCGATGCGCACCTCGTCGTTCCAGCGCGCCAGCAGCGCCGCCGCCCACTGGGCCGCGCGCCCGATCGGAGGGCGGCAGCGCCGCGGCACGCCGAGGTAGAGGTTCTCGGTCACGCTGAGGTCGGGCATCAGCGCCGGCTCCTGGCGCACGATGGCCAGGCCGAGTTCGCGCGCCCGCTCGGGGTCGCCGCGCACGGCCTGCCCGCACAGCATGACCGTGCCTTCGTCGGCCGCCAGCGCACCGGAGGCCACCGCCATCAGGGTGGACTTGCCGGCGCCGTTCTCGCCGACCAGGCCGTGCACTTCGCCGGCCCGCACGGTGAAGCTCACCCGGTCGAGTGCGCGCACGCCCGGAAAGCGCTTGGTAACGCCGTCGAGTTGCAGCACGACGGAATCGATTGCCGCGGTGCCCATGTCACTTGCGGAAGAGGGCGCCGAGCTTGTCGCCCGGCAGTCCGGAGGACAGGTCCGCGTCGGGCGGCGCGGCCGGGTCGCACTTCGGGTCGACGTTCTTCGCGCTGTCCACATAGAGGGAAGGGCACCACGCCCGTGGGTTCCGGGTTCTTCGTGCCCTGGTACTCGGCCATGCCGCGGCGCAATGCGTACCGCACGATGGTCGTGGTGCCGTCGAGCGAGTAGTACGGCCAGGCCTTGTTGGCCTTCTTCGCCTGCAGATACTTGCAATTGATGTCGTTGTTGCTCGCCAGCGTGACCTGCGCGGGGACCTTCAGGCCGGCCTGTTCGTAGGCCTTGATCGCCGCCAGCGTGGTCACGCCGTAGTCGGATGCGATGGCGTCGATCTTGCCGGCGCCGTACTTGGCGATCAGGCCCGCCACCGCCTTCTGGGCGTCGGCCGGATTCCAGTTCGTGACGATGTAGTTGTCGTCGAGCAGCTTGAGCTCGGGGTACTTGGAGAGCTGCGCCTTGAAGCCATCCATGAAGCGCTGCGACGACGTCGCCCCCGGCGTGCCGCCCAGCAGCACGACGTTGCCCTTCTTCAGCGTGTCGCCGAGCCAGTCGGCCCAGATCTGGCCGATGCGTACCTGGTCCTGGTAGACGTTGGCCGCGTAGTCCTTGCCCGGCGTGCCGGGCATCTTCGAGAAGTAGGGGATGACGGTGACGCCCGCGCGCTGTGCCTTGCGCAGCGCCGGCAGCATGGCATCTCCGAAATCGGTGAACGAGATCAGCACGTTCACGCCCTGCGCCACCATGCTGTTGATGTCGCTGTTGGACTTCTGCTGGTCGCCATTGGCGTTGGCGTAGAGGATCTTGGTGATGTTTTTGCACTTCGATGCCTCGTCGCGGAATTCAGCCTCGGCGATCTTGCGCCAGGTGTCGCCGCCGAATCCGTCGGTCAGTCCGACGACGGTGGGCTTGGTGCCGCACAGCGAGGCGATGTCGATGCCCTTGCCGAGCACCACCGACTCCTGCGCCTGCGCGACGCCGGCCTGGCCGATGAAGGACAGCGTGGCTGCGAGGGCCAGGCCGGGACGACCTCGCAGGAGGCTGATGCTGCGCCGGGCAGCGGGACTGCGAACGGTGATGGATGCAGGGGCCTGGGCGGCCGCGCGGGAAAGGCTGGTGAAGGTCATCGTCGTCTCCGGCAACCACAGCGGTTGCCTTGGCGACGACTTTAGGGATCCGACAGCGCCGACGCTGGTCCCGGAGCGTCAATCGCGCTTGCCCGAAACATGCAGGCGCAAGCGTCAATGCGCCGCGGAGCGCCCTGACTTCATGAGCGTGTTGGGCGACTGGCCATAGCGCGCCTTGAAGCTGCGGCTGAAGTGCGAGAAGCTGCTGAAGCCACAGCTCAGCGCCACTTCGGTGACCTGCCGCGCGCGGCCTTCGACGAGGGCACGGTGGCTGGTCGCGAGGCGTTCGTCCCACAGCCAGCGCATGACGGTCGTGCCGGCACCCGCGAACAGCCGTGCCAGCGTGCTGGTCGACACCGAGAGCGCGGCGGCGATGGATTCCACGTCCAGCTCGGGATCGTCGAGGTGGCTGCGGATGTGCGATTGCGCGCGTGCCAGCAGCGACGCGTGGCGACCGTTCACGGGTGCCATGCCGCCGAACTCGACGTCCATGGCGGCGGCAATGACGTCGACGATCGAGGCGCCGACCTTGGCCGCCGCCGGACCATCGAGGTCGAGTGCGGCGGCGTTGCGGATCATGTTGCCGGCCAGCGCGCCCAGGGCCGTCCGGCCGCTGATCAGCAGCGAGGGCAACTGCTCGGCCGTCGGCACCCGTGCCAGCATGGCGCGGCGCGGCACCTTGAGCAGCGCCATGCGGTAGCGGTCGGGGAACTGGTAGACGAACGGCTGGGCGGTGTCGTAGATCGCCACGTCGCCGACCTGCTGGCGTGCATGGTGGCCATGCTGCTCGAGATGGCCTTCGCCATCGAGCAACAGGCTCAGCAGGAAATCGTCGCTCGGGGCCGAGCGGACGTCGCTGGGCGCGCGCTGATAGCGCAGCGGCGCGCATTCGATCTGGCTGATCTGGACCGTGCCGAGTTCGGTGCGCGAGAGGCTGGCGTCGAAGCGCTCGGCGGCGACGGGCGTCGACTCCGCGCGGCAGAAGTTGCGACAGATCTCCTCGTGCCAGTAGGCGAAGCGCTCACCCTCCCGAACCGTCGACGCATCAAAGTAAGTCAGCATGGAAATCTCCTGGTCCTCACGCGCTTGCATGCTTTGGGCCAGCGTGCGCCTTCTGGCTCGGCCGAACTCGCCCCGAACCGGAGCAGGAAGACCAGGCGTGGTGCGTGGGCGCCCCGGTGCGGGATAGGCGATGGTAAGGCCGATGGCGCGCTGCTCCTGCGCCCTGGAATCAAGGAATGCCCGCATGGCGCGCCAGTGCCGGCCGGTGCAGCGTGTTTCGCCGTGGCTTCCCCCGAAAGTGCCGAAGCTCGATAATCGAGGGTTTTCCCCGTCGGGGCGGCCTCACACGTGAAGTCCCACTGCAGCGGTCATCCGACCGACCACCGCCCCGATCAACGACAGAGAGAGATTGAATGGAATTGGTTTTGGAAGAGATGCTCAAGTTGGGCGACATGCGCCCGAACTTCGTGCAGTCCATCCGCGCACTGCGCATCGGCGACCTGCAGGAAGCCGCGCAGCGCGAGCGAAACGTCTTCTGGCGCACATCGCTGCGCGACATGGCCACGAAGGCCGACGCGGTGGCGAAGATCGTCGAGGACTTCGGCCTGGGCGCGCAGAAGGGCCTGACCGAGCTCGGCGCCAGCATCGTGCGCTCGGTCCCGCGCTCGGCGGACACGGGCTTCGTCGTGGTCCTCGAGCATCTGCCCACCCGCGCCCAGTACGCCCTGTGCCAGGAGATCCTCGACATGTTCCGCGACGTCGCGGAGGAAATGGGCGACAAGAACGTCGCTTTCCGCTGCTTCTTCTCGGCGGACTAGCGGCTCGGCGGCCATGACCGACCCGTCTCCCACCGTCGCCGTGCATGGCAACTCCTTCCATGCGGACGACGTCTTCGCCGCGGCCGTGCTGATGGCGCTGCATCCCGGTGCAACGCTGATCCGCACGCGCGACATGAAGCGCATTGCCGCGGCCGACTTCGCCATCGACGTGGGCGGGGAATGGGATCCCGCGCGCGGCCGCTTCGACCATCACCAGAAGGGCTTCGCCGAGCACCGGCCCAGCGGCGTCGTCTACGCGAGCTCCGGCCTGGTGTGGCTGGCCCATGGCCTGGACCTGATCCGCCAGCGCCTGCCGGGCATCGACGAGCAGATCGCGCTGCGCGTGCGCGACGCGATCGACGACGAGCTCGTGCAGCACCTGGACATGGCCGACACCGGCGCGCTCAATGCCGCGCCCGGGGTACTTCGGCATCTCCGCGATGGTCAGTGCCTTCAACACCTCGCGCAGCGAGGAGGGCGCCGCCGGCGCACCGCCGGCGATCGCCGCGCTCGAGCTGGCGCAGTTCAAGACCGTGATGGGCTTCATGGGTCTTTTCATCGACCGTCTCATGGTGCGCTTCTCGGACAAGTTCGCCGGCGAGTCGCTGGTCCGGCAGGGCGAGCTGCTGGCCGACGGGAAGATCCTGGTGCTGAAGGAATCGGGGCTGTCCTGGTCGGGCGTCGTCTGTGCCGAGATGCCCGATGTCCTGTTCGTGGTCTACCCGGAAACGCCGGGCGGCCAGCACCAGGTGCGCGTGGCGCCGATCGAGCCCCAGTCCTTCGTGGCGCGCCGCGACCTGCCGTCCGCCTGGGCCGGATTGCGCAACCAGGATCTCGCGGCCGTGACCGGTGTCGAGGACGCCGTCTTCTGCCACAACAACCTGTTCATCGCCGGCGCCGGGTCCCTGGCTGGCGCGATCGGGCTGGCGCAGGCGGCAGTGGCGCAGCTGCGGGAGGAGGGCGCGCCCCGTGCCCCGGCACGCTAGGCCGTGGCAACTACAGCACTTTATGTCGCGAATCTATAGTTTGCGACTGCTAACTATAATTTTGAACTCCGAGCTATAGTTTGCTGTAATCTCTCGACCTGACCCGGGCCGCAGCCCTTGAGGAGAGATCCATGGCGGACACGGTTTTTCACCGCACCCAGCTGGCCGAACGCATGGCCCAGGGCGTCATGGCTTCGGCCGTCGGCTCGGCGGCCGCTTCGGGCCTGTTTCTCGCCGCGCCCCGGCGCACCGGCAAGTCCACCTTCGTGCGCGAGGATCTCCGCCCCGCGCTGCAGAACCGGGGCGCCACGGTCCTCTACGTCGATCTCTGGGCGAACAAGAAGGCGGATCCGGGCGCCGTCATCGTCGGCGCGGTGCGCGCCGAGCTGGCCCGGCACGAGGGCGTCGTGGCCCGGCTTGCGAGGTCGGCCGGCATGGAGAAGGTCACCGTGGGCGGCGTGGCCTTCTCGCTCGATCGCGTCGGACTGGGCAAGGAGATCTCGCTGAGCGCGGCCCTGGCGGCGCTCTCCGACGAGACGAGGCAGCCGATCGTGCTGCTGATCGACGAGGCCCAGCACGCGATCGCCACGGAGGGCGGCTACGACGCCCTGTTCGCGCTGAAGGCCGCGCGGGACGAGCTCAACAGCAGCGCGCACCACGGCCTGCGGATCGTGGCCACGGGGTCCAACCGCGACAAGCTGGCGATGCTGCGCAACAGCAAGGACCAGGCCTTCTTCGGCGCTCCGCTGGTCGCATTCCCGCCCCTCGACGCCGACTACATCCAGTGGTTCTGCAAGGGCGTCGGCCTGGCGGGCCCGCTGGATCCGGATGCGGTCACGAAGCTCTTCGAGCGGGCGGGCCACCGGCCGGAGATCCTCGGTGCCGCCGCCGACAGCATCCGCTTCGACTTCAACATCGGGCCGGCCGATGCCGCGGCGGCTTTCGCCCAGGCCGTCGACGAGCAGATCGAGGAAGCCGACCTGCAGACCCTGCGGGTGATCCAGGCGCTCACCCCGCTGCAGTCCGCGGTCCTGCGGGTGCTGGCGCGCGAGGGCGAGAAGTACGCGCCCTTCGAGGCGGGGACCATGGAGCGCTACCGCGCGATGCTTTCGGCACTGGCGCCGGGCGAGGCGATGGTGCCGGAGGTGTCCAACGTGCAGGCGGCGCTCGGCGCGCTGCAGGACAAGTCGCTGGTCTGGAAAGAGAAGCGCGGCGTCTATTCGCTCGAGGAGAGCATGACCGCCGAGCTGATGCGCCGGCACGGCCTGCTGGACGTCGCGGCCTAGAAGTCTGCGCGGCGCTCAGCCCTCTACCGCGGGCTTCTCCAGCAGCCGATTGAGCCGCTCCAGGTGCGCGCGCATCTCCTTCACCGCGCCCTCCGCATCGCGCGCGCGCATCAGCCGCAGCACGTTGCGGCGCACGCCGATCACGTCGCTGCGCGGCACCGGGCTGGCCTTCGCGAGCAGCGCGCGCGTGAGCTCCGACAGCGACTCCACCAGCATGACCATCACCTGGTTGTGCGTGGCCTGCGCGAGGATTCGGTAGAACTCGGTGATGTAGGCATTGCGCCGCGAGAAGTCGCCGCGCAGGGTGAGTTCCTCCGCGCGGTCGATGTCCTGCTCGATGGCCTGGAAGTCCTCCTCGGTCGCGCGCTCGCAGGCGAGGCGGATCGCCTGCTCGGTCAGGATGATGCGCATCTCGGTCACGCTGTGCGAGGGGATCTGGCCGAGCATCACCATGTCGCCGACCGCCTGGGTCACGGTGCTCGAGTCGCGCTTGCGGATGAACGCGCCGCCGCCCATGCCCTGCTGGCACTGCACGATGCCCGCGTTCTCCAGGCTGCGCATGGCCTCGCGCACGGCCGTGCGGCTCACGCCGAGCTGCTCGGCGAACTCGCGCTCGGGCGGCAGGCGGTCGCCGGGCTTGAGCGTGCCCAGCGCCACCTCGCGGCGGACCTGCTCGCACACCGCCTCGAAGGCGCGCTTGGCCTTGATCGGCTGGAAACTCGGTCCGGCACGGCCAGCCATGCCGGCGTCGGCGTTCTCGATGTCGGTCTGTTCGGCAGTCATGCGGCGCCTCCTCTTTTTTGCAGTTCGGACAAAGGTTATACCTTATGTCCTTGTCTCGATAGAGGGGTGTCGCTGCAGGGATTCTCAGCCCGTGCCATCCCAATTCCTAAAAGGTCTGACCTTAGCACCTAACACCAAAACGCTTCCGCCGGTATCGGGGTTTGCCTTATGTATAAGGTATGACCTTATTAGCTATCGTACCTTCCATGATGAAGGAGACACGATGAGTACCGCTGGACGTCACCTGGTGGGATGGGCCCTGTCCCTGGCCGCGGGCATGGCATGCGCCGCCTACCCGGACAAGCCGATCACGCTCGTCGTGCCCTATGCCCCGGGCGGCATGGGCAGCACCTTCGGCAACCTGATGAGCGAGGCGCTGAGCCCGGCGCTGGGGCAGCGCGTGGTGGTCGACTACCGGCCCGGTGCCAACGGCGGGCTCGGCGCGGCCCTGGTCGCCAAGGCGCCGGCCGACGGCTACACGCTGCTGATGGCGGTCAACAGCACGATGGCGATCAACCCGGCCATCTATCCCAAGCTGCAGTACGACCCGATCAAGGACTTCTCGCCGGTGGCCATGGTCTACACCTCGGCCAACGTGCTGATGGTCAATGCCAAGAGCCCGTACCGCAGCGTGGCCGACCTGGTGAGCTACGCCAAGGCCAACCCGGGCAAGCTCAACTACGGCTCCTCGGGCAACGGCGCGACGCCGCACCTGTCGGGCGAGATGTTCCGGCGCATGGCCGGCATCTCTATCAATCACGTGCCCTACAAGGGCATCGGCCCGGCCATCGTCGACCTGATCGGCGGGCAGATCGAGCTGGTGTTCAGCGACACCTCCGCGATGACGCAGGTGACGGGCGGCAACCTGCGCGCGCTGGCCGTCACCGGCCCGAGCCGCCTGGGCATGGCGCCGAACCTCCCGACGATGCAGGAGCAGGGGTTCCCGGGCTTTTCGATCCGCTCCTGGTACAGCATCGCCGCGCCGGCGGGCACGCCCAAGGCGGTGGTGGAGCGGCTCAACGGCGAGATCGCCAAGGTGGTCCGCTCGCCCGAGATGCGCCAGCGCATGAAGGACATCGGCGTCGACCCGGCCGAGGACACCTCGGTGCACTACCTCGACGCCACCACCCGCGCCGACCTGGCGATGTGGAAGAAGTTCGTGACCGAGGCGGACATCAAGCTCGACTGAGCCGCCGCCACGAGACCTGAAAGGAAAAGCCAAGTGAAGATTGCCGTGTTCGATGACGACCGCGTGGGCCTCGTCGAGGAAGACCTGATCTACGACGTGACCGCGGCCGTGCCCGATGCCGGGCCCGAGTTCCCGCGCGTCTACATGTCGCGGCTGATCGCGCAATGGGACCGGCGCAAGGCCGACATCGAGAAGGCGCGCCGCGAGGCGAGGGCGCGCCCCCTGTCCGAGGTGACGCTGCGCGCGCCCAACCCCTTCCCGCTGCACGTGGTGGCCGCGCCGGTCAACTACCGCAAGCACATCGGCGAGATCGGCGCGCGTTCGGTCAGCGGCGGCGCCTCGGCGGTCGAGCGCGGCTTCTTCCTGAAGGCCTCCTCGTCGGTGATCGGCGCGGGCGAGGCGATCCGCCTGCCGCGCGGCTCGACGCGCCGCTTCGACCACGAATCCGAACTCGCCGTGGTGATCGGCAGGCAGGCGCGCAACGTGCCGCGCGAGCAGGCCCTCTCGCACGTGTTCGGCTATTGCTGCCTGATCGACGTGACCCTGCGCATCGAGCCCGGCCGGTTCGAGGAGGAGCGCGTCGCGCGCAAGTCCTTCGACACCTTCACGCCCGTGGGCCCGTACATCGTGACGGCCGACGAGGTCGGCGATCCCGGCGACCTCGCGAACCGCCTGTGGGTCAACGACGAGCTGCGCCAGGATTCGCGCACCAGCGCGCTGATCCTCGACGTGCCCGGGCTCATCGAGTGGGCCTCCTCGGTCATGACCCTGCAGCCCGGCGACATCATCGCCACCGGCACGCCCGAGGGCGTGGGCCAGTTCTCGCCCGGCGACCGTGTGCGCATGGAGATCGAGCGCGTGGGCTCGATGACCTTGCCGGTCGTCGAGGACGAGGACTTCGCGCCGCGGCGCTTCTGAAGACGGGGATGGCGATGCGAACCCTGCGTCTTCTGGCCTGCGCGCTCGCGCTGCTCGGTGGCGGCGCCACCGCCGTGCACGCGCAGCAGGACTATCCGTCCCGGCCGGTGCGCATCATCGTGCCGTTCCCGGCCGGCGGCGGCGTCGACGTGCTGATCCGGGCGGTCGCGGCCGAACTGTCGAAGCGCTGGGGCCAGGCCGTGGTCATCGACAACCGCGGCGGCGCCGGCTCGCTGATCGGCGCGGAGGCGGTGGCGCGTTCGGCGCCCGACGGCTACACGTTGATGGCGACCATCAACCAGACGCTGACCTCGAACCGCTTCCTCTACAAGTCGCTGCCCTACGACCCCGACAAGAGCTTCGCGCCGGTTGCGCTGATGACCACCAGCGACCAGTTCCTGATCGCCAACCCCTCGGTGCCGGCAAAGGACCTGCGCGAACTCGTCGCGGCGGTGCGCGCCCAACCCGGCACGCTGGCCTACGGCTCGTTCGGCAACGGCAGCCAGCCGCACCTGGTCTACGAACTGCTCAAGGCCAAGGCCTCGCTCGACATCACCCATGTGCCCTACAAGGGCGTGGCGCCGGTCATGACCGGGCTCGTGGGTGGCGAGATCCAGCTGGCCACGGGCAGCGCGAGCGTCGCGGGCGAACTGCTCAAGGCCGGAAAGATCAAGCCGCTGGCGGTGGCTGGAGCCAAGCGCTCCACGCTCTTTCCCGACGTGCCGACCACGGCCGAGCAGGGCTATCCGCAGCTGCGCGCCGCCGTCTGGTATGCGCTGGTCGCGCCGGCCGGCACGCCCGAGGCGGTGATCGAGCGCATCGCCGCCGACGTCAAGGCGACCCTCGGCGAGCCGGAGTTCGCACGCAAGAACGCCACCGCGCGCGGCCTCGAGGTCAACGCCGGCGGGCCGGCCGAACTGCGCCAGGCCATCCGCGACGACGTGGCCGTCACGCGCGAGATGGTGCAGGCCGCGGGCGTGAAGCCCGAGTGAAGAAGACAACGCAAGGCCCACCGCCATGAACACCACCGCCACCGCCCGACCCGATTTCGACAGCGCGAGCGATCTCGCGCAGTTGCACCGCATGCTCGAGGACATCCAGGTGAAGAACGGCTGGAACAAGCCGACGCCCTCGCTCTATCCGCAGCCCAAGCAGCACTACATGCCCGCGCACTGGCAGTACGCCGACGCGCGCGCCGCGCTGCACGCGGCCGGCCGCCTCGTGGGCACCGAATGGGCCGAGCGGCGCAACCTGATCCTGGCCAACCCGATCCCCGGCAACGACTACCCGACCGTGACCACGCTGGTGGCGGCCTACCAGATGGTCAAGGGCGGCGAGGCCGCGCGCAGCCATCGCCACACGCCCAACGCCATGCGCGTGGTGGTCGAGGCCGCGCCCGGCACCTTCACCATCGTCGATGGGGTCGACGTGCCGATGGAGCCCGGCGACGTGCTGCTCACGCCCAACTGGAGCTTTCACGGGCACGACAACCGCAGCGAGGTCGATGCCTGCTGGATCGACATCCTCGACGCGCCGCTGGTGCAGCTGCTCGGGCCGATGTTCTTCGAGCACCATCCCGACAAGGTCGAGAAGGCCGAACGCGTCGATCCCGCGAGCCCGATGCGCTTCGCGCTGCGCGACTACAAGCCGCGGCTGCTGGACGCGCCCGAGATCGCGCCGGGCGTGCGCACGCTCGAGCTCGGACCGCCGACGCTCGACACCTTCGACCGCGTGGCGGTGGCGCTTTCGGGCGGCCGCGAGTGGCAGGTCGCGCAGAGCACCGCGAACCAGATCTTCATCGTGGTCGAGGGCGAAGGCAGCTCGCGCATCGGCGAGCACGGCTTCGAATGGCGGCGCGGCGACGTGATCGCGGCGCCGGCCTGGCTCGCCCAGCGGCACCGCGCCACGCGCGACGCGATCCTGGTGCGCATGTCCGATGCCCCGGTGATGCGCGCCTTCCGCTGGCTGCGCTCGGGGACGCTTCCTCCGTGAGCCACGGCCATGCATCGATGAACTGAGGCGGGCCGGCAGGTGCCGGCCGCCCACCTTCCGTTTCGCTCTCCATGCCAGGCCCCGTGCCGGCAGGAGCCGGTTCGCCCATTCCACCCACGCAGCCTTCGTTCGCCACCATGGACACCACCACCCGCCGACTCGCGACCTTCGCCATCGAGACCCGCCACGAGGACATTCCCGAGGCGGTGCGCCGCAGCGCCAGGCTGCTGCTGCTGGACACGCTGGGCTGCGCCATCGGCGCGGTCGGCACCGATCCCGGCCTGGCGGTGCGGCGCATGGTGCAGCGCAACGGCATCGGCGGCCCGGCCAGCGTGCTCGGCACGGGCCAGAAGACCTCGGTCGCCACCGCCGCCTGGGCCAACGGGCGGCTCGGGAACATCCTCGACATCGACGAGTGCTACAAGGTCCAGGGCCACCATGCGCAGGCCAGCCTCGGCGCGGCGCTCGCGCTCTCGGAGGAGCAGGGCGGCAACGGCGCCGACCTGCTGGCCGCCTTCACGCTGGGCTTCGAGGTGGGCGTGCGGCTGGGCAACTTCCTGAGCCCGCGCGTGACCGTCGACGAGCAGGGCCGCACCAAGGGCTGGACCGGCCTGGTCGGCCCGGGGCAGGGCGTGCATGCGGCCTGCACCGCGGCCTCGCGCCTGATCGGCGCCACGCCCGCGGAGCTCGCCGATGCCTTCGGCAACTGCGCCCAGTACATGGTGGGCCGCGACTGGTCGCGCCAGTGGGGGCGCGACACCGACCTGGGCACCTTCAAGTACGCCGACACCGGCTGGAACGCGCAGGGCGGGCTGATGGCCGCCTGGCATGCGCGCGAAGGCATCCGCGGCATCCGCGACATCTTCGACACCGACAGCTACGCGCAGGTGTTCCAGGGCGTGATCCTCGATCCCGGCGCGATGCTCGCGAAGCTGGGCAGCGAGTGGTACCTCCCGGGCACCTCGATCAAGTTCTGGCCCTGCTGCCGCTGGATCCACTACGCGCTGACCGCCTTCGACCAGCTGCTGCGCCACCATGCGCTGCGCGCCGAGGAGATCGAATCGATCGAGCTGCGCTCGTTCCCGATGATCCCGTACCCGCGCTTCGCCGACGACGGCGATCCGCCGAACCTCGTGGCAGCGACCTTCAGCTTCCCGCATGCGGCCGCGATGGTGGCGCTCGGCGTGCCGGCCGGCCCCGAGTGGTTCAGCGACCAAAACATGCGCGGCGAGGCCGCGCGCGCGATGCGCCGCAAGGTGCGCCTGGCCAACGAGCCCAGGGGCTACGACCCCGCGACCTGGGGCCTGGAACAGCAGGTGCTCAAGGTGCCGTCGCGCGCCGTGGTGCGCGCGCGCGGCCGCGAGTTCGAACTCGAGAGCGACTTCGCGCTCGGCGACAGCTGGGAGGGCGCGCCGCGCTATGGCGAGCAGGACGTGGTCGACAAGTTCCGCCGCATGGTGCGCACGCTCGCGCCGATGTCCAGCCGCTGGGATGCGCGCATCGACGAGGCGGTCGACATGGTGATGGGGCTCGAGTCGCTCTCCGACGTGCGCGCGCTGACCCGCGCGCTCGATCCGGCCTGCTGAGGCCTTCCCATCCATCCCCAGGAGCCGACATGAGCCCCATCGTCCGTCCCTTCCTTTCCCGCATCGCATCGCGGGTGCTGTGCGCGGCCATGGCGCTGGGCGCCGTGCTCGCGCCGCTCACGCAGCCGGCGCGCGCGGCCGATGCCTTCCCGAGCAAGCCGATCCGCATCGTGGTGCCGTTCCCGCCGGGCGGCCTGACCGACGTGAGCGCGCGCCGCATCGGGCAGCTCGTGGCCGACGACCTGGGCCAGCCGGTGGTGGTGGAGAACCGGCCCGGCGCCAACGGCCTGATCGGCACCGCGCAGGTGCTGCGCGCGCCGTCCGACGGCTACACCCTGGTGGCCGTCACCACCAGCGTGGTGCTGATCAGCCCGCTCTTGACCAAGGCGCCCTTCGATCCGCTCAAGGACATCGCCTACGTGCTCAACTACGCCGGGCCCTCGCATGCGCTGGTGGTCAAGGCCGACTCGAAGTACCGCACGCTCGACGACCTGATCGAGGATGCGCGCGCGCGTCCCGGCGAGCTGAGCTTCGGCACGGTCGGCACCTCCGACACCGCCTACTTCGGCGCCAAGGCCCTCGAGCGCGCCAAGGGCGTGCGCTTCAACCACATTCCCTACCAGGGCGCCAACCAGAGCCTGATGGCGGTGGTGTCGGGCGAGACCACCTTCGCGCCGACCTCCAACTACGCCGAGATGGTCAAGGCCGGCAAGCTGCGCGCGCTCGCGCTGCTCGACCGCCAGCGCATGCCCTCGATGCCGCAGGTGCCGACCTTCACCGAGTTCGGCGTGGACTGGCAGTTTCCCTGGATCACCGGCCTCGCGGTCTCCGCGCAGACGCCCGAGCCCATCCGCAAGACGCTGGAGACCGCCTTTCTCAAGGCCGCGCGCAGCCCGGCCTTCGGCAGCCTGCTGGAGCAGATGCAGGTGCCGCTCTACGTGCTCGACGGCGAGGCCATGAAGAAGGACCTGGCCGCCAAGATTCCGCAGTACCGCCGCATCGCCGACGAGTACGGCCTGGTCCAGCAGTGAGGCATCCGCCGCCTTGCCATCTCCATTCAACGAGGACCCCTTCATGAAACTCCAGGACCAGGTCGCCATTGTCACCGGCGCCGCGCGCGGCATCGGCCGCGGCTTCGCGCTGCGCCTCGCCCGGCTCGGCTGCCACGTGGTGGTGGCCGACGTCGACCTCGACGCGGCGCGCCGCTTCGACGAGCAGCTCAGCGCGGCCAGCGTGAGCGACGAGATCGTCGCGCTGGGCCGGCGCAGCATCGGCGTGCAGGGCGACCTGCGCCAGCGCGCGGCCGCCGACGCGCTGGTGGCGCGCGCCATCGAGGCCTTCGGCCGCGTCGACATCCTCGTCAACAACGCGGGCGGCGCCTTCGCGCCGATCGAGTCGAGCCGGGCCTCGCAGATGAGCGACCGCGACATGGCCGACATGTTCGACGTCAACCTCATGAGCACCGTGTACTGCAGCCAGGCCGTGCTGCCGCACATGCGCGCGCGGCGCAGCGGCAACATCATCAACGTGGGCTCGACGCTGGGGCTCGACGCCGCGCACCGCGCCGGCGCCTATGCGCACTACGGCATGGCCAAGACCGGCGTGGTGCAGTTCACCCGCTTCCTCGCGGCCGAGGTCGGCCCCGACGGCATCCGCGTCAACTGCATCGCGCCCGGCTCCACGGCCACCGCGCGCGTCGCGAGCCAGGCCCGCGCGCGCGGGCATGGTGGGCGATGCCGACCTGCCGAAGATCCCGCTGCGCCGCCTCGCCACCGTCGAGGACATGGCGGGGCCGCTCGAGTTCCTCGCGACCGATCTTTCCTCCTACGTTACCGGCCAGTGCATCTCCGTCTGCGGCGGCAAGGTGCTCACGCCGTCGTGACCCTCATTGCTTTTTATTGATTGACCGGAACCGGAGACACGCCATGAACCATTCGAACCGACCCCTTCGCCGCCGCCTGCTCGCGGCCGTCTCGGCCACGCTGCTCGCCACCTGCGCCGCGCTGCCGTCCGCCGCCTTCGCCCAGGGCGAGCCCGTGAAGATCGGCGTGCTGATGCCCACCAAGAGCGTCATCGGCCAGCAAGGCCAGCAGGGCGCCGAGCTCGCCGCCGAGATGATCAACGACCAGGGCGGCATCCTCGGCGGGCGCAAGGTGCAGCTCATCGTCTACGACAGCAACTTCCAGCCCGTCGAGGGCGTGGCCGCGGCGCAGCGGCTCATCAACCAGGACCGCGTGAAGTTCATCGCCGGCGAGATCAGCAGCACGGTGGCGCTGGCGGTGCTGCAGATCGCGCGCGCGCAACAACGTGCTGTTCATGGCGGCGGTGCCCAAGCACCCCGACCTCACGAAGTCGGGCTACGACAAGGTGTTCCGCCTCACGACCACGCTCGACGCCGATTCGGAGTACTTCGATCGCCAGCTGCTCGAGCGCGTGAAGCCGCAGAAGCTCGCGGTGGTGGCGGAGAACACGGACTACGGCCGCTACGTCATCGAGGGCTCGAAGAAGCGCTTCGGCGACAAGTTCGTGGCCGGCGAGACCTTCGAGCTCAGCCAGAGCGACTTCAGTACCTTGATGACCAAGGTCAAGGCCAGCGGCGCGGACACCGTGTGCATCGTCGCGGGCAAGCCCGAGCAGGCCGCCAACGCACTGCGCGCGATGGGCACCGTGGGCCTGCAGGCGCGCAAGTGCACGGCCACCGGCGTGCTCAACAACCAGATCCTGCGGCTGGCGGGCGACGCCGCCGAGGGCGCCTTCGGCTCCGACATCTACGTCTCGACGCGGCGCAATCCGCTCAACGACGAATTCGTCAAGCGCTTCCAGGCCAAGCACGGCCATGTGCCCGAGAAGGTCGAGGTGCTGGGCTTCGAGTCGGTCTGGCTCACCGCGAAGGCGATGGCCGCGGCCGGCACCAGCACCGACACCGCCAAGGTGGCGGAGGCGCTGCACAAGAACGCCTGGGCCACGCCGCGCGGCGAGATCCGCTTCGATGCCGGCGGCCAGTCGCAGGCCCGCGACTACGTCGACTTCGTCGCCAAGGGCGGCAAGCTGACGGCGTCGCAGTGAGCGGACGGCACCGATGACGGAATTCGTCCTTCAGCTGCTGGCCAACGGCCTGTCGAACGGCGTGGGCTACGCCTTCGTCGCGCTCGGCCTGACGCTGGTCTTCGGCGTGCTGCACGTGATCAACTTCGCGCACGGCGAGGTGTTCATGGTCGGTGCGCTCGCGGCCCTGCTGGGCACGCGCTGGGGCCTGCCCTACCTGGCGACGCTGCCGCTGGCGGTGCTGGCGGGCGTGGCGCTGGGCGCGCTGCTCGACCGCGTCTGCGTGGCGCCGCTGCTCGCGCGCAGCCACGACAAGTCCGAGGTGCTGCTCGCGACCTTCGCGGCCTCGATCATCGTGTTCGAGGCGGTGTTCGTGAGCTTCGGCGCGCAGGCCGAGAACGTGCCGGGCATCCCGGGCGTGTGGACGGCCGGCGGCGTCGCCGTGCCGTGGCAGCGCGTGTTCGTGCTCGGCGCGGGCATCGTGGTGCTGGTGGCGATGGAGTTCCTGCTGCGGCGCACGGCCTTCGGCGTGCAGCTGCGCGCCGTGGCCCAGAGCGCCTTCGCCGCGCGCGTGGTGGGCATCCGCGTGCAGCGCGTCAACAGCCTGACCTTCGTGCTGGCCAGTGCCATCGCGGGGCTCGGCGGCGCGCTGCTCGCACCCGTGATCCTCTATTCGCCGCAGATCGGCCATGCCGTGATCATCAAGGCCTTCGTGGTGGTGGTGATGGGCGGGCTGGGCAGCGTGCGGGGCGCCGTGGTGTTCGGCGTGCTGCTGGGCGTGGTCGAGGCGCTGGCGGGCGCCTTCATGTCCGAGGGCTTCGCCGCCGCGGCCATCTACGCGCTGATGCTGGTCACGCTGCTGTGGCGGCCGCACGGCCTGATGGGGCGCGCGGCATGAAGGCGCTCCTCACTCGGCTGCCGGTGCTGCTCGCCGGCGTGGCGCTCGCCAGCGCCGCCATCGCCGGCCTCGCCACCGCGCCCTACGTGGCCGACGTGCTGAGCTACGCGGTGGTGCTCGCGCTGTTCTCGCTCGCGGTGGGGCTGACCTTCGGGCAGCTCGGCTACGTGAGCTTCGGCCACGCGGCCTTCCTCGGCGTGGGGGCCTACGCGGTCGGCCTGCTGGTCACGCGCGGCGGGCTCGACTACTGGAGCGCGGTGCCGCTGGCGCTGCTGCCCGGCGCGGCGCTCGGCGCGCTGGTCGGCCTGGCCTCGGTGCGCCTGGGCGGCGCCTACTTCGCGATCGCCACCCTCACGCTGGCCGAGATGCTGCGGCTGGTGGCCACCAACTGGATGGACGTGACGCGCGGGCCGCTGGGCATCATGGTCATGGTCCAGCCCATGGCCTGGACCGAGCGCCTGGGCTGGAGCGGCCAGCAGGGCTACCTGTTCGTGCTGCTCGCGACGCTGGGCCTGGCGCTGCTGCTGCTGGCCCGGCTGCGCGCGGGGCCGCTCGGGCGCGCCTGGACCTTCGTGCGCGAGGCGCCCGCGCTGGCCGAATCGGTCGGCATCCCGACGCTGCGCGCGCGTGTCATCAACATCGCGCTGTCGGGCGCGCTGGCCTCGCTGGCCGGCGGCCTGCTGGTGCCCAAGGCGCTGGTGCTCTCGCCCGACCTGTTCGGCGTGCAGCACTCGGCGGCGGGCCTGCTGGCGGTGATCCTCGGCGGCAAGGCCACGCTGATCGGGCCCGTGATCGGCGGCATCGCCTTCGGCGTGCTGCCCGAGATGCTGCGCGCCATCGACGAGTACCGGCTCGGCCTGTTCGCGCTGCTGCTGCTGGTGGTGGTGCGGCTGCTGCCCGAGGGCATCGTGTCGCTGCTGCCGCGCTGGCGCAGGCCGGCGACTTCCGGCGGCGCGGACGCGGTCGCAGCGGCGTTGCCAGCGGTGACGTCAGCGCAGGCAAGCGAGGCGCGCCCTGTTCCCGCTGCATCCGGCGTACCCATCGTCACCGTCCGCGGCGTCGGCCGGCGCTTCGGTGGCCTGGTCGCGGTCGACGGCGTCGACATGCAGATCGCCAGCGGCGAGCTGCTCGGCATCATCGGGCCCAACGGCGCGGGCAAGACCACGCTGCTGTCGATGCTCGGCGGCTTCATGGCGACCAGCACGGGCGAGATCCGGCTGGCCGGCGAGGCCATCGATGCCGGCGCGCCGAACCGGGTCGCGCGGCGCGGGCTGGTGCGCACCTTCCAGCAGACCGCGCACTGCGCGTCGCTGAGCGCGTTCGACAATGTGCTGTTCGCCAGCTACCTGCTGCATCGCGAACGGCCCTGGGCGGGCCTGGTGCGCACGCCGGCCTTCGAGGCGCGCGAGCGCGAGCGGCGCGAGAACGCGGCGCGCTGCCTCGCGGCGGTCGGCCTGGCCGAGCGCGCCGATGCCGTGGCCGGCACCTTGCCTTATGGCGAGCAGAAGCTGCTCGGCGTGGCGGTGGCGCTGGCCACGCGGCCACGCGTGCTGCTGCTGGACGAGCCCGCCGCCGGGCTCAACCACACCGAGGGCATGCGGCTGGCGGCCGTGCTGCAGCGGGTGCGCGCGGACGGCTGCACGATCGCGATCATCGACCACAACCTGCCGCTGCTGATGTCGATCTGCGACCGCATGGTGGTGCTGCAGCAGGGCCGCAAGATCGCCGAGGGCACGCCGGCCGCCATCGCCGTGCATCCCGAGGTGCTGCGCGCCTACCTGGGCACGCCCGCCGAGCCGGCGCCTGCTCAGGCCGCGCCCGAGGAGGTGCCGGCATGAGCTTCTCCATCGAGGGATTGCAGGTGCGCTACGGCGCCGTCACGGCGGTGCACGACGTGTCGCTGCGCATCGCGCCGGGCGAAGTGGTGGCGCTGATCGGCGCCAACGGCGCGGGCAAGTCGTCCATCCTCAAGGCCGTGATGGCGCTCACGCCGCACGCGGCGCGCAAGGTGGCCATCGACGGGCGGGCGCTGGAGCGCGCCGACACGCGCGAGCGGCTGCTCGCGGGCATCTCGCTGTCGCCCGAGGGGCGCCACGTGTTCCCGCAGCTCACGGTGCGCGAGAACATCGACCTCGGCTACCTGGGCAAGGACGGCGGCGAGCGCGCGGCGCGCCGCGAAGCCATGTACCAGCGCTTCCCGCGGCTGCGCGAGCGCGAGGCCCAGGCGGCCGGCAGCCTCTCGGGCGGCGAGCAGCAGATGCTGGCGATCGCGCGCGCCGTGATGGCCGGCCCGCGCCTGTTGATGCTCGACGAGCCCACGCTCGGCCTCGCGCCGATCGTGGTGCGCGAGCTGGCCGCCGCGATTCGCCATTTCGCGCGCGGCGGCATCGCCGTGCTGCTGGCCGAGCAGAACGCCGAGATGGCGCTGTCCGCGGCCGACCGCGGCTATGTGCTGCAGGGCGGACGCGTCGTCACCGAGGCCCCGGCCCAGGCGCTGCGCGCGAGCGAGGAGGTGCGCGCCGCCTTCATGGGCATGTAGAGCGCGCCGCGCACGAACCCATCCCATTCTTCGAGGACACCGGATTCCATGACCCCACAGACATCCATCGATCCATCCACGCCCGACGCCGCGCTCGTGCGCGTGGCCGCCGTCACCGGAGCGGGCGGCGGCCTCGGCCTCGGCGTGGCCGTGGCGCTGGCGCAAGCCGGCCTGCACGTGATCGCCATCGACCGCTCGCCCAAGGTCGCGGAGGCGGTCGCCGCGCATGCCGCGCGGGGCCTGCGCATCGAGGCGGCGGTGCTCGACGTCACCGACGAGGACGGCGTGCGCGCGCTCGTGGCCTCGGCGCTCGAGCGCTTCGGCCGCTTCGACGTGCTGGTCAACAACGCCGGCATCCATCCGAAGACCGACGGCGAGCGCACCGGCGTCACGGCCATGAGCACCGCGCAATGGAAGGAAGTGCTCGACGTCAACCTCACGAGCGCCTTCGTGTTCAGCCGCGAAGCCATTCCCGCGATGCGGCGCAACGGCTGGGGCCGCATCGTCAACATGTCCTCGCGCGCGGGCCGCACGCTGGTCGGCACGGCCGGCGTGCACTACGCGGCCTCCAAGGCCGGAATGATCGGCATGAGCCGCGTGCTGGCCGCCGAGGTGGCGGCCGACGGCATCACGGTCAACTGCATCGCGCCCGGGCGCATCGAGTCGCCGATGACGCAGCAGGGCGACGAGGCGCAGCGCGCGCGGCTGGTGGGCGCGATTCCCGTCGGCCGCATCGGCACGCCCGAGGAGATCGGCCACGTCGCCGCCTTCCTGGCCTCGGAGCACTCGGGCTACCTGACGGGCGCCGTGATCGACGTCAACGGCGGCACCTTCATGGCCTGAGCGCCGCGTCGCCCCAAAAAAAGGAAAACGCCATGTCGACTGCTCATCACGCCAAACCCCTGCGCGGCGCCGCGCCGCACCATTTCGTCGACGAGGAATGGCTGGCCCTGCGCAGCGAGCCCGTGCTCGAACCCGAGCTGCCGATCTTCGATCCGCACCACCACCTGTGGGACCGGCGCCCGCACAGCCTGTACCTGTTGCCCGAGATCCTGGCCGACATCCATGCGAGCGGCCACAACGTGCGCGGCACCGGCTTCGTCGAATGCACCTCGATGTACCGCGCCGACGGCGACCCGCGCCTGGCCTGCCTGGGCCAGGTGGAGTTCACCAACGGCATCGGCGCGATGAGCGCGAGCGGCGTCTACGGACCCGTGCGCGTGTGCGCGGCCATCGTGGGCAAGGTCGACCTGAGCGAGGGCGCCTCCGCGCGTGAGCTGCTCGAGGCCTGCGTCGCGCGCGCGCCCGATCGCTTTCGCGGCATCCGCCACATGGCGGCCTGGGACGCGAGTCCCGAGGTCAGCACCCTCGTGCGGCCGCCGCCGCGAGGGCTGTTGATGGACAAGGGCTTCCGCGCCGGCTTCGCGCAGCTCGCGCCGCTCGACCTGGTGTTCGACGCCTGGGTCTACCACCCACAGCTGGCCGAACTCATCGACCTGGTCGACGCGCATCCCGAGGTCCGCGTGGTGCTCAACCACATGGGTGGACGCGCCGGCCTCGGCCCCTACGCGGCCGATCCCGCGGCCACCTTCGCGCAGTGGGCGGCCGGCATCCGCGAGCTCGCGAAGCGGCCCCAGGTCTCGATCAAGATCGGCGGCATCGGCATGCGGCTGGGCGGCTTCGGCTTCCACGACCGCGACCTGCCGCCCACGTCGGCGGAGCTGGCCGAGGCCTGGCGGCCGTCCTTCGAGGTCTGCCTCGAGGCCTTCGGCCCGACGCGCGCGATGTGCGAGAGCAACTTCCCGGTCGACAAGTCCCTGTGCAGCTACCGCACGATGTGGAACACCTTCAAGCGGCTGGCCGCGCCGCTGTCGAGCGACGAGCGCGCGGCGCTGCTGGCGGGCACCGCGGTGCACACCTACCGGCTGCCGGCCGCGCTGGCGCAGCGCGCGCCGGAGCACACCGCATGACGGGGCAGCGCGAGATCGCCGCGACCTGGATGCGCGGCGGCACCAGCAAGGGCGTGTTCTTCGACACGCGCGCGCTGCCGCACGGCATGGCCAGCGATGCCGCGCTGCGCGACCGGGTGCTGCTGCGCGCGATCGGCAGCCCCGACCGCTACGGCAAGCAGATCGACGGCCTGGGCGGCGCGACCTCGAGCACCAGCAAGGTGGTGCTGGTGGGCCCCGCGACGCGGCCGGACTGCGATGTCGACTACCTGTTCGGCGCCGTCGCCATCGAGGCGCCGGTGATCGACTGGAGCGGCAACTGCGGCAACCTGAGCGCCGCGGTCGGTCCTTTCGCGATCGCGTGCGGCCTCGTCGATGCGCCGCGCGATGGCATGGCCACGGTGAGGATCTGGCAGGCCAACATCGGCAAGCGCATCGTCGCGCAGGTACCGATGCGCGACGGCCAGGTGGTCGAGGAGGGCGATTTCGAGCTCGATGGCCTGAGCTTTCCCGGCGCGGCGATACGGCTGGACTTCCTCGACCCGGCGGGGGGAGAGGAGGGCGGTGGCGGCGCTCTATTCCCCACCGGCCGGGCGATCGACATCCTCGAAGTGCCCGGCGCCGCGAGCGTCGAGGCCAGCCTGGTCGACGCGGGCAATCCGACCGTGTTCGTCGCAGCCGCTGATCTCGGGCTCACCGGCACCGAATCGCAGGGCGAGATCGATGCGAACACCGAACTGCTCGCCCGGCTCGAGCAGCTGCGCGCGCATGCGGCGGTGTGCATGGGACTGGCGCGCACGGCCCGGGAGGCCGCCGAATCGCGTCCCGCGACGCCCAAGCTCGCCTGGGTCGCGCCGCCGGTGGACCACGGCGTGGCTGGCGGACGCCGCGTGGCGGCGCATGAGATCGATCTCGTGGCCCGCATCCTGTCGATGGGCAAGCTGCATCACGCGATGACCGGTACCGGCGCGGTGGCGATCGCCGCGGCCGCCGCGGTGCCTGGCACCGTCGTCTCGCGCATCGCGCCGGCGAAGGCCGATGGCAGCGTGCGCTTCGGCCATGCCTCGGGCGCGATCGAGGTCGGCGCGCAGGCCGAACGGGCACCCGAGGGGCACTGGCGGATCCGGCGCGTGTCGCTGTCGCGCAGCGCGCGCCGGCTGATGGTCGGCGCCGTCTGCGTGCCGGCGGCCTGCTTCGAGGCGGCCCCCGCGAATTCAACGAACAAGGAGCAATGAACATGACCTCTACACGAACCGCCCTGGTGACGGGCGCGGCCAGCGGCATCGGCCGCGAGAGCGCGCGGCTGCTGGCCGAAGCCGGCATCCGCGTGATCCTGCTCGATCGCAGCGAACAGGTGCGCGAGGCGGCCGCCGAGCTCGCCGCCGCGGGCGCGAAGGCCGAGGCCGTCGTTGCCGATCTTTCCGACCTGGCGGCGCTCGATCGCGTCGGCGACCAGGTGCTGGCGCTGTGCGGCGGCGTCGACATCCTGGTCAACAACGCAGGCGTGCATCCCAAGGTCGATGGCCGCATCGCGCAGTTCGAGGCCATCGCGCTGGCGGACTGGGAGTTCGTTTTCCGCGTCAACACCACCGCGCCGTTCCTGCTGTGCCAGAAGATGCTGCCGGCGATGAAGCGCAAGGGGTGGGGCCGGATCGTCAACATCGCCTCGCGCGCGGGCCGCACCTATTCGCCGCGCGCCGGCACCCACTACTCGGCGTCGAAGGCCGCGGTGATCGGCATGACGCGAAAGATCGCGGGCGACTACGCGCCGTTCGGCATCACGGCCAACTGCATCGCGCCCGGGCAGATCGAGACGCCGCTGGCGCGGACCTCGGCGCCGGAGGTTCTCGCCGAGGCCGCGAAGAAGATTCCGGCCGGCCGGCTCGGCACGGTGGGCGAGATCGCCTCGGCCGTGCTCTACCTCGCGAGCGACGGCGCCAGCTTCGTCAACGGCACGGTGGTCGACATCAACGGCGGCGAAACCATGGCCTGACGCGGACGCTGGGCCATGCGCCCGCCGTTCCTCGCCCTTTTTCCAACAATCAAGGAGTTATCCCGATGGAACAGACCCTGGAGCAGGAAGCGCCCGTGCCGTTTCCGCAGATCCGGTCGGTGTTGAAGCACAAGCGCCGCATCGTCGGCGCGGCCAGCGCGGGCGTCGCCGCGCTGGGCATCTGGCTGGCATGGCGCACCGGCGTCGTCGAGCTGTATGCGATCGCGCTGGTGCTCGCGGCGGCGGTGCACATGGCCATGAAGGTGGCGGTCGAGGTGATCGAACTGGTCGCCGAGACGCTGATGCCGAGATGAGCACGATGACATTCGACGTCTGCGTGGTGGGCGCGGGCCTGGCGGGGCTGACCGCCGGCGTGCGCGCGGCCGAGGCCGGGCTGCGCGTGGTGGTGCTCGAGCGCTCGGCCGATCCCGAGTACCTGTGCAATTCGCGCCTGACCGGCGGCGCCTTCCACGTCTGCCTCAACGACATCCAGACCGAGGCCGGCCGGCTCGAGCGGATCATCCTCGACGCGACGCACGGCGCCGCGCACGCGGGCCTCGCGCGCGCCATCGCGACCGATGCGCGCCGTGCCGTCAAGTGGCTGCAGTCGCAGGGCATCCGTTTCATCAAGGGCGGTTCGGAGCCGCATCACAACTTCGTGCTGTCGCCGCCTTCGCTGCAGCGCGTGGGCTCGGAATGGCGCGGCCGCGGCGGCGACGTGCTGCTGCGCACGCTGGGCGCGGCCCTGGCGCGCCACGGCGGCGAGCTCAGGCGCGGGCACCGGGCGCAGGAACTGCTGGTGGCGAATGGCCGCTGCGTCGGCGTGAAGGGCGCGGCGCAGGAGGGCCCGTTCGCGATCGAGGCCGATGCGGTCGTGATCGCCGACGGCGGCTTCCAGTGCGATCCGGCGCTGCTGCGCCAGAGCATCTCGCCCGAGCCCGCGAAGCTGCTGCAGCGCAATGCGCGTTCGGGCCTGGGCGATGGCGTGCGCATGGCGCAGGCGGCCGGGGCGCGGCTGTCGGACCTGCGCGGCTTCTACGGCCACGTGATGAACCGCAACGCGATGACCGACGACCGGCTGTGGCCGCTGCCGTGGATGGACAACGTGGCCACGGCCGCCATCGTGGTGGATGCGGGCGGGCGGCGCATCGCCGACGAGGGCCGCGGCGGCGTCTACCTGGCCAATCGCATCGCGGCGCTGGCGGACCCGCTGTCGGCCTTCGTGGTCTTCGACCAGCCGATCTGGGACGGGCCGGGCACCTCGCGCTTCCTGCCGCCCAATCCGCACATGGAGAAGTGTGGCGGCGCCATCGAGCGCGCCGATTCGATCGAGGCGCTGGCCGGCAAGCTCGGCATCGACGGCGCGGCGCTCGCAGCCACGGTCGAGGCCCACAACGCCGCGCTGGCGGCGGGCACGACGGGGCAGTTGGCGCCGCCGCGCACCTTGGCGAGCTACAAGGCGCTGCCGATCGCGACCGGCCCCTTCTACGGCGTGCCGGTGTGCGCCGGCATCACCTACACCATGGGCGGCCTCGCGATCGACGAATGGTCGCGCGCCATCGACGAACAGGGCGCGCCCTTCGCAGGGCTGTACGCGGCCGGCGGAGCCAGCGGCGGCCTCGAGGGCGGCGAAGACGTCGGCTACGTGGGCGGCCTGGCGAAGGCCGCCACCACCGGCCTGCGCGCCGCGCAGCACATCGTGGGCGAGCGCGCAACGGCGCGCGCTTGAGCGATGCGCAACATCAAGACTGGGAAGCAATGGAACAACAAGCAGTGAAGACGGACGTGCTCGTGGTGGGCGGCGGTCCTGTGGGGCTGTCGCTCGCGGGCGACCTGGGCTGGCGCGGCCATGCGTGCGTGCTGATCGAGCAGGGCGACGGCGTGGTGCGGCAGGCCAAGATGGACGGCGTGGGCGTGCGCACCATGGAGTTCTGCCGGCGCTGGGGCATCGTGGGCGACGTGGAGGGCAGCGACTACAACCGCGCCTATCCGCAGGACAACGTCTACCTGACCACGCTCGACGGCTACGAGCTCGGCCGCCAGCCGATGCCGGCGATGCAGGACGACCGGCCGCCGCCCGAGAGCCCGCAGAAGCGCGAGCGCTGCCCGCAGAACATGTTCGACCCGATCCTGCAGAAGTTCGCGCGCTCGCGCCCGGGCGTCTCGTTGCGCTACGGCCAGCGGCTGCTCGACTTCGAGCAGGACGCCGAGGGCGTGACCGCCACCGTCGAGCACGCCGCCACCGGCGTCAGGACCGTCTACCGCGCGCGCTACCTGGTCGGTTGCGACGGCGGGCGCAGCACGGTGCGCGAGCAGTTGGGCATCGGCATGCAGGGCAAGGGCGTGCTCACGCACACCACCAACGTGATCTTCCGCTGCGCCGGCTTCAACGCGCTGCACGACAAGGTGCCGGGCTATCGCTACATGTTCGTCGGCGCGCAGGGCGTGTGGGCCACCATCGTCGCGATCAACGGCAAGGACCAGTGGCGCATGTCGATCATCGGCACCGCCGACGAACGCAAGATCTACAGCGACGACGAGCTCAAGGCCTTCGCGCACCGCGCGGTGGGCCGCGTGTTCGAGCTCGAGATCCTCAGCATCCTGCGCTGGACCCGCATCGAGCAGGTGGCCGACGCCTACGGGCGCGATCGCGTGTTCATCGCGGGCGATGCCTGCCACCTGACCTCGCCGACCGGCGGGCTCGGCATGAACACCGGCATCGGCGACGCGGTCGACATCTCGTGGAAGCTCTCGGCCTGCCTCGAGGGCTGGGGCGGTCCGGCGCTGCTGGCCTCCTACGGCATCGAGCGCCGCCCGATCGCGCACCGCATCACGCGCTTTTCCACCAGCAACCTCGAGGTGATGCAGCAGGTGCCGCACACCGCGCAGGTCTTCGAGGCCGGCGAGGCGGGCGACCGCGCCCGCGCGCAGGTGGGGCAGGCGCTGTCCGACGGGCTGCGCAAGGAGTGGTTCTCGAAGAACATGCACCTGGGCAACCGCTATACCGGCTCGCCCGTGTGCGTCTACGACGAGCCCGAGTCGCCCGAGCAGATCCAGGCCGAGTTCCTCGACGCCGTGAACTACCGGCCCGGCACGCGGCCCGGTGCGCGCGCGCCGCATGCCTGGCTCGAGGACGGGCGCTCGACGCTCGACCTGTTCGGCCGCGGCTTCGTGCTGATGAGCGATGCGGCCCACACCGGCGAGGCCGCCGCGCTGCTGGCCGCGGCCGAGGCGGCGGGCGTGCCCGTGCGCCAGCATGCGATGCGCGAGCCCGAGGTGATCGCGGCCTACCAGAAGCGCCATGTGCTGGTGCGGCCCGACGGGCACGTGGCCTGGCGCGGCGATGCGATGCCGCGCGATCCGGCGGCGCTGGTGAAGACCGTGGCCGGACATTGAGCGGGATGGACAAGGACATGGAAACGAGAGGAATGCAATGACACAGCAAAAGAACCAGCACGACGTGGTCGTGATCGGCGCCGGCATGGCCGGCCATTGCGCGGCCATCGAGGCGGCGCGGCGCGGCGCCAGGGTGCTGCTGCTCGAGAAGACCGCGCTGTACGGCGGCAGCACCCGCATGTGCGGCGGCGCCTTCGCGTTCGCGGGCACCGAGGTGCAGCGGCGCAACGAGATTCCCGACAGCGCGCAGCTGCTCGAGCAGGACCTGCTCGAGGCCGGCAAGCACCGCAACGACAAGGCGCTGGTGCATGTGTACGCCGAGCGCCAGTACGAGACCTACGAATGGCTGCAGGCGATGGGCCTGCGCTTCGACAAGGTCTCGTTGAGCGGCAGCCAGTCGGTGCCGCGCAACCACAGCATCGACCCCGTGCTGGTGCTCGAGACGCTGCATGCGCAGGCGCTCGCGGCCGGCGTCGAGTACCGCGCCGGCGCCCACGTCGAGCGGCTGCTGACCGAGGGCGAGGGCGACGCGCGCCGCGTGACCGGCGTGGTGCTGAAGGACGGCGAGCGCATCGGCGCGCGCGGCGGCGTGGTGATCGCCACCGGCGGCTTCTCGCGCGCGCCCGACCTGGTCGAGCGCTTCGCGCCGCACTTGCGCGAGGCACGGCCCATGGGCGGCCACGGCAACACCGGCGACGGCCTGCGCATGGCCTGGGCGCTCGGCGCCGACCTGATCGACCTGGGCTACGTCAAGGGCACCTTCGGCGCGCCCGTGGCGGAGCCGGCGCCGGGCAAGGAGGAGGTGGCGCCGCGGCTGGTGTCGGCCATGTACCGCGGCGCGATCATCGTGAACAGGGCAGGGCGCCGCTTCGTGAACGAATCGGTGTCGTACAAGACCATCGGCGACCGCTGCCTCGAGCAGCCCGAGCGGCTGGGCTTCCAGGTCTTCGACCAGCGCGTGATGGACCAGTCCTCGCCGCTGCCCACGGTGGCCGACTACCAGGGCGCGCTCGATGCCGGCCTGGTGAAGCAGGCCGATTCGCTCGAGGCGCTGGCCGCGGCGCTCGGCATCGATGCCGCCGCGCTGCGCGAGACCGTCGACGCCTACAACCGCGCCTGCGACGGCGCCGAGCCCGATGCCTTCGGCCGCACCTCGCTGAGCACCGGCTACGGCAAGCCCACGCGCGTGGAGACCGGGCCGTTCTACGGCCTGGCCTGCACCACCGGCCTGACCTCGACCTACTGCGGCCTGCACATCGACGTCGATGCGCGCGTGCTCGACGTCTACAAGCGGCCGATCGAGGGCCTCTATGCGACGGGCGAGGTGATGGGCGGCTTCCACGGCGAGACCTACATGAGCGGCTCCTCGCTGGCCAAGGGCTGCATCTTCGGACGCCTGGCGGCGCAGCATGCCGTGGCGAGGGCCGCGGCATGAGCGCGGGCCAGACCAGCCCCGGCGCGCGTTTCCGCGCCGCGCTGCGCGAGGAATCGCCGCTGCAGATCGTCGGCACGATCAATGCCAACCATGCGCTGCTGGCGCGCCGCGCCGGCTACCGCGCGATCTATCTCTCGGGCGGCGGCGTCGCCGCGGGCTCGCTGGGCCTGCCAGACCTCGGCATGAGCGGGCTGGAGGACGTGCTGGTCGACGTGCGCCGCATCACCGACGTGTGCGACACGCCGCTGCTGGTGGACATCGACACCGGCTTCGGCCCCAGTGCCTTCAACATCGCGCGCACGGTGCGCAGCCTGGTCAAGGCCGGCGCGGCCGCCTGCCACATCGAGGACCAGGTCGGCGCCAAGCGCTGCGGCCACCGGCCGGGCAAGGAGATCGTGGGCGTGCGCGAGATGGCCGACCGCGTGAAGGCGGCCGTGGATGCGCGCAGCGACGACGCCTTCTTCGTGATCGCGCGCACCGACGCCATCGCGATGGAGGGTGTCGACGCCGCGATCGAGCGCGCGCGCGCCTGCGTCGAAGCCGGCGCCGACGCGGTGTTCGCCGAGGCCGCGCTGGACCTGCCGACCTACCGTCGCTTCGTCGACGCCACCGGCGTGCCGGTGCTCGCGAACATCACGGAGTTCGGCCAGACGCCGCTGTTCTCGGTCGAGGAACTGCGTTCCGCCGGCGTCGCGATGGTGCTCTATCCCTTGAGCGCCTTTCGCGCGATGAACAAGGCGGCCGAGGCGGTCTATGGCGCGATCCGCCGCGATGGTCACCAGCGCGCGGTGCTCGGTTCGATGCAGACGCGCGAGGAGCTCTATGAACGCATCGGTTATCACGCGTTCGAGCAGCGGCTCGATGCGTTGTTTGCCGAGGGGCGCCGCTGAGCTTGGGCGGGCCGTGGCCGGGATGGCTGCGGTTGCTTAAAACCACAATGAGTGTTATGTTAACTAGATCGGACGAGCGGCCACGGCGTATGGACAGGGTCAGCGTATCAAGGCCTTCCTGATTCACGAATCGGAGCATCGATCGCTTCTGCAGATCCGCGATAGCCGGCCCGCCAGGGTAGGCGCCGATTTCCGGGCTATAATCGCAGGCTTCGCGGCTGTAGCTCAGCTGGATAGAGTACTTGGCTACGAACCAAGGGGTCGTGGGTTCGATTCCTGCCAGCCGCACCAGAATTTCGGTTCTAGAACCACGGGTTAGACGTTCAGGCGTCTGGCCCGTTTTTCTTTGTGCGCGACCTTCGCCTACTTGGCGAACAGCATCTCGATGTTCGCGAAAGCCTTGATCTCGATCGCGTTGCCCGAGGGGTCGAGGAAGAACATCGTCGCCTGTTCGCCCGCTTCGCCCTGGAAGCGGATGTAGGGCTCGATGATGAAGGCGATGCCGGCCGCCTTCAGCCGCTGCGCCATCGCATCCCAATCGGCGCGAGGAAGCACGATGCCCATGTGGCGCACCGGAACGCCCTTGCCGTCGACGTCGTTCTTCTGCGCGACACCGGCCTCTTCGGGCGAGAGGTGGGCCACGATCTGGTGGCCGTAGAAATTGAAGTCGATCCAGTCCGGGGAACTGCGGCCTTCGGGGCAGCCGAGGGTCTCGCCATAGAACCGGCGCGCGAGCGCGAGGTCGTGCACGGGAAAAGCGACATGGAACGGCGACAGCATCGCGGGGTTGGTGCGAGGGGCAAGCATGGGGTCTTCTGTGGGGTTGAGCAGGCCCGAACGATAGGCACTCCGATGCAATAAAAAAAGCAATTAATATTCTTGGTTCATACAAATTATTTTTGTATGAACCCGAGAACGGAGGCTGACCCATGATCCGAGAACTGAAGACCCTGCTGGCGGTCGCGAGCGAGGGCACCTTCTCGGCCGCCGGCGACAAGATCGGGCTGACCCAGTCCGCCATCAGCGCCCAGATGCAGCGCCTCGAAGCCGAGGTGGGCCACGACCTCTTCGACCGCGCCGGCCGCACCGCCCGCCTCAACGACCGCGGGCACCAGATGGTCGGCCAGGCCGAGCAGTTGATCCGCATGTATGCGGACCTGTGTGCCGGCAATGCGGCGACGACGACCTCGTTCCGGTTCAGCATCGGCTCGATCGCCTCCGCGCAATCGCATCTGCTGCCCGAGGCGATCGCCAGGTTCCATCGGCAATTCCCGGAGGTCCGCACGCGGCTGGTGCCGGGCCTCTCGATGGACCTGGCCCATCTCGTCGACGCCGGCGAACTCGAGATGGCGATCGTCATCCGGCCGCCCTTCTCTCTGCACAGCGACCTCCGATGGACCACCCTGGCGCGCGAACCCTTCCGGCTCGTCATGCCGCGGGACGCGCCGGACATCGGCTGGCGCGAGCTGCTGATGACGATCCCCTTCATCCGCTACGACCGCGCATCGCTGGCCGGCCGGCAGGTGGACCGGTTCCTGCGGCGCGAACACATCGCCGTGAAGGACGTCTGCGAGGCCGACGAACTCGATGCGCTGATCCGCCTGGTCGCGCTCGGCCTGGGCGCGTCGCTGGTGCCGCAGACGATGCGCAACCGGCGCTGGCCCGCGGCGGTCCGCGTCATCGACCTCGAGGAAGACACCTTCCATCGCGACATCGGCCTGGTCCATCGCAGCAAGCGCAACATGAGCGAAGCCTCGCGCGCGCTCGCGCAGCTGATCGCCGAGGCCTATGGCGCGGGGCCGCCGGAACCCCCCTCTTGACTTGCCCCGCAACATCCCGACCTGCAGGGTCTACGGCCCACCGCGTTGCGCCATCGCGAGCGCTGCCGTAGCCTGCACTTCCCGTGGCCCTGCACTCGTTTCACCCCTCCGTCGCCCGCTGGTTCTCGCGAACCTTCCCCGGCCCCACCTCGGCCCAGGCCCAGGCGTGGCCGGCGATCCGCGCCGGGCGCGACACGCTGGTGGCCGCGCCCACGGGCTCGGGCAAGACGCTCACGGCCTTCCTGGCGGCGCTCGACGATCTGGTGCGCCGGGGCCTCGAGCCCGCCGGCCTGCCCGACGAGACCGCGGTCGTCTACGTCTCGCCGCTGAAGGCGCTGTCCAACGACATCCGCCTGAACCTCGATGCGCCGCTCGCCGGGATCCGCGCCGAGCTGGCGGCGCTGGGCCTGCCCGAGGTCGACATCCGCACCGCCGTGCGCACCGGCGACACGCCGCAGCGCGAGCGCCAGCAGAGCCTGCGCCGGCCGCCGCATGTGCTGGTGACCACGCCCGAGTCGCTCTACGTGCTGCTGGGCTCCGCCTCGGGCCGCAGGATGCTGTCGACGGTGCGCAGCGTGATCGTCGACGAGATCCACGCCATCGCCGCGAGCAAGCGCGGCAGCCACCTGGCGCTGTCGCTCGAGCGCCTGCAGGCGCTGTGCGCGGCACGGCCGGTGCGCATCGGGCTGTCGGCCACGCAGAAGCCCATCGACGAGGTGGCGCGCTTCCTGGTCGGCGCGGGCGCGCTGCGCGCCGACGGCACGGCCGATTGCGAGATCGTCGACATCGGCTATGCCAAGCAGCGCGACCTCGCGCTCGAGCTGCCGCCCACGCCGCTCGAGGCCGTGATGTCGGGCGACCAGTGGACGCAGGTCTATGCGCGCGTGGCCGAACTCGTGTGGCTGCACAAGACCACGCTGGTGTTCGTCAACACGCGCCGCATGGCCGAGCGCGCGGCGCGGCACCTGGGCGACATCCTCGGCAAGGAGGCGGTGGCCGCGCACCATGGCAGCCTGTCGAAGGAAACGCGGCTGGCCGCCGAGCAGCGCCTCAAGCGCGGCGAGCTCAAGGTGCTCGTCGCCACGGCCTCGCTCGAGCTGGGCCTGGACATCGGCGACGTCGACCTCGTGTGCCAGCTCGGCTCGCCGCGCGCCATCGCCACCTTCCTGCAGCGCGCCGGACGCTCGGGCCATGCGGTGGGCGGCGTGCCGAAGGCGCGGCTGTTCGCGCAGTCGCGCGACGAGCTGGTCGAGTGCGCCGCCCTGCTCGACTGCATCCGCCGCGGCGAGCTCGACGCGCTGCGCGTGCTGCCGGCGCCGCTGGACGTGCTGGCGCAGCAGATCGTGGCCGAGACCGCTTGCCGCGAATGGAACGAGGACCAGCTGTTCGCCCTGGTACGTCGCGCCTGGCCTTATGCGCAGCTGTCGCAGGCGCGCTTCATGGAGGTGGTGCGCATGGTGTCCGAGGGCTTTGCCACGCGGCAGGGCCAGCGCGCGGGCTATGTGCACCGCGATGCCGTGCACCACCTGCTGCGCGAACGCAAGGGCGCGCGCATGACCGCGCTGACCTCCGGCGGCACCATCCCCGAGACCGGCGACTACACGGTCGTGCTGGAGCCGCAGGCCGACAAGATCGGCTCCGTCAACGAGGACTTCGCGGTCGAGAGCCTCGCGGGCGACGTGTTCCAGCTGGGCAACACCAGCTACCGCATCCTCAAGATCGAGCCGGGCCGCGTACGGGTCGAGGACGCGCAGGGCGCGGCGCCCAACATCCCGTTCTGGCTCGGCGAGGCGCCGGGGCGCAGCGACGAGCTGTCGTTCGGCGTGTCGCGGCTGCGCGAGGAGGTGTCGCAGGCGCTCGCAGCGGGCGGCAACGACGCGGCGATGGCGCTGCTGACGCGGACCGTCGGCCTCGACGACGAGGCCGCGCGCCAGATCGTCGCGCATCTCGCGCAGGCGCGCGCCGTGCTCGGCGAGCTGCCCACGCAGCACACGCTCGTGATGGAACGCTTCTTCGATGCCTCGGGAGGCATGCAGCTGGTGATCCACGCGCCCTTCGGCAGCCGGCTCAACCGCGCCTGGGGCCTGGCGCTGCGCAAGCGCTTCTGCCGCACCTTCAACTTCGAACTGCAGGCCGCGGCGACCGAGGACGCGATCGTGCTGTCGCTGTCGACCAGCCACAGCTTCCCGCTCGACGAGGTGGCGCGCTACCTGCATTCGGCCTCGGCGCTGCATGTGCTGGTGCAGGCGCTGCTCGACGCGCCCCTGTTCGGCGTGCGCTGGCGCTGGAACGCCACCACCGCGCTCGCGCTGCCGCGCTTCACCGGCGGGCGCAAGGTGGCGCCGCAGCTGCAGCGCATGCGTTCCGAAGACCTGCTCGCGGCCGTCTTTCCCGACCAGGTCGCGTGCGCGGAGAACATCGTCGGCGAGCGCGAGATCCCCGAGCATCCGCTGGTCGCGCAGACGCTCGACGACTGCCTGCACGACGCGATGGACGCCGACGGCTGGCTCGCGCTGCTGCGGCGCATGGAGGCCGGCGAGGTGCGCGTGCTGGCGCGCGACCTGCCCGCGCCCTCGCCGCTCGCGCTCGAGGCGCTGAACGCGCGGCCCTATGCCTTCCTCGACGACGCGCCGCTGGAAGAACGCCGCACGCAGGCCGTGCAGAACCGGCGCTACACCGATCCGCAGAGCGCCGACGACGTCGGCCAGCTCGACGCGCAGGCCATCGCGAGCGTGCGCGAGGAGGCCTGGCCGCAGCCGCGCAGCGTCGACGAGATGCACGAGGCGCTCGGCATGCTCGGCGCTCTGAACGACGACGAGGTGGCCCGGCAGTCGGACTGGAAGAAATGGCTGGCGGCCCTGACCAAGGCCGGCCGCGCGACGCGCCTGATCTTCGAAGGCAAGGGCCGCGCCGCACGCGGCCTGTGGGTGACGGCCGAGCGGCTCGGGCTGCTGCGCGCCGTGGCGCCCGATGCGCCGATGCAGCCCGCCATCGTCGCGCCCGACGACGCCGAGCAGCCCGCCGATCGCGACACCGCGCTGCGCGAACTGCTGCGCTCGCGCCTGGGTGGGCTCGGCCCCGTGACGGTCGCGCAGCTCGCCACGCCGCTCTTCCTGCAGGGCGCGGACGTCGAGGGCGCCCTGCTCGCGCTGCAGGCCGAAGGCAGCGTGCTGCAGGGCCGCTTCACGCCCGGCAGCACCGAGCCCGAATGGTGCGAGCGCCATCTGCTGGCACGCGTCCACCGCTACACCCTTGGCCGCCTGCGCCGCGAGATCGAGCCGGTCGAGCCGCGCGACTTCGTGCGCTTCCTCTTCGAATGGCAGCACATCGGCGCGGGCTCGCGCGTGAGCGGCCCGGAGGCGCTGTCGGGCATCCTCTCGCAGCTCGAGGGCTATGAAGCGCCCGCGCCGCTGTGGGAGGCCGAGCTGCTGCCCGCGCGCGTGAGCGACTACGCGGGCGCCTGGCTCGACGACCTGTGCACCGCCGGGCGCGTGCTGTGGACGCGGCTGCGGCCGACGGCCACCGAGGGGCGCAAGGGCGCGGGCAGCCTGTCGCTGCGCGCCACGCCGGTGGTGCTGTTGCCGCGCCGCAGTTCGGCGCTGTGGACCACGCTGGCGCCCGCGCCCGCCGACGACGACAACCTGGGCTCGCGCGCTTCACGCGTCGCCGCGCACCTGGCCCAGCACGGCGCCTGCTTCTTCGACGAGATCGCGCACGGCACGCGGCTGCTGCCGGTCGAGATCGAGGAGGCGCTGACCGAACTGGTCGCCAAGGGCCGCGCGCGCTGCGACAGCTACGCGGGCCTGCGCGCCCTGCTGGTGCCGGCCGCCAAGCGCGCCTCGGCCGATCTGAGGCGCCGGCGGCGCGCGCCCCTCTTCAGCATCGAGGACGCCGGGCGCTGGACCCTGGTGCGGCCCCCTGCCGCCGCAGAAGCGATGGCCGCCAGCTCCGCCGAGGCGATCGAACAGGTGGTGCATGTGCTGCTGCGTCGCTACGGCGTCGTCTGCTGGCGGCTGCTCGAGCGCGAGGCCGCGTGGCTGCCGCCCTGGCGCGAGCTGGTGCGCGTGTGCCGTCGGCTCGAGGCACGCGGCGAGATCCGTGGCGGCCGCTTCATCGCCGGCGTGTCGGGCGAGCAGTTCGCCTTGCCCGAGGCGGTGGCATCGATGCGGCGGGTGCGTCGCGAGCCGGGCGACGGCGCGCTGATCGCGCTCGCGGCCAGCGATCCCGCCAACCTGCTGGGCACGGTCGTGAACGGTCCCAAGGTGCCGCGGGTCGCGGGCTCGCGCGTGCTGTATTGCGATGGCGTGCCGATCGCGACCAGCGTGGCGGGAGAGATCCGCCTGCTGGTCGAGCTCGATGCCGCGCGGGCGCAGGCGGCGCGGCGTGCGCTGTCGCTCGAGCCGTCGTTGCGCAGCTACGAACTCGCCGCGCAGCCGGCGGCTTGAGCCCACGCCACGGCCTCAGCTGGCCTCGGCCCCGTGCCCGCCGCCGCGCGTCACGACCTCGACCGACTGCACGCCTTCCAGCGCCTCGAGCCGCCGCACGAAATTGCCGATGTCGGCCGAGGACACGCGCACCAGCTGCACCGTGATGTCGTCGAGCGCCCCGCCCGGCCGCACCGCGACCAGGAAGCGCCGCAGCCGCGCGGGCTGCAGGTCGAGGCCCTGCTCGAGCGACTCCGGGCTCACCGCGCCGTGCGTCGCGACCACGCGCAGCCGGCAGCTCTGGCTGCGCGCGCGGTAGGCCTCTTCGAGCGGCTTGATGCCCGCGAGGATCACCAGGATGATCACGGTCGAGGCGGCCGCCGGAAAGTACAGCCCGCCGCCGACCGCGAGCCCGATCGCGGCCACGGTCCAGATGCTCGCGGCGGTCGTGAGCCCGCGCACGATCTCCCCGCGCGCGAGGATCGCGCCGGCGCCGAGGAAGCCGATGCCCGAGACCACCTGCGCGGCCGCGCGCGACGGATCGAGCACCACGTGCTCGCCGCGCAGGCTGTCCGCGAAGCCGTAGGCCGACACCAGCATGAAGAGGCAGGCACCCACGCTCACCAGCATGTGCGTGCGGATGCCGGCAGCCCACAGCAGCCGCTCGCGCTCCAGGCCGACCAGGCTGCCGAGCGCGGCGGCGACGAAGAGACGCAGCAGCGTCTCGCCATGGGAAAGAAGAACGTTGCCGTGCAGCATGGACAGGCTCGACGTCATTCGGTGAAGTTGTCCTTGATCAGGTCCACCACGTCGGACGAGCGTCCGCCGAGCACCGCCTTGGCGGAGTACAGCATCGTGCCCGCGACCTGGCTGAACTCCACCTTCGGCGGCATCACCAGCTCCGTGCGGTTGACCTTCACGTCGAGCAGCGCCGGCCCGGGATGCGCGAGGAAGGCGCGCACGGCATCGGGCAACTGCTCGGCGCGCTCCACCTTCTGTCCGTAGAAGCCGATCACCTCCGCCAGCCGCGCGAAGTCGGGGTTCAGCAGGTCGGTGTAGTTGTCGAGCAGCCCTTCGACCTTCTGCTCGAGCTCCACGAAATTCAGGCTCGCGTTGTTGTAGACCACCACCTTGATCGGCAGCTTCTCCTGCACGGCCGTCATCAGGTCGCCCAGCAGCATCGCGATGCCGCCGTCGCCCGACAGCGAGATCACCTGCCGCCCGGGAAAGGCCTTCTGCGCGCCCAGCGCCTGCGGCATGGCGTTGGCCATGGTGCCGTGCAGCAGGCTCACGAGCGTGCGGCGGCGCCCGTTCATCGTGAGGTGGCGCAGCGACCACACCATCGGGCTGCCGCCGTCGGCGGTGAAGACGGCGTCGTCGGCCGCCAGTTCGTCGATCACGCGCGTGAGGTGCTGCGGATGGATCAGCCCCGCCTTGCCGGGCCGCTCGTCGCGGCGCAGCGTCTCCAGCGACGCCTTGCGATGGCGCAGGCAGTCGTCGAGAAAGCTTCGGTCGGCACGTTCCTCGAGCAGGGGGATCAGCGTCTCGATCGTGTGCGCGATGTCGCCCACCAGCCCCAGCGCCACCGGATGGCGCCGGCCGAGATGGCTGCCGTCGACGTCGATCTGCAGGATGGTCGCCTTGGCCGGATAGAACTGGCTCCATGCGAAGTCGGCGCCCAGCAGCAGCAGCGTGTCGCACTCCTGCAGCGCGCGGTAGCCCGACTCCACGCCGAAGATGCCGGTCATGCCCATGTTGAAGGGGTTGTCGTACTCCACGAAATCCTTGGCGCGCGAGGTGTGGGCGATCGGCGCCTTCAGGCACTGGCCCAGCGCCAGCAGCATCTCGTGCGCGCCCTCGCAGCCATGGCCCGCATAGATCGCGATCTTCTTTCCCTGGCCCAGCAGGGCTGCCAGCTGCGCGAGTTCGGCATCGTTGGGCCGGATCACGGGCGCGGCGCGGTGGACCGAGAACTCAAGACCCTCCTTCACCTCGGTCTGCGCGATGTCGCTCGGCAGGATGACGACCGCCACGCCGCGGCGCGACAACGCCGCCTGCGCGGCCAGCGCCACCACGCGCTGCGCCTGCTCGGCCGACTGCACCTGTTCGCAGAAGACGCTGCAGCCCGCATAGAGCGACTTGAAGTCCACCTCCTGCGGAAACTCCATGCCGAGCTCGGCCGTCACGATCTGGCTCGCGATCAGCACCACCGGCGCGCGGTTGCGGTTCGACTCGAAGACGCCGTTGATGAAGTGCAGCCCGCCCGGCCCGCACGAACCCGCGCACAGGCTCAGCTCGCCCGTCAGGTACGACTCCGCGCCGGCGGCGAAGGCGGCCGCTTCCTCGTGGCGCACATGCACCCATTCGATCTCGCTGCGGCGGATCGCGTCGGTCACGTGGTTCAGCGTGTCTCCGACGATCCCGTAGCAACGTCTGGCGCCGGCCTTCTGCAGGGTTTCGATGACGAGGTCGGCGACTTTCTTGTGGGCCATGCGGAGCTTCCTTTGCGACAAAGAGAAGAGGCTACGCACCCGCCTCGCGCGGCCCGTGGGCAGCGGTCGAAACCATGGGTAGGATTTCGCCGCGCAGGCAGAATGCGCCAAACATCCGCAAAGCCCGACGGCGGCAAGCACCCGCCCCGTCGCGAGACGACCCACCCGATGCAATCGACCGGAACCCTGCGCGGCATCGCCGCGATGCTGCTGGCCTGCGCCTTCTTCGGCTGCATGGACGCGCTGCTCAAGACCCTGGCCGGCCACTATCCGCCGGCGCAGGTGATGGCGCTGCGCGGCCTGACGGCGCTGCCCCTGGTCTGCCTCTACGTCGCGTGGCGCCGCGAGGCGGCCGGGGTCTTCAACCGCCGGTTGCGCTGGCGCCTTCACCTGCTGCGCGCCGCGCTGAACATGGCGATGCTCATGCTCTTCGTCCATGGCCTCAAGACGCTGGGTCTGGCCGAGGCCTACACGCTGACCTTCATCGCGCCGCTGCTGATGGTGCTGATCGCCGTGCCGATGCTCGGCGAATCGATCCACGCGCGGCACTGGGTCGCCATCGGGCTGGGCTTCGCGGGCGTGGTGATCGCGCTGCGGCCCGAGCAAGGCGCCTTCCTCTCGATGGGCGCGATCGCGATCCTGATCGCCGCGGTCTGCTATGCGCTGTCGAACATGCTGGGCCGGCTCATCAGCCGCACCGAACCGAGCGCCGCGCTGGTGTTCTGGACCACGGCCGGCATGGCGGTGGGCGGCAGCCTGCTGGCGGCGCCGCAATGGGTGCCGATCCGCGCCGAGCACGCGTGGATGCTCGCGGGCCTGGCCCTCAGCGGCTTCCTCGGGCAACTGGCGATCGCCGAGGCCTTCCGCCATGGCCAGGCCGCCGCCATCGCGCCCTTCGAATACAGCGCGCTGGCCTGGGCATTGCTGCTCGACTGGCTGTTCTGGCAGGCCGTGCCCGATGCCTGGACCCTGGGCGGCGGCGCGCTGATCGTCGCGAGCGGCCTGTGGCTGGCGCGCAGCGAGGCGGCCAGATCGGCCCGCGGCAAGCGGCAGCCGGCCTCCCCCGCGACGCGCTCGTCCTCATGAGCGCGCCGGCAGCGCGACGCCCGACGCCCCCCGCGCACGGTGGCCGGCGATCCGGCGGCCAGCCATGTGCGAGGTGAAGATCGCGAGCATGAAGACCGCCACGCTCAGCAGGCTCAGGTAGTGGGCGCCGAGCAGATGGATGCCCACGGCACCGAGGATGCCGGCGGTCGTCACGCCGAGGTAGGTCGCCGCGGTATTGAGGCCGAGCAGCACCGGCGCGATGGGCGGCGCGATATTGACCAGCCGATACTGCTGCGGCCCCTGGATGCCCCACCCTGTCGCCCCCCAGATCGCAACGGCCACGACGGCGGGCCATAGCGAGGCGCTGGTCCAGGGCAGGAAGGCCATGTCCACCGCCTGGACCGCCAGCACCACGAACATGACCTTCGTCGGACTGGTCTTGTCGAGCACGCGCGCCAGCGCGATGTTGGTGAGCGTGCCGCTCGCGCCCCAGACCACGAGCAGCGCACCGAACACCAGCGCGTTGACCAGCACGCGATCGAACACGACCGAGAAGTAGACATAGACCAGGAAGTTGCCCGCCATGCCCAGGTAGGTGGTCAGCAGGGTCCAGCCGATGCGCGAATCCTTCAGCGGCGCCAGGCGCGCCCTGAGGCCGATCCTCGGCGCCAGCGGCACCCGATCGAGCAGCACCAGGATGCCCAGCCCCGCCGCCAGCCCCACGGCCGACACGAAGTACATCGTCCAGCGCCAGTCGCCGAGTCCGCCGAGCACCGTGCCGATCGGCGAGCCCAGCGCCGTGGCCGCCGTCAGGCCCGCGACGATCACGGCGATCGCCTGCCCGCGTCGGTTCGGTTCGACGATGCTCGCGCCCGTCCCGGTCGCGGTCGGCGAGTACATGGCCGCGCCCAGTCCGGCGAACACGCGCGATGCCAGCGCGACCGCGAAGCTGGGCGCGAGCGCGGTCGCCAGGTTCGCGAGCACGAAGATGCCCAGCCCCGCCAGCATCAGCTGCTTGCGCGGGACGTTGCCCGCGATGGCGGCGATGGTCGGCGCCAGCAGCGCATAGGCGATCGCATAGAGCGTCGTCAACTGGCCGGCCACTGCGATGTCGACGTCGAAGCTGTGCGCCAGTTGCGGCAGGATGCCGGCCACCACGAAGGTGTCCGTGCCGAGCGCGAACATCCCGAGGGCCAGTACCAGCAGTCGCTTGTCCATGGCTTTTCCCTCAGCGCGATGCAACGAAGAGCCGCTGCACCTCGGCGAAGGGCTTGGCGCCGGCCGACAGCGGATCGGAATGCCCGGTCTCGAGGAAGTCCCTGGCGGCGCGCTCGGCCTGCCCCCACACCAGCTGCGGGATCGCGGAGCCCGCGCTGAGCCGCCGCACGCCGAGCTTGTAGAGCGCCGCCGCCTCGGGCAGGCCGCCCCAGGCCATGAGGTTCAGCGGCAGCCGCGTGGCGAGGGCGACGTCCTCGATCTCCGTCGGCTCGCGCAGGCCCGGCACGAACAGGCCGTCGGCGCCCGCCGCGGAGTACAGCGCCGCGCGCCGGATGCTTTCCTCCACGCGCTCCGGAGGCTCGGCGAGCCCGGCGAGGAAGACGTCGGTGCGCGCGTTCACGAACAGGTCGGCGTTCGTGCGGCGCAGGAAGGTTCCGATCGCCTCGATCTTGGCCGCGAGGATCTCCGGCGCGTCGCGCCCGTCCTCGATGTTGATGCCGGTCACCCCGAGGTCGAGCAGCCGCCGCACGAGCTCGACGACGGCCTTCGGGTCGTCCGAGTAGCCGTTCTCGATGTCGACCGACAGCGGCACCGTGAGCACCCGCGCGATGCGGGCGACCGCGCCCACGGCTTCGTCGACCGGCAGCGCCCGGCCGTCCGCATGGCCCAGCGACCAGGCGAGTCCCGCGCTGGTGGTGGCGATGGCCGTGGCACCGGCGCTCTCGAACAGCCGGGCCGAGGCCGCGTCCCAGGCGTTGGGCAGCAGCAGCGGCGTGGCGGCATGGTGAAGCTGGCGGAAATGCGCGGCCGTGTTTCTGGCCGTGCCGAGGTGGGTGGAAGTCAAAACGTGCTCCTGGAGTGGGCCCCTCGCGGGGTGACAGGCATCGATCTTCGTCATAAACTGCGATGGCGTTCAGGTCAGGTTTCCGTCTTTTTGCGCCATAGGCGCGGCAATGCTCCATCAGCAGCGAGGTGTCGGATGATTCGTGTCGGCGTGGTGATCTATCCCGGTTTTCAGCTGCTCACCCTGGCGGTGGTCTCGGTGTTCGAGTACGCCAACATGTCGCTGGCCGAGCCGCTGTATGTCCACACCCTGCTGTCCGAGCACGGCGGGCCCGTCCGCTCCTCGTGCGGCGTGGAGGTCGGCACGGTGCCGTTCGGCAACGCACGCTACGACACCGTGCTGGTGGTCGGCGATACCGTGGTGACCGAGGGCTCGCCCGCCATGCTGGCCTTCCTGCGCAAGTCGGCGCGCCGCGCGCGGCGCATGGGCGCGGCCTGCACCGGCGCCTTCAACCTCGCGCAGGCCGGGCTGCTCGACGGCAGGCGCGCGACCACGCACTGGGCCCATGTGGTCAAGATGCGGCGCCATCACCCGGAGGTGCTGCTCGAGGAGGACAGCATCTTCGTGCAGGACGGCAGCGTCTGGACCTCGGCCGGCGCCACCGCCTGCATCGACCTCGGCCTGGCCCTGGTCGAGGAGGATTGCGGCCCCGAGGTCGCCAAGCTGGTGGCGAAGCGCATGGTCGTGTACCACCGTCGCACCGGCGGCCAGTCGCAGCATTCCGCGCTGCTCGAGCTGCGTCCGCGCACCGATCGCATCCAGAAGGCACTCAGCTATGCCAGGAGTCACCTGACGAACGAGCTCTCGCTCGAGGAGCTCGCCGAGGCCGCCAGCCTCAGCCCGCGCCAGTTCGGCCGCGTGTTCAGGGAGGAGACCGGCCAGACGCCCGCCAAGGCGGTCGAGCGGCTGCGCACCGAAACGGCGCGGCTGATGATCGAGTCGCAGCTGCTGCCGATCGAGACCGTGGCGCGCGACACCGGCTTCGGCGACCCCGACCGCATGCGCCGGGCCTTCCTGCGAGCCTACGGGCAGCCGCCGCAGGTCATCCGGCGGGCCAATCGGTCGGTGGCGCGGCGCGCTTGAGGGTCAGCCGGATGGGCCCGCCGGGGCTCATCGCATCGACCACGACGCCACCGCGGGTCGCCTCGATCTGGCCGTGCCGCGCGAGCCGCTGCGCCACCTGTCGCACCCGCGGCATCAGCGCACGCCAGCCGTGGTCGTCGCCCTTCAGCGCCCGGGCCACTTCGGAGGGACAGATGCTCGCGCCCGGACGACGGGCATCGAGAAGCCGAAGGATCTGCGCCTCGATGTCGGCATCGGGTGTCGGATCGATTGTCACCATCGGTTCGAGATCTTCCCCGGCCCCGCGAGGCCTGGCTGTCCAGGCGCCTCGTCGGTAGAAGCACCCGACGGCCGGACCCGTCGTGCTTTCCTGACCGGCATGTCCTCGAGCAGCGAGGGCTGCTGCCGACGAGCGCGCACGAGCGCCGAAAGCCCTTCGGCCGTCACTTCCAGGACGACCGCGCGCGCAATCGAAAGCTCGCCCGTGCGCTTGCGTGTCGGCGGGTCGAAGCGTGCCTTCACGAGGCCCGCCGCGTCCAGGCCGAGCAGGTGCTCGATCTCGTCGCTGGATGTGGATTCGGCCGGCAGGCACCGCTGCCAGAACGAGGCCAGCAGCTTCATGCTGACGAGCACGCGTGTTTCGCGCTCGGTGAAAGTCTTTCGCGGCATGGATGGCTGCCTCCCCGATTGAGAAGAAGAAACTGGCCCCCTGCGGCAGATTCTGGGAAGCACGCCATCACCCCGTCGTAGGCGCACATCGGCTGTGTGCCTCGTCCGAGCGCCTGCGGGTGGATGGCCGGGGCGCCCGCGCGCGCGGCTTGCGGCATTCCTGCGTGGCGATGCGCCTAAACCCTACGCGCCGCGACGGGGCCCGACCCGAGTGTGATGACTCCCACGACACCCAACAGGAGCGATCCATGACCACCAAACGCGCCGAGCCCGATGCCTGCAGCCTGCTCGATACCGACCACAAGAACGTGAAGAAGCTCTTCACGGCCTACGACCAGCTCGCCGGCTCCAAGGCCGCGAGCGCGACCGGCAAGAAGCGCCAGCTGGCCCAGCAGATCTGCGCCGAGCTGACCGCGCACACCCAGATCGAGGAAGAGATCTTCTACCCCGCGTTGCGCGAGGCCCTGAAGGAAACCGACCTGCTCGACGAAGCCGAGGTGGAGCACGCCAGCGCCAAGGACCTGATCGCCCAGATCCAGGACGCCGAGGACATCGACGAGATGTTCGATGCCAAGGTCAAGGTGCTCGGTGAGTACATCGACCACCACGTGAAGGAAGAGCGCAACGAGATGTTCCCCAAGGCCCGCGCGGCCAAGGGCCTGGACCTCGTGACCATGCGCGAGTTGCTGGCCGCGCGCAAGGAAGAGCTGATGGCCGAACAGACGGCCACGGCGTGACCCGCGGCACTCCCCGCCCCGAGCCCGCTGCCGCGGGCTTTTTCTCGTGGGGCCGACCCCGGCGCCCGAATGCTCGAGAGCGTCGGCGCGCCACGACGAGCTGGCGCGGCGGGCACCTACACGCCGCCCTCGGCACCAGCCCCACCGTAGGTATCGATCAGTCAATCAACCCCCAGGAGTCACACCATGTCCACCGCATCCATCACCAATGACGAAGTCCTGTCGATCCTCGACGACCTGCTCGAGAACTCGCGCGACGGCGAATACGGATTCCGCGCCTGCGCCGACGAAGTGGAGGACACGCAGGTCAAGCAGGTCTTCGAGAACCGCGCGGTCCAGTGCGCCACGGCGGCCGAGGAGCTGGCGACCCTGATCCGCTCGCTCGGCGGCGAAGTGGACAAGGGCGGCAGCGTCAGCGGCGCGCTGCACCGCGGCTGGGTCCATGTGAAGGGCACGCTCGGTGCGGACAGCGCCCTGTCGATGCTCGAGGAGTGCGAACGCGGCGAGGACTCGGCCGTGGCGCGCTACCGCAAGGCGCTGAAGAACGACCTGCCCGCCGAAGTGCTCGCCGTCGTGCAGCGCCAGGCCGATGGCGCCCAGCGCAACCACGACCAGATCCGCGACCTGCGCGACCAGTACAAGGCCAAGGGCTGAACATCAGCACGCGCAAGCCCATGTCGCCCGTGAACATCGAGCAGAACCGCGAGGTCGGCATCGATACGCCGCTGGACGGCAGCCGCATGGGCCGCGAGGCCGACAAGGCCTCGGGCGATCCGGGCGAGCGCGGACACGATGCCCCCGCGCCCGAGGCCGAGCGCGCGAGGCGGCCCGCGCAAACCCGACGCAACGGCGAGAAGGCCTAGACATTCCACAGGAGGTCCCATGGCAGACGATCCCAAGAAGACCGCGCTCGATCGCAAGCTCATCGCGCTGCACGAACCCCATGAGGTCCGCTCGTGGACAGAGAGCCTGGGCTGCAGCGAGACCCAGCTGCGCGATGCGGTGAAGGCCGTCGGCAACTCGGCCGACGAGGTTCGCCAGTACCTGGCCGAGAAACTCAAATGAACCGGCTTCGGCGAATCGCCGTATTCGTCGAGGAAGTCGGGGCCGGAAACTACCACTGGGTGCTGCACGAGCAAGGCGACGACGCCTCCGAATGGATCGAGTTGTCCGCCAGCCCGATGGCCTACGACCTGTGGCTCGACGCCTTCGAGGACGGCTGCGCGGAGCTCGTGCGCATGGTGCCCGACGAGCGCGCCGGGCCGCGAGCCACCGGCGAGGACGACGAGGACGAGGATGCACCGCCCGTCGGTCCCATCGACGGACCGGATTGAGCCGAAGCGTCGCCCCCGCGATGGCTTCACAAGTCTGAACAGGAACATTCCATGACCCAACCCAACATCACGGGCAGCGGCGACGGCACGCGCCCCACTACCAGCGGCGGCGTCGACAACATCGGCGGCGGCGAACGCTTCTCGACCCAACGCACGGCCGCAGGCGAGGAAGTGGCTTCTCCCGCGCCGAAGGAACGCATGCAGGACAAGCGAAAGAGCGTCGAGAACACGAAGCGCGACGATTCGGCCGCCTTCGGATTGCACGAGGACCTCGCGCAGCAGCCCAATCCCGGTCCGGGCCAGCGCTGAATGCGCGGCGTCCCGGGACCGAGCGCTGCTGCCTGCTGCGCTGCAGGAGCTGCCTGCATGACCTGCCGATATCTCGCCGGACGGGCTGGAGCACGATGTGAACGACGCGAGCAAAGTTGAGCCCTACGATCACCCGGCCGGTGGCTGGGGCTCGCTGAAGGCGGTGGGCAGCATCCTGCTGCGCGAGCACATTCCCATCCTGGGCGCACAGGCCCTGCTCAAGCAGAACAAGCCCGATGGCTTCGCCTGCGTGAGCTGTGCCTGGGCCAAGCCCGGCCATCCGCGCACGGCCGAGTTCTGCGAGAACGGCGCCAAGGCCACGGCCTGGGAGCTCACGGCCAAGCGCATGCCGCCGGCGTTCTTCGAACAGCACACGGTCGAGCAACTGCTCGGCTGGAGCGACCACGAACTCGAGGCCGGGGGACGGCTCACGCGGCCGATGCGCTGGGATGCCGCGAGCGACCGCTACCTCGAGGTCTCGTGGGACGACGCACTCGCCGAGATCGGCGCCGAATTGCGCGCCCTGCGGCACGAGGATCCGGCCTCGGTGGTGTTCTATGCCTCGGGCCGCGCCTCGCTCGAGACCAGCTATCTCTACCAGCTGCTGGCGCGGCTGTATGGCAACAACAACCTGCCCGACAGCTCGAACATGTGCCACGAGACCACCTCGGTGGCGCTGCCCGAGACCATCGGCGTGCCCGTGGGCACGGTGCGGCTCGACGACTTCGAGCAGTGCGACGCGATCTTCATCTTCGGCCACAACACCGGCGTGAGCAGCCCGCGCATGCTGCACCAGCTGCAGGAAGCCCGCCAGCGCGGCGCGAAGATCGTCACCTTCAATCCGCTGCGCGAACCCGGGCTGGTGCACTTCGCCAATCCGCAGTCGCCGCTGCAGATGCTCACGCCCGCCGAGACGCAGGTCAGCACCCAGTACCTGCAGGTGCGCAACGGCGGCGACCTCGCGGCGCTCGCGGGCCTGTGCAAGGCGCTGGTGGCGGCCGACGATGCGGCGCTCGCGGCCGGGGCGCCGCGCGTGCTCGATGCCGACTTCCTCGCGGCGCACACCGAGGGCTTCGAGGATTTCGCGGCCTGGCTGCGCGAGGCCTCGTGGACCACGATCGCCGCCGAATCGGGCCTGTCGCGCGAGGCGCTGGAACAGGCGGCCGCCACCTTCGCCGAGTCGCGCGCCGTGATCGGCATCTACGGCATGGGCCTGACCCAGCATGTGGAAGGGGTCGCGAACGTGCAGATGGTGTCGAACCTGCTGCTGCTCGGCGGTCACATCGGGCGCCCTGGCGCGGGCATCTGCCCGGTGCGCGGCCATTCGAACGTGCAGGGTCAGCGCACCGTGGGCATCACCGAGAAGCCCGAGCTCGCGCCGCTCGACGCGATGGCGAAGCTCTACCGCTTCGAGCCGCCGCGCGAGAAGGGCCTCAACACGGTGGAGGCCTGCCGCGGCGTGCTCGACGGCTCGGTGCGCGCCTTCGTCGCGCTCGGCGGCAACTTCACGCGCGCCGTGCCCGACACCGACCGCATCGAGCCCGCATGGAAGAAGCTGCGCCTCACGGTCAACATCGCCACCAAGCTCAACCGCAGCCACCTGGTGCATGGCGAGCTGTCGTACCTGCTGCCCTGCCTGGGCCGCATCGAGATCGATCGCCAGGCCGGCGGCGAGCAGTCGGTGTCGGTCGAGGACTCCACCGGCGTGATGCATGCGTCGCGCGGCATGGCCGAGCCCGCCGCCGACACGCTGCGTTCCGAGGTCGCGATCGTCGCGGGCATCGCGCTCGCGACCCTGCCGCCGAACCCGGCCGTGCCCTGGGAGGCGTGGACCGAGAACTACGCGCGCATCCGCGAGCACATCGCGCAGGTGCTGCCCGAGGTGTTCCACGACTTCAATGCGCGGCTGGAAGACCCGGCGGGCTTTCCGCGGCCGCTGCCAGCGCGCGAGCGCGTGTGGAAGACGAAGAACGGCAAGGCCAACTTCAAGGGCTACGGCCTGCCGCGCGAGGGTGAAGCGCCTTCGTCGCCGGTGCTGCGGCTCATGACCCTGCGCAGCGACGACCAGTTCAACACCTCCATCTACAGCCTCGACGACCGCTTCCGCGGCATCCACGGCACGCGCCAGGTGCTGCTGATGAACGCGCGTGACATGGCGCGGCTGTCGCTGGCCGAGGGCGACCTGGTCGATGTGAACGCCGAGGGTTTCGAGGACGCCGAGCGCCGGGTGGCGGGCCTGCGCGTCACCCCTTACGACCTGCCCGAAGGCTGCGTGGGCGGCTACTACCCCGAGTGCAATCCGCTGATTCCGCTCGAGCACTTCGCGCGCCAGAGCATGGTGCCGGCGGCGAAGGCGATCCCCGTGCGCGTGGCGCGCGCAGCACTTGCCTGACGGTGCTCAGGGCCCGGATCGGGCGTTCACCTCGGCCTCGGCGTCCAGCCAGTCCTGCTCGGGGTTGCCCTCGGTCTTGCCGCGGCGCTCGTAGGCGGCATAGGCGGCTTCGCGGATCGCCTGTTCCCGGTCGCCCTCGCTCGTTTGCTTCGGCGCGGCGCCGTCCAGGCCTTCGGTGAGCGAATCGACCGGAGGATTCGCGCCGCCCGCCGGCGCGACCAGGGTCTGGTCGTCGCCATTCTTCGAACTTGCCATCTGAGGCTCCTTGCAGTGTGGTTGGGTTCGATGGACGGTAGGCCGGCCAGTCGGCGGCGCCGTCTCTTCTTGGCGATCGATTTCGTAGGATCAGGTCGTACCGCGCCGACATGCCGTGACGCTGCACGTGCTGCCGGCGAAGGCGCACTCCTGCAAGTGGATGCGCGCGCGGATGTCGTGGGCAGGCCGTCCTCGAACGCAGGCTGCGACGGATCGCAGGAGCACTCCCCCTATGTCAGACATCCAGCCCGCCCTACGCCCGCACCCACCCGAGGACGAGGATGGCCCCGTGGGCGGCATGCCCAACACCGCCACCGTCGCCTATGCCGGCAGGTCGCTCTGGCTCGCGCGCTTCGATCGCTTCGCCAGCCGTGTCACGCGCTGGGCCGGCACGCCGACCGCGTTCTGCGTCGCACTGATGGCGGTGGCCGCCTGGGCGCTGTGCGGCCCGCTTTTCAAGTTCTCGGAGAACTGGCAGCTCGTGATCAACACCGGCACCACGATCGTGACCTTCCTCATGGTGTTCCTGATCCAGCAGAGCCAGAACAAGGACAGCGTGGCCGTGCACCTCAAGCTCGACGAACTGCTCGCCACCAGCCAGCGTGCGAGCAACCGCATGATCGGCATCGAGGCGCTCGACGAACAGGAGCTGCAGCGCGTGGCCGCGTTCTATGCGCGGCTCGCCGAGCGCGCCAAGGCCGGCAACCTGACCTCCGAGGCGGCGCAGAAAAGTGGCGATGGGCCGGGACATGGCCAAGTGCGAGGACCGATCCGACCACGCGTCGGCCGACACGCGCATGCGCACCGGGCCCGCCAACGCGCCCTCCTGAGGGCACCCCTTTTCCTTCCCTTGACATCCACAGAGGACCAGCCATGACCGATCCCCGCGAAGCAGGCCCCCGGCCGCCCTTCTCGACCTCCCAGCAGACGCCGCCCGGCCTCGAATCGGAGATGTCGCCGCGCCCCGACTACGGCGAGAGTTCCTACGTGGGCGCCGGCAAGCTGCTCGGCAAGGCCGCGCTGATCACGGGCGGCGACAGCGGCATCGGTCGCGCCGTCGCGCTGGCCTTCGCGCGCGAGGGCGCGGACGTCGTGATCTCCTACCTGGCCGAGGAGGAGTCCGATGCGCAGGTCACCCTGGGCCTGGTCGAAGCCGCCGGACGCCGTTGCGTGCTCGCGCCCGGCGACATCCGCGAGGAGTCGCAGTGCGAGGCCCTCGTGGCCACCACGCTCGAGCACTTCGGGCGCATCGACGTGCTGGTGAACAACGCCGCCTTCCAGATGGCGCACAAGTCGCTCGAGCAGATCAGCGCCGAGGAGTTCGACCGCACCTTCCGCACCAACGTCTACGCGAACTTCTACCTCTGCAAGGCCGCGGTGCCCCATATGAAGCCCGGCAGCTCGATCATCAGCACCGCCTCGGTCAATGCCGACAAGCCCAATGCCACGCTCGTGGCCTATGCCGCGACCAAGGGCGCGATCCAGAACCTCTCGGGCGGCATGGCGCAGCTGCTCGCCGACAAGGGCATCCGCGTGAACTGCGTGGCGCCGGGGCCGTTCTGGACCCCGCTGATCCCCTCGACCCTGCCGGCCGGCAATGTCCGGGAGTTCGGCACGCAGACGCCGATGAAGCGCCCGGGCCAGCCGCGCGAGCTGCAGGCGGTCTATGTGCTGCTGGCCTCCGACGAAGGCAGCTACATCTCGGGCGCGACGATTCCCGTGACCGGCGGCGTGCCCTTCCTGTGAACCGCGGGCTGAAGCTCGTCGGTTAAAATCCGCCCCGGGTGGCATGCCGTTTCGGGCGTTCCAGGATTCGCGCAGGTCGGGCCGCCTCGCGGTTTCGCCTCGTCGAGGAACCCCATGTCCCACACCCCGATCCAGTGGATCGCCGCGGCCATCTTTGCCGTCGCCCTGCTCCACACCTTCAGCGCCAGGCAGTTCGAGCGCCTCTCCCACCGCTATCCACGCCACGCCGGCCTGTTCCACCTGCTCGGTGAAGTCGAGGTGGTGTTCGGCTTCTGGGCCATCGTGCTGGTGGCGTCGATGGCGCTGTTCGCGGGCGGCGGCACCGCGCTCGACTATGCCGAGTCGCGCAACTACACCGAGCCGCTGTTCGTCTTCGTCGTGATGGTGATCGCGGCCTCGCGTCCCGTGCTGCGCACGGCGATGTCGCTGGTCGACGCGCTCGCGCGCATCGCGCCCGTGCCCACGCCGCTGGCGAGCGCATGGCTGGGCCTCGCGGCGGTGCCGCTGCTCGGTTCGCTGATCACCGAGCCCGCCGCCATGACCATCGCCGCGCTGATGCTCGCGCCGCAGATCTTCCGGCCGCGCGTGCCGGAGGCCGTGAAGTACCTGGCGCTGGGCGTGCTGTTCGTCAACATCTCGATCGGCGGCACGCTGACCTCCTATGCCGCGCCGCCGGTGCTGATGGTGGCGACCACCTGGCAATGGGACAGCGCCTTCATGCTCGCGAGCTTCGGCTGGAAGGCCGCGCTCGCGGTGCTGCTGAACGCGACCATCGCGACCTGGGCGCTGCGTCGGCATCTGCAGCCCGCGGTGGGCGACGCGGGCGCGGCGCCCGAAGCGCGCGTTCCGCTGCCGGTGGTCGCGGTGCACCTGGGCCTGCTCGCGGGCGTGGTGCTGTTCGCCCACCATCCGGTGGTGTTCCTCGGCCTGTTCCTGATGTTCCTCGGCTTCACCCAGGCCTACGAGCGCCATCAGAGCCCGCTGATCGTGAAGGAGGCGCTGCTGGTCGGCTTCTTCCTCGCGGGCCTGGTGGTGCTGGGCGGCATGCAGCAGTGGTGGCTGCAGCCCATCGTCTCGGCGCTCGCGCCGGTCGCGCTGTTCCTCGGCGCGCTGGGCCTCACCGCCGTCACCGACAACGCCGCCCTCACCTACCTGGGCTCGCTGATCGTCGGCATCTCGGACGAATCGAAGTACATGCTGGTGGCGGGCGCCGTGGCCGGGGGCGGCCTGACGGTGATCGCCAACGCGCCCAATCCGCGGGCGTGGCGCTGCTCAAGCGCGGCTTCGCCGACGAGACCATCGGCGCCGGCGGCCTGCTGCTCGGTGCGCTGGGGCCCACCGCCGTGGCGGCGGCGGCGTTCCTGTTCCTGTGAGCCTCGGCGCCGTCAACGCCCTCAACGCCCTCAACGCATGACGAAGGGATTGCCCGTCGCCGCGCCGGTGTTGATCCACACCGACTTGGTCTGCAGGTACTCGCGGACCGCGTCGATGCCGTTCTCGCGGCCCAGGCCCGAGTCCTTGTAGCCGCCGAACGGGGCCATGAAGCTCACGGCGCGGTAGGTGTTGATCCACACCGTGCCGGCCTGCAGCTTCTCCGACATCCGCATGGCGCGGCCGATGTCCTGCGTCCACACCGCCGCGGCGAGGCCGAAGCGCACGTCGTTGGCGATGCGCAGCGCGTCGGCCTCGTCCTCGAAGCGGATCACCGACAGCACGGGGCCGAACACCTCCTCCTGCGCGATGCGCATGTGGTTGCGCACGCCCGTGAAGATGGTGGGCTGCACGAACCAGCCCGTGCCGCATTCGGGCGCCGTGCCCTTGTCGCCCCCCAGCACGGCGGTCGCACCCTCGGCGCGGGCGATGTCGATGTACTCGAGCACCTTGCGGTATTGCGGCGGCGTGGTGATCGGGCCGACCTGGGTCTCGGCGCTCATCGGGTCGCCCATGCGCGCGGTGCGCGCCACCGCCAGCAGGCGTTCGACGAAGGCATCGTGGATGCTGTCCTGCACCAGCAGCCGCGAGCCGGCGATGCAGGTCTGGCCGGTGGCGGCGAAGATGCCCGAGATCGCGCCGAACGCGGCCTGCTCGAGGTCGGCGTCCTCGAACACCACGTTGGGCGACTTGCCGCCGAGTTCCATGGCCGTGTGCTTGAGCAGGCGGCCGGCCCGCTCGTTGATCAGGCGGCCGGTCGCGTCCGAGCCCGTGAAGCTGATCTTGGCCACCAGCGGATGCTCGACCAGCGGCGTGCCGACCTCGGCGCCGAAGCCCGTCACCACGTTGAACACGCCCGCGGGAAAGCCGGCTTCCTCGAACAGCTGCGCGAACTCGAGTGTCGAGGCCGAGGTGAACTCGGAGGGCTTGACCACCACGGTGCAGCCCGCGGCCAGCGCTGGCGCCAGCTTCCAGGCCAGCAGCAGCAGCGGCGAGTTCCACGGCGTGATGGCGGCCACCACGCCCACGGGCTCGTGGCGCGTGAACGCGAAGTAGCCCTTCTTGTCGAGCGGCAGCGTGCTGCCCTGCACCTTGTCGGCCAGGCCGCCGTAGTAATAGAACCACTGCGGGAGGTAGTCGAGCTGGCCGCGCATCTCGGCGAGCAGCTTGCCGTTGTCGCGGACCTCGGTGGCGGCGAGCCGGGCCGCGTCGCGCGCGATCAGGTCGCCGAGCTTGCGCATCAACGCGCCGCGCTGCGTCGCGGTCAGTTCCGACCAGGGACCGCTGGTCAGCGCCTGGTGCGCGGCGCGCACGGCGCGGTCGACGTCCTGCGCGTTGCCGCGCGGGATCTGCGCCCAGCTCTCGCCGGTGAAGGGGTTCTGGGTGTCGAACCAGGTGCCGCCGTGCGGCTCGCAGGCCTCGCCGCCGATGTGCAATGAATAGCGTTGCATGGCGCGCCCGTCAGAAAGGCGCGAAGCCCAGCGCGGCGCGGAAGCGGTTCTTGATGTACGAACCGTCTCGCGGCGGCAGCGCGCGTGGCGGCTCGTTGGCATCGATGAACACCTGCGCGAAGGTGGTCTGCCGCCGGGCGTTGATGCGCTCGGCCAGCTCCTCGCACGCGTCGATGCCGTTCACCGAGAACGCATCGGCGATGCCGAAGCCCCTGGCCACCGCCACCAGGTCGGCGCCCAGGCTCGAGTGGCTGCGCTGCATGCCGGTCTCGCCGAAGTGGCCGTTGTCGAGCATCACGATGCTGAGGTTCTTCGGCTGCTTGACGCCGATGGTGCCGAGGCTGCCGATGCCCATGAGCTGCTCGCCGTCGCCGGTGATGACGACCACCGACTTGTCGCGCTGCGCCAGCGCCAGGCCCAGCCCCAGCGAGGCGGCGCCGCCCATCGCGCCCCACAGGTAGTAGTTGCGCTCGCGGTCGCCGCTGGCGAACACGTCGTAGGAGGCCGAGCCCAGGCCCGTGACGATCAGGGCATCGGGAATGGCGGCGATCAGCCTTGCCACGAATTCGCGGCGGTCGGCGCGCTGCGCCGGGGTCTTGGTGTTCATCACTTGCGCTCCCACTTCTTGCGGCCGATCAGTTCCTGTCCCAGCAGCACGGCGACCTTCTCGCCGGCCTCGAAGGCGGCATCGAAGCCCGCGCTGACGATCTCCTCGACCTCCTCGGGCTTCGAGGCGCGCAGCACGTGGATGCCCATGAGCTCGAGCGCGGCCTGCGTGGCCTTGCCCATCGGGCCCTGCCAGGGATTGAACTCGGCGTATTCGCCGCGCATGGTCACGAGCGTGAAGAACGGGAAGTCCGCGGCCTGCAGCAGCGAGAACATGTTCACGCAGTTGCCCACGCCGCTGCTCTGCATCAGCAGCACGGCGCGCTGGCCGCCGAGCCAGGCGCCGCTCACCAGCGCCACGCCCTCCTCCTCGGTGGTCAGCACCACGTCCTCGATGTCGGGGTCGGCGATGGCGCTGCGGATCACGTGCGAATGGCCGGCGTCGGGCACGTAGGCGATCTGCCTCACGCCGCCCGCCTTGAGCACGCGGAAGGCGGCCTGCTGCCAGTCGGGCGCGGCCTGGGGGGTCTGGTTCATGGGTTGTCTTCGGGTGTGAAAGTGCCAGGAATCATAGAATTTGATGTCTGGGAATGTGAAATAGAAATTCGAGATTCCACGATCACGTTTGCGCATGGAGACAGCCACATGGACCTGAAACAACTGCGCGCCTTTCTCACGGTGGCGGAGACCGGCAACGTCACGCGCGCGGCCGAGGTGCTGCACCTGGTGCAGCCCGCGGTGTCGCGGCAGATCCGCCTGCTCGAGGAAGACATCGGCGCGCCCCTGTTCGAGCGCGAGCGCCATGGCATGGTGCTGACCGACGCGGGGCTGGCGCTCGTCGGCTATGCGCGCCGCGCGCTGCTCGAGCTGGACCGCGCCCGGGCCGAGATCGGCACCGTCGACAACAGCATCGGCGGGCTGGTGACCTTGGGGCTGCTGCCGAGCACCATCGACATCCTCTCGAGCCCGCTGGTGACCGCGCTGGCCACCGACTACCCGGGCATCCGCGTGCGCATCGCGATGGGCTACGCGGGAACGCTGCTGCGCTGGCTCGAATCGGGCGAGGTCGATGCCGCGCTGCTCTATGGCGCGGAGCGCTCGCCCAACATCCAGACCACGCCGCTGATCGAGGAGGCGCTGTGGGTCATCGGCCCGAAGAGCAGCAAGCTGCGGCCCGACCGGCCGGTGGCGCTGGCCGAGCTCGCGGGCCACAAGCTGGTGCTGCCGAGCGCGCCGCACGGCATCCGCACGCTGGTCGAGCATGCCTGCGCCGTGGCCCAGGTGACGCTCGACCTGTCGGCCGAGACCAACGCGCTGAGCGTGCAGCGAAGCCTGGTGCTCGGCGGCCATGGCATGACCATCCTGCCGCCGATCGCGGTCGCGGAGGACCTGCGCACGCAGAAGCTCAGGGGCGCGCCGCTGGCCGATCCCGGCATCAGCCGAACCATCGTGCTGGCCCTGCCCATCAATCGGCCGATTGCGCGCCATGTGCGCTGCGCGGTCGACGTGCTCACGCGGGAGGCGCGGCGCGCGATCGATGCCGGTGCCTGGCCCGAGGGGCGCTGGCTCGGTGCCTGAGGCGCGCTATGCCCGCACGACGCCGCTGATCAGGTTCTCGGCCATCAGGCGGCTCGGCAGGCTGCCCGGCGGTCGGGCCATCTCCTGCAGGAGGCGGCTCGTCAGCGGTGCTTCCAGGCGCACGAGCCGGATCGCCTCCGCCGGGTCCACGGCCTGGAAGCGCAGCCCGTCGCCCGGTCGAAGCTGCGACAGGCCATCGAGGTCGCAGGACAGGACGGTGGCGATCTTCGGATAGCCGCCGGTGGTCTGGTGGTCGGCCAGCAGCACCGAGGCCACGCCATCGCCACCGACCTGTATCGAGCCGCGCACGATCGGCTCGGAGGGAATGGACAAGGCATCCTTCAAAGCCAGTGCCGGCCCCGCGAGGCGCATGCCCATGCGGTCGCGGGCGGGCGTGACGGAGAAGCCCGCTTCGAGGAACGCGGCGACGGACGCGCCCTCGAAGCTGTCGGTCTGCGGCCCCAGCACGACGCGCACGAACTGGCGCGGACCGGCCAGCGCGGGCGCGGTGCGGTCTCCCTCGCGCTCGTGCACGACCCGCGCGTCGCGCAGCACGATCCCGGCGCCCGGCACCAGGCTGCCGCCGCCGAGGCCCGAGGCCGAATGCGTGGCGCTGTGCCCGGCCCAGCGTTCGCACGCCGGCTCGCCGCTGAAAGCCAGGTAGGCCCAGCTGCCCCAGCGGCCCGGACGGATCGACAGCGTGTCGCCCGCGCGCAGCGTTCGCACGCACCACGAACCCGTCGCCGCGCCCGAATGGCGGACCTGGAACTCGCCGCCGGCGATGCCGCAGCTCACCTCGCCCGCCTCGCACAGCAGCTCCAGCCCGCCCAGGGAGATCTCGATCGCGGTGGCATCCGCGGGGTTGCCGAGCGCGACATGGGCCGCGGCATGCGCGAGCCGGTCCATCGGGCCCGAGGCGGGCACGCCGAAGCGCAGCATGCCCGCTCGGCCGCCGTCCTGGTACGTGACCAGCGGGCCGCAGGCGCGCACGCGCAGCCTGGCTTCAGCCATGGCGTTGGTTCTCCAACCTTGCTTCGTACTGCGCGCGGTCGATGCGCTTGAAGCGCACGCGGTCGCCCACGCCGAAGAGAAAGGGCGCGTTGTCGTCGCGCGTCAGGATGCGCGTGGGCGAGCGGCCGACGATCGACCAGCCCGTGGGCATCCGCAGCGTGGTGACGAGGCACTGCGGCCCCGCGATCAGCACGCTGCCCGCGGCGATGTCGCGCAGGGCCGAGGGCTTGCGCGGCACCTGGATCTCCGTCGGCACGCCCGACATGTAGGCATAGCCCGGCGCGAAGCCGTACATGCGCACCCGGTAGTCGCCCCGCAGGTGGAGGTCGATCACCGCATCGATGCCCAGGCCCGAGGCCCGTGCCACCGCTTCGAGGTCGGGGGCGAAGTCGTCGTCGTAGCAGACCTCGACCTCGCGCGCTTCTCCCGCCGGCAGGCCGGCCGGCGGATCGCGCCGCAGCTGCTCGGCCGCCTCCCGGATCCGCGCGTGATCGGTGAGCAGCGGATCGAAGACGACCAGCAGGCTGACGAAGGCCGGGATGCACTCGAGCAGGCCCTCGGGCGGCGAATCGGCCAGGGCCCGGTCGAGCGCGAGCACGGCGGCGCTGGCCGGGTCGGCGATCGCGTCGCCGAAGGACACCAGCAGCGAGTGGTCCGCGACCGGCGTGTAGCGCGGCCATTCGGGGTTCGGCATCGGCGTGTCTACCGATGGTCGAGGAACGAGGCCAGCTCGATCCCTTCGGCCGTCAGTCGCTTGCGGATGTGCCGCGCCATCTCGACCGATTCGGCGTTGTCGCCATGGACGCAGACCGAGTCGGCCTTCAACGCGATCGGCGCCGCGCCCTGCACCGGCATCCTTCCGGTTCGCACGAAGCCGATGAGCCGGTCCGCGGCCTCTTCGGCATCGTGCAGCACCGCGCCGGGCTGACCGCGCGGCACCAGCTGGCCATTGGGCTGGTAGGCGCGGTCGGCGAAGATCTCCGAGAAGGCGCGCAGCCCCTGCGCGCGCGCGGCCTGCTCGAGGCAGGTGCCCGAGATGGCGAGGATCGCGAGCGCGGGGTCGACCTTCTCGAGCGCGGCGACGATGGCCTGGGCCACGCCCATGTCCGCGGCCGCGAGATTGCCGAGCGCGCCATGCGGCTTGACGTAGCGCACCTCGGTGCCCGCGAGCCTGGCCATCGCCGCGAGCGCGCCGACCTGCGCCGCGACCATGCGGCCGATCTCGGCGGGCGGCATCGGGATCACGCGCCGTCCGAAGCCCTCGCGGTCGTTGTAGCCCGGATGGGCGCCGACCTTCACGCCGCGCTCCGCCGCGAGACGCAGGGTGCGGTACATGGTTTCCGCATCGCCCGCATGGCCGCCGCAGGCGATGTTGGCGCTGGTCACGCAGTCGAGGATCTGCGCGTCGTCGCCCATCGTCCACGGGCCGTAGCCCTCGCCCAGGTCGGAGTTCAGATCGATCCGCATGGCCCGCTCCTCGCTGCTATTTGCCTGGATGGGGGGTCGCCCGCGTGAGCAGCGTGACGCCCGCGCCCTCGGCGCTGTCGTAGTAGGTGAAGCCCGTGCGGTTCGCGCGGCGCCCGCGCATCAGCACCGGCAGGCCCAGCGCCGTGGCCTGTGCCTGCGCGGCATCGGCGTCGGGCACCTCGAAGCCGACGTGGAACACGCCCTCGCCCTTGCTGTCCAGGTGCAGCCGCTGCGGCGTCGGCTCGTCGCCGGGCTGGCACAGCTGGAGCTGCACGGTCGGCAGGTTGCACACGCGGTACTTGAGCGCGAGGAAGCCGGGCTTGCTGGGCGCCTCGAGCTCCTCGTACTCGGCCAGCGGCGGGTATTCGGTCCAGGGGCCGATGCCGATCGACTCGTAGTAGGCCTGCGTCCGGTCGATGTCGTGCACCACGATGCAGAGGTGGTGCAGCTTGGCGAAGGGATGCGTCATCGCTCAGGCCTTCACCGGAACCACGTAGTTCAGCACGCGCCGGCCGCCGTCCACGTACATGGTCTCGCCCGTGATGTAGGAGGCATCGTCGCTCGCCAGGAAGGCGACGACCGAAGCGATCTCGGAGGGCTGGCCGTAGCGGCCCAGCGGCGTGCGCGAGAGGATGGCGTGGTTGCCCGCGCTCTGCACGAAGGCGCCGGCCACCATGTCGGTCATGATGGTCCCGGGCCCGACGCCGACCACGCGGATGCCGTGCGGCGCGAAGGCCACGGCCGCGGTCGAGGTCACCTGGTTCATGCCGCCCTTGGAGATCGCGTAGGGCGCGACGTTGGGATTGGCCAGCCCGGAGTTGATCGAGGACATGTTGATGATCACCCCGCCCTTGCCGCGCGCGACCATCTCGCGCCCCGCCGCCTGGGTGCCGTAGAAGGCGCCCTTGAGATTGACGTCGAGCACGCGGTCGAGCATCTCCTCGGTGACATCGAGGAACTCCACCACCGGTGCGATGCCGGCGTTGTTCACCATGATGTCGAGGGTGCCGAAATGCCGGACCGCCGCCTCGACCAGGTCGACCACCTCGCTCTTCTTCGAGACGTCGGCGCGCACCGCGAAGACGTTGGCGGCCGGGCCGATCTCGGCGGCCGTCTTCTCGAGGGTCTGCGCATCGATGTCCGACACGACCACCTTCGCGCCCTCGGCCAGAAGCCGTTCCGCCGTCGCGCGCCCGATGCCGCGCGCGGCGCCCGTCACCACTGCCACCTTGCCTGCCAGTCTCATGGCGATCTCCTTTTCAGTAAACGATGGATTCGAACAAGGGCGTCGCGCTGCGGATGCGCGCCCAGCCCAGGGGACTCATGTCGATGGCGCGGAACGCACCCGTCGTGATCAGCTCGGCCACGCCGCGGCCGACCGCCGGCGCGTGCATCACGCCATGGCCCGAGAAGCCGGTCGCGAAGATCAGGTTGCCGAGCGCGTCATGCGGGCCGACGACGCCGTTGTGGTCGAGCGTGTTGACCTCGTAGTGGCCGGCCCAGGCGCGTTGCAGCCGCAGTTCCTCCATGGCCGGAATGCGCTTGGCGAGCAGGGGCCAGAACAGCGACTCCATCAGGTCGTGGTGCGGTTCGAAGTCGCCATCGGCGTCCCCGTCGATCTCGGCCGGGGGCTGGATGCCGCCGATGAAGCCCTCCCCTTCGGGCCGGACCCAGATGCCGCTCGAGTCGAACAGCATCGGAAGCTCGCTCGCCTTGAACGGCGTCTTGAACGAGAACACGGTGCGCTTCTTCGGCACCACGGGCAGCGCGATGTCGAGCAAGGCGGCCAGGCGGCCCGACAGCGCGCCCGCGGCCAGCACGCAGAAGTCGCAAGCGAGCACTTCGCCGTTCGACAGCTCGACACCGGTCACGCGCATGCCGTTGGTGCGGAAGCCACTGGCCGTCGCCTCCACGTAGTCCACGCCCTGCCGCCGCGCCGCGCGGCGCACTTCCGAGAGCAGGCTCCAGGCATCGAACCAGCCTTCGTGCTGCACGCCCAGCGTTCCGATGCCCACGTCGCCGAAGTCCACGCCCGGATAGCGCCCGGCCAGCTCGTCGGGATCGAGCACCCGGATGTCGGCGCCATGGCTGCGCTGCATGCGAACGGCTTCCAGCCGCTGCGTGACCTGGTCGTGGCCGCCGAGGATCAGGTAGCCGCGCTCGCGGTAGCCGATGTCGGCCTGGTCGCCGAACACGACCTTGATGTCGCGGAACATCCGGGCGCCGTAGAGGCTCATGCGGATGTTCGCGGCCGTGCCGAACTGGGTGCGTATCGAAGCCGCGGACAGCGCCGTCGACGAGAACTGGTACGAGGCATCCTTCTCGACCACGGTGATCGGGCCCGCGAAGCCGGCCTGGCGCAGCGACCAGGCGCAGAAGCTGCCGATGATGGCGCCGCCGACGATGACGACGCGGGGTGTGTTGGAGGAGGACATGCGGGTTTCCTGCACAGGACGGTCAAGCGTTGGCCGACGCCGAGGCCTCGAAGCTCTGGCCGGCGCGCGGATTCCACTGCACGCCCGAGCGCGCGATCACGCCCGGCTTGAGCCGCTGCGATTCGTCGTAGTCGCTCCACGGATGGAAGAACAGCGGCTCGATGTGCTCGATGCCGCGCAGGCGCTCGGCATGGGCGTCGAGGCAGGCCTGGCGCTCCTGCGGCGACAGTCGCGCGGGCATCCAGGCGGCGCTGGGCGGCAGCACGGTGAAGCCGGTATAGGCCAGGATGCCGTTGTGGATCGGCCAGAGCACGTGGTGGAGGTCGCCATCGATGCCGTTCGGTTCGTAGAGCGTGGAGGCCGTGCCGGTCGTGATGCTGAGCATCGCGCGCTTGCCCCTGAAATGCCCGGTCTCGTACTTGCGCCCCGCCGAGTAGGCGAAGCCGCGGCTCAGCACGCGGTCGACCCAGCCCTTGAGGATGGCGGGCATCGAGAACCACCAGAGCGGGAACTGCAGCAGCACGAAGTCGGCCGCCGCGAGCCTGGCCTGCTCGGCCGCCACCGCGGGGTGCTGCGTGCCGGCCGCGAAGGCATGCTCCTGCTCTTTCGAGAGATCGAGGTAGTCGGCGTCGGCGCGCCCGCCCTCGAAATCGCCGGGGCCCAGCGCCGGGTTCCAGCCCATGCGATAGAGATCGCTGACGACCACCGAATGGCCCATGCGCTCGAGCTCTCGGACCGCGACGTCCTTCAGGGCGCCGTTGAACGACGCGGGTTCGGGGTGGGCATAGACGATCAGGCAGTTCATGCCGCGAATTCTGAGCGCCGGGCTCAGGCGCAGCTAGAACGTACGGCGCACCGGGTTGCGGTTTTCTGCATAGTCGCGGCGCGCGGCGCGGTACTGCGCCGGCGTCATGTTCGTCGCCACCTTGAACTGGCGCGAGAAGGCGCTGTGGTCGGCATAGCCGCAGGCGGCCGACACCTCCGTGATCGAGGCCGGCGTTTCCTCGAGCAGCTGGCAGGCCTTGTCGATGCGCTTCTTCATCAAGAGCTGCTTGGGCGTCACGTTGAAGACCTCGAGCACCAGGCGCGCCAGCGTGTCCATCGACACCGAGGCATGGGCGGCCGCCTCGGCGATCAGCACCGGAGCGTCGAGGCCGGCGTCGATGAAGTCGAGGAAGCGCCGCAGCCGCCGGTAGCTGTGATGACGCTCGTTGGGGCGCGGCAGGTCGCGCGACAGCCCGGCCAGGCCGACGATGCGGCCGTCGGCATCGAGCAGCGGGAACTTGGAGCTCAGGCACCAGTAGCGGTCGCCGCGCCAGGTCTGGTACATGCGCAGCAGCTCGCGCATCGGCCGGCCGCTGTCGATGACCTCGAGGTCCTGCGCCACCGTGCTGAGGCCGCTGGCCGGGAACAGCTGGTCCGCGGTCTTGCCCACCACGCTCTCGCCGTCCTGCAGGCCGGCGCGGTCGATCAGGGTCTGGTTGGCCCAGAGGTAGCGGCCCTGCTGGTCCTTGACGTAGAACAGCACGTCGGGCAGCCGGTCGAACAGGGTCTCGATCAGCCCCGGCGTGCGCGTGAGCCACGCCTGCACCTGTTCGTCGAGTCGCATCGCGAGTCCCGGCTCGATGAAGCTCAGGGCGAGGGCCGGAACCGGCTGCCCAGGCTGTAGCGCGAGGCCGGGTTCAGGCAGCGCACCCAGGTCACGGGCACCTCGCGCAGCCAGGTGCGCCGCGTCAGCTGCAGGCAGGGCTCGGTGGGCTTCATCTCGAGGATGCGCGCCTGCTCCGCCGTCGGCATGACGGCATCGACCACGTGCTCGACCAGATCGGCCTGCACCAGCGAGAGCAGGTACTCGCCCGGCGTGATGTCCGAGAAGTCCTGGTCGAGGAAGGCCGGCGCCATCTTCGGGTTGACGTAGCGGTCCTCGAGCTGCACGGGCACGCCGTTCTCGAGGTGCACGCTCTGCAGCCGGAAGATCGACTGCCCCGGCAGCATGTTGAGCCAGGCCGCGATGTCGGGCGCGGCCGCCACGCGCTCGCGCGACAGGCCGCGCCACCGGTGCTCGTGGCCGCGAGCCCGGATCTCGCTCGCGATGTTGGCGATCTGCAGCAAGGTGGACTGCGGCTTCTTCTCCGCCACGAAGGTGCCGACCCCCGCCACGCGCACGATCCGGCCCGCGTTGGCGAGCTCGCGCAGCGCCTTGTTGACGGTCATGCGCGAGACGCCGAACTGCGTGACCAGCTCCAGCTCGGACGGCAGCCGCTGGCCCGGCTGCCAGGTACCGTCGAGGATGCCCTGCGTCACATGGGCCTTGATTCGCTCGTGCAGGGTCGTCGTCATTCCCTCTAGCATGCCACGGCCGCCCTCGACGGCCGGAGCGTCGGAACGCGGCGGGCGGCCAGTGCCACGGTCGCTCATCTAGATGCGCTTCGCCTCTCGGATGCTGCGCAGGAACGAACGGGTCCGGTCCTGCTGCGGCTCGCCGAAGATCTGCTCGGGCGGTCCCTCCTCGCAGACGACGCCGTCGCACAGGAAGCAGACCTTGGACGAGACCTCGCGCGCGAAGCCCATCTCGTGCGTGGCCAGCAGCATGGTCATGCCTTCGTTGGCGAGGTCGCGCACGATGTTGAGCACCTCCGACACCAGCTCGGGGTCGAGCGCCGAGGTGATCTCGTCGAGCAGCAGCACCATCGGGTCCATGGCCAGCGCTCGCACGATCGCCACGCGCTGCTGCTGGCCGCCCGACATGCGGTCGGGATATTCCTTGGCCTTGTGCGCGAGGCTGAAGCGCTTGAGCAGCGCCATCGCGCGGTCCTCGGCCTCCGCCCTCGACTGCTTGAGCACCTGGATCGGCGCCAGCGTCACGTTCTGCAGCACGGTCATGTGCGGGAACAGGTTGTAGCCCTGGAACACGATGCCGATGTCGCGCCGCAGCGAGTTGACATCGACGCCCGGCCCGGTGATGCGGTCGCCGTGCACGCGGATCTCGCCCGCGTCGATGGGCTCCAGGCCGTTGATGCAGCGCAGCAGCGTCGACTTGCCGGAGCCCGAGGGGCCGATCAGGCTCACCACCTGGTGCTCCTCGACCGCCATCGCCAGCCGGTTGAGCACGGGCAGCTCGCCGTAGGACTTCGAAATTTCCCTGATCTCGATGAAGGACATGTGTGGGGACTCGGTTTATGCGTTGCCAGCGCGCATGCGGGCGCGATCGCGGCGGGCCATGCGCTCCACGAAGCGCGTCTGCGGGATGGAGATGACGATGAAGAGCAGCGCGACGGTGGTCGCGGCCGACAGGTTGTAGTAGTTGGAGGCCACGATCATCGATTGGTTGAAGGAGTCGACCACTCCGACCACGTTGACCAGCGCGGTGTCCTTCTGCAGCGCGATGAAGGCATTGAGCAGCGGCGGAATGATCTGGCGCACGCCCTGGGGCACGACCACGAAGCGCAGCGTCTGCATGTGCGACAGCCCCAGCGACCGCGAAGCGGCCGTCTCGGCTCCAGTGCACGCTCTGGATGCCCGCGCGGTAGATCTCGGCCACGTAGGCACCGACCGTCAGGGTCAGCGCGATCACCACATAGGTCGTGAGCGACAGGTCCTTGAGGATGGGCACGCCCGTCAACGGCAGGCCGAAGCCGACCAGGTAGATCACCAGCACCGCGGGAATCGAGCGGAACACGTCGACGTAGGCCGTGGCGATGAAGCGCAGCGGCTTGCCGGCGGCGCCGGGCGCGAACATCGCGAGCGCCACGATCAGGCCCCAGACCAGCACCAGCACCTCGGCGATCAGGAAGATCTTCACGTTGACCCAGAACGCATCGAGGACCAGCGGGAAGGTCTTCACGATCAGCGGCACCAGGAAGAAGGTCTTGGCGACCGCCTGGTTGTTGGCCAGCAGGAACTGGAAGCCCAGCACCACGAGGAACTGCGCCAGCGTGTGGCCGAGCGCGATCCAGCTCTGCACGCAGGCGTCGGAGCGCTCGATGCGCGCCGCCACGATGTCCATGCGGCTCGCCGCCGCGCGCACGCCGCGGCAGCGCTGGAAGGCGCGCCACAGCGGCCGGACCACGGCCAGCGACGCGAGCGCGAGGACCCCGGCCCCGGCCGTGGTCCACCAGCCGTCCCAGGCGCTGCCCCGCAGGGCCTCGCGCAGGGACTGCAGGGTGTACCAGCTGGCCGCGACGACCAGGATCACGCCCGCCAGCGCGAAGAGGAAGAGCATCAGCGGCACCTTCGGCATGCCTCCGATGTTCAGGCGGCGCTCCTGCCCCGCGACGGGCGAAGGCAGGCCGGCGGACTGCTGCGTTGCACTGTTCATGGTCGGATCTCGGTCTCAGGGATTGAAGACGGGCACTTTGGTGGGATCGGCGCCGAGGCTGGGCGTCAGGTACTGGTTCGCCAGGCGCGCGAAGGTGCCGTCGCGCTTCATCTCGTCGATCAGCTTGTTGAAGGTCGCCATGTTCTGCGAGTCCTTGTTGACGAGGCCGCCCCAGCGTTCACCCGTGTCGTAGCGGCCGACCACCTCGAACAGGCCGTTCGACTGCTTGGCGCGCGCCAGCAGGTTGGGCGTGTCGTAGAGCACGGCGTCGACCTGGCCGGCCGCCAGCGCCGCGTACATCGCGGCCGCCTCGGCGAAGACCTTGGGCTGTTCCACCGGCTTGACGTTGTCGGCGAGGTAGCCAAGGATGGTCGTGCCCTGCTTCACGCCGAGGCGCAGCTTCTTGATGCTCTCCTTGTCGACCTTGACGCCGGCCTTCACGAGGATGCCCTGGTCCGAGCTGAAGTAGGGCTCGGTGAAGTTCACCACCTTCTTGCGCTCGTCGGTGATGGTGATCTGGCTCAGCGCGATGTCGAAGCCCTGCGCCTGGCCGGTGAGGATCTGCGCGAACGAGCGGTTCACCACCACCACCTTGTCGAGGCCGGCGCGGTAGGCCATGTTGGCGGCCATGCAGTATTCGAAGCCGTCCTTGATGGTGTCGATCGAGTCGCCGTTCCACCAGCCCGGCGAGGGCAGCACGGGCCGCACGGACAGCGCGCCCGGCACCACGGTCTCGAGCTTCACCGAGCCGCGCTGGCCCGTGACCTCGCACTTGCCGTAGTCCGGTGCCGCGGAAGCCGCGAACGAGGCGGCACTCACGAGGAGGGCCGCGAGTACCCGAGGCAATCGGCCTGGCGTGGGAAGTGGTTCGCTGGCGCTGGGGGGATGTCATGTCGGGGCTCCGTTGGGTTGATTGGAATCGAGGAAAAAAAGCGGTCCGGGTGGCGAGAGATGCGTGGTGTTCAGGGCGTGACTTCGATGCGGTGGTCTTGGATGATCCGGGCCCAGCGGGCGGTCTCCTTGTCGATGCCGGCCTGGAACTCGGCCGAGGACATCGGCAGGTAGATCAGGCCCTGCGCGGCCAGCAGCTTCTGGATCTCCGGGGTCTGCGCGGCATCGCCATAGGCCTTGTACAGCTTCGCGACGATCGCGGCGGGCGTGCGCGCCGGCGCGATCAGCGCATACCAGGACAGCACGGGGTCATCGAGCAGGCCGAGCTCCTTGAGCGTCGGCACCTCGGGCAACTGCGCGACGCGCTCGGCCGTGGTGACGGCCAGCGGTCGCAGCTTGCCGGCCTTGATGAAGGGCTGCAGGCTCGACAGCGTGTCGAAGGTGGCGTGCACGTCGCCCGCGATGACCGCGGGCAGGGCTTCGTTGGTGCCCTTGTAGGGGACGTGGACGATCTGGATGCCGGCCTTGGCGTTCACCAGCTCGAAGGTCAGGTGCGCGGGGCTGCCGAGTCCGACCGAGGCGAAGTTGTAGCCGCCGGGCTTCGCGCGCGCCGCCTCGACCAGCTCGCGCGCCGACTTGAACTGCGAGGTGGCCGGCACCACCAGCACCAGCGGCGAGGCGGCGAACATCGCGATCGGCAGCAGGTCCTTCTTCACGTCGTAGGGCATCTGCTTGTAGAGCACCGGATGGATCGTCAGCGGCCCGAGGTTGCCCATGCCGACGGTGTAGCCGTCGGGCGCGGAGCGCGCCACGTCCGACACGCCGATGCGGCCCGCGGCACCAGGCTTGAAGTCCAGCACCACCGGCTGCCCCAGCGCCTGCCCGACGCGGTCGTTGAACGCGCGGGCGATGGTGTCGTTGAGTCCGCCGGGCGGCCAGGGCACGACGAAGCGGATTGGCCGGCTTGGCCAGTCCTGCGCCGAAGCCGTGCCGGCCGTGCAGACCAGGAACGCCACGGCCAGCCATCGCATCCATCGATTCATAGGCACCTCCAGAGAGAACGCACGCAAGTTGCAAAAGGCAGAACCCCTTGCGAAGGGAGTCCTGCAGCGAAGCAAGAGAGATCGAAGGCCGGGCCTCGCCGGGCGGCCGGCAGGGCGCGACGCGGGTTCAGGCCGGCAGCGCCGCCGCCGGCTGCGCGATGCCGCCGTGCGGCTTGCCCGAGCCGACGTCGCCCCACAGCACCGCATGGTCGTCGGGCAGCGCGCGCGAATTGGGCACCGACAGCCACAGGCGCATGAGCATGCGGTCCTGGCCGGTCTGCACGTCGTCCTTGAAGGCGGTGCGGCCGTGGTAGATCACGTGGTTGTTGAGCAGCTGGATGTCGCCCGGCGCGAAGCGCATCTCGAAGCACTCCTCCTCGGCCACCGCCATCAGCAGCTGGATGGCTTCGTGCTCGGCCTCGCCGAGCTTGCGCACGCCGGGCAGCATCTGCGCGTTCTCGATGTAGGTCAGCGAGAAGTGGCTCGTGAGCTTGCCGTCGCGCACGCCGAAGATCGGCAGGTCGTAGGCCACGTGCTCGCCGCCGGCCTCCTCGCCGAAGCGGCTGCGCGGAATCGCCTGGCACAGCAGCGCATGCAGATCGGGCCGGCGCTCGAGGATGCGGTTGTAGACGGTCGCGCTGCTCGCGAGCTTGCTGACGCCGCCTTCGGAGGCCTGGCGCACGCACAGCAGCCCGACCACGTCGCAGCGGTCGGTGTGGAAGCGCAGCTGTCCCGGCGACAGCGTGCGCGCACCCGACGAGAGGAACTGCTTGCCGTGCTCGTCGACGGTCGCGCCGTAGAGCCTGGCGCCGACGCCCATCCCCTCGTCCTTGATCTCGCGCATCACCTCGCCGCGGTAGTTCTGGAACATCGGCGTGCCCAGGTGCGCGCCCAGCGCGTACCAGATGCGGCGCAGCTGCTCCTGCTGGTAGCGCCCCACCTCGAGGCCGCGGATCTTGACCATGCCCGAGCCGTTCTCGAGCTCCTCGCGCACCTCGTCGAAGAAGGGCTTGGCATCGGGCAGCGGGAAGTTCTGGCGGTCGATCCTGCGCCAGTCGAGGCCCTCGGTCTTTTGCAACGCAGTATCGATTTGATCCAGAACGACGGCGGGAAACTGCTTGACCCACCGATCGTTGTGGCCCATCTCGGCACCCGACCAAACGCAGGCGCCGCTCAGATAACTCGACTCGGACATGAACTCTCCAGAAAGATGATTGGGCTTTGTCTACTGATGTATAGACAGGTACAGATGTTAGGCAGCCATCCGCTTCCGACGCAACGGGCGCGAGGGCAAATCAAGGGCAAATACCTACGAATGGCTCCATGATTGAATTCAGGATTGGATCCAATGTGGGGCGCAACGCACACATTCGGCACCTCGGAGGCCGCCCTCGAACTTGGGGGAAACGGCGAGCAAGAAGCGTTCCAGATTGGATCCAATCCAGGATCTAGGTTTTAACCGCTGCGGCCGCCGCCGGCTATACAGGATGTCCCGGGCACCCTCGCCCGAGGGATCCGAAATGGGATCTTCCGTAGAATCCCCCGCAGTTCATGGCGACGACAACAAGGGAGTTCGAATGGTGGCCCAGGCACCGACCGGCGAGCAGATCCTCTCGGCCGATTCCGTCACGGAATCCTTGCGGCAACTGATCCTGAGCGGCGAACTGGGGATCGGCGTGCAGCTCGAAGCAGCAGGCGCTGGCCGAGCGCTTCGGCGTCAGCCGCATCCCGGTGCGCGAAGCCCTCAAGCGGCTCGAGGCCGAGGGCCTGATCGAGCACCGCGCCCACGCGGGTTCGACCGTGGCGTCGCAGTCGATCAAGGACCTGGTCGAGGCGCTCGACATCCGCATCGCGCTCGAGACCCGCGCGCTCAAGCTCGCGATTCCGCACCTGCGCCCCGCGCACCACCGCGCCGCGCGCGAGATCATCGCGCGCTACGCCGGCAGCGAATCGCCGCAGGAATGGGCCGACCTCAACCTCGAGTTCCACCTGACGCTCTACCGCCCCTGCGGGCGCGACAAGCTGCTCAAGATGATCGAGGAGAGCGTGCGCGGCATCGCGCGCCACCTGCGCGCGCTGCAGTCGCACAAGGTGGGGCGCAAGTCCTCGCAGTCCGAGCATTCGCAGATCCTCAAGGCCTGCATCGCCAAGAACATCCCGCTGGCGGTGGAACTGCTCGAGAAGCACATCGAGCACACGCAGGCGGCGCTGCAGGAATAGGCGCCCGCGGCGCGGCCTCAGGGGCCGGCGCGATGTAGCGCTAAAGTTCCGCGCCATGAATCTGCGTCAAATCGAAGTGTTCCGGGCCATCATGGCCACCGGCTCCGTGAGCGATGCCGCCCGCCTGCTGCATGTGTCCGTTCCCGCCGTGAGCCGGGTGCTCTCGCACACCGAGACCCAGCTCAACTTTCCGCTCTTCATGCGCATCAAGGGCCGGCTGTCGCCCACCGCCGAGGCGCGGCGCCTCTATCACGAGGTCGAGGACGTCTACCAGGGCGTGCAGCGCATCAGCGACCTCACGCACGAGCTCATGGCGCGCCGCTCGGGCCTGATCAGCGTGGTGTCGAGCCCCGGGCATCGGCCACATGCTGGTGCCGATGGCGATCGCGCACTACCACCAGGCCAATCCCGAGACGCGCGTGCATTTCAAGTGCCTCAACCAGGACCTGCTGCGCGAGCGCCTGCTGAGCCGTCACTTCGACCTCGGCATCTCGCTCGAGGCGGTGGACCATCCGAACCTGATCACGATGCCGGTCGCGCGCTGCCGCATCGTGTGCATCTGCCCCGCACACGCATCCGCTGGCCGCGCGCAACGCGGTCGGCGCGCAGGACCTGCTGCCCTACGACCTGATGTCGTACCCGCGCGGCACGCCCTTCGGCGAACTGGTGCGCCACTTCTTCGCGTCGCTCGACGAGGCCCCGCGCACCATGCTCGAGGTGGGCTCGCCGCAGAACGCCTGCGCGCTCACGCACCTGGGCGCGGGCATCGCGCTGGTCGACGAGTTCTCGCTGCAGGCCTGGCCGGACGCGCGCTTTCGCATCCTGCCGGTGGAGGGCATCGAGCCGCTGGTCGCGCACCTCGTGCATCTGCGCACCGACCCGCTCTCGCCGGCCGCCGAAGCCTTCGTGCGAACGCTGCGCAGCGTGCTGATGCAGCGCGGGCTCGCCGCGCCGCAAGCGCAGGAAGACTGACCGCCGCTGTCGCTGGGCCTGGCGCTCGAAGCCAGGGAATGCCCGAATAGCATGCGCTTCGCACCGCATATAAGCACGCAAAAACACAGCGCACCAGCCCGGGGCCAGGTGTTAACCAGCGCGTAAGGACGCCGCACAAAGCATCAATCGACGCCGCTTTTCTCGCTCGAAATAATTCGTCGCATCGCCACCGCACACCACCGCGGTGCAGTTCGCTCCCCGCGAACCCCGCCGTTTCGACCGCGACTATTTCTGGAGAAAAGCCCATGTTCCGTCACCTCAAGTCCCTGCTGGCGCCGCTGGCCTTCGCCCTCATCGCCGGTGCCGCCGGCACCGCCGCCGCCCAGCCCGCGCCGCTGCGCACCGGCGTCGATCCCAACTTCCCGCCGCATGCCTTCCCCAAGCTCAGCGGCGGCTACCAGGGCTTCAACGTCGAGCTTGGCGAGGAGATCGCCAAGCGCCTGGGCCGCCGCATCGAGATCGAGGGCGCGCAGTACTCGGCGCTGATCCCCGCGCTCAACGCGGGCAAGTTCGACTTCCTGATGGCGCCGACCACGGTGTCGCCCGAGCGTGCGAAGTCGGTGCTGTTCACCGAGGGCTACCTCGAAAACAACTTCACGCTGGTCGTGAAGAAGGATCGCAACGACATCCAGCGCCTCGAAGACCTCAAGGGCAAGACCATCGCCGTGAACAAGGGCTCGGGCCCCGAGGAATGGGCGCGCAACAACCAGGCGCAGTACGGCTACGAGATCGCCGTCTACGGCACCAACGCCGACGCGGTGCAGGCCGTGATCTCGGGCCGCGGCGACGCCAACCTCGCGGGCGTCACGCCCTCGGCCTGGGCCGTGAAGAGCACGCCGGCGATCAAGACCACCTTCGTCATCAAGACCGGCTCGGTCTGGGCCATTCCGTTCCGCCTCGACGACAAGGCCGGGCGCGACCAGGTGAGCAACGTGCTCAAGTGCATGAAGCTCGACGGCTCGCTGCAGAAGCTGCACACCAAGTGGTTCGGCGCCGAGCCCGCGGCCGACTCGGCCACGGTGGTCTCGCCGGCCGGCCACGGCATTCCGGGCCTGTTCGGCTACGAGGCCACGAGCGCCAAGCCGGTCTGCAAGTAAGCGCGCCCCTGCCCTTCCCGCCCACCCCGTCCCCCATCAGCCGAGCATCGCCGTGACGTCCTCCCCGCTCCTGCAAGTCCGCAACCTGCACAAATCCTTTGGCAGCGTTCCCGTGCTCAACGGCATCGACCTCGACGTGCAGGCGGGCGAGCTGGTCTCCGTGATCGGCCCCTCGGGCTCGGGCAAGAGCACGCTGCTGCGCTGCTGCAACCGCATGGAGGACGCCAGTCGCGGCGAGGTGCGCGTGGAAGGCCACGACATCTATGCGCGCGGCGCCAACCTGAACCGGCTGCGCGAGCGCGTGGGCATGGTGTTCCAGGCCTTCAACCTCTACCCGCACCTCGACGTGCTGGGCAACGTGACGCTGGCGCTGCGCAAGGTCAAGAAGATGGCGCGCGACGCGGCCGAGCACAGCGCGATGGAGGCGCTCGCGCGCGTCGGCATGGAGCACAAGGCGCGCGTGCGCCCCACCCAACTGTCGGGCGGCCAGCAGCAGCGCGTGGGCATCGCGCGCTCGATCGCGCTGAAGCCCGCGCTGGTGCTGTTCGACGAGCCGACCAGCGCGCTCGACCCCGAGATGGTCGGCGGCGTGCTGCAGGTGATGCGCGAGCTGCGCGCCGACGGTATGACCATGGTGGTGGTGACGCACGAGATGGGCTTCGCCAAGGCGGCGTCCGACCGCGTGGTGTTCATGGACGGCGGTGCCATCGTCGAGCAGGGCTCGCCCGCGCAGGTGTTCGAGGCACCGGTGCATGCGCGCACCGCGGCCTTCATCGCCAGCATCGGCAGCCGCGCGCTCTGAGCGACCGACCGGAAGCGCCGCATGCAGTTCGACAAGCTCGTCTTCACCTTCTTCAACGGCGACATCGCCGCGCGCTACCTGCCCCAGGTGCTGGACGGCGCGCGCGTGACGATCGAGCTGGGCCTGGCCGTGATCGCCGCCGGCCTGGCGCTGGGCATCGTGCTGGCCTACCTGCGCAGCCTGCCGGTGCGCGGGCTGCCGCTCCTGGTGTCGACGCTGGTCGACATCCTGCGCGCGCTGCCGCCGCTGGTGCTGATCATCCTGTTCTATTACGCGCTGCCCTTCCTGGGCCTGTCGCTCGGCGCCTTCGCCTCGACCTGGCTGGCGCTGACGCTGGTGCTCGCGGCCTTCTCCGAGGAGGTGTTCTGGGCCGGCATCGAGTCGCAGCCGCGCGGCGTGATGGAGGCCGCGCGCTCCACCGGCCTGAGCCACACGCAGGCCATGGTGCACGTGCTGCTGCCGCAGTCGTGCCGGCTGATGGTGGCGCCGCTGACCAACCGCGTGATCGCCATCACCAAGGGCACGGCCTACGGCTCGGTGGCCGCGCTCAACGAGATCCTGAACCAGGCCACCTCGGCCACCAGCTTCGCGGGCAATCCCACACCGCTGATGCTGGGCGCGCTGGGCTATCTCGTGATCTTCCTGCCCGTGGTGATCGCCGGGCGATACATCGAGCGGCGCCACGGCGCGGGCCGCCACTGACGCCGCCGAACGGAGCCCTCCATGGAACTCATCCTCCAGTACTTCTTCAACCTCGGCGTGGTGCGCGAGGTCGGGCCCTACATCCTGCAGGGCCTGCTCAACACGCTGCTGCTGTCGGCCTGGGTGATCCCGCTCGGGCTGGCGGCCGGCATGGTGCTGGCGCTGGCCGGCTTCGTGATCCGCAACCGGCTGGTGCGCGCGCTGCTCGTGGTCTACATCGACTTCTTCCGCGCCTTCCCGCCGCTGGTGCTGCTGATCTTCCTCTACACCGGCCTGCCCTACCTCGGCGTGGAGCTCTCGCCCATGGCCTGCGTGGCGCTGGGCTTCATGCTCAACAACTCGAGCTACTTCGGCGAGATCCTGCGCGCGGGCCTGGAGTCGGTGCCGCGCGGCCAGCGCGAGGCCGCGCTGTCCACCGGCATGGGCCGCCCGGCCAGCCTGCTGTTCGTGGAGATCCCGCAGGCGGTGCGCAACGTGTTCCCCGACCTCGTGAGCAACATGATCGAGGTGGTGAAGCTCACCACCATCGCCAGCGTGGTGTCGGTCCCCGAGATGCTGTATGCCGCGCGCTCCGCGCAATCGATGCTCTACAACCCCACGCCCATCGTGCTGGCCGCGCTGATCTATCTCGCGCTGCTGTGGCCGCTGGTCGTGCTGCTGGGGCGGCTGGAGAAACGCCAGCGCCGCCCGAACCCCAAGGCCGCCTGAGGCGCCTGACCTCTACAACCACCAACGCTGATTGAGGAAGCAATGATGACAAGCAAACGTACCCTGGGCCTGGCCGTCGCCCAGATGGGCCCGGTACATCTGGCGGACACCCGTGAGGCGGTCGTGCGCCGCATGGTCGAGCTGATGCGCGACGCCAAGGGCCGCGGTGCCGAGATGGTCGTGTTCCCCGAGCTCGCGCTCACCACCTTCTTTCCGCGCTACTGGATGGACGAGGCCGAGGCCGAGGCCCGCTTCTTCGAGCCGGCCATGCCCAATGCGCAGGTGCAGCCGCTGTTCGACGAGGCGAAGGCGCTCGGCGTGGGCTTTCTACCTCGGCTATGCCGAGCGCACGCCCGAGGGCACGCGCTACAACACCGCGATCATCGTGGACCGCGCGGGCGCCATCGTCGGCAAGTACCGCAAGATCCACCTGCCCGGCCATTCCGAGCACAAGCCCGAGGCGCCGTTCCAGCACCTGGAGAAGAAGTTCTTCGAGGTCGGCGACCTGGGCTTCCGCGTCTTCGACACCATGGGCACGCGCTTCGGCATGTGCCTGTGCAACGACCGGCGCTGGCCCGAGACCTACCGCGTGATGGCGCTGCAGAGCGCCGAGGTGGTGGTGCTGGGCTACAACACGCCCTCGCTCAACATCCACTGGAACGAGCCGGTGCACCTGCGCACCACCACGCACCTGGTGTCGCTGCAGGCCAATGCCTACCAGAACGGCATCTGGGTGGCGGCGGCCGCCAAGTGCGGCTCGGAGGACGGCCACCACATGATCGGCAGCTCGGCCATCGTCGCGCCCACGGGCGAGATCGTGGCGCGCTCGCTCACGGAAGAGGACGAGGTGATCTGCGTGAAGGCCGACATGTCGCTGGGCGAATACTTCCGCCAGCACGTGTTCAACTTCGCCAAGCACCGCCGCCCAGAGCACTACCGCCTGATCGTCGAGCGCACGGGCGCGGGCGAACCGCTGGTCTGAACGCGCGCACGGAACCCCTCATGGACACCACCATCGCTTCGCTGATCGGCGAAGAACCCTTCGACCTCACGATCCGTGGCGGACGCATCGTCACCGACGGCCGCGTGGTCGAGGGCGACCTCGGCGTGCGCGACGGCCGCATCGCCGCCATCGGCGGCTCGCTGCCGCCGGGCCGCCGCGACGTCGACGCCACCGGCCGCTGGGTGCTGCCCGGCGGCATCGACAGCCACTGCCACGTCGAGCAGCGCTCGGGCATGGGCATGATGTGCGCCGACGATTTCTACTCGGCCACCGTGTCGGCCGCCTTCGGCGGCACCACCACCATCCTGCCCTTCGCGGCGCAACACCGCGAGATGTCGGTGCCCGAGGTGCTGGCCGATTACAGCCGGGGAGCGGCCGAGAAGGCGGTGATCGACTACGGCTTCCACCTGATCCTGGCGAACCCCGACGACGCCACGCTCTCGACCGACCTGCCCGCGGCCATCCGCGACGGCATCACCTCGCTCAAGGTCTACATGACCTACGACCGCATGAAGCTCGAGGACTACCAGCTGCTCGAGGTGCTCGCGCTGGCGCGGGCCGAGGGCGCGCTGGTGATGGTGCATGCCGAGAACAACGACATGATCCGCTGGATCGCGCAGCGCCTGATCGACCGCGGCCACACCGCGCCCAAGTTCCACGGCGTGGCGCACGACCCGCTGGCCGAGACCGAGGCCGCCTACCGCGCCATCGCACTCGCGCGGCTGGTCGACGTGCCGCTGCTGCTGGTGCACGTGGCCGGCGGCGACACCGTGGAGGTGATCCGCCAGGCCCAGACCCTGGGCGCCAACGTGCTGGCCGAGAGCTGCCCGCAGTACCTGTTCCTGACGGCGGCCGACATGGACCGCCCGGGCCTCGAGGGCGCGATGTTCTGCTGCTCGCCGCCCGCGCGCGATGCCGATGCGCAGGAAGCCATCTGGCGCGGCCTGATCGACGGCACCCTGGCCACCTACTCGTCGGACCATGCGCCCTACCGCTTCGACGAGACCGGCAAGCTGCCCAAGGGCGACGCCACCACCTTCAAGGAAATGGCCAACGGCGTGCCCGGCATCGAGCTGCGCCTGCCGCTGCTGTTCAGCGAAGGCTTCCTCAAGGGGCGCATCGACATCCACCAGTTCGTGGCGCTCACCGCCACCAACCACGCGAGGCTCTACGGCCTGGCGCCGCGCAAGGGCGCGATCGCGCTGGGCGCCGACGCCGACATCGCGGTGTGGAACGCCGAGCGCGAGACCACCATCAGCGCCGCCATGCTGCACGACAACGCCGGCTACACGCCCTACGAGGGCCGGACCATCCAGGGCTGGCCCGAGGTGGTCGTGAGCCGCGGCCGCGTGGTGATCGAGGACGGCGCGCTGCATGCCGAGCGCGGCAGCGGCCAGTACCTGCGCCGCGGCGCGCCCGACCTCAGGCGCCGCGCACCGGTGGCGCCCGCGCAGCGCCCGCATGGCCGTGTGCTGAAGGCGCTGATCGGCCTGGGCGAGGACAAGGCATGAACGCATCCGCCAACCCACCGCGCGTGCGCGTGCTGAACCCGAACAGCAGCGTTTCGGTGACCGAGGCCGTGGCACGAGCCTTCCGCGCCACCGTGCCGCCCGCGCAATGCGACTTCGACTGCGTCACCGCGCACGAAGGCCCGCCGGGCATCGTCACGCAGGACGACTTCGAGCGGGGCGCGCGCCTCGCGGCCGACGACGTGGCCGCGCATGCCGCCGAGGCCGATGCCTTCGTGCTGGCCTGCTTCAGCGACCCCGGCATCGCCGCCGCGCGCGACGCACAGCGAGCGCCCGGTCGTCGGCCTGGGCGAGGCCGGCATGCATGCCGCCATGGCGCGCGGCGAACGCGTGGGCGTGATCGCCATCGCCAGTGCCGCCATCCCGCGCCACCTGCGCTACTGGGAAGCGCTGGGCGTGCGCGAGCGCGTCGTGGCCGAACGTCCGCTCGACCTGCCGGTGCACCTGTCGGGCGATGCCGCCCATGCGCTGGCGCCGATGATCGCGGCGGCACGCCTGCTGGTCGACGAGGACGGCGCCGACGTCGTGCTGCTCGGCTGCGCCGGCATGGCCGAACTGCGTGCCCCTCTCGAAGCCGCGGTGGGCGTGCCCGTGATCGATCCCTGCGAGGCGGCGGCCGAACGCTCGGCCCGGCTCGCGCGGGCCTGGCGCGACGGAGCCGCCACGTGATCGACGCCGCACCGCGGCGGCTGGGCGTGCTCGGGGGCATGGGCCCGCTGGCCGGCGCCGCCTTCGCGCTGCGCATGGTGCAGCTCACGCCGGCCGACAACGACCAGCAGCACATCCCGGTGCTGCTGTGCAACGATCCCGCCATTCCCGACCGCTCCTCGGCCTACCTCGGCCAGGGGCCGAGCCCGCTGCCCGGCATGCTGCGCGGCATCGACACCCTGGTGGCCGGCGGCGCCGACTGCATCGCCATTCCCTGCAACACCGCCCACCTGTGGTTCGACGAACTGCAGGCCGCCAGTCCGACGCGCCTGCTGCACATCGTCGAGGCCGTGGTGGCGGACCTGCGCCGCCAGGGCGTGACCGGGGGCAAGGTCGGCATCCTCGGCACACCCGCGACCATCGCGATGGGGCTTTACCAGCGCCACCTGCGTGACGCGGGCTACGAGACCATCGAGCCGTCGACCGAGGAAGTGCAGCGCCTGTGCGTGCCAGCGATCGCGGCCGTGAAGGCGAACCGCATCGACGAGGCTTTCGCACCCGCGGCCGAAGGCATTCGCGCACTCGCGCGGCAAGGCGCGCGTGCCGTGGTGCTCGGCTGCACCGAGCTGCCGCTGGCCGTGCCGGCGGCGCGGCGCGGCGAATTCGAAGTGGTGCTGACCGATTCGATCGATGCGCTGGCGCGCGAGGCCATCGGGCTGATGCGGCCCGCCGATGCGACGGCTCGCGCGTTCATGTCGCGCAGGTAGGCGGTTTCTTCGGGACTTCGCGGGCGGGGTGCGTGCACGGGACAGCGGGCACCTCCCTCCGCGAATGTTCCACGACATAGGGGTCGAACGGCGTCGAGGCGCCGCCGTCGATCTTGGTGTCGGTGACGATCGCTCATCCGGTGCCAAGCGAAGGCACGATGCCGGCCTCGCTACAGGCCGGCCGGAACGCCCGCTAGTCGGATGCCAGTGCGCGCGATCCCTCGTGCGGCAAGGGCTCGGCATCGAAGCGGTCGGCCCCGCTGTAGCAGAGGAAGTGGCGATTCGCCGCGCGCCCGAACAGGGTCATGCCGAGCTGCTCGGCCAACGTGTGGCCCATGGCGGTGACGCCGTTGCGCGAGACGATGATCGGCACGCCCATGTGGGCGGACTTCATCACCATCTCGCTGGTCAGGCGGCCGGTGGTGTAGAAGACCTTGTCGCCGCCGCCGATGCCATGCATCGCCATCCAGCCCGCGATGGTGTCGATCGCGTTGTGCCGGCCGACGTCTTCCACGAACACCAGCATCTCGGTGCCGTGGAACAGCGCGCAGCCATGCACCGAGCCCGCCTGGCGATGCACGCTGTCTCGCGATCGCATGAGTTCGAGGATGCGCAACAAGGTGGCCTGGCCGATGCGCGCGGTCTCGGCCGTCGGCAGCCGGATGGCACCGATCTGCGTCATGGTGTCGCCGAAGACGGTGCCCTGGCCGCAGCCGGTGGTGACCACGCGCCGCGCGGTCCTGGCGTCGAGGTCGTCGACGCCCGCGTGCGTCCGGATCGCGGCCGCTTCCACGGCCCAGTCGACGTCGATGCTCTCGACCTCGCCCGCGCCGCGGATCAGGTCCTGGTTGAGCAGGTAGCCCAGCACCAGCAGCTCGGGCGAGGCGCCCAGTGTCATCAGGGTCACGAGCTCGCGCTTGTCGAGGAACACCGTCAGCGGCCGTTCGGCCGGGATGTCGAGGCCGCGGCGTTCGCCGTGCTGGTCGAGGATCTCGATGCGTTTCAGCAGCACGCCCCGCGCGTGGCTCAGCCGGGGCGCATCGGCACGCCGCGGGAGCGGCACTGCCGAGAATGCGAGCGACTCGTCGTCGGGAGGAAGCATGCGGAATCCTAAGCGATCGCCGGTTCCACCTCCGTGCTGTCCCGGCCATACCCGGTCACGGGCGGCGGCGTGCCCCCCGGCCGTGATGGCCACGGCGCAGTACTTGAACTCGGGGATCTTGCCGAACGGGTCGAGCGCCGCATTGGTCAGCAGGTTGGCGGCGGCCTCGTAGTAGGCGAAGGGAATGAACACGGCGCCGGTCGGCGTGCCGTCGTCGCGCCGCACGTTCAGCGCCACCTCGCCGCGGCGCGACCTCACGGTGATGACATCGCCGGCCTCGACGCCCAGCCGCCGCAGGTCGCCGGCATTCATCGACGCGGTGGCGATCGGCTCGATCGCGTCGAGCACGCTGGCGCGCCGCGTCATGCTGCCGGTGTGCCAGTGCTCGAGCTGGCGACCGGTGATCAGCACGAAGGGATAGGCCGCGTCGGGACGCTCGTTGGCCGGAATGATGTCCGCCGGCACCAGCTTCACGCGGCCGTCCTTGGTCGCGAAGTTGTCGATGAACACGGTGGGCTGGCCCGGATCGTCCTCGGACAGGCAGGGATAGGTCACGCTCTGCTCGCGCTCGACGCGCTCCCAGGTCACGCCCTCGATCACCGCATGCATCGCCTGGCGCATCTCCTCGTAGACCGCGGCCACGCCGCACTCCGGACCTTCGTAGTTCCAGTGCAGGCCCATGCGCTGCGCGATCTGCTGGATGATCCAGAGGTCGGGCTTCGCATCGCCCGGCGGATTCAGCGCGCGGCGCCCCATCTGGATCATGCGGTCGGTGTTGGTCACGGTCCCGGTCTTCTCGGGCCAGGCGCTCGCCGGCAGCACGACGTCGGCGTACCACGCGGTCTCGGTCATGAAGATGTCCTGCACCACCAGGTGCTCGAGCGAGGTCAGCGCGTGGCGCGCATGGTTCAGGTCCGGGTCGCTCATGGCGGGGTTCTCGCCCATGATGTACATGCCGCGGATCTTGTGCGGATCGCTGTCGGGCGCGAGCGCCTTGTGCATGATCTCGACCACCGTGTAGCCGGGCTTGTCGTCCAGCGGCGCGCCCCAGAAATTCTCGAACCAGGCGTTCACGCCCGGGTCGTCCACGCGCTGGTAGTTGGGCAGCATCATGGGGATCAGGCCCGCGTCGCTGGCGCCCTGCACGTTGTTTTGCCCGCGCAGCGGATGCAGGCCGCTGCCGGGCTTGCCGATCTGGCCCGTGACGCTCACGAGCGCGATCAGGCAGCGTGCGTTGTCGGTGCCGTGCACGTGCTGGCTGACGCCCATGCCCCACAGGATCATCGAGCCCTTGCTGGTCGCGAACTCCCTGGCGACCTCGCGGATGGTCTCGGCCGGGATGCCGCAGATCGGCGCCATGGCCTCGGCGGAATAGCCCTGCACGTTGGCCTTGAGCGCCTCGTAGTTGCTCGCGCGGCGCGTGAGGAAGTCGGCGTCGGCCAGGCCCTCGTCGATCACGGTGTGGATCAGCGCATTGAGCAGCGCCACGTCGGTGTCGGGCCGGAACTGCAGGGTGCGCCAGGCATGCCGGCCGATGTCGGTGATGCGCGGGTCGGCCAGCACGATCTTCGTGCCGCGCTTCGCCGCGTTCTTCATCCAGGTGGCGGCGACCGGGTGGTTGGCCGTGGGGTTCGATCCGATCACGAGGATCAGCCCCGCGTTCTCGACGTCGCCGACCTGGTTGCTGACCGCGCCCGAGCCGACGCCCTCGAGCAGCGCCGCGACGCTGGAGGCATGGCACAGGCGCGTGCAGTGGTCGACGTTGTTGCTGCCGAAGCCGGTGCGGATCAGCTTCTGGAACAGGTAGGCCTCCTCGTTGCTCCCCTTGGCCGAGCCGAAGCCGGCCAGGGCCTTGAGGCCATGCGTGTCGCGCAGGGACTTGAGCTTGCCGCCGGCGAGCTCGAGCGCCTCCTCCCAGGTCGCTTCGCGGAACACCTGGCTCCAGTCGGCGGGGTCGCCGATCGCCTCGGGGTCCTTGGGCACACCGGCCTTGCGGATCAGCGGCTTGGTGAGCCGTTGCGGATGGTGCGCGTAGTCGAAGCCGAAGCGGCCCTTGACGCACAGGCGGTTGTGGTTCGCCGGGCCGTCGCGGCCGTCGACGCTGACGATGACCTCGTCCTTCACGTTGTAGGTCAGCAGGCAGCCGACGCCGCAGAACGGGCAGCACCGAGTCGACCTTGCGGTCGACCTCCTGGGGCCCGATGTGGCTCTTGGGCATCAGCGCGCCGGTCGGGCAGGCCTGCACGCATTCGCCGCAGGCCACGCAGGTGCTCTCCCCCATGCCGTCCTGCAGGTCGAACACGATCGCGCTGTCGTGGCCGCGGAAGGCGTAGCCGATCACGTCGTTGACCTGCTCCTCGCGGCAGGCGCGCACGCAGCGGTTGCACTGGATGCAGGCATCGAGGTTCACGGCCATGGCCGGATGCGAGAGGTCCGGCGCGGGCTGGGCGCGGCCGATGGCGGCCAGGGCCGGGCGGACCTCGACTTCCATGCGCGCGGCCCACTGGCTCAGTTCGCCGTGCTGCAGCGTGCTGTCGTTGCCGACCCACTTGTGGCCCTGCTCGGGCATGTCCGACAGCAGCATCTCGAGCACCATCTTCTGGCTCTTGAGGGCGCGCTCGCTCTTCGCCTGCACCTTCATGCCGGCGAAGGGGGCGCGGCAGCAGCTCGGTGCCAGCGTGCGCTCGCCGTCGATCTCGACCACGCAGGAACGGCAGTTGCCGTCCGCGCGATAGCCGGGTGTGTAGCAAAGGCGCGGGATCTCCACGCCGTGCCTGTCGGCCACCTGCAGGATCGTTTCGCCCTCGTAGCCGCGCACCGGCTTGCCGTCGAGCTCGAACTCGACGGTGGCGGGCGCCAGGAGCGTTCCTTCGCGTGCATTCATTCAGGCCACCTCGTGGGGAAAGTACTTCTGGACGCAGCGCACCGGATTCGGCGCCGCCTGGCCGAGGCCGCAGATCGACGCGTCGACCATCACCTGGTTCAGGTCCTCGAGCGTGTCGTGGTCCCACCGCGCCGACGTCATCAGCCGGGCCGCCTTGCCGGTGCCGACACGGCACGGCGTGCACTGGCCGCAGCTCTCGTGCTCGAAGAAACGCATCATGTTCAGCGCGGCGTCGCGGGCGCGGTCCTGCTGGCTCAGCACGATGACGGCCGCCGATCCGATGAAGCAGCCGTGCGGCTGCAAGGTGTCGAAGTCGAGCGGGATGTCGCTCATGCGAGCGGGCAGGATCCCGCCCGAGGCGCCGCCGGGCAGGTAGGCATAGAGGTCGTGCCCGGGCAGCATGCCGCCGCAGAACTCGTCCACCAGCTCGCGCAGCGTGATGCCGGCGGGCGCCAGCTTGACGCCGGGTTCGCGCACCCGGCCGCTCACGCTGAACGATCGCAGCCCATGCCGGCCGTTGCGGCCGAAGCCGCTGAACCACGACGCCCCCCGCTCGACGATGTCGCGCACCCAGTAGAGGGTCTCGAAGTTGTGCTCGAGGGTCGGCCGGCCGAACAGCCCGATCTGCGCGATGTAGGGCGGGCGCATGCGCGGTTCGCCACGCTTGCCTTCGATGCTCTCGATCATCGCGGACTCCTCGCCGCAGATGTAGGCGCCCGCGCCGCGCCGCAGCTCGATGCGCGGCAGCGCGAACGGCGGGTTCGCCTGCAGCAGCGCGAGCTCGCGTTCGAGGATCGCGCGGCAGCCGTGGTATTCGTCGCGCAGGTAGACGTAGCAGGCGTCGATGCCGACCACCGTCGCGGCGATCAGCAGTCCCTCGAGGAAGCGATGCGGGTCGCGCTCGAGGTAGGTCCGGTCCTTGAACGTGCCGGGCTCGCCCTCGTCGATGTTGACGGCCATCAGGCGCGGCGCCATCTGCTGGCGCACGATGCCCCACTTGCGCCCCGCGGGAAAACCCGCGCCCCCGAGGCCGCGCAGGCCGGAGTCGGTCATCGCCTTCAGGATGTCGTCCGCCGGCCTGGCACCCGAGGCGACCGCGGCCGCGAGGGCGTAGCCGCCGCGTGCCCCGTAGGCGCGATAGCCGACATAGGCCGGTGCGGTGTCGTCGGGAGAGGACGTGATGGCGCCGGGTCCGGCCGCCGCGGCGTCGAAGACGCCATCGTCGGCGGGCAGCGGATGCTTCTTCGCATCCCTGCCCACGGCGGCCGCGACATCTTCGGCCCGGGTCATCACCACGGGCGCCTGGCCGACCACCGCCACCGGGGCCTGCTCGCAGCGCCCGACGCACGGTGCCGCCACCACGCGCACCTCGGCACCGAGCAAGGCGGGCAGCCGCTGCAACAGGTCGCGCGCGCCGGCCAGTTCGCAGGACAGTCCGTCGCATACGCGCACCGTGAGCGCCGCGGGCTGGTCATCGCCGCGAAGCACCTCGAAGTGATGGTAGAAGGTCGCGACCTCGAAGACCTCGGCCATCGGCAGGTTCATCTCGCGCGCCAGCGCCACCAGGTGCCGATCGTGCAGGCACTGCCATTCGTCGTTGAGGCGATGGAGGTGCTGGATCAGCAGGTCGCGCCGGTGGGGCGCGGGACCGATCAGGGCCCGGACCTCCTCGAGCGCGACGTGCTCGGGCTGGCGGCCCTTCAGCTTGCTCTTGCGGCGTATGCGGCCGCGAAGTTCGTCCAATGTGGCTAGTCGCACCGGTTCGAGCGGGCGCATGGCTGTGGTCATAGCTTCGGCGAAACGGTCAGGCTTCGCTGCGGTGAGGGGAACGGAAAAGGGCCGGGACCCGCATGGCGCCGACGGCGGCACGATCCGCGCGTCGGGAAAGGTTGGGGCCTGCCGCGCCACCGGGTCGAGTGGCGATGCTGACGAATGCCGGAGGCAAGGTCATTGATCGTGGTCAACTTGTTGCGACATGGCGATCGGGTGGCTCCCGATGCGACCGTGCCGCCGAGCGGCCCGAGGGGTTCCGGGCAACTCGTCATCTCTCTTGTATGGGTCTGCGCGGCATGCTACCCGATGTCCCCATGCCCGCCGCCCGAAGAGACGGGGCGGCGATCGGCTATCGTTCGCTCGATGCCTACCCCCGAAACTCCCGCGGCCGCGCCCACCGGCCGCCCGACGCTCGACGTCGCGGTGCTCATGCGCCGCGAGCGGCTGCATGGTCCGTCCGCCCACTGGCAACCGTGGCGCTGGACGCTCGACAGCGTGCTGCCCGACGAACCCGGCTTCGGCACCGAGCCGCGCCTGCTGCAGGACCAGGACGGCGAGCAGCGCTGGCTGCATCCGGGCTTCAAGGTCGAACTGTTCCGCGACGAAGCCGAGGGCTACCACCTCAACGCGATCACGCCGACGCCGTGCTGGTTCGTGCTCTGGCGCATGGACGAGGAAGCAACGCTGGCGCCGGAACCGATCCCGCGGCCGGTGGTGGTGACGCTCAGCTACTACGAGGCCGGACGCTGGCTCGACGCGCAGGAAACCGTCGAGCAGGTGCCGGCGCCCGCGGAGGTGGTCGAGTGGGTGCGCGCCTTCGTCGACGAGCACTACGTGATCGAGCCCAAGCGGCGGCGCCGGCCCGAGAGCTTCCGGTCGCTGGTCGACCGCTTCGGCAATGCCGCGAGCGTGACGACCGAGAAGAAGCGCGGGCGGGGAGCCGGCGATGTCTGAGGGTTTTCTCGGACGCTGGTCGCGGCGCAAGCAGGAGGTGCGGGAGACCGAGGCCGCCGTCGAAGCGAAGGCCGCGCCGGAACTCGCGCCCTCCCCGGCGCCGGCCACCGAGCCGGTGCCGGCTCCACGCACCGATGCCGCCGATCCCGCCCCGGTTGCGCCGAGCGACGCGGAGACTGCGCCACCGCTGACGCTCGCGGACGTGGAAGGGCTCGGCATCGAGTCCGACTACAAGCCGTTCGTGGCCAAGGGCGTGGCGCCCGAGGTCAAGAACGCGGCCTTCCGCAAGCTCTTCTCCGATCCGCACTTCAACGTGATGGACGGCCTCGACACCTACGTCGACGACTACTCCAAGCCCATGCCGATCCCCGACGGCATGCTGCGCCAGATGGCAAGTGCCAAGTTCCTCAAGCTCTTCGACGAGGAGCCCGAGGAAATGCCCCCGGAAACCCCCGAAGCCGTGGGGACGGAGGACGTGGCACAGTCCGAGAACCCCGGGGAACTCCCCAGCCCGCCAGTTGCCGCCGTGCAACCAGCCAGCCAAGAGACCGATGACCACCACGCTGATCTGCGACTGCAACCAGACGATGCCGCTCGAGCCGAAGACGATCGGCACGGCACTGGCTGAAACCCTCCCCCTGCATTCGGCGCTGTGCCGCCGCGAAGCGCCCGCCTTCCAGCGCGCGATCCAGTCCGGCGACGACGTGGTGGTCGCCTGCACGCAGGAGAAACGGCTGTTCGGCGAACTCGCCACGCAGACGCCCGGCGCGAGTTCGCCGATCCGCTTCGTCAACATCCGCGAGACGGGCGGCTGGAGCCGTGACGCGAAGAATGCGATGCCGAAGATCGCCGCGCTGCTCGCGGCCGCGAGCCTGCCCGAGCCCGATCCGGTCTCGACCGTGAGCTACAACAGCCAGGGCCGGCTGCTGATCGTCGGGCCGCTCGACGAGGCCGAGCGCGCCGCGGCGCTGGTCGGCGACGCGCTCGACGTGACGCTGTGGGCGCAGGGCCCGGGCGTGGCCGGCGGCGCGCAGGAGCGGCGCTGGCCGGTGATCGCGGGGCGCATCGATTCGCTCGCGGGCTGGCTCGGTGCCTTCACCTTGCGCTGGACGCGCGACAACCCCATCGACCTCGACCTGTGCACGCGCTGCGATGCCTGCGTGGTGGCCTGCCCCGAACAGGCGATCGGCCTGGACTACCAGATCGACAGCGCGCGCTGCACCTCGCACCGCGATTGCGAGCGCGCCTGCAAGGTGGCCGGGGCGATCGACTTCGCGCGCGCGCCCCAGGCCTTCGACGCGGCCTTCGACCTCGTGCTGGACCTGGGCGCCGCGCCGCTGATCGACTGGCACGCGCCGCCGCAGGGCTATTTCCACCTGCCGGGCGGTGTCGCGCATGCCGAAGGCCTGCAGACCTTGCTGCGGCTGCGCGAGCTGGTCGGCGAGTTCGAGAAGCCCAAGTTCTTCGACTACCGGCAGAACCTCTGCGCGCACAGCCGCAACGAGGTGGTCGGCTGCAACGCCTGCGTCGAGGTGTGCTCGGCGCACGCCATTGCCAGCGACAAGGAGCGGCAGCGCATCGTCGTCAACCCGAACCTCTGCGTCGGCTGCGGTGCCTGCACCACCGTGTGCCCGTCGGGCGCGCTGGGCTACACCTACCCGCGCGCGCCCGACCAGGGGCTCAAGCTGCGCAAGCTGCTCGGCGCCTACGCGGCCGCGGGCGGCCGCGACGCCGCGCTGCTGCTGCACAGCCAGGAGTCCGGCCAGGCGCTGATCGAGCGGCTCGGTCGCCAGGCGCAACTCGGCACGGCGCAGGGCGTGCCCGCGCGCGTGATCCCGGTGGGGGCTCTTCCATGCCGCGAGCACGGGCATCGACCTGTGGCTCGGCGCGATCGCCTTCGGCGCCTCGCAGGTGGCGGTGCTCTGTACCGGCGAGGAGGCGCCGCAGTACCTCGCGGCGCTGCGCAAGCAGATGGAGATCGCGCAGGCGCTGCTGCGCGGCCTGGGCTACACGGGCACGCACTTCCGCCTGATCGAGGCGGACTCGACGGCCGTGCTGGATGCCGCGCTGGCCGAGCTGCGCACCACCACGCAGCGCCTGCCCGCGACCCCGGCCCGTTTCGCGGTCGGCGCGGACAAGCGCGGCCGGCTCGAGATGGCGCTCGACCACCTGACGGGCGCGGCCCCCGCCGTGCAGGCGGAGGCACCGCTGGTCGTCGAGCTGCCCGCGGGCTCCCCGCTCGGCGCCATCGCGGTCGACAAGGACAAGTGCACCCTGTGCCTGGCCTGCGTGGGCGCCTGCCCGTCGGGCGCGCTGCTCGACAGCCAGACAGCGCCGCAGCTGCGCTTCATCGAGAAGAACTGCGTGCAATGCGGCCTGTGCGAGACCACCTGCCCCGAGGACGCGGTCTCGCTGGTGCCGCGGCTGCTGGTCGCGCCCGAGCGCAAGCAGCCGGTGGTCCTCAACGAAGCCAAGCCCTGGGCCTGCATCCGCTGCAGCAAGCCCTTCGGCACGCAGAAGGCGATCGAGGCCATGCTCGGCAAGCTCGCCGGTCATGCGATGTTCCAGGGCGAGGCGCTGGAGCGCCTCAAGATGTGCAGCGACTGCCGGGTCATCGACCTCTACAGCGCCACCAACGAAGTGAAGATCGCGCCGCTATGAACGAAGCCTTTCCGGTGTCATCGGCACTCGACGAGGAGGTGGCGCGCGCCGAGCTCTACGGCCTGCTGGCGCGCCTGTGGTATGCCGCCCCCGATGCCGAGCTGCTGCAGGCGTTCCAGGTCGCGCCGACCGAGGCGCCGGCCGCGGGCTCGTTTCTGGAGGAGCCGTGGCGCCAGCTGGTCGGCGTGGCGCGCGACACCAGCGCGGCCGCGGCGCGCGAGGAGTACGACGCGCTCTTCGGCGGCCTCGGCAAGCCCGAGGTGCTGCTGTTCGGTTCGCACTACCTGAGCGGCTTCCTCAACGACAAGCCGCTGGTGCAGCTGCGCAACGACCTCGACCGCCTGGGCCTCGCGCGCGCGGAAAGCACCTACGAGACCGAGGACCACATCGCCTGCCTGTTCGAGGTCATGCGCTACCTGATCGCGGGCGACGATGTGGAAGTCGCCAACCTTACACAACAACAGGCTATTTTCTCGAAGCACATCCAGCCCTTCCTGGGCGATTTGTGCGATGCAGTATCCCGGCATCCCCAGGCGCGCTTCTATGCGGCGCTGGCCATCTTCACCCGCGCGTTCGGCGAGGTCGAGGCCCAGGCCTTCGACATGCTGGCATGAGGGAGGGGAATCCGGGTTGCCCGTCGATGCCCGCTCGTCTAGTATCGAGCGGCACCGACGGATGCCATCGCGTCGAGCCTAGCCACTCCTGGAGCCATCATGCAGGATAGCCAAGACACCGGCCTCAAGCCGGCATCCCGCCGAGGATTCTTCCTCGGTGCCGCCACCGCCGGCGCCGCCGTGGCGGCCGTCACCGCGCTGCCGAAGGTCGTCGAGACACCCGTCGACACCGCCGACGCCCCCTCCTCCCTGCCGCCCCCGCCCGAAAAAGGCGGCGGCTATTCGTTGAGCGAGCACGTCCAGCGCTATTACAAGACCGCTTCGGCCTGAGGAGTCCACGGTGCTTCTCGACCAAGAAATCCCCCCACGCCGCGCGCGCACACGCCGCCGATCCCGCCACGGCATCGTCGCCCTTCGTCCACAGCCTGCGGCGCGGTCTCGCGAACGCCTTGCCGACCATGGACCGGCGCGCCTTCCTGCGCCGTTCGGGCCTGGGCGTCGGCGTGGGCCTCGCCGCGAGCCAGCTCACGCTGATCCAGAAGTCGCGCGCCGCCGACGGCCGCCCCGTGGCCATCGGCGCCGGCAAGATCGAGGTCAAGCGCACGGTCTGCTCGCACTGCTCGGTCGGCTGCGCCTCGGACGCGGTGGTCGAGAACGGCGTCTGGGTGCGGCAGGAGCCGGTGTTCGACTCGCCGATCAACCTCGGCGCCCATTGCGCCAAGGGTGCCGCGCTGCGCGAACACGGCCACGGCGAGTTCCGCCTGCGCTACCCGATGAAGCTCGTGAACGGCAAGTACGAGCGCATCAGCTGGGACACCGCGCTCGACGAGATCACCGCCAAGCTCAAGGAACTCACCAAGGCCAGCGGCCCCGACGCCATCTACTGGATCGGCTCGAGCAAGCACAGCAACGAGCAGGCCTACCTGCTGCGCAAGTTCGTGAGCTTCTTCGGCAGCAACAACTGCGACCACCAGGCACGCATCTGCCACTCGACCACGGTCGCTGGCGTGGCGAACACCTGGGGCTACGGCGCCATGACCAATTCGTACAACGACATGCGCAATGCGAAGGTCGCGATGTACATCGGCTCGAACGCGGCCGAAGCCCACCCGGTGAGCATGCTGCACATGCTGCATGCCAAGGAGAACGGCTGCAAGATGATCGTGGTCGACCCGCGCTTCACGCGCACGGCGGCCAAGGCCCACGAGTACGTGCGCATCCGCTCGGGCTCGGACATCGCCTTCCTGTTCGGCCTGCTGCACCACATCTTCAAGAATGGCTGGGAAGACAAGCGCTACATCAACGACCGCGTCTACGGCATGGACGAAGTGCGCGCGGAAGTGATGAGCAAGTGGACGCCCGACAAGGTCGAGGAGGCCTGCGGCGTCAGCGAGGCGCAGGTGCTCAAGGTCGCGACGATGCTCAACGAGAACCGGCCCCGGCACCATCGTCTGGTGCATGGGCCAGACCCAGCACACGATCGGCAACGCCATCGTGCGCGCCTCGTGCATCCTGCAGCTCGCGCTCGGCAACGTGGGCAAGTCCGGCGGCGGCACCAACATCTTCCGCGGCCACGACAACGTGCAGGGCGCGACCGACGTCGGCCCGAACCCCGATTCGCTGCCCGGCTACTACGGCCTGGTCGAGGGCTCGTGGCGGCATTTCGCCGCGACCTGGGGCGTGGACTACGACTGGATCAAGGGCCGCTTCGCCTCGCCCGCGATGATGACCAAGCCCGGCATCACGGTGTCGCGCTGGATCGACGGCGTGCTCGAGAAGAACGAGCTGATCGACCAGGACTCGAACCTGCGCGGCGTCTTCTACTGGGGCCATGCGCCCAACTCGCAGACCCGCGGTCTCGAGATGAAGCGCGCCATGGACAAGCTGGACCTGCTGGTCGTGGTCGATCCCTATCCTTCCGCAACCGCGGCGATGGCCGCGATGCCGGGGCGGCCCGAGGACGCGAACGCGAACCGCGCGGTCTACCTGCTGCCGGCCTGCACGCAGTTCGAGACCAGCGGGTCGGTCACGGCGTCGAACCGGTCGATCCAGTGGCGCGAGAAGGTCATCGAGCCGCTGTGGGAGAGCCGCACCGACCACATGATCATGCAGCAGTTCGCCGACCGCCTGGGCTTCGGCAAGGAACTCAGCAAGAACTTCAAGATGCAGAAGGTCAAGGGCATGGACGAGCCCGTGCCCGACGACATCCTGCGCGAGATCAACAAGTGCTGCTGGGCCGTGGGCTACTCGGGCCAGAGTCCCGAGCGGCTGCAGGCGCACATGCGCAACATGGCCGCCTTCGACGTGCGCACGCTCAAGGCCAAGGGCGCGGTCAAGGACAAGGTCAACGGCTACGACATCTCGGGCGACTACTACGGCCTGCCCTGGCCCTGCTACGGCACGCCCGAGCTCAAGCACCCGGGCTCGCCGAACCTCTACGACCCGTCCAAGCACGTGATGGACGGCGGCGGCAACTTCCGCGCGAACTTCGGCGTGGAGCGCAACGGCAAGAACCTGCTGGCCGAGGATGGCTCGTACTCGCTGGGCGCCGACATCACGACCGGCTATCCCGAGCTCGACCACATGCTGCTCAAGAAGCTCGGCTGGTGGGACGAACTCACCGAGGCCGAGAAGCCGAAGGCCGAGGGCAAGAACTGGAAGACCGACAGCTCGGGCGGCATGATCCGCGTGTTCATGAAGAACCACGGCTGCCATCCCTTCGGCAATGCCAAGGCGCGGGCCGTGGTCTGGAACTTCCCCGACGGCATTCCGCAGCACCGCGAGCCGCTCTACGGCACCCGGCCCGACCTCGCCGTGAAGTACCCGACGCACGACGACAAGATGGCGTTCTGGCGCCTGCCCACGCTCTACAAGACGGTGCAGCAGAAGAACCTGGCCGACAAGGTGGCCGAGAAATTCCCATACATCATGACCTCGGGCCGGCTCGTGGAATACGAGGGCGGCGGCGAGGAAACCCGCTCCAACCCCTGGCTGGCCGAGCTGCAGCAGGAGATGTTCATCGAGATCAACCCCAAGGTGGCGGCCGAGAAGAACATCCGCAACGGCGAGCGGGCCTGGGTGCACACGCCCACCGGCGCCAAGCTCAACGTGCAGGCCATGGTGACCGAGCGCGTGGGACCCGACACGGTCTTCATGCCCTTCCACTTCTCGGGCCACTGGCAGGGCGCGGACCTGCTCGCCTACTACCCCAAGGGCGCGGCGCCGATCGTGCGCGGCGAGGCGATCAACACCAGCACCACCTACGGCTACGACAGCGTCACCATGATGCAAGAGACCAAGACCACGGTCTGCAACATCGAGAAAGCATAAGGAATCACCATGGCAAGAATGAAGTTCGTCTGCGATTCCGAACGCTGCATCGAATGCAACGGCTGCGTCACGGCCTGCAAGAACGAGAACGAGGTGCCGTGGGGCGTGAACCGCCGCCGCGTGGTCACGCTCAACGACGGCCTGCCGGGCGAGAAGTCGATCTCGGTGGCCTGCATGCACTGCTCCGACGCGCCCTGCATGGCCGTGTGCCCCGTGCAATGCTTCTACCGCACCGAGGAGGGCGTGGTGCTGCACGACAAGGACGTGTGCATCGGCTGCGGCTACTGCTCGTATGCCTGTCCGTTCGGCGCGCCGCAGTTCCCGTCGCAGGGCACCTTCGGCGCGCGCGGCAAGATGGACAAGTGCACCTTCTGCGCCGGCGGCCCCGAGGCCAACGGCTCCGAGGCCGAGTTCGAGAAGTACGGCCGCAACCGCCTGGCCGAGGGCAAGCTGCCGGCCTGCGCCGAGATGTGCTCGACCAAGGCACTGCTGGCCGGCGACGGCGACGTGGTGGCCGACATCTTCCGCACCCGCGTGCTGCATCGCGGCACGGGCGCCGAAGTCTGGGGCTGGGGCACGGCCTACGGTTCGCAACAGGCCGGCACGCCGGCCACCGGGGAGAAGAAGTGAAGCGCGCGGCACTGGTCTTCGTGGCACTCGCCTCGGGCGTGGTGCTGCTTGCTGCCTGCGGCGAGAAGCCGCAGACGAATGCCGAGGGCGTCAAGCACGACGCCGTGCCCTGGAGCGGGACCGGCACGCAGACCAACACCGGCACGGTCTTCACCGCACCGGGCTGGAAGGTCGGCGACAAGACGGCATGGGAGCAGCAGATCAAGCTCCGCTCGAACGGCCAGAACGAATACACCCGAGAGAACTGAGCCGGAGGCCGCATGAGCGTCACCATCAGCATCAGGCCAGCGTTCAAGGCGCTGTTGACGACCGCGCTGCTGGGCTGCGCGGCGGTGGCGCTGGCACAGGGCGCCGCGCCGGCCGCGGGCGGTGCCGTCACCGAGCCGGCCCCCGCAGCCGCCCCCGCCACGGCGCCTGCGCCGCAGGCCGGTGCGGGCATCCGCAGCCAGAACATCTTCGACGTCAAGCCCGAGGCCAGCGCCGACCCGAACTACCTCAACCAGACCAACGGCGAGCGCAACAAGGTCCAGCCCGGCAACAACGCGCCGATGTGGCGCCAGGTCAGCGGCGGCGTCACCGGCTACAGCAGCCTGCCGGCGAGCGAGGCGCCCGAGGCCGGCAACCTGATCCAGCGCTTCGTGCAGTACCCGGGCTCGCGCTTCACCAACGCCGGCGAGGCCTGGCGCCAGGTGCGCAACAACTGGATCATTCCCTACGGCGCCGCCCTGCTCTTCGTCACGCTGCTGGCGCTCGCGATCTTCTACTTCACGCGCGGAACCATCCGGCTGCACGAGCCCGAGACCGGCCGCAAGATCGAGCGCTTCACGCCCTTCGAGCGCGCCACGCACTGGTCGAACGCCATCGCCTTCGTCACGCTCGCGATCTCGGGCATCGTGATGGCATTCGGCAAGTTCTTCCTGCTGCCGATACTCGGCAGCTCGCTGTTCGGCTACCTCGCCTACGTGCTCAAGACCGTGCACAACTTCGTCGGGCCGCTGTTCGTCGTGACCACGCTGTTCATGATCTTCACCTTCATCCGCAGCAACTGGCCGCGCAAGGAGGACTTCACCTGGCTCAGGCAGGGGGGCGGCCTGTTCGGCGGCAAGGAGCCCGCGTCGCACCGCTTCAATGCGGGCGAGAAGGCGGTGTTCTGGGGCGGCGTGCTGTTCCTCGGCAGCATCGTGATCGGCTCGGGCCTGTTCCTCGACAAGCTGCTGCCGGGCTTCGTCTACACGCGCGGCGAGATGCAGGTCGCGCACATGGTGCATGCGGTGGCCACGCTGCTGATGATGGCCATGATCATGGGCCACATCTACATCGGCACGCTCGGCATGACCGGTGCCTACAAGGCGATGCGCGAAGGCTATGTCGACGAGACCTGGGCGCGCGAGCATCACAAGCTCTGGTACGACGACATCGCGGCCGGCAAGATCCCGGCGCAGCGCTCGACCCCGTCCGATGCATCGGCCCCCGCGCGGCCGGTGACCGTGCAAGGAACCTCCGCATGAAGCACTCGCTGATCCTCCAGGGCGCGCTCACGCTGGCGCTGGCTTCGTCATCGGCCTTCGCGAAGCTGCCGCCGCTCAGTCCCGAAGCGCAGGCCAAGGCCGCCGATACCGCGGCCCGCACCGCGTGGAGCGGCAAGGTCGATGCCTACCTGCTGTGCAAGGCGCAGGACCAGGTCGCGGCCAAGTACCGCGCGAGCGCCCAGGCCGCCGGCAAGACGGTGCCGGCCGCGCCCGCGACGCCGGCCTGCGCCGATCCCGGTCCCTACGTCGCGGCGGCGGCACCGACCGAGGCCAAGCCGATCGAAGCTTCTGGCGCGCACTCGCCGGCCCCCACGGCGGCATCGCCGCCGAGCGCGAACCAGCCCTCGTCCGAGGTCCATCCCGCTCCCAAGAAGTGAGCTGGCCGCGCGGCGCGCAAGCGTCGGCGCGGGCCGACCGGTGATGGTCTCCGGCGAGCAAGGCTGGCGGCATCCAACTCCTATACTGGCCTCGATGCTCCCACCCGAACGATCCGTCTCGCCCGATGTACGCATGCGCGGCTTCACGCAGCGCGCCGAAGTTCCCACCGCCCTCGCCTGGATCGATGCCCACACGCCGCTGCTGCCGGGCGAATCGGTCGCGGTCGACGACGCCACGGGACGCGTGCTGCTGAGCGACCTGATCGCGCCGATCGCGGTGCCCGAGTTCGATCGTGCCGCCATGGACGGCTATGCGCTGCGCGGCGGCGAGACCACCGGCTCCGGCGAATACAACCCGCTGATGTTCCCGGTCGTCGGCCACGCCTGGCCGGGCCGGCCCTTCGATGGCGCCGTGCCCGCCGGCGCGGCCGTCCGCATCATGACCGGCGCGCCCGTGCCGGCCGACCTCGATGCCGTGGTGCCCGCCGAGTACGCGAGCGAGCAGGACGGGCGCCTGAGCATCACGCGCGCCGTCGCGCCCGGCCAGCACGTGGGCCATGTCGGCGAGGACATCGCGCGCGGCAGCGCCGCCCTGGCCGCGGGCCGCCGGCTGCGCCCGCAGGACGCGGGCCTGGCTGCTTCGCTGGGTCTGGCGCAGCTGGATGTCGTTCGTCGGCCACGCGTGCGCCTGCTCGTGACCGGCAACGAGGTGCGGGCGCCCGGCACGGCCGAAGGGCCCCTACGAAATCTACGACGCCAACTCGATGACGCTGCGCGGCCTGGTCGCGCGCGATGGCGGCGTGCTCGAGTCGCACCAGCGGCTCGGCGACGACCCGCGGGTCATCGCGCAGGCGCTGGCCGCTCCGGGCGCCGATGTGGTGCTGGTCTCGGGCGGCTCCAGCGTGGGCGCCGAGGACCATGCGCCGCGCCTGCTGGCCGAGCTCGGCGAGCCGCGATCCACGGCATCGCGATGCGGCCCTCGAGCCCGGCCGGCATGGGCCGCATCGGCGATGCGCTGGTCTTCCTGCTGCCGGGCAACCCGGTGTCCTGCCTGTGCGCCTACGACTTCTTCGCGGGCCGCGCGATCCGCCGCATCGGCGGCCGACCCGCCGACTGGCCCTATCGCCAGGCGCGCGCCACCGTGGCGCGCAAGATCGTCTCGCAGGTGGGGGCGCGTCGACTACGTGCGCGTGAAGATCGGCGAGGCCGGCGTGGAGCCGCTCGCGCTCTCGGGCGCCTCCGTGCTGAGCTCGACCACGCGGGCCGACGGCTTCGTGGTCGCCCCGGCCGAAAGCGAAGGCTTCGGTCCCGGACCGAAGTGACCGTCCATTTCTACGACTGACCGTGAAACCCCAATCGCAATTCCTCGATGTCGTGACGCGCGACGAGGCCGAACGCCGCTTCCGCGAGCACCTCAAACTCTCTCCGCTGGGCAGCGAGACGATTCCGCTGCACGAGGCGCTGGGCCGTGTGCTGGCAGACGACGTGGTGGCCGCCATCGACGTGCCGGGCTTCGACCGCTCCAACGTCGACGGCTTCGCGGTGCGGGCCGCCGACACCTGGGCGCGATGGAGGAGCAGGCGCGCGACCTGGCGCTCGCCGACGAGACGCTGGCGCCCGGCATCGTGCCGCGGCGCGAAGTGACGCGCGGCCGCGCGACCTCGATCGCCACCGGCGGCATGCTGCCGCGCGGCGCCGATGCGGTGGTGATGGTGGAGCACACCGATGCCGAGTACGGCCAGGTGCAGATCCGCCGCGCGGTGACCGAGGGCGAGAACGTCAGCTATGCCGGCACCGACATCGCGCGCGGCGAAACCGTGCTGCGCGGTGGACAGCGATTGAGTTCGCGCGAGATCGGCGTGCTCGCCGCCCTCGGCCTGGCCGAGGTCGATGTGCACCGCAAGCCGCGCGTGGCGATCTTCTCCACCGGCAACGAGATCGTCGCGCCCGGCGCGCCGCTGCCCACGGGCGCGGTGTACGACTCCAACGCCGCGATCATCGGCGCTGCTGTCGAGGAGCTCGGCGGGCTGCCGGTGCGCCTGGGCGTGATCCCGGACGACGAGGCGGCCCTGTCGGCCGCGCTCGCGCGCGGACTGGCATGCGATGCCGTGGTGTTCTCGGGCGGCACCTCCAAGGGCGAAGGCGACCTCTCCTACCGCGTGGTCGCCGCGCTCGGCGATCCGGGCGTGGTGGCGCACGGCGTGGCGCTCAAGCCCGGCAAGCCGGTGTGCCTGGCCGTCACGGGCGGCAAGCCGGTTGTGATCCTGCCGGGCTTCCCGACCTCGGCGGTGTTCACCTTCCATGAATTCCTGGCGCCCGTGATCCGCGCCTTCGCGGGCCTGCCGCCGGAGCGGCGCGAACATGTCGCGGCCACGCTGCCGATGCGCATCAATTCCGAGCGCGGCCGCACCGAATACCTGCTGGTGGGCCTGGTGCCCACCGACGAGGGCCTGGCCGCCTACCCCATGGGCAAGGGCTCGGGCTCGGTCACCACCTTCAGCAGCGCCGATGGCTTCATCACCATCGGCCAGCACACCGAGATCGTCGACGCCGGCGCGCCGGTGCAGGTGCAGTTGCTGGGCCAGGGGCTCGACCCCGCGGACCTGATCCTCATCGGCAGCCATTGCGTGGGCCTCGACTGGCTGGCCGGCGAGCTGATGCGCCAGGGCGTGCGCATCAAGGCCATGAACGTGGGCAGCACGGGCGGGCTGATGGCCGCCCGGCGCGGCGAATGCGACCTGGCGGGCATCCACCTGATGGACCCGGCCACCGGCGTCTACAACCGGCCGCTGCTCACGCCGGAACTCGAACTGATCGCCGGCTATGGCCGCATGCAGGGCGTCGTCTACCGCCCTGGCGATGCGCGCTTCGAGGGCCGCGATGCCGCCGCGGCGATCGCCGCCGCGGTCGCGGAACCCGGCTGCACCATGGTCAACCGCAATGCCGGCAGCGGCACGCGCATCCTCATCGACCGCCTGCTCGGCAGCGCCAGCCGCCCGGCTACGGCGTGCAGACCAAGTCGCACAACGCGGTCGCCGTCGCCGTGGCCCAGCAGCGCGCCGACTGGGGCCTGGCCATCGACACGGTCGCGCGGCAGTACGGCCTGGGCTTCATCCCGGTGCAGGAAGAACGCTACGACTTCGTGGTGCCCAAGGCCCGGCTGGCGCGCGCGCCGGTGCAGGCCTTCGTGGCCCTGCTGCAATCGGCCGCGGCGCGCGAGGCGCTCGGCCGGCTGGGCTTTCGCGTCGATCCGCCAATCTGAAAAAAGGACCGTCATCCATGAACGCGCGCAAACGCTCCACCCTTCTCGCCCTCGCCGGCGTTCTTGCCAGCGCCCTGCTCGCGCCCATCGCCCAGGCGCAGGACAAGTTCATCGTGCTGGCCTCGACCACCTCCACGGAGCAGTCGGGCCTCTTCAAGCACCTGCTGCCGCAGTTCACGCAGGCCTCGGGCATCGCGGTGCGCGTGGTGGCCGTGGGCACGGGCCAGGCGCTCGACATGGCGCGCCGCGGCGATGCCGACGCGCTGTTCGTGCACGACCAGCCGGCCGAGGAGAAATTCGTCGCCGAGGGCTTCGGGCTGCCCCGCCGGCCTGTCATGTACAACGACTTCGTGCTGATCGGCCCGAAGTCCGACCCGGCCGGCGCGCGCGGCAAGGACATCGCGGCCGCGCTCAAGCGGCTCGGCGCCACGGGCGCCGCCTTCATCTCGCGCGGCGACAAGAGCGGCACCCACTCGGCCGAGCTGCGCCAGTGGAAGCAGGCCGGCATCGACCTCGCGAGCGCCAGGCCCGCCGGCTACAAGGAGTGCGGCTGCGGCATGGGCCAGGCGCTCAACATCGCGGCCTCGACCAACGCCTACGTGCTCTCCGACCGCGGCACCTGGCTGAGCTTCAAGAACCGCGGCGACCTGGGCATCGTGGTCGAGGGCGACAAGGCGCTCTTCAACCAGTACGGCGTGATCGTCGTCAATCCCGCCAAGCATCCGCACGTCAAGAAGGACCTGGCGCAGGCCTTCTCCGACTGGGTCGTGTCGCCGGCCGGCCAGGCGGTGGTCGCCTCGTACAAGATCGACGGCGAGCAGCTGTTCTTCCCGAACGCGAACCAGTGAGCAGCGCCGGCTTCCTCGGCACGAGACCGCCAACGCCTTCTCGCGGCTGAGCCGGGGGCGCTGCTTCGATGAACACCATGAACGAAGGCTGGGCGCTGGCCTGGCGGCTCATCGTCGGCGCCGACCCCGAGCTGGTGCACATCACCGCGCTGTCGCTGCAGGTCAGCGCGACCGCGTGCGCGATCGGCGCGCTGGTCGGCCTGCTGCTGGGCGCCTGGCTCGCGGTGGCGCGCTTCCCGGGCCATGCGCTGGCCGTGTGGCTGGTCAACACGCTGCTGGCGCTGCCTGCCGTGGTGGTGGGCCTGCTGGTGTACCTGCTGCTCTCGCGCTCGGGCCCGCTGGGCGAACTCGGCATCCTGTTCACGCCCGCGGCGATGGTGGTGGCGCAGAGCGTGCTCGTCACGCCGCTGATCGCCGCCCTCTCGCGCCGGCTCGTGCTGGCGGCGCTGGCCGAGGGCGGGGACCAGTTGCGCTCGCTCGGCGCGCGGCCGCTCGTGGCCGCCCTGCTGATGCTGGTGCACGACCGCATGGGCGTGGCCACGGTGCTGCTCACGGCCTTCGCGCGCGCCATCGCCGAGGTCGGCGCGGTGATGATCGTCGGCGGCAACATCGCCGGCGTCACGCGCGTGATGACCACCACCATCGCGCTCGAGACCAGCAAGGGCGATCTCGCGCTCGCGCTGGCGCTGGGCCTGGTGCTGCTGGCCGTGGTCGGCGCGATCAATGGCGCGATCGGGCTGCTGCAGTGGATCGCGAACCGGCCGCTGCGCGCCGATGCGCGACCGAGCCCGGAGTCCGCCGCGCCATCGCCCCTTCCTCATCCGCCGATCGCCGTCGATGCCGCACCGCTGATCGTGGCCGAGCATGCCGAGGTGCGCTTCGGCGCGCTGGTGGCGCTCCGGGATGCCTCGCTGACCGTCTCGCGCGGCGACCGGCTGGTTCTCGTCGGCGCGAACGGCTCGGGCAAGACCACGCTGCTGCGCGTGCTGCACGGCTTGCTGCCCTGCGACGGCCGCTGCGCGCACCTGCCGCTGCGGCCCGAGGGGCGCATGCCGCGCACCGCCATGCTGTTCCAGCGCCCCTTCCTGCTGAGCCTCTCGGTGGCGCGCAACGTCCGCCTCGGACTTTGGCTGTCGGGCGTGCCCGCCGCCGAGCGCGCCGGACGCTGCCGCGAGGCCCTGGCGCGCGTGGGCCTGCTCGAGCACGCGGCCCTGCCCGCCCGCGCGCTGTCGGGGGGGCCAGCAGCAGCGCCTGGGACTGGCGCGCGCCTGGGCGTTGCAGCCCGACATCCTGTTCCTCGACGAACCGACCGCGAGCCTGGACCCCGGTGCCAAGAACGCGATCGAGGCGCTCATCGAGGAGGTGGCCGCCAGCGGCGTGACGCTGGTGATGAGCACGCACAACCTCGGCCAGGCCAAGCGCCTGGCGACGCGGGTGGCCTACCTGCAGGCGGGCCGCATCGTGGTCGAGCGGCCCGTGGGGCCCTTCTTCGACGGCGCGGACCTGCCGCCCGAGGCGGCGCAGTTCCTGCAGGGCGAACTCGGCTGGTCGCGGCCGCCCTCTTGATCCGATTCAGGCTTGCGCCAGTTGCGGCTGCGCCGCTCCCTGGTGACTCGCGAGCTTCGCGTACACGCCCTGCCGCCGCAGCAGCTCGTCGTGCGTGCCCGCCTCCGCCAGCGTGCCGTTCTCCAGCACCAGGATCAGGTCGGCATCGCGGATGGTCGACAGCCGGTGCGCGATCACGAGCGTGGTCCGGTGCCGCATCAGCGCATCGAGCGCGCCGCGCACCTGCAGTTCCGACAGCGTGTCCAGGTGCGAGGTGGCCTCGTCGAGGATCAGCACCGGCGCGTTCTTGAGGAAGGCGCGCGCGATCGAGATACGCTGGCGCTGGCCGCCCGACAACTGCATGCCGCGTTCGCCGACGCGCGTGGCCAGGCCCTCGGGCAGGGTGCGCACGAAGTCCGTCAGCGCGGCGCGGTCGAGCGCGAGCGCGAGTTCCTCGCCGCTGGCATCGGGGCGCGCCAGGCGGATGTTGGCTTCGAGCGTGTCGTTGAACAGGTAGGTGTCCTGCGACACCAGCGCGACGCGTTCGCGCAGGCCGTCGAGCCGCAGCTCGCGCACGTCCACGCCGTCGAGCTTCACGCTGCCCTGGCGCGGATCCCAGAAGCGCAGCAGCAGGCTGGCCACGGTGCTCTTGCCGGCGCCCGAGGCGCCGACCACGGCCACGGTGGCGCCGGCCGGCACCTCGAAGCCGAGCTCGTGCAGGGTGTCCTGCGCCTTGCCCGGATAGGCGAAGCAGACGCGCTCGAAGGCCAGCGACAGGCCATGGGTGGCCGTCGGCGGCGGCAGCGGGCCGTCGACCACGGGCTCGGGCTCGCTCGCTACCACGTGCAGGCGGCGCGTGGCGGCGATGGTGTCGGCCAGCTGCCGGCTGACCTGCGAGATCTCGGACACGGGCAGGAAGGTGGCGAGCGCGATCAGCACCAGCAGCGGCAGCATGCCGGCCGGCAAGGCGCCGCTCGCGACCTGCAGCGCGCCGACCACGGCCACGGCCAGGCCGCCGAGGCCCATCGCGATCTCGAACCAGGCGGTCTGGCGCGACAGGTCGTTCAGGATGTCGAGGCGCCGCGCGCGGCTGCGGTCCGCCACCTCGAGGAACTGCGCGCGGCGCCGGTCCGTGGCCTGGAAGGCGGTCAGGTCGGCCAGGCCCTGGATGGTCTCGGCGGTATGGGCGCTCATCTCGCCCAGCGCATGGCGGGCGCGGTCGCCGAGCGCGTCGACCTGGCGACGGCCGCGGATCGGCGACACCAGCGCATAGGCGAGGAACGGCAGCAACGCCAGCGCCACGGGCCAGCTGTAGAGCGCGAGAAAACCCAGCACCGACAGCGGCACCAGCACCGAGACGATGGCCGGCGCGATGGTGTGGGCGTAGAAGTACTCGACCATCTCCACGTCGTGCGTGGCCAGCGCGACCAGGTCGCCCGAGCGGCGCTGCAGCAGGTAGGCCGGTGCCAGCCGCTCGAGCTTGTCGTAGAGCTTGACGCGCATGTCGGCCAGCAGCTGGTAGGCCATGGCGTGCGCCAGCCACGACTCGAGCCAGTGGAACAGCGCGGCCAGCGGCGCGGCGACCAGCAGGCCGACGATCAGCGCCGAGGTGTCGCGGTCGTCGCGGATCGCGGCCACCACCAGCGCGCTGAGCACGCCGACGCCGATGAAGGCCGCGACGCGCGCCACGCCCAGCGCGATGGTGGCGATCAGCGTGCCGCGCCAGGGCCGCACCACCGACAGTAAGGTGGCGAGCGTGGCCTTCCAGCCGACCTGTTCGGCATCGGCATCGAGCGGGCGCAGCGCGGGACCGCGATCGCCCTCCTCTTCCGTGGCAACGCGGCGCGCCGACGCGGCCTGCGGCTCGAGGGGCGCGGGCGTCGCGCCGGCCAGGCCCACGGCCTGCTCGTGCATCAGGCGGTGGTAGAGGCCCTGCTGCTGCATCAGCGCCGCATGCCGGCCCTCCTCGACCACGCGTCCCTGGTCCAGCACCAGGCAGCGGTCGGCACCGATGATGCTGGCCAGCCGGTGCGCGAGGATCAGCGTGGTGCGCCCGACCATCAGGCGGTCCAGCGCCTGCTGGATCAGCGCCTCGTTCTCGGTGTCGACCGAGGACAGCGCCTCGTCGAGGATCAGGATCGGCGCATCGCGCAGCAGGGCGCGCGCGATCGCCACGCGCTGGCGCTGGCCGCCCGAGAGCTGCAGGCCGCGTTCGCCGACCTGGGTGGCATAGCCCTGCGGCAGCGCCATGATGAAGTCGTCGATGTTGGCGGCCCGGGCCGCGGCGCGCACCTGCTCGTGGGTGGCATCGGGCCGCCCCAGGCGCAGGTTGTCGTCGAGCGTGCCGTGGAACAGCGTGATGTCCTGGCTCACCAGCGCCATGTGGCCCAGCAGGGTCTGCGTGGCCAGGCCGTTGACGTCGTGGCCGCCCACGCGCACCGTGCCCGACTGCGGCACGAACTCGCGCAGCAGCAGCCGCACGATGGTGGACTTGCCGGCCCCGCTCGGACCCACGATGCCCACGCGCTCGCCGGCCGCGATGCGGAACGACAGGCCCTGGTGGGCCGCGCGCTGCGGCGAATAGGAGAAGGCCACGCCGTCGAATTCGATGGTGGGCGCGAGATGCGTGGGCCCGGCGGCGTTCGGCGCCGTGTCGGGCGAAGCGGTCGGCGCTTGCGCATCCATCAGCGCGTGGATGCTGGCCGCGGCCGATTGGCCCAGCATGCCCCGGTGCAGCACGGAGCGCAGCTCGCGCAGCGGACGGAAGATCTCGGTGCCGGCCATCAGCACGATCAGCAGGGCCTCCACGCTCATGTCGCCGGCCGTCACGCGCCAGGCACCCAGGGTCAGCGCCAGCGCGGCGCCCAGCGCCACGCCGAGGTCGCTGATGCCGCGCGTCAGCAGGCTCACCGACAGCACCCAGAAGGTGTTGTCCGAGAGCTTGCGCGCGCGGGCCGCAAGGCGCTCGCCCCAGGTCTTGCCCTGGCCGTAGGCCTTCAGCGTGGGCAGGCCCTGCACGGCATCGAGGAACTCCTCGCCGAACGCATTGAGCGAGCGCGTGCGCGCCAGGCTCGCGCGGCTGTCGAGCATGTGGACGGCCATCGGCCCGAACAGCGCGAACAGCGCCGCGACCAGGAAGACGAGCGCGGTCGGCAGGTCCCAGAAGGCGATGACCGCGAAGATGGCGAACGGCGCCGCGGCCGCGATCACGACCTGCGGCAGGTACTGGCCGAAGAAGGTCTGCAGCTGTTCCACGCCATCGACCACCGTCAGCATCACGCCGCCGGTGCGCTGGTTGGCGAACCAGGCCGGGCCCAGCGCCACGATGCGGTCGTACAGCCGCGCGCGCAGCGCCTGCTGCACCTCGGCCGAGGCGCGGTTGGCCTGCACCGTGCGCAGATGGTCGAACAGTGCGCGCAGCAGCACCATCGCGCCCGCGCAGGCCGCCGGCGCGATCCAGTCGCCGTGGGGCGCGCCGTCGAACACGCGCGCCAGCAGCTGGCCAAGGAACACATAGCGCGCGATGCCGGCCGCCAGCGCCAGCAGGCCGAGCACGATGCCCCCCGCCATCTGCAGGCGCAGGCCCGCCGTCAATTGCCAAAGTCGAATATCGAAATACATGGTGGTGCGATCGGTTCTTCCTGTAAGGCCGTCATCGTCATGCATCGCGCCACGCGGCGAAAGCGATGGTTTTTCAATCCTGGGTTGAGATAGATTGCACCCTTTGCCGCTCCACCCTCCCCCATGCCACCACTGGCTGCCTTGCGCGCCTTCGAAGCCGTTGCCCGCCTGGGCAGCCTGAGCCGCGCCGCGTCCGAACTCCATGTCACGAAGAGCGCCATCAGCCACCAGCTGCGCGCGCTCGAGGAAGACCTCGGCGTGACCCTGCTGCATCGCGGCGGCACGGTGCGCCGCGCGCGCACCACCGAGGCCGGCGCCGCGCTGCTGGTGTCGGTGCAACAGGCCTTGACCCTGCTCGAGACCGCCTGCCGCGACACGCGCGCCGGTGCCCATGGCCGGCGGCGCAACAGCCTCAACATCTCGGCCAATCCCTCGCTCGCGGCGCTGTGGCTGGCGCCGCGGATCGGGCGCTTCATCGAGCTGCATCCCGACATCGACATCCAGCTGTTCCTGCACGCCAGCCAGGACCCCGCATGGGACGCGCAGGACATCGACCTCGCGTTCCTGCACGTGCGCGCGCTGGGCCCGCACCTCGCGGCGCCGGGCGACATCCCGTTGATGACAGAGACCGTGGTGCCGGTGTGCAGCCCCGCGCTGGTCGCGCCCGCCGAGCGCGACGACCCGCGCGCGTTTCGCGCGCCACCGCTGGCTCGAGGAGAAGCACATCGACAGCCCCGAGACCGACTGGCGCACCTGGCGCCCCCGGCTGGGCCTGCCCGACGGCGCGGGCCAGGAACCGCTGCTGCTCAGCGGCCTGAGCACCGTGGTGGCAGCCGCCGCGGCGGGCGTGGGCATCGCGCTGGGCCGCGCGCCGCTGGTCGACGAGGAACTGGCGCGCGGCCGGCTGGTGGCGCTGACGCCGGGCCTGCGCATGGCCGGCTCATGGGGCTACGTGATGCGGGTGCGCGCCAACCGGCCGATGGACAGCTCGCTGCCGACGCTGGTGGAGTTCCTGGCCGAAGAGGGTCGCCGCGCGCCGGCGTGGTGAAGCGCGCCGCCGCTTCTCCTCAGGCGTGCCGATGCGGCGCCGGCTGCGGGATCAGCGGGTCGTCGCAGTTCTCGATGTTGAGGCTGACCCAGCCGTGGACGGCGATCGGCGAGTCCGGAGGCACCGGCATGATCCGCTGCCGCAGCAGCGCCGGCCGGCCCGCGTACAGGACGACGGCGAAGCGCTGCTCGGCGCGCGCCCGCACGCCGGCGTCGAGGCGGCAGTCGCTGTCGGCTTCCGTGGTGATGGCGCTGCCGGGTCCCATCTCGACGACGTAGCCGATGCGCCAGCCCGCGCCGTAGAGGCGCCAGTCGTCGGGGACGCCGGGCACGGCGGCGCAGCCGCCCCCCGAGGCCAGCAGCACGGCCAGGCCCAGCAAGCCGAGGCGGCGCGTCATGGCGTGCTCGCCGCGACGTCGTCGCGGTTCCACCAGCCGCCGCCCAGCGCCTGGAACAGCGCGACGGTGTCGGTCAGCCGGCTGGCCTGGGCCTGCACGCGCGCGAGCGCCGCCTGCGCATGGGCCTGCTCGGCGCCGAGCACGGCGAGCGAGCCGGCGGCGCCCGCGGCCTGCTGCTTGCGCGCGATCTCCAGGCTGCGGCGCGCGGCGCGTTCGGCCAGCGTCAACGCGTCCAGCGCGCGGGCGTCCGACTGGATGGCACCCAGGCTGTCGGCGACGTTCTGGAACGCGCCCAGCACGGTGCTGCGGTAACTCGCGCCCGCCTGTTCATAGGCGGCCTGCGCCGCGCGTTGCCGATGCAGCAGCGTGCCGCCGTCGAACACCGGTTGCAGCAGGTTCGCGCCCACGCTCCAGAAGGCGGTGCCGGGCCCGATCAGCTCCGAGAAGCGCAAGGCCGAGCTGCCCACGGACGCCGTCAGGCCGATGCTCGGCAACCGGTTGGCCACCGCCACGCCGACCTGGGCACTGGCAGCGTGCAACTGCTCCTCCGCGACGCGAATGTCGGGGCGCTGCTCGACCAGGCGCGAGGGCAGGCTCAGCGGTATCTCGGGCGGCAGCCGCAGCGCATCGAGCTCGAAGGCAATGGCCGGCGCCTCGCTGGGCAGGCGGCCCAGCAGGATCGCCAGCTGGTTGCGTTGCTGCGCGAGCTGTTTCTCGAGCGGCGGCAGGCCGGCCTGCGCCTGCGCGATCGCCGCCTCCTGCGCCGCGACATCGGCCGCGCCGATCTGGCCCAGCGCCTGCTGCCGGCGGAACAACGCGAGCTGGCGCGTGGACAGGTCGATCAGCTCGTGCGTCGTGCGGACCTGGGTCTGCAGCGAGGCCAGCTGGATGACCGCCACGGCGACGTTGCTCGCCAGGCTCAGGTGGGCCGCCTCGAGCTGGAAGCGCTGGGCATCGGCCTGCGCCTGCAGCGATTCGACCTGCCGCCGGTTGCCGCCGAACACGTCGGGTGCATAGCTGATGCTCAGCTGCGCCGTGTGCAGCGCGTAGAGGTTGCTGCCCGAGGCCAGCGGGCTCGAGAGCGCCGGCGCCACCGACTGCCGGGTCGGGTTGAGCTGCAGCGCGGCGCTCGGGAAGAAGGCGCCCTGCTGCGCCAGCACGTTCTCGCGCGCGCCGCGCAAGGCCGCCTCGGCGCCGCGCAGGTCCGGGTTGGCCGCGAGCGCTTCGACGATCAGCGCGTCGAGCGCATCGCTGCGGAACAGCGTCCACCAGTCGGCCGGGATGTCGCGCGACTCGACCAGGCGCTGGTCCGCGCCAGGGACCGTCGGCGGCAGCGGATCGGCCGTGTAGCGCGCTGTCGCGGGCGCGGGCGGACGCTGGTGGTCCGGGCCCACGGCGCAGCCAGCCAGCACCCAGGCGGCCGCGGCCATGCACAGAAGCGGTGTCTTCCTCATGCGTTCTGCTCCTTCGCCGGCATCGCGGCAGGGGTCGATTCGTGGCGCTGGGCCCGGCCTTCGAGCCAGCGCTCGACCAGGTAGTACAGGGCCGGCAGCCACACCAGGGTCAGGCCGGTGGCGGTGACCAGCCCGCCGACCACCACGGTCGCGAGCGGGCGCTGCACGTCGCTGCCCAGGCCATGGGCCAGCGCGGCCGGCAGCAGCCCGAGCGCGGCGACGGTGGCCGTCATCAGCACCGGACGGAAGCGCTCGCGCGCACCGCGGATCACGGCCTCCTTCAGCGGCAGGCCCTCCTCGCCGCGCAGCCGGTTCAGGTTGGAAACCATGATGATCCCGTTCATCACGGCCACGCCGAACAGCGCGATGAAGCCGACGGCGCTCGACACGTTGAGCGTCATGTCGCGCAGGTGCAGCGCGACCAGGCCGCCGAGGGCGCCGAGCGGCACCGACAGCAGGATCATGGTGGGCTGCCAGAGGTTGCGGAACTGCGCGAACAGCAGCACGAACATCAGCACCAGCACCATCGGCATGATCAGCATCAGTCGGGCCTGCGCGCGCTGCTGGTTCTCGAACTGGCCGCCCCAGGCGAGCTGGAAGCGCGTGTGGTCGTAGCGCACGCCGGATTCGATCCGCGCCTTGGCCTCCTCGAGGAACGAGGCCAGGTCGCGCCCGCGCAGGTCCAGCCGCACCGTGAGATGGCGCTTGCCCATCTCGCGCGTGATCGTGCTCTCGCCGGTGTCCAGGCGGATCGAGGCCACCTGCGCCAGCGGGATGCGCGCGCGCCGCCCGGCGCGCTCAGCACCAGCCGGCCGATGGCGTCGGGGTCGCCGCGCGCGCCGGCCGCGAAGCGCACGGCGATGTCGTAGCGCCGCTCCTCCACGAACATCTGCGCCACCGGCGCGCCGCCGATGCCGGTGCCGATCAGGTCGGCGATGTCGGCGACGTTGATGCCGTAGCGCGCGGCCGCGGCGCGGTCGACCTCGATGCGCACCTGCGGCAGTGGCGGCTCCTGGTCGATGATCACGTCGGCCGCGCCGGGCACGCTCTCCAGCGTGCGCTCGACCTCGCCGGCGATGCGCCGCGTCTCGGCGAAATCGTTGCCGTAGATCTTCACCACCAGGTCGCTGTGCGCGCCGGCCAGCTTGTCGAGCACGCCGTCGATCATCGGCTGGGTGAAGCCCACGTGCGTGCCCGGCAGCTGCGCATAGCGCGCGGCCATCTTCTCGATCAGCTCGTGCTTGCTCAGGCCCGACTTCCAGCTCGCCTCGGGATGCAGGCCCACGCTGACCTCGATGTGCGACGGCGTCCACGGGTCGGTGCCGTCGTCGTTGCGGCCCAGCTGGGTGACCACGTACGAGACCTCGTCGAACTCGCGCGTCGCGCGCCGCAGCTCGTTCGACATCTGCGTCGCCTTGTCGAAGGAGATGCCCGGCGGCAGCGTCACCTGCAGCCAGATCGAGCCCTCGTCGAGGTAGGGCAGGAAATCGCGGCCGATGGTGGCGCCGAAGCCGAACACGCAGGCCAGCGCGAAGGCGAAGGCCGCGAGCGTCAGCAGGCGCCGGCCCACCACGCGCTCGAGCAGCCGCTCGTACAGCGCGCCGAGCCACTCGAGCACCGGGTTGCGGAACAGCCGGCGCGGCTTGCGGTAGGCCAGGTAGGCCAGGCCGGGAATCAGCAGCAGCCCGACCGTCAGCGCGCCGAGCAGCGCGAACCCGATGGCGTAGGCCATGGGCGAGAACAGCTTGTATTCGATGCGCTGGAACGCGAACAGCGGCGTGTAGGCGGTGATGATGACCACCATGCCGAAGAAGATCGGCCGCGTCACCTGCAGCGTCGCGCGCAGCACCTCGCGCGGCGTCAGCGGGCGGCCCTCCAGCGCCTCGCGCCGCCGCAGGATGTTCTCCATCACGACGATCGCCGCGTCGACCACGATGCCGAAGTCGATGGCGCCCAGCGACAGCAGGTTGGCCGGCACCTGCAGGTGGTGCATGAAGATGAAGGCGCTCAGCAGCGACAGCGGAATGGTGATCGCCACGATCAGCGCCGCGCGCGGGCTGCCCAGGAACAGCAGCAGCACCAGCGTGACCAGCGCCATGCCCTCGACCAGCGTCCTGCCGACGGTGTGCACGGTGGCGCTCACGAGGTTGGAGCGGTCCAGGTAGGGCACCACCTTCACGTCCTTGGGCAGGATGTTCTCGTTGAGGTCGCGCACCGCCTCGTGCACGCCCTCGAGCACGCGCGAGGGGTTCTCGTGCTTGAGCAGCAGCGTGATGCCCGAGATCGTGTCGGGGTTGTCGTCCTTGCCGAGGATGCCGTGGCGCTCCTTGTGGCCGAGCCTGACCTCGCCCAGGTCCTTCAGCAGCACCGGCACGCCGCCCTTCTGCGTGACGACGATGTTGCCGAGGTCGTCCAGGCCGCCGATCAGCCCCACGCCGCGCACCACGAAACCCTGCTGGCCGCGGTCGAGCACGCTGCCGCCCGCGCTCGCGTTGTTGGCGTTGATGGCCTGCGTGATCTGGCCCAGCGTGACGTTGTATTTGCTGAGCCGCACGGGATCGAGCTCGAGCTGGAACTGGGTCGTGAGGCCGCCGAAGTTGGCGACGTCGGCCACGCCGGCCACCTGCTTGAGGCGCGGGATCACCTGCCACGACTGCAGCTCCGACAGCTCGCGCAGGTCGCGCGTCTTCGACTCCAGCGTGTAGCGGTAGATCTCGCCGATCGGCGAGGTCAGCGCGTCCAGCCCCGGCTGCGCGCCGTAGGGCAGCGAGACGCCCGCGATGCGCTCCTGCAGCCGCTGGCGCGACCAGTAGTCCTCGGCGCCGTCCTGGAACACGACGGTGATCAGCGACAGGCCGAAGGTGCTCTTCGAGCGCATCACGTACATGCCCGGCGTGCCCATGATCTCGCGCTCGAGCGGGATGGTGATCTGCTTCTCCACCTCCTCGGCCGCCAGGCCCGGCACCTGCGTGACCACCTGCGAGGTGGTGTCGGCGATGTCGGGATAGGCCTCCAGCGGAAGCTGCTTCCAGCAGTAGACGCCGTAGAGCGCGGCCAGCGCGAACACCAGCCAGACGATCCCGCGCCGCTGCAGGCAGACGGTGACGATCCTCTCAATCATCGAGCAGCACTCCATCGCGCTGGACCACGCGCTCGCCGGCCTTCAGCCCCCACACCACCTCGACCTGCTCGCCCTGCCGGACGCCGAGCCGCACCACGCGCGGCTCGAAGCGCCAGGGCGCCGACTCGACGAAGACCCGGTCGTCGAAACCGGCATGCACGACCGCGGCCGCGGGCAGCAGCAGGCCGCCATGGGGCCGGGCGAGGAAGGTCGCCCTGGCGAACATGCCGGGCCGCAGCCGGCCGTCGCGGTTGTCGAACAGCAGGCGCACCTTGAGCTTGCGGGTGTCGGGATCGAGCAGCTCGCCGACGTAGCGCACCCGCGCCTTCATCGGCGCGCCCGGGTAGGCGTCGAACAGCACCGTGGCCTCCTGGCCGACGAAGACCGCGCCCAGGTCCTTCTCGTCCACGCTGGCGCTCACGTAGACCGAGCTCAGGTCCGCGACCGTCATCAGCGAGGCGTTGGTGTCGTTCCAGTAGCCGCCGCGCGCCGCGTTGAGCTCGACCACCCGGCCGGCGATCGGGGAGCGCAGGCTCAGTACCGTGCCCTGGGCCGCGCTGGACGTGGCGGCACCGAACTGGGACAGCTTGGCCTCGGCGCGCGCCAGCTCGCTGGCGGCCTGCGCGGCATCGTTCTCGGCCTGCTCCACGTCGCGCCGGGAAGCGATCTCCGAGCCCGCGAGTTCGCGCTGGCGCGCGAGCGCCTGGCGCGCCAGCACGAGAGCGGCGCGCGCCTTCTGCGCGTCGCTGCGCGCCTGCATCAGGTCGGGCGCGTCCACGCCGGCGAGCGCGTCGCCGCGCTTCACGGCGTCGCCCAGCACCTTGTCCAGGCTCTGGATGCGCCCCGCCACCGGCGACAGGATCTTGACCAGCCGCGCCGGGTCGGCCTCGACCACGGCCGGCAGCGAGAACGCGGCGCTCACCTGCTGCTCGGCCACGGGCTCGACCCGCAGCGTGCGCCGCAGCGGCGAGCCCTCGGGCACCACCACCTGGCCTTGCACGCGTTGCAGCACGGCAACCGCCGCGGGTGCCGCCGCGGCGGCATTCCTCGGCCACAGCCACCACGCGCCGCCGGCCAGTGCCGCGGCGCCCAGCAGTGAGACCGCCAGGCGCCAGCGCCCGGTGCTTTTTTCGATGTTCATGGCTTCCTCCCGCCTGTCGGTGAAGCGCGCAGCGTAGGCAGGAGCGCCTGAAAAAAGTCCCAAGAAAGCCTGAAGACTTCTTCAGGTGCGCGGCGGGGCCCTTCGAGGAAAATCGCGGGCATGAGGATTCTGCTGATCGAGGACGACCGCAAGGCCGCGCGCCTGCTGGCCCGCGCCTTCGAGGAAGAGGGTTTCCAGGTGGACGTCGCTCATTCGGCGGAGGAAGGCGACGAGCTCGCCTTCGTCACGGGCTACGACCTGATCGTGCTCGACTGGTTTCTGCCCGGCAAGGACGGCCTCTCGGTCTGCCGCGAGCTGCGCGCGCGCGGCATGCAGGTGCCGATCCTGATGCTCACCGCGCGCGATGCGCTCGCCGACCGCGTGATGGGCCTCGACACCGGCGCCGACGACTACCTCACCAAGCCCTTCGCCTTCGAGGAACTGCTGGCCCGCTCGCGCGCCCTGCTGCGCCGCTCCGAGCTGACGCGCCCCGCCGTGCTGGCCGTGGCCGACCTGCGGCTCGAGCCCGGCAGCCAGCGCGTCACGCGCGGCGAACAGGTGCTGGAGCTCACGCGCAAGGAGTACGCGATCCTGCACATCCTGCTGCGGCATGCCGGCGCGCTGGTGAGCCGCGCGCGCCTGGCCGAGCAGGTGTGGAAGGACGACCTGATCGCGATCGACAACCTGATCGACGTGCACATGGGCAACCTGCGCCGCAAGGTCGATCCGCCGGGCCAGCCGCCGCTGATCCAGACCGTGCGCGGCCGCGGCTTCCGGCTGGCCGCCCCCGAAGGCGGCGATGCTTAGCCTGCGCGCGCGGCTGGCGCTGGCCTACATGGGCGCCATCGTGCTGGTGGTGGCGCTGGCCGCCGCCGGTGCCCACTGGAGCCTGGCGCGCGCGGTGCACGGCCAGCTCGATGCGGCGCTGCTCGCGCTGGCCGAGACCGAGCTCGCCATGCTGCCGGCCACTGCGGGACCTGCGGTGGCCGTGCACGACTACTCGCGCGAATCGACGGCCCCGCCCTCGCTGGTGCGCCTCGACCGGCTGGTGCAGATCATCGACGCCGACGGCCACGCGATGGCGCGCAGCGCGAACCTGGGCGAGGCCACGCTGCCGGCGGCGGCCGCGCTGCGGGAACGCCTCGCGGCCGGCGAGACCGTCTTCCAGACCCTCGACAGCTTCGGCGAGGAGCCGGTGCGCATGGTGTCGGTTCCGGTGCAGGGCCATGGTGCCGTGCTCGCGGTGCAGGTCGCCGGCTCGCTGGACGACGTCAACCACGTGGTCGACTCCGCGAGCCTGCTGTTCGTCGTCATGGGCTTCGCGCTGCTGCTGACCATCGGCGCCGCGGGCGCGTGGCTGACGCGCGGCGCGTTCCGGGCCATCGACGAGGTGGTGCGACAGGCTCACCAGATCGGCGGCACCCGCCTGAGCGAGCGGCTGCCGCATCCGGGCACGCGCGACGAGATCGGCCGCCTGGTGGACACGCTCAACGAGATGCTGTCCCGCCTCGAGCAGGGCTTCGAGGCCCAGCGCCGCTTCACCGCCGATGCCTCGCACGAGTTGCGCTCGCCGCTCTCGCGCCTGCGCACCGAACTCGAGCTCGCGCTGCGCAGGCCGCGCGATCCGGCCGACTACGTCGCCGCCCTGCGATCGAGCATGGAAGAGGTCGAGCGCCTCACGCTGCTGGTGGAGGAACTGCTGACGCTGGCGCGCATCGACGCCGGGCAGGAGCGCGGCTCGGTGGAGGCGATCGCGCTCGGCGAACTGGTGGAGGACGCGGTGCGGCGACTGCAGCCCTCGGCGCGCGAGCGCCGGGTCGAGATCGTCGTGGTGCCCGGTGCGCCGGTCGAGGCCACGGCGGCCCGCGGCGCCGTGAGCCTGGTGCTGGCCAACCTGCTGGACAACGCCGTGAAGTTCTCGCCGCCGGGCGGGCAAGTGCGGGTGGAGATGGCGAGCGAGGGCCGAAGCGCCGTCGTGCGCGTGATCGATGCCGGTGCCGGCATCCGCCAGGACGAGATCCCGCACCTGTTCGAGCGCTTCCACCGCGGGGCGAACACGCGTTCCGAACACATTCCCGGGGTCGGCCTGGGACTCGCGATCTCCCAGGCCATCGCGGCCTCCTGCGGCGGGCGCGTCGAGGCCGGCAACGCGATCGGCGGCGGTGCCGTGTTCGCGTTGCGGCTGCCGCGCGCGGACTGAGCCGTCGGCGCGCGGCGAATACGTTCAGCCGCCGTTGGCGATGCCGTAGCGCCGCAGATGCTCGCCCCAGCTCGCGAGATGGCCGATCTCGCCATCGGGCGCGCATTCGAGCAGGCAGTGCATGACGGCGGCATAGCTCTCCAGCGGCAGCCGGATCATCAGGCGGGCGCGCGGCGCGGCGCTGGCGCAGGCGGCATTGACGCGGATCAGGGGTTCGCAGCGCAGCACGCCGGCGCCCGGGCATGCCGCGATGCCGCGCCGGACGCGGCAGGCGTCGACCGATGGCACCGTGACATCGAGCACCTTGAAGGTGGTCTCGCGCCTGGCACGCACGGTGCCTGCGTATTCCCGATAAGCGGCGTATGCCATGAAGCTCCTGCAATGGAAATGAACAGGGCTCCAGTATCGGAAGCAGCGTGTGAAAACGGTGTAAACAATGCGGGGCGCGCTGGAAATGCCGCGTAAAAATGAATGCGGCAGCGGCCGATGCGCCTCATGCCGCCCGACGCGGCGTGGCGCGATCGCCGAAGCACAGCGGCTCCCAGCGATCGGTGCCGGCCGAATGAAGCCAGTGCGCTCCGCAATGGCCGCAGCGGGCCACGGGAAGGTCGGTACCGTCCGCCTGCGCGGGCGCACGCACCGGTGTCCCGCAGCAGGACCAATGCAGGCTCATGTCGGGCAGGGCCCGAAGCGCGCGAACCCATGCCGCGGCGCGGGACCGAAGGGTTCCTGCCGCGGGCATGGGGTTCGCGAGGACGCGCCTGCTTCGAGGCTCAGAGCGTCTTCGTCAGCGTGAGGATGAAGCGCGCCTTGTTCGGCGAGTAGACCTGCTGCGTCGTGTAGAAGCCGAAGTCGTAGAGCGGCCCGGCCGCGGCGTTGTAGGCGTCCTTCCGGTTCGCGCCCTGCACCGAGCCGGTGAGCGTGAGCCCGCCGCCGAAGTCGTAGGTGGCGCCCAGGTTGTAGTCGACATAGCTCTTGTAGGCCGTGTGCCTGCGGATGTCGCTCGACAGGGCCGTGTAGCCCACCGCGGCCTTCAAGGTGAGCTTGGGCGCGATCTCCTTGCTGTAGGCCAGGTTCAGGTAGCCGGTGTTGGTGCCCTTGAGGCCCGAGCCCAGCTTGTTGCCCGCGAAGCCGAAGTAGTCCTTCGACACCGTGTGCGAGTACTTGGCCGTGAACGAGCCGAAGCTTTCGCTGGCGTAGGTGGCGCCGATGTACAGCTCGGTGGTGTTGCCCACGGCGTTGCCGGGGTAGATGTAGGTCAGCGCACCGACGTCCATGTCCAGCGGGCCGGCCTTGAACTTGTAGCCGCCGTAGATGCCGCTCTCGATGCTGTTGCCCTGGAGCCAGTTGACGCTGGAGTTCCAGTTGCCGACGTAGAAGCCGCTCTCGCCGAAGGCGTAGTCGAAGCCGCCCTGGATCGCGGGCTTGGCGCCGCGGGTCTTGGCGTAGTCGTTCCTGCCGAGCATGTCCTGGTCCTGGCCGCGGAACTTGTAGTTCGTGGTCAGCGAGATGTTGGCCGTGATCGGCGAGGCGGCGGGTGCCGCGGCGGCGTCCGGGGCGGTCTGCGCGAAGGCGGCGCCCGATGCGGCCAGTGCGGCGAACAGCGCCAGCACGGGCTTCCGTTCGAGGGTTGAAGCGGCCCGGGCGGGGATCTTTTTCATGGGAAGAATCAAGGAATGGAGGAGCGCGTAGGCTAGGAGTCGGCCCGTAAAAGCCGCGTCAAAAGACGCGGCCCGCGCATAAAGAATTCGTCGTGGTGCCGTGGCGCGGCGGCGCGTTCAACGGGCCTTGTCGAGCGCGAGGTTCAACGCGAGCACGTTGACGCGCGATTCGCCCAGGATGCCCAGCAGCGGCTTCTGCGTGTTGTCGTCGATCAGCGCCTGCACCTGCGCCAGCGGCAGGCCGCGCGCGCGCGCGACGCGCGGCGCCTGGTACTGCGCCGCGGCCGGGCTGATGTCGGGATCGAGCCCGCTGGCCGAGGCCGTCACGAGGTCGACCGGCACCGGCGCCGTGTTGCCCGGGTCGGCCGCGCGCAGGGCCTCTACGCGCGCCTTCACCGCATCGGTCAGCGCCGGGTTCAGCGGGCCCTGGTTCGCGCCGCCCGAGGCGCTCGCGTTGTAGGGCTGCGGCGCGGTGGCCGAGGGACGACCCCAGAAGTGCTTGGGATCGCTGAAGTTCTGGCCGATCAGCTTCGAGCCGACGGTGGTGCCGTCGAGCACGATCAGGCTGCCGTCCGCCTGCGCGGGAAACACCGCTTTGGCGGCGCCGGTGACGGCCATCGGATAGATCAGGCCGGTGAGCGCGCTCACCAGCACGAAGACGACGAGGGCCGGGCGGATGACGCCGCCCTTTTCGCTGCCGTTGTCGATGGGATTGACGATGGTGTTGTTCATGACGGGAAACTCCTCAGACGAGATGGACGGCCACGAGCAGCCAGTCGATCAACTTGATGCCGATGAAGGGAACGAGCAGGCCGCCCAGGCCGTAGATGGCGAGGTTGCGTCGCAGCAGCGCGGCGGCGCCCACCGGCCGGTAGCGCACGCCCTTGAGCGCCAGCGGGATCAGGAACACGATCACCAGTGCGTTGAAGATCACCGCCGACAGGATCGCGGAAGACGGGCTCGCGAGGCCCATCACGTTGAGCGCGCCCAGCTGCGGATAGGTCGAGACGAAGATCGCGGGAATGATCGCGAAGTACTTCGCCACGTCGTTGGCGATCGAGAAGGTGGTCAACGAGCCGCGCGTCATCAGGAGCGCCTTGCCGGTCTCCACCACCTCGAGCAGCTTGGTCGGGTTGGAATCCAGGTCGACCATGTTGCCGGCCTCCTTCGCGGCCTGCGTGCCGCTGCCCATGGCCACCGCCACGTCGGCCTGCGCGAGCGCGGGCGCGTCGTTGGTGCCGTCGCCGGTCATCGCGACCAGCCGGCCCTCGGCCTGGTACTGGCGGATCAGCGCGAGCTTGTCCTCGGGCGTGGCCTCGGCCAGGAAGTCGTCGACGCCGGCCTCGGCTGCGATCGCCGCGGCGGTGAGCTTGTTGTCGCCGGTGATCATCACCGTCTTGATGCCCATGCGGCGCAGCTCGGCGAAGCGCTCCTTGATGCCGGTCTTCACGATGTCCTTGAGCTCGACGATGCCGAGCACGCGCTCGCCCTCGGCCACCGCCAGCGGGGTGCTGCCGCGGCGCGCGGCCTCCTCGGAGGCGCGCAGCACCTCGGGCGCCATCGCGCCGCCGAGCGACTCGACGTGGCGGCGCACCGCCTCGACCGCGCCCTTGCGCAGCACGATCGGATCGACGCTCAGGCTGTTCGGCCCGGCCGGCAGGTCGACACCGCTCATGCGGGTCTGCGCGGTGAAGGGCACGAAATTCGCGCCCTCGACGGCGGCCATCTCCAGCCCGTCGCGGCGCGCGAGCTCGACGATGCTGCGGCCCTCGGGGGTCTCGTCGGCCATCGATGCGAGCATCGCGGCGCGCGCGAGCCGCGCCTTGGTCACGCCCGGGGCGGGCAGGAACGAGGTCGCCTGGCGGTTGCCGTGCGTGATGGTGCCGGTCTTGTCGAGCAGCAGCACGTCGACGTCGCCGGCGGCTTCCACCGCGCGGCCCGAGGTCGCGATCACGTTGGCCTGCATCATGCGGCTCATGCCCGCCACGCCGATGGCCGACAGCAGGCCGCCGATGGTGGTGGGGATCAGGCACACCAGCAGCGCAACGAGCGCCGTCAGCGACACCACGCTGCCCGCGCTGGAGACACCCACGCTGAAGACCGAGAACGGCAGCAGCGTGGCGGTGACGACCAGGAACACCAGCGTGAGCGCCACCAGCAGGATGGTCAGCGCGATCTCGTTGGGCGTCTTCTGGCGCTTGGCGGCCTCGACCATCGAGATCATCCGGTCGAGGAAGGATTCGCCCGGATTCACCGCGATGCGCACCACCAGCCAGTCGGACAGCACGCGGGTGCCGCCGGTCACCGCAGAGAAGTCGCCGCCCGATTCGCGCACCACCGGAGCCGATTCGCCGGTGATGGCGCTCTCGTCGACCGAGGCCACGCCTTCGATGACCTCGCCGTCGAGCGGCACCACGTCGCCCGACTCGACCAGCACCACGTCGCCCTTGCGCAGGTTGGTGGCCTGTTCGGGCAGGAAGGCCGCGCCGTGGAACGGCTCCTTGAGCTTCTTGGCCCAGGTGTCCTTGCGCAGGCTGCGCAGCGAGGCGGCCTGCGCCTTGCTGCGGCCTTCGGCCAGTGCCTCGGCGAAGTTCGCGAACAGCACGGTGAACCACAGCCAGATGGTCACGGCCAGCACGAAGGCGGGCTTCATGCCGGTGTCGCCCGGGAAGCTCAGCGCGTGCACCCACAGCAGGGTGGTCAGGATGCTCCCGATGTAGACGATGAACATCACCGGGTTGCGCCATTGCACGCGCGGGCTCAGCTTGGCCACCGAGGACCACAGCGCCGGGCGCAGCAGCTCGGCATCGAACAGCGAAAGAGAAGTGTTGGTTTTGGTAGTCATGGTCCGGGCCTCACTTTGCCCACAGCATCAGGTGCTCGACGATCGGTCCCAGCGCGAGCGAGGGCACGTAGTTGAGCAAGCCCACCAGCAGCACGGTGCCGATCAGCAGCGTCACGAACAGCGGGCCATGCGTGGGCATGGTTCCCGAGGTGACCGGCAGGCGCTTCTTGGCGGCCAGCGCGCCGGCGATGGCCAGCACGGGAACGATCACGCCGAAGCGGCCGAACCACATGGCCACCGCCAGCAGCGCGTTGTAGAAGGGCGTGTTGGCCGACAGGCCCGCGAAGGCGCTGCCGTTGTTGTTGCCGGCCGAGGTCAGCGCGTACAGGACTTCCGAGAAGCCGTGCGCGCCCGGGTTGGCGATGCCCGCCTTGCCGGCATCCGCGACCACGGCGACGGCCGTGCCGGCCAGCACCAGGATCGGCGTCACGAGGATCGCGATCGAGGTCAGCTTCATCTCGTAGACCTCGATCTTCTTGCCGAGGTACTCCGGCGTGCGGCCGATCATCAGGCCCGCGATGAACACCGCGAGGATGGCGAAGATCAGCATGCTGTAGAGGCCCGTGCCCACGCCGCCGAACACCACCTCGCCCAGCTGCATCAGCACCATCGGCACCATGCCGCCGAGCGGCGTGAGCGAGTCGTGCATTGCGTTCACCGCGCCGCACGAGGCGGCCGTGGTGATGACGGCGAACAGCGACGAGGCATCGATGCCGAAGCGAACCTCCTTGCCTTCCATGTTGCCGCCGCTTTGCAGCGCGCTCGATATCTGGTCGACCCCCAGCGGCCCGAACAGGGGATTGCCGAGCTGCTCCGCGGGCGTGATGACCACCACCGCGACGACGAACATCACCGTCATCGCGGCGAGGATGGCCCAGCCCTGGCGCATGTCGCCCACCACGCTGCCGAAGGTGAAGCACAGCGCGGCCGGGATCAGGAAGATCGCGATCATCTCCAGCAGGTTGCTGAAGGCCGTCGGGTTCTCGTAGGGATGCGCCGAGTTGGCGTTGAAGAAGCCGCCGCCGTTGGTGCCGAGCATCTTGATGGCCTCTTGCGAAGCCACCGGGCCCATGGCGAGCGTCTGCGTCTTGGTGGTGGCGTCCTCCATCACCGGCTGGCCCTTCTCGTCCTTCAGCGGCTGGCCGTCGGGCCCGTTCTTCGGCTGCTGGAAGGCCGTGGTCTCGAGCGTGGCGACTTCCTTGTAGGCGTCGAAGTTCTGGATCACGCCCTGGCCCGCGAGCAGCAGCGCGAGCACGAAGGACAGCGGCACCAGCACCCACAGCGTGACGCGCGTGACGTCGGCCCAGAAGTTGCCGACGAAGCCCTTGCCGTCGGTGCGGCGCGCCGCGAAGCCGCGCACCAGCGCGAACGCCACCGCGATGCCGGTGGCGCCGGAGACGAAGTTCTGCACCGTGAGCCCGAGCATCTGCGTCAGGTAGCTCATGGTCGACTCGCCGGCGTAGCCCTGCCAGTTGGTGTTGGAGACGAAGCTGATGGCGGTGTTGAAGGCCGAGTCGGGCGACACCGCGCCCATGCCCGCGGGATTCAGCGGCAGCCAGCCCTGCAGGCGTTGCAGGCCGTAGACCACCAGCGCGCCGATCGCATTGAAGGCGAGCAGCGCGAAGGCGTAGGTGCGCCAGTGCATCGAGCGCTCGGGCCTCGTGCCCGCGAGCTTGTAGAGCGGCGCCTCGACGCGCTGCATCCAGCGCGGCACCCGCTCGTTGCACAGCGCGGCGAGGAACTTGCCGATGGGCCAGGCCAGCACCAGCAGGATGACGAGATACAGGGCCAGCAGGCCCCAGGCGGAGCTGGCCATGGTCAGAACTCCTCGGCGCAGATCAGCGCGAACACGAGGTAGGCGAACAGGATCACGGCCACCAGCCCCGCGAATCCGTAGAGGATGTCGAGGCCGATCATTGCCGCTCTCCCTTGGGCGCATCGAGCTTGTACAGCCCGACCACCAGCTCGGCCATCACGACCCACATCGCCGCGATGGCGGCAATCCACAAGAAGTCCATGCATCTCTCCTGCAAACGAAACAAGTCAGGAAGTCTCGGCAGGCGTGCGTAAAAACAGGGACAAATGTTCTAAAGGGGGGGTAAAAAAACCATAAAAACGAGGGCGGGAGGACGCGAGAACGTGGGTCGGTCCCCGCGCGCCGACCGCGCCGACCGCGCCGACCGCGCCGACCGTGTCTCAGGCCGGGCCCTGGCGCCGGGCCAGCGCGCCGAGGCGCCGAACCCCCTCCTCGATCCGTTCGCTCCAGGTCCAGCCCGCGCTCAGGCGCAGGCAGTTCCGGAAGCGCCGGCTCGCCGAGAAGACATCGCCCGGCGCGAAGCAGATGCCGTGCTCGATCGCCTCGTCGAACAGCATGCGCGAGTCGAAGCCGCGGGGCAGCTCGAGCCACAGCGCAAAGCCGCCGGTGGGCCGGCTCACGCGCGTCCCGACCGGAAAGCCCGCCTCGATGGCGCGGGTCAGGTGCCGCAGGTTCTGTTCGAGCACGCGGCGCAGCCGGCGCATGTGGGCGTCGTCAGGCGCCGCTGGCCAGGAAGTCCGCGAGCGCGACCTGCGGCAGCACCGGGCTGCAGAGGCTGAAGGCGAGCTTGCGGTCGACCACCTGCTGCGCGTATCTGCCGGGCGCGATCCAGCCCACGCGGTAGCCGGGCGCGAGGCTCTTCGAGAACGAGCTGCAATAGATGGTGTTCGCGCCGCCGTCGAGCGCGATGAAGGGCGTGGGCCGCTCGCGCGCGAAGTGGATCTCGCCGTAGATGTCGTCCTCGATCAGCGGCACCTCGTGCCGCGCGAGCAGGGCCAGCAGCTCGCGCTTGCGCGCGTCGGGCATCGACACGCCCAGCGGATTGCCGAAGCTCGACGACAGCAGGCAGGCCGCCACCGGAGCGGCATCGAGCAGCCGCGCGAAGGCCTCGATGTGGATGCCGTCGACGGGATCGGTGGGCAGCTCCAGGGCCTTGAGGCCGAGCACCTCGAGCGTGTGGAGAAAGCCGAAGTAGGTGGGCGACTCGACCGCGATGGTGTCGCCGGGCCTGGCGACGGCGCTCAGCGCCAGCGTGAAGGCTTCGGTGCAGCCGTTGGTGATGACCACGTCGTCGGGCGACAGCGCATGCCCGATGCGCATCGCGCGCCGCGAGATCTCGCGGCGCAGCCGCGGGTCGCCGCGCGGCGTGCCGTAGACGTTGTGGCGGTCGCCGTGCTGGCGCGCGGCGCGGGCCAGCGCGAGGTCGAGCCGGTGCGATTGCAGCGATGCCGCGTCGGGCACCGCGCAGCCCAGCGGCACCAGCGCCGGATTCGATGCGTGCTCGAGCAGGGCCGCGACGGCGCCGCTGATCGACACGGTCGAGGCTTTCGAGCGCAGGCGCGAGGCCGAGGGCAGCGCCAGCGTCGCGCCCTGCGTGGCGGCGACATAGAAGCCCGACTGCGGCCGCGCGACCAGCACGCCGCGGTCCTCGAGCAACCGATAGGCCTGCAGCACCGTGGAGATGCTGATGCCGTGCCGCTCGCTGACCGCGCGCACCGACGGCAGCCGCTCGCCGGGCGCGAGCGTGCCGTTGTCGATCGTGTCGACGATCAGCTCGGCGAGCTGCTCGTAGCGATGCGGTGTGGGCGCGCTGCCGGCCGGCTGCTTGCGGCGCTGGAGGGTGCCTGTGTTCATGGGGAGCCCGTGCATGACGAGGCTCGATTGTGGGCGAAGGGACCCTCGAAGGCGCGCAAACTGTACTGGTCCGATTCGATGGAAATTGTGGCTGTTCCGATCCACGGGCGATCATTAGGATCACCCGATGTTCCCCTCTTCCACGCTGCCCGACGCGCCCCGGGCTCCTGGACGACGCTCTCACCCGGGCCATCTGGAAACGAATGACAGTGCTTGAACACGAAGCCCCCGCGGCGGCACGGCCGGCGTGGCGCGGCCGCTTTCCGTACAACGAGATCATCTCGCTGCTCGACGTGAACCGCCCGTTCAACCTGGCCGAGAGCACCTCGCAGGACCTGACGGTCGGCGAGGTGCTGCACATGGCCGGGCTCGAGACGCTGCGCGGCCTGAAGCTGGGCTACGGGCGCTCCGCCGGCTCGCTCGAATTGCGCGAGGAGATCGCCAGGGCTTGCGGCGTGCCCGCCGATTGGATCGTCACGACCCAGGGCACGGCGCTCGGGCTGTTCCTGCTGGCCTTCGAAGTCTGCCGCCCCGGCGACGAAGCGGTGCTCGTGACGCCCTGCTTTCCGCCGAGCCGCGACTGCCTGCTCGGCGCGGGCGTCGGCGTGCGCGAAGTACGGCTGCGCTTCGAGAACGGCTACCGGCTCGACCTGGACGCGATCGCGGCCAGCCTGTCGCCGCGGACCAGGCTCGTGAGCCTCGCCTCGCCGCAGAACCCCAGCGGGGTGCGCACGCCGCGCGCCGTCATCGAGCAACTGCTCGCGCTGCTGCAGAGCCAGGCGCCGCAGGCCCTCCTCTTCATCGACGAGACCTACCGCGAGGCCGGCTACGGCGACGAGGCCGTGCCCGAAAGCCTGGCCGCGCTGCATCCGCGCATCGTCACGGGTGCCTCGGTGTCGAAGGCGCTGGGCGCACCGGGCCTGCGCACCGGCTGGCTCACCGTGCCCGACGCGGACCTGCGCGCGCGCCTCGTCGTCGCCAAGCTGAACACCGTGATCTCGGGCTCGGTGCTCGACGAGGCGCTGGCCACCGCGCTGCTGCGCCATCGCGAACAGGTGCTCGCGCCGCGTCGCCGGCTGCTGGCCGAAGGCCTCGCCGCATTGACGGCCTGGTGCGACGCCGAGCGCGAGCGCATCGAATGGATCCGTCCGGACGGCGGCGCGCTGTGCTGCCTGCGCCTGCGCGCCGATCGCTTCGACGACAGCGCGGTCGCGCGCTTCTGGCAACTGCTGCCGGGGCACGAACTGCAACTGGCCTCGGGCGCATGGTTCGGCGAGAGCGAGCGCGTCTTCCGCCTGGGCTTCGGTTACCTGCCGCCCGACCGCCTGGCGCCCGCGCTGTCGGCCCTGTCGACGGTGCTGGACGCCGCCGCGAAATGAATCCACGACACCGACCCGCGCACCGACATCCCCTGGAGCCCCGCATGAAACAACCCCATCGCTACACCGTGGTCGACGTCTTCACCTCCAGGCCACTGGCCGGCAACCCGGTGGCCGTGGTGTTCGACGCCGACGGCCTCGACACCGAGGCCATGCAGGCCATCGCGCGCTGGACCAACCTCTCGGAGACCACCTTCGTGCTGACGCCCACCGTGCCCGAGGCGGACTATCGCCTGCGCATCTTCACGCCGCGCAACGAGCTGCCCTTCGCGGGCCATCCGACCCTGGGCAGCGCGCATGCCTTCCTCGAGGCCGGACGCGGCGCGCTGCGCGATGGCGGGCGGCTGGTGCAGCAATGCGGCGTCGGCCTCGTCGACGTGACGGTGGAGGCCGGCTCCGAGGGCCGCGAGCTGGCCTTCGCCCTGCCCTCCGCGCAGCTGGCGCCGCTGCCGGCCGAGGACCTCGCGGAGCTCGAGCACATCCTGGGCCGCCAGCCCGACCCCGAGGCCGCGCCTGCCATCGTGGACGTGGGTCCGCGCTGGATCGTGCTGCCACTGGCCGATGCGGCCACGGTGATCGACCTGCGGCCCGACTTCGCGCGGCTCGCGGCCTTCGAGCGCCGCCTGGGCGTCACCGGCCTCATCGTGTACGGCCGCTATCCGCAAGGCGACGTGGCGATGGAGGTCCGGGCCTTCGCGCCTTCGAGCGGGGTCGAGGAAGACCCGGTCTGCGGCAGCGGCAACGCCAGCGCCGCGGCCTTCCAGTGGAAACGCGGCCTGCTGCCGCCGGAAGGCATCGCCTACGTGGCGGCGCAGGGGCGCTGCGTGGGGCGCGACGGGCGCGTGAAGGTGCGCGTGGATGGCCACGGCAAGGTGCGCGTCGGCGGTGCCTGCGTCAGCTGCGTGGAGGGCACGCTCGCGCTGTAGCTCTGCCTGGTGCGCCGCCCAGCGGATTGGCGCGTCCTGCGTCGATGAGCACTGCGACACGCGCCTGGCAATTCCCGAACTGTGAATCTTATTTTTAATTGAATTAGCTCCAGCTAATGATTCTAAGGATTGACTTGGATAATTAATCGTATTGCCCGGCTTTGTTTTCCGATGCAGCCAATAAATGAGAATGAATGAATAGGATCCCGGCTGCCTGCAATTGGATTTGCAGGCAATTTCCTGTTTTCATTCTTAAGGTAAACAATGTCGAAAAAAATCATCTCTCGCTTTGCCGCGATCGCAACCATCGCCGCCGTGTCGCAGGCAGCCCTGGCCGCCGACGGCCAGATCAACTTCACCGGCGAGATCACGGACAGCATCTGCTCGCTGACGCCCGACAGCCAGAACCTGACGGTGCCGCTGGGCAAGGTGAGCCGCACCGCCTTTCCGACCGTGGGAACGGGTTCGACCCCGGCCAAGTTCACCCTGAACCTGGCGGATTGCCCCGCGGGCAGCAACAAGGCCAAGGTGACCTTCTCGGGCACGGCCGACAGCCGCAACGTGGATCTGGTGGCGATCGATGGCTCCGGCACCGGAACACCGGCCGCGCAGGGCGTGGGCATCCAGATCGGCGACTGGGAAGGCCAGAAGATTGCGCTGGGCTCGGCTTCGCGCGAATACGCGCTGGCCCAAGGCACGAACAAGCTGCAATTCCAGGCGCGCTATGTCTCGACCTTGCCGCTGACGGGCGGTTCCCCGGCCGATCCCGTGCTCAAGTCGGGCCCGGCCAATGGCACCGCGCAATTCACGGTGGCCTATAACTAATTAGGCACCGCGGCATGAGGCCCTCGCGGCCTCATGCCGTCATCGGCGCGCTGTCCCGCGGTGCAATGCCGCGCTGTTTTCGCGCCTTCGTCTTCCGTTGAACCTTTTTCTTCGAGGCGCCGCTGCCGGCGCGTCGGAGTGCTTGCGCGCGCGTCGTCGACGTGGATCGCGCCAAGGAACAGATATGTGCAGCAATGAACGATTTCGGCGGGCGCTCGGCATCCTGGCGCTGCTTTGCCTGCAGGGAGCAGCGAGCGCCAGCGTGATGCTGTCCGGCACGCGCGTGATCCTCCACGAGAAGCAGCGCGAAACCTCCCTGCCGATGAAGAACATCGGGACCTCGCCCTATGTGGTCCAGGCCTGGGTCGATGCCGGCGAGGGCGCTGGCAAGACCCCGCTGGTCGTCACGCCGCCGCTGTCGCGGCTCGATCCCGGCAAGGAGAACCTGCTGCGCATCATGCGTGTGGGCGGCGAGATTCCGGCCGATCGCGAGTCGGCGTTCTGGCTCAACGTCAAGGAGATTCCCCAGACGCCGAATCAGGAGAACGTGCTGCAGGTGGCGATACGCAGCCGGCTCAAGCTGTTCTACCGGCCCGCGGGACTGCCGGGCTCGCCCACGGAGGCGCGCGCGCTGCTCAAGTGGGCGGTGAGCGCACCGGCGCAGGGCCAGGGCGCGGTGCTCAAGGTCGGCAACGCGAGCGCCTTCCACATCACCCTGCTGAAGCTGACGGTCAACCAGGGCCAGGGCCCCGAGCGCAAGGACCAGGAGGAACTCGACGCGGGCATGGTGCCGCCGTTCGGTGAGCTGAGCTTTCCGATCAAGACGCTGAAGGCGCCGCAGGCCGTGCAGATCAACTTCACCACGATCAACGACTACGGCAGCGAATCGCCCGAGGAGTTCGTCGAGGTGCCCGCGGGCGCCGAGCCCGTGCCCTTGAAGGCCCGGCCGGCTCTCGCGACCGAGGCTTCGTCCAGCGGCGGTGCACAGCGCTGAGACCATGACACGCACTCATCCCTTGCGGGTGCGCGCATGCGTGCCCTTTCGCCTCGGCCTGTGCGCCGCCGCGCTCGGCGCGTGGGGCGCTCCCGTCATCGCGCAGCAGTTCGCCGCGTCGTCCTTCAATCCGAGCTTCCTCGGCGTCGGTGGCGACCAGCAGAACGCCGACCTCTCGCTCTTCGCCTTCGGCAATCGCGTGCTGCCGGGCTCGTACACCGTCGACGTCTCGCTCAACGAGCGACGCGCCGGGCAGGCCACGATCCGGTTCGACGCCAGGGAGGACAGGAACGACGCCGAGCCCTGCCTCACGCGCGCCATGCTCGACGCATGGGGCGTCAACGTGGCGGTGTTCCCGGCCTTGATGGCGTTGGCCGACGATGCCTGCGTCGATCTGGGCGCGGCCATTCCCGAGGCCTCGTTCGGCTACGACGTCGACAAGATGCACCTGCGCATCGACATCCCGCAGGCGGCGATGAAGCGCTCGGCGCGCGGGGCCGTGGACCCCGGCATGTGGGACAGGGGCATCACGGCCGGGATGCTCGACTACCAGGTCAACGTCGCCCGCTACGGCGGCGACGCCTACCGTCGCAGCTCCGATCCCTTCGCCGCGCCGCGCAGCGCGTTCGACGGCGCCTCCTTCCCGGGACCCGACGGGCAGCCGCGGCGCGACACCCTGTTCGTCGGCCTGCGCGGCGGCTTCAACCTCGGCGACTGGCGCTTTCGTCATTTCTCGACCTACAACCGCGGCATCGACGGCGCGGGCCGATGGCAGGCCGTCAACACCTATGCCCAGCGCGACCTGGTGCCGCTGCAGGCGCAACTGCTGATCGGCGATGGCAGCACGCCC